>NZ_KQ960746.1 GCF_001553345.1 Veillonella sp. DNF00869
TAGTTTGAGAAGGGGTGTGTTACGGTCTTCTCTTTATCATATTTAGTTAACCCCGCCACAGGCTACATAGCGTTACAAGTGATACCTATAGCCTCAAGATTATATGTATGCACTTTTTCACTAGCTAACTGGCTCGTCGTCTCATGGCAAGTAAATAAAAATACTTGTGTATGTTCACTAATTCTTTCTATTACCTGTAACGTCAACTTTTGCCGTTCTAGATCGAATCTAACTAACACATCATCTAACAGTAACGGTAAAGATTCTACTTTTTCAGCAAATGACTCCGCCAAGCTAAGTCGCAATGCCAAATACACTTGATCTCCCAGTCCACTACTCCATTTGCCTAAAGGAATCTCTCGTCCCGTTGTATCTTTTACATATGCCCCTTTATGTGCATCATCCATATGCAGAGTATAGATACCACCTGTCATGGCTTTCACATAGGCAGACGCTCTCGCTAGCATCGCCGGTTGCCGATCTGTTTCGTATTCTTGTTGTGCTAGTTCCATGCCATGGTTGATGAATACATAAGTCATCCACTCTTCTAAAGCTTCTCGAAGCTCCGCTTCTAGCTGTTCTTTTTTCAACAATGCTTCGGACACTGCATGAGATGTGCTCAAGTGGCGCATAGATTCCTGCAAGGTCCCCCGCTCTTCATACAATGCCTGTAAGGATGATTCAATATTCGCTAATTCCGTTTCACTGCGGGAGTACTCTAATTCCCACTTCCCTTTATCATTGCCTTGTAAACGACGATACCACACATCCTTATGAAATTCTTTCGGTGCCAACAAATCCAATTGTCGCTGACTTTGCCGATAAATCGTCTCCCACTGCTTATATTGATCCTGTTCCAATAAGCGCTGACGATATTCTGCCGCGCTCTTAGCACCACCTTTTTGAATCAACTCTTCTTGGGCTAAGAATAATTCTTTTTCTTTCTTGCTCCACGTAGCATATTCTTCACGATAGTTTTTACGCTGGCTTTCCTTTTGCTCCCACCGCACACGATTCTGCTTATGTAATTGCAATTGATGATAGACTACACGCAGCTCTACGATAGATGGCAATGTCTGCAACTGCAAGGAGCTCCACAATTTTCGACACCGATTCACAATCGCATCCAATTGTTCATGATGCAAGCCCACTTGCTTTTGGTAGCCCTCAAACTCACGTAATCGCTCATGATACGCTTGATATTCTTCTTTCATGCCATAGAATGCATCATCTCGGTTCGTTTGTTTAGCCGCCTTTGGCAACCAAGCTTCCCAGACATCCATGGCCTCAGTGCCTGCCGCTTCCAAGGTTTTACCTTCCGTCACCCACTGCGCTTTCATTACTTCGTAAGCTTTAAAATGGCTTACATCCTCTTCATAGCCTTTGATTTGTTCCGCTACTTCCTGTATATCTGAAAGTAAACTTTCATACTCCTCTTCCGTAGTTGGCATAGTTCGTTTAGCTATCTCTTCCAAACTTGAGAAGTCTTTAACAGATGTGTTCGCATCTACTGAGTCTATTTTTTTCGCCTTATATTTTTGAACTATTAGAACCACACCTAGCAATACCCCTAGGATGCCCGCTATAGCCTGTATGCCAAACACATCTGCATAAGTCATATGCCAAGCTAATAGGATTATACCCAACACTACTAATACTATTCCACCTATATAGTAAGCTCGTCCCGATTTCACTATTACCTCAGGTTCAGCCTGTTGTCCTAATAGGTATGCGTTCCTGAGAGCTTCTAGGGCAGTTTGTTTTTCTTCTAGCCCTCTCACTGCATCAGCTACCTGAAGGGCCCTATCATCCTGTGGAAATGGCTCTCGACGTTGCCATGCCTCATAGGCTTCACGAGCACTTCGTAATTGCCGTGCTGCTTGTTCCCCATCATGCCAATTCACATCCCTAGGAAACTCTTCTACATCACGCCAATACTTATGAGATTTTCCTATGATTGCCAGTTGCGCCTGTACTTTTTCTAGATAGAGATCTCCTTCACGGCATTCTTTTTCTAACTGTGTCCACTTAGATATCTCTTGGTACAAACTTTCAATTTCTTGCTCATACATTCCAAGCCTATCTTCCGGATCAAAGTTATCTGGTACTAGTCCTTCCTCTTTACCACGCCACACACGCATATACTCTTGGCAGCGACGAATTTCTTCATCTAACGCTAAAAACGTTTCTCGTTCTAAAGGCTCATTCACATGGAATTGATGCATATGTTGTTTTGCTTCTTCTGCCCGTTTATACGTATCCCAAGCACGCAAAACACGTTCCACTTCTTGTAGATACTCCTTGCGCTCTTGCCGTTGCTCTTGCAATGTAGCTTCTTTCTGTTCTAACTCTACTAAAGAAGCTTGCCATGTATAATACTCCTGTTCGCCTTGCTGAAGTTTACGGATTTCCTGTTCTACCTCTTGCAAACGGTCCAACAAAGCATTAATGGTTCGCTTACCAGTAGGCGATGCTACTAATAACTGACTGGCTAATTCATCTACATCTTTCACAAGTGTACCCAGAGATTCTCCGCCCTCAGCACCAAAAAACCGAGTTCTCACGTCTACTTCCTGTATGATGTCTACCCCTTGTAGATCATCTAAGGTAATAGCAAAAATGCGATCGTACGTCTTTTTATCTAGTCCTTGCCACCATAATTCTGCTGGCTCTACGGTATAGCGCTCTCCTCCTACCTCGTAAAAGTCTAGTTCTTTTCCTTTACGCCCAATATGGTATGTGTGACCTTCTCGCTCCACTAGAATATATCCATCTACAGGCTCTTCTTTCCTCTTTGTTCCCAATAAAATACCACGAAAGGCTTGGAGCAATGTAGTTTTTCCACTCCCGTTCGGTCCGTACAGCACATGTAATCCTGTATCATAGGGTTCAAATCTCCACTGAGTATAGGGGCCATATTGTTCTATATATATTTCTTTAATCTTCATGATCATTCCCCTGTAATAAACGGACTCCATCACGTCTCGCTTTTTCATAGGCGGATTGCAACATAGCCTCTGTCACTAGTCGACTATGCGTTCCTAATCGCTTCCATTCTGGGCGAGCTTTTACAATCATTTCTAGTGCTTCTATCCCCGTATGCATGGAGTCGATAGCTTTCACATAATCCCTAATCATCCCCGGTGCTATACTTGGATGACTAATACTGCCTAATTCACAATCGATACCGATAATATACACTCCATATTTACCTGTCTCTTCAGCATGAGATTCCTCTATCCAAGTAGCTCGAACCTTGCTATCTCGCGCCATCTCTGATAAAGGTCCTGCTCCTATCAAGCGAATCGATAACAAAATAGATATATTAGATTTCCGTAACATCTCTTTTTTGTGACGCAACATTTCTAACATCTCCAATACAGATTTTACTTGTCCTAAATCAATAGTCTCTTCAGCAAAACGGATTGCATTCGTCTCATAAAATTGCGTTTCTACAGTACCACGACTAGATACATCCACTACATAGCAACCTTTCGGCCCACTTTCACCACGATGCAATCCTTGTGTGTTTCCTGCATACACAATATATGGATGATCGCTAATAATTTGACGCTTATGAACATGCCCAAAAGCCCAATATTGAATAGGAATACTACGCAAGGATTCCAGTGTACAAGGTCCTGTCTGATCATGCCCTTCATGTATGCCTACCGTACCATGCACAAGGGCAATGGAAAAAAGATCGCTCCGTAACGGATGAATAGTAGAGGCCATATCTTCATATTGAGTACTATGGTCAATACTCCGGCCATAGAGACCCGCTACCTCTTGTCCTCGCACTAGAAGCGGAAACCGTTCCACCCGTTCAGATGAAAAGATATGCACATTCTTTGGTAACGGCATATGTCGTTTCCAACTATCAGCAGGATCATGATTACCTTGTACTACATAAACAGCAATCTGTTCCTTATCCAAACTTTCACATCCACGTACAAAATGCATCTCTGCTTCTAAAGGATGGTCTACTCCATCATATACATCACCTGTAATCAGAACTGCTGCTACACGCTGACGAATAGCTAGATTTACAATATTCTGAAAGGATGTATAGGTAGCACG
The DNA here is from genome assembly GCF_001553345.1 of Veillonella sp. DNF00869. GTDB lineage: Bacteria > Bacillota > Negativicutes > Veillonellales > Veillonellaceae > F0422. The sequence continues at coordinate 4,081 of NZ_KQ960746.1, forward strand.
TACCATGGCTGCATCTAAGGATCTGCCAAATGATTTTAAATAGCGAAAAGGCGCCCCTAAATGGAGATCCCCACATTGTATAAATCTAAATGGTATACCCATATTATAACCCTTTCCATGCCTTTGCTAATACCTGTACTGCCCGTTCTAATTCACAGGTAGGAATACCGCTAAAAGACAATAAAACCTCCACCATATCGGTGTCCACCGTATCTAACACCTTAACATCACAAGCCGATGCTAAGGCTCGTAATGCCAACTGTTCTCCATCCACATACCTGAGTCGCACCCCTGCATAGACTCCTCCTTCAGGAGCAACCACTTCATAAGTATCACCCAAATAGCGTCGCAATAAACTAGTAAAATACTTACTTTTTTCTAAATAGTGTTTTCGAAGCCGACGAATTTGTTTATTCCATTCCCCTGCATTCATATACATAGCCCATGCCAACTGTTCTAGGACACTAGCACTTTGCCCGTAATCTTTACGATGACTATGAAAGTCTTTATACAAAGTGATTGGCAATACAAGATAGCTTAATCGAATAGAAGGTGGTAATACCTTCGATGGTGTGCCCATGTAAATCACGCAATCATTTCTATCCATTCCTTGTAAGGATAATACAGGCTTCCCATAATAACGAAGTTCACTATCATAGTCATCCTCGATAATATATGCCTCTTTATGCTGAGCCCATCGTAACAATTCCATTCGTTCTTGTATCGTCATGATGCGTCCCATACTATCTCCATGAGATGGCATACAATAGACCACATCTATCTGCGCTTTTTGAAGAGTATGGATTCGCCCCGGAGAACGCATATCTAGTTCTAGCACAGAAAATCCATAGTCCTTCCAAACTGCTTTCGCAAAACTAGGACTTTGACGATCCAAAGCCACCTTAGATTTTCCTTGACGTTGCAATAAAGAGACGATCATTTGCAAAGAATTAAGAGTACCACTAGTCACAAGAATACGATCTACTGTAGCTCTTACACCTCGTGCCTGTTGCAAATATTGATTCAACGCACTCCGCAGTTCTGGTTCCCCTTCTAATTGACCATAGGTCATAAGACGTTTCGTATCTCGTAAGGCATATCCAATAAAACGTTTCCATCGCTTAAAGTCAAATCCTTCTGGGTCCATGGCACCGGTAGCAAAATTGTAAAGAATCGGAGATTTCACTGGTGAAAGACTTCCTTCACAGGACATATTCCATGTAGGATGATTCTGCATCATAGTATCACAGTCGCCACCTAGAGGCTGCACAATCTCCAATACCTCATAAGGAGCCTTTTTATGAGCTTGAATATATCCTTCCGTAGCCAGTTGTAGATAGGCTTGTTCCACCGTAATCTTACTGACCCCTAACTGTGCCGCCATAGATCGTATAGAAGGAAGCCGTTCCCCTGGACGGTATAAGCCCTGCTCAATATGTACTTTTACAGCCTCATATACCTGCTCGTACATGGGAATCCCTGCATTTGCATCTAGGACAATCATCTAGGTCCTCCAGAATAACACACCTTACACCCTTACATGTATATATCTATCTTTAACTCTCAGTTCTTGGGCGGTTCCTTTAATTACTCCATTATCCCCAAAAATTGAACTATTATTTCTAAAATATATTCTTACTCTCTATTATAAAAGTAAACACGAAAAATGACTACACCCAAAATTACAACGATTTTTCTCCATATATTCACGTAAAGTCTAGTGATATTTGCATTTAGCAATAAACAATGCTATACTTATCTTATAAAAAAGAAGAGCTAATAACGTGTGCTGGCGTTAGGCTCATCTTAAAGATACTGAAACTGAATTTGCCTAACGTGCTAAGGTGTGTGAGACCTTATCCGTTAGGCTTTTTCATTGTCTATTTTACTAGATCAATGAATTGAATTGCTAAACTAGCAATAGAAATCATCAAGGAGATTTTTTCATACTTAGTCATAGCAACCACCTCCTCCCAT
>NZ_KQ960747.1 GCF_001553345.1 Veillonella sp. DNF00869
ATTATTTATGATTTGGTCTCTTAGAGTTGACTCTAAGGGTTAGACCAAGCACATAGATTCTCTAAATTAACTTATAAGGTGAGAGCATCCGAAAGGATGACTCTAAAGCAAAAGACATAACCATATGTCACTATCAAGTAAAGATAGTAAGGGCATACGGTGGATGCCTTGGCTATACTGGCCGAAGAAGGACGCGGTAAGCTGCGAAAAGCTACGGAGAGGTGCAAGCGACCATTGACCCGTAGATATCCGAATGGGGGAACCCGGCAGAGTAAAGCTCTGTCACCCATACCAGAGAGTATGAGGAGGGCACCTGGGGAACTGAAACATCTAAGTACCCAGAGGAAAAGTAATCAAACGAGATTCTCTTAGTAGCGGCGAGCGAACGGGGAAGAGCCCAAACCGGACTGGTTCGCCAGACCGGGGTTGAGGACTGCTAACAAGCATAAATGGGATAGACGAACCGACTTGGAACGGTCGGCCGAAGAAGGTGAAAGCCCTGTAGTCGAAATCCTGCATATGTGGAGCAGTATCCAGAGTACCACGAGACACGTGAAACCTTGTGGGAAGCAGGGGGGACCACCCTCCAAGGCAAAATACCAGTATGGACCGATAGCGCATAGTACCGTGAGGGAAAGGTGAAAAGCACCCCGGGAGGGGAGTGAAAGAGAACCTGAAACCGTATGTCTACAAACAGTCGAAGACCGTATAATTGCAGGTCGACGGCGTGCCTATTGAAGAATGAACCGGCGAGTTACTGTCACTAGCGAGGTTAAGCGGAAAACGTGGAGCCGAAGCGAAAGCGAGTCTGAATAGGGCGAGGAGTTAGTGGTAGTAGACCCGAAACCGTAGTGATCTATCCATGGCCAGGTTGAAGCACAGGTAAAATTGTGTGGAGGACCGAACTCGTGAGCGTTGAAAAGCTTTGGGATGAGTTGTGGATAGGGGTGAAATGCCAATCGAACACGGAGATAGCTGGTTCTCCCCGAAATAGCTTTAGGGCTAGCCTCATGGTAAAGAGTATAGGCGGTAGAGCTCTGATCGGGCTAGGGCCCACACCGGGTACCGAACCTAGTCAAACTACGAATGGCTATACTTATACATGGGAGTCAGACTATGAGTGATAAGGCCCATAGTCAAGAGGGAAACAGCCCAGACCACCGACTAAGGCCCCCAATGCTGCATTAAGTGGCAAAGGATGTGGAGTTTCCAAAACAACCAGGATGTTGGCTTAGAAGCAGCCACCATTTAAAGAGTGCGTAATAGCTCACTGGTCGAGAGACTCTGCGCCGAAAATGTCCGGGGCTAAAATGCAGAGCCGAAGTCGTGGCAATGGTAGTAATACCATTGGGTAGGGGAGCGTTCTTATTGGATTGAAGCAGTACCGGAAGGAGCTGTGGACTGGTAAGAAGTGAGAATGCCGGTATGAGTAGCGAAAAGAAAGGTGAGAATCCTTTCCACCGAAAGCCTAAGGGTTCCTGAGCAACGATCGTCGTCTCAGGGTAAGTCGGGACCTAAGCCGAGGCGGAAAAGCATAGGCGATGGACAACAGGTTGAAATTCCTGTACTAGTATGAATTGTTTGATCGATGGAGTGACGCAAACAGGTAGGTTAGCATGCGATTGGAAGTGCATGTTTAAGCGTGTAGGTTGAGTAATAGGTAAATCCGTTACTCTAAAAGCTGAGGCGTGATGACGAGCTCAAAAGAGCGAAGTAATTGATCCTAAGTTGCCGAGAAAAGCTTCTAGGTAGAGACATACTACCCGTACCAAAACCGACACAGGTAGGCGGGGAGAGAATCCTAAGGTGCGCGGGAAAACCCTCGTTAAGGAACTCGGCAAAATGCATCCGTAACTTCGGGAAAAGGATGACCCATGTAGTGTGAAAGCTTGTAACGGCTGGAGCATGAATGGGTGGCACAAGAGAGGCGCAAGCGACTGTTTACCACAAACACAGGTGCCTGCTAAAGCGAAAGCTGACGTATAGGTGCTGACACCTGCCCGGTGCTGGAAGGTTAAGAGGAGGGGTTAGGAGTAATCCGAAGCTCTGAATTGAAGCCCCAGTAAACGGCGGCCGTAACTATAACGGTCCTAAGGTAGCGAAATTCCTTGTCGGGTAAGTTCCGACCCGCACGAAAGGTGTAACGACTTGCGCACTGTCTCAACGAGGGACCCGGTGAAATTGAAGTACCTGTGAAGATGCAGGTTACCCGCGACTGGACAGAAAGACCCCATGGAGCTTTACTGTAACTTAGGATTGATTTTAGTTAATGAATGTACAGGATAGGTGGGAGACGTAGAAGCTAGGGCGCTAGTCTTAGTGGAGTCGCTGTTGGGATACCACCCTTTGATTAATTGAAATCTAACGGGAAGAGTAACGACCTTCCGGACAGTCCTAGGTGGACAGTTTGACTGGGGCGGTCGCCTCCTAAAGAGTAACGGAGGCGCCCAAAGGTTCCCTCAGAGCGGACGGAAATCGCTCGAAGAGTGTAAAGGCAGAAGGGAGCTTGACTGCGAGACCAACAAGTCGAGCAGGGACGAAAGTCGGGCTTAGTGATCCGGTGGTGCCGAGTGGAAGGGCCATCGCTCAACGGATAAAAGCTACCCTGGGGATAACAGGCTAATCTCTCCCAAGAGTCCATATCGACGGGGAGGTTTGGCACCTCGATGTCGGCTCATCACATCCTGGGGCTGAAGTAGGTCCCAAGGGTTCGGCTGTTCGCCGATTAAAGTGGTACGTGAGCTGGGTTCAGAACGTCGTGAGACAGTTCGGTCCCTATCCATCGCGGGCGAAAGAAACTTGAAGGGGGCTGCTCCTAGTACGAGAGGACCGGAGTGGACGAACCGCTGGTGTACCAATTATCCTGCCAAGGGTACAGTTGGGTAGCTACGTTCGGGACGGATAAACGCTGAAAGCATCTAAGCGTGAAACCAGCCTTGAGATGAGGTTTCTCATAGCATAAGCTAGTAAGATCCCATGTAGACGACATGGTTGATAGGCCAGGTGTGGAAGTGCTGCAAGGCATGGAGCTGACTGGTACTAATAGATCGAGGGCTTTACT
>NZ_KQ960748.1 GCF_001553345.1 Veillonella sp. DNF00869
GGTTTGCTCCGGAATATGTCGTGCTCTTCTGTCGTTTGTGGAATTTTGTCAAATAAGGGGGCAAGAAAGACCAATTCTACAATGGCGCTTTTTCTGCATTGAATTTTATCGATGAATAGCATATAATAATAATGTTATATCATAAAATCAGAGTATTAGGAGGCGAGTCCTATTTTAGACTTTAAGCGTTTTACCTTAGAAGATAAGCCCCGTATTGATGCGTACTTTGGAGAGCATCATTATGAAGCGTCAGATAATAGTTTTACTACATTGTTTATGTGGCAAGATATTTATGGCATTACTTGGGCAGAAGAAGAAGGTGTGTTATTTATTAAAGGTGGTGGAGTGACAGAATCTCCATTTATGTTACCACCGTTTGCTGGAAAAGATGCCAAGTTTGTAGATGGATTACAAATGGCGAAAGAGTGGTTCAAAGAGAACCAAATTCCATTTTTATTAAAAGGTGTTAATCCAATTATGATGGAACGGATGCAAAAGTTGTGTCCAGATTGTTATGAATTTACACCTGATCGTGATAACTTTGAATATATCTATCGTACAGAAGATATGATTACCTTAGCAGGTAAAAAGTTACGTCAAAAGAAGAACCATTTAAATCAATTCCGTATGCAATATTCTAATTATGAATATATGCCAATTGATGAGAATACAATTCCTTTATGTCGTGAAGCGGCAGAGCAATGGGTGGAAACACATCATGAAGAAGGCATTGAAGATGAGCTAACAGCTATTAATTTACTGTTTGACCATTGGGATGCATTGGGTCTTGTAGGTGGTTGTATTAAATTGTTCGGACGAGTAGAGGCTTTCACCATTGGAGAAATGTTGAATGAACATATGGCGCTGATTCATATTGAGAAAGCAAATCCAACCATCCGTGGTTTATATCAAGCCATCAATAATGAATTTATTCGTCATGAGTTCGTAGATACACAGTTTATCAACCGTGAAGAAGATATGGGATTACCAGGGCTTCGCATGGCAAAAGAATCTTACAACCCAGATCATTTTGCTGAAAAATATGATGCTCGTTGTATCAAACAAGGCGCCTGTGAGGATAACGTGTAGCGAATAGTATATAATTCCTAGGGACATATGATAAGTTCCTAGGAGTTTTATTTTCTTTCTGACCAAGGAATCGTTTGTTTTTGCGATGTGGCCTTGCGTTCGCTTGCTGATACTGTGCAAGACCCACGTCAAGGTATATAATGACTAGATAGTAATGGGATTGATGTAGAGAATGAAAGGAGCCAATATGACCTATTTTTGGGAAGGCTTACTGATTGGGTTTGCTGTGTTGGCGCCCATAGGGATGCAGAATCTATTTATCATTAATACAGCACTGGTACAAAAGGCATCACGTATTATTATTACCATTCTAATCGTGGCATTTTTCGATCTTACCTTAAGTGTATCGGCGTTTTATGGCATTGGTGCTATCTTTGATATATGGCCTTTTTTGAAAGGCATCGTACTTCTTTTGGGAGGAGCGGTTATCTTTTACATGGGCTATACCGTGTTTAATTCAGAGCCGAATGTATCTCATGTGGATACGAATGTGACAATTTGGAATATTGTGACTACTGCCTTTGCGGTGGCATGGCTGAACCCTCAGGCACTTATCGATGTGACGATGATGTTCGGTGCTGTGAAAGCCAGCATTCCTGAGGAGTCATCCATCTATTTCTTACTGGGATACATCGTGTCTGCTTTTGCTTGGTTTGGAGCATTATCGACTATTATTCACAAATTAGCAAAGCGTATCAAAATTTCGCAACTCGTATGGATCAACCGTATCTGTGGATTGATTTTATTCGGATATGGAGCGAAATTGTTTATAGATGGAGTATTGCTGTATATATAGTAAACTTTCAGAAAAGAAGTGCATAAAGGGTCTAGCAGTAGACCCTTATTTTTTTATATAATACTAATATAAAGTATTCGAACTATTTTCAATGTACCATAACGATGGAAGAGGGATTATTTTGAAATTTAGAATAGCAAAAGATACGGACACAAAAGATGTAAAGCGTTTGTGGGCCTATTGTTTTGAGCCAGAAGGTCATCCATTTTTTAACTATTATTTTGATACTGCTTATGAACCAGAAAATACGATGGTTGGTATCGATCGTAGTTATTTGGTGAGTACCGTCCATTTACGACAAAATATTATACGTGTTCGTGGTGTGGACCTGCCTATGTCTTACATGGTGGGAGTTGCCACAGACCCTATTGTACGTCGTAGTGGGGTAGGCAAAAAATTACTGAAATCAGCATTAGGAGAATTAAAACAACGTGGACAAGGAGTCACTATTTTAATGCCATCGTATGCTGGGTTTTACCAAAAATATGGATGGGATTTATATGCCCATCAATGGGTACAAACTATGAAGCTAGATGATTTGGCCCCACTAGTAGAAACTACAGATAAAACGATGTCCTTTGGTATGTTACGGTCTCCACGGGAGTGGAAACGTTTAGCAGGAGTATATGAGATATATACCAAACCATTATCTGGCTATGCTGTGCGTAAAGAAAAAGAATGGGTTCGCTTATTAGAATCTATTTTTGCAGAAGGCGTGCAAGTAGGGTATGTGAAAAATGATTCTGGACAATTAGAGGGTTATTGTTTTTATCGCTTAGGGGAACCTGAGATTGCTGTGACAGAATTTGTGTATACTACGCGTCGTGCGCAAAAAGCGTTGATGAACTTCTTGTACAACCATCGCTCCCAAGGTGACAGTGTACGGTGGAATGAAGGTATGCTGGATCAAGGCTATATCTTTCATCCTAATGGAAAAGTAGGGCACAGTACTATGCCTTTTATGATGAGTCGTATTGTAGATGTCAAACTAGCTATGGAAAGTATTCCTGTACCAGTAGCATTAGAAGGGGCTATTCAGTTCGGTGTGAAAGATCCATTATGTGAGTGGAACCATGGTACCTATGTAGTGTCTTATAAAGAAGGCAAGGCGCAAGTAGTAAAACATAAAGAGCATGTAGATATTAATGCTAAATTAGTATTCTCTGTAGGTGCATTGAGCTTACTTCTCATGGGTCGTATGAGTGCTACAGAACTTGCTTTTGAAGAAAAATTAGAAGGACCAGATGATATATTAGAAGTATTGAATCGGGCTTACCCAAGACAAAATACATATATTAATGAATGGTGGTAAGATACTTTTTAAAGTTGATACAATCACCATAAGATAAGAAAGAACGCTATGCATTTCTTGACAAACTGTGAGAAGACTTAAGTTTGCTATAGGATGTGTAGTGTTCTTTTTATTTTTCTATTGATCTTATGTATAAGAGCTGGTACAGTGATCTTATATACATGTATATAGGAGATAGAGATGAGTGCGATAAATTTTACGAAATCATTACAATATAGTGGACCAGAGTTTGTATCGAATAATGCAGAAGAAGGGCGGAAGGTAATTTCCGCTATAGAGAGCGAATTAAAACGGTGTGAATCCTTTTTTATCAGTGTAGCCTTTATTACAGCAGGTGGATTAAGTCCATTATTAATGACGTTAAAAGAGTTGGAAGGAAAAAATATTCCAGGTCGTATTTTGACAACAAATTTCTTGATGTTTAATGATCCTAAAATACTAGACAAGTTAAGTCAGTTTAGTAATATAGAGCTCCGCATATTTGATGCACAAGGATCTGATGTAGGTTTTCATACAAAAGGATATGGATTCCATTTAGAGGATGAGTTTACTATTATCGTGGGCAGCTCTAATATGACGCTCCACGCATTGACAAGAAATAAAGAGTGGAATGTGCATTATAGTTCTCATAAGCAAGAATCTTTTGTGATGTCTGTCTTAGAAGAGTTTGAAAGCTTGTGGGCAGCAGATGAGACAAAGACTTATGTAGACTATATTGATACGTACAGAATGTTATATGAGCAATATAATGATTCTACTAAAAAACAATTACCAGCGGTGGTAGATACAAATATAAATGAATCTAATCAAGTCCCAAAAGTATTACAGCCGAACAGCATGCAGTCCTATGTGATGGAAAGGTTTACAGAGTTGTATCAATCAGGTGCTAATAAAGGATTGTTGATTTCTGCCACAGGAACAGGTAAAACTTATGCATCAGCCTTTGCTGTCAGTAGTGTAAAACCAAAGCGAGTACTATTTTTAGTGCATCGTGAACAGGTAGCGAGACAGGCGATAGAATCGTATCAACGGGTAATTGGCGACTCTGTAACATATGGTGTGTTATCGGGTGCAGCAAAAGGTTTTTCTGAAACCTATTTATTTGCGACCATGCAGATGATGTCTAAGCCAGATTGTTATGAACGATTTTCCCCTACAGATTTTGATGTGATTGTTATCGATGAGGCACATCGAGCAGGATCTGAAAGTTATCATAGAATTATGGAATATTTCAGGCCTAAGTTTTGGTTTGCTATGACTGCTAGTCCAGAGCGTACAGATGATTTCGATATTTATAAGCTATTTGATTATAATATTATTCATGAAATACGATTACAACATGCATTAGAGGCAGATTTACTATGTCCATTTCACTATTTTGGTATCGGACAATTATCTGATGGCATCACAACCTATGAGGGTGATGAAGCACAGAGCATTTTTGCCAATGAATGGGATTACCAAACAAGAGCTAGATTAATTCTAGAGCAATGTAATTTTTATGGATATTCTGGAGAGCGAGTAAAAGGGTTAGTATTCTTTCATAGTATTGAAGAAGCACAAGAGCTATCCAAGGCTTTTAATCAACTAGGGATGAGAACTATTAGTTTAAGTGGTGCAGATTCGCAAGAAATTCGGGAAGAGGCTATTCAGCGATTATCAGGACCGGATGCGAATGATGCGTTAGATTATATTATGACTGTAGATATTTTTAACGAAGGTATCGACATTCCAGAGGTCAATCAAGTTGTTATGGTTCGTGGTACAGAGAGTCCCATTGTGTTTGTGCAACAGTTAGGTCGGGGACTGCGTCGTCATAACAGTAAAGACTACGTGGTCGTTCTTGATTTTATTGGGAACTTTAATAATAACTTTATGATTCCTGTAGCTCTGTCCGGAGATGTAAGTCATAACAAGGATAGTTTACGGTATTATGTGCAAGAAGGTACACGAGTGATTCCGGGTGCATCTACGATCCATTTTGATGCGATTGCTCAAGAACGTATTTTTAAATCTATTGATACAGCTAAATTTACACAGATTAAACATATTCGACAAGCCTATAAAAACTTAAAATATAAATGGGGTCGTATTCCTAAATTGATAGATTTTGAAAACTATGGAAGTATCGATATTTCATTAATCTTTAATAGTAATGCAAAAACATATTATAAGTTTTTGGTAGACTATGAAAAAGACTACACGCATAGGTTTTCGTCGGTAGAAACGAAAATACTAGAGTATATGGGCCAGTATATGGTACTTGGCAAACGAGTGCATGAACTCTATGTATTGGAAGGCCTATTGAAAGGTGAAGTTAATCCACTGATGTATATGAGAACACAGTTACTAGGATTAGGTATTCCTTGTACAACTCATACGGAAAGAAATATCATCAATTTATTTACAGGTCAGTTTAAGACAGGATCCTCCAAAGCTGGATTTAAGGATGCCCTGTTGTGCGATGAAGTGGTGGATGGATTGCAAATATCAGCGGTATTCCGTGAAGCTTTAGAAAATGAAGGGTTCCGTGATATGGTCGAGGACTATGTGAAAGTGGGCTTTCAAAGAAATCAAAAATACTATAGTCAAAGATATGAGGAAGCCTCTTTTACGCTGTATCAAAAATATACCTATGAAGATGTATGCCAGTTAATGGAGTGGGAAACTAGTATCGTACCATTAAATATTGGTGGTTATAAATATGATGAGGCTACCAAAACATATCCGGTATTTATCAATTATGATAAGGGCGAAGATATTGCAGATACTATTAGATATGAAGATAAATTATTATCTCCACAACAATTAATTGCTATTTCTAAAAGTGGTGTGGACCTTAGTAACAATTTGGTACAAAAAGCGTTACATGCAAAAAAAGAAGGTATTACTATGCATTTGTTTATCCGAAAAAATAAGAATGATGAAGATGGGGCAAAAGAGTTTTATTATTTAGGTCATATACATGCAACAGGGGAAGCAGAAGTATTTACCATGCCAGGTACAACGAAAAAAGCTGTTCGTATTATGTATGATTTGGAAACTCCGATACGTGAAGATTTGTACGATTATTTTGTGAATCATTAAAGGAGATATGGATGAAAACGATAGAAGTAGTAGCGGCAGTTATTTTGAAAGATAACCAAGTATTAACTACACAAAGAGGTTATGGAGATTTACAAGGACGTTGGGAATTTCCAGGAGGTAAAATTGAGTTTGGAGAAGATCATAAAGCAGCTTTATCTCGTGAGATACAAGAAGAATTAGATGTGCAGATTACAGTAGGAGATTTTTTAACAACCGTAGAGTATGACTATCCTAACTTTCATCTTATTATGCATGCCTATCAATGTGAGTTATTAGGAGAATTTCATTTACAAGAACATAGTGCAGCTCGTTGGTTAAACTTAGAAAACTTATATGATGTAGATTGGTTAGAAGCAGATTTACCTATCGTGGAATGTGTGAAAAGTTTAATTGCTTAGGTAGGACGTATAGCGATATAAATGATATACTAATAATTAAACATGACAATGTTAGAATAGTATATGATTCACAATGAAAGAGAGAGAACATGAAAAAACTAACTACATCTATTCTTTTAGCACTATTCAGTGTCACCATCTTCACACCAACTCATGTAGAAGCGAGTTGGTTGTCTAAAACGTGGAAAAAGGTTGAAAAATCATGGAATGAAGCGGGGAAACAAAGTGGTTCTACTGGAATGAGTGGAACATCTACGAGTGCGATTCGGTTGCCACAACGGTCTGAGTATCCAAGTAGTTTTAGGCACGGACAAGTAGTAGGACAAAGTATGGATATACAAGACCTTACCATTGCAGGAGTACCAGTGGGTGCTCAATATAGTGAGATACGAAAGGCATTGGGAGAACCGACAGAAGAAAGAATGTACGATCCTTTTTCATATACTGGTCCAAATACATTTATGAGATATGGGGGAATCAAGTATTCTAGTCTTTTGGGAAACTTAGATAGAGCTGATATGATAACCATAGAGAATAGAGATGCTGTGACTCATCGTGGTATTGCAGTAGGTGATTCGTTAGAAGCAGTGTTTAAGGTATATGGCAGACCTACTCATATCAATAGCAGAAATGATTGGTTCTACGGAGTTTTTATATGGGCATCAGATGCCAAAAGCGGTATCACTTTTGAAAATGATGGAGAAAAGATAACTAAGATTAGGATTATTAATTCCTAAAAAGATACTTATCAAGTTTATTTCCGTAATCTACATCTGAAATTAATAAAGTAAATTCCCATTTAATCCATTATGAATTATAACACCTAAATTCATAATATGCATTATTCAACTAATAACACAGGAGGCCCCAACATGAACACAACTAAATCATTCCAAACTTCCTCCTCTCTTCGACACGCACCATTTTCTCAGGATAGCTCCACCAGTATTACCTATGAATACAGTCCGCTGTTAGAGGGTTTTCCCCTCGCTCATGGTGTGACCTACCGATATGGTGGTGTCAGTGAAGGTAACTTTAATAGTTTTAACATGGGTCTGCATGTAGGTGATGATCCGAAAGCGGTGGCAGAGAACCGCAAACGATTAGCGCAGGTGTTAGGTGTGGATTCAAATCATTTGACTTGTGGTGAGCAAGTGCATGGGGTAGGCGTGACGAGGGTGACGGAAGAGCTTATCGGTCGAGGCGCTTTCAGTTGGGAAGACAGTATCCCAGACAGTGATGCGATTCATACGAATTTGGTGAATGTGCCACTCTTGTTGCTCGTGGCAGACTGTGTGCCTGTGCTTATCTATGATGCGGTACATCATGCGGTGGCGGTAGTTCATGCAGGTTGGCGTGGTGCCATCGCTCACATTGTGGAGCGTACGATGGATAGTATGCACGATGCGTACGGAACGTTGCCATCCGATTGTTACCTCTTCATCGGTCCCTCTATTGGAGAAGACTCCTTTGAGGTGAGTGAAGAGATTGCTGAACAATTTCGACAGGATATGGGTAATTTGGGACTTTCACAGGTAAATGCAGTCGTGCGTTATCTCCAACGGTTAAAACAAGCGACACCTACTCCACATATAGATCTGAAAGGATATATTGCAGCTTGTGTCGTACAAAAAGGTGTGCCTATAGATCAAGTGATTCTGTCTGCTACGGACACGATGATGACAGAAGGATGTTATTCATACCGAGGGGATGCAGGCAAGACGGGACGAATGGCTATGTTTGCAGTATTACAAAATCAAGGTTAATAGATGATGGAGTTTCAATAGTTTTGTATATCATAAGACCTTGTGTAGAACATGAGTAGTACGGAAATTTAGAGATACATTCTTAGGCATTGTTCGAGAATAGAATAAAATTATGACAAAGAATAAGAAAATCTTAAGAACTAGGCTTGAAATCATGCTTTTTCTATGTACTTTTCTTATTCTTTCGTTTATAATAAAAAAGATAAAGTATTATTTTTTTTGTGAAGACCTTTCAGAGTGAAATGTAACGACGAAAAAAGGACTGACATATATGATTGCAACAGCATTACATAACGTGCAAGAACGTATAGAAGCGGCTAAGGCACGAGTGGGGAGAAGGGATTTCGTTACACTTGTAGCAGTAACGAAGAATCATCCTGTAGAGGCTGTACAAGAAGTAGCTCACCTAGGTGTAAGAACTGTGGGCGAAAATCGTGTACAAGAAGCAAAAGAAAAAATGGAACTCTACCAGGGACCGGAACTCCAATGGCATTTAATTGGACAATTACAAAACAATAAAGTGCGTAATGCAGTGGGTAAATTTTCTTTAATTCATTCAGTTCATAGCGTGAAATTGTTGGATGAAATCCAACGTATTGCTGCTAGAGAAGGACTTATACAAGAAGTATTACTACAAGTGAATGTGGCACGAGAAGAAAGCAAGTCTGGGATGGATGTGGAAGAGTTTCCAACCATACGGGAATATGCCAAATCATTACCCAATGTACGGGTAAAAGGGCTTATGTGTATGGCACCATTTTTTGATGATCCGGAAGAGGCTCGCCCTATATTTAGAGTCGCTCACGCTTTATTTGAAGACATGAAACTTCATTTTAATGAAGGTCAGATTGAATATATATCCATGGGGATGACCCATGATTTTGAAGTAGCAATTGAAGAAGGTGCAAATATTGTTCGTGTAGGAACAGCAATATTTGGAGAACGCCACTATAATGAGTAATGGAGGAATTAACGATGGCACTGAAAGATAGCTGGAATTCTGTAAAAAGTTTTTTTGGTAGTAATCAAGATGATCAATATGAATTTGATGAATATGATAATGAGATGTATGAAGAAGAGTCTCAACAACCAGTAGTAACAGCACCAGTAGCAGGTGGCAATGGACCAGTAGCATCTGCAGCACGACCAAAAACAGGAGGATATAATACAGTGGCACAACGTTCTAGCGGTATGAAAGTAGTCATCGTAGAGCCAAAAGCATTCGATGATTCTGAAAATATTACAAATCAATTGCGCGATATGCGTCCAGTAGTGATTAACTTTGAAAATACAGACCCTCATGAAGCAGCACGTATTGTGGACTTTGTAAGTGGTGCTACATTTGCATTAGATGGCAAATTAGAAAAAATTGGCAAAGATATTTTCATCTGTGTACCAGTGAATGTAACAGTAGATTATACAGATAAAGAGTACACAGAAATATCTGACAAATTAGCTTGGAAAGAACCACAAGCCTAAGCATTAGGAGGTAGCCATGCAAAAAATACTACTAATTGGTGTAGGATCGATGGGTGGTGCTATTTTACAGGGGGCTTTGGAACAAGGTGTTTGGGGCCCTGAGGAAGTAGATGTACTAGTGCGTCGCAGTGAGCAAGCAGCAGAATTAGAGCGCACATTAGGTGTCACAGCCTTCACGGACTGTGATGCCATACCTGCTTTTGATGAGTACAGAACCATTGTATTTGGCGTAAAACCTCAAGTCTTACCGTCTCTTATGGAAGAGGTGGGACCACAAATCGAGGCGAGAACATTATGTATTTCCATTGCGGCAGGCATTACATTGGATACATTACAATCCTTTGCACCCCATGTACATTGGTTACGAGCTATGCCGAATACTCCAATTTTGGTAAAAGCTGGCTTTACAGCGATTGCTAGTAGTGAACAAGTGACACCAGGTGAGCGAGAACAAGCTTTGCGCATTTTCGAAGCCTTAGGTGAAGCCGTGGTATGTTCAGAAGCTGATTTAGACCGTATTGGCGCTCTAGCAGGGGCAGGTCCAGGCTATATGTATACCATTTTAGATGCTATGGCAAATGCAGGTGTTCGGATTGGTCTCACTAGGCCATTGGCGTTGCAAGCGGCGGTACAGACGATGTATGGCTCTGGCTTGATTGCCTTAGAAACAGGCGCTCATCCGAGTGTGCTTAGGGATCAAGTGACATCTCCCGGAGGTACGACTATAGCAGGTATTGCAGCCATGGAAAAAGAAGGGTTGCGTTCTTCCATTATGGAAGGCATCTTAGCTTGTTATGAACGGTCAAATGAAATAGGAAAACAACGTGAAAGATAAAGAAAAGTTAATTCGATATTTTGAAGCATCTGGTAATGGCGAAGAGGCTAGACGTATGATTGATCTAGCGGAGCAAGTACAAGCAGGCCGACCTTACCGTGTGACAGATTTTATGTCACCTGCAGGCCTTGTCATTGCAGATGCAGTAAAAGCGAATTTTGGTGGTATTAATATCATTTCCAGTGGTGGTTACGAAGGGGCAGAACGCCTTCGAGTGGCCTTTGTGGACTCTCACTTTCAAGGAACAGTAGACTTACAAATTGCGGTGTTGAAAGTATCTTGGGATCCACGATTCCGATTATTGACACATCGCGATGTGTTGGGTTCCTTAATGGGACTTGGTATTGATCGCACTCATTTTGGAGATATTATCGTCACTAGTGGTGGGGCGCAGGTAATCGTAGATGCAACGATAGCAGATTTTGTGATTCAAAACTTTACAAAAATTGCTATGGTCACGGTTACAGTATCACGGATGGAATTGAGTGAATTACAACCGAAAGAAGAAAAAATAAAAGAAGTGCGAACTACTGTTGCGTCTATGCGGTTGGATTCTATAGCTTCTTCAGGTTTTAGTACATCTCGTACAAAAGTTGTGGAGGCCATTAAGGCAGGATTAGTACAAGTGAATTGGCAACCTGCAAAAGGACCAGCGCAAGAAGTAAAAGAAGGAGATATTATTTCTCTTCGTGGCAGAGGTCGTATGCAAATAGAAAGTATTACCGGCACGTCTAAAAAAGGGCGTATTGGAGTACATCTAAAACGATTTATGTAAGGAGGCTGATCCTATGTTAACACCAATGGATATTCATAATAAAGAGTTTGGAAAAAGTATTCGTGGCTTTGATTGCGATGAAGTAAACGAGTTTTTGAATGAAGTGGTACAAGCTTATGAAATCTTGTATCGTGAAAACCGTGAAATGACTGATAAAGTAGAGCAAATGGAAAAACGTTTGAATCAATATGAATCAACGGAAGAAACTATGCGCAATACATTGGTGCTTGCTCAAGAGACTGGTGAAAATGTAAAAGAGGCAGCTCGTAAAGAGGCTGATTTAATTTTACAGAATGCGGAACAACAACGATCTACGATTTTAGAAGATGCCAATCGTGCGTTGCGAGAAGCAGAAGCTAAATATGCTACCATTGCGAATGAAATGGCCGTGTTCCGTGCAAAAGTAGAATCAATTTTAACAGCGCAACTACAATTATTAGATGGCATTGCTTTAGAGGAAACAAAACCTGTAGAGACAGAAACAGAAGTATAAGGTGAATTTCGGCTTGAGTATTCAAGCCGTTTTTGCCATTGTAGAGACATATAAGGATAGTAGGATGATAACAGTTGGACTTTCACTTAAAGACAGGCCTTGTCTTGTAGTCGGCGGAGGGCAAGTAGCGCTGCGTAGAATTGAAAAGTTAATAGACGAAGAGGCATCTATTATAGTAGTCAGTCCTGATGTATTGCCTGACATTGTAACATACCATAAAGCAGGTGTATTACAATGGATAGAGAAGCCTTATAGGTCAGAATATATGGTAGGGCAACAGTTTGTCATTATTGCTACGGATATTCCTGCTGTGAATGCGCAAGTCATGGAAGATGCTCAAGAAGTACAAGCTTTCATTAATCGGGCTGATGTGAAAGATGATTCTACTTGGGTATTCGGCAGTGCTACGGAGATTGGTGATTTAGAGATTTCTATATTTACCAATCAAGTGAGCCCACGAGTGAGTCGCTTGCTTAGACAGGATATAGAAACCAGGTACGGCATATTAGCCGAGTGGTTACCTCAGATTCGTCTATGGAGACAAGAATTACAGCATATATTAAATACGCCAAAAGAACGAGAGCAGTTCTGGCGTACAAATTTAGGAGAATCGGAGTTTATACAAATATTAGAGGGTCAAGGAGACTCAGTGAAGGAGAATATTGTACATGCAATTAGTCGTATTAGGTCTGAATCATAGAAGTGCACCTGTAGATGTACGAGAGAAATTTTCTTTTTCCAAAGAAGCTCTCGATCATGCTATGGATCACATCTATGCTCATGAAGAAGTAGAGGAATGCGTCCTTTTATCGACGTGTAACCGCACAGAACTCTATGTCGTCCTAAATGACATGGAGAATGTAAAAGAATATATGATACGTTTACTACTGCATCTGAAAGGTGAAGAAACGGTAGACGTAGATGAGAAATGGTTTTTCCTGTATGAAGGGAAGGCATGTATTTCTCATTTATTTAGAGTAGCATCTAGTTTAGATTCTCTTGTGTTAGGAGAAGGTCAAATTTTGAGCCAATTAAAAATGGCCTATATTTCTTCCTATAGTAAGGGATTAACAGCATCTGTATTTAATATTATTTTCCAAAAAGCCATTGCTGTAGGGAAACGTGTGCGTACGATGACGGGGATTGCGAATACGCCAGTATCTGTTAGTTATACAGCAGTCAATTTAGCGGAAGATAGTTTAGATATTCCTATCAGTGAGGCAAAGGTTCTCATTTTGGGAGCTGGTCAAATGAGTGAGCTCACAGCTCGTCATTTACAAGCTAAAGGGGTAAAGAGTATTTTCGTGTCCAATCGGACGTTCAAAACAGCAGAAGAATTGGCAAAGCAATTCAATGGTAAAGCCGTTGATTTTGACAATTTTGTAGAAGAAGCCAAAGTAGCAGATATTATTATTACATCTACTGGTGCTCCTCATTATGTGATTGAATGGGAAGAAGCGGAAGAAATCATGGATGGCCGTGGTGGTAAACCAATTGTCATGATCGACATTGCTGTTCCTCGTGATATCAACCCAGATGTAACAGAAATTCCCGGAGTGTATTTGTTTAACATTGATGCCTTAGAAAGTGTAGTAGAAGCGAATAAACACCAACGAGAAGAAGAAGCTCGAAAAGCAGAGCCTATCTTAGAAGAAGCCTTACAAGAAATTGAAGAAAAATTACAATATCTATCGGTTCGTCCTATTATGGTCTTGCTTAGTGAAAAAGCAGAAGCCATTCGTAAACGTGAAGTACATCGCGCGATGGCAAAATTACCTAATGCCACAGAGCTAGAACGTAAGATTATTAGCAATATGTCCCGCATGTTGGTACGTAAATTATTGCGTGATCCAATGATTCATTTTGGTGAAGTAGCGGGTAAAGAAGAAGAGCGAGATTATTGGAAGTTATTCCAAGATATGTTTGCTTTGGAAGTGGAGGACGACACACTATGAGAGACATAATTCGTATAGGCACCCGTAGTAGTGCCCTTGCTTTATGGCAAGCCAACTATGTAGCAGATACATTGCGCAAACATTACCCACAGTGCAAGGTGGAGTTAGTCCATCACAGTACGAAAGGTGATCGTATTTTAGAAAAACCATTGGCTGAAATCGGTGGTAAAGGTTTATTTACAGAAGAGCTAGAAGCATCTATGCGTGATGGTAGCATCGATTTGGCTGTACACAGCTTGAAAGATATGCCTACAGAATTGCCAGAAGATTTGGTACTAGGTGCTATTACAGAGCGTGAAACACCATGTGATGCTTTGGTATCACCAAAATATAAAACACTAGATCAACTGCCACAAGGTGCTAAGGTAGGGACTAGTAGTTTACGCCGTCAAGCACAATTGTTGAATCAACGACCTGATTTGCAGGTTTCTGTACTTCGTGGGAATGTGCAAACGCGATTAAACAAATTAGAAACAGAAAACTTTGATGCCATTGTATTAGCAGAGGCAGGGTTAAAACGATTGGGGCTGGAATCTGTTGTTACACAGACTTTCACTAGCGATGAAATGATTCCTGCTGTAGGTCAAGGGGCATTGGGCATTGAATGTCGCAAGGATGATACAGAAATGCTAGATATGTTATCTGTATTGCACGATGAAAATACTATGTGGGCTACTCGTGGAGAACGTAGTTTCCTTCGTCAACTCGAAGGTGGTTGCCAAGTACCGATGGGTGTACATGGGACGATTTATAAAGGACAATTAACGTTGAAAGCTATCATTGCTTCTTTAGATGGAAAAAATTGTTTTGAAGGTGAATTGTCAGGACCAAAAGAAAAAGCAGATATGTTAGGTCGTAACTTGGCGAAAGCTCTCTATGAAGAAGGGGGCAAAGCCATCATTGACGATTTAGTAGAAAGAGGAGTATTGAAATGACAGGCATTGTATATTTAATTGGTGCCGGACCGGGTGATCATAAATTAATCACTCTAAAAGGTAAGGAATGTATTGAAAAAGCAGATGTTATTGTTTATGACTATTTAGCAGATGCTCATTTCTTGTCCTATGCGAAAGAAGGAGCAGAGATCATTTATGCAGGTAAAAAAAGCAACAATCATACGATGCATCAATGGGAAATCAACGAACTTCTCGTAAAATGTGGCTTAGAAGGTAAAGTGGTGGCTCGTCTTAAAGGGGGCGACCCGCTAGTCTTTGGTCGTGGTGGTGAAGAAGCGTTGGCTTTGGTGGAAGCGGGCGTGCCATTTGAATTTGTACCAGGTATTACATCTGGTATTTCTGCGCCAGCCTATGCTGGGATTCCTGTGACACAACGGGCGATGGCCACATCCTTTGCCATCGTCACTGGTCATGAAGATCCAACAAAACCAGAGTCTGGTATGAACTGGGAAGGCTTAGCTAAATCTGTGGACACGATTTCCTTTGTGATGGGTATTTCTAATTTGCCGAACATTGCCACTAACTTAATCAAATATGGTCGTCCTAAGGAAACTCCAGTGGCAGTCATCCGTTGGGGAACAAAACCAATCCAAGAAACGTTGGTCTCTACCTTGGAGCATGTCGTAGAAGATGTAGAAAAAGCGCAATTGAAAGCGCCAGCTATTGTTATCGTTGGGGAAGTAGTATCTTTGCGGGAGCAATTACGTTGGTTTGATAATAAACCATTATTTGGTAAAACTATCGTGGTCACACGAGCTCGTAGTAAAGCTAGCGCCTTATCTGAACGATTACTAGAATTGGGGGCCCATGTCATCGAAGCATCTGCTATCAAAACACAGGCATTACCTTGTACAGAGGAGATGGATGCGGTTTATGATAGCTTATCTTCCTACGATGGATTAATTTTTACATCTGCCGAAGGGGTGCGGTTCTTCTTTGATGGTTTATTAGACCGTGGCTTAGATAGTCGTGCGTTAGGTTCTATGAAAGTATGTGCTATCGGCAGTGCTACCGCAAAATCTTTATTAGATCGAGGCATTCGTGCGGACATCGTGCCACCGAATTACCAAGCGGAATCTGTGGTGGAAACCATTACAGTAGAACAGAGTCGTGTATGGCCAGAACGAGCGCTAGGCGATTTGCGATTTGTGCTAGTACAACCAAAAGTGGCACGCGATGTGATTTATAAAGGACTTTCACAGGCAGGATGCGATGTGACGGTATTGCGTTTGTATGAAACGGTACAAGATACGTCCCATAAAGAATATTTAGAAGAAGCCTTGCGAGCAGGTGAAGTAGATTATATTACGTTCACAAGTTCCTCTACGGTGACGAATACAAAGGATATGCTTGGCTCCGATGCAGTGACTTTATTAGGAAATGCGAAGGTTGTTTGCATTGGACCGATTACAGGCGCTACCTGTGTGGAAGAAGGGATTCAACCAGATTTAATTGGTGAAACCTTTACAATCCCTGCGATGGTGGATTTAATCTTGAACGATTGCAAATAGAAAGAGGCACAATATGGAATTACGAAATCGACCAAGACGATTGCGCATCAACCCAGCCATGCGTGCGTTGGTTCGTGAAACAACATTACAAGTAGATGATTTAATCTATCCTATATTTATTGTTCCCGGCACAGGGGTGAAAGAAGAAATTTCTTCCTTACCAGGACAATATCATGTATCCGTGGACGAAGCTGTGAAATTGGCGAAAGAAGCCTATGACTTAGGTATTAAGGGAGTTGAAATTTTCGGCATTCCTACTTACAAAGATGAAGATGGTTCTTCTGCGTGGGATATGGAACAACCGGTACAGCAAGCGATTATGGCGATCCGTAAAGAAGTGCCAGAGTTGATCGTGATTTCCGACGTATGCCTTTGCCAATACACATCTACAGGCCATTGCGGTCATGTGGAACATCATGAAGTCATGAATGATGCTACGTTGCCATTATTGTGTAATGTAGCAGTGAGCCATGCGAAAGCGGGTGCTCACATGGTGGCACCATCTGACATGATGGATGGACGTATTGCTGCGATTCGTGAAGCCTTAGATGCAGCGGGATTTAGCCATGTATCCATCATGAGTTATGCGGCGAAGTATGCATCCGCCTATTATGGACCATTCCGTGATGCGGTCCATTCTGCACCGGGATTTGGAGACCGTAAAGGATACCAAATGGATGAGGCCAATCGTTTAGAAGCCTTGCGTGAAGTGGAACAAGATATCATCGAAGGGGCGGACATCATTATGATTAAACCAGCTCTATCCTATTTGGATATTGTACGCGAAGTACGGGATAACTTCGATTGTCCTTTAGCCGTTTACAATGTCAGCGGTGAATATGCCATGATTAAAACAGCAGCGGCAGCAGGTCTTGTAGATGAAAAACGCATTACTTTGGAAACCTTGCTATCCATGAAACGAGCAGGAGCAAAGATGATTATTACCTATCATGCCCTGGATGTGGCACGTTGGCTACAGGAAAAATAGTGTGGAAATATAGGAGCCATTATGTTTAGTTTAGAAAAATCAAAACAAGCCTTCGCAGAGGCTCGTACATATATGCCAGGTGGTGTGAACAGTCCTGTTCGCTCCTACCGCAGTGTAGGGGGCAATCCTCCTTTCATCAGTTCTGCTAGCGGATCTCGCATTTACGATATCGATGGCAATGAGTACATCGATTACGTATTGTCTTGGGGTCCTATGATTCTAGGTCATGCGAATCCTGAAATCGTGGCGTCTATTTTGGAAGCCATCCCTCGTGGTACTAGTTATGGAGCACCAACACTGCTTGAAACAGAAGTGGCGAAAAAAATTCAAGCTTTCTATCCATCTATGGAAATGGTACGCATGGTGAACTCTGGTACAGAATCTACTATGAGTGCCTTGCGTTTGGCTCGTGGCTATACAGGTCGTGACAAAATTGTGAAGTTTATCGGCTGTTACCATGGTCATAGTGATAGCTTGTTAGTGAAAGCTGGTTCTGGCTTAGCTACCTTTGGCGTGCCAGATAGTCCCGGCGTGCCAACTGGTGTGGCAGAGGATACGATTACATTGCCATACAATGATTCTGATGCAGTTCGCCAATTGTTCGAGGCTCATGGTGAAAGTATTGCAGCCATCATCGTGGAACCAGTAGCAGGTAATATGGGCTGTGTACCTCCTGTGGAAGGATTCTTGGAGACTTTGCGTGAAGTAACGACAGAGCACGGTGCAGTCCTCATCTTTGATGAAGTGATGTGCGGATTCCGCTCCAGTTCTGGAGGGGCACAAAAATATTACAATGTCATTCCAGACTTAACATGCTTAGGTAAAATCGTAGGCGGTGGCTTACCAATGGCGGTATTCGGTGGCAAGAAAGAAATCATGTCTTCCATCGCTCCATCCGGTCCTGTGTACCAAGCAGGTACCTTGAGTGGTAATCCGGTAGCCATGGCGGCAGGTCTTGCTACCTTGTCTATGTTGCAAAAATATCCGAATGCATTCCGTCAAGTAGAGGAATCTACAGAAGCCTTATGCCAAGGATTAGAAGCAGCAGCGAAAGAAGTAGGTGTACCTGTAGTAGTACAACGAGTAGGATCTATGTTTACTCTCTTCTTCACAGATAAAGCAGTGCATAACTTCGATGACGCCAGCGCTTGTGATATGGAAGCGTTTAAAACATTCTTCCACTACAACTTGGAACGTGGCATCTATTATGCAGCCAGCCAATATGAAAGCAACTTCTTATCTACGTGCCATAGCGATCAAGATTTGGCATACACATTACAAATTGCAAAAGAAGCGTTTCAAGCTATTAAAGGGTAATATGAGTATTAACCTTTCTTATGAAGAGTAATGAAAACCGATAAAAATTAATAGTATGTCATAGCATACATGTATGAATAGAAATGCCATACACATCGAAACTAATCTATGTTACACTAGATTATAGAGAGTGTATGGCATTCTTTTAATATAGGAGGTGTAATGATGAGTGTTTTAATTTCTCCGAAAGAATTACATGAACAATTAGATAGAGTGGTGGTCCTCGATGCTCGTGGCTTTGATGCCTATGCAGCAGCCCACATTCCAGGATCCTTTGCCATCGATATGGATGCACACATGAGTGGTCCTTTAGGCGTACACGGTGGTCGTCATCCCTTGCCAGACATGGCTGTCTTAGCAAATCGTTTGAGCGAATGCGGTGTGACCATGGATTCTCACATCGTGGTGTATGATGCGTGGATTTCCTTTGCCGGTCGGTTGCGATTCTTGCTACTATACATGGGTTTCACTGATGTGAAAGTCCTAGCCGGTGGTATTGAGCGCTGGCATCGGGAAGGGTATCCGTTGACCCAAGAGGAGACACCAACAGTGGCAGATTCAAAACCGTTGGCCTATACATTACAAGACCATTTAGTGATGAGCCGTGATGAAGTGTTACAAGCTAGCCAAGCTGGCAGTCATGTCATCATCGATGCGCGGGCACCACAACGGTATGATGGATCGGTAGTGGATACGATGGATGGCATGACGGGACATGTACCAGGAGCGATTAATCATTTCTATGAATGGGGATTTACAGCTGATGGTGTACGTCCAATTGCAGAATTACAAACAGCTTATGGTGACTTAACTAAGGTGGAAAAACCTATCGTTGCCTATTGTGGTTCTGGTGTGACAGCAGCAAACTTAATGATTGCGTTAGCAGAAGTGGGTGTGGAACCAGCTATGTATGTAGGCAGTTCTAGCGATTGGGTGACTTATGAAGGGTTCCCGTTGGAAACAGGGGTTAATACATTATAGGTTTACACTGTCAGTATAGTAGATAGTGATTCAAAATGTTTTCAATATAATACGATAAAAAACAGAGGCCTTGATGATAGGACCTCTGTTTTTATATTCTATGTATTTTGTCATATGTGCATCATCATAAAGCATATGTAATGCATAGTATATAGGATGGAAAATTATATTGTAGTTTATAAGAATGATGCTAATGACTGGCTGTTGAAGTGCGCCCTAATGTTACTTTCAAGAAGACTCCTGTTAATGCAATAATCATACCTGTCACGATAAACATGGTACTAAAGCCCCATTGAGATACGATGGCTGAACCACCTACAGCGCCCATAAAGTAGCCGAAGAATAGAGTGGACTGGTTGTAAGCAAAAATTTGTCCAGCTAAATGTTTTGGTGTAATACTCGCAATATAGGTGTTGATTCCTGGCAATAGTCCGCCTAATCCAAAGCCTAGTAAAAATCGAATGATACATAAGACGATAATAGAATCTGTAAAGGCTTGTGGAATTGTCAGGCATCCTACATAAATAAAACTTGTCCAAAGAATGAATTGAGGGCCTAATTTGTCGATGTAGCGACCGAGTACAGAGCTAGCTAACATTTGAGCAATTCCTGTAGAGGTGAAAGCTAAACCAGCTAGTAATGCGATGTGTTCGTGGCCACGGCCTACAATATGTTGCACGAATACAGAAAGTATAGGGGCTGATGCCATAGTAGTGAAGGCAAAAATGAAAGAAGCGATAGATACGAAGATAAGACCTTTCCAATTGGAGATAGATTGTTGTAAGTCTTTGAAAGAAGGAGCTGGGCCCTTTACTTTAGGAGTAAAGTCTTCTTTTATGAATAATAAGGAAGATAAAAAAGCTATGCCTAGTAAAGCGGATACGACAAAAAAAGCATACCGAATACCAAAGGTACTTCCCATATAACCACCAATCATAGGTCCTAATAAGGAGCCTCCTAAGTTGGCAGCGGATAATAGACCTAAGGCCCAACCAGTTCTGGACTCTGGAGTTTGGGTGGCGACTAACGTAATGGATCCAGAAAAAAATCCAGATACCATACCATTTAGAATGCGGATCATCACAACATGTTCAGGGCTTTGTGCGAATCCAAGAAGTGCATTGGTGACCATCATTCCAAAACTAGCTCGTAGTAAAATTAATTTTCTTCCTTTTCTATCAGCTAGTTTTCCCCAAAAAGGTGAGACGAGGGCCACCATAAGATAGGTGACACCCATGGCGATACCAGACCAATTGGCAAGAGATCCTTGATCGTGGACTCCTAGGTCCTGTAAATATAAGGGAATGAGGGGAGCTGCTTGACTGAGCCCCACCGATGCCATGAAGGCCCCGAATAAACAAACGTATAAGGTGCGTTTCCAAAGTTCCATACTGACTCCTATGTACGTGTAGGTGACCCTACTATAAAATTCCAACTATGTATGTATCTATGGTAGCATATCGGTGAGATTTATTATACCCCTAATCTAGGTATACCTCTAATAGTTTCTTGTAGGATTCCGAGTAGATTTTTATACATATGGTTCTAGCATTTATGATGTATGAGGAAGTACGACCGTTTGACTATATAATAGTGTCACAGTCAGAGGATATACGTTTCTAACATGGATAGAATGTGATTGGGTCTATTGCAACTACTCTGCAGATAGTATATAATTGTATCTGTATTTGACAACGATATATGTTAATACGTTGATAAAGACGGTCATGCAAGGTAGCTCCGAGCGAGTGAGGGATGGTGAAAGCCTCATGGGTGAATGCATGGCGGATCACTTTTGAGTATATGTTGGGGAGCCCGTACTGGGGGTACTCACATCGGTGGACACCGTTATATGTTTGAGCGATGATTCGTTGGGGGTAACTTTCACAAGAATCATCAGTAGGGTGGTACCACGGATTTGCATTCGTCCCTTCGGGGAGCGGGTGCTTTTTTTATTGAGAGGAGAAATACAATGTCTAATGAAGTGGATTATGGTAAGACCTTGCACTTGCCTGAAACAGAATTTCCTATGCGCGGTAATTTGCCAAAGCGCGAACCAGAATTTATCAAGTTTTGGGAAGATAATAAAATTTATGAAAAACGCTTAGCGAAAAATAAAGGTAAAAAATCTTTTATTTTGCACGATGGCCCTCCCTATGCGAATGGTAAATTGCACATTGGTCATGCCTTGAACAAAACATTAAAAGACATTGTGATGAAATATAAAACGATGCAAGGCCATTACACACCATACATTCCTGGTTGGGATACACATGGCCTTCCTATCGAGCATGCAGTTATCAAAAACACTGGCTTGAATCGTCATGAAATGAGTCCATTGGATCTTCGCAATCAATGTCGTGAATACGCATTGAATTGTGTAGAAGAACAAAAGAAAGATTTCATCCGTTTCGGTGTGCTTGGTGAATGGGATCGTCCCTATTTAACATTGCGCCCTGAGTTCGAAGTGAAACAAATCGGCGTGTTCGGTGAAATGGCGAAACGTGGTTACATCTACAAAGGTTTGAAAACTGTATACTGGTGTACGCATTGTGAGACTGCCTTGGCGGAAGCGGAAATTGAATATGCTGAGAAAAAATCTTTCTCCATTTATGTTAAATTCGCTTACGTAAACGGTGCTGACAGCACATTGCCAGCAGGTTTTGACACTAACAAATTGTTCTCCGTCATCTGGACAACAACTCCTTGGACAATGCCTGCCAACCAAGCGATCTCTGTGAACCCAGAATTAGATTACTCTTGGGTGAAAATCGGCGATGAAGCATGGTTGCTTGCGAATGGCTTAATCGAAACAGCTACCAAAGAAATGGGCGTAGAGTCCTATGAAGTATTGAACACGTTTAAAGGTAGTGAATTAGAATTAGCGAACTTTAAACATCCATTTGCTGATCGTAATGCTCCTATCTTGTTGGGTTCTCACGTTACCTTAGACGCTGGTACAGGTTGCGTACATACAGCGCCTGCTCATGGTGAAGATGACTTTAATGTAGTAAAAGCATACAAAGATGCAGGTAAAATCGACTTTGAAATTTTATCTTTAGTAGACGCTACAGGTCGTTACATTGCCAAAGTAGACGAACCTCGTTATGGGGATACAGAACAACCACTAGCGGGTGTTGAAATCCACGATGCAGAAGTACCAGTGATCAAAATTTTGGCTCACAATGGTGCATTGGTGCAAAAAGGCAATATCCGTCACCAATATGCTCATTGCTGGCGTTGTAAAAATCCTGTTATCTATCGTGCTACAGAACAATGGTTCTCCTCCGTGGATGGATATCGTCAAGAAGCATTGAAAGCCATCGACGAACAAGTACAATGGATTCCTAAATGGGGTCATGACCGCATTTATAACATGATTGCAGACCGTGGGGACTGGGTTATCTCTCGTCAACGTGCGTGGGGTGTGCCAATTCCTATCTACTATTGCGACCATTGCGGAGAGCACATCATCAATGATGATACTATCTCTTCTTTACAAGAATGGTTTGCCAAAGAAGGCTCCAACGCTTGGTGGGCTCATGAAGCGAAAGAATTATTGCCAGAAGGATTCACATGCCCATCTTGCGGACACGATTCTTTCCACAAAGAAACCGATATCATGGACGTATGGTTCGACAGTGGTAGCTCTTGGTCTGGCGTATTGGAACAAAATGAAATGGATGTACCTTGCGCTATGTACTTAGAAGGTTCTGACCAACATCGTGGTTGGTTCAACTCTTCCTTGTTAACAGGTATCGCTACACGTGGTCATGCACCATACAATGCCGTATTGACTCATGGTTTCGTAGTGGATGGAGAAGGTCGCAAAATGTCTAAATCTGTAGGCAATACAGTGGCTCCTTCTGATATCATCGATGTACACGGCGCTGACGTAATGCGTTTATGGGTATCCTCTGCAGATTACCAAGCAGACGTGCGTTTGTCCAAAGACATCGTGAAACAATTGGCAGAAGTATATCGTAAAATCCGTAACACATTCCGTTTCTTGTTAGGTAACTTAGATAACTTTAACCCTAACACTGATAAAGTAGCTTATGAAGAGTTAACAGAGTTAGATCGTTGGGCATTGCATCGTTTAGAAGAAGTTCGTCAAAAAGTAACGAATGCTTACGAAAATTATGAATTCCACATCTTGTATCACACAATCCATAACTTCTGTACCGTAGATTTATCTTCCTTCTACTTGGACGTATTGAAAGATACGATGTACGCAGAGAAAGAAAACAATGTAGCTCGTCGTAGTGCACAAACGGCTATCTATGAAATTTTGACAACATTGGTTAAAATGGTGTCTCCAGTTCTTTCTTTCACAGCTGAAGAAGTATGGCAATACATGCCAAAAGAAGATGGTATGGAAGAAAGCGTGATGCTAGCCGATTGGCCACAAGGTCATGCAGAGCATGTGGACGGGGAATTGTCTGCACGTTGGGCAACGATGTTAGACCTTCGTAGTGAAATGACAAGAGCTTTAGAAGGCGCTCGCCGTGATAAAGCCATCGGTCACTCCTTGGATGCATCCATCACTGTCTATGCAGATGGCGATGCGTACCAAGCATTGACTGGATTCGGTGATTCCCTAGCTAGCTTGTTGATCGTGTCTGAAGCGCATGTAGTAGAAGGCCGTGACAATGCACCAGCCAACGCAGTAACAGTAGAAGACGGAGCCTTATCCATCGTGGTAACTCCATCTGCCTTAGAAAAATGTGAACGCTGCTGGATTCACCGCGACACAGTTGGTCAAGATACAGATCATCCAACATTATGTGCTCGTTGTGCTGACGTAGTAAAGAGATAATGATAATAGCATAAGTAGTCAAAGGTTTAAGTACTATCAATTAGGTAAGGCAAGGGAATGTATCATTTCCTTGCCTACTTTCTAACAAAGGAGATGCCCTATGAACGTATTGATTGTGATAGATATGCAACATGATTTTATTGATGGAACATTAGGTTCGCCGCAGGCGCAGGCTATTGTACCGGCGGTACGTGAAAAAATCCGCAATTTTACTGGTCCTATGGTGTTCACTCGTGATACACACGATAGTAGTTACCTTGAAAGCCAAGAGGGTAAACATTTGCCAGTGGAACATTGTGCCCGTGGCACTAAAGGTTGGGAGATTGCTGATGATCTATTGGAAGTGGCTCGTGAACGAGGTCAACGGGTGGATGTACTAGATAAACCTAACTTTGGGTCCTTAGATTTGTTGGCTCATCTTAAAGGAATGCACGAAGAGGAACCTATCGAATCTTTAACCTTGATTGGTTTATGTACGGATATTTGCGTGGTTTCCAATGCTTTGATTCTAAAAGCAGGCTTGCCTGAAATCCCACTTTATGTGGATCCGAAGTGTTGCGCAGGGGTGACCCAAGAATCCCATGAAGCGGCACTATTGACTATGAAGATGTGTCAGTGCATTGTGGAAGAGTGACATGTGGGGAGCCTCGTAGTATACTAAGGCTAGGAGGCTTGCTTATGTACTTTTATATTAATGATACCTGCGTTTGTTGTGCAGGGTGTGCTATGGATTGCCCTGCAGAAGCTATTACACGCAAAGGTGATCGCTATGTCATCCATCAGGACATGTGCATTCACTGTGGTGACTGTTATGCCATATGCCCAGTAGGTGCCGTGCAGATGGTAAAGGAAAAGGACTTGGATACGAACGAATAAAATGTTTGTGTACCAAGTCTTTTTTAGTTGTTAATGGTATGGAGTATTACATGGTATTCGTACTATGGAGAACTTTCAGTATAGTAGCTCTTGACAAATAGATATAAGAAGATTATAATATTTAATTGCAAAAAAGTAACTATAACATTGAATTGATGAAGGAATATATCCAAGGTTGTGCTGAAATGAGGAAAGCAAGGTTCACAAGAAAAAATTACGAGCCTTGCTTATTTTGTCATTGGTCAGCAGGAAAACTGAGACCTGGAATCGTCTGCAGTCATACCGTTATAGAATATGTAAGCCAATTTTTATGAGGGGTGAAAAGAACATGTTCAAACCTGAGCAAGTGGGTAAGCGTACTCGATATACCTACGCTAAGATCAACGAAGTTCTCGAAATGCCACATTTGTTAGACGTGCAACGCAAGTCCTATGAGTGGTTTTTAGAGAGCGGTTTACAAGATATTTTTAACGATATTTCTCCGATTAAAGACAATTCAGGAAAGTTAGCTCTTTCCTTTGAAGGTTTCAGCCTTGGAGAACCAAAATATGACATTAACGAATGCAAAAATCGTGATGCTACGTATGCAGCACCATTGCGCGTCAATGTTCGTCTCGTTAACAATGATCCAGAAAATCCAGATATTAAAGAACAAGAAGTATTCATGGGCGACTTCCCATTGATGACAGATACAGGAACTTTCATCATCAATGGTGCGGAACGTGTTATCGTATCCCAATTAGTTCGTTCCCCAGGTGTGTACTACGGTGGCAGTATCGATACCATGGGTAACCGTTTGTATGATTCCACAGTGATTCCGAACCGTGGTGCTTGGATTGAGTTAGAAAAAGATGCGAACGACATTGTGTCCGTACGTATCGACCGTAACCGTAAATTACCAGCTACAGTATTAGTACGTGCATTAGGTTGGGAAACTAACGAATCCATCTTGGAATTATTTTGGAATGGACAAGTGGACGAAAATGGTCATCCTGAATACGATGAACGTTTACTTCGTACATTAGAAAAAGATAGCACTCAATCCTCTGATGAAGCATTAGTAGAAATCTACAAAAAACTTCGTCCAGGCGAACCACCAACTGTGGAAAGTGCTCGTAACTTATTCGATAACTTATTCTTTGACCCTCGTCGTTATGATTTAGCTCGTGTAGGTCGTTATAAATTAAATAAAAAATTAGGCTGGCGTCAACGCATGTTCGGTCAAACTTTGGCAGAACCAATCGTAGACGAAAATGGCGAAATCATCGTGGAAGCGAATACCTATGTGAACGAAGAAGTTCTTGACGTAGTGGCTAATAGCGGTGTGTACAGTGGTGATGTAGTACCTGAATTCTTCGTAGTGAATACAGATGGCACTGTAGTAAAAGTGATTTGTAACAATAGCAATTTGCCATTTAGTCATCGTACTGTGACTCGTGAAGATATGATTGCTAACGTAAGTTACATGATGAACTTGATCGAAAACATTGGCCAAACTGATGATATTGACCATTTGGGTAACCGTCGTCTTCGTTGCGTAGGCGAATTGTTACAAAACCAATTCCGTATCGGTTTAACTCGTATGGAACGTGTGGTGAAAGAACGTATGACAATCCAAGATGTATCTGTTATTACACCACAAGCATTATTGAATATCCGTCCAGTTGTGGCAGCGATCAAAGAATTCTTTGGTTCTTCCCAGTTGTCTCAGTTCATGGACCAAACTAACCCATTGGGTGAATTGACACATAAACGTCGTCTATCCGCGTTAGGACCTGGTGGTTTATCTCGTGAGCGTGCAGGCTTCGAAGTTCGTGACGTGCATCATTCCCATTATGGTCGTATGTGTCCAATCGAAACTCCAGAGGGTCCAAACATCGGTTTGATTAACTCCTTGTCTAACTATGCGAAAGTGAATGAATTTGGTTTCATTGAAGCACCATACCGTAAAATTGAAAAAGTATATGGTACAGGCGAAGATGCTAACAAAGTATTGAAAGTTCGTGTTACAGACCAAGTTGTATATATGACAGCAGATGAAGAAGAAGGCATGACAATTGCCCAAGCGAACTCTCGTATTGATGAAGAAGGTTACTTCGTATCTGAGAACATTGCATGTCGTCGTGGTCATGATGTATTAGAGGTATCTCCAGATAAAGTAGACTACATGGACGTAAGCCCAAAAGAAGTAGTATCTATCGGTACTGCTATGATTCCATTCTTAGAAAATGACGATGCGAACCGTGCCTTGATGGGTGCGAACATGCAGCGTCAAGCGGTGCCTCTACTTCGTGCACAAGCACCTTTAGTAGGTACAGGTATGGAATACAAAGCGGCAACAGACTCCGGCGTTTGCGTATTAGCAAAAGAAGCTGGTATTGTTACACGTTGTTGGGGTAATGAAGTTCATGTACAACGTGATAATGGTCGTGTAGACGTATATAAAATGAACAAATTCATGCGTTCTAACCAATCTACATGCTTTAACCAAAAACCAATCGTATACCGTGGTCAATCCGTGGTGAAAGGTCAAGTATTGGCAGATGGTCCAGCTACAGATGGGGGCGAATTAGCATTAGGCTTCAACGTATTGGTAGCGTTCATGCCTTGGGAAGGTTATAACTACGAGGATGCGATTTTATTAAGTGAAGAACTTTGTAAAGAAGATATCTACACATCCATCCATATCGAAGAGTACGAATGTGATGCTCGTGATACGAAATTAGGTGCCGAAGAAATCACTCGTGAATTGCCAAATACTGGTGATGATAACCTTAAAAACTTGGATGAAAATGGTATTATCTGCATCGGTGCAGAAGTTAAACCTGGTGACATCTTAGTTGGTAAAGTAACTCCTAAAGGGGAAACTGAATTAACTCCAGAAGAACGCTTATTACGCGCTATTTTTGGCGACAAAGAACGTGAAGTTCGCGATACTTCCTTGCGTGTACCACATGGTGAAGCAGGTAAAATTGTGGACGTTAAAATCTTCACTCGTGAAAACGGTGACGAGTTACAACCAGGTGTTAATAAAGTAGTTCGTGTATATATTGCGCAAAAACGTAAAATCCACGAAGGCGATAAAATGGCGGGTCGTCATGGTAACAAAGGTGTCGTTTCTCGCGTTATGCGTCAAGAAGATATGCCATTCTTACCAGATGGTACACCAGTACAAATCGTATTGAACCCATTAGGCGTACCGTCTCGTATGAACATCGGACAGGTATTGGAAACGCATTTAGGCTGGGCAGTACAAGGATTAGGTATGCAAATTAAGGCAACTGACCTAAAAATCAAAGAAGTACTGAAAGAAGCTAAATTAAACGGTACATATTGGGATGAAATTGATGGCATCAAAGATATCTATGCAGAAATTGAAAGTTTAGAACAAGCCATTGCAGATCCTATGATTGCTAACTACCTTGAAACAGATAAACAAATTGATAGTCAAAAAGTAGTAGCCTTAGATAAAATTTTACATCGAGCTCAAGAAAAATTTGAAGATCTTGGTGGAGAAAAACGCTATAACTTCTTATTGGCTGAAGAAAAACGTATCTATGAATTAGGCATTGAAACATTTGATGATGTAGAAGCCGAACGTCCAGAAATGGAAACAGCCTTAGAAGAGGAATTGCGTGCAATTCGTCGTGTAGTACATGTGATTGAAACGATTCAACAAGTTCGTGAAAAACGTAGTCATTTGCGTACTGAGTTGGAAAAATTTGGTTATGACTATGATATGTATGGTATGCCAAAACCTGACGTAGCTGGTATTCATATTGCGACACCAGTATTTGATGGTGCTCATGAAAGTGACGTGTTCGATACACTTAGCATAGCTGGTCGTGATGATGATGGTAAAACTGTATTATACGATGGCCGTACAGGCGAGAAAATGGATAACAAAGTTACCGTTGGTTACGTATACATGTTAAAACTTCATCATCTAGTAGATGATAAAATCCATGCTCGTTCTACTGGTCCGTACTCTCTTGTTACACAACAACCATTGGGTGGTAAAGCTCAATTCGGTGGACAACGTTTCGGTGAGATGGAAGTGTGGGCTCTTGAAGCGTATGGCGCAGCGTATACACTACAAGAGTTGTTAACTGTGAAATCTGACGATGTTGTGGGCCGTGTAAAAGCTTACGAAAAAATCGTAAAAGGTGAAAATATTCCTGAACCTGGTGTACCTGAATCTTTCAAAGTATTGTTGAAAGAATTGCAAAGTATTGGCCTTGACGTAAAAATCTTGAATGAAGATCAAGAAGAAGTTCTTATCAAAGAATTAGATGATGAGGATGTACCGCGTCATGATGATATTCGTGAAGTGATGGAAGAAGGTACAACTGAAGCTACAGCAGAAGGAGAAGCTTCCACAGTAGAAGGAACACCTGACGGATACATTGTAGAAGAAGAGCCTGTAACAGCAGGTGAAGAAGATGATATTATCAGCCAAATCAGTGGCTATGTAGAATCTTCTGATAATGAGTAAGTACCACTATCTCGTAAAGGAGGGAGCATACAGTGCTAGACGTAAATGAATTTGATTCCATGCGAATCGGTTTAGCTTCACCACAACAAATTTTGGAGTGGTCTCATGGAGAAGTTAAAAAACCTGAAACAATTAACTACCGCACCTTAAAACCAGAGCGAGATGGTTTATTCTGTGAGCGCATTTTCGGACCAACAAAGGACTGGGAATGTCATTGTGGAAAATATAAACGCATCCGTTATAAAGGTGTTGTCTGTGATAAATGTGGTGTAGAAGTCACTCGTGCTAAAGTGCGTCGTGAACGTATGGGCCATATTGAATTGGCTACACCAGTGTCTCATATTTGGTATTTCAAGGGTATCCCATCTCGCATGGGATTGATCCTTGACATATCCCCTCGTTCCTTGGAACGTGTATTATACTTTGCTGCGTATATCGTAGTGGATCCAGGTCAATCTCCATTGTCTAAACAACAATTGTTATTTGAAACTGAATTCCGTGAATACGAAGCCATGTTCAATGATGCTGACTATAAAATCGGTGGTAAAAGTGTCATCATTGAAACCATTGCACAACGTCGTGAACGTTTGCAATTAATCAATTCTGCAAAACACAAAGAAGAAGTGAATGCAGAGCTTGCGGCGAATACAGAAATTCCAGAAGAAGAAAAAGAATACGAAGTATTAACTCGTGAAGAAAAATTAGAGCTTGGTGCCTTAGAAGAGAATACATTCGTGTGTATCGATATGGGTGCAGAAGCGATTAAAGAATTACTTTGCGAATTAGACTTAGAAGCATTGAATGATGAGTTGCGCAGTGAATTAGAAACTGCTACAGGTCAACGTAAAGTTCGTGCCGTTCGCCGTTTAGAAGTAGTAGAAGCATTCCGTCAATCTGGCAATCGCCCAGAATGGATGATTATGGATGTAGTGCCAGTTATCCCACCTGAATTGCGCCCAATGGTGCAATTAGATGGTGGTCGTTTCGCTACCTCTGACTTGAATGATTTGTATCGTCGTGTTATCAATCGTAATAACCGTTTAAAACGTTTACTGGATTTAGGCGCTCCTGATATTATCGTGCGCAACGAAAAACGTATGCTACAAGAAGCTGTGGATGCGTTGATTGACAATGGTCGTCGTGGCCGTCCTGTGACAGGTCCTGGCAACCGTCCATTGAAATCCTTATCCGATATGTTAAAAGGTAAGCAAGGTCGTTTCCGTCAAAACTTGTTGGGTAAACGTGTTGACTATTCCGGCCGTTCCGTTATCGTAGTTGGTCCAGAATTGAAAATGCATCAATGTGGTCTTCCAAAAGAGATGGCATTGGAATTATTCAAGCCATTCGTTATGAAACGTTTGGTAGAACGTGGACAAGCTAGCAATATTAAAGCCGCAAAACGTCAAGTAGAGCGTATTGGTGCTGGTGTTTGGGAAGCTTTAGAAGAAGTTATTAAAGAACATCCAGTATTATTAAACCGTGCCCCTACATTGCATAGATTAGGTATCCAAGCCTTCGAACCAATCCTTTGGGAAGGTCGTGCTATCAAATTGCATCCATTAGTATGTACAGCCTTCAATGCCGACTTTGACGGTGACCAAATGGCGTGTCACTTACCATTGTCCGTAGAAGCGCAATCAGAAGCACGTACCTTGATGCTTTCATCCCATAACATTTTATCTACTAAAGATGGTAAACCAGTAGCAGTTCCATCTCAGGATATGATCTTGGGTACTTACTACCTAACAGTAGTTCGTAAAGGTACAGAAGATAAGGCAAAACGTTTTGCAAATTACGATGAAGTGATGTTGGCATATGACTCTGGTGCCATCGGCTTACAAGACGTTATCTACATTCGTATCGAAGGATATGGTCTAGTTAAAACGACAGCAGGTCGTTTGATATTCAACGAAGCTTTATATCCAGAAATCCGTCAATTTGTGAAAGAAGAAGACGGCACATGGTCCTTGGGTAAAGTCATGGATAAGAAAATGGTTGGTAAATTAGTCGACCAATGTTTCCAAGCGTTCGGCAACGAAAAAACTGCAGAACTATTGGACCGTATTAAATCCTTGGGCTACTCCTTCGCTCGCCGTGCTGGTATGACAATTGCTATTGCGGATATCAAAGTACCAGAAGTAAAAGCTGGTATCGTAGAAGAGGCAGATACAGAAGTTAATAAAGTATCCCGTCTATATCGTCGTGGTTTAATTACAGAAGAAGAACGTTACCGTAAAACGATCGAACTTTGGAATGAAGCTATCGACAATGTAACAGAAGCCATGATGGATAATATGGCGGCTGACCAAGATGGTTTCAACCCAGTATATATGATGGCGATTTCCGGAGCCCGTGGTAACAAACAACAGATCCGTCAGTTAGCGGGTATGCGTGGTTTGATGGCGGATCCATCTGGTCGTATCATCGACTTGCCTATTAAAGCAAACTTTAAAGAAGGTTTGACTGTATTGGATTACTTTACGTCCTCTCACGGTGCTCGTAAAGGTTTGGCCGATACAGCCCTTCGTACAGCTGACTCCGGTTACTTAACACGTCGTCTTGTTGACGTATCTCAAGACGTAATCGTTCGTGAGGAAGATTGCGATGTGGTAGGTATCGACTTAGCTCGTGAAAGAGCTCGCTTAGCGCGTAATACAAAAGATGCGTTAACATACTTGAAAGATGATTTAATCGGTCGTGTATTGGATCGCGATGTAGTGGATCCTATGACTGGTGAAGTGATTGCTGACGCTGAAAGCATCGTAACAGAAGCAACTATTGAAGCATTAGCAGAATCTCAAGTGAAATCTATCGCATTACGTGGCGCACAATTGGGCAGCGATAGCGACATCAACCATACTAATATTGTTCAAACCATTGCGTTAGGTGAAGTGGATGATACCATTCGCACGACATTACGCAATACAATGATTGAAAACATGTTGGGTAAAGATACTGTGTATCCTGTTATTGATAGTGAAGGTGTAGAAATCTTCCCTGCTCATACAGCATTAACAGAAGAAGCTATCGAAGCTATCTTAAACTCTGATGTAAAAGAAGTTCAAGTACGCAACAATGAAATTCATGGCATTGAAGTAGAAGCTATCGTGGAAGGTACTGGCGTTATCGAACCATTGAAAGATCGTATCGTGGGCCGTACAGCAGCAGAAGAATTAATCAATAAAGAAACTGGTGAAGTCATCGTTCCATTGAATGGTGAAATTACTGATGAATTAGCTGATGAAGTAGTAAAACATTACGACACAGTGAAAATCCGTTCTGTATTGACTTGTCGTTCTCCATATGGCGTATGTATGAAATGTTATGGCCGTGACTTAGGTACTGGTGGACAAGTACAAGTTGGTGAAGCAGTAGGTATTATTGCGGCACAATCCATCGGTGAACCAGGTACACAGTTAACAATGCGTACATTCCATACAGGCGGTGTTGCCGGTGATGATATCACACAAGGTTTACCTCGTGTCGAAGAATTGTTTGAAGCACGTCGTCCAAAACGTAATGCTATCATTGCAGAAGTAGAAGGTACTGTACGTGTCGTTCCTAACGATAATAAAAAAGGCACCAATACTATCTTTATTACTACAGCTGAGGGTGAAGAGTTTGATTACTTAATCCCTTATGGATCTCGCATCATTGTGAAAGATGGTGACGTAGTATCTTTAGGCGCACGTTTAACAGAAGGTTCCATTAACCCTCATGACATTATGCGTGTAATGGGTACAGAAGCAACGCAACGTTACCTAGTATATGAAGTACAAAAAGTATACAAATCTCAAGGTGTAGAAATTAACGATAAACACATCGAGGTTATCGTTCGTCAAATGTTACATAAAGTGAAAATTGAAGATGCTGGCGATGCAGATGTATTACCAGGAGATTCTATCGATGTAAATACATTTGAAGATGAAAACCGTCGTTTACGCTTAAATGGTAAAAAAGAAGCTACTGGTGTTCGTACACTATTGGGTATTACCAAAGCAGCCTTGGCAACCGACAGCTTCTTGTCAGCAGCTTCCTTCCAAGAAACAACACGTGTTCTTACAGAAGCAGCGATCAAAGGTAAAATTGATCCATTACTTGGCTTAAAAGAAAATGTTATCATTGGTAAATTAATACCAGCTGGTACAGGCATGAGCCGCTATCGTAAAATTAAGGTAATAAAACATACGCCTGAGTTAGAAGATCTAGTGGTGGATACAGAAGTAGTCAGTGCAGATGTAACAAGTGAAACTACAGATGTAGAGACAGCAGAATAATATAAGACAATCAGACGAGCATAGATAGCTAGTTAACATTGTTGGAAGAAATAGCGGATAACAACCTGTAGGAAGTTATCCGCTTATTTCTTTATGTCATATAAAAACAAATAATTTTGCTATATCAATTTCGCATAGATAAAATACAAAAAAGAAAAAGCAATGCATATACATACAAATAAAACGCTATAACTGCATAAAACCAACTCAAAATATACAGAAAAATATATTTTTGAACCGCACGGAAGCATGTACATATAAAATGCTTTATTCTAGCGATTTGTAAGGGATAAAATCGTTTGACAGGGCATATAAACAATGGTACACTAGTAAAGTGCTTAAGGAGCAGTGCGCCCTAAAGCAAGTAACGAATAAGAAGGAGACGCATATGACAATCGATATGCTTTCAAATGCAAATCTCATAATAGGAGCGAAACAAACCCGCAAAGCTGTGGGGCGCGATGAAGTAGAGTGTGTATTTGTAGGTCTTGATAGCGATGACCGAATTATCTTGCCGATTCTGGAAGTTTGTTTAGAGCACAATGTGCCTGTAGATCGAAATCATACGATGGAAGAACTTGGGCAAGCTGCTCATATTAAAGTAGGAGCTGCCGCAATCGGCGTGCTTCGCTAGTTTTGGTAATATCCGAACGATATATTATCGAGCGGATCAATTATAAATCTAATTGTTTGGAAAGGAGGTGCCCACATGCCAACTATTAACCAGTTAGTACGTAAAGGCCGTAAAACTTTAGTGCGTAAATCTGACTCTCCAGCTTTGAAAGAGTGTCCACAAAAACGTGGTGTTTGTACTCGTGTATACACAGCTACGCCTAAAAAACCGAACTCCGCGCTTCGTAAAGTTGCCCGTGTTCGTTTGACAAATGGTATTGAAGTAACTGCATACATCCCAGGCATTGGTCACAATTTACAAGAACACAGCGTTGTACTTATCAGAGGCGGTCGTGTTAAGGACCTTCCTGGTGTGCGTTATCACATCGTTCGTGGTGCATTGGATACAGCTGGCGTACAAAATCGTATGCAAAGCCGCTCCAAATATGGCGCGAAACGTGCTAAAAAATAATTTAGCATAAGATTAGAGAACACACATCGTTAAAGGAGGAATTGACATGCCAAGAAAAGGCCCTGTTGTGAAACGCGATGTACTACCAGATCCGGTGTACAATAGCAAATTAGTAACACGTTTCATTAACAAAGTAATGTACGATGGCAAAAAAGGCATTGCTGAATCCATCGTATATGATGCATTTGAAATTATTCGTTCCAAAATGGGTCAAGACCCTATGGAAGTTTTTGATCAGGCTTTAAAAAATGTAATGCCTGTATTAGAAGTACGTGCTCGCCGTATCGGTGGTGCTAACTACCAAGTGCCGGTTGAAGTTCGTGCTGATCGCCGTTTATCTCTAGGTATTCGCTGGATGGTAAACTATGCTCGTCTTCGTGGTGAACGCACTATGAAAGAACGTTTAGCAGGCGAATTAATGGACGCGTTCAATAATACTGGCGCAGCTATTAAGAAAAAAGAAGATACTCATAAAATGGCAGAGGCTAATAAAGCATTTGCTCATTACAAATGGTAATTAGTTAAGGAGAAATATAGTGGCAAGAGAAGTTTCTTTAGAGAAAACTCGTAATATCGGTATCATGGCTCACATCGATGCTGGTAAAACAACCACAACGGAACGTATCCTTTACTATACTGGTCGAGTTCACAAAATCGGTGAAGTACATGAAGGTGCTGCTACGATGGACTGGATGGAGCAGGAGCAAGAACGTGGTATCACTATCACGTCCGCTGCGACTACTACTCAATGGAAAGGTCATCGCATCAACATTATCGATACTCCTGGTCACGTAGACTTTACAGTAGAAGTAGAACGTTCCCTTCGTGTATTAGACGGTTCCGTAGCTGTATTCAGTGCGAAAGGTGGCGTAGAGCCTCAATCTGAAACAGTATGGCGTCAAGCGGATAAATACGGCGTACCTCGTATCGCTTATGTAAATAAAATGGATACAGTAGGTGCTGACTTCTTCCGCGTAGTTGATATGATGAAAGCTCGTTTAGGTGCTAATAGCGTAGCTATCCAAGTGCCTATCGGTGCAGAAGACACTTTCAAAGGTATCATTGACTTGGTAACTATGAAAGCTGAAATCTACATCAGTGATGACGGAAAAGAATACGAAATCACTGAAATTCCAGAAGAATATGCTGATGTTGCAGCAGAGCGTCGTGAAATGTTAGTGGATGCAGTTGCTGAAACTGATGACGAATTGATGGAAAAATATTTGGAAGGTGAAGAAATTTCTGAAGAACAAATTAAAGCAGCTCTTCGTAAAGCTGTGTGTGAAAACACATTGTTCCCAGTTCTTTGCGGTTCTTCCTACAAAAACAAAGGTGTACAAATGTTGTTAGATGCTGTAGTTGACTACATGCCAGCTCCAACAGATGTACCAGCGATTAAAGGTATCGACCCTAACACTGGTGAAGAGACAACTCGTCCTTCCACTGATGACGGTCCTTTCGCTGCGTTAGCTTTCAAAATTATGGCTGACCCTTATGTTGGTAAATTAGCGTTCTTCCGTGTGTACTCCGGTACATTAGAGTCTGGTTCTTATGTATTCAACTCTACAAAAGGTAAAAAAGAACGTATCGGCCGTATCTTGCAAATGCATGCTAACAGCCGTCAAGAAATCGACCGCGTATACGCTGGTGACATCGCTGCAGCAGTAGGTCTTAAAGATACTACTACTGGCGATACACTTTGCGATGACAAAGCGCAAGTTATTCTTGAATCCATGGAATTCCCAGAACCAGTTATCTCTGTTGCTGTGGAACCAAAAACTAAAGCGGACCAAGAAAAAATGGGTATGGCATTAGCTCGTTTGGCTGAAGAAGATCCAACTTTCAAAGTTCGTACTGATGAAGAAACTGGTCAAACAATCATTTCCGGTATGGGTGAGCTTCACCTTGACATCATCGTTGACCGTATGAACCGTGAGTTCAAAGTTGACTGTAATGTAGGTAAACCTCAAGTAGCATACCGCGAAACAATTCGTAAAGCAGTTAAATCTGAAGGTAAATTCGTTCGCCAATCTGGTGGTAAAGGTCAATACGGCCATTGCTGGTTGGAAATCATTCCTCAAGAGCCAGGTGCTGGTTTCGAATTTGAAAATAAAGTTGTTGGTGGTTCTATTCCTCGTGAATACATTGGACCAGTTGAGAACGGTGTTAAAGAGGCTATGGAATCCGGTGTTATCGCTGGTTATCCAATGGTTGACATCAAAGTTATCGTATTTGACGGTTCTTACCATGATGTTGACTCCTCTGAAATGGCCTTCAAAATTGCAGGTTCCATGGGCTTCAAAGAGGGTGCTCGTAAAGCTGACCCAGCATTACTTGAACCATACATGGCTGTTGAAGTAGAAGTTCCTGAAGAATACATGGGCGACGTAATCGGTGATTTGAACTCCCGTCGTGGCCGTATGGATGGAATGGAAGCTCGCAACGGTTCCCAACATATCAAAGCATATGTTCCATTGAGCGAAATGTTCGGATATGCTACTGACCTTCGTTCCAAAACACAAGGTCGCGGTAACTACTCCATGACATTCGATCATTATGAAGAAGTGCCTAAGAAAATTGCTGAAGAAATTCAAGCTAAGAAAAATGGCTAATCAAAAGTGTATCTAGTGGGGCGTATAGCCCCACAGGATTACTATATATAAAGTTTTAATTATCCGGGAGGACAATTCAAAATGGCAAAAGCAAAATTTGAACGTAATAAGCCACACGTTAACATTGGTACTATCGGTCAC
>NZ_KQ960749.1 GCF_001553345.1 Veillonella sp. DNF00869
AACCTAACCACTGTATCAGTTTGCGGAGGAGTGTGTCGTGCTCTTCCCTTTGCCTACCCGTCTAGGAATACCACAAGGCTACATAGCAGAACTATTTTGCGAACCATTTGGAGTAAATTTTTTGATATGTTCCATCTTCACGCATTGCTTTCAAAGCTTCATTAACTTTGTCACGTAATGCTGTGTTAGATTTATTGAATCCTAATACGAATGGAGGAGCATCTGTGCCTTCTCCTACCAATTTAAGATCTTTATCTGCACCTTGTTTCAAGTAATACATAGCCACTGCTTGGTCAATGATAGCACCATCAATCGTACCTGCTTGTAATGCCATGAAGATATTGCTATTAGAATCCATTTCTTTTACATCTGTACCAGGGATTGCTTTTGCCATTTCCACAGGTACTGTACCAATTTGAACCCCTACACGTTTATTAGTAAGGTCGTCCATTTTTTTGATATCCGTATTATCTTTACGAACGATAGTGATGAAACCGCCTTCTTTGAAGTATGGCTCAGAGAATGCTAATGCTTTTTCACGTTCTGGAGTTGCATTAATACCAGCTGCAATCATATCGATATTGCCAGATTGTGTAGCAGGAATCAACGCATCGAATCCCATGCTGACAAACTCTAATTTTAAGCCTAACCGTTTGGCTACTTCT
This sequence comes from Veillonella sp. DNF00869, assembly GCF_001553345.1. GTDB lineage: Bacteria > Bacillota > Negativicutes > Veillonellales > Veillonellaceae > F0422. The sequence goes on from NZ_KQ960749.1 coordinate 666, forward strand.
TCACTTAAATCTACATCAAAACCAATATATTTATTAGTATTTTCTTCTGCAAATTCAAATGGAGGGAATGTGGTTTCAGAACCAACTTTCAACACCCCTGCTGTTTGTGTTAACTGTGCTTCTTTTTTATCACTACCACAACCAGCTAGCAAACCTACACTAAGAACAGCTGTACATAGGATAAGACCTAGTTTTTTCATGCTAATCATAATTACCTCCCAAAATATATTCACTACTTATGATTATTTATACATAAATTATACCACACAATTATTAAATAGCAAGTATTTTTTATAAAGTTTCTCTTTATAAGTATATCACCATTTTATTTTACTCTAAAAAAAGATATTTACTATTAATACCATCAAATACATCAAAGGGAAGTTGAACAAAACATATCAACTTCCCCCTAGGTTCATTATTTTAATACGTAAGACTATAACAGCATAATTATTTCACAATTAGCTTCAATCCCTACCTACAATACTAACTACTATTACTTAATATTAGGCATTATAAAAAGTCTTTAATTTTATCTCGTTTCCCACGATTTCGCAGTTTTGTCAAAGCTTTTCCTTCAATTTGACGAATCCGTTCCCGTGTCACATTAAAGAATTGACCAACTTCTTCCAATGTACGTGGCTTGCCATCTTTTAAACCAAAGCGTAATTCTAACACTTGTTGTTCTCGATCTGTTAAGCAACTAAATACTTCAACAATTTGTTCTCGCAACAAAATAAAGCTAGCCGCATCATCTGGAGCTATCGCATCTTTATCTTCTAAGAAATCTCCTAAATGGGAGTCTTCTTCTTCCCCAATTGGCGTTTCTAAAGAGACTGGCTCTTGAGAAATTTTTTGAATTTCTCGAACACGCTCCACTGTAATACCCATACCTTCAGCAATTTCTTCTGGACTTGGTTCACGGCCTAAGTCTTGTAATAATTGACGCTGAATACGTACTAATTTATTAATCGTTTCTACCATATGTACTGGAATTCGAATGGTTCTAGCTTGGTCAGCAATCGCCCTTGTAATGGCTTGGCGAATCCACCATGTGGCATAGGTAGAAAATTTATATCCCTTTGTATAGTCAAATTTATCTACTGCTTTAATAAGCCCCAAATTGCCTTCTTGAATTAAATCCAAGAACAACATACCACGGCCTACATAGCGTTTTGCAATACTTACTACAAGACGCAAGTTAGCATCAATTAATTTCTGTTTCGCGCTACTACCTAAACGAACTTCTTTATAGGTAGCTCCTTCTTGATTACCTGCCTCAATTTGTTGTGCCAAAATGATTTCTTCGTCACCAGATAGCAATGGAACACGTCCAATTTCTTTTAAATACATACGCACTGGATCATCAATATTCATCCCCTCAGGAATAGATAAATCAAGATTAATCTCTTTTTCTTCATCATCTTCTTCCGTAGCAATATCGATGTCACTAGTTAAATGTTCCACATCTACATCTACATCTACATCGACATCGACTTCTATATCCTTATCTACTAATTCATCATGTAGATGCAAGTCACTTTCAGAAGCATGTTCATCGTCAGGAATAACTTCAATATTTAAATTATTAAATGTTGCATACATACTATCAAGCTGCTCTGCTGTTACTCCCATTTGTTCTGAAAGTGCATCAGAAATTTTCTTAGCTGTAATGACGCCTTCTCGTTTCGCATCTTCTAATAAAACCGCGATAATTTCTTGCACTTGCGATTCTTTTTTCTTCTTTGCCACTGTGCTCTTCCTTTCACTACATCAAGACCACTGTTTAATCAATTCTTGTAAATCCTGACACATTCGTAACTCTTCTATAAATCTAGGATCATTAGCTCTACTTAATTGGTCTGCCAATCGACTATGTTCCTTATATTGATTGCGAAGGGATTTTAATCGCACACTTCGAATTAAATTGTGCAATAATTCCTCATTCATTTCACGGTCAATTAAGACCGACCATTTGCCAAACATATGCCAAGATTCTGCATCTAAAGCTCCTTCTAAAAGGATGTCCGACAATGTTTCACCTCTAGTTACCAAGTCACCAATCTTTTCATAATAGACGCGATACATAGGATGCGATATATCTTCTACTCCTATATATTGGCTCACTAAGGTATAAATAGTATTATCCTTACCTACCCAGTACAGCAATTCTTCTTCATCTGTGAAATGTTCCTTAGGCACATTAAGATCCTGCTGTTTTAATTCTATATTTCCTTGTCGAAGAAACTGTCTAAAGTAAGTAATAATGGTACTCACATCTAACCATAAAGGTAATGCCATAGCTTTTAAATATTCATCACGTCGCACTTGACTTTCATGGCCCGCAATAAAGGGGAACATATCTCCCAAAACAGATCGCTTTCCTTCTACCGAATTAGTATCGTGACGACGTAAGCTTTCATTTAGTAAAAACTCAAAATCTCTTGGCGATGTATCCACCAATTCTTGCCATGCTTCAGAACCGTGATTTTTGATAAAATCATCTGGATCCTTTCCATCAGGCATAGATACTACCTTAACAGAAAATTCTGTATTTTGCAATAATTCGATAGCACGCTTAGCCGCTGTACGACCAGCTCCGTCCATATCATAGGCAAGAACAACTTCCTCTGCTTGACGCATTAATAGCCTACCATGGTCTTTCGTATAGGCCGTACCCAACGATGCCACTACATTCGTAATGCCTGCATTATGACAACTCAGTACATCCATATACCCCTCTACAAGGACTGCTTGTTTCTTTTCACGAATGCTACGGTAGGATTGATAAAAGGCAAATAATAAATGTCCTTTATTAAATATTTCCGTTTCTGGGGAGTTCAAATATTTCGGATTACTGTCGTCAAGAACACGACCACCGAAGCCTAACACACGCCCCTTTCCATCCATGATAGGAAACATCACACGTTTTCTAAAATAATCGTATATTTTACCTTGCTCATTTTTACGGCATAGCCCTAACTCTAATAACAAATTAGGGTCCACTCCACGTCCAATAAAGGCACTGTATAACTTATCCCATCCATCTGGAGCAAAACCTAAGCGAAACTTTGTTATAGTCTCCATGGATAGACCTCGTTTTAGCAAATAGTCTAAACCCTGTTTTCCTAACTCTGTTTTTACTAAACAATTATGAAAGAAATTTGTAGCTAGTTCATTCACTTCATACATAGATTCCATACGGGCCATACGTTTTCGTTCTGCTGATGATACGGTCCGCTCTGGCAAAGCAATGTTAGCACGATTAGCTAATCTTTCTATCGCTTCTGGAAACGTTAAATTATCATATTTCATTAAAAAACTGATAACATTCCCCGATTCTCGGCAACCAAAACAATAAAAAAAGCCCTTTTCAGGGGTCACGCTAAAAGAAGGTGTCTTTTCATTATGAAATGGACAACAACCCCAATAGTTTTTCCCTTTCTTCTTTAATGGAATATGCTCAGAAATGACAGACACAATGTCATTGGCATCTTTGACTTGTTCAATTATATCATCATCAAAAAACTTGCTCATGTCATTCTCCTAAGCTATGCACTACAGTGTATTTACTAAAAAGTATAAATTATATATACGTTCTCTATCTATACTATTCTACACAAATAAAAAAACTCCTACTTACAGATACTTTCTTTTTCTTCACACTATATATGCAATTCATATATAGTGTGAAAAAAAAGAAGTTAGAGCAGCCAAAGGCTGCTCCAACCACTTATGTAGACTATTTTTTCGCGTAATCTACGACTCGTGTTTCACGAATAACCACAACTTTAATTTGTCCTGGATATTCTAATTCATTTTCGATTCGTTTAATGATGTCACGTACCAACAAGTTCGCTTCCACATCATCCACTTTATCTGGTTTTACCATAACGCGAATCTCTCGACCTGCTTGGATAGCAAAGCATTTTTCAACGCCTTCAAAAGATTCAGCGATTTCTTCCAACTTAGATAATCGTTTTAAATAATTTTCTAATGTTTCGCGTCTAGCTCCTGGTCGTGCTGCAGAAATAGCATCTGCTGCCGCTACCAATACAGCCTCTACAGATTTAAACTCTTCATCACCATGATGAGCGCCAATACAATTTTGTACCAATGCGCTTTCATGATATTTTTTAGCAAGATCTACGCCAATTTCCACGTGAGATCCTTCAATTTCATGTGTTAAGGCTTTGCCTAAATCATGTAATAAACCGCCTCGTTTAGCCAGTACTACATCGCAGCCTAATTCCGCTGCCATCATACCTGCTAAATGAGATACTTCTACAGAATGTTTTAGTACATTCTGTCCATAACTAGTACGATATTTTAGTCTACCTAAAATACGAATCACTTCTGGATGTAAGCCATGTACATCTGCTTCAAAAGTAGCTTGCTCGCCCGCTTCTTTTATAGTTGTTTCCACCTCACGGCGTGCTTTTTCAACCATTTCCTCGATACGAGCTGGATGGATACGTCCATCTACAATGAGTTTTTCTAAGGCAATTCGTGCTACTTCGCGACGAATTGGATCAAATCCGGATAAAATAACTGCTTCTGGTGTATCATCAATAATTAAGTCGATACCCGTTAGCGTTTCTAAAGCGCGAATATTACGGCCTTCACGACCGATAATACGGCCTTTCATCTCATCATTTGGCAATGTCACCACAGACACTGTAGATTCTGCTACATGGTCAGCTGCACATCGTTGAATGGCCATAGAAATAATTTCTCTGGCATTCTTTTCCGCCTCTTCTTTTGCTTGTTGCTCAAGATCTTTAAGCATCACAGCAGTGTCGTGACGAATCTCTTGTTCTACTTTTGTCAATAAAATTTGTTTTGCTTCATCAAAGGTTAAGCTAGAAATTCGTTCTAACTCTTCCATTTGTTGTTGATGCAATACCTCAATTTTTTCTTCCGCTTTTTCTAGATTGCGTTCCTTGTGGTGCAAGGACTCCTCTTTGCGTTCAATACTGTCTAGTTTTTTGTCTAATTGCTCTTCTTTTTGTAAAATCCGTCGTTCAAGACGTTGTAATTCATTACGTCTATCCCGATTTTCTTTATCAACATCAGCACGCAATTTATGAATTTCTTCTTTTGCTTCCAGTAACGCTTCTTTTTTCTTAGACTCCGCTAAGCGCTCGCCATCAGCAACAATACGTGCAGCTTCTGTTTCCGCTTTGTTTAGCTTACCTTCTGCAATATTGCGACGCAATAAATAGCCTACTCCAAGACCAATTAATACCATGACTACGGCAATAATGCTGTATTCTAAAATCGTGTTCACCTCCCACTTGCATAAAAAAAGGAGAAGTCGATACATCCGCTTCCCCGGTTTCTCGCCCATTTTGCTTTTAAATTTTATTTTGCTTATTATTAAGGCTATTTTAATTTTAGTTCATACACCGTGGAATGTCAAGACAAAGCCCCTACTCTAAGTAGGGGCCCCATTCATAACAGATAGATTGAATTGTGCTCACAGCGAATCCACGATTCTTCAAAAAATAAATTATTTTTTTCTTGCTAAACTTATCTTCTTCACCCTCTTCGATAGCTGCTAACCGCTCCTCATCGGATATGTGAAATCGTTGCTCTAATAGTTTTACCGCTACCGACCATTCATCATAGTCATCTAATACATAAGATACAGTAAGACCTCGTTCGCGCATTTTTTCACGAATGTAATAGGTACTATGCTTTTCTGCCTCCATATAGGCACGCAACGCTTCTTCCGACAATTCTTCATCGTCTAAGTACGATAAGGATAGAAGTTTTTCTTCTACATCGTGTATTAACTCACTAGGCACAGACCGTTGAGACAATTTACGCCGTAGCTCTAAGGTACTTAAGGACCGTGGTCCTAATAAGCGCAAAGCTTGCTCCATAGCTGATGCAAATGTCCACTCCTCTTCTTTCGATGTACGAAATACCATTATTCCATATCCACAGTTTCAGTAGTTGCTACTTCATCCACTTCTTCATCATGACCAAGTACATTCAATGGTTCTGCTGCTAATGTATCACGAATGATAGCATCAATTTCTTGAGCAATTTGAGGGTTTTCCTTCAAGAATACTTTGGCAGCCTCTTTACCTTGACCCATACGCTCTCCATTATAGGAATACCAAGCACCAGACTTTTTGATCACTTCAATATTCGCACCGATGTCAATTAAGGTACCTTCATAAGAAACACCTTCCCCAAACATCAAATCAAATTCTGCTACTTTGAATGGAGGGGCTACTTTATTTTTCACAACTTTTACTTTTGTACGGTTACCGACATGTTCTTTAGCAGAAGTCAACGCTTCCCCTTTGCGTACATCTAAACGAATCGTAGAGTAGAATTTTAAAGCACGGCCACCTGTAGTTGTTTCTGGGTTACCAAACATAACGCCCACTTTTTCACGCAATTGGTTAATAAAGATAATAACTGTTCTAGTTTTACTGATGGAGCTTGTTAATTTACGTAATGCTTTACTCATCAAACGCGCATGTACCCCAACGTGAGCATCTGTCATTTCACCATCAATCTCTACTTTAGGTGTTAAGGCCGCTACGGAGTCCACAACGATTAAGTCTACTGCCCCAGAGCGAACCAAAGCCTCTGTAATTTCTAAGCCTTGTTCACCATTATCTGGTTGGGAAATCAACAAGCTATTGATGTCTACGCCTAATTTTTTCGCATATACAGGGTCTAAGGCATGTTCCGCATCGATGAAGGCAACAACGCCACCATTACGTTGTGCTTCTGCTGCTGCATGTAAAGCCACCGTAGTTTTACCAGAAGATTCTGGTCCATAAATTTCAATAATACGGCCCCGTGGAAACCCACCTACACCAACTGCCAAATCCAAGGCCAATACGCCTGTAGAAATGACTTCAATGTTCATTTTATCCGCCGCTTCACCCATGCGCATGATCGCGCCTTGACCAAAGTCTTTTTCAATTTGTTTTAAAGCCCCTTCTAAAGCTCTCATACGATCTTCTTGAGATCCGCTTTTCATATCAATTGCTGCTTCTTTTGCTTTATCCTTTGCCATTGTTCTACCTTTCTATTAATTCTTTATATACATATTGAATCGCTCGTTCCGCTACACTCTTACGGATACTAGTACGATCCCCTATAAATATCTCTTTATATACAGTTATTCTTCGTGGTGTACCTATACCAATATATACAAGACCTACTGGTTTTTCTTGACTGCCACCACCTGGACCTGCTATCCCTGTGGTCGCAATGGCATAGTCTGTACGTAATACACGAAATACACCTTCTACCATTTCCTTAGCTGTTTCTTCACTGACAGCACCATATGTTGCCAATGTCTCTGGTGATACACCTAATACTTGTTCTTTCACCGCATTTGCATAGGAAATAATACCACCCTGATAATATCCACTGCTACCACCTAAGTCAGTCAACATTTTTCCTACTAGGCCACCTGTACAAGATTCAGCCGTCCCTATGGTAACACCTGTTGTTAGAGCCACCTTGTGAAAGTCTTCCAACACCGATGCATCTAAACTACGGATATCTTCCAAGCGTTCTAATAGGATAGACCTCCATGGACCTAATTTCTCCTGACAGTCTACTTTTGATTCGCCTTTTGCAGTTAAGCGAATTTCAATGTATCCTGGTTTGATCAATAATGCTATAGTTGGGTTCTGCTGATTCTGAATCAAGTCTTGCAATAGAGTCTCTAGTTGCATTTCACGATATCCATACACAGCATACCGTTCAGAATAAATCATCCCTTGCTGTCCAAAACGTTGCTCTAAAAAGGGGGTCACACTTTCTATAAAAGTTCCTTGTAATTCTGATGGAGGACCTGGTAACAATACATATACCGTATCATCCTGTTCCACTACCACTGCCGGTGCCACACCTACTGGATTATGTAGTACCTTTGCCCCTTCTGGCAAATACCGATCTCGGTCAGATGCGTAAGGTTTCACCCGTCCTTGTTTCTCATAAAAAGAATCTACCTCACGACCTGCTTCTTCGTGAAATACCAAAGGTAATCCTAGCGCATCTGCCAAGGATTTTCTAGTTATGTCTCCTTGGGTAGCACCTAAGCCTCCAGAACTGATCACAATATCTGCTCGCTTCCCTGCTCGTTGAAATACCTCTTTCATACGCTCAGGATTATCCCCCACCGTCGTTTGATATGTCACAGAATAGCCTCGATTGTTCAGTTCTTCGCTGAGCCATTTCACATTTGTATTGACAATATGTCCTAGTAATAATTCTGATCCTGTAGAGATTAATTCTACGATCATGCTATCACCATCCTATATAGTTTCTACTACCACGTCATAAGCGAAACCTTGTGATACTTTTACAGTCACAATATCGCCTTCAGAAAGTCCTGTTACATCTTCTACATACATGTTACCATCTACATCTGGAGCCTGCATTTGCAAACGTCCACGAGCCAAAAATTTTCCCGGCTCTACTTCATCGATAGCTTCAATTAGGCCTTGATGGATCGTTCCCTCTAGATCACGATTATGTTCCTCTGAAACTTGTGCTTGAATAGCCATTAATGTATGGTATCGTTCTTCTTTCACTTCTTCAGGAATTTGGTCATCCATCAGACCTGCTGGTGTACCATCCTCTTGAGAGTACGTAAATACACCCATGTGATCAAATCGAATATCTTTGACAAAATCTGCCAATTCTTGGAATTGTTCTTCTGTTTCTCCAGGGAAGCCTACAATAAGGGATGTGCGCAATGTAATATGCTCGCTGCGATTGCGGATTTTATGCAACAAGGCTACAATATTTTCTCGCGTATCCTTACGGTTCATACGTTGTAACACAGTATTATTAATATGTTGTAGCGGCATATCGATATACTTGCACACCTTTGGTTCTGTCATGATTGTTTCTAGCAATTCATCAGAGAAGTGTTTTGGATACAAGTACAACATGCGAATCCATTCGATACCTTCAATCTTCGCCAATCGTTTCAATAACTCTGAAAGTAACGGTGTACCATTGTTCAAATCTGCGCCATAGTAGGTAGTATCTTGGGCAATTAATACTACTTCTTTCACACCTGCTTCTGCAAGCTGTTGTACTTCTCGTTCAATAGACTCCATAGATCGACTGCGATAGGCCCCACGTACTTTTGGAATGATACAGAATGTACATCCATTATTACATCCTTCAGAAATTTTTACATATGCACTATAGTCTGGTGTCGTCATCATCCGTGGCATGCCTTCATCATACATATTTGTCATACTATCCATGATACAAATACGTTGACCTTGTTGAATGGCCTCCACAGCTTCCATGATACGATTCCAAGATCCTGTTCCAATGAGGGCATCAATTTCTGGAATTTCAGTAAACAATTCTTCTTGGTATTGCTGACTTAAACAGCCCGCTACGATAAGACCTTTACAGTCTCCATATTGTTTATATTGACCAGCCTCTAATATAGTATTGATCGATTCTTCTTTTGCTTTCTCGATAAATGTGCATGTGTTGATAATAATAATTTCTGCTTTTTCTAACTCTTCTGTAATTTCATAGCCATTATCTTGTAAAGCTCCTAACATCACCTCTGTATCCACCAAATTCTTGGCGCAACCTAAACTAATATAACCTAACAACTTACTCATGGTGTATCCTTTCTAAAACGCACTTGTCGTATCCATTCTTGTAATATCTTATCTTGCTCTTCTTTCACAATCCCTGCATTCCATAACACAAGATGATTGCCCTGTCGGTCTTTATGAGATTCCACCGTTTCTCTGGTTGGCAAATAATACCTATCCCCCTCTTTCAATACAGCTTGTACCCGTTCTGAAAGTAACCAACTCACAAACGCTTCACTTTCACCAACATTACTGGATCCTTTTAGAATCCCTACACCCATCAAATCATAAGGAGTACCTTCCCTAGGATATAAAATCGTCAAAGGATATTTATGAACCTCATATAATTTGGCATCCGAATAATGTCCTACACTGACCTGTACATCTCCAATAGCAGCCATGCGCACTGAAGATGGCAAAGCTTTTGCATACTGTACAATACGCGGTCGCAAACTATCAAAATAGGAGATGGCACCATCTAGTCCATAGATAGCACCAAAACTATTCAATAAAGTAGTGGCCGATGCATCGGCTACAAAATCAGTGACCGCTATGCGCCATGGGCCCGTATAAGCTAAGGAAAACCAAGTGTTTACATATTTTCCCTGACTACTATAGAAGGTATCGTGTAAGGCTAAGACATAAGGATCATACCATATCCCTACCCATTGCTCATCCGGACCGTGGAATACTGTATCTACCGAATACGTTAAAGTAATTGGCAATCTACGAAAGGCTCCATGCTCAACCCCTTCACTGAGATTGGATTTTGTAGAAATCACAAGATCCCCTTGTTGCTCTGCTTCTGGCAAAGCTAACCGTGTACCCATTTGATTCTGCGGTATGGGAATAACATGTACTCTTACTTGTGCCTCTCTTTCATAGGCCTGTCCTATAGCCGTCATGACTTCAAGGTCCCCATCTGTATAGATAGTAATTTCTGCTCTTGTAGAAATCACACGTTGATCCACTTGATCTTGTTTCATATCATTAAGCCACAAGCCTACACTAAACATACCTACTACTACCAGTACATACACCATAAGCAATCGTAACCGTTTCATAGATTCACCTCCTTTACCTATTAGAGATACCTAACCAAAATTCCTTTTTTTCATGCCTTTATTTTTTCGATTTCCTATACCAGTTTTAGAACCACTATTTGTACGTCCTTCCCCTTGCATAGATCCTTTTCCTCTACCTGTTGGTTTCACTCCACCCTTAACTGAAGTTCTAGTATTATCAGATTTTGGTGCATTCCGTTTTATACATCGCGGAGGAATTAAGCATAATGGTCCAAAACCGATTAAATCTCTGCGATTTGCTTTGATTAAGGCTTCTTTTACTAATTCGTAATTATCTTCTCGTTTATATTGCATCAAGGCTCGTTGCATAGCTTTATCTCTGCCTTTTTTAGCCACATACACAGGCTCACCTGTAAGGGGATTGATTCCTGTGTAATACATGGCAGTCGATAAGCTACCTGGGGTAGGAATAAAATCTTGCACTTGTTCTGGCGTCATATTTTGATCTCGCAAAAATTCTGCCAATTCAATAGCATCTTCTAATGTACAGCCTGGATGCGAACTCATAAAATAAGGCACCAAAAATTGTTGTTTACCTAATTTACGATTCGCCTCATCAAACCAAGATTTAAATTTTAAGAAGTAACTTTTATTGGCTTTCCCCATGATGGTCGTTACATGCTCGGATACATGTTCAGGAGCAACTTTTAATTGACCACTCACGTGATGTTCGCACAATTCTCGAACGAAGTCTTTGTTATTATTGTCCAATACATAGTCGTACCGTAACCCAGAGCGAACAAACACTTTTTTTACGCCTTTTACATTACGTACTTTTCGCAAAATGCTCACATAGTCATCATGATTTGTATTTAACTGAGGGCATGCTTTGGGCGCAGCACATGTTTTCCCCTTACAGGCACCTACTTTTAACTGTTTATCGCAAGCAACATGACGGAAGTTTGCCGTAGGTCCTCCTACATCGTGAATATACCCTTTAAACCCATCCATGGTAGTCATGCGGTGAGCCTCATCCAAAATCGACTGATGACTACGATTTTGAATAATTCGTCCTTGATGGCTTGTAATAGCACAGAAAGAACAACTACCAAAACAACCACGATGGCTAGTAATACTGAACTGTACTTCTGCTAAGGCAGGTACTCCACCAGCCGCATCATACATAGGATGCCATTTTCTCGTATAAGGTAAACTATAGACATGGTCCATCTCTTCCTGTGTTAATGGCAAGGCTGGACTATTCTGTACTATATACCGATTACCATGCCCTTGTGCCACTGTTTTCCCATAGTGTGGATCTTGCTCATCAAATTGCATTTTAAAGGCTTTAGCAAAGATTTCTTTGTCTGCTGATATAGCTTCGTAAGATGGGGATTCAATAGCATTCTCTGGCACGGTGTTGGCAACATAACAAATCCCTTTGATGGCAGGTAATCGTTTTTGTAATTGGTCTTTATCTAAGGCTTCGGCGATTTCACGGATTTGCTTTTCTCCCATACCATAGATAAGAACATCTGCCTTACTATCCATCAAAATAGAGCGTCGCACCGTATCGGACCAATAATCATAATGGGCAAATCGTCGCAAACTAGCTTCAATGCCACCAATAACAACAGGAACCCCTTTAAAAGCCTCTCGCATACGATTCGCATACACCACCGTAGCTCGGTCTGGGCGTCGCCCAGATTCACCACCTGGAGAGTACCCATCATCACGGCGATGTTTCTTGGCTGCTGTAAATTTATTGAGCATACTGTCTAAATTACCTGCTGTCACTAAGGATGCCAATCGAGGCTTTCCCAAAACCTTAAAGGCATTCACATCGTTCCAGTCTGGCTGAGCTATGATACCGACTCGATATCCATAGGACTCTAATAATCTACCAATTACAGTAGGTGCGAAGGAAGGATGATCCACATAGGCATCTCCGCTGATAATGACAAAATCAAGTTCAGCCCACCCTCGTTCGTCCATTTCTGCTTTTGTAGTAATTAAATATTGTTCTTTCATTGTATTCCTTATACTGTGTTACACGAAAAATAGCCAACCTAAAAACAGAATAATCAACAGCAAAATACCACCTACTACAAATCGTTCTATCATCATCGTTTTTTGTCGTTTTGCCTTACGACTTTCATAGGTTAACCTTTGTTTCGGCGCCTCAATCAATTCCTGTTCTCGAAAGGCATCAGCCTTCTCTTGTTCTTTTGATACCATTCTGCGTTTGGGAATCGTCAAGGATTCACCCATTCTATTTTTAAAAGTATCCACCAATCGACGACTATCTAAGCCCAGTAGTTCACTATAGTTTTTAATGAACCCTTTGGTGTACACACTACCTGGAATACGACTAAACTCATCATGCTCCAAGGCATGTAGGTAAGCTACTTTTATATGTAATACATCTTCAATTTGTTCTAATGTTAATCCGCGTCGTTGACGCTCACGTCTAAGTTCCTCGCCAATCGATGCCATAGAACCTCCTATACATATAGGTGCCATCTACATAACGCAAATGGCACACTACTCTAATCTACTGTAAAATTTGGGAAATATAGTTCTCTAATTTGATCTTCTCCCATTAAAATATCGCGACCTTTACTACTATTCGTAGGAGGACCAATAATTTTCATATCTTGCATGGTATCAATTAAACGACCGGCTCTAGAAAAACCAACTCGCAATCTACGTTGCAAAATAGAGGCTGACGCACTACGTTGTTCTAGTACAATTTGTACAGCTCGTTCCAACAATTCATCTTGTTCCTCATCACTGCCAACGGCATCAGAACTTTCAGCACCTTTATCTGTTTCTGCCATCATCACTTCATCATATTCTGGCTGACCTTGTCCTTTGACAAAAGCAATCAATTCTTCCACTTCTTCATCAGAAATGAAGGCCCCTTGAATACGAATTGGTTTATTCGCTCCTATAGGATTAAATAACATATCGCCACGACCTAATAGACGTTCTGCTCCTGCTTGGTCCAGAATGGTGCGAGAATCAATTTGAGTAGCCACTGTGAAAGCAATACGACTTGGCACATTAGCTTTAATTTTGCCTGTAATCACATCCACCGATGGACGTTGCGTTGCCAATACCATATGAATCCCTGCGGCACGTGCTTTTGCGGCTAATCGGTCAATGGATTCTTCCACATCTGGATTGGTCATCATCAAATCAGCTAACTCATCGATAATAATTAAAATGAGAGGCATCGATTTGGTTGGATTTTGCTTATTATAGCTAGCCACATTACGCACGCCTGCTGTGGCTAATGTCATATAGCGGGCATCCATTTCACGAACTGCCCATCGTAATACAGCAGCTGCTTTATTCATATCTGTTACCACTGGCAACATCAAGTGTGGAATACCGTTATACACGGATAACTCTACCATTTTAGGGTCCACCAAAATCAGTTTCACTTCATCTGGCTTACGACTAAACAAGATGCTAGAGATCAATGTATTGACACAAACAGATTTACCAGACCCCGTGGATCCAGCCACCAATAGATGTGGCATTTTAGCCAAGTCCGTAATAACCGGCATGTCTGCAATATCTTTACCAAGTCCTACCGGAATACCACCACTCGCTTGTTGGAACTCTTCACAGTCCAATACATCTCGTAAATGAACAGCAGACACATTTTTATTAGGAATTTCAATGCCTACTGCAGACTTTCCTGGTATAGGTGCTTCCATACGAATATCAACGGCTGCCAAGCTCATTTTTAAATCATCTTGTAAACCCATAATTCGGCTTACTTTTGTCCCTTTCGCAGGTTCTAATTCATACCGTGTTACCGTTGGGCCTTGTGTGGCATTCACCACTTTTGCGGTAATACCAAAATTATCTAATGTTTCTTCTAGTAAGACTGCATTATGAGCCACTTCTTCACTGGTCACAGGATTGGATTTCCCCTGTGAAAGCATCGTCAACGGAGGATATTGATAAGGCTTTTCTATCGTCCTAGGACGCGCCACACCATCCGTGTTCACAGCTACTGCTGCAGTATCTTCTTTCGTAGTTTCAATGGTTGGTACTTCTACCAAGGATCCTACATAATTAGTAGTTTGCAAAAATGATGGAGGTTTTATAGGTTCTAAATTTATAGACTCTTCTGGTACATAAGAGTCTTCGTCCACATCTGTGGTCTCCCTATCTTGCCCTATATCCTGTAAAGAAGCATCGTCTGTGATAGATTCCTCTGCTCGATCTACCACTGGAGAATTCTCTAGTGCCTCCACCATAGAAGTACTAGTCACTATCTCATCTTCAAATAGTTCTGGCTCTGGAATATGGTTATGTGTAGTATTATATTCTTCCATTTCAGTAAAATCTGCTTCCATCTGTGCATTGGAAGCGATTACTTCTTCCTCTGGTGTGGGGTTTACCGTTTCTTCTAGGTTTGATACCTGTGTTCTCTGAACTTCCTCAATCGCTTTTTCAGTAGATTCAGCACCAGTTTTTTCGGTAATTACATCAACATCAGATTCCAATTCTATATCAAACATATCCTCTTCTATTTTAGGATACCTAGTGTCTTTTTCACGATCATAGGCCTTACGACGTTCTTCACGCCATTCATGTACTTGTTCACGAATGGCACTAGCTGTTTCTGTTGCTTTTTCTTGCGCTATTTCGAGCCCCACACTAGCCTTATCCTTCGCTTTATGCAAGCCTTCACGGAGGGATAATTTTGTAATCCCCAATACACAAGCAAGACCAAGAATGGATGTCACTAAAATGCCGCCAATATTCCCTAATAAATTTCTTAAAAAGACTCCTAATAAACCACCTAGTACACCGCCATTATTTGCTAATGTTGTAGTTCCTAATTCATCTCCATTATCGACATTCCACAGTACCAGTTGCACTAATACAACTAGTAATAACGCTGTATATAGCAATCCTTTTCTTGTAATTGATGCCAATGCCCCTTTATAAAGCCAGCACCAGCCATTGTATAGAACCCATATAGCTACAACCCAACCACCTAGGCCAAAACCATAAGAGAAAATACCACTGATAATACTTCCTAAGGCTCCCAGTTCAATGCCGGCCATACCTACAAGTGCTAATATAGCAAAACACATGAGAAGTAAGCCTTTCACCTCAGTGCGAATTCCCTTAGGCTCTGCTTTAGTTCCCCTAGTGCTACCTCGTTTATCTTCTTTAAGAGGCGTAGAACGTTTCGATTGTATCTTTTGTCCCCTTCTTGGGGCCTTACCTTTCTTTTCCTCTGCCATCTTCCACTCCAAAACTCTGTTTCTATCATATACCTTAGCACTTTATTATACCATTTTCACCTATGAAAGTATATCGAATATTCTCAAAGCTGAGCCTTCTCACAAGAAAATAACCTTATCCTTTACGTGTTTTCCAAGCTTTCACAATTTCCCCTTCACAACCCCGTTCTAAAGGGGTATAGAATGTCTCACCTACTAAGGTATCTGGTAAATACTGTTGCTCCACATAACCATTAGGATAATCCTGTGCATAGCGATAGCCAACTCCATGTCCTAATTGTTTAGCACCTCCATAATGAGCATCTCGTAAATGTTTCGGCACCTCACCTTGCTCCTTATGGCGCACCACATGGATAGCTGCATCAATTCCTAGGTAGGTACTATTGCTCTTAGGTGCTAAAGCTACATATACAGCAGCCTCTGATAATATAATGCGCGCCTCTGGTAGACCCACCATATGAGATGCTTGGGCCGCTGCATTTGCCACTACCAAGGCTTGTGGATCTGCTAGTCCTACATCTTCTGCTGCACAAATAACGATGCGTCTAGCAATAAATACAGGATCCTCTCCTGCCTCAATCATACGAGCTAAATAATATAACACCGCATCTGGATCAGAGCCACGCATACTTTTAATGAAAGCAGAAATTACATCATAGTGATTATTCCCCTTCTTATCATACCGATACACTCGTCGACCTAGTACTTTTTCTATAATTTCTATGGTAATTTCTCCACCAGATCGAACCATAGCCCCCACTTGCTCCAGAATATTTAAAGCCATACGGGCATCTCCATCTACAAATCGGCCTATATCCTCTAATAGATCGTCTGTCACAATCAGCGCTTTCTTACCTAGACCATACTCTTCATCTGTTAAAGCACGACGTAAGATTGCCACTAATGCCGCAGCATCTAATCGCTCTAGAGTAAGCAAGCGCAATCGAGATAAAAGAGGGCGATTCACTTCAAAGAAAGGGTTCTCTGTGGTGGCACCAATTAAAATGATTTGACCACTTTCCACTGAAGGCAACAATACATCTTGCTGACTTTTATTGAAGCGATGAATTTCATCTAAGAATAAAATTGTCCTCTGGTGCAAAGATGTACGAATACGCATCGCTTCTTCAATAGTACTTCGAAGTTCACCAATCCCCACATTGGTCGCATTAAGCATAACAAAACGACTACTAGTTAGCTCCGAAATAATTTTGGCTAACGTAGTCTTACCTGTCCCAGATGGCCCATATAGCAATAAGGAGGGTACCTTATCTTCTTCAATCATAGAGCGAAGAAATGTTCCAGGCCCTACTACTTGTTCTTGTCCAAAGAAATGGTCCAATGAACGTGGTCGCATGCGGACCGCCAAGGGTTCAAATGGATCTACTGGTTCCATATTCTCAAACAAATTCATCCTTACACCTCCCTATATTTACCATCTTATATTGATACCTACTACCGTGCATGCAGTAGTACATACATATATACTTATACATAGTTGATGCCCGAGCTTCCTTCTTAGTAGCCGTATAGAACAATTCCTGTATAGTTTACAAAATCAAGTTAAGCAACAAACTTGTAGAAACCTGATGTTACAACAAATATTATCTGTACATTATTATACATGCATCCAGTTATATAGTCTATATGTTCTTATTAATGCAAAAAAAATAAACCACCATAAGGCGGTTATAAAAGCCCCACTATGCCGTATCCATACCGTGTTTTGATCCTGCAAGGGCAGGTGGGTTTCCTCCTTGTAAGATTACAGTCCTCGTAGAGGCAGAGCGCCCTTACAAGAGTGAGAATCCCTAAGTTAAAATGTTGGCTCAAAACTGCGATATAACACGCACATAGCAGGAATTTCTTTACTCATAGTATAGCAGAAAGGAACGGTCATTTCAAGAAGAAATACACCGTCCCTTTCCTTAAAAGTATATCAATTTTCTATTGGACAAATTCGATTATACTAATTTTTCTTTTGCCACATCTGTTTTGATATGTAATTCACGCAATTGTTTTGGTGCTACCTCAGATGGAGCTTGGCTCATCAAATCAGCTGCACTTTGTGTTTTAGGGAATGCAATCACATCACGGATGGATTGACGTTTCGCCATCAACATTACCAAACGGTCTAAACCGAAAGCACAACCACCATGTGGAGGAGCACCGTATTCAAAGGCATCTAACATAAAGCCAAATTTAGAACGACTTTCTTCTGTGCTTAAGCCGATCGCATTGAATACTTTTTCTTGTACATCAGATTGATAAATACGGATGGAACCACCACCGATTTCCACACCATTCAATACCATGTCGTAAGCGATGGCTTTTACAGCACCTGGATCTGTGGCTAACAAGTCCATATCCTCTTCACGTGGAGATGTGAACGGATGATGCATTGCCACAAAGCGCTTATCTTCTTCGTCGTATTCAAACATAGGGAAATCAGTTACCCACAAGAAGGCCAATTTGTTTTCATCAATTAATCCGCGGCGTTTACCCATTTCAAGACGTAATTCGCCAAGAGCTTTCGCAACCACAGCTGGTTTGTCCGCAATCATCAATACCAAGTCACCTGGCTCTGCGTTCATTTTTGCACCGATGTTACGAATAGTATCTTCACCTAAGAATTTCATGATTTGAGATTTGATTGTGCCATCTTCATTGAAACAAGCCCAAGCCAAACCTTTGGCACCATAGATACCTACGAAGTTTGTCAAATCATCTAATTCACGACGTGGAATACCTGCATAACCTTTTACAACGATACCTTTTACTTGACCGCCATTGTCGATAACGGAGCGGAATACTTTGAACTCTGTATCTTGCACACAGTCAGTTACATCTGTAAACTTCATATCAAAACGGATATCCGGTTTATCAGAACCATATTGATTCATCGCATCATCCCAAGTCATGCGAGGCATTGGTAATGGAATTTCCACATCTTGTGCCGCTTTAAATACATGGGCAATCATTTCCTCTTGCATGTTCAAGATTTGCTCTTGGTTCATGAAGCTCATTTCGATGTCCAATTGTGTAAATTCAGGTTGACGGTCTGCACGTAAATCTTCATCACGGAAACAACGAGCAATTTGGAAATATCTTTCATAGCCAGCAACCATCAAAATTTGTTTGAAAATTTGTGGAGATTGTGGCAATGCATAGAATGTACCAGGATTTACACGAGATGGAACTAAGTAGTCACGAGCTCCTTCTGGTGTACTTTTTGTCAACATTGGTGTTTCAATTTCTAAGAAACCATTGTTGTCAAAGAAATCGCGCATCGCTTTTGTCACTTTATGACGCAAGATCAAGTTTGCTTGCATTTCTGGACGACGAAGATCTAAATAGCGATATTTTAAACGAATATTTTCATCTACATCGATATTGTCTTGAATATAGAATGGAGGTGTTTTCGCTGCATTCAATACACGTAACTCTTCACAATACATTTCATATTTACCAGTTGGTAAATTAGGATTCACAGCCGCTGCATCACGTTCTGTAATTGTACCGCGTACGCACAATACATATTCATTACGTACATCTTCTGCTTTATGGAAGGACTCCATATTATGATCAGGAGATGCCACGATTTGCACAACCCCAGATCGGTCACGTAAATCAATAAAAATCAATCCACCATGATCACGACGGCGCTCTACCCAACCGCAAAGAACCACTTCTGTTCCTACTTGTTCTGCACCGATAGTTCCACAATGATGTGTACGGTGTAAACCTTTCATAGTTTCCATTCTAATTTCCTTTCACTAACTCAGTTATACGGTTTGTAATCTCAGCTAAGGATACTGTTTCTTGTTCAGATGTATCCATATATTTTAAGATGACCTTACCTTCAGCTAATTCATTATCACCAATTATAATAACATATTTTGCGTTAATTTTGTTAGCATACTTCATTTGGCTCTTCATAGATTTACCAGAACCTTCCATTTCTGCTTTTACATAGGCATTACGCAAGGTATTTGTAATTCTGAAAGCCTCTTTTTGTGCCATTTCTCCTAATGCCACTACGAAGACGGAATCTTCTTGTGTTGGTTCTGGTAATAAGCCTTGTTTTTCTAGAGCCAACAATAACCGTTCCATACCCATCGCAAAGCCTACCGCAGGTGTATGTGGTCCATCTAGTTCTTCTACTAGACCATCATAACGACCACCACCAGCAACAGCACTTTGAGACCCCAATGGAGTATACTGTACTTCAAAAGCAGTTTTCGTGTAATAGTCTAACCCACGAACCAAGCGTGGATTTAAACTGAATTTCTCGCCAGCTGCTGTTAAGTATTCTTTCACATGATGGAAATGATCTTGACACTCTTCACATAAATTATCACTTAACTCCGGAACCCCTACTGCCAATTGTTGGCACTTTTCTTCTTTACAATCAAGGATACGCAATGGATTCTTGTATAAGCGGCTTTGACACAGTTCACATAGTTCTTCTTTTTTTGGTTCAAAGAAAGCAATTAATTTCTCTCTATACGCAGGACGACACGTTGGACAACCTACAGAGTTTACTTCTACATTCAAATCTTTTAAACCTAGGTCACGCAATAATTGTAACACCAAAGAGATACATTCCGCATCAGCACTTGGAGCTTGTGTACCCAATAATTCTACCCCAAATTGATGGAATTGACGATAGCGACCAGCTTGCGGCTTATCGTGACGGAACATAGGGCCAATATAGAACCACTTTGTAATCGATTCTTGTCCATAAATTTTATTTTCTAAATACGCACGCACCGCAGAAGCAGTTCCTTCTGGACGCAATGTATAGGATTGATCTTTTTTATCTCCTGTAGGAAAGGAATACATTTCTTTTTGTACGATATCTGTAGTTTCCCCAATACCGCGTAAAAATAAGCCTGTTTCTTCAAACATAGGCGTACGAACTTCTTCAAATCCATAGGTCTTACATAATCGACGAATGGTATTTTCAATATAGTACCAATTTCCAAGAACACTCGGCAATAAATCTTGTGTCCCTCTTGGTTTTTGAATAGCCACTAGCTGTCCCTCCAATGTTTATTACTTAGTAAAGTACGTTTCTCTAATAGTCGTTGTATATCTTGAATATACGTATCTACATCTTTCGGCATGTATTGTTTTTGTTGCCTAAAATCAGCACCATCTATCCATTTAGAGACACTACCTGGTCCTATGGAAAGTATGGACTGACGTTCTTCTATCATTTGTATATTATAAATGCTTTCATAGTTTGGCAAGGTGTAGCCAATGTTCTCCATTTGCCCCACCATGTATTGTTGACGATACATATAGTATGGTATATATCCTAATTGCAATAATGCTTCATGGGTTTCATCTAACATAGTTTGGACCATATCCTCAGAAGGAATCTCTTTGGCAAAGCTACTCCCATATAAAGGACTACCTTTTTTCAACGCTAAGGTATGGACAGTTACATTGTGAGGACGTAACTGCTCAATGTATTGCACATTCTCTTCCATACTTTTTACTGTTTGACGTGGTAATCCTGCAATAAAATCCATATTGATAGAACAATTTGTGTGGCTCTCCACATACTCATAGATAGATAAAAATTCTGCAACGCTATGACCACGGCCAATGATACGCAACAAATCATCCTGCATCGTTTGGGGATTCAAGCTAATCCTAGTAACACCCGCATCTACAATAGATTGAACCTTGTTAGCATTCAATGAGTCAGGACGCCCGGCTTCTACAGTAAACTCACGGCCCTTTGGAATCACATCTCCCAATGCATGCACAATATGGTGAAAGTCTCCATCTCCTAAACTGGTTGGAGTTCCTCCACCCATGTATAACGATTGTACCTCTAAACCATATGTTTTAACAAGTCTTTTCAAGTGTTCTATATCACGATGATAGACATCCACAAAGTCCTGTATCTTTCCATAGTTTTGAATGAGTCCATAGGGAAAGGAACAATAGGTGCAATGAGTTTCACAGAAAGGAATGCCACTATACAAACTAATCTCCTTAGGAGATTGTTGTACATGTGCTACATACGGGCGTTCCAGTACTGCCACTTGCTCTAATAATTTCCACTTCACATGGCTAATACTATGGATACTTTCCAGTTCTTGCCGAACCTTCTCTAAATCACCTAAGGAGTCCCATAGTTTATGGGTCAACTTAGTAGGCCGTACGCCTACTAAAGTGCCCCATAAACTAGTCCTCACACCCAATATACGTCTAAGCTTTGATAAGACTTCTCTGCCTATCAGTTTCCGACCTTCCACAGTGTCTTTTCCAGAAATAGACCATATATGAAGATAGTCTGCGTATAACTCTGATGGTCTCTGTATACCAGTCTCCAATAGCTCTTCTTGTACTCTAGTATGGCAGAACAACTGTACTATCAACTGTGTACCATCAGTATCTGCCTCTAGTTCACTGATAATATCCCCAAATTGTACTAACACACTCGGAGTAGACTCATTTTGCCTATACTCTATGGGAAATAGACCTTGTACATAAGGACTAGAGCCAGATTCCCTAATATCCGATACATATATAATAAAGTCAGGGTTGTCTTTCGATGAAAACAATCCCACTGCACCACATTGATGAGCTATGACAGAACCTAACTCCATAGGTCCTTCATAGCTATATGTATTATGCATGTTCTTTTTCAGATTCTGCTTGTTTTGCCTTTTCATGACATTCGCCACAGAAACCGTATACTTTTAATTGATGGTCTGTGGTATGGAAGTTCAATTTTTTAGCGATAATGGATTCTAATGTTTCCAACATATCATCTTCAAATTCTTTCACGCAGCCACACTTAACACAAATCAAATGATGATGGAAATGAGATAATTCATCGCTATTTAATTCATAGCGATTACGACCATCACCAAAATCCAAACGTTTCACTAAGTCTAACTCAGTGAATAAGTCCAATGTACGGTAAATCGTAGCTAAACCAATATCTGGATTGTTCTTTTTCACTAAAATATACACATCTTCTGCACTTAAGTGTTTTTCTTCTGCTTCAATAAACGTTTGTAAGATAATTTGACGTTGTGTTGTTAATTTATATTTTTTATCTTTAATACGCTCTTTTAATTTTTCCATTGTTGCTTGTACTTCCATTGCTTTATCCATGATGTTCCTCTTTCTGTAAACTATAATATTTATTAAAATACCACAACCGTTTTGCTATAATTTGTGCTACAGCTGTCAATGGTACGGCAGTCATCATACCGATCATCCCAAAGAAATAGCCTCCCACAAAAATGGCTGTAATAATAACTAATGGGGGAAGATTAATAACATGCCCCATAATCTTAGGCATAATAATTTGTCCATCTAGCACTTGCAAGATCCCATATGTAATGGCAACTTTTACGGCTAGAGGACCACTAATAACAGCGGCTAAAATAATGGCTGGCGCTGCACTAATAAATGGTCCAATAATAGGAATCCACTCCGCGATACCCGCTAATACTGCTAATACAAGAGGATACGGCAAATCGTAGCAATAGCATACGATAAATGTAAGGCAAAACATATTACTTGCTAATAGTAATTGCCCCCGTAAATATCCTCCTAAAGTACGAATAATATCATTCACTACTTCTTCCAAATGAGCTGAAGTAGGGCTGGAAAAAATATTTAATATAGCCCGTTTAATACTACGTCCATCTTTCAGTAAATAAAATGTTAAAATCGGTACTAATAACAATTGTAATAAGGTACTAGCAAAGGACACAATAGCAAGCACACCACGTTGTGCTAAATCCACTCCATAATTACCAATCGTAACTAGAGTTGAATTAATCACACCTTCAAATTGATGTGGTATGATACTTTCACCATCGATACCTTGTAATCCTTTTACCACTTCTACAAATTGGTCTAATACATATGGTAAGTTAATTAATAATTTTGTTAATTCACTAATTACTGGTACCATCACATATCGAACCAACACGGTAGATATGAGTGCCACTACCACGAAAGATGGAATAATAGCTAACCATCGTGGGCATTGCTTCCAATACTTTCGAATATATTGTTGCGTCATATTTACCCAAGGCCATAAGAGCAAGGTTAAAATAATAGCAATCACTAAGGGAATCACTACCGGTAATGCAATCGTTAGACCTATACTCGCTAAAATCAGTAAAATACAGCGTAGCCAATATTGTATAGATTTATGTCCCATCCTATCACCTACCGTACAAATGGATTAAATTGCTTTTCATCGCCAATTGTTGTTTCTGGTCCATGTCCAGGATAGACCTTTGTATCTTCTGGCAATGTATATAGCTTTTCTTTAATCCCCTTACTTAATACGTCAAAATCTCCATTAGGAAAATCCGTCCTGCCTATTGACCCTTGGAACAAGGTATCCCCTGCCAGTAAAGTTCCCTCTGTGTAATAACATACTCCACCTGGTGTATGACCTGGTGTTTCAATCACAGTAAAGGTAGTGTCACCTAAGGAAATCGTATCGCCCTCTTTTACATAGCGTACATCATCTACTTCTGCTGTAATATAGCGACCAGAATGAGCACTCAAATTCACCGTTGGATTCGTCAAACATTCCGCATCGCCTTCGTGAATATATACTGGCACATGGTACGCATCCACCAACGTTTTTACAGCTCCAATATGATCACTGTGCCCATGAGTTAATAAAATACCTTGCACCTTAAATTCGTGACTATCTAGAATTTCTTTTAACTTTTCTCCTTCGTCGCCTGGATCAGTTACAAGGCACGTATTATCTGCTTCATTATGCGCAATGTAACAATTCGTTCCATACGCCCCTAAGGGCATATAATATAACTTCATTTCTTAACTCCATTAAAACTCTTTACTACTCTCTAATAGAATCGTCACAGGTCCATCATTGACCAATGCTACTTGCATATGAGCTTGAAATTGACCTGTACTCACGATTAAGCCTTTTCCTTTGAAAGCCTCTACTAGCTCCAAATATAAGCGCTCTGCCATCTCTGGTGGAGCTGCTTTCATAAAATTCGGTCGACGCCCCTTACGCGCATCTCCGTAGAGAGTGAATTGCGAAACTACGCACACCTCACCACCTACATCTAATACGGATAGGTTCATCTTATCCTGTTCATCTTCAAAAATGCGTAAGTGGCTTACCTTTTCACAAATATATTGTACATCCTCTATTGTATCCGTATCTGTTACGCCTACTAGTACTAAAAGACCTTGCTTCGTACTACCAATAACAGACTCATCTACGGTAACCGAAGAAGAACTCACACGTTGTACAACGGCTCTCATGCTTTCCCTCCTCGATGGACTGAATATACATCTTTCACTCGACGTAACTTCGTCATCACATAATCGAGTTGTGACAAATCTTTAATATCTAACATTAAATGAATGGTTACATCTTTTGCATCGTCAGTTTTCGCATTAATATTGGAAATGTTAATTTTCATTTCTGACAAGACTGCCATCACTTCCATTAACAAACCACTGCGATCATAGGCATGCACGGACACACTTACTTGGAATTGATCCTGTGTAGCTCCTTCCCAATCGACTTCTATCATACGATTCAAATCATCTGGGGTATGACCAATATTGGTACAATCTGCACGATGTACAGAAACGCCTCGGCCTCTCGTAATATAGCCAATAATATCGTCTCCTGGTACAGGATTACAGCAACGAGCCATACGAACCATCACACCAGCTTCACCTTTTACAAGAACACCACTGCTACTTTTCTTAGATTTTCCTTGATGTACTTTAAGACGGTCGATGACAGCCATCGTATCTTTTCGTTGCTCTTCCTTAGCGACTTCCTGCTTATGAATGTCCACTAATCTGAGTAATACTGTATTCACTGAAAGTCCACCAAATCCGACGGCAGAGTACAGCTCAGCTTCGCCGCCAGCATTCAAAGATTTTCCAATCTTTTCTAGGCGACCATTTTTTGTTAAGTCCTTCCAATCATAGCCTAAGCGTTTCGCTTCTTTTTCTAATAGTTCTCTACCTTTGACGATATTTTCTTCTTTATTTTCACGCTTAAACCAGTTTCGAATCTTTGTCTTACTTTCTGTAGAGCCGACAATATTTAACCAGTCTAACCGTGGTTTCCCATTTTTAGAAGTGACGATTTCAACGATGTCCCCATTTTGCAGTTCATAATCTAGAGGAACAATCTTGCCATTAATTTTAGCTCCTACGCATTTATTTCCCACATCGGTATGAACACGATACGCAAAATCCAGTGGTACAGTGCCTTTTGGCAACTTCATAACGTCACCTTTAGGAGTAAAGACGAATACTTCCCCTGTAAAGACATCCAGTTTCAAAGCGTTAAGCAATTCTTTCGGATCGCTTGCATCTTGCCACTCAAGAACATGACGAATCCAGCCTACCTTGGCATCAAAATCAGCTTCTGCTTTCCCTTTATTACCTTCCTTATATCGCCAATGGGCGGCTACACCATATTCAGACACACGATGCATATCCCAAGTACGAATTTGAATTTCTACAGGCTGACCTTTTGTACCGATAACTGTGGTATGCAAGGATTGATACATATTCGACTTCGGCATCGCAATGTAATCTTTAAAGCGATACGGCAAAGGTTTCCATAAACTATGTACTGTACCTAGCACGGCATAACAATCTGGAATCGTATCTACGATGACTCGAACGGCATACAAATCATAAATTTGAGATAAATCTCGATTGTCCTTTTTCATTTTCTTATAAATACTATAAAAGTGTTTGGGACGACCTTTTACATCTGCTTTAATATGAGCATGTTCCAAAGCATCTTTCAAAGTATTCATAGTATCATTTACAATATCCTCACGAGCTTGTCGTTTTTCACTCATCTGTTGTACTAGGTCATAATATTTTTCTGGTTCTAAATAACGGAACGATAAGTCCTCTAGTTCCCATTTAATATTAAAAATACCTAAGCGATGTGCCAATGGCGCAAAAATTTCTAACGTTTCTTGGGCTATACGTTGTTGTTTATCGGGACGCATATGCTTTAAGGTACGCATATTGTGTAATCGGTCCCCTAGCTTGATGACCACTACACGCACATCTTTTGCCATGGCCAAAATCATCTTTCGATAATTTTCAATTTGCTGTTCTTCTTTTGTTTGATACTGAAATTGATTTAGTTTTGTAACCCCATCTACCAAGAATGCCACTTCTGGTCCAAATTGTTCTTCTATTTCCTCTAAGCTTATCTCTGTATCTTCCACTACATCATGTAATAAAGCAGATACCAAGGTAGATCGATCAATTTGTAGTTCGCTCAATATGGTGGCAACCCCTAAAGGGTGCAAGATATACGGTTCTCCAGAAGCCCGTTTTTGCGATGCATGTGCTTTATCTGCCAGTGCAAACGCACGCTCTATGACTGGCCAGTCTTCTTCTGGTAAATAGGACCGAACACGGTCCATAAATTGTCCATATTCTCGTTCTTTATTAAATGTATGCTCCTGAGGGGTACTTATAGTACTTACCATTATGATCCCTCCTGACTATAAGTCATAAACGTCAACGATGTGTGAAGTTCCAACTTTTGTTGCACATTCACCCAGCGATATACATGACGTCCATCATCCAATGCTTCCTCTTTTAGAATGCCTAAATCTTTAAATACATCTAAAGCAAGGATTGCTTCTCGCGAAGTCATTTCTTGTGGCTTACACTCTAATGCTTCTCGCTCCACTATATACTTTGGTGCTGTAGGAGACCGGAAAATATGTTTTACCACAGTATACATCTTGCGTAAGCTATCTACTTCTAGTCGTTCTCTTTGTTGTGAAAGTGGTTCCAAGTCTTGCACAATGAGTTGTGGCGTCACCACGCCTTGCCATTCATTTTTCTGCAAAGAAAATGCTACTTTTACAGGGTCATCTGCAAAGATTTCCTGCATATAATGCGCTCCTTGCCAAGCCACCGCATCAATGGGGCCCTGTTGACCTTGCAAGATAATTTTACAATGATTTTTTTGAAATCCCATAGGGTACAGATTCTGCACACGAATCTTAGGAAGTGCAAAAACAGGCGTACTATTCCCCATACCATAAGGCTCTAAAGTAGCTATTTGATCAATTAACTCAATGCTAATATCATCGCTATGCATAGCACCATCAACGGTGACAATAGGAATATAATCTTCTTCTGTTAATTGTTTACGGCAAAACTCACTAGCTTTTTCACGTAAGGCATCAATATGCTCTGCTTGTACACTAAATCCTGCCGCCTGTGCATGTCCACCAAACTGTATTAATGTATCTCCCGCAAAGGTTAACATATCATACATATTACAATGATCAATACTACGACAGGAGCCTTTACCAATTCCATCATGAATACTAATCACCATAGTCGGTTTATAAAAGGCTTCTACCAAACGGGACGCAACGATACCGATAACTCCAGGATGCCAGCCTTCGCCTGCCACTACAATACATTGATCCGCCAAACTTCCTTGTGCTAATACCGATTGATACGCTTCTTCAAAAATAGCTCGTTCAATCTGTTGTCGCTCCGTATTTGTTTCTTGCAACTCTTCTGCAATTTCCATGGCCTCAGCTGGATCTGTGGTAATCAGCAATTCTACAGCTCGTGTCGCATGCGTCACCCGTCCTGCTGCATTTAATCTTGGCGCTAAGGTAAACCCAATATGGCCTGCAGATAGTACTTTTCCTTCTAAACCGGCCACTTGCACTAAGGCTTGAATCCCTACATTGGGAGCCTCTGTCATTTTTTTCAAACCTTCACGAACGATAATCCGATTTTCTCCCACTAAGGGAACTACATCAGCTACCGTGCCCAAAGCTACAATATCTAAGTCTTCTCGATATTCTTCACCAGTACGACGTTTCCATAAAGCCTGACATACTTTAAAAGCCACACCTACACCAGATAAATTTTTATCTGTATAGGGACACTCTGGCTGCTTATGGTTAACCACCGCTGTAGCCCTTGGTATTTGTGGTGGTGATGTATGATGGTCTGTAATAATCATAGACACACGATCTCTCACAGCTTCTACAATATCATAGGAGCTAATACCGCAATCTACAGAAATAATTAAATCTGTCTTTTGGGAAATTAAATATTCTAAGGCTTCTAAATTAAGACCATAACCTTCACTTTGTCGCTCTGGAATATAATAGGTTACATTCGCTCCTAAGCGCGAAAAAAATCGGTACATTAGTGATGTAGCAGTAATACCATCCACATCATAATCTCCGTAAATGACAATAGAACCATTCATGGCTAAGACTCTTTCAATTTCTTCCACAGCCTGTGCCATTCCTTTTAACATAAAAGGATCTAATAAATCATCCATTGTGCTATATAAGAATGTTCGACCTTCTTCTACAGTGGTAATCCCACGGTTTGCCAATAAATGAGAAACAATAGGATGCACTGCTAATCCAGAGGTCAATTGAGATTCTATTTCTTTTTGATGTTCGGCAATTTTCCAACGTTTGCCTTTTCGTTTATCTAGTTTCATACGTACCTCTTGGAGGGATATTTCTTTCATTATCATTATCATTATTATACATGAAAGTCCAAGCATTTTCAATAAGTATCATTATTAAAAATATAATAATTTACTTTTATTATCACACCTTATGACAAAAGTAGTGTTTATAATTAAATTTCTTCACTCTTCAATTATCAATTTCAAGCTCTAAAAGCCCACCATAACAAATATGAGGACTCCTCGTATATGAGCACCCTACACATTTAGCATAAAACCAAAAAAGGTTGTACCCAAATGCACGTACAGCATTTCAGTACAACCTAATGTAAAACCTATCCTAGTTCTAATTATAAAGGATATTACATCCATTACTTCTATGAAGCCATATACTACCATCATTACAGAGAAATCATCTACTCATGTACTACGATGACTACAGAGGAAGTATTTCTCTATCTACATCATCTCAGATGATTCCAAATAACTTCATGCTTAGGTTACCAAAGAAGAAATGGAAGATATAATTCAATACGGAAATATAAAATCCTACTTTCCACCAGGTCACTTGTGGCACGTAGTGACTGCCAAAGAAGATTGGCGTTACCCCAGAGCTATAATGTGTCAACGTACAGCCAGGGCTATTCATCAAGCCAAACATTAAAATCGCATAAGGAATTGGTGCTCCCAAGGCAATTAAGATAGACGCAAAGGCAGAAAATAAGGCTGTAATACGAGCGGTACCACTGGCGAAGAAATACTGCGAGTATACAAAGACTAACGAAATAATCAATGCCGCCCACTCCCAAGACATACCACCTAACATAGTGCTGACGAATTTTGCAAAGACAGCTACAATGCCTAATTTACCAAGCAATCCGGCCATACCTACTAAAGTACCCATCCAGATTAAAATATCCCAACCTGTGGTTTCTTTCAAAATGTCATCCCATGTAAGACATTCGCTAATGACACAGGCCAATACTGCCATAACCGCAATGACCGTCGCATGTAAACCCGTAATTGTCGTAGTAGACCACAATAGTATGGCCCCTACAAAGATAGCTGCTACCTTTTTTTCCATCGTCGTGATCGGGCCTAGTTTATCTAACTCTTCACGAGCCATAGCTGGAGCTTCTGGTGTTTCTTTGATTTCAGGTGGGTAAATCTTATAAATAAACCATGGCATGATAACCATACTGAGCAAACCAGGCAAGGCTCCTGCTAAAAACCACTCCCACCATGTCACAGTGTAGCCAAATAATTTTGCTCCTAAAGATGTAATCAACAAGTTACCACTACAAGCGGTCAAGAATACAGTCACTGTACAGGCATTTACTGTGTGAGCCGTAGTCATTAGGTAGGCTCCCATGCGACGTGCCGTTTCTCCTGGTCTCGAATCAAAGGCCATAGAAATATTTTGCACGATAGGATAGATAATACCACCTCCACGAGCTGTATTGGATGGAGTAGCGGGAGAAATAATTAAATCTGTCATCGCCAAGGCATAAGCTAAACGCAAGGTACTCGTACCGAACCAATGAATTAAGGTATACGCAATGCGTCGACCTAATCCAGAGTTAATGATCCCTCTAGAAAAGAAGATAGCCGACACGATAAGCCATACATTAGGCTCTGCATAGCCTAATAAAGCTTCATTCATCTTAATCGAACTAGTAGCTACTGCCGCCGCAGATCCCATAAATGCCATTACCCCAGTGGGATATGGTCGTAGTATAAAGCCCACAATAGTGGCTGTAAAGATAGCTAATAAATGCCACCCTTGATCTGAAATTTCTGGCGTATGCGGCAAATACCATATGATCAGTGCCACAGCTACAACTCCCAATAGTCTTAGTAGTTTATCCATGTAGTATCATTCCTTTCTCTATTAACACAGCTCCTCCAGAGGTAACAAAAAACCCAGCACCATAAGGGTACTGGGTTCTGTAATCGCCAAATTAACGTTTGGAGAATTGAGATGCTTTACGAGCTTTTTTAAGACCGTATTTTTTACGTTCTTTCATACGTGGGTCACGAGTTAAGAAGCCAGCCTTTTTAAGACCTTGACGAAGTTCGCCATCAACTTCTAATAATGCACGAGACAAACCGTGACGAATTGCACCAGCTTGACCGGATGGGCCACCACCAGCTACAGTTGCCACAACGTCGTATTGTTCTAAAGTGTTTGTTAATACCAATGGTTGTTTAACAATCAACTCAAGAGTTTGACGACCGAAATATTCATTTAATTCGCGTTTGTTTACAGTGATTTTACCTGTACCCGGTACCAGACGAACTCTAGCAACGGAAGATTTTCTACGACCAGTGCCGTAGTATTGTGCTACTGCCATTATATGTTCCTCCTCCCGGTATTAACGGATATCTAATTCCAAAACTTCTGGTTTTTGAGCAGCATGTGGATGCTCTGCGCCAGCGTAAACATTCAATTTACGGTATTGTTGTGCACCCAATTTATTTTTTGGAAGCATACCTTTAACTGCCATTTCGATTACACGTTCAGGATGTTTTTCCAACATCATAGCAAGTGTAGTGAAACGGGATCCGCCTGGATAACCAGAATGACGGAAATATTCTTTTTGTAATAATTTTTTACCTGTTACACGAACTTTTTCTGCGTTCACAACGATAACGTGGTCACCAGTGTCTGCATGTGGTGTAAAAGTTGGTTTATGTTTGCCCCGAAGAACTTTAGCAACTTCGGCAGCAAGACGTCCTAAAGTTTTACCTTCAGCGTCAACAACATACCATTTGCGTTCAATATTGTTCGCATTGGCCATAAATGTAGTTTTCATGCTGCTTTCCTCCTAATAACAAGAATGTATTAACAGAAGCAATTGCCACCTTCCGGGGCTAGTGGAAGTCCGTACAAATTGCTTACCGAAATATTATACTCAAAATACAATGGATATGTCAAGGATTATCGCAAAGATTTCTTCAACAACCAATCGATATCTGTCTTCTCTGGAGTCACAACAAATTGGTGTTCTCCAAATTTTTCAAATCCATAGCGTTTATAAAAATGTTGGGCTTTATAATTTTTCTCCCAAACGCCTAACCATGCCCAAGAAAAATTACCAGATTCAGCGATGCGCAAAGCTTTTTCAAACAAGGCTTTACCCACGCCTTGTCCATGGTACTCTTTGAGCACATATAGGCGCTGTACTTCAAAGGCATTCTCTAATTTACGCTCTGTTTGTGCGTCGCCCCAGTTTATTTTCAAATACCCTGCCAACACATCATCTACGTAAGCTAGATATGTTTCGCTCTCGTCATGGTCCAACTCACGTTTCAATACATCATGGTTATAAGCCTCATCAAAGAAAGCCTGTAACTCCTCTTCCGTATTGTCATGACTGAAAGTTTCTCTAAATGTGTCTGCACACAAGTTAGACAATGCTGGAATATCTGTCTCTTGAGCTCTCACAATGGCGACAACAGAACCCATTGGTTCACGAGATTCCCCTAGAATGCGCACCTCTGGTTCCAACTGCACCCCATGAGCTGCATGAATCCGCTTTTGGACCTCATGAATTACACCTAGCACATCATTGGCTGTAGCGCCTCCACGATTGACCACAAATCCAGCATGCTTCGTAGATACCTCTGCAGGTCCTACGGACAACCCTTTCAAACCTGTTTGGTCAATCAAAGTTCCTGCATAATATCCCGGTGGGCGCTTGAAGGTAGATCCTGCGCTAGCATGTTCCAATGGTTGTTTAGACTCTCGTTTTTCAGTAAGATCATCCATCCGTCCTTGGATATCCTCAGGATTTCCTTCCTGTAATTCCATAGTCACACGAACGATGATTTCATGGTTCTCGTGAAAGCGGCTATGACGATAGGCAAACTCTAACTCTTCTCGGCTATAGTGATGTAGGTGTCCTTGCATATCTACCGCATCTACACCGGTTACTACTTGATCCATTTCTCCATCATAGGCACCAGCATTCATGAATACAGCACCGCCCAAACTACCAGGAATGCCGATGGCAAATTCCAAGCCACTTAAACTTTCACGTTGGGCGTATTCGGACACTTCTTTCAAAGTATACCCAGCGCTCATAGTAATGGTTGTACCGTTGCGGTGTTGCTCCTCTTGCAATTCTTTCAAGCAAAGAACGACACCACGCATGCCACCATCTTGGATGAGCACATTAGATCCTAAACCTAGTACAAAAGGTTCAATGCCATGTTCGCTCAATACATGCATGCAATCTTGCAACTCTTGTATAGAACGAGGTAGTACAAGTAGATCCGCAGGTCCTCCTATTTGAAAAGTCGTGAAAGGTGCTAACATCGCATCCCTTTGAATACGATCCAACGGAATCACCTGTTGCAATGCTTCCCATACAGCACTCATATTAGTTTGCCTTTTCTAAAATTTTCATACCTTCAGTGATTGGTTCGCTAATGATTCGATAAATATCATTCGCCACTTGTGTCCAACGTGCATGGGCTGTTAAGTACGCATTTGCACCAGAATTAGCTTGTACCATTGGCAATAAGCCTTCTAATTTTTTCAATAATTCTTCCGCTTCAGGAGCATCTGCAATTTTTGCATATTCCAGTTGCATTTGTAAAGACATAAATTCTTCTACCATGCCTTTTGCTGCTTGGTCGTCTTTAATTGCCTCTTGGGCTGCCATCATCTCTTTATGTTCTTCGCTGTCACGCATTGCTTTTTGTAATTCATAGGCTAAATCGTAATTCATAATTCCTCCTCCATCCTATTAGGATTTCATTCTTATATTCTTTCATATACTGTGTATGCTATACAGTCTATAGTATCTAATCTTTTGTCATTCTGTGAAAGTCTACGATATTTCACTATATATAGGCTATACCATATGATTAGACTTACTATATTTAGCATTTTCTATAGACCAATACCTACTATCAAGAGGTTACACCTCGATAGATACACCTGGTCCAACGGCCTGCAAATCTGGGAAATCCAGTTGGCGCATAGCTTCATAGGCAATGATTGCCACCGCATTCGATAAATTCAAAGACCGCGCTTCATCAATCATCGGAATACGAATGCATGTGTCTGGATTGGCTGCCACAATTTCTTCTGGCAAACCTTTTGTTTCTTTACCAAACACGAGCATATCTCCAATTTCATATTGCACTTCTGCGTGGGTATGGGCAGCCTTTGTCGTAGCATACCAAAAACGCCGATTTTTATATTGTTCATACACTTCATCCAAGGACTTATGTATTTTTACATCTACTAGATGCCAATAATCAAGACCTGCTCGTTTTAAATATTTATCTTCAATGGAAAACCCCAAAGGTTCCACCAAATGTAGTGTCATATGATTTGCTGCACAAAGACGTGCAATATTGCCTGTATTACCAGGAATTTCCGGTTCTACTAATACAATTTCCATGATTCACCTACTATCTTATCGCTTAAAATGTCCGCTTTTACCACCTTGTTTTTCCACAAGATACACAGGACCAATGGTCATACTTTTATCAACGGCTTTCACCATATCATAGACCGTCAATAGACCAACTTGAACCGCTGTTAACGCTTCCATTTCCACCCCTGTAGGACCCGTAGTTTTCACTGTGCTACGAATGCACACAGCTTGTTTCTCTTCTACCAAGGAACAGTCTACACTCACCTTCGTCAACGCCAATGGATGGCATAACGGAATAAGGTTAGACGTTTGTTTCGCTCCCATGATGGCTGCCAATTGTGCCACTGCTAACACATCACCTTTTTTGACATTCCCACTAGCCACAATACTAAAAGCTTCCTCACTGAGCGTAATAAACCCTTCTGCTACAGCTACGCGCTCTGTATGATCCTTTTGGGACACATCCACCATATGCGCATTACCGCCTTCATCAAAATGTGTTAATTTCATAGATACCTCCATGTGAATTTCATTATACCATAGAGAAGGGATTGACGTCAGTAATCTATGTTAGAGAAAAGAGTCTACGCAAAAAGGATTGCCACATTAGCATATGCTAGTGACAATCCTTTCATGTAGAAAGATTATTTTTACATTAATTGAGCAATTTCATCGCTTCTGTAATTTTTATTTGTTCAAGGAACTGTTTATTTTTCATATTCCTTATATTACAGCTCGATAGTTTGCCCTGGATCAACCACAAGTCCAGCTTGTTTATGCTTTGCTTCTAACAAAGCCACAAAGGTTGCTGGCTCTTTATCAATCACAGGCCATGTTTTGTAATGAATTGGGATGGTTGTATTTGCTTGAATCCAAGATGCTGCTGTCACCGCATCTTCCACACCCATCGTAAAGTTATCACCGATTGGTAGTAAAGCATAGTCAATTTCACCATGGCGACTGATTAATTTCATATCACTAAACAACGCCGTATCCCCAGCAAAATACACACGTTTACCAAAAAACTCAATGATCACACCTGCCGCATGACCACCTGGAACACCAGACCCATGAAAAGCTGGTGTTAAACGGATAGAACCAAATGGGAAATTAAACTTTCCACCTAAATGCATCGCATGGCTACGAGCCCCTGCTTCAGCGGCTTTTCGAGCTACCTCTGCAGTAGAGATTACAAGGGCATCATTCTTCTTGGCAATCATATCGGTATCACCATAATGATCATCATGACCATGGGACACAAAAATATATTGGCACTCTATATCCTCTGCCTTTGCCACATCCCATGTATTACCCGTAAAAAACGGATCACATACCAACGTTACATCACCATTGCTCAAAGCAAACGTAGCATGACCATAATACGTTAACGTTACATTGCTCATAAGAATACCTCCCTCAGATTATCTTAGTCCAACAATATTTGTTAAGTAAATTATATCATTCATAGAAAGCTGGTCGCAAGATAAAGAGCATGTATACATAAAAGTCAACATCCCTAGGCCGCCACCTAGGGATGTTTGCTATATATTCATGTTACAAAATCTAGCTATATAGTAGTTACGCTTCCGCCCACTCTGTATGGAATGTGCCTTCTTTGTCTGTACGTTCGTATGTATGAGCACCGAAGAAGTCACGTTGTCCTTGGATTAGATTTGCTGGCAATACACCACGACGATAGGAATCGAAGTAATCTAAGGATGCACTGAAAGCAGGTGTTGGGATACCATAACGTTTCGCAGCAATGATCGCTTCACGCCATTTTGCTTGATGTGTTTGCAATGCTTCTGCGAAGAATGGATCCAACATCAAGTTATTCAAATCTGGGTTATTTGTGAATGCTTTTTTAATATCTTCTAAGAAAGCAGCACGGATAATGCAACCGCCACGCCATAACAATGCCATGTCACCGAAGTTGATATTCCAATTATATTCTTTTGCTGCTGCTTTAATCAATGCAAAGCCTTGTGCATAGGAGCAAATTTTAGACGCATATAAGGCAGAATGGATAGCATCTACTAAGGCTTCTTTATCACCTTCAAAAACTTCTGTAGGACCTGCTAACACTGGTTCTGCCAACACACGCTCCGATTTGTAGGCAGACATAGCACGCGCAAATACGGCTTCCGCGATGGTTGGAATTGGCACACCAAGGTCTAAACCTTCTTGGCTAGTCCATTTACCAGTACCTTTTTGACCAGCTTTGTCCAAGATTTTTTCTACTAATGGAGTTCCATCAGTATCTTTGACTTTCATAATTTTAGCAGTAATTTCGATGAGGTAAGAATCTAATAATCCCGTGTTCCATTTCGCAAATACATCGCCGATTTCATCATCACTCATGCGAAGTAATTCTTTCATCATGAAGTAGGCTTCGGAAATTAATTGCATATCGCCGTATTCGATACCATTGTGCACCATTTTTACATAGTGACCTGCACCGTCATCACCTACATATGTGCAGCAAGGACCGTCTGCCACTTGGGCTGCAATGGATGTAAAGATAGGCGCCAATTCATTGTAGGAAGCTTCGTTGCCACCTGGCATCAAGCTTGGACCATTTAAAGCCCCTTCTTCACCACCAGATACGCCAACTCCTAAGAAACGGAAACCTTTGGATTCTAAGTATTTTGTACGACGAATCGTATCTGGGTAATGGGAGTTACCGCCATCGATTAATGTATCGCCTTGATCTAAATATGGTAAAAAGGCTTCAATCATATCGTCTACAGGTTGACCTGCTTTCACTAAGAACATGATTTTACGAGGTTTTTCTAACATTGCTACAAACTCTTCTGGAGTATGTGCTCCGCCGATTGTTCCTTCGTGGTTATAGTTGGCTACAAAATCGTCTGTTTTTTGTGGTGTACGGTTGTACACTGCAATGCTGAATCCATGACGGGCAATGTTGCGGGCCAAGTTTTGTCCCATAACAGCCAAACCAACTAGACCAAATTGATATAATTTTTCACTCATCGTCATACCTCTTTCTTGATTGACTACCGTGTGTGAGCTTGTTCTTCTTTCAAACGAGCCAACATCACTGATGAACTAAACATAATAATACCTGCTATGACGGTCGCCAAAGCTAGGTTTTCTCCGAAGACGATAAATCCCCAGAAGGAGTTAAAGAACACCCCTACATATTGCATAAATTGTGCTACTACTGCATTGGTTGCCACAAACGCACCAGTTAGGAAGAATTGCGCCACTACAGAAATGGCTCCGATAATCCCTAAATACAGTGCTTGTGTTGCATTAGGCCACACAAAATCTGGTATCATCACGATACCGCCTACTAGCATGGTGGTGACTAAGAAATAAAACATGATTTCATAGGAACTGTGACCACCCTTTAAGCTAATGGTACGAATCGTTGTATAGGCCGCCGCCGATAAGGCTGCTCCTGCAATGGCAATAAAAGAATACCAATGTAATCCCGATAAATTCCAAGGTTGAATCATATACACAACGGCTAAGAAGATCAATCCTAACCATTTAGCAGATCCATCAGGCAATTTTTCTTTCAACACAAAGTTGCTAAAAATCAGGACGAATATACCTGATAATTGAAATAGTATGGATGCATCTGCCATCGTCATATAGACTAATGCAATGAAATTACTTAAATTTCCTAATCCACCGAAGATACCACGCAAGGTTAATAATCCTCGATGTTCCGTGGAAAAGGAAATTCCTTTTTGTCGCATCACTATGAGTACGGCAATTGTTCCTATGAGCCCTCTGAAAAATGTCACCTCCGCCGCTGGCATACCATCTCCTAAGAGTTTCACGAATAAATTCATGATACTGAAGGCAAAGGATGACATGAGAGAAAAGAAAAATGCTTGTACCATAGGTCACCTATTGTTTGAAAGTATCCACAAAGGATAGAATTTCTTCTTTCATAGATTCTTTTGGAATTACCTTCGTAAAACGTAATGGCTTATGTTGTAACTCTGCCAATTGTTTTGGACAACCTACGCCTGTGACTGCCGAAATATTGTCTAAGCTTTCATAAGGAGCTGATCCTACTTTGATATCTAAAGCTTCGCAAATCGGTGTTGGGAATTTGAATGGATGCGCCGTGGAAGCAATCACCGTATGACGGTGACCATCTTCAGGATGAGCCTCTAGCTCTTTCATATAAGCTCCCATCGCCACCGCTGTGTGCGGATCCATCACATAGCCATAGGAGTTGTACACTTGCTCGATGACAGCCTTTGTCATGTCATCGTCTACATAGGCTCCAGCAAACTCTTTTTGCACCGCTTGTAATTCTTCTGGAGTGACAGAGAATTTGCCCTCTGCTTTCAGTGCTTTCATGCGCTCAGCTGTCAATTCCGCATTTTCACCGCTCACATAATAAATAAACCGTTCAAAGTTAGAACTTTCCAAAATATCCATAGATGGAGAGATGGTGGTATAGAACGGACGATTCATATCATAGGTACCAGTGCTAAAGAAATCTGCGAGCACATTGTTTTGATTGGATGCACAAATTAATTTACCAACCGGAATACCCATGCGTTTTGCATAGTAAGCGGCCAAAATATTGCCGAAGTTGCCTGTTGGCACTACAACATTAAACGCTTCATCTTCGTGGATAGCCCCGGTATTTACCAATTCAGCATAGGCTGCTACATAGTACACCACTTGTGGCGCTAGGCGGCCGATATTAATAGAGTTAGCAGAAGAGAACTTCACGCCTTTGTCTGCCACTTCCTTCGCCACATCAGCATCCACAAAGAGACGCTTCAAAAATTGTTGCGCATCATCAAAGTTACCTTCGATGGCTGTTACATTGACATTTGCACCTTCTTGCTTTTGCATTTGCTCTTGTTGCATAGGGCTAACGCCATCCGTTGGAAAAAACACTTGAATATGCGTTCCCGGCACGTCTTTGAACCCTTCTAAGGCTGCTTTTCCTGTATCACCAGAGGTAGCTGTCAATATCAACACTTCTTTTGTTTCTTTTTCCGCTTCCTTTGCTGCCACCAATAAGTATGGGAACAAAGATAAGGCCATATCTTTAAAAGCTTGGGTGCGACCGTGAAACAACTCCAACACGGATACTCGCTCTAACAAGGAATGCATAGGCGCCATATCTGGTGTATCGAAGTTCACCGTATTATAGGCACTACGAATCATCGTTTCTAATTCCGCTTCTGTGAAAGTCGTAAATAACTTACTCAACACAACCAGTGCAATTTCTTCATAGCTTTTATCTGCCACATCGCGGTAGGACAAACATTGTTCCGGAAACTCCGCCGGCACATATAACCCGCCATCACTTGCTAATCCATGGAGCAACGCAAAAGTTTCGCTTACCGTTTCATGACTGCGCGTACTTGTATATTTCATTCTTTCATCCTTTATGTTTCACAATATATTGTATTATCTTCATTCATTATAAATTAATGCTATCCATTTAGCAAGAAAAGGCGCACTTCAATCTCAATCATGACAATTAGTAATAAAAGTCACAATTATACCACTCTAATTATAAAATAGTCATACTTATTCATCTTGTTCTTGACATTGAAAAACTAAAAGAGTACAATACACACATACAATCAAACATTCGGGAATAGGTGCGAAAGCATAATAGAGAAGCCAGTTAAAGTCTGGCACGGTCCCGCCACTGTAAAGCAGAGCAAATCCAATTATGTCACTGGGAAACTGGGAAGGCTGGAGGCGCGTTGAAGCTGAGTCAGGAGAACTGCCTATTCATCATTCACCACTTGACCTACGAGAGATAGGGAGGAGAATCAAAGGCCTTTTTCTGATACTCCAAAATACAAGAAAAAGGATTTTTTATTACTACAATATGCGTTGTATGGGATACGTCACATATTGATGATTGCCTTATCATGGCCAAGTGAATTTACCATTATGGTATTAGCACTCAAAGTGTTGATATAGTTGTCATGATTTTGTATGGGCGTACATCATCATCCTAAAAAGAACCTGCCGGTGGGCAGGTTCTTTTTTTGCTTCAATACTAAATAGGGAGACCACTCACATACGAGTAGCCTCCCATATTTTTATCATAATTCTATTTTCTCTCTATCGTCATTGCCCTTGACATGGTACAATACAATTGCATAGGGGATTCCGGCCCCTTGTATCATACCCTCAAAGGCAATATGCGTGTCCAGCGCTAGCTTTAGAGGGTTTTTTCTTTGTCCATATACATTGCTTTGAAGTCATTATAGTCTTCCACCATATATTCTGGCATTATGGATAAGGCTTTTTCTTGGATCCATTCTGGGATTCCATAATAGGCTCCTGCCACAGCACCAACAATGGCACCCAATGTATCACAGTCACCACCGATGTACATCACGTTGCGGATAGCCGATTCATAATCTTCACTTTCAAAGAAACATTGCATCCCTTCTGGCACTGTTTTTTGACAACTTGGCTCAAACTTATATGTCTTGTGCAGTTCTTCCACGCTGTACTCCCCAGGATAATAGGATCGTACCATTTCTTGAATTTCTTCTTTCGTTGCTCCATGAAGTGCTTTGAAGACGGCTAAAGCCGTCACTTCTCCACCTTTTAATCCTTCCGGATCATCGTGGGTGGTACCTGTTATAATTTGGCTCAACAGTTTGACTTCCATTTCACTATTCCCTACGTAAGCCACAGGACTAATACGCATCGCTGCTCCATTACCCCAACTACCATAGGGATCAGTCGCATCAGATAACCCCCATTGGAAAAATTTTGCACCAAATCCACCCATCGGTAATGGATTGGAAAGAAAATATTCTTTCATACGATAGATAGTAGCTCGTTGTAAATGTGTCCCCCTTCCTTTTACATCGATTAAAGCTCGTGCAATAGCACATGTTAAAATCGAATCATCTGTAGGCTCACAAGCCTCTGACAAAAACTCGAAGTCTCTGCTTTTGATATTATTGAACTCATAGATTGAGCCCGCTATATCTCCAATGATTGCTCCTAACATAGAACTCCTTTCCGGTGTTTCCACCAAACTCATTGCGATAATTACATAGATGTATGCAAAAATTATATACATCTGTGATTTTCCCACAATATACCTCGTTATATCTATTGATATAACCGAATTGTTAACATTATACACCATGTCTTTTTAAGAGACAATACCCCCTCAACAGCTATAGACATATAGTTTAGCAAGTGATAAAATTAAATGTTATTAACATTATTAATATCATAAGTAAGTTTGTTTTTGGGAGGCACTATGTCTTTATTTTCGATGATAAAACACTTTTGTTTAGTGGCTGCCCCCGTCACAGCAACACAAGTTTCATTAATTCTCGGCAGCTTCGTAGCTGTCACCTTAACGGGGCAGTATAGTACAGTGGATCTGGCCGGCATGGCTATGGGCTATAATTTATGGGTAGCAGCCTTTTTTGGTCTCACTGGAATTCTTTTAGGAGTCACTCCTATCGTATCTCACGCTTTAGGCGCTAAAAAAACAGAATCTATCGCTTCTATTATGTGGCAAAATGTCTATTTAGGGCTTATTTTTGCCACAGGTCTTATTGTAGCCACCCTGATGGGTCTTTCCCCCTTGCTAGATATACTCGGTATCGAACCCGCTGCCAAAACGGTATGCCTACAATATATGTACGCTATGTGCGTCGCCTTTCCTGCGATGATGATCATGTCCGCCTTTCGGTACATCGTCGACGCTCATGGCAATACACAATATTCTTTATATATCATTAGTAGTAGTGTATTAATTCAGTCCATCGGTAATGCTATCTTCATTCCAGGTCTTGGCCCTATTCCCGCCCTTGGCGGATTTGGTGCTGGCATCGCAACAGTCATCGCCTATTGGTATATGATGTTCTGCTACCTTGGAATGATTACGTATCACAAAAAGTTTAAACACTATCAGTTTTGGTCCTCTTTCACAGGGCCTAGTTGGGTACTCATTCGCGACCAATTATCTTTGGGTATCCCTATTGGATTGTCTATCTTTGCGGAAATCAGTATTTTCAGTGCCGCCGGCATTTCTATGTCCAACTTCGGCACTGACATCATTGCGGCCCACCAAGCTGCAGCTAGTTTTCTAGGAGTTACCTTCTCTTTTCCACTTAGTTTAAGCATGGCTTCTACCATTGTTATCGCCTATGAATTAGGCGCCAAACGATACGAACAAGCCGTCACCTATACATGGATCACCCGTGGTGTAGCAATCTTTATCGCACTTTGCATTGGCACCTATTCCTTTACCCACATCGATTACTTAGCAGAACTTTTCACCAATGAGGAGCACATGATTCCTTTAATTGAAAGTTTCATCTCCTATGCGGTGTTCTTCACCATCATCGATGCTCTAGGCACTCCATTACAAGGAGTGCTCCGTGCGTACCGGGATGTGACAAGTGTATCGATCATTGCTATCGGTACCTATTGGGGTGTTACCGTGCCTGTAGCTTACCTTTGTTACGCATTTACAGACTTCGGTCCTTATTCCGTTTGGATTGGATTATTAACTAGTACCTCCACTGCTGCACTATGCTATATGTATCGACTACGGAGAGTACAAAGAAAACTATTAGAAATATAACTATACTTCTTACGGAGCTGTTCTTAGAGCGGCTCCATTTTTTGCTTTGACATATCTTTTTAAATACTATAGAATATAGAAATGCAATTTAAACTATATATAAATGTATCATTATTGATGTATAACAGAAGGAGCTCCTATGGCTACTATCAATCCAAATTACGAAAACCTACAAGGTTCCTATTTATTCGCAAATATTGCACGCAAAGTAGAAGCTTTCAAAGAAAGCCATCTGGAGGCAGACATCATTCGCCTTGGCATTGGCGATGTGACACGCCCTCTTGTGCCAGCTGTCATTGAAGCTATGCACGCCGCA
Source organism: Veillonella sp. DNF00869 (assembly GCF_001553345.1). Taxonomy (GTDB): domain Bacteria; phylum Bacillota; class Negativicutes; order Veillonellales; family Veillonellaceae; genus F0422. Next base: position 44,378 of record NZ_KQ960749.1, read on the forward strand.
GTAGAAGAAATGGGTTCTGCCGATACATTCCGAGGTTATGGTCCTGAGCAAGGCTACGATTTCTTGCGCAATGCCATCGTTGAAGGCGATTATGCTCCCCTAGGCATTACTATTCAAGCTGATGAAATCTTCGTATCTGACGGTGCTAAATCTGATGTGGGCAATATTCAGGAAATTTTCTCTGAAAATAACATCATCGCTATTACTGACCCTGTATACCCTGTATATTTAGATTCTAATGTGATGAGTGGTCGCACTGGTAAAGCTATCGACGGCATCTACGAAAAAGTGGTATATTTACCAACCAATGCAGAGAATCATTTCTCTCCGGCATTCCCAAAAGAACGAGTAGATATCGTCTATCTTTGCTGCCCTAACAACCCAACTGGCACTGTATTAAGCCGTGCTCGTTTGGCGGAATGGGTACAGTGGTGTAAAGATAACGAAGCGATCTTAATGTTCGACTCCGCTTATGAAGCTTTCATCACATCTACAGATACAGTTCGTTCTATTTATGAAATCGAAGGCGCTCGTGAAGTGGCCATCGAATTCCGTTCTTTCTCTAAAACAGCAGGTTTCACTGGTACTCGTTGTGCCTACACTGTAGTTCCTCACGAAGTAACTGCAAAGAACACAGAAGGCAAACGTGTTCCTCTGAACCCAATGTGGAATCGTCGCCAGACCACAAAATTCAATGGTGTTCCTTACATCATTCAACGTGGTGCTGCTGCTGTTTACACACCAGAAGGTCGTGCACAAATTAAAGAACACATCGCTTACTACATGGAAAATGCTCGCATTATCCGTGAAGGCTTAGAAGCCATTGGTCTAACTGTATTTGGTGGTGTTGATGCTCCATACATTTGGATTCAAGCACCAAAAGGCATGACTAGCTGGGACTTATTCGATACCCTATTAGAAAAGGTACACATTGTAAGCACTCCTGGTTCTGGCTTTGGTCCAGAAGGCGAAGGCTATTTACGTCTCACTGCATTCGGAAGCCGAGAAAACACCATTCGTGCAGTCGATCGCATTAAAACATTACAATTTTAATATCCCCCCTTTTCTCTATGAGAATTTTTCGCTATAATGGTACATGCGAAAAATAGCGGACATAATCCTCCCTATTTTATTTCATCATATACTGTAATCTTACATTACAGTTCGTATAGCATTAATATTAATGAAAGTATCAACTTTCACGAAAGGAAGTAACAATGAGCAACATTCGTATTGGTATCGTTGGATACGGCAATCTTGGTCGCGGTGTAGAAGCGGCTGTAGCATTACAACCAGATATGGAATTAGTAGGCGTATTCTCTCGCCGTTCTGGTTTACAAACTGTTAGTGGCGTTCCTAGCTACACAATGGAAGAAGTGGAATCTTTCAAAGGCAAAATCGATGTAATGGTATTATGCGGCGGTAGTGCTACAGACCTAATCGACCAAACGCCTGCTTTAGCAGCGCATTTCAATGTCATCGACAGCTTTGACACACATGCTCGCATCCCTGAACATTTCGAAAATGTGCGCAAAGTAGCCCAAGAAGCTGGCACAGCAGCATTAATCTCTTGCGGTTGGGACCCTGGCATGTTTTCCTTGCAACGTGTGTACGCTGAAAGTATCTTACCACAAGGCGATTCCTACACATTCTGGGGCCGTGGTGTATCTCAAGGTCATTCCGACGCGATCCGTCGTATCGAAGGCGTAGCAGATGCTCGCCAATACACAGTGCCTAAACAAGAAATCATCTCTGCTATCCGCAATGGTGAAACACCAGAAGTGACAGCTACTTCTTCTCACCTTCGTGAATGCTATGTAGTATTGGAAGAAGGCGCTGACGCAGCTCGCATTGAAAATGAAATTAAAACAATGCCTAACTACTTCGTTGGCTATGAGACAACTGTAACATTCATATCCCAAGAAGAATTGGATGCTAACCACAAAGGCATCCCACATGGCGGTCTTGTGATCCGCAGCGGCGAAACTACAACAGGTACAAAACACATCTACGAATTCGGTTTACAACTAGACTCTAACCCTGAGTTCACTGGCGCTGTATTAGTAGCCTTCGCTCGTGGTGTGCATCGCTTAGCAGCACATGGTGGTCGCGGTGCTTTCACAGTATTCGATATCGCACCAGCTTGGTTATCTCCAAAATCCGCTGAAGAATTACGTGCCCATTATCTATAAGATATACGTTTGATAATAGTATCTTCGTTCATGAGATACACGAGGCTGTAACAAAATAGCACCCAATAAAATAGAGGAACGTTGATCAAGAAGTATCAACATTCCTCTATTTTTATATTTTATATAAATCTATTGGCAGTCTATATGCAATTATGGTATACTATGACTGTAAAAAGAGAGCCCTCAACGTGCACTAGGCGTTAGGCTCATCTCGAATGATGGAACACGAAATGCCTAACGTGTTAAGGTCCACTAAACCTTATATCGTTAGGCATTTATATTACTTTAATAATTTATCGCAACCAACAAAGGAGTTACCCACACATGAGCACAAATTTAGAAGTAGGCATTGTAGGCCTTCCAAATGTCGGAAAAAGTACATTGTTTAATGCTATTACAAAGGCTGGCGCAGAAGCGGCAAACTACCCATTCTGTACCATCGAACCAAATGTAGGCGTGGTAGACGTACCTGACGCTCGTTTAGCGGTGTTGGCTGAGATGTTCGGTTCTAAACGCATCTTACCTGCTGCCATGCGTTTTGTAGACATCGCAGGCCTTGTGGCTGGTGCATCCAAAGGGGAAGGTTTAGGCAACAAATTCTTAAGCCACATTCGCCAAGTCGATGCCATTGCACAAGTGATTCGTTGTTTCGATGACCCTAACATCACACATGTGGCTGGTTCTGTAGATCCTGTTCGCGATATTGAAATCATCAACACTGAACTTTGCTTAGCTGATCTTGAAAGCGTAGATAAGCGCTTACAACGTATTGCTAAATTAGCAAAATCTGGTGACAAAGATGCTCGCATTGAAGCGCCTATTTTAGAAAAAGTATCTGCTGCTTTAGGCGATGCCATCCCTGTTCGTGCCCAAGGCTTAACAGACGATGAGCTAGAAATCTTAAAAGACCTAACACTATTAACAGCTAAAAAATCTTTATACGTAGCCAATGTGGGGGAAGATGAAGTGTCCGACTACTCTGGCAACGAATTTGTCAAACAAGTAGAAGACTATGCTGCTAAAGAAGGTTCTGGCGTAGTTGTCGTATCTGCTCGCATTGAGTCGGAAATTGCTGAATTATCCGACGAAGAAGCAACAGCTTTCCTAGCTGACCTCGGTTTAGAAGAAAGTGGCTTAACAAAATTAATCAAAGCTAGTTACTCCTTATTGGGCTTAATTAACTACTTCACAGCTGGCGAAATGGAAGCTCGTGCGTGGACTATCGTGGAAGGCACAAAAGCCCCTCAAGCAGCTGGTAAAATCCACTCTGACATCGAAAAAGGCTTCATCCGTGCAGAGATCGTATCCTTTGACGATTTAGAAGCTTGCGGCAGCCAAAATGCGGCTAAAGAAAAAGGTCTTGTTCGCCTAGAAGGCAAAGACTATATTATGAAAGACGGCGATGTAACACATTTCCGCTTCAACGTATAATAACCTACTAACAATACAGGCATATACAGTGTACTTTTACTTAAAATATCACTGTATATGCCTTTTTTAGTTAGCAAGATCTGCGTACATATTCAGTTGGTTCTTTTCCCTTTTCATAATAATACATATGAGAAGGGGTTATTTTTTCTACTTCAAAGATACGTAACACTTCTTCTATGTATTCTTCTTGCACACCAATAGAGAGCCCACAAGCGCTAGATAGCTCTGGTGGAACTGGCATTAACTGATGAGGCACTTTATATTGCCCTAACATTTTATCTGCTTTATCTGCAAAATAGTAAGAGCTAAATAGAACGAGTACTTTTTGTGGTACCTTATCTGTAGCTGTATCAGGTTTCTTACTATCTACTGCAAAAACGTTCATGTGCGTCTACCTCATTCAATCTTTCCAGGTCTATCTACCAATGTTACCACGCATCTAATTACAATGTAACAAAGGGTTCTTGCATCATACTTTCAGTAATAGCATACAGATTCGTAATAGTGCCTACTTGCACTTTGTCTTTCACCTCGTAAAAGTCTAAACAAATGCCACAGCCACTAACAGTCACCCCTGCTGCTTCTAAGGCTTTGAAGTTTTCAATATGTTCAGACCCTTCTACGAGCATTTTTACAGCGCTATTAATGCAATAGATGGCTTTGGGTTTCACATCTGTTTCTGTCAATACATAGATGAATGTTTTCATCAAATTACGACCTAACTCTTCACTACCTTCACCTAAATAGTCTTTTGTCAGCAATAAGACTTTACCACCCATAGAAGGGGTTGGCACAGATGGTACCGCGGTTCCCATCAATTCAGGGGGAACTGTATCTTGACTAATCGGCGCACCCATTGCTGCTTTTTCTGCTTTTGTTTTTTCATAAGCTGCAATACTGCGTTCCAAGCTACCTGTACCATTTGTCATATAAAATGGGGCCTCTCCACCGGCAATCGTTGTATTCGTTACAACCTTTCCTAGGGGTGCAGCAAATTCATTTTCAAAAATATCTTCCAAATCTAGGTCCTCTAAATCATTCGAAGTTTGAATATTTACAGCACTAACCGCAGTCACTTCCGCTTTCACAGCTGTAGGGGGAATCAATACAACGATGTAATTTCCCTCTTGTTCTAATACATGGTTTTCATAGCCTCGGTATTCTCCTAATTTCACCACATTGTCACGGCTCACGTCATTGTCGACGATGACTTTCACATACGTATTCGCATCGGCATCCATCGCCTTTTTCGCTTCAATCACTGGTGCTGGACATACTTGGCCTCGCATATCTATCGTTACTTCTTTATTTGACATAGACTTGTTTCCTTCCTTCCTGAATGACACGACCGATCTGTGCGGCCTGTAAACCTTTTGCTTGTAACTCTGAAAGTAACTGCTTTCCTTCACTTTCAGAACAAGCAAATAATAAACCACCTGATGTTTGCGGATCAAAACAAATATCACTCCATACTGGATCTAAATGGTCAGCAAACTCAGCTTGATCACCTAATGCTTTACGATTCCCATACGTAGATGCTGGGACTAAGCCCATACTAGCAGCCTCTAATACATCGGTAAAGAGAGGAATTTGCTCCGCATAGAGTTCCACAGATGTTCCACTAGCTTTTGCCATTTCAGATACATGACCAATCAAGCTGAATCCCGTAATATCCGTACAACCGTGAATGATAAACTGCGCCGCCACATCTCGAGCTCCTTTATTAATCGTTCCCATACTGTGCACAGCTTCTTGCACACCTTCAGGGAATACGCCACCTTTTGCAGCTGTGTTCATAATGCCCGTTCCAATCGGTTTAGATAGAATTAAGACATCACCCACTTGAGCATCTCCATTGGTCCAAATATGACGTGGATCAATGAGACCGGTCACAGCCATTCCAAAAATAGGCACTTCATTTTCGATACTGTGACCACCAAGAAGAGCTACTCCCGTCTCCAGTAAGACCTCATTGGCACCTTCTAAGACCTCACGAAGGACACCTTCTTTCACTAAAGACACAGGAAATCCTACAATATTCAATGCCGATATAGGCGTGCCCCCCATGGCATATATATCACTTAAACTATTGCAAGCCGCTACTCTACCAAAGAGTCTCGGATCTGCCACTGGAGGTGTAAAAAAATCCACCGTCTGTACAATAGCTTGACTTTCATTAATTTGATACACTCCAGCATCTTCCATACCAGATGCATCGGTCAATACAGCTGGATGTGTAGGCATCTTCATATGTTGCAACACATCCTCTAAAATGTGCGGCCCAATCTTGCAAGCACAACCGCCCTTAGCTGCATATTTCGTTAAATCAACCATAGGTATCCCTTTCCTAGAAAATTATTATGATTTACGAATCATATTTTATTCTTCTGTTGCTTCTTTTCTGGATACTATCTTTTTTACATTCTTTTCAAACTTAGGTCGTGGTATCATCACTTGATGCCCACAGCCTTCACAGACTGTTACGAAATCAACGCCAGTTCGTTTAATCTCCCAATTCTGACTACCACAAGGATGGGGTTTCTTCATTTGTACCACATCACCTACTTGGTATTTTATAAATCCCATAGGCACCTCCTATTTCCATGATTATGTTTATAGTATATCATCTAACTTTATATTTCTCTATAGGGCTGTATGGGTATTACTAAAAGTTTGCACTAAGTCTGTCAACCCTCTCATCAGTACTGATGACTGCTATCACTTGTTAGCAACTGACAACTCCCCTTTTCTGTTTCATAACTAAGAAACCCTATAAATAGAGGGATTTCTATGTATTATCATTACAGCTTTATCTCTTGAGTTCGATTCTCAATTTCTTTTCTGCGTAATCCCCTTGTTTTTATAGGGAATTAAATAGCTATAAATGCGATACTATAGCCGATTGAGAGACTTTATCATTTACAAAAAAATTTAAATTTTTCTAAAAAAAGACTTGCATTTCTCATTTTCATAGTCTATAATGTAATCAACAATGATTATTCGTTAAGTAACGAAATCGATAGGGACTTGTTCAAGTGAACAAGCCCATTACACAAATAAGTATTTATTTTATTACAACTATGTAAAGTACATGGAGGAACAAAAATGCCAGAATTAAAAGGTACTCAAACAGAAAAAAATCTTCAAGCAGCATTCGCTGGTGAATCTCAAGCTAACCGTAAATACACATACTATGCAAGTGCAGCTCGTAAAGCTGGTATGAACAAAATCGCTGATTACTTCGAAGAAACAGCAATCAACGAATCCGCTCATGCTAAAGTATGGTTCAAATTGTTACACGGTGGCGATGTAAACGCTGACGTAGCAATCAACTTAAAAGATGCTGCTGCTGGCGAACACTACGAACACACTGTAATGTACCCAGAATTTGCTAAAGTTGCAAAAGAAGAAGGTTTCGCTAAAATCGCTTACTTATTCGAACAAGTTGGTGTTATCGAAGCTCGTCACGAAGAACGTTACCTTGACCTTGTAACTGCTGTTGAAGGCGGTAAAGTGTTCAAACGTGAACAACCAGTTGCTTGGATCTGTGCTAACTGTGGTTATATCCACATCGGTGAAGAAGCTCCAAAACTTTGCCCAGTATGTGCTCATCCACAAGCATTCTTCTCTCAACACGGAGAAACTCTTATCTAATCAGTAAGCCGAGTGGTTTCTTAGATAAGTACTATAAGATTGTATCAAGTGATACAAAACAACCTACATAGAGAACTAAGTAGTTCTAAGGGTAAGTACCCCATACAAATTATATACTAAGTAGTAATGATATATACCCAAGTGGGTCAAATTACATATACCTTATCCCAAGTGGGTTAGAACTAGTATAGGTATACTAAAGCGACTGTGAAAACAGTCGCTTTTTTGTACCCTAACTCATAAGTATATAGGTTCATAGGTATCCTCCATATAGTAGCTATACATATCTTTCACCATGTATCATCGTATCTTCATATTACTAGGATATACTTTAACTACAAGGTCCACTTCTCAAGATGGATACTAGTATGTAACAAACCCTTACACGCAGTTGTTTTCAAAATATACCTGCGGTGATAAACACTACTAGGTACTGAACTATATTTTACAAATGTAATGATGAAAAGGAGACACTTATGAAACGTGCACTACTCTTGACAACACTAGCTATGACTATTGGTTCTTCCGCTTTTGCTTCATCCATCAACTACCCTAGTTTTCAAAGCGACCATACACCTATGTCTTTTAAAATGGCATCTACTGAGGATATGAAAGCATACACGAAAGATTTAGAAAATTACTTAGCAGATACAGATGCAGTGATTCAAATGTTGATTACTAAAAAACGTGCTGCTATCGATGCTTACAATGCAGGTGTACGTGAATATAACAAGGATGATTTTTTTCATAAAGATCGTGTAGAACCTTACTCCTATGATGAAAGTTACTCCCAAACTAAACGTGTAGGTGGTCATACATACCATACCTTTGGTGATACTGTGATTATCACATCACCTAACTCTATTCCTGTAGTTGAAGAAACAAAATCACAAAAAAAGGAAGAGGATGACGCCTTCGCACGCATGATGCGTCGTATGGAACGCCACCTAGGCATTGATCGTTGGTAAGGTTTCCTATATATACCCTTAAATACCCTTAAATACCCTTAAATAGCCTTACCTATATTCTTTTATATTCCCTTCCCTATATCACATATATACCCCATACAAATAAGGGCCTCTGTCGCACGATAGAGGTCCTTATTTTACATCTTTCATGGCACATTCAAGGAATAGAATATCCTATTTTCTTCAACTCCATGATAGAAAAAAGCTGCAACCTACGCGATATCAATAGGTTGCAGCTGTATATCTTTTAGTACTTTCATCATAGATACATGATGCATCTAATACATTACTTATACCTTATCGAATTGTTTTTGTGTCGTTAAAGGCTTCTTGGTCAAAAGTTCCTTGCAAACGATCTACTACAATAGCATTTGTCATAGAACCACTTACATTTAACATTGTACGTCCCATATCTACAATAGGGTCTACTGCTAAAATTGGAGAAATGGAGCCGAAGAATGCTCCCATACCAGTACCAGATAAGGATACGGATGCTGCCATAGTTGCTGTACCTGGAACTCCTGCAATCCCTAAGGAGCCTAATGCAATTACGATAACGCTCATCACATACATTGTAAAGTCTAATGGCACTCCAGATACGCGAGCGATATAAACGATACATAAGGCTGGGAAGATACCTGCACAGCCTTGCATGCCTGCTGTCGTACCAAAACTTGCTACTGTATTCGCAGTGGCAGGATTAACACCTAATTTTTTAGTTAATGTTTCTACCGTCAATGGTAATACACCCATACTAGAACGAGATGTGAAAGCCAAGATTAAGGCTTCTTTTGCTTTACGGAAATACATGATTGGACTAACGCCAAACATAGTTAATAATACAGCTTGTACTACTAACATGATTGCAACACCTACATAGATTAAGATAATAAACAAGCCCATGTCAGCAATAGCGCCAAACCCTTTTTGCGCCAATGTTGTGGCCAACAACGCCACAACACCATATGGCATTAAGCCGATCACAAAATCTGCTACCCAGAAGATAACTGTGTGCACTTCATCAAATAATTTTGTGACTACTTCTAAATCACTGGCACCATGTTGTTTCACAAGTCTAGCAACACCACCAATAATAACGCCAAATACAACAACAGCAATAACATTAGTTTGCGCCATTGCATTAATAGGATTTGCTGGTATCAAGGCACGCAATGTATCTACAACAGGTTTTACCTCTCGCATTTTAGAATCACCAGCCACTGCTAAAGTACCTTCCCCTAATCCTGTTACAGTACCTAGCACTAAGCCTACAATAGCAGCAATACCTACCATGATTAAAGCTACTACACCTGTGGAGGATACAAGGCGTTTTAAGTTCGCATTCGTATCCATATGTAAGATAACATGAACAATGGAAATAAATACCACAGGAATGACGAGCATTCGGATTAAATCAATGAATCCTCCCCCAATAAGAGAGAACCACTTCGTGCTTTCCTTAATAAATACCACGTCCATTGGGTTTTTAGGGAATCCTGCAATCAATTGCACCGCAACCCCTAACACAGCACCTACTACAGTGGCAATCATCACCAATGCGCCGAATTGAATATTTCTTTTTTGAAGAAAATACACGTATCCCAACGCAATAAGGAATAACACAAGTATTCCTACTGTCATGGGATCGCTAATCATGAGAAATTGTGTAAAAAATGGCATATCCATACAAATTCCCCTTCCTTTCCAGACCTAACTATAGTCCAATTACTTCTTGATTCCCTGCACTGTACAGGCAACACTATGACCCAATTATATCATTCTCAATATAGCACGTCAATATTCCTACTTTTTATATAGGTTTATATCCATGAGTTATAATCATAAACTAAACCATAATTAACAGCATTAGTTAACAAATATAGGAGACGAATTATAAAATTTATAGTACAATAGAATAGTAAAGGTTAACAATAAGAGATCTATTGTACGATGATGTGCGCCCATGAATAGAAACGAACTAACATGACATCTGACTACGTATGTTTAGGAGGATACCATGGATACATCTTACTATTATAATTTTATCATCTTAGTACAAACGGGGAATATGACGCAAGCAGCAGAGATACTGCACATTACGCAACCAGCTTTAAGTAAGCAACTCAAGTACTTAGAAGCAGAATTTGGTACCCCCCTATTAGTTATCAAGCGTGGCCAGCGTGGAGCTAGCTTTCACCTCACCGAAGCCGGTCGCATTTTCTATGAAAAAGCACAACAATTGTGTTCCATTGAGGAGTCTACCTACGCTGATGTAAAGCGTCTTAGTTCTGAGGTAGAAGGCACACTTCGTATCGCCTCCTCTGCCTCTAGGTCTACCGCCTTAATTCAGCAATATTTGCATTTCTTTTCCCGCCAATACCCTGTAGTGCGTTATGAAATTTATGAAGGATTAATGACAGATGTAACGGAATCCTTATTAAATGGTAGCGCTGAAATTGGTTTATGCAATGAGCAAATGGTAGATACTAACAAATTTGATGTTCTCTATACGCAAACAGAGGACTTATACGCTCTGTTCCGAAAAGATTTATTTTGGACAGACCGTGACTTAGAAAGCATTTCTTGGAATGATATTGCCAAATGTCCTCTTAGCCTATCTGGTGGTTCTGTACGTATGTTAATGCAAGCTCATCACAATGACTTCTCTTCTCTCAATGTTATTTCTGTAACTACCACGAAGAGTTCTGCCATTGAATGGGCTCAATCTGGACGTACCATAGCCATTATTCCTATGGATGGACAGGAAACTGTATCTCATCCAGATATGACTCGCATTAAGTTAACAGAACTGACCAACACATTCTATAAAGCATTTATCACTATCAAAGGACAACCTTTGTCTATGGTGGCACAACAGTTTTTAGAATTCTACAAAGCGCATTCAGGAGAATAGTGGCTACGAGGCTATGCATTTTATATCCATGTGAACAAAAACACTACAACACTTTACAGTACATAGAGGAACATTGATCATTGCGTATCAATGTTCCTCTATTTATTTTATATTGATATATTCCGCACTATTGATGCCTTTATCTAAGCATTTTATAGTACAGGATATCTATAGCAAGCCGACTAATGTACTATACAAAAAAGGGTCCCTAAGGACCCTTTCCATATGTAAATTACATGGTGTATCAATTTCCTTACGCAAGCTACACCATTTGCGAGCAAAATTAACTCTTTACATACTATTTAGCAGCGTTTACAAAATCTTCAAAAATTACTTTATTTAACTCTGTATGACGCATCATTTCTGGGTGGAATTGATAAGTACGAAGGTATGGATAGTCAGTACCTTCCATTGCTTCTACTACAGTATCTTTCGCACGTCCTACCACACGCAAGCCTTCCCCAACTTCTTTCACGACTTGGTGATGATGGGAATTAACCATCACTTCTTCTGCACCTACCATAGCAAATAATTGGGAGTCCTTTTCAATCACCATGGAATGAGTTGGTAATCCTGCTGTTTGGCTTTGGGCATGCTTAATCGTAGCAAAGGCAGGTAAATCTTGATACAAAGAACCTTTGTGAGCTACATTGATGATTTGATGACCACGGCAAATACCCATAATAGGAATGTTCCGTTCTTTCGCAAAGGCTAATAAACGCATATCAAAAATATCGCGTTCTGGCCAAATTTCACCTAATCCACGTTCTGGTTCTTCGCCATAGAATTGTGGGGCAATGTCGTGACCGCCCGATAAAAGTAACCCATCAATGCGCTCCACCAAAGCTTTCAACACAGCTTCATCTTCTTGGAATGGAATAATCACAGGAATACCACCTGCTTCTAATACGGATTGCACATAATCATCATTTACATAGGATCGTTTATACCCTGGGAATGGACCTCCTTGGTCAATCATATGAGAACCTGAAATGCCGATTAATGGTTGTTTCATGTATATTACCTCTCCTTACTTATATACTATAATATATAGCTATATAATAAAGGAATTTATCCTTCATTACAAGGTGTACATATATCTATTCACAAAAATAGATGTATTTTTTGATTCCCACCATACTATAAAAATAGATATAGAGGAAAGTCCATACTATAGATGGGCTTTTCTCCGTATATCATGGTATATCTGTTACAATAACTTGTTTCTACTAGTATTTACCTACCTTAACATAGGCAATGCCATCCATAATAGGTCTAGCCGTTCTTGCTACACCAGCTTTGGTAACATATAGACTCTCTGTATCTATATCAATAGTAAATGTAAAAGTCCCACTTGGATGACCCAAAGTAACGGTTTTTGTACGCTTAGCTTCTTCACTGACTACATCATTGACGATTGTCCCTGGAATGAGCGCTGCTGTTGCAGTAGCAATACCTCCCGTCACTGCATAGGCCTTATGAATCACTTGTAATGCTTTTGTTCGTGCTACTATATCTATCGATGTACCTTCAATAACACGGCCCTGTATATCTGTATACGTACAAGCCGTTCCCACCATACATACTTTTGGAATGGCTGGACTAGCACTATCTTTTGATGTAGCTAATCCCATTCTGACAGCGGCAGTCCTACGAATATCTTCTAATATAGCCAATAGCCCCTCTTCATCTGCTTCAATGTCACTTGGCAGTTCTGTTCCTGTATATCCTAAATCTTCTGCTTTCACAAATACACTCGGTGTGGCAGAGTCCACAAAACTTACGTCTATCCTATGATTGTTCTTCGCTGTATGCGCATTGCCCACTTCCAAAGTGATGGTATCTCGCACATTGCCTGTAGGCAGTAATTTCCCAGTTTTAGACCCACTAGGGGATTGAAAATAAAGCATAATTTGTGCCCCTGTACCAGGAACTCCATCGATGGCAAAGTCTCCTGTTACCACTGGTAATCCACCTTGTACAGGTATATGAGCTTCTATGATTTTATGGGTATTCGTATTATGTATACGAACTACAGTTATTGGCTCTGCTGGTTCTACCAAACCACGTAACATAGCAAAAATACCAACTCCAGATGAAATATTACCACAATTACCTTCATAATCGACAACTGCCCTATCGATACCTACGTAAGCAAATGTATAATCTACATCACATCCTTCTACCGAAGCAGGTCCCACAATAGCCAGTTTACTCGTTAAAGGGTCTGCTCCTCCAATCCCATCAATTTGACGTACATCTGGACTCCCATAGAGGGATAGAATCATTGCATCTCGTTCTGTTGGATCTGTTGGCAAGTCTGGAGCATATAAATAAGCTCCTTTACTAGTTCCGCCACGCATGTATAATACGGGTAATTTCATATAATCTTTCATCATACACCTCGAATATAGAGGATGACACAGTCTGCACTGTGCCATCTCCTACTGCATATATTAACTATTATTACTAATTATTGTCCACCATTACGCAAGAAGTTCAATTTACCTCCTGCTCGAACAATTTCTAGTTGTCGTTCATTTAATGGTGTTCTTAATGTATAAATAGTAGATTTTGTTTTATTCTCTACGGTAAATACACCAGCTGCAAAGGAAGCATCATCACAATGATAGAATAATTCATCACCTTCTTGAATACTCTCATAATCTGCATCATTTTCAAATAATAAAGGCAAAATACCAAAGTTAACAAGATTATCCATATGAATCCGTTCAATAGATTTTGCAATCACTGCTTTTACTCCTAAATACATTGGGCAAAGTGCGGCATGTTCACGAGAAGATCCTTGTCCATAACTTTCACGAGCTACAATCACATTATAGTATCCATGCTCAACATTTTCTTTACATTGCTCAGCAAAATCTGCTTTTACAGGACTAAATACATATTGACTATATTTAGGTACATTCGATCTAAATTTCAAATATGGTCCAGCTGGCATAATATGATCTGTAGTAATTTTATCCTCTACTTTTATAGCCACTTTAGCAGAAATCGTTTCTGGTAAGGCACTATTACTTGGAGGTTCACCAATATTAGGGCCACGTAAAATAGATTGGTTTACATCACATTTTGGTGCAACAATCAAGGAATCATCAATTTCATATACCTCAGGGAGCTCAATTGTTGGTACTTCTATCCCTATTTCACGAGGATCTGTAATCGTTCCCGTTAAAGCAGAGGCTACCGCTGTTTCTACTGAAACTAAATGCACTAAGGCATCTTTAGTCCCACTACGACCCTCATAGTTACGGTTATTCGTACGTAAAGAAATAGATTTTGTTCGTGGTGCTTGCCCACAACCTACACAGAATCCACAGGCACTTTCAAAAAGACGTGCTCCGGAAGCAATTATATCTGCTAAGGCTCCATTTTTTGTAATCATTGCTAATGCTTGCTTGGATCCAGGAGCTACTCCAAAACTCACATCTGGATGAATTTTACGCCCTTTCAACATTGTTGCTACGATCATTAAGTCTCGATAACTGGAATTGGTACAGCTTCCCACTAACACTTGATCTACGGCAACATCTTTTAATTCTGCTACTGTTTTTACATTATCTGGAGAGTGTGGACATGCAATCATAGGCACTAATGCATTTAGATCAATTTCAATGACTTCATCATACTGTGCATCTTTATCTGCCTGTAATTCCACCCATACATCTTCACGACCTTGAGCGCGCAAAAACTCTTTTGTTTTTGCATCACTTGGGAAAATGGATGTAGTAATTCCCATTTCTGCACCCATATTTGTGATTGTTGCTCTCTCCGGTACTGTTAAAGATACCACACCTTCACCTGTATACTCGATGGCTGTTCCTACATTTCCTTTAGTGGTTAAAATACTTAATACTTTTAACACGATATCTTTTGCTGCACACCAAGGTTGTAAACGCCCATTTAATTTAATATTCGTAACTTTAGGACAAGTTAAATGGAATGGCTTTCCTGCCATAGATGCCGCCACATCCATACCCCCAACACCGACAGCAAACATCCCTAAACCTCCAGCAGTTGGAGTATGACTATCTGCACCTACTAAGGTTTGACCTGGTCTAGCAAATCGTTCCAAATGTACTTGATGGCAAATCCCATTACCTGCTTTTGAGTAATAAATACCATATTTACTTGCTACATCTTGTAAATATTTATGATCATCTGCATTTTCAAATCCATCTTGTAATGTATTATGATCTACATAGGATACGGATAGGGTTTTTACTGTATCTAAACCTAGTGATTCAAATTCTAAGTACGCCATAGTCCCTGTGGCATCCTGTGTTAACGTTTGGTCTATGGCAACAGCAATATCTTCACCTACAACCAATCTTCCCTCTACTAAATGAGATTCTAATATTTTATAGATTAAACTTTTTCCTGCCATCTTAGTCCTCCTACTTATGACTAACTACGGTTTTACCTTACTTGAAGGCCTTTATAGTTTAAGTATATATGTTGTAAGTAAATAAATAAAATAGATTACATTTATCTTATGTGATAAAATATTTTTATTAAAGGAGGGCTACCATGGAAACTATGGAAAAAGATTGGCATTTTTTTATTGCTATTGCAGAAGAGGGAAATATGACGAAGGCAGCCAATCGTTTATATATCTCTCAGCCTGCGTTATCGTATCGTTTACAGCAACTAGAAAAGCAGTTCAATAAACCTTTATTTATACGTACATCTCGTGGCGTTACCTTAACAGAAACAGGGGAATTATATTATCACTATGCCTTAGATATGCTACATAGAAAGCGTGAATTTGAAAACACTCTATCCAATTATAATAAAGAAGTAACAGGAACATTACGGCTTGGCGTCTCAAGCATCTATGCCAATTATATGTTACCTGATATTTTATCAGGGTTTACGCAAGCCTATCCAAAGGTAAAGTTAGAAGTTTATACTGGCATTAGCTCTAAAATAGCTCAATTATTTCAGTCTAATGAGGTAGAGGTTGCTATTATTCGCGGTCCTCAATCCATTGACGGTGAATCATTGTTAATTCATACAGATCGCATCGGTTTAGTAACCAATACGTCTTTACCTTCTAAACCTATGCCCAGAGAAGACATCTTGACTTTGCCATTTATACGATATGCAACAGCCCATGATTTATATACTATCATCGATAAATGGTGGAAACAGCATTACCAAGTCCCTCCCAACGATAGTATAAAAGTTGATACCATGGCTACATGTCGACAATTCATCAGAAAAAATTTAGGATGGTCTGTTCTCCCAGAAACAGGATTGGGAAGGTTCTCTGATGAATTTACCTTTGATCCATTACTATGGGAAGATGGTACTCCTCTATTACGAGAAACAAAGCTTTATTATCAAGCAAATTCCCTACAACGTAGAGCTGTTCATACCTTTATTACCTATATAAAAAGCACTATATAATAGTCTATTGCATATACATATACTAGATATACAAAAAGGATTGAACTCGTTGAGTTCAATCCTTTTGTATTTGACAGTATGTAATTATAGTAATGGTTTACGTACTACGTCGATGATAGATCCATCACGATATTCGATGATAGCTACTACATCTTTAGGATCTTGAGATACTTCAATACCTTCTGGTTTACCAACCATGTCGTACGCCATTTGTTGTAACTCTTCAATTGTGTAAATTGGCAAGTTAGAATCTTTGAAACGTTCAATTAAATCTTGACGATTTGGATTGATCGCGATACCACGTTCTGTTACCAAAACGTCGATACTTTCACCTGGAGTGATAACTGTTTCCACGCGTTCACGAATCATTGGCAAGCGACCACGAATCAATGGGCATGTAATAACAGTTACTTTTGCGCCTGCTGCTGTATCAGAGTGACCACCAGATGCACCCATCAAGATACCGTTGGAGTCAGTCATACAGTTTACGTTGAAATCTGTATCGATTTCTGTAGCGCCCAAGAATACTACATCTAAGTAGTTTGTCATGCAGTCTGTTGTAGGGTCTGCGTACATGGATGCGCTCATTTCGATATGATTTGGATTTGTATCCAAAGATGCCGCTGCTGTTGTGTCAAATGTTTGTGTATCATAAATCGCTTTGATGTGACCTTTTTCAAGCATGCTTACTAGTACGCCTGTAGCACCGCCAACACCGAATCCACCAACAACGCCTTTTTTCTCTAATTTTTCACCGATGAATTTAGCTACTGCTAATGGAGCTCCGCCAGCGCCTAATTGGAAAGAGAAACCTTCTTGGATAATCCCCGCTTCATCAAGGAATTCTGCGGCCATTTCCGCAATTTTAATTTGTACAGGATTTTTTGTGATTCCCACAGCACCAGATGCGATACCTTCTGGATCACCGATAGCCTCTACTTCTACGATGTAATCTACATCTGTTTGAGGGATGGAGATTGGGTATACATTGTCGATTAAGTTATCTGTTAATAATACAGTTTGGTCTGCATAGTGAGAGTCAACCATAGCATAACCCAACGCACCGCAAGCGGATTTACCTTTACGGCCTGTCGCATTACCACGACGATCACAAGCAGGTACGCCCATGAAAGCTACGTCAATATGAGCTTCCCCAGTGCAAACGGCACGAGCACGTCCACCATGGGAACGAATTACTACTGGGCGTTTTAATACGCCTGGGTTCAAGCTTAAGAATTTGCCCAATGCATCACGAAGACCAGATGTTTCGATGGCTGTTACTGTACCATCTTTAATCATATCGATTAAGAATTCATGGCAAGGTGCTAAGGAAGAATTAAGGATTGTAATATCTTTGATTCCTTTAGCTTGTACACGGTCCATCACAAGTTGCATTACATAGTCACCATTACGTAAATGATGGTGGAAGGAAATAGACATGCCATCTTTCAGACCTACTTTTTCAATAGCTTCATCGATAGAGCCTACTAATTTATCTTCGCCTGGAGTGTGAAGTTTCACTGGTTTACCTGCACGAACTGCAGTTTCTGTCATTGCAAATTGTCCTTCATAGAGACGACGACCTTGAAGGCATTCTAATTCCATAGGAATATCGCGACCAATTTTATTTAACATCGATTTCTGCTCCTTCCTCAAGCTCTACTTTGATTCCTGCTGCACGGGCTTTATCTACCACGCGTTGTGCACGTACTACGATAGGACCGTCAATCATTTTACCATCTACAGCGATAACGCCTTTATTGTTGCGAAGTGCTTCTGCATAAGAGTTCAACACTTTCACAGAATGAGCAATTTCTTTTTCATCTGGAGTGAACACTTCATGGATAATTTTGATTTGGCTTGGGTGAATACAAGATTTTCCATCATAACCAAGAGCTTTAATGAATTCTACTTCTTCACGGAAGCCTTGTGGGTCTTTCACATCTGAGAATACTGTGTCAAGCACGCGGATACCTGCTTCACGAGCTGCATGAAGGATCGTTTGGCGAGCAAATAACAATTCATGAGCTGGTTTATGTTTACCTGTACGAAGGTCAGCACGGTAGTCTTCCGCGCCAAGAGCGATCGCTACTACACGAGGACCTTGTGCAATTTCACGTACATTGTATAAACCTTTTACAGATTCGATAGCTACGATAATGTTGATGGTGCCTTCTTCCCAACCATTCGCTTTTTCTACTTCTTCAATTTTCTTAGCAACGATTTCTACTTCAGATACATCTTCAGTTTTTGGAAGACGAATCAAGTCAGGTTTTGCTGGTACAATCACATCAAGGTCAGCATAACCATATGGAGTTTGTGTAGGATGGTTGATACGAACCACTGTTTCGCCTTTGAATTTTAAAGTTTTCAAAGCTTCTGCTGTCAATAAACGAGCTGTATCTTTTTCAGTGACTGCTACAGAGTCTTCAATATCAAACATGATGGAGTCTGCACCGTGGATATCAGCACTGTTAATCATTTTAGGCGTGTTACCTGGTACGAACATCATGGAACGAGATAAACGTTTTTTTGCTAATTCAGTTAATTGGCTCATTATGCTTCGCTCCCTCTTTCTAATGCACCCAATACACGGGCTTTAATAGTATAATCCCAAGCTGCTTTATCGATAGCTGTTACTTTCACGCCATCGAAGCCTGCTTCTTTTACAGTGGCTTCAATGAAAGCACGAATATGCTTACCATAAGCACGCTCAACTTTTGATTTTAATTCTACTTCGATACCAGATGCAATTGGTTCAACCGTTACCAATACATCATTTTTTTCATCAAAGCCAGCCATAGCTGCTTTCACTAGATGTTTCATAGCAAATCCTTTCTATTACATCAAAATATAGCATAAAAGTCAGGTTCTACAGAGGTATTTCCCCTGTAGACTCTGACTATACAAATTACCTTGTCCTATAGGATGCCTAGCATACCCCACCATGGATAGCCTACTACGAATGTAAGGGTTAAGCACAATACAGCGATAATACCGCCAGTAATCCACCAATCTTTTACATCATTGTAACCTGCGCCAAATACGATTGGTGCTGCTGCTCCGCCGTAGTGTGTTAATGCACCACCATAAGAGTTAGATGCACAAAGCACTAATGCTAATGCCATAGGATTTACACCTGCTGCTGGGCCTACTGCCAAGAATACAGGTAGCATTGCTACTACATAAGCAGATCCAGATGCAAATAAGTAACGAATTGCTACGGAAATAATACCGATAATAACAAGTGCTACAAATCCATTATCTCCGAAGTGAAGATGTGTTTGCATTACATCTGCTAACCATTCGAAGAATTTTGCTTTAGATAACGCATCAGATAAACCGATGATACCACCGAACCACATCAATGTGTTCCAGCCACCTTTATTGGCAACCATATCATCCCATTTAATCGCGCCTAAGCAGAAACTAGCAACCATAGCTACAATAGCTACTGCAGTAGCATCAATTTTAAATTTAATACCAAATGCTGCTAAGATAGAAGGCAATGCCCAACCTACTAATGCAAAGATGAAAATACCAACTAATGTTTTTTCAGCGCTAGTCATAGGTCCTAATTCTGCTAAGCCTTCTGCCGCAATTTTCTTATTGTCAACTGTAGTCAACGTTGGTTTGTTTAATAAGTATGTTACATATGGAACTATTAATAACATTACTATGCCTGGTACTGACATAGCCAATGCCCATAATCCCCAATCTAAATGTACACCTAACATTTTTGCCATGAAGTCACCTGCTAGTGCATTTGGTGCCATCGCTGTTAGGAACATTAAGGACGTAACTTTTGTTACCATGTACGTATTAACCATTAAGAAACGACCAGCTTTGTTCGCTGTTTCACCAGGTTCAGAACCCAAGGATTTCGCTACGGAGTTCATGATTGGGAATACGATACCACCACAACGAGCAGTGTTAGATGGTGTAGCTGGGGAAATGATTCCGTCTAATAAAGCCGTTACATAGCCTAAACGAAGTACTGTACCGCCAAATGCATTGATTAGATGATACGCAATACGACGGCCTAAACCAGTCTTTACAAATGCTACAGATAAAGCAAATGCAGAGAATACCAACCATGCTGTTGTTGTAGCATAACCAGAAAGAACTGCTTTTGTGTTACCCAAAAATAATGCAGAACCTGCAATAGCGGATAATACTACTACAGGAGCTGGAAATGGCTTCAAAATTAAGCCTACGATAGCTGCTAAATAGAAACCAAATAGTTTCCAAGCACCATCTGCTAATCCTTCTGGAGCTGGGCTATACCAGATCACGATTGGGATTAACAACATAATCAAAGCATTGATTACTTTTTTGTTCATCTTGTGTCTCCTTACTACATAAGATATAAATACATTGCCTATGTTGCTTGCACTCATACTTTCTATAAACGTGAAACTTAATATATATATAAATGAATGTATATAAGGGCGGTTCACCACTTACTAGAATACTAGAACGTGCAAATGTCTAGGTCTTTTTACGCTCTCATTATATCCAATCATTTCAGAAGGTAAAAATAAAAATCCTTTATAAGGCTTATAAAAATTTTATTATCATCAAAAAGCCTTCATGTATGCATTTAGAGAATACATTATAAACATAGGTATCATGCGGTTTTTATGTTATTCCTACTAAATTGTTCCTATTTTCATGATATATATCTATAATAATTGCTACTTTCATATACATTAACAGTCTGTTAATAGTATTATAAACTAATCAAATATTAGCATTAGAAAAATCTATACATTGTAAAAACTCAAGCATACTAATATACAAAAGTACCAACTACAATGCAAACCACATACAAAAAGAACGCAACTCAATTAGCTGCGCTCTTTATATGTAATACTTTATACGCTTTATCAACTATGAGGCCTTGTTCGACCAGACATGTAACCCCTATCTATCTATATACGTAGTCAGGGACATATTTTTTGCTGACCAAATATATACAAATCCATTAAGTTGTATACTTATATCTATGGACAAAAATACCTGACAGTTGTAAATCCTTACCATACGCACATCAGCCTCTTAGCTTGTATATCCCGATAATGTAACGATTTGATGATTTTCGTAATACTCTGTTACATAATCAATGAAAGTTTTCACTGCAATAAGCTTTGTACTTACTTCATCGTGGAACAAATAGGTAGAACGTACCAATGGACGATTATCTTTCATCCGCAAAGGTTCTACATAAATACCATGTTCACGGCAACTACCAAGTCCTAAATATGGTAAAATAGCCCAACCTAATCCTTCTCGCACAAAGTGACGGCAAGTCACCATAGAATCCAGTTCCATGGCTGGTCTCACATCCCCCACGCTATGTTCTTTCTTCCAATTTTCTACCACTGTCGCAATGGATCCATCCGTGCGATAGTTAAGCATCGGAATATCTCGTAATTCCTTGTAATCTACAGGATGTTTATAGACTAAACAATAGGGTTCATCAAAAAGACGCACACCATTCGGCACATGATTATATTCACCACGGGCAAAGGCAATCATCACCTCTCCAGAATTAAACATTTTATTCACATGGGAGCTATACCCTGTCTTTACTTCAATACGAATCTTAGGATACTGTTTTGTGAAATTATTGAGTAAATGAGGCAACTCATAGTCCGCAAAATTAATGGATGCAGCAATTTTTAAGGTACCTTGTATTTTTCCCGTCACCTTTCCAATATTTTGTCGCAATTCCTCCCGGGACCGAATCATACGTCGGCAATAATCGTAATACAGCTCGCCTTCTGCAGTTAACGCAATGCCATCATTAGCACGAATTAATAAGGGACGCCCTAAAATATCTTCTACTTGCTTTAATCGATAGCTTAATGCAGGTTGTGAAAGAAATAATTTTTCTGCTGCTTTCGTAATATTGCCTTCTTCCACCACTGTGACGAAGGTTTGCCATTCTTTTGCTTCCATATACAACCTCCTTACTTGTGTTAATCTATTATATATTATCTCATATATCGAAAGATTTGCATACTAAAAGGGAGAGCTTATAGCTCCCCCCTTTTATAAATGTGCTCTCACAAATTAACGATACATTACCGACGACCGAAAACGCGAAGTAGATTGATGAAAATATTGATGAAATCTAGATATAAACCTAAAGCACCAATCAATTCAACACGTTCCAGAACACTTTCATCTTCATAAGCTACTTCCATTATGGTCCGTTTAATGCGATATACATCATACATGGTAAATAAAGAAAAAATCCCTACGGCTATATAGCTGTATACTAATAATCCAAAGTCGCTAGCACCAAAGAACATCATAATCAAACTAGCAATGAGTAGCGCAATCACTGCACCCATTAAAAATGTGCCTAATCCAGACAAATCTTTTTTTACCACTACTCCTAAAAAGGCAAAGCTACCAAATACCGCTACAGCCCCTGTTAAAGCATATACTACCACCTCAAAGGAATAGTGTAACGCGATAGCGGTCAAGGTCAATCCATTCATAATAGAATAGAGGAAAAACATAGCTTTCAAAAATGTGTTAGACGCCGTGTATTGACGGAAGGAAAATAAGAACACTACCGCCACTTCAGCTAACAAAATGATATTAAAGTTGGAATGGGCAAAGCGCAACCAACTGGAGTTCGTCAACGCCATAAACCCAATGATGGCTGTAGTCAATAAGCCCCACACCATCCAAAGCATAGAATTGCGCAATTTACGATTTACAATTTCTTCTACTACCACTGTATCTGCTTGTGTAGGAATATGATACTCCATAATTACCTCCTATCTTGCGTTTGCAATACCTTCATAGACATTACCACGAATACCATCGACTGTTACCACTTGACCATTTGTCAATTGCGATTGCTCATGAGCACCTAAAATAACAGGAATACCAAATTGAATGCCTGCAATAGCTGCTGTCGATGTGTATCCTTCTTCTGCGGTAATAATAGCACCAGCTCGTTTCGCTAATTCCATATATTCAGGTTCTAAATCACGAACTACTAGAATACTTCCATCTGTCATAGACTCTGTAGAATCAGCGTGATGGATTGGTCCCGTTACAGATAGTTTACCAACTCCACGACCTTTGGTCAATACATTACCAGTGACATGAACACGAATCATATTAGTTGTACCAGATAAGCCAGATGGCACACCAGCTGTAACAACCACTAAATCACCAGATTGAATCAATCCTTCTCCTAAGGCGGCACTCATAGCGCAGTGTACCATTTCATCTGAATTGGAGTGGGATGGTCCTTGAATCGGTGTCACCCCCCAGTATAACTGCATACGGCGTACAGCATGTTCATGTGGTGTGACTGCAATAATTTGACAGTTTGGACGATGACGAGAAATACTCATAGCTGTAATACCCGATTCAGTACAAGTAATGATCGCACCAGCTCCCAAAGAACGTCCTACTTCAACAGTAGCAGAACAAATAGCATCTGTCGTTTTTGCTTCTTCTAACGGTACTGTATGATTACTATTCACATATAAATCAGATGTTTCTGTTACTTTTGCAATACGAGCCATAGTTGTTACCGCTTCCAATGGGTAGTCCCCCCCTGCAGTTTCCCCAGATAACATGACCGCATCAGTACCATCTAATATGGCATTCGCAACGTCACTAGCTTCTGCTCTTGTAGGTCTTGGATTGGTTACCATGGACTCTAACATCTGGGTCGCTGTAATCACAGGCTTGGAGGCGGCATTACATTTTTGAATCATCATTTTTTGCAATACAGGCACTTCTTCGGCTGGAATCTCTACACCCAAGTCACCACGAGCCACCATTAATCCATCAGAGACTTCTAAAATATCATCTAAATTATTAAGACCTTCTTCATTTTCGATTTTAGAAATGATACGAATATCTGCCCCTTTGGATTCCAAAATACGACGAATTGCCACTACATCGCTGGCCCGTTGCATGAAAGAAGCTGCTACATAGTCCACACCCATTTCACAACCAAATACCAAATCTTTTTCATCTTGTTCCGACACTGGCGGCAAGGATAAGGATACTCCTGGTACAGCCACTCGTTTGCGATTGCTCATCATACCCGTGTTCATAACAGTCGTATGAATCTCCGTGCCCTCGATAGAATCAATACGCAATGTCACTAATCCATCAGATAAGAGAATTTGTTTTGCCTCTTTCACATCTTCTGGCAATCCCGCATGATTCACGGAGCAAATCTCCTTCGTTCCTTCCACATCTCTTGTAGTCAACGTAAAAGCTTGTCCTTCTTCTAAACACACTTTGCCTTCTTTGAATAAGCCAAGGCGAATTTCAGGGCCTTTTGTATCTAGCATTAATGCCACTGGAATACCTGTTCTAGTAGAGGCTAAGCGAACGAGCTCCATACGCTTTGCTTGCTCTTCATGAGAACCATGAGAGAAGTTAAAACGTGCCACGTTCATACCTGCTCGCAATAAGGATTCTACCATTTCTAAACTATCTGTACTAGGTCCCATGGTACAAACAATCTTTGTTTTTTTATTCATTTCTATCTCCTTATAGTAACTCTACTGCATTGGCCCCTAGTAAGGCTTGCACACGCCCAATAGATTCTTTTGATGGGGTGAAATAAAAACTACGGTTCACCGCTAAGCTGCGTTTTTGACGTTGCAAGAATAGAGTGACTGGTGTATCTCCTTGTAATTCTTGCAACAGCTTTTGTAATTGTTGGCTCACTTGCGGTGTATCATGAGCTATATCAATATGAATACGAATCTGTCGTACTCTATCATATTCTACTTTCAATAATTGTACGGAACTAGCAATGCATTGCACACCTTTTTCATCCGCATCAATGCGTCCCTCGATAGCTACCACACCATCCCGTTGCAATAGCATATGACTTTTTTGATACCCTTGTGGGAATACTACCACTTGTACGGTGCCTGTGAAATCTTCCAAGGTTAAGGTGCACATTTTTTCCTGTTTCGCTTTCGTTAATCGATCTACTTTTTCCGTAATCAATCCACCAATAGTAACAGTTTTGCCATCAAAATCTTCTGGATTTTCTGCTAAGCGCCCTAATTGAAACAGCCCTTCCAATTCATCACGATAGGCATCTAAAGGATGGCCCGTAATATAAAAGCCGGTATATTCCTTTTCATCTTTTAGTTTCAGCTCTTTGGGCAAGTCTGGCAGGTTAGGAACATGGATAGTTTCCATTTCCTCTACCTCCGCAAAGAGACTCACCGCTCCTAAGGCACTATTTTTTTGTCCTTTAGAACCAATCCCTTGGGCTTGTTCATAAATCTGCAATAGCTGATTACGATTTTCTTTGAAAGAGTCCATCGCCCCGCATCGGATTAAACTTTCTAACAAGCGCTTATTCACCACACGATACGGAATGCGTTCGCAAAAATCAACAATGGATGTAAATTGTCCATTGGCCTTACGCTCTGCAAGCAATTCTTCAATAGCATTATCACCTACATTTTTGATACCACCTAAACCAAAACGAATTTGTCCATTTTGTACGGTAAACATACGCTCCGAATGGTTGATATCTGGTCCTAATACAGCCACCTGTTTCGCTTTACACACATTGATATAATTCGTCATTTTATCCATATTACCCATAAAGCTTGTCATAGTAGCAGCCATAAACTCTGGGAAATAATGGGCTTTCAGGTACGCCGTTTGATATGCAATATAGGCATAAGCGGCAGAGTGGGATTTATTAAATCCATAACCTGCGAAATATAGCAAGAGATCAAATACTTCATTGGCTAGCTTCTCATCGATACCATTGTTCACAGAACCAGACACAAAGGAATCTCGTTGTGCTTTTAGTACAGATTCCTTTTTCTTACCCATGGCACGGCGCATTAAGTCCGCCTGCCCCAAGGAGAATCCCCCCATAGCAGAGGCAATCTGCATAACTTGTTCTTGGTATAGGATAACCCCAAATGTATCCTCTAAAATAGGCTCTAATATAGGATGTAAATAGGTCACTTCTTTTTCTTTATGACGACGCTTGATAAAATCTTCTACCATGCCCGATCCCAACGGTCCTGGACGATAGAGGGCCACTAAAGGAATTAAATCTTCAAAATGTTCTGGCTTCAAATCCATTACTAATTTTGTAATCCCTTCCGATTCTAACTGGAAGACCCCTGCTGTTTCCCCTTTACATAAGATTTCACAAGATGCCTTGTCATCTAACGGGATGGCATCCAAGTCTAGCTCAACACCATGATTTTCCTTAATGAGGCGTAGTGCCTCACCCATCACTGTCAACGTACGAAGTCCCAAAAAGTCCATCTTCAATAGGCCTAGTTCTTCGATATTATCTTTATCATATTGCGTGACAAAACCATCTTCATTGGAGTTTTGTACCGGCACATACTCATCTAATGGTGCTGCTGAAATTACGACCCCCGCCGCATGGGTAGAAGAGTTTCTCGCAATGCCTTCTAAGCGCAAGCAAAGATCAAATAGTTCTTTTACCGATGCATCACTTTCATATAGATCTTTGAGTTCTTTTACCTCTAAAGATTTTTTCAAAGTGATACCTAGCTCATTGGGAATCATCTTAGCTAATCGATTCACCTCTGGCAAAGGCATATCTAGCACGCGACCTACATCACGAATAACAGCACGAGCCGCTTCGGTACCGAAGGTAATAATTTGTGCTACTCGCTCTTGTCCATATTTTTCTGTCACATATTCGATGACCTTATTCCGAGTTTCATAGCAGAAGTCGATATCGATATCGGGCATGCTCACCCGCTCCGGATTCAAGAACCGTTCAAAGAGCAAATCGTATTTAATAGGATCTAGACCTGTAATCCCTAATAAGTAGGCTACCACTGACCCTGCTGCACTACCACGACCCGGGCCTACTAGTACCCCATGTTCACGAGCATATTTAACATAGTCCCAAACGATGAGGAAGTAATCTTCAAAGCCCATGCGACTAATAACACCTAACTCATAATCTAGTCGCTCTTGTAATACCGGTGTTACCTCTGGATAGAATTGAGGAATATAGGACTCACAAACTTTACGCAAGTAAGAATGTGCTGTTTCCCCTTCTGGTACATCAAATTTTGGCAAATGGTGTGCATCAAAATTGAACTCTACATGGCAACGTTCCGCAATCTTCAAGGTATTATCCAAAGCTTCTGGAATATGACCAAAGAGTTCTTCCATCTCATCGCCGCTTTTCATGTAAAACTCATTACTGAAAAACTTCATGCGATCTACATCATTCCGCCTTGCACCCGTAGCAATACATACCTTAATATCATGAGCTTCCGCATCGTCTGCATAAACATAGTGAAAGTCATTAGAACATACAAGTCCCACACCATATTGCTCCGCCATATCTACCAACACATCTTGAACACGTAATTCCTTAGGATCTCCATGGTTCTGAATCTCTAAGAAAAAGTTCTCTTTTCCATAGGTCTCAAGATACCATTCCAAAGCACGATGAGCGCCCTCAATGTTGTCCTGTAAAATCAGTTGCGGAATTTCTCCTGCAATACAAGCACTCAAAGCAATAATTCCTTTATTGTAGGTAGATAGCAAATCTCGATCAGCACGCGGCTTGCGGTAGAACCCTTCTGTAGAGGATTTAGATACAATTTTTACAATATTTTCGTATCCTTCCATGGTTTCTGCTAAGAGAATTAAATGCTTTAATCGTTCATAGGTCTTACCTTCAGGGCGGTCAAAACGACTGCCTTCGGTCACATACACTTCGCATCCTAAGATGGGTTTGATACCTTGTGCCATGGCCTCTTTATAAAAATATATGGCTCCATACATATTACCATGGTCCGTTAACGCTAGGGCAGGCATATTGAGTTCTTTCGCACGACTCACCATTTGTGGCAATCGGCTAATGCCATCAATGAGGCTATATTCACTATGACTATGCAGATGTACAAATGGTCTCATGGGCCCTCCTTACTAACGTAACGCGATATGCTTTCATTTCCTCTATTATATCATAATTTGCATATTTCAGTGTACCGTGAAAGCGTTTGACACCCATCAATTACTGCATCCTTTCAAACTTAAAAATGCCTATGTAATTCGCACAGCCAATTACACAGGCATTGTTTTATTTGATACATGTTACTGCTTGGTACATCAATGCTAGGCAAATTTATGTATAATATGCCTTCATCTCCGCTTTCACTTGTTGCCAGTTCGGCAACACATCACTCATGACCTTGTAAAAGCGTGATGAATGGTTCGCCTCGATAAAATGGGCAAATTCATGGACCATCACATAGTGAGCAAACTCGGTAGGCCCTAATAGCAATCGAGTATTCATAGTGATAATTTCTTTTACAGGCATACAGGATCCCCAACGGCTCGTCATATATCGCAATCGCAAGGTCGGTGTCGGCACTGTATACCCCGCTTGTTGAAACTCACTATACACTTGTTGTGCTAACTCTTCCATGAAGTCCTGCCCAAGAGTTTTCCAAAAGCTAAGCCACATTCGTTCTACTTTGCTAGCATCCAAGGTCTCATGATCACTTGGATATCGCACTAGCAATATATCATTTGCTACTGTTACTGCATAAGTAGAGGCGCTCCCGCCCCATAGTTTTCTGTGTGAAAGACTACCTTGTACGGCTTTCCTTTTTGATGAACTACCTTGCAATGGAGAATCTGACGGAGTATCGCTTAATTGACTATCCTGCGAAGATGTTTTCAAGTAGGCAGATACTGTATGAGGCTTTTCTAGTACTACTCGATACATCTTGCCCATCACAATGATTTCTGTATCTAAATCTGGTACCATCGGATGACCGCCTCTGCTTTTTCGATTTTGCAGCGCCTTTTCTATGAAAGTTCGATGACGACAGATGAAGGCTTCAATCATTCCTAGGGGGACACGAGGGGAGGCAGACACTCGTACTACGCCACTGGTGGTGACACGAAGATTCATGTTCTTCACGCGTTTTCTATGCAGTTCATAAGTAATGCTGCCATCTGGCAGTGTGCGAAGTTCTTTCATCCTATCTCCTGTATCTCCTATATCATTACTAATGTATTACTTATATATCTATTATAGGCTTTCACCCCTATAAAACACAACAAAATAGAGAAAGCCATGGTATCCCACTACTTTCTCTATTTCTATGTACATAGACTATTCCTAGTCTAGTATATGTAATTATTTTGCTGCTTTTGCTGCTTTCGCACGAGCAGAACGATCCAAGATGGCTTTACGCATACGGATGTTTTCTGGTGTTACTTCTACCAATTCGTCATCGTTAATCCACTCTAAGGCTTGTTCCAAGCTGAAGATACGTGGAGGTGTCAAACGAACTGCCTCATCAGAGGAGCTAGAACGCATGTTAGTAACATGTTTCTTTTTGTTAGGGTTTACGTCCATGTCATTTTCACGAGCATTTTCGCCGATAACTTGACCTGTGTATACTGGCACATTAGCACCCAAGAATAAAGTACCACGGTCTTGTACAGAGTTCAAACCATATGGTGTTGTTTCGCCATCTTCGAAGGCTACCAAGGCACCGCGGGTACGGCCTGGGATATCCCCTTTGTATGGTGCATAGCCATGGAATACATGGTTCATGATACCATTACCTTTTGTAGCTGTTAAGAATTGTGCACGGAAACCAATCAAACCACGAGCAGGTACTACGAATTCCATACGTAAGTAACCAGCTAATTCAACCATGTTGATTAACTCAGCTTTACGAACACCTAAGTTTTCCATAACAGCGCCCATAAATTCTTGTGGCACATCGATAGTTAAATGCTCCAATGGTTCACATTTTTGACCATTGATATCTTTGAAAATTACACGAGGTTTACCCACTTGCAATTCGTAACCTTCACGGCGCATAGTTTCGATCAATACTGCCAAATGCAATTCGCCACGGCCAGATACTTTGAAAGAGTCCGGAGAATCTGTTTCTTCTACACGCATGGATACGTTAGTTTCTACTTCTTTGAACAAACGGTCACGTAAATGACGACTTGTTACATAGTCACCTTCACGGCCTGCGAATGGAGAGTTATTAACGGAGAACATCATGGATAATGTTGGCTCATCGATAGAGATTGTTGGTAGTGCTTCTGGATTTTCTGCATCCGCTACAGTCTCACCGATATTGATGTCATCGATACCTACGAAAGCGATGATGTCGCCCATGCCTGCTTCATCTGTTTCTACACGATTTAAGCCATTGTATGTGTACACACGGCCGATTTTGCCTTTACGAGTGCTTTCGCCATTCATCAACACCACTTGTTGATTGGTTTTCATGCGACCACGAACGATACGACCTACTGCAATTTTTCCTACGAAATCATCATAGTCAAGGGTAGTTACCATGAATTGCAATGGACCATCGATGTCGCCTTGTGGAGCAGGAATTTCTTTGATCAATACATCGAATAATGCAGTCATATCTGTGGAATCATCTTCCATGGATGCTTTCGCAATGCCATCACGAGCAGAGGCATACACCACTGGGAAGTCCAATTGATCATCGTCTGCTTCCAATTCCATGAATAATTCTAATACTTCATCTTCTACTTCATGAACGCGTTGGTCAGGACGGTCAATTTTGTTGATAACCACGATTGGTTTCAATCCTTGTTCCAAAGCTTTGCGCAATACATATTTAGTTTGTGGCATTGGACCTTCGAAAGAGTCCACCAATAACAATACGCCATCAACCATGTTCAATACACGTTCTACTTCACCACCGAAGTCAGCATGGCCCGGTGTGTCCACGATGTTAATTTTTACATCGTTATGCATAACTGCTGTATTTTTGGAAAGGATCGTAATCCCTCTTTCACGTTCTAAGTCGTTAGAGTCCATTACACGCTCAGCAACTTTTTCATTGTCACGGAAAATATGACTTTGTTTAAGCAATGCGTCTACCAATGTTGTTTTACCATGGTCAACGTGGGCGATAATCGCCACATTGCGAAGATTTTCACGAATCATTCTATACTCCTTTATCTACTTAAGTAGGGTATTCCTAATATTTGTACAAATTGTACTACGACAGTCTATTATATACTTTATTTTAGGATTTTACAAGGAAAAAACGTCACATACTTTCATCCTATAGAAGGCTATGAAAGTACATGACGTTTCTACTAGATATTTAATTTTCTAAATGCTCTAATACCCAAAGTACATTAACTTATGGATTAATGTGTACTTTTAGAATCGTTTCTTCGGCAAATGCCCGCAAAGATAGATCCTGTAAAGTTATGGATAATGGAGAACACGGCGCCTGCTACGGCTGCTTGTGGTGTAAAGTGTTTCAATGCCAAGCTAGCTGCCAAGGCAGAGTTTTGCATTGCCACTTCGATTTGCATAGCACGGCGATCTGGTACATTAGAACCAAATAGACGGCAAATGAAATACGTCACTACATAACCGCTCACATTTTGCACCAAACAAGCCAAGAAAATCATCACTCCGTGAGCTAAGATATTATCCCGGCTAACGGCAGTGACGCCAGCTAAGATGATCAATACAGCTACGGCACCTACTGTTGGCAATACTTCTTTCACAGGTTCAATACGAGAACCGATGAAATAATTTACAATAATTCCTAGCGCAATTGGGACCGCAATGATTTTCACAATAGACATGAACATCGGCCAAAATGCAATATCTACGGTTTGTCCAGCATATAACACGATGAAGATTGGTGTTAACACTGGTGCCAATAATGTGGATACTGTTGTGGCAGATACGGATAACGGCACATTACCATTTGCCAAGAATGTCATTACATTAGAAGCGGTACCGCCTGGTGCTGCCCCCAATAGGATAAAGCCTAAGGCGATTTCTGGTGGGAATCCAAACAAGTTCCCCACTAACCAACCTGCTAGTGGCATCCATAAGAATTGAATCAAGGACACCAAGATCACTTGCCACGGTTGTTTAAATACATCTAAGAATACTTTCCCTGTTAATGTTAAGCCCATGCTGAACATAACTAATTGTAACAAAGGAACTGTTTGTTTCGCTGCTCCCATGAATATTTCTGGCACTAAAAATGCGATAACTGCCATAGCTAACACAATCCATGCTAGATAATCATTGAACAGTCGATTGATACTACGAATAAAACTCATATGTAACCTACTTTCTATAAAAAATGAGAACTTTTCAATTATAACAAATATTTCTTTCTAATAAAAGGGATTTATCTTAAATTTATAATATATTTGTCCATTTATGTGTTACAACTATTAGCTGTGATATGCATCGTATAGTTTTCGTCCCACTCTCATGATTATAACTAGACTCCGTTATTGTATATCAGAAAATGTTATCTACTTAATTGTATAATGAAATTTCACTTCAAAATAAAAAAGAAACATAAGTAACGATAACTCCTAACATCAATATTAGATGCCTAGATTCCTCATCACTTATATTTCTTCCTTGTGAGACAGTTGTATGTAAACTGATTAACTAGCTATTTAAAAACTCCTCGATTACAGGATTTTCCATCATCACAGCTTGTTCTTCCTCTGTGATAACTTGCACCTTATCTCGGTCCACATTAACCAAGCAGAGGAAGCCTAAATGATCGTCTTGGTTCGCACGGAATTGGTGTGCCATCAATTTAGGGATTTCAATCATATCTCCTTCTTGGACGTCTTCCACGGTGTCGCCTAGTAAACATTGGCCTTTCCCACGGAAAATCATAACCATATGCGTATGCTCATGGCGCTCCATAGTGCTATACCCACCTGGTTGTACCTCAAAATAACGGAATTGGCATGGAATATCCCAAGCTCCATCAAACAAAACTTGACGGGTCACATCTTTAAAAGGGCTATTATCTTGCTTGTATACCAACGTGTCGACTCCATCCCAGGTGTATTCTTTTTGATTAAACTTGCGTATCATACTAACTCCTATAAAAGGGCCATCTTGAAATCAATCCAGATAGCCCCTCCTTGTATTCTAATATATACCCGGCATATCACCAGATAGTACGCCTTATTTGAATATTTTCTTAATAGCGCCCAAAATGCCACCATGTTCATGAACATAGTCTTTCACAGATTCCACTTCAAAACCTGTTTCGTCGATAGCTGCACGAATTGTTGCTTCATCTATTTTTGTATGATCAAAGCGAATTCTTACTTCTTTTGTCGCTAAATCGACAACAGATTCCAACACGCCTAGTAAACCACGGACAGCTGTATTGACCGTATTTTCACAATTTTCACACATCATACCTGGAACATGAAATAATTTCGTAGTCACATTACCTGTGCTACCGCAACCGCAATCTTTACACATAGTTCCTCCTAATTATTTTGTTTATGACTATTTTTAGCCCCTAAATAAGGAGCAGAAATATGACTAAATTCATTATAGCACATCCTAATTATTTTGTTTATGACTATTAGTAGCACCAGCTTCTACATCAATGGTTTCCGCTTTTGCAGGTTCTTCTTTAGCTACTTTTTTATCGCCACTAACAGCATCTTTAAATTCATTAATACTTTTACCAATGGCCTTACCAATTTCAGGTAACTTTTTAGGTCCAAAGATAACAAGGGCAATAATTAAAATAAGAAATAACTCTTGTGTACCAAAATTAAACATACCTAATACCTCGCATTTCAAATCAATTAATTTTTATGCGCAGAATCATCTACATACCATTCTACTGGTTCATGAGTTAATACCGCACCTGGTAAACAATGGTCTACTCGATCCTCCCAAGAATATTCTTCATATTCTTTACGTTGGCGAAGCACACGAGCTAAGGCCGCCTCTTTAGAAGCGCCTACCACCGTGAACCACACAGATTTCGCATTCACCAGCATTGGGAATGTCAATGTCACACGTTCCCATACTTTGCCATCTTTCACAGCCACTACCATACGATCACGTTCATACAAAGCTTCCGATTTAGGGAATAGGGACGCTGTATGTCCATCATCACCTAAGCCTAGTAAGACTAAATCTATGGATTCCTTTTCTGTGCGCTTCAAGACCATTTTTACTTCTTGTTCATATTTATCTGCTGCTTCCTCCACAGTACCATTATTCGTTGGTACTGGATAATAGTGAGCAGCTCCCATAATATTTCCAAATAAGCGATCTTTTGCACGGCCAAAATTGTTATCTGGATTCGACTGTGGCACAAATCGTTCATCTACCCAAAGGAAGAAAATATGCTCCCAATCGATACGATTTGTATACTCATCAGAATCGAGCAACGAAAACAATGCATTTGGTGTAGTCCCTCCAGATACAGCCACCACGCAAGCACCCGTTTCTGCAATGCATTCGTTTGTATAAGTTAAAAAACGATCGGCCACTGCTTTCGCCACGTCATCTCCTGTAGGAAATGCATGAATTATATCTCTCGCCACGACCAAGATCCTCCTTCTAATAACTCTTCTGCCTCTTTTGGTCCCTCACTGAAAGCTGGATAGAAGCATAACGGTGTTTCTTCATCATTTCGTTCCCATGCCTCAATCAATGGCTTAAATAAACGCCAAGATTTTTCTACCGCATCATTGCGAACGAATAATGTTTGGTCTCCTAATAAACCATCTAAAATCAATCTTTCATAAGCATCTGGAATGTCTGC
This sequence comes from Veillonella sp. DNF00869, assembly GCF_001553345.1. Lineage (GTDB taxonomy): Bacteria > Bacillota > Negativicutes > Veillonellales > Veillonellaceae > F0422. The sequence goes on from NZ_KQ960749.1 coordinate 79,605, forward strand.
TAATTCCTTAGAATTGCTATAAGAAAAGTCCATTTCTAGCGTATTGACACTTAATTTCGATCCTGGAGATTTTACCTCTAAGGACAATCCCATTCCTTCATTTGGTTGCATGCGAAGAACCAATACGTTTTGGTTAAAGTCTTTCGCATGGAACGGTTTAAAAATGGAGTGCGGAATTGGTTTGAAAGTAATAGCAATTTCACTCGATTTCTTCGGCAATCGTTTCCCTGTACGTAAATAGAACGGCACATCACGCCATCTCCAATTATCAATGAACAGTTTCAAAGCCACATAAGTTTCTGTCGTAGACGTCGGTGGCACATTTTCTTCCTTCCGATACTCTGGGGCTGGACGTTCTGTATTACCAGAATCTGTATATTGACCACGCACTGCAATATCGCCTAATTTTTGACGATGTAAACCACGAATAGACGAAATCAATTTAGCGATTTCATCACGGTAATCGTCGGCATTAAAACTGGCAGGTGGTTCCATAGCAATCAAAGATAATACCTGGATCATATGGTTTTGCACCATATCACGCAAAGCGCCTGCCCCATCATAATAGCCAGCACGTTTTTCTACACCTAACTCTTCAGCCACCGTAATTTCTACACGTTCAATATATTTACGATTCCAAAGCGGTTCAAATATAGCATTGGCGAAACGAAGCATCAAGATATTTTGTACCGTTTCTTTCCCTAAATAATGATCAATACGATAGGTTTGCTCTTCTGTTATATATTGTTTTAATGATTCATCTAATGCGATAGCACTTTCTAAATCATGCCCAAAAGGTTTCTCAATGATTACTCGAGACCAAGAACCTACTTCTTCTAATAGCTTCGCCCCATGTAATTCACGGACGATAGGTTCAAATAACTCTGGTGGCATGGCTAGATAAAATAGTGCATTACCACCTGTGCAATGCGCCGTTGCCACACGCTCTAACTCTTCTCGCAACGCTACATACGTAGAAGGTTCTGTATATTGACCAGACACATAGGAAAAGCGTTCAATAAATGCTAATTCTTCTGCACTTGGTTCACGATCGCCTAATATGGATGCTTTCACTTGTTCACGAAACTCGTCGTGGCTCATGGCTGTCCGTGCTACGCCCACTACGGCTACCTTCGGTGAAAGCAAACCACGTTGAAACAAGGAATAAATAGCTGGTAATAATTTACGCTTTGTCAGGTCTCCAGAGGCCCCAAAAATAACGATGGCACCTGCACCTGGTGTATGTTCTATACATAATTCTTCTTTAACATTATAGGACACATTCATTGTGAATCTCCTCTTACATCATTTCCCAATGGAAATACTAATACTGTACCCTTTATTATAGCACATACACGGCCCTTGACAATGGTTATAGCCCTTTGACTTTTTCATTTTCATAGGGTATAATAATTAAGCACGATTTGTGCAAAGTTTTATTAATCTATGAGGTGATAATCACATGGCAACGAGAAGAGAAGCACGATTTAAGTTATGCCGTCGCTTCGGTGTGAACGTTTTCGGTCACGCGAAGGCTTTAAAACGTGTAAAAAAAGACCAACGTCAAAAGAAAATGTCTGAATATGGTCTTCAATTATTAGAAAAACAAAAAGTTAAAGCATACTACAACTTGCTAGAACGCCAGTTCGTACGCTATTACGATAAAGCGAAAAAAATGCATGGTGTTACAGGCCAAAACATGTTGAAATTGTTGGAATGCCGTTTGGACAACCTTGTATATCGCATTGGCTTCGGTAACTCCATCCGTCAAGCACGTCAAATGGTAAACCATGGCCACATTCTTGTTAACGGCAAACGCGTTGACATTCCATCCTACCAATGTAAAGTTGGCGATGTAATCGAACTTCGTGAAGCTAGCCGTGACAACGAAATGTTCAAAGTGAACTTCCAAGAACTTCGTTCTTTCGAACTTCCTTACATCGAAAAAAATCTTGACGCTTTCCAAGGCACATTAACTCGCCTTCCTGAACGTGAAGAACTTCCTATCGAAGTAAACGAAACATTAATCGTCGAATTGTACTCCAAATAATAGGATACTACAGCAACCAATCTTCGGATTGGTTGCTTTTTTATGCCTTGGTGGTTGAAATTATTATGATTAGTTTATATAATGAAAATATATATCATTTACTATATATTACATACGGTCTTAGTACACGGTATATTGAAATTATAAAATTCTTGCACAACGTACCGTATGTATTTCATCCTATGAAAGGCAGTTAACATAAAGGTATTTACTATGTCGCAAATTCTCTTATCAATATTTTATTTTATTCTAGCCGGTATTGCTGAAATCGGTGGCGGTTATTTAGTATGGCTTTACCTGAAAGACGATAAAAGCCCGTGGTATATGCTCGCAGGTGCTATTACACTCATCATTTATGGAATTATCCCTACCTTACAAGAAGCGCCTTTCGGTAAAGTATACGCCGCCTATGGTGGCATCTTCATTGCCCTCTCTATTTTATGGGGCTATTATGTAGATGGAATCACACCCGATCGCTATGATATCATCGGTGGCATTGTGTCTATCATCGGGGTATTGATTATTATGTATTATCCTCGTTAATACACCTAATGAATGCTAAACTGTATATAACAAGGCAACTATTGCTTCTCTATCTATACCGTCACTCCTAATACATTAGAATTGTTACGACACAGTGTATCCCCTTATATATACTTTTTTGGGATACATCCATTACATCATATACAAATATGCAAAAATCTCTAGTATAAGCTATGCCTTACGCACTCGCTTACACTAGAGATTTTTATTATCTATTAAATTTTTTCACCATAGAAGATTAACTCTTCGTCTTTCACTAAAGCATAGGAACGTGTACCAAGTCCCATGCGGTCTGCACGTAATAAAATGGCTTGCCATTCGCTATTAGGGGAAATATCTTTGAAATAATCCCATGTGCGTTTTTCCACTGTGCTTAATACACCGTTTTCCACTGGTGTAGCTTGGGTAATAATATCGCCTAAGGCTTCGTCCATCGCCACCATATCGTAGGACACAACGATACCTAGGTTTCCTACGATTTCGTTAGTGGCACCTGCGTCTTTTAATTTTTCTTGGTTCACATAATCCGCCACAACGTCCATCGCTACCCCTACATGGAATCGTTGACGATTCCGTGTGGCAGCTGCTGCATATTCAGCCACCGCTTTATGATGCTCTGTACCTGTTAAAGCTACCAATTCACGACGACCTTCTAAGCTGGCGGAGTACCATCCTGTATTGTTCACAGCCCCAGAGAATCCGCTGTACTCATTCGCTTTAATGTGATTCACGGAAATCACCACATCACTAGTTGCAATGCGTTCATCGATATAGGCTACTTTCACAGATTCACCATCAGGAATAATAACCTCACGGGAATGATGGCTAGGCTCATCTACATAGACCACAGTGCCGCCTTCGGATTCGATGCGTGCTTTCATATATGCCACTACCGTTTCATAGGCCTCATAATCGCTATGCAAATCATTGCGAAGTAGAGCCACTTTTTTGCCAGCGCAACCAATTTCACCAAAACCAATTTTACGCAACAAAAAATCTAATCGTTTATGAATTAATTCTTGATTAACCTCTTGTAAAGGGGAGTAATATACTTCCATATCATGCCTCCTACAACTACGTCATTTTGTAAAAAAGGGCTGCATCTACTGACACAGCCCTTACTTTGGCGGAGAGAGGGGGATTTGAACCCCCGCGCCAGTTTCCTGACCTACCGCATTTCGAGTGCGGACTCTTCAGCCACTTGAGTACCTCTCCGTATACGTCGGCGTTCTTTGAAAAAATCTTTCATAATTTGACTGCATTCTTCTTGCAATACACCCGCCAACACCTGTGGTTCATGGTTTAAATTCGGATGTGAAAGTACATTAAACAAAGATTCTACCGCACCGCCCTTATAATCACTACTGCCATAGACAACACGATCTATACGACTATTAATAATAGCACCAGCACACATAGGGCACGGCTCTATGGTAACATAAAGCGTACAACCGGTCAACCGCCACCTTTCAAGCATAGCATTCGCCTCACGGATGACAAGGACCTCTGCATGAGCCGTCGCATCATGGTCAATCTCGCGTCTGTTGTGATGACGACTGATAATCTTGCCTTCATGCACTAATACTGCACCAATAGGAATCTCACCCATATCATAGGCCTTACGTGCCTCTACCAAGGCTTCACGCATATACTCTTCATCAGTCATACAGTCACTTCCTTTCCAATTGCCGCTACACAATAGAATACCATACTTTCAGAGAATCGTCACTTCTTAAGCTAATTATGATATAATAAAGAGTACATGTAAACATTTTCGATGACTTCACTGAGGTGACAATCTTATGGAACAACGAGCTTTTAGTAAAATCAATGTAGGTCTTGCTATCACGGGCAAACGTGATGATGGGTACCACGATATAGATACCATTTTTCAATCTATTTTCTTAGGGGATTCCCTCTATTTCGCACGTCACCATTCTGTGGTGTTCTCTGGCGATGCGCCTGAACTGCCTTATTATATGGCACAATTAATTCCCTATACAGAAAGTAATATTGCTATGAAAGCCCTTCGTATGGTACAAGACTATACGGGCTGTACCCAAGGGGCTGCCATTCATTTGTTAAAACGAGTTCCCCCTTGTGCTGGTATGGGCGGTGGTAGTGGTGACGGTGCCGCTATGCTACTAGGCCTTAACAAGTTTTGGGACCTTCGCTTAACCGATGAAGAACTATTGACCATGGCTTCTAAACTCGGATCTGATGTTCCTTTCTTACTGAAAGGCGGCACTGCGCGTGGCACTGGTCGAGGAGAACGATTAGAAATTTTACCAACTAGCAGTGCTCAATGGCTACTGATCGTAAAACCAGAAGTGAGCATTTCCACAGCAAAAGCCTACGGTAGATTTACGGGTACGTCTCGTGTGACTTCTGATACGATGGATACCGTTACCGCACATATGAAAGCAAAAGACTTCCGTCAAGCTTTCATGGCGAGTGATAACACCTTTGAAGAATTAATGTTTCCGGTCCACCCAGAGCTTACCGCATGCAAACAGTTTTTCTTAGACCGTGGATTTCCTACCATCATGACTGGTAGCGGTCCTACTATGGTGGTTCTATTGGAAAAAGCACTGGATGCGATTCGATTACAAGAATACATCAAACAAGCTGGTTATAACTGGCTTTCACTAATTACGAAAACACATGATGAGGAGGCCCTACGATGAATGCACCACGTTTACAACCCATCCGTTTAGACGCTTACAAACCGCTTCGTGAGATTGTTAGCGATGCTTTGCGCCAAGCTATTCGCGATGGTATTTTACCACCAGGAGAACGTCTCATGGAGATTCCTTTGGCAGAAGAACTCGGTGTGAGCCGCACTCCTATCCGTGAAGCCATCCGCATTTTAGAGCAAGAAGGACTCATTGTTATGATTCCTCGCCGTGGTACCTATGTGGCAGATATGAGTTTGAAAGATGTAACAGAAGTGTTTGAACTTCGTTCTATCTTAGAAGAATTAGCCGCAGAACTAGCTGCAGAACGTATTACGAATGAAGAAATCGAGGCCTTAGAGCAACATCTTGTAGAAATCGGCAATTACATGAACGAAAATAACTTAGACAAAGTCGTACAAGCCGATATTCTATTCCATGAAATCCTTTATAAAGCTTCTCGTAATGATCGTCTTGTTGAAATGATAAACAATCTACGGGAACAAACATTGCGGTTCCGTACATTGTCTATGAGCCAAACAGGTCGTCTTGCCAAAACTTGGGATGAACATCGTCAACTTGTGGAAGCTATCTCCGATCGCGATGTGGAACGAGCTCGCCAGATTGCTCGCATCCATATGGAAGAATCGGAGAAAACATTGTTAGAAGGTATGCAATTAAAAAGTCATGAAGAGTAATCTTCATAAATTAATATACTATGCAAAAAGGGTCCTCTCGGACCCTTTTTTAGTTATCAGAGTATAAATAGAGAGGAAAGTTGATGCATTTTGCTCAACTTTCCTCTTTTTTACACAACGATTCAGTTTATGGATAGAGTTCCCCCTAGATATATCGGTTACCTAAGATCTACCCTCTATTTTCCACTCATATATTTTGCTTTAAATGCTGCTAATTGCGCTTCTTCTAATGACATACCTTCGCCTTGGTAATGAGCAATACTTTGCTCCATTTCTTCGTAAGCTGTTGGCACGATTTTCGTAAAGCGATCTTTGTACAATACCCAGTTTTCTAACATATGTCGACCTTGTTTAGAGTTCGTATGCAATACATGTTGTTGTATTAGCTCATGAATCCGTGCTAGATCACTTTCACTAGTTTTACGAAGTTCCACAAGTCCTGTATTACAGTAGCGTCCATCTAAATCAAGCACGTACGCATAACCACCGGACATGCCAGCCCCAAAGTTACGACCCACACGGCCAAGGACAAGGACCTCACCACCAGTCATGTATTCGCAACCATGGTCACCTACACCTTCTACAACGGCGGTAATACCGCTGTTACGAACGCAGAACCGTTCCCCAGCCACACCGTTGATATAGGCAGTACCAGAAGTAGCCCCATAGAAGGCTACGTTACCGATTAAGATGTTTTCATGTGCCTCATAGGTAGCAGCTTTTGGTGGGTACGCAATGATAGTACCACCAGACAAGCCTTTGCCAAGATAATCGTTGGCATCCCCTTCGAGTTCCAATGTCATACCGTTCGGGATGAAAGCACCAAAACTTTGACCAGCAGAACCAACGAAATTCAATTTGATCGTATTCTCTGGCAAGCCCGCTTCGCCATAACGACGAACTACTTCGCCACCGACTAAGGTACCTACCACACGATTCACATTACTGATTGCCAATTTAGCACGAATTGGTTTTTTATCATCCAAAGCAGGACGACACATGCGAAGTAATTTTTTCATATCCAAGGTGCGTTCCAATTCATGGTCTTGGTCGATGCTGTGTAAATGTCCCACAGACGCATCTGTATATGGTTTGAACAAGATTCGTTTCAAGTCCACACGAGACAATTTGAAATTATCGTCCTGTGAGCGTTGGCGTACTAAGTCAATACGACCTACTAACTCACGCACACTGCGGATACCTAAACGAGCCATGATTTCACGCAATTCTTGGGCGATAAACTTCATCAAGTTTTCCACATATTCTGGTTTACCTGTAAACTTAGCACGCAATTTCTCATCTTGTGTGGCCACACCATACGGACATGTATTCATATGGCAAACCCGTGCCATACGACAGCCCACTGCCACTAATGGCAAGGTACCAAATCCGAATAATTCTGCTCCCAACAAGGCTGCGATCGCCACATCATAACCAGTCATCAGTTTACTGTCCACTTCCAGCTGTACACGGTCACGCAAACGGTTCAACATCAAGGTTTGATGCGTTTCTGAAAGGCCCAATTCCCATGGCACACCTGCATGTTTTACAGATGTACGACCTGCTGCGCCAGTACCACCATCGTAGCCGGAGATGAGGATGCTGTCTGCTTTCGCTTTGGCTACCCCTGCGGCAATGGTACCTACCCCAGCTTCTGAGGTCAATTTTACGGAAATCGCTGCACTTGGATTGACGCATTTCAAGTCGTAAATCAACTCTGCTAAGTCTTCGATAGAATAAATATCGTGATGTGGTGGCGGAGATACTAGTTCTACCCCTGGCGTGGAGTGACGAGCTTTCGCAATGTCTGGATATACCTTTTTACCCGGTAATTGACCACCTTCACCTGGTTTCGCACCTTGGGCACATTTGATTTGCAATTCTTTCGCATGGACCAAGTAATTCGTTGTTACCCCAAAGCGACCTGATGCAATTTGTTTTACTTCACTATTGCGATTATCTCCATTGGCATCGAGAACAAAGCGACTTGTATCTTCGCCGCCTTCCCCAGAGTTCGATGTAGATCCTAAACGGTTCATAGCGATGGCAATAGTTTCGTGGGCCTCTTTACTGATAGCACCGTAACTCATAGCGCCAGCTTTAAAGCGTTTCACAATGTCTTCCACTGGTTCTACTTCTTCCACAGGAATACCGCCACCTACAGGGAAGTTCAATTCCATCAAGCTCCGTAAGGTCACATGGTAATCATTTCGAATCATTTTGGAATATTCTTTGTATCTATTGTAATCCCCTTCGATTAAGGATGTTTGTAATAACTTAATCGTATCTGGATTGAATAAATGCTCTTCCCCATCTTTCATAGGTCCGTACCAACCGCCTGGTTCAAGGACTTTCACATCCTCTTTGAAAGCTCGTTGGAATCGCTCTAATGCTTCATGAGCGACGCCACCTAAGCCGATACCACCAATGCGAGTCGGTGTGTTCGGGAAGTAGGTACTAATAAAGTTCGTATTCAATCCCAATGCCTCAAAGATTTGTGCCCCATGGTAGCTACGTACAGTGGAAATACCCATTTTCGACATCACTTTCATAATGCCCGACACAGAGGCCTTGATGTAGTTTGCTTCTGCTTCCTCTGGTGTAAGGTCTCCCAATCGGTTGGTGGCTTGTAAGTCACGTACTGTTGCTAATGCTACATATGGATTGATGGCCGTTACGCCATAGCCTAAGAGTGTACAGAAATGATGCACTTCACGAGGTTCCCCAGATTCTAAAATTAAGCCCATTTCTGTGCGTAATACAGTGTTAATTAAATGATTATGCACCGCTGCCACTGCCAATAAAGCTGGAATCGGCGCATGGTGTTCGTCCACGCCACGGTCAGACAAGATCAACACATTTTGGTCCGTGCGAGCTGCTTCCTCTGCATCCTTGCACAAACGGTCTAAGGCTTCTTTCATACCCTCAGCACCTTTGGCAGGATCAAACAAGATGGACAAAGTCACAGATTTCATACGACGGCAGTCCAATTGTTTAATACTTGCCAATTCTTGGTTCGTCATAATAGGTGTCCGCATAGATACGGCGTAGGTGCCCACTTTATTAGGGTCCGTCAAGTTACCGCTATTGCCGAGCATCACTCGTGTGGAGGTGACCATTTCTTCGCGGATAGCATCGATTGGCGGATTTGTCACCTGTGCAAAAAGCTGTTTAAAATAGGAGTATAACATTTGTGGTTTGTCCGACAAGATTGCTAGCGGCGCATCAGCCCCCATAGATCCTACAGGATCTTTCCCATCTTTTGCCATAGGGATAATCATGCGTACCAAATCTTCTTGGGTATAACCGAATACTTGTTGTTGCATGAACAAGTCCCCTACCTCAGGGATGCTATCTTCCGTAGCTTGTTGAATCTCCGACAAATGGATAACATGTTCTTTTACCCACTCGTTGTAAGGAAGTTCTGTAGCCACACGGTGTTTGATTTCTTCATCAGAAATGATGCGACCTTCTTCTGTGTCGATTAATAGCATTTTACCTGGTTCTAAACGGCCTTTGGCACGAATCATATCATCTGCTTCGTTTACAACGCCCACTTCGGATGCCATAATCACACGGTCATCTGCTGTCACATAGTAACGAGCTGGACGCAAGCCATTTCTATCCAACACACCACCGATAACTGTTCCATCCGTAAAGCCCATCGCCGCTGGACCATCCCATGGTTCCATCATAAAACTATTGAACTCATAGAAGTCATGTTTCTCTTGGCTCATCAAGGTATTGCGTTCCCATGGTTCTGGAATCATCATCATAATCGCATGAGGTAAGCTACGGCCTGTCATATGCAAGAACTCAAGAGTATTGTCGAACATGGCAGAGTCAGATCCTGTATCATCAACAACAGGGAACACTTTTTTAATATCCGGGAACAATGGCGACTCTGCTTTACCTTCACGAGCATTGATCCAGTTTACATTACCACGAATGGTGTTGATTTCCCCATTATGTACTAAATAACGGTTAGGATGAGCCCGTGCCCAGCTTGGGAATGTATTCGTACTGAAACGAGAATGAACCATCGCCAAGGCAGAGGTAAAATCTAAATCATTCAAATCTAGGTAAAAGTTTCGTAATTGCACTGGTGTCAACATACCTTTGTAGACGATCGTTTTAGAAGACAAAGAGGCAATGTAGAAATCGCTACTCATTTCTTTGCTCAATGGGACGATACGCTTTTCTGCAATTTTACGAATCATATATAATTTGCGTTCAAACTCCGCTTGGTTTGTCACATCTTGACCTTTACCGATAAGAATTTGGATCATCCAAGGACGAATTAATGCCGCCTCATGGCCAACTGCTGTAGAGTCTACCGGAACTTCCCGCCAGCCCAATACAATTTGTCCTTCCTCACGAACTACTTCTTCTAAGATTCGCTTTTGCTCATTCCGTAATGTTTCGTACTTATGAGCAAAAACCATACCCACCCCGTAGTCACCAGCAGGTGGTAAATGGATACCTAACACTTCGCACTCACGGCGGAAAAAATCATGTGGAATTTGCACTAAGATGCCCGCTCCATCGCCAGTATCCTTATCGGCGCCAGCACCACCACGGTGTTCCAAGCGCTCAAGAATACGTAAACCATCGTCGATGATATCGTGGGATTTTTTACCTTTAATATTGACTACAAATCCCATACCGCACGCATCTTTTTCAAATTGGGAACTATACAAACCATTTGCTTCCAAATGTCGCTGCTCCTCATGTTGTTTTGCAATGGTACTCATTTCCATCATAACCCTCTCCTCCTTTAGGCTCTCTATCACTACACTAGCGTACTTAACACTAGGCATACATATACTGAAAGTTCTAATTCACCTATGCTTTTTGACTATACGTATAGCTGTCTAACTATAAACCGGATGAGTATGTACCTTTTTGATCTTTCTTCTGTAAGAATTAGATTCTTATCTTAATACATAACTTCAGTGTATATCAGTTATATATAATAGTTATTATTCTATAGAATATAGAACTGTATATTATACTAGCAAAAATTATTGTATATTTCAATACACATTACTTATGTATACATGTATTCTTAAATTTGGCCCTTCTCGTGCTACTTTCATATCTCCCTATATAGGAATACACAAAAACGCATAGCTACCCTAAGGTAACCATGCGTTTACGTCATTGTAAAAGTATTCTATTATACGATGCGAACAATCCAGCCTTCTGGTGCTTCGATTTCACCATGTTGAATGCCAAGTAATGTTTCGCGCAATTTTGTTAATGTTGGTCCCATTTCATCCATGCCGCTTGGGAAGAAGATATCTTCTTCTTTTGTATGAACCATGCCAACAGGAGAAATAACAGCCGCTGTACCGCAAAGACCACATTCAGCGAAGTCTTTCAATTCTTCTTTATACACTTCACGATGTTCTACGGTCATGCCCAAATAATGTTCAGCTACATACATCAAGGAACGACGTGTAATCGATGGAAGAATACTATCGGATTTAGGCGTTACTAATTTGCCATCTTTCGTGATGAAAATAAAGTTCGCTCCACCAGTTTCTTCTACTTTTGTACGAGTTTGTGGATCCAAGTACATATTCTCTGCATACCCTGCTTCATGGGCTGCTTCTAGAGCATGCAAGCTCATAGCATAGTTCAAACCCGCTTTAATATGACCTGTACCATGTGGTGCTGCACGGTCAAAATCGGAAATTTGGATTTTTAATGGCTTCACACCGCCTTTAAAATAATCCCCTACTGGAGTACCAAAAATACGGAATTGGAACTCATCTGCCGGTTTAACACCGATAACACTGTTCGTACCCATCAAGAATGGACGAAGATACAAACTACCACCCGTGCTGTATGGAGGAACAAAGTCTTGGTTCGCTTTTACTACTTCTTTCACAGCCTCGATAAAACGATCCGTTGGAAATGGTTGCATCACAAGATATTTTGCAGAATCATGCAAACGCTGTGCATTTAAATCTGGACGGAAACACACAATGTGACCATCCTTCGTGTAATACGCTTTCAAACCTTCAAAAATTGTTTGTGCATATTGGAATACACCAGCACATTCATTAAGGACAATACTCGCCTCATCCGTCAAACCGCCTTCATCCCATTGACCATCCTTGAAATTAGACACATAACGGAATGGCGTTTCTTTATAACTAAAATCTAAATTATTCATATCAATCTTTGCCATACTGTCCTCCTACTATTTCATACCTGTGAAAGCCGTGAAAGTATACGTATATCTATCCTTCTAGCTCTTTACATCATATGAATACTCACTAATTTGTATTTTAGATAAAAACTATTATACACCCAACACGGAAAATGTACAAGAGTATATATAGAATAGAAAAGACTCTTACGGGATGATCCCCATAAGAGTCTTTTCGTCTTGCAGTATGTTGTCATCCTTAGATGACTATATAATAACTTCGTTCAGCAGCAAACCAACTTACACATTCGCTGACTCACCGGAGTTGAAGTTACTAACTAAATTATTCCGGCTTTTTAAATTTTGGAGATGTTGGACATGTTTCAGGAGTCACGTCTTTACGAGCTCCTAAGTCACTGCTGCGATCTACATAGGTAGTATGTAACAATTCATGCGCAATATGTCCCAATGGTTTTTCCAAGAAATTAGCGTATGCATCTTTAATTTCAGGGTTTTCATAGGAAGAACGAAGCTTCATGTTGGAGTCCCAATTATAAAGACCTTCAATACGTTCACCTTTTACTTTATTAGCCACTGGTAATTTAGCACGTGGTTGTCCACCACCGCCGATACAGCCGCCTGGGCATGCCATCATTTCGATGAAATCATATGTTTTACCAGATTCTTTCAATTCGTTCAAGAATTCACGGATGTTTTTACCACCATGACACACAGCCACGTTGATGGTATGTCCACCGATTTCTACGGTTGCTTCTTTCACACCGTCCATACCACGCACATCTGTTAAGTTAAGAAGTGGAGCTGGAGATGGTTCATCACCAGTGATGAATTTGTAGGATGCACGCATCGCTGCTTCCATAACACCACCAGTATTACCGAAGATAACACCGCCACCAGTAGCAGCACCGATGAATTTATCGTATGCAGAGTCTTCTACTGCGGCAAAATCTAATTCTGCTTCACGAATCCATTGTGCAAACTCACGTGTAGTGATACAGATATCTGTATCTGGGCCTAAGTCTTCACCAGTATAACGAGACGCATTGTTTTGCTCAGGACGACGAATTTCCGCTTTTTTAGCAGTACAAGGAGCGACAGACACGGATACAATTTTCTTAGGATCAATGTTCATATTTTTTGCAAAATATGTTTTTACCATAGCAGATTCCATAGCGATACAACTACGAGCTGAAGAAATATGAGATACGTATTCTGGGAAGAATGTTTCACAGAATTTTACCCATGCTGGACAACAGCTAGTAAATTGTGGCAATGGACCTGTGCCATGTAATTTACGTTCTAATAGTTCATTTGCTTCTTCCATGATGGTTAAGTCCGCACCAAAGTTAGTATCTACTACATAGTCAGCACCTAACGCACGAAGAGCACCTACCATTTTGCCTTCTTGGTATGTACCAGGCTCAAATCCAAATTCTTCACCGATGGATACACGAACAGCTGGCGCTGTTTGGATAACCACAATTTTCTCTGGATCTGCAATGGCTTCTTTTACTTTATCTAATTCTGTACGTTCGTACATTGCACCAAATGGGCAAATTACCGCACATTGACCACATTGGATACAAATAGGATTATCTCCTGTTGCTTCCAAATCATAGTAATCAAGTACGCTCATAGTGTCAGCACATGCTTTACGACAAAGAGTACAGTTCTTACATTTTTCTAAATCATGAATAATCGCCACATTATCCTCAGCAATAGGGGCACGGCGATCAAGATGTTGGAATCGACTTTCGAAACTCATTATTATGCACCTCACATAGTGTAAACAATACTAGTTATGTATTCATAAACTTTTCACCATATTATAACAAATATTCAGGCTTGTGAAAAGAAAGGCATATGCCATTTATCTTTCTATTCTTTTAAGTTCTAACAAAATTTTACGCATCCATTTAGAATACACATTTATATTGTTTTTATGTTACTTTTATCACACATGTAGATTTTTATTAAACGTTTTTCATCATGTATCTTTCAAAATTCATATACCCTAAAATCTACTAGGATTTCGCCCTCAGTAGCACAAAACAGGAGAGTTCCCCCTCCTGTTTCTATTTTATTTCAGCTCAAATAATGGGGTATTCTTTGCTTGATCCCCCAAAGCTGTTTGTGTAAATGTATTAATGAATTGTTGCACCGCCAATGTTGGTGTTAAACGTCCCTCAATAACCGCGTCTTCGATGCCACCACGACACGCTACAATTTCTGGTGCACGATAGAACAAGTTTTGTAAATGTTCTTCTACCATGGAATATACCCACGATAAGGTTTGATCACGGCGACGTGCTTGTAGCACTCCATTGCCTTCACATTGTTCCATGAATTTTTCGATAACCCCTTGCCATAACTCCATGATACCATCCCCTGTGTAAGCAGAGCATGTGTAGGCATGGGTTGTCCATTGTTCCGTCGCATCACGAATAAACCATAAAATACGTTCGTATTCTTGGCGTGTCACTTTTGCCCGTTGTAAATTGTCACCATCAGCTTTATTGACCACTATAGCATCGGCTAATTCCATAACACCTTTTTTCATGCCTTGTAATTCATCCCCAGCGCCAGTAAGCACTACAAGCAAGAAAAAGTCTACCATGGAACGTACTGTAGTTTCACTTTGTCCTACTCCTACGGTTTCTACTAGGATTGTATCGTACCCTGCCGCTTCACATAACAGCAAGGTTTCTCTACTTTTACGAGTCAACCCGCCCAAAGTGCCACCTGATGGGGATGGGCGAATGAATGCATTCGGCTCCCGTGAAAGTTGTTCCATCCGCGTTTTATCCCCTAGGATAGATCCGCCTGTCACTGTACTCGATGGGTCTACTGCAAGAACAGCCACCTTATGACCGTTTTGACATAGCTTTGTGCCCAGTGCTTCAATCAAAGTCGATTTACCAGCACCCGGTACCCCTGTTATCCCTACACGGGTAGATTTACCAGTATATGGCAATAATCGTTGGATTACCTGCTGCGCCATTTCGAAATGGGCAGCTGCATTACTTTCAATTAAAGTAATGGCACGGGATAAAACCATTCGATTACCAGCTAGCACCCCTTCTACATAGTCATCAACGGTCAATTTTTTCCGTTTTACTACCTTAGGAGCTACTGGCTTTTGTGGCGCATGGGTATGTGCATCCATCCCATCATGGCCACCGTCCACACCGCGCATAACACGGCATGCAAATTTATCATCTTTCTCCTCAGGAACCCAAGAAGGCTTATAGGTATCATCACTCATAAGACACCCTCCTTTCACCGATTCGAATATGACAAACACGCAATCAGTAGCCAGCTACAAAGTAGCACGAGGCACTGACTACGTGTCATGTCTTACCTATATACGTATATCAGATTTTGAATACTAATTATTCTTCCTCTTCTAGACGTTCTTCTAACAATTCAAGTACTTTTTTAGCACATACTGGAATGATGGTACCAGGTCCAAAGATCGCTGCTGCACCATGCTCATAGAGATAATCATAATCTTGAGCTGGGATAACGCCACCGATAACAACCATAATATCTTCACGGCCTAGCTTTTTAAGCTCTTCACATAATTGAGGCATCAATGTTTTGTGACCAGCTGCTAAGGAACTCATACCTACGATATGTACGTCATTATCTACCGCATCTTTTGCTGCTTCTTCTGGAGTTTGGAATAAAGGTCCAATATCTACGTCATAGCCCATATCTGCGAAGGCTGTAGAAATTACCTTAGCTCCGCGGTCGTGACCATCTTGACCCATTTTCGCTACGAAAATACGTGGACGGCGACCATGTTTCTCTTCAAATTTTTCAGTCATGCTGCGTACTTCTGTGATTACATCATCATCGCTGAATTCGCTGCTGTATACGCCAGAAATGGAGCGAATAATCGCTTTATGACGGCCACATACTTTTTCTACTGCATCAGAGATTTCACCTTTAGACGCACGAGCACGAGCTGCTTCTACGGCTAATTCAAGCAAGTTTCCTTCTCCTGTTTCCATCGCTTTTGTAATCGCATCCAAACAGCTACGTACTTTGTCATTATCACGATTAGCACGCAATGTTTTCAAGCGTTCGATCTGTGCCAAACGTACAGCTGTATTGTCTACTTCCAAGATATCTAATGGATCTTCTTTATCAAGGCGTAAGTAGTTGACACCGACGATTTTTTCACTACCAGAGTCAATGTGCGCTTGGCGACGAGCTGCCGCTTCTTCGATACGCATTTTTGGAAGACCTGTATCAATCGCTTTAGACATACCACCCAAGGCTTCAACTTCTTGAATATGAGCCCAAGCTTTACGGATCAATTGGTTAGTCAAGAATTCTACATAGTAAGAACCGCCCCATGGGTCGATAACTTTACATACATTAGTTTCATCTTGGATATACAATTGCGTATTACGAGCGATACGCGCCGAGAAGTCTGTAGGCAACGCAATCGCTTCGTCAAGAGCATTTGTATGTAAGGATTGGGTATGACCCAAAGCTGCTGCCATCGCTTCGATACAAGTACGAGTGATGTTATTGAATGGATCTTGTTCTGTTAAAGACCAACCAGATGTTTGGGAGTGAGTACGCAATGCCATAGATTTAACATTTTTTGGACCAAAGGATTTAACAATTTTAGCCCATAACATACGGCCTGCACGCATTTTAGCGATTTCCATGAAGTAGTTTTTACCCATCGCCCAGAAGAAGGATAAGCGCGGTGCGAATTGGTCAACTGTAAGACCCGCTGCCACACCTGTACGCAAGTATTCCAAACCATCGGCCAAGGTGTAACCTAATTCGATATCTGCTGTAGCACCTGCTTCTTGCATATGGTAACCAGAGATAGAAATACTATTGAATTTAGGCATGTATTTAGATGTATAGGCGAAGATATCACCGATGATACGCATAGAAGCTGCTGGTGGATAAATGTAAGTATTACGCACCATGAACTCTTTCAAAATATCATTTTGGATCGTACCTGCCATAACGGATTTATCTACGCCTTGTTCTTCACCGGCTAAGATATAGAAGGCCATAACTGGTAATACAGCACCATTCATTGTCATAGATACAGACATTTGGTCCAATGGAATACCAGAGAACAAGATTTCCATATCCAAGATAGAGTCTACCGCAACGCCGGCTTTACCAACGTCACCGACTACACGAGGGTGGTCAGAGTCGTAACCACGGTGAGTAGCCAAGTCGAAGGCGATAGACAAACCTTTTTGACCTGCCGCTAAGTTACGACGATAAAAGGCATTGGATTCTTCCGCTGTGGAGAAACCTGCATACTGACGTACTGTCCAAGGACGTTGTACATACATTGTGCCATATGGTCCACGAAGATACGGAGGAATACCCGCTACATATTGTAAATGGTTACATTGATCATAAATGGAGGCATCATACACAGGACCCACATCGATTTGTTCCATAGTACGAATGAAGTTGTCATCATAGGACTTGCCAGTTTCAGCTTGTAATTGCTCTTTCCATGCATCGAAATCGGATGCTTTTGGGCTAGCAGCTGTAAAAGGAATATTTCTAAAATCCGGAATCATCTACATCATTCCTTTCTCGCGTTGCATTGCTAATAATGTTTGATAGCAATTGGAGCGTACACTAATATAATCATCCATGCCTGCTGCATCGCAAAGTTCTTTCAACTCTGGAGATGGAGCCCCTGCCAAGAATACTTTCATAGCTGGGCGAGCGGCTTTGATTGCTTTTGTCACTGCTGGTGCCAATTCTGGGTATGTATCGTCAGTGGAACATACGATTGTCACATCTGCATTCGATGCTAAGGCAGCTGCTACTGCTTCGTCTACAGTTGGGAATCCATCATTTGTAAGCACATCAAATTCAGCTACTTGCATGAAAGAAGTAACAAAATCGGCTCTCGCTTTATGTTGAGGAATTGGACCCATGTTAGCCAAGAAGATTTTAACATTATCCCCATTATGTGTTTCTTTGAAGTTTTCAGTGCGCATACGCAATTCTTCGTATTGTTCTGTCCAACGATGAGATAGAATTGCTTTCACAGTGATACCTTCACTACCATCTGCTAAGGCTTCAAAAACTTGTCCAAAGCTAGCGCCCGCTACTAATGCAGTATACGCAGCACTTACCAAAGAACCAATTTCACTGAAGTCGGATTCTTGTAATTTTTTTAGAGCTAATTCAGCTGCATCAGTTGTACCCACATTAGCTAATGCTGCTACACGAACTTGGCGTAAGCCCTCAAAATCTACCACTGGCACTTCTAGTAATTCTTCCGTCATATTTGGATACATGTTACTACCAACGGCACGATCTTTACGGGTTGCCAAGTTTTTAAAGCGGCTTTGTAAAATAGCATCCACGGCTTCTTGCGTTTCACCAGATACTAATGTTTCTAAGATGCCACCTTTACCTTCTAATTCTTGGAACAATGCCCAAGATTTTTCAGTCAATTCTTGTGTCAATGGTTCTAAGTACCAGCTACCGCCGGCAGGGTCAACTGGTTGAATAAAGTTGAACTCTTGTTGCTCCATGATTTGAATATTACGGGCAATACGGCGAGAGAATTCATCACTTGGACGAATGCAGCCATCAAGAGGTCGTACAAACATACCATCCATACCACCTACTACTGCGGAGAAGGATTGAGAACCAGCACGTAATAAGTTTACATATGGATCAAATACAGTTTGTGTAAAGTGAGATGTACTTACGAACAAGTTAATTTTCTTCGCTTCTTCATTACCACCACAATGTTCAATAATTTGAGCCCATACCATTTTTATAGCACGTAGTTTAGCTATTTCCATGAAGAAATTAGCTCCTACACTGACATGGAAACGAATTTGTTTTGCAAATGTATTCACATCGATACCACGGCGTTCCATCTCACGTAAATATGTCACAGCCGTAGACATAGCAAAACCCAATTCTTGTACGTCATTGCCACCGCCATTATGGTATACATCTGTATCTACCAAAACTGTGCGCAATTGTGGTGCATGTGCAGATGCCCAAGCAATGGTATGTGCCATATCATCGAAATATTCGTCCATAGGGCGTGATAAATGACCATCTTGTGCCAAAGTACCAATTGGATCTGCCCCAATCATACCGGACAAGGATTTTACATCCACCCCTTGAGATTCGCAAAGCGCATGTAATGCAGCCGCCCAGCATACGCTACTAGCACCTGTACGAATATCTAATTCTTTTGTAGTTAAGTCCATGCCTTTTAATAAAGCTTCCACTTCTTCTACAGTAGACAAAGACACCCCTGCGTCAGCCACATCTTTAGCTTCAGCTTTCGTAGCATCTTGTCCTTTCCGTGTAGCACTATCCAGTGTGAAACTGATAGCTGTGCTACCTTTATCTAATTCAAATTGTAACATGTCATGCATGTCAGCAATTGTTTTTCCGTCACAACGTTGTGCAATTGTCCAAGGTGTATGGATATATCCACTAGCTTTCGCCCCCCGTAAATTGCTATCACGACCAGGATATGTCAAGTTTTGAGTCAATCCCTCTTGGTCGCTCAACCAATACATTGGTTGTAAAGTAATTCCTTCGTATGTTTTTGTATACATACTTTTTTGGAAATCTTTCCCTTTCAAGATACCTTCTACCGTCGTTTTCCACTCCTCGTAGGTAGGGATAGAAAACTCATCAAACGATACATCTGGTAGCTCAAACTGTTCTTCGTGAACTTGTGGTTCATGATGCTTGTCTTGTCCCATAGTCTAGCTTCCTTTCTCTGACCACATAGGCATACGTTCCCTTACTCAAACCACTTTTCTAGTGAGATTTGCCTCATTATAGAGATTCTAATAGCTTATGTAATCGTTGCAGCTCTCATAAAATAAAATAAACAATTAGAAACTGGGTATACCCTACCCATCCCTATAACTCATCACCCTACCTAGTCTCTTACTGAAAGATATAACTATCATTCATAAAAGAAAAACCGTTTTCGATTGAAAACGGTAGGTTATGATTTAGCGTATGCACTTAGCGCAAAACCATCTCTACCCGTCTCTCGCGGATCTAACGACATGCTTCTTACGGCAGTTCTTCTGACTCAGGATCTTCGCTACGCTTCGCCTTCCCAGTTTCCCAGTGACGCTACATGAAGTTTCGCTCCCCTTTACAGCGGCGGGACCGTGTTGGCTTTTCACCAAGCTTCCCTATTAAGCCTTGCGGCACCAGTAAGGCGAATATAAAGTTATACCTTGATTATAAACTGTTTTCTGAAAGAATAGAACGGCCTTTATGGACTATAACAATATTTCACATTTACATAATTTTCAGTTATCGCAAGATACTTATAACGCATTTTACAATCTTACTAACGCAATGATTAGCATCTATCTCATAATAGACCATCTATTCATTACTAATAGTTATTTAATGTATAATCTATATTTATCCTCAATAGACTCGTTACATCCTAACATATGCACATCTCTCTATATCCCTAAGTCTCTCTACACACTGTCTACTAACTCGCCTCTCTTTCATCTTCTTACAGGCCTTCACTCTTCTACCATCACTCACTCCTTTTTCAAAAGAACTTCCCATTCTATGCAATAGCACCTACTAGATATGCAAAAACAGAGGTACGCCTACAGTAGCATACCTCTGTTCTATCGCTTATATTCTATTACAAAAGCTTATTTCTTTTTCCATTCCATGACTTCAAAACCATAGTTACGAATATGTTCTTTCAAGAGTTTTAAATATTTTTTCGCAATGGGACTTGGCTCTAGCATATGTGGCATTAAGTAACCCATAGTCATCGTATCTTCTACATCTAGAGGAATGGCGATGATCTTATCATCGTTTAACTCACGACTCAAAATACCAGAACTAATGGTATATCCATTTAAGCCGACCATTAAGTTGAAAATTGTAGCACGGTCCGATACTTTGATAGTCATTTTTCTGTCTAAAGTACTTAAAATTTCTTCTGAAAAATAGAAGGAGTTATCTTCCCCTTGGTCATAACTTAAGTATGGGAAGTCTTCTAATTCTTCTAGTGTAATTTTATCTTGTTTCGCTAATGGATGTTCACGACACAAAAATACATGTGGTTCCGCTTCAAATAATGGATAAAATGTCAATTTATACTCTTTAAATAATTTCTCCATCACTTGACGATTGAAGTTGTTCAAATACAAAATACCTAATTCACTTTTGAAAGTAGCTAAATCTTCAAAAATATTTTGCGTTTCTGTTTCACGTAAACCAAATTGATATTCATCAGTATCTACACTTTTGATAAGCTCTACAAATGCATGGACCACAAAGGCATAATGCTGAGCGGAAATAAAGAAATGTTCTTTTCGTTTGGTATTCGATTTATATCGCTCTTCTAATAATTGAATTTGATCTAGCACTTGCCGAGCATAAATCATAAATTCTCGACCATCATGAGTCAAAGTAACTCCTGATTTAGTACGCAATAGTAGTTGAACACCCATTTCATGTTCTAATTCTTTCACTGCATTGGATAAGCTAGGTTGGGATAAATATAATTCCTTAGCCGCTTCATTAATAGATCCTTTTTCTGCAATTTTTTCTAAATATTGTAATTGTTGTATTCTCATCTGTATTGGCCTTTTCTATATCTATCATGAAGTACATCCATTGATCATTACTTTCATAGGAATGAAAAACCTAACGAGTAAGATATACATACTTACACGTTAGGTACTTCATGTTGTTAACGATTCCATTATTCACCCTCATAGGGTAATAGTCTTGTACAAATATAATACAAAAAAGACCTCTCATCGTCAACATTTAATTTCTATCAAATTCTTAGGAATTACAGAAAACCTTACTTCTATACGACTTTCACCAATTAATGGAAAATCAAAATACAAATGGTAGAAGTAATGAAAGTAATTAATACTGGCACTGCAGTTCGTTTTACTAAATCAAAACTAGAAATATTTGCCACACCAGCCACGGCAATCATAACTGCACTAATTGGACTTAACAAACGTCCTACAGAGGCCGCATTTTGCATACCAAGTAGCATAGTAATTGCATTACCACCTAATTCTTTGGCAAAGTTTGGCACTAATGGGGAGAATGCAAACATAGAGGCCACACCAGAGCCCATCACAATGCTCAACACTAAAATAATACCAGATACAATAACACCTACTATATCTGCTTGGATGGAGAAGGTTTTAATGAATGCTACGAACTCATTAACAATTCCTAACGATGTCAAACCAAATGCAAAGGTTTCCCCTGCTACGATTAAAGTTACGGTATTTGTAAATTGATCGCCCATACCTTTAAAGAATGTTTGGATAGACGCAGCTACTTTTCGGAAATCACGGAATCGAATGAATTCAAACACCATAGCAATGAATAAGCTCAAGAACATCGCCAAGTTTACATTCATCTTAATGCCCGCAATGCCATATTTACTAAATCCTAACATAAATACAAGTGGCAAGAATGGTAATACTAGGTACACAAGAGGTCCTACTGCTACTTCTTCTTGTGCTTCTGTATGTACTACTTCGGACGGAACATGACCAGATTTTTTATCCATATATTGTTGCCAAATGTAATGAGCAACGGCCGTCACAATACCACAGATAATATATACTTTCAATTGATAGCCTACGAAGTATTCTTCTACTCCTAACCCCACTGTTTTAGACACTAATAGACTTGTAGCAGAGGCTGGTCCAATATCCAACAAATGACCAGTAGCTACCGCTGCCGCCGCCCCAACTGGACTTACGCCTAAGCGTACCAAGATAGGGAAAATAGTGACCATCATCAACATAGCTAGACCGGATGCGCTAGGGATTACCAAGGACATAAACATATTCACTAAGAATGTTAAAGATAATACCAAATAAGGCGCTTTCATCGCTTGCAATGGTTTAATCGCAGTTGTCACCAAACGAGAGCTAGCACCGATATGATCCATGTATTTAGCAAAACCAGTACATGTCATAATCATGAGACCCAAGCCTGCTGCATCCTTTGCAGTGGTATTATTAATCCACTCAAAAGCATCAAAGAACATCATGCCTGTTCCTTTTTTTGCATCTACAAACTCTGTTGTATAGCCAAGGAAGTACGCCCCTAGCATCATGATTAAACCGCCTAACAACAATACTGTTTGTGCTTTAAACTTTTTAATCACCAATGTACCTGCGCCTAAAATTACGATAGCGCACAACAATAAATTCATAACTACTTCTCCTTTACCTATGAAGATAGGCTAATTAATAATTTGCTTTCGACTGTTGAAAGTCTTCTTGAATCTGAGCCAATAAGCCCGGTGTGGTGAGGATTTCCTCTACTGTTACAGCAATGCCTTTAGCACCGTACATAATGGCATCCTCTGCCAATTGCGTTTTGCCGTTATCTAACCATTCTTGAGAATGACTCGTCACCCCTCTGCCTACAAATTTAACCCGTAAACAAGCTCCTGGTACGCGGAACGTAACACTGGAAAAGTCAGTAGAACCAGTTACCTTTCTCGGTTCTGAAATATCTGGAGCGCCTACGATTTCCGCATTCTTTAAGAGTAAATCATTTAAACTTTGCACATTGACCTTGTTATCATAGGCTTTTACTTCGTCCCATTCCATAGTAGCTCCCACTTGCAAGGCTGCCCCTTGAGCCACTTGTTTCACGCGCTCCACTACTTCATCTAAGCGAATGCGACTAGAGGAACGAATATACCACTGTGTACACGCATAATCTGGTACGATATTCGCTGCCTTACCACCATCTGTAATAATCCCATGCATACGTACTTCTGTAGGCACATGTTCTCGAAGATATTCCATGCCATTAAAGAATAACAACACTGCATCCAAAGCACTGATGCCTTTTTCTGGAGCAATCGCTGCATGAGCCGATTTGCCATGGAATTTGATATTTACCAAGTTAAGCGCCAAGGACTTGCCATCTACCGTTGTAGAATCACTACCGTGCATCATGAAAGCCACGTCTAAATCGTCAAAAACGCCTTCTTTTGCCATCACCAATTTGCCAGATGCTGTTTCCTCTGCTGGTGTCCCATACACCACCAAGGTAGCTGGCACTTGCAAGGTACGACGTAAACCAATGGCTGCTGCACAGATGGAAGGCCCTTGCAGATTATGCCCACAAGCATGACCCAAACCTTCTAAGGCATCATATTCGCAGAGAAGCCCAATTTTCGGTCCTCCTCCTTGCACATGGTACACAGCACGAAATGCGGTTTGTAAACCACTCACTTCACGGTCTACAGTAAACCCTTCACTTTCCAGTAAATCTGTTAATTTACCATGGGCTAAAAACTCTTCATTCCCTAGTTCTGGATGGTCGAAGAAAAAATCATTTAATGTTTTCATGGATCTTCGCAAGGATTCAATTTCTTCTAGTAATTGACTCATCACTTTCTCCTTTCTTGCACAATAGACATGCACAACTCTATGACTACAGGAATTACATTCCCTCATTTTTCTCTTCTTCTGAAAGTCCTACTATAACTAACTAGCAATAGCAGTATTCCGAATACTACTATTATATAGATTTCTAATGAAAGTTCCAATACATATAGCATACGATTCTCCTGTTTTCTCTATGCTAATTTCATATGCATATCACTAGATTCTAATTTTCATTACATTTCATTCTATAGCTTTTACCTATAACAAACTATATATATTAAGAATTGGTCTATATAGAAAAAAATTGGTATCATAAGAACATGTTTTACTGATATGAAAGGAACCAGCCATGAGCGAAACTATACAACAAAAACGACCAACATTATCTTACGAAATATTCCCTCCTAACACACAAGTAGGCGATGAAAAAATCATTACGGTCTTAGACGAATTAAAAAGTTTAAAACCAGAGTTCATCTCTGTTACCTGCAGTAATAAACAACGCAATATTGAAGAAACAACTATCAAGTTGTCCAACTATGTACAAAACAC
The DNA here is from genome assembly GCF_001553345.1 of Veillonella sp. DNF00869. Taxonomy (GTDB): domain Bacteria; phylum Bacillota; class Negativicutes; order Veillonellales; family Veillonellaceae; genus F0422. The sequence goes on from NZ_KQ960749.1 coordinate 104,735, forward strand.
ATTGCATATCCCTACGAAAGCCCATTTACCAGCTATTTATTTATCTAAAGAGCAAGTGCGCTCCGTTATTGATCAATTAGATCAACTAGGTATCCATAAGCTACTGGCACTTCGTGGCGATATTTTAGAAGACCTACCACCAGTAGGAGACTTCAAATATGCTTCTGAACTCGTACATTTTGTAAAAGACTATGCTCCGCATTTCCAAATTTCTGGTGCTTGCTATCCAGAAGTGCATCCAGACTCACCCAATCAATTACAGGACATTAAATTTCTAAAAGAAAAAGTAGATGCCGGCTGTGAACTATTAGTAACACAATTTTTCTTAGATAACAATGTATTCTACGATTTCCAAGAAAAATGCGCTTTAGCAGGCATTGATGTACCAATCTTAGCCGGAGTAATGCCTATCATCAACCGCAACCAAGCTTTGCGTCTATTAACAAGCAATGCTACCGCTATTCCACGCAAATTTAAAGCTATTTTAGACAAATATGAGCATGATCCAATCGCCCTTCGTGATGCTGGTCTTGCTTACGCCTTAAATCAAATCGTAGACCTTGTGACAGAAGGCGTATCTGGTATTCATTTATACACAATGAACCAATCTAATACAGCTCTGTATATCGAAAATGCAGCACGTTCTTTATTTAGCTCTCCCATATATGAAAACCAATAAATAAGAAACTCTATATAGCCTACAATACGTATAGTATACATACAAATTACAATAAAAATGCTCTACCTAGTGCCTCTCTCAAAGAGAACCTAAGTAGAGCATTCTTTGTATTCATCTTAATCTTATCATTGTAGTTACATTTATAGTTATATTGCTCAAAGGAGAGTGTAACAACATATCTCTAGTAAAAGGGGGTGTAACAAGATAGCCTCTAAATATAATGTCTTGGCACCCGTTCTGAGAAATTACAGAATATTTCATAAGGAATGGTCCCAACCAAATAAGCCAATTCAAGCGCTGTAATACTCTCTTGTCCTTGTTGTCCTAATAGCACAACAGCATCTCCTGGAGCTACGGTAATATGACTTGGCACTTTCACCATAAATTGGTCCATACAGATACGCCCTACTATAGGACAGCGTGTACCATGGATAAGCACGGATCCTTTATTAGACAACGCCCTAGGATATCCATCGGCATAACCCACAGGTATAGTAGCGATCGTTTCCTCAGCCATCGTTGTATAGGTACTTCCATAACCGATAGATGACCCTTTGGGTAAATGTTGTACATGTACTACCTTACTATATAAACTCAAAGCTGGTTTCAATCCCAATCGATTAGGCACATCCATGGAAGGCATAATGCCATATTGAATAATACCTGGTCGAGCATCGTTAAATAAACTATCTCTTACTGCCAACAATCCAGCACTATTGGCTAAAGAAAAGCGATAATCCTCAGTACGATTGGCACGAATTAACTCCACCACATCTCGAAATTGTTGTACTTGTTGATTGGCATGAGTTTGATCCGCAGCATCGCCATTGGCTAGGTGTGTAAAAAATCCATCTACTCGTAAATATTCATAAGACTCTACTGTTTCTAAAAATGCTAATACATCATCTGGCTTACTACCGATACGATGCATACCTGTATCTACAGCAATAGCGCACTCTACAATTGTTTCATGTCGACGAGCACATTCATCCAACGCTTCTAAATCTGTGGATTCACAAATAGCAGGTCTAGAATGCCCTTCTATCACTAAATCAAAGGATTGGGGCAGCGTCAGACCTAATAGATAAATAGGTACCGTTATACCTGCCTCACGCAAAGGAATCGCCTCTTCTGGAAAAGCTACGGCTAGCGACTCATACCCTTCCTCTACGGCAATACGTCCTACCATAACACTACCATGTCCATAAGCATTTGCTTTCACCACTGCAGTACTCGTGCACCACTCTGGTAAACAATCTTTAATTTTCCGTAAATTACTTCGTATTTGTGCTGTATCAATTTCTACATATGTAGGTCTCACACATTCACCTTCTTATTATTAGTATATAAAACCTAGTATTAACTACTATTTATTAAACTATTATAATAGCTCCTAACTATTCTAAATAATTATTTGTATTACTAATGTACCATGCTATAAAAGTATATGCAATCCTTTTAGATTATTTCTTTAATACCTTTCATAAAAAGGACTGACTACAAAATCTTGCAAACAAGATCCTTAGTCAGTCCTTATAGATTACCTATTTGATTTTGTATTATACCGTAATAATCTACGTTACATTATGGCATATTGAAAGGCCATACCATTGGAATGATAATAAGACTTACGATAAAGCAAACCACGATCAATGGAGTACCTGCTTTTACATAGTCCATAAATTTGTAATTACCAGGTGTTAATACGATTGTATTAGGTGGTGTACCTACAGGTGTGGCAAATGCACAAGATGCGGCAACGCCAATCGCCATAAGTACTGCATGAGGGCTTGCACCCATCGCTTGTGCAATGGAGATACCAATTGGAGCTAACAATGCACAAGATGCTGTATTGGACATAAATTGTGTCAAAATACAAGATAATAAGAACAACACAGCTGTTGCAAAGTAAGGGCTTGGGTTATCACCCATAATACCTACTACTGCATGAGCAATCATTTTACCAGCCCCAGAATCATTCATAGCAGCTGCTACTGGCATCATACCTGCAAATAGGAAAATAGTTACCCAATCTATAGATTGATATGCTTGTTTCTCTTTCAAGCAACCAGCTAAAACAGCTAAAATAGCACCTACGATAGCAGCTACATGAAGAGGAACATTAATACCAATACTTTTTAATGGATCAGACAATGCCATGAATAATACAACGCCTAATAAGATGATACCAGAGTACCACATTTTTTTAGGGTCATTAGAAATTTCACTAGCATCCACTTCTTGTTCTACTTCAGCATCTGCATTACCATCATGTTTAGGTAAGAAATGTTTACCAATCGTTACCATGTAGATCATAAATGCAACTGTTAAAGGAATACCAATCCATGCAAATTCAAAGAAACCGAATTGAGGTAGTTTAGCTTGGCCTAATGCACCATTGATGATGATATTAGGAGGTGTACCTACTAAAGTGATGATACCACCAATCCCAGCAGCAAATGCCATAGGCATCAATTGACGAGATGCTGGAATTTTAGCAGATGTACAAATACCAATAACTACTGGCAATAACGCTGCTGCCGTACCTGTGTTAGAAAGCACAGAGGACATACCTGCTGTTACAAGCATTAAAGCAATCATAAGACCATTTTCACTTTTACCTGCTTTATTAACAACGGAAATACCAATTTTTTGTGCTAAACCAGTATGGAATAATGCAGCACCAATAATAAACATACCTGCGAATAAAACTACTGTACTATCGGATAAACCACTAAATACTTGCTTCATTGGAATAACACCTAATAAACCAAGTGCCATAGCACCACCGATAGAAGTAATTGCGAGTGGAATAATTTCTGTTACAAATAATAACGCCATTACACCAAGGACAATTAAGGTTTGTACAGCCGGATCCATAAGAATCAACTCCTCACTAAGGGATACATTTCTTATTAGCTGCAAAACGCTTTAAAAAAAAGCGAATATAATATAGGAAGATAGGCCAATAAGAAATAACATAATCGCCGCTACTCCATACCCTTCTGCTGTACAAGGGTATCCAAAATGTAGCCACTCTCCAAGTAGGCCACGGCGGAGAAAAAAGCTATATGTTTTTCGTTTTTGAAACCATTTAGATTTTCGCTCTTCACCTAATAGGAGTGCGGTGATAATAAAAATAAAAAGCGCAATACAAATACAAGCAAAAACCTTTCCTTCGTCTGATAATATCATAGGCGTCACCTCATACATAATAAAAGTGAAAAAAGTCTAAGTATTTCTAAAGCGCTTTAAGACAAACTATATAGTTCATCATAAAAAGTATCTGCAATAGCCTAGGCAATCCTTTTAGACGAATTGCCTAGACACTGTTGCAAATTATTTCAACATAGCAAGCATCGTACCAGCTGCTACAGCTGTACCGATAACACCTGCTACATTTGGCCCCATCGCATGCATTAATAGGAAGTTCGCTGGATTTGCCTGTGAACCAACAACTTGAGATACGCGGGCCGCCATTGGTACCGCAGATACACCTGCAGAGCCGATCAATGGATTTGTTTTACCACCATCTACCCAGCACATTAATTTACCGAAGATAACACCACCTGCGGTGCCACCGATAAAAGCGATTAAGCCTAATACGATAATTTTAATGGTTTCTAAATTTAAGAAACTGTCTGCTGTCATTGTAAGACCAGTACCAGTAGCTAAGAAGATTGTTACTGTGTTAATCAAAGCGTTTTCAGAAGTATCTGCCAAACGAGCTGTTACACCAGATTCACGGAATAAATTACCAAGCATCAACATGCCTAATAAAGAAGTGATTGGCGGTAACAACAAGGAAATGGAAATTGTCGCTACTACTGGGAAAACAACTTTTTCAAAACGAGTTACTTCACGCAATTGTTCCATTACAATCTCACGGTCTTTTTTAGTTGTAAATAACTTCATAACCGGAGGTTGAATCAATGGTACAAGAGACATATAGGAATATGCCGCTACTGCGATAGCACCTAATAACTCAGGAGCTAATTTTGAAGCTAAGTAAATGGATGTAGGACCATCAGCACCACCGATGATACCGATAGCTGCTGCTTGTTTCGCAGTAAATCCAACCATCATCGCTCCACCAAGAGCCACGAATACGCCGATTTGAGCTGCTGCGCCTAATAATAATGTTTTAGGATTTGCAATGAGTGGACCGAAGTCAGTCATAGCACCTACCCCTAGGAAGATAAGAGGTGGAAAAATTTCGTATTTAATCCCTAATCCAATGAGGTTCATAACACCTTCATGGAAACCATTATTAGGAATATTAGCCAAAATACATCCAAATGCGATTGGACTCAACAATAGAGGTTCAAAGCCTTTCGCAAAAGCTAAATACAATAAGATAATTCCTACAAGGATCATGATACCATGACCCATTGTGAAACTAATAAAACCACTATCCACCCAAACAGAGTTGAGTGCAACAAGAAAAGCGTCCATATGGAGTTCCTCCTTAAGAAATAGAAGGGTTTAGTTTAAGCAGTATAAAGTTATGATTAGCCTAAAACAACTAAAGCGTCGCCAGTTGCTACAGTTTGGTTAGCTGCTACGCGAACTTCAGCTACTGTTGCATCATGTGGAGCATAGATTTCATTTTGCATTTTCATAGCTTCTAAGATGCAAAGAAGATCGCCTTTTTTAACTGCTTGACCAGCTGTAACTGCTACGGATAAGATTTTACCTGGCATTGGGCATTTTACTGTTTCTGCGCCTGCTGGAACTGGAGCTGCTGCCGCTGCTGGAGCTGGAGCCGCTGCTGGAGCTGCTTTAGGAGCTGGAGCTGCTGCTTTAGGAGCTGCTGCTACTGGAGCTGCGCCGCCAACTTCATTTACTTCTACTTCATAAACTGTACCGTTTACTGTAACATTGAACTTTTTCATTATAACTTCCTCCTGAATTACCTATTTGTAATGAAACTTTTTCATAAGCTTAGATTAGCTTATAGGGCCTGTAAACGACTAGCTAGTCGCCAAGAATTAGACACTACTGGGCGAATGGATGCAATTTGATTTTGCGAATAGCCCATAGCAACGATAGCACTGACAATAGCTGCTACAACTTCTGTTTCTTTGTTTGCAGCTTGTGCGTTGGTAGTCTTATTCATTAAGTTCTCCTCCAAACTATCTGGTTACATTCCTACCTAGCAGTCTACCGTCCAATTTCCAACCTGTGCTCACAATCGGTCTTACGGAAGCAATTTGTGATTTGGAATATCCCATCGCACATACTGCTGCCACAATGGCTGCAACCACTTCGTCATGTTTTGTTGTGGTACTTGCCACACTAGGAGCTGTGGCTGATGGTACCTCTGCTACCTCAGCCTTAGTTGACTTTTTTTTTGTAGGATCTACTAGATAAATAATATGCATAAGCACGCCTAACAAAATTAGAACGGCGAATACAATTGTCATATTGATGGCCATAATTAGCCACGGATTATCTGTCATACTTTCACCTCATTAATAGAGAACCATGATAGTAGAATCATGCAAGAAGCAAAGTGTGTAGTATGCCTCTAGGAAATAGTTTATAGAGGGATATTACCGTGTTTTTTCGGAGCACGGGTTTCGCGTTTACTTGCCAACATTGCTAATGCATTGATGATAGCAGGTCGAGTATGTTTAGGTTCAATTACCACGTCAACGAATCCACGTTCAGCAGCTTTGTATGGAGTTGCAAACTCTTCTACGTATTTAGCTGTTTTTTCATCTTTATCTTCATCACGTTTGAAAATGATGTTCGCTGCACCAGCAGGTCCCATTACAGCAATTTCAGATGTAGGCCATGCATACACTTGGTCTGCACCCAAATCTTGGGAACACATTGCAAGGTAAGATCCACCATATGCTTTACGAGTGATAACAGTAATTTTAGGTACTGTTGCTTCAGAGTAAGCATATAACATTTTCGCACCGTGACGAATGATGCCGCCCCATTCTTGGTTTGTGCCCGGTAGGAAGCCCGGTACGTCAACGAAGTTTACAACAGGGATATTGAAAGCATCGCAGAAACGGATAAAGCGGGAAGATTTGTCAGATGCATTGATATCTAAGCAACCTGCCATTACGCGTGGTTGGTTAGCAATGATACCTACGCTTTGTCCAGCAAAACGTGCGAAACATGTAATGATATTTTGTGCGTAGTGTGGTTGTACTTCATAGTATTCACCATTATCTACTGTTGCACGAATCACATCAAACATGTCGTAAGGCATATTTGGATTATCTGGAAGTAAAGTATTTAAACCTTCATCTTCACGAGCTGGGTCATCACCAGTGTCAACTAATGGAGTATCTTCCATATTGTTGCTTGGTAAGAAGCTCAACAAGTAACGAATTTGTGCTAAGCAATCATCTTCGTTTTCTGTTGCAAAGTGAGCTACACCAGATACACTGTTATGAGCCATTGCACCACCAAGGTCTTCTGCTGTTACTTCTTCTGCTGTTACAGATTTGATAACTGCTGGACCAGTGATGAACATTTGAGATGTATGTTTAACCATGTAAATGAAGTCAGTTAATGCTGGAGAGTATACCGCACCACCTGCACATGGTCCCATGATAACGGAAATTTGTGGGATAACGCCAGAAGCGTTAGTGTTTTCAAAGAAGATTTTACCGTAGCCAGCTAATGCGTCTACTGCTTCTTGAATACGAGCTCCACCGGAGTCATTGATGCCGATAATAGGAGCGCCCATTTTCATTGCCATACGTTGTGCTTTAACGATTTTAGCAGCGTGCATTTCCCCAAGGGAACCACCTTCTACTGTAAAATCTTGAGCAAAAGCAAATACCAAACGTCCGTCGATAGTACCGTAACCAGTCACTACGCCTTCACCTGGTAATTCTTTTTTCTCTTGACCGAAGTTCACACAACGATGTTTAACGAATTGATCTAATTCAACAAAACTATTTTCGTCGAATAATTTTTCAATACGTTCACGAGCTGTATATTTACCGCTCGCATGTTGTTTTTCTACGCGTTTTTCACCGCCACCTTGTTTAACAGTGGACAGCTTTTTGTGCAATAATTCAATTTTTTCCTGAACCGTTGCCATTTTACACCTCCATAGAATAATTACGGATATAGTTTATTATTTCATACGTTGGCAAAGTTCTAATAAAACACCGCCAGTAGCTTTTGGATGAAGGAATGCAATTGCAGATCCACCAGCACCATAGCGAGGTTCTTCGTCGATTAATTGAACACCTTTTGCTTTTAAGTCAGCAATCGCTGCTTTGATGTCATCAACGCGAAGTGCTACGTGTTGGATACCATTACGGCCACCATTTTTTTCGATGAAACGACCGATAGGGCCATCTGGAGTTGTAGATTCTAAGAACTCAAGTTCAGCATCACCGCAAGGGAAGAAGCTTACTTTTACTTTTTGCTCTTCAACTACTTCATCTTCTGGTAGATGTTCCATACCAAGTGCGTTTTTATAAAACTCTTTTGTTGCTGCCAAGTCAGATACACCGATACCGATGTGGTCTACTTGTAATACTTTGAATGCCATAATAACTCTCCTTTCAAATGAGCTGCAACTCGAAAGTGATTTTTGTCATCTTTCGATTACTTATATGATACCACGATATTAGATTTTTATCATTCTTTTTATTATCTTTTTAAGGACTTTTCTAATACCGAGTTAACAACACTATAAGGGTCGTTAGTTCTATTATTAACAGCTGCTACATCTTGTTTGAAAGCGTCGCTTTCAACCACATGTTCATGAACATAACGCATAATTTGCTCATTGATCATCGCTACTAGTTCATCATGCGTACGTTCTGCACGGCGAGCTGCTAATTCTCCACTATCTTCAAGATATTCAAAGTGTTCATCTAGTGCTTCCACTAATTCATCAACACCTTCATCTTTACTAGCGATAGTTCTCTTAATTGGTGGTCTCCAATCAAGTTCACGAGAATCTAAATCTAGCATCATTTCAATTTCAACATTAAGCTTATCACAGCCATCGCGATCTGCTTTATTGATAGCGAATACATCGCCAATCTCTAAAATACCCGCTTTGATTGCTTGGATATCATCACCTAAACCTGGTACCAATACAACCAATGTAGTATCTGCATTTTTAACGATATCTACTTCGGATTGTCCAACACCTACGGTTTCTATGATAACAAGATCCATGCCAAATGCATCCATTAATTTAACAACATCTGCTGTTTTTTTAGATAATCCACCTAGGCTACCACGTGTACCCATACTACGGATAAATACATTTTCATTTAATGTCAAATCATTCATCCGAATACGGTCACCTAAAATAGCGCCGCCCGAGAATGGACTGGTTGGGTCAACAGCAACGATGCCGATTCTCTTACCTTGTTCTAGATAATGCTTAACCACTTTATCTGTCAATGTACTTTTACCAGCTCCTGGAGCACCTGTGATACCCAAGATACGAGCCTTACCAGTACGTGGATAGATAGATTTCATAATGTCGATCGCATTATCGTATTCATTTTCTACAGCCGTAATCGACCGAGCCAAAGCAAGACGAGAACCTTCTAATAGTTCTTTGATTAAATCCATATTGTCACCGTCCCAATTATATATACGTCTAGGCTCGAACATACATGCCCGAGCCTAGCTCAAGTATATTATTTTACGTTAGCTTTGATGAATTCAATTACATCAGCTGTTGGAGTGCCTGGTGTGAATACTGCGGATACGCCAGCTTCTTTTAAGCCAGGGATATCAGCGTCAGGAATAACGCCACCACCAACTACTAATACATCGCCCATGCCTTTTTCTTTAAGCATTTCAACGATTTTAGGGAACAATGTGTTGTGCGCGCCAGAAAGAAGAGATAACGCAACTACGTTAACGTCTTCAGAAAGAGCAGCTTCAACGATTTGTTCTGGAGTTTGACGAAGACCTGTGTAGATAACTTCGAAACCAGCATCGCGAAGTGCGCGTGCTACTACTTTTGCACCACGGTCATGACCATCAAGACCTGGTTTTGCTACGATTACTCTGATACGTTTTTCTGCCATGATGTTATACCTCCAAATAGGTTCGATTAATTATAGTGTGGAATGAGCTTGGTATTCACCGAATACGCCGCGCAATACGTTACAAATTTCACCTAATGTAGCATATGTTTTAACGGCAGCCAAGATTAATGGCATCAAGTTTACAGATTCATCTTCTGCACCAGCTTTTAATGCTGCTAATGCTGCATCAACTGCTGCTTGATCACGGTCTGCACGAACTTGTTGTGTTTTCTTAGATTGGTTGATACCTACAGAAGCATCGATACGAAGAAGACCTTCAACTGGTTTTTCCTCAACTTGGAATTTGTTAACACCTACGATTGTACGAAGGCCAGATTCCACTTCCATTTGCCATTTATAAGCAGACTCTTGGATTTCTTTTTGGATGTAACCTTTTTCGATAGCTTCAACAGCGCCACCCATTTCATCGATTTTTTGGATGTATGCTTTAGCTTCTTCATAGATAGCATTAGTCATAGCTTCTACATAGTAAGAACCACCCAATGGGTCAACTACGTCAGCTAAACCGGATTCGTAAGCAACGATTTGTTGAGTACGAAGAGCGATTTGTACAGATGCTTCAGTTGGAAGAGCCAATGCTTCGTCACGAGAGTTAGTATGTAAGGATTGAGTACCACCCATTACAGCAGCTGCAGTTTGAAGAGCAACACGAACGATGTTGTTGTCAACTTGTTGTGCAGTCAACATAGAACCAGCTGTTTGAGTATGTACACGTAACATCATGGATTTAGGTTTTTTAGCACCAAAACGTTCTTTCAAGATATGTGCCCATAGACGACGGGATGCACGGAATTTTGCAACTTCTTCTAATACATTGTTGTGTGCATTCCAGAAGAAGGATAAACGACCTGCAAAATCGTCAACTTCTAAGCCAGCTTTAAGAGCTGCTTCGATGTATGCAATACCATCAGCAATTGTGAAAGCGATTTCTTGCGCAGCAGTGGAACCAGCTTCACGAATATGGTAACCGGAGATGGAGATAGTATTCCATTTTGGCACATATTGAGAGCAATATTCGAAAATATTAGTGATTAAACGCATGGATGGTTTTGGAGGGAAGATGTAAGTTCCGCGAGCTGCGTACTCTTTCAAAATATCATTTTGAATTGTACCGCGAAGTTCAGTGGAAGGTACACCTTGTTTTTCAGCAACTGCAATGTACATAGCAAGAAGTACAGATGCAGGAGCGTTGATTGTCATAGAAGTGGAAACTTTGCCTAAGTCGATACCTTGGAACAAGATTTCCATATCTTTTAAGGAGTCAATCGCAACACCTACTTTACCAACTTCGCCTTCAGCCATAACATCATCAGAGTCATAACCGATTTGTGTTGGTAAGTCGAATGCGCAAGAAAGACCAGTTGCACCGGACTCGATTAAGTAACGGTAACGTTTGTTGGACTCTTCAGCAGTTGCGAAACCAGCATACATACGCATTGTCCAGAAACGGCCACGGTACATAGTAGGTTGCACACCACGAGTGTAAGGATAGAATCCTGGGAATCCAAGATCACGTTCATAATCAAAACCTTCTAAATCAAGCGGTGTGTATACCGGTTGTTCTGGTAAGTTTTGACGAGCAGGTACTTTCTCACAGTTTTTAGCGTACGCTGCATCATATTCAGCAAGTTTGGCTTTTAAGTTGTCATTAGCCATGTTCATCATCCTCCTATAAAATTAACCTTGTTTTTTCATGCTTCCTGTTTCAGTGAAGCGTTTATGCCAAGAAAGAGCTTCATCTAATAAGATAGGTGTATGGGCGCCATTTGTCTTTTCAATAGCTCTTTCGAGGTAGTTAAGTAATTCTTGTTTGTAGTCTGGGTGAGCACAGTTTTCAATGATTTTGTATGCTCTTTCAATTGGAGCCAAACCACGAACATCGGCAATACCTTGTTCTGTACAGAATACTTGTACATCATGTTCTGTATGGTCAATGTGGGATACAAAAGGAACGATGGAACTGATGTCTCCGCCTTTTGCTACAGAGTTCGTACAGAAAATGGAGATATAACCATTTCGAGTGAAGTCCCCGGAACCACCGATACCATTCATCATTTTGCTACCCATGATATGAGTAGAGTTTACATTACCAAAGATATCGAATTCAATCGCTGTATTCATAGTGATAACACCAAGTCTACGAGCTAATCCAGGGTTATTGGAAATCTCTTGTGGGCGCAAGAGAATATGTTTGCTGTATTTTTCAATATTGTCATAGAAGCGTTTCAATCCATCTGGGGATGGGGATAATGCTGTACCAGAGCAATCTGTTACTTTACCTGCATCGATTAAGTCCAACATACCATCTTGGATAACTTCTGTGAAAATGGATAAGTTTGTGAAAGGACCTTCCGCCAAGCCAGACACAACAGCATTTGCTACGGAACCTACGCCAGATTGTAATGGCAATAAGTTTTCAGGTAAGCGACCTGCTTTTACCTCTTCTAAGAAGAAGTTAATCAAATGTTGACTCATCGCTTTTGCATCATCATCGATTGGTGCTAGTGGACGAGTTGTGTCAGGTACATCACATGGAACGATAGCTACGATTTTCGCAGGATCACATGGGATGTAATCTGTTCCGATACGATCGCCAGCCGCTTTGATTGGGAATGGCTCACGGTATGGAGGATCTTGTGGTTCATAGATATCGTGCATACCTACCAAAGACATTGGTTGAGATACGTTCACTTCTACGATAACTTTTTTAGCTTGGCTAACAAATGTTGGAGAGTTACCAACGGATGTACTAGGAACGATACCACCATCTTCACGGATGCAAACCGCTTCAATGATAGCTACGTCAGTGTCACCGAAGAAACCATACCGGATTTGTTGAGCCATTTGGCTAAGGTGCATATCAATATAACGAATTTTTTGGCTATTTAAAGCTTTACGAGTATCGTTATTTGTTTGATATGGGAAACGACGACGAATACCGTTTACACGAGTTAACGCTCCGTCTGCTTCATCACCAACTGATGCACCAGTCCAAAGATCAATTTGGAAAGGATCTGATTCCATGCGTTTTGCTAGAGCCAATGGCACTGCTTTAGGGTAACCAGATGGTGTAAAACCACTGATACCTACATGGTCTCCTGGATTAATCAATTTAGCTGCTTCTTCTGCTGTAGTAATTTTTGCTTGCAACGCTGCGCCTTGCACGCGATCTAAAATGTCGATCATACTACCATCTCCTTTAGTTTGAATGACTTATTCAGCTATCTAACAATCACACTATACATTCAATTCTTTTATTTCTATTATGAAAGAAATTTCTTACTTACAAAACTGTTATAGAAATATAAGATTAAATATCTACTCAAAGTGTGACATTTGTTAATTCTCATAAATACTACTCATTTTTCTTATTATTGTCAACCATATATGCAAATATATGCATAATAAGCATACAGAACAGATAAATCCAATGCGAGTATAACTTTTTGTTATACCCTTTATCTACCTATATCTATAAATGTTGGTGTAGTACAACTTTTTTCGATATTTCAACTCTTACACATACACTCTATTTATGTTTATGCATTTCTACGTGTTATATTATTCATAACTAACAGTTATTTGCTTTTATTCTTTTTTGTTATTTCCCAAGTTATAGTTTTTTAGTTTACTGTGTTGGTCCACTCAAAGCTATATAATTAATGATTCCTTTAACTTCAAAACAACAGTATCACTTTTCATATTTCTTAATTCAATATTCATACTCTTCTATAACAATTGATGTATGCAAATATTGTTATAGACAATATACAATCTAAATACAATGATTACTACATATAAAAAGTATAGAGATAGTCATAAGACCTTCTCTATACTTTTTAAGTTTTATATTATTTTTTTATTTCGTATGACACTCATAGAAAAGCCTAATAGTTGCCATAAGACCATACTTACTTGCTGGCTATATAAAGCATGATCAAAGAGACCGCTTACCAAAACAACTACGGTAATCAAGGTCATACTATAGCGATATGGAATGGCAAGGTGCTTTTGTTTTTGTATATTTCTACTATGCCCTAATAAAATTGCTAACAACAAGCACAAGGAAATCGGACCCGTTTCTGCAGCCACTTGCAAATACAAATTATGGGCATGATAGATTATGACCGTTGGATCTTGGATAAAATAATTATAGTCTGGATAGGTCATCCAAAATGCATCCCAACCAATACCAAAGATAGGAAAATCTTCTATCATGTACATAGTGCTATCCCATAATGCCCACCGGAGCATGACCGATGTATCTTGCCCACTAAAAAGCGACCATAATCGACTGGATACTTCCCCATGGTAAAAGAATAACACTAACGGCACTACTAGAAGAGCATATAATAGTCTTCGCTCTACACAAATACCTGCCACAAATACAACAATAGCCAAACTAAGCCACATGCCTCTCGAATAAGTAAGAACAAGGCATAGTAGCATACATATGACTGCTAATGCCATGCAGGTAAAGCGTTTCCAATCTTTAGCTTTCAATACCTGTATCGTTCCTAATCCACCAACGGATAGGACAAACAATAAATACTCACCCAATAAATTAGGGTTCTGTAACGTCCCATACATGCGTCGCATGAGTCCTGGAAAATGAACATTATCCACCCATTCATGAATATGTTCCGGAGTCATATAAAAATACTGATACCCCGCACCTAAGCACACGAGAACTCCAGTCATACAAAATAAGGACAAAAACGTTTTCTGCCGTAATTCATTATCTATATAATATGTCATCAACCAATAGATACTGCCATACATACCTATATGGTAAAACCAGCTCATAGCCGACCATTGTATATTCATGGAATTAACGATAGAAAATCCCGTCCAAAGAATAAACCCCAGAACTGCCCATTGTAGCCAATGTAAGGCCCCAGAAAATCGTTGCCTATCAAATAGCAATGCTAGTATCCCCGCCACAAGGACAAGAATATTGCCACCTATGGGTACTAAGGGAATGCACACGGTGGCTCCATAGAGGAGGTAGACTATCCATTGGTCCACAGATAGTCTACGTAGGGCATCCATTAGTGCCCCATTTCTTGGGCGAGCCATTGTTGCACATCCCCAAGAATATATAAGGATCCCACCACAGCGATGATATCGCCTTCCTTAGTTATTTTCATAGCATGGTCTAAGCCCTCTTGGATTGTCTCCATAGGATCTGCTTGGACGGGCATTTGTTTTGCCAACTGTTGCGGCGCAATGCCTCGTGGTGTTGGTGCTGGCACCGTAATAACACGGTCTTTTTGTCCCACTAAATAACTAACCATAGTGGATACATCTTTATCTTCCAAAATTGATAAAACCACAGTTTTCGCTTTTTCTGGATACAGTTCATTGAAAGTCATAGAAAAGGCTTCTGCTCCGCTCGCATTATGAGCCCCATCTAAAATGATTGTCCTGCCATGGACTTTGAAGGTTTCAAACCGTCCTGGCCAAGTAGCACGAGCTAAGCCTTCACGGTACGTTTCTTCGCTCACTGCTTGTTCTTTGTCTTTCAGGATTTGCAATACCCTTGCTGCACACGCTAAATTCAGGGCTTGATGGATACCATGCATAGAAGTAAAGAGCATGTCTTTATGTCCTTCTTTATCTTTTACAGTAATCATTTGTCCCATCGCCATCGCACTGCGACTATCGATGGTAAAGTCCTCATTGAACACATGGTAGGTCACGCCTAGAGAACGAGCCGTTTCCTTGATCACATCTAGAGCGCTCCCTTGAGCTGCTGTTACAAGAGGTACTCCTTGTTTGATGATACCTGCTTTATGGCGGGCAATCTCCTCTACGGTATCTCCACAGTACGCTTGATGGTCAATGGTCACATTTGTAATTACTGCCACTTCTGGAGTGATGACATTCGTAGAGTCTAGTAATCCACCTAAGCCTACTTCGATAACGGCATAGTCCACACCTTGTTCTTGGAAGAATAGGAATGCCGCTGCTGTTAAGATTTCAAATTGTGTGGGTGCTTCCACACCGCGATCCATGATGGTTTTCACAGCATGGCTTACACGTTCAATCAAATCAGCAAAAGCCTCTTCTGTAATGCAGGCCGTATTCACACGCATGCGCTCCGTGTAGGATTGCAGATGCGGGGACGTAAATATCCCCACTCGAAGCCCGCTCATATACAAGCCATAGGTAATATAAGTAGAAACAGACCCTTTTCCATTCGTTCCTGTGACATGAATCGTTTTATATGTATGTTGTGGATTTCCTAGCTCTTCTAATAGCGCTGTAATCCGTTCTAATCCTGGATGAATCCCAAAGGAGGCTACCTCTTCTAGGTAGGCAATCGCTTCCGTATAATTCATGATGGATCTCCTTATGCTAATGTTTTTAAGAACTCTTCACGTTCGTTCAAGGCTTGTTGTTTTTGTTTGTATTCTTCCAATTTTTCTTTTTCTTTCGCTACTACCGCTTCAGGAGCTTTCGCTAAGAATCCTTGGTTGTTCAATTTACCTTCTAAACGAGCGATTTCTTTCAATACTGTGGCTTGTTCTTTGGCGATACGTTCTTTTTCTTTGTCTGCGTCAATTAAATCTTTCAACAACAAGTACACTTCTAAGCCGTTCACCACAGTTACTGTAGCGTTTTCTGGTTTTGGCGCATCTGGTGAAAGTACTGTTACTTTTTCTGCCCAACCTAAGGTATGGAAGTAATCACCATGGGTTTCTAAGATACCTTTCAATTCTTCTGTAGCAGGCACTAAGATAACTTCAGAACGTTTGCCCATTGGTACATTCATTTCTGCACGCATGTTACGGATACCTTTAATGCCGTCCATCATCACATTCATATGTGCCGCTGCAGAGCCGAAACCTTCCATGGATAATGTACTTGGCCATGGAGCAACCATGATGCTCTCCCCTTCATGTGACAAGTGTTGCCAAATATGTTCTGTTACGAATGGCATGAATGGGTGCAATAATTCCATCATATGACGAAGAATGGATACCAATAGGTATTGAGCTGTTTGACGGTCACGGCCACCTTCTTTGTTGTACAAACGAGGTTTCGCTAATTCAATGTACCAGTCGCAGTACGTATTCCAAATGAAATCGTATACAGCGCTCGCTGCTTCCCCTAATTCAAATTTATCAAGGTTATTCGTAATGTTTGTGACTGTTTTATTGTATTCTTCTAGAATCCATTTATCTGCCAATGTGTAGTCTTCTGCGCTTGGTACAAAACTTTCATCAAAGCCTTCTAAGTTCATCAACACAAATTTGGATGCATTCCAAATTTTATTAGCGAAATTACGGTTTGCTTCCACACGTTCCATGTAAAAACGCATATCGTTCCCCGGTGTATTGCCTGTTACCAAGGTAAAGCGCAACGCATCGGCACCGTATTCTTCGATCACTTCTAATGGATTGATACCATTGCCCAAGGATTTACTCATTTTGCGACCTTGGCTATCACGTACTAGGCCATGAATGAATACGTGTTTGAAAGGAATTTCTTCTTTAAATTCTAAGCCCATAAAAATCATACGAGCTACCCAGAAGAAGATAATGTCATACCCTGTTACCATGACGCTAGTTGGATACCAATGTTTCACTTCCTCTGTATTGTCAGGCCAACCCATTGTGGCAAATGGCCATAAAGCGGAGCTGAACCATGTATCTAGTACGTCTGGATCTTGTTCTACTTTGCCATGGCAATGTGGACATTCTGTCAATGTTTCTGTCGTTACAATCGTTTCCCCACAATCTTGACAGTACCACGCTGGGATACGATGTCCCCACCACAATTGACGAGAAATACACCAATCACGAATAGACTCTAACCAGTTGGTATATGTTTTAGTAAAACGTTCTGGTACAAATTCAATAGATTTATCACGTACCACTTCTAAGGCAGGTTTTGCCAATGGCTCCATAGATACGAACCACTGTTTCGACACCATAGGTTCTACTGTCGTGTTACAACGAGAACAATGACCTACACTATGCCCATGTTCTTCCACTTTTTCTAATAAACCTTGAGCCTCAAGTTCTGCTACTACTTGTTTACGCGCTAATTCACGAGGCATGTTCACAAAGTGACCTGCTCCTGCATTCATGGTGCCATCTGGGTTCATCACCACGATACTTTCTAAGTTATGGCGTTGTCCCATTTCAAAGTCATTAGGGTCATGAGCTGGAGTGATTTTTACGCAACCAGTACCGAAAGATTGATCTACGTATTCATCAGCAATGATTGGGATATGCCGATTCACGAATGGAAGCAATAATTCTTTGCCTACTAAATGGGCATAGCGCTCGTCGTTAGGGTTCACCGCTACGGCTACGTCACCAAACATCGTTTCAGGGCGTGTGGTAGCTACTGTTAAAAATACATCTTCTTCCCCGATCACAGGATATTTAATATGCCATAAATGACCATTTTCATCTTCGTGTTCTACTTCGATATCGGATAAAGCTGTCAAACAATTAGGGCACCAGTTAGTGATGCGTTCTCCACGATAGATTAAACCTTTTTCGTATAACTCTACGAATACTTTTAATACTGCTTCATGGTAACCTTCATCCAAGGTAAAACGCTCTCTCGTCCAGTCACAAGAAGCACCTAAACTACGGATTTGTTTTACGATGGTGCTACCGTACTCTTGTTTCCACTCCCATACACGTTTCAAGAACTCTTCACGACCTAAATCATGACGAGATTTTCCCTCTATTTTCATGATATTTTCTTCTACTTTTACTTGCGTTGCAATCCCTGCATGGTCTGTACCAGGCATCCACAACACGTTATAGCCTTGCATACGTTTCGTACGAATCAAAATATCTTGCAAGGTGTTATCAAGGGCATGACCCATGTGTAATTGGCCTGTTACATTTGGTGGTGGTAACACAATGCTAAACGGCTCTTTATTCGTATCTACTTCCTCGTGAAAGTACCCTTTCTCTTCCCAATATGTATACCATTGTTGTTCAATCTCTTTTGGATTGTAAGTTGTGAGATTTTTATATTCCTTCATATGTCCTCCTACTTCAAATATATCTTTACATTGCTACCCTTCAATCAGCATATTTCTATGATAAACTTGCAGAGTCGCAAAAATGATAGATATTCTTTAGTATATACAAAAAGACCCCTTCGTCCATTAGGACGAAAGGGTCTATACTTCCGCGGTACCACCTAGATTATTGCCGTAGCAATCACTCATTATCGTTAACGCTGATCAGCGGGCACACTTACTCTAGTTCACCATGCCAACTCCGAGGCTACCCTCTTTCTATTACATACATTGTTCCACCAACCCAATGCTCTCTGTGATGCGTTCAAAAGATTTTTCCTCTTCTTAGTCATTATCTATATAATATTAGTATACGTGAAAGCATGTAATGACGTCAATATGACAAACTATAAACCCTCTATATTTTCTAGAGATAGTACAGGTTCCCCTTAATAACAATCCCAGGGTTCTTTTTAGACACCTTTAAAGCCTGCATAGTTGTACTCGTATAGGTAACATGTCCTTTGCATACATGAAAAGTAATAAGTACACTCTTACTTTGTAAAAGACACATTCATTTCATCTAAAGACTTTGTCAAGCTCGGAACATACACTTTCAAAAATAAATTCACCTCTGGTAAATTCATATCCTGCAAACGTTTATAAATACTGTCATAGGCTGCATTAAACTCATCATTACCAGCAGCTTTTTCTGTGACGCATTTCATAAATGCTGACATCGTATCTGCTGCTTTAATTAAGACTACATATTCATCAGAGCTACCTAATAAAGCTTCCTCATAGCACGGTTGAACCTCTTCTGGCAATGTGTGCCACAAAGTTTCATTTGCCAACTGTTCTACTTCCCCATAGAGGGCGCGCAACTTAGGGTTAAAATATTTTACCGGTGTCGGCATATCTCCTGTAAAAACTTCACTCACATCGTGATACATAGCCAATACCGCTAATCGGTTCACATCTACAGCCCCATCAAAATAGGTATTCCGTAACACGCCTAATTGGTGCGCAATCATAGCTGTTTCCAAACTATGGCCTTGTAAGTTTTCTACTTCTGTATTGCGCATTAAGCTCCAGCGCTGAATATATTTCATACGCTGCAATAGCGCAAAAAAATGACTCTCTTCCATGATAGACTCCTCCTCAATAATTATATAATCTATTATACTATCCTAGTTCTTTTTATGGTACTATAACTATATAAAATAACATGTTACTTACTAGGAGGATATATGCCCAATTACAATCAATACAAGGTTCCTACTACACTACGTAGTGGTGGCTACGTGGATATCCATAGTTCAGCCATTACCGTGACCTATGATATGCCCTATTATGCCATCAGCACGAGCCCTTTCAACGGTGGCCTGCACCATGTCATGGCAGTACGCAATCAACAACTCACATTTTTCGTCAACGATGAAAGTGAATTGCCTGGTGGGTCCACCTCTGCCTATTTAGCAAAAGAGTGCGTTCAATTAGACTTACCCATCCATTTCTGTACCGCTTTACTAACCACTGCCTCTATGAATCGTCACGCCTATGTCTGTCAGTCAGAGGGTTCCATTATCATAGAAGTAATCGCTACAGCGGGGGTTGAAAAAACAGCTCATCGAGCTGGTGATGGGTATACCTACTATGAAAAAGATGGAGTTTTTCACGCTGGAGGCACCATCAATCTCTTAGTCTTTACTAATTGTGCACTTACTGATGGAGCACTTACAAAATCACTTCTCACAATTACCGAAGCCAAAACAGTGGCACTTCAATCTATAGGAATCACTAGCGTTCTATCTAATCAGCCTGCCACTGGTACATCCACAGATGGCGTCATCATGACCATCGACCCAAACGGAGAGCTTCTGACAGATACAGGAACCTTCTCCCAATTTGGTGACACCTTAGCTAAAGCCGTGCGAAGTGCTATAGAAAAAGCATTAGAAAACACAGCTACCTTGGATCTATAAATATACGGGCTTTTTGCTACCATTTCATTAACCTAGACCTCTATAGAATGCATAGCAGAACAAGAGATGCCTTAATAGAGTGCAAATAAGCTCTCTAAATCTTCTCGACTTCGTTCTTGTTGTAAAGCCAACATCAAAAGAATTCTAGCTTTCACAGGTGACAAGGAATCGCTAACGATAAAGCCTTCTTTTACATCTGATGAATTACTGGACACAATACCATTTCCAATGCGAGATGATCGTACTTTGGGAATGGTAATTTTTTTGAGCGTATCTCGTACAGCCTGTGGCAATGTGCCATGCCCAAAACCACCCACAATTAACCCTTGTGATCGACTTGCTACCATAGTTAGTATTTCTGTATCCATACCTCCATAGAGATTCACAATTCCCACTTGTGGCAATTCCACTTCCTCACGCAAAATAAATTCGCTGTCACTTGTATGCTTACGACACGGAGTATAGTAAAAATAAGCCTTTCCATTTTGTATGCACCCCATATGACCTAATTGGGCATTTCCAAAGGTAGCCACATCGGTGGTATGTAACTTTGCTACCTCTCTACCGCTATCAATGTATCCATTCATCACCACAAGAACACCTTGGTGAATAGCACTTTCACTGCGCGCCACTTGCACTGCTTGCAGCAAATTCACCGGACCATCAGCACTAAGTGCTGTTGCAGGACGCATGGAACCAGTCATCACAACCGGTTTCTTCGTATGTACTGTCAATTGCAAGAAATACGCAGTTTCCTCCATCGTATCTGTGCCGTGGGTAATAACAATACCACCTATATCATCTCGCTCAGCCACTTCATTCACAAGTAATGCTAACCGTACCCAACGATAAGGGCTCATTTCAGAACTATCTATATTAGAGAATTGCACACTTTCAAAAGGACCATACTCATTCAAGGCAGGCACAGCCTGCATCAAATCATCTATACCAATCGATCCCGCTCTATATTCCGTTAATGCACTAGACCCATTTCCTGTACCTGCAATGGTACCTCCTGTGCCTATAATCATAATCTTTGTATCCTTCATGTGATAACCTCCTTTGAAATCACTATTCTTATTATAGCATTCCTTGGCATACCATTGACATAGACTTTCATCATAAAAGAATCGTTTATTCTTATATTGACCCCTTACGGCTAATAGAGTATAGTTATTTTATTGAATATTTCATCCATCCTAAGAAAGGGTTTATTATGACACATACTAACTATACAACTAATGTATTACACTGGTTCCGTGAAATCAGTCAAATCCCTCGTGAATCTGGCAATGAGCAGGGTATTAGCGATTTTCTAATGCAATTTGCCAAAGATAGAGGTTTAGAAGCAGAACAAGACGAAGAATTAAATGTCATCATTCGTGCTAATGCAACTGCTGGCTATGAAAATCATCCATCCATCATTTTACAAGGTCATATCGATATGGTGGCAGAAAAATCTGACACATCCACTCACGATTTTTCCAAGGACCCCATCGAGCTGATTGAAGAAGGTGAATGGTTGCACGCCAACGAAACTACTCTAGGTGCCGATAATGGCATCGCTGTGGCGATGGCACTGGCCGTGCTAGATGATCCAACCATCCCGCATGGACCTTTAGAATGCCTATTTACCACTAATGAAGAAACAGGTATGAATGGTGCCATGGCTGTGAAAGGCGACCGCTTACACGGACAATATTTGCTCAATATCGATACAGAACAAGAACATGAGTTTATTGTAGCCTGTGCTGGGGGCTGTCGTTTGGACCTTACCTTACCAACGAATGCTGTACCAACACCAGCTAGATTAACTGCTTTGAAAGTCTCCGTAGATGGACTTCATGGTGGTCACTCCGGCATTGAAATTGGTGAACAACTTGGTAATGCTGTGACAATCCTAGCTCGCTTATTAGTGGAAGCACAACAAGAATCCCCTATTTCTTTAAGCCATTTTACAGGTGGTTCTAAACATAATGCGATTCCTCGCTTTGCAGAGGCAACTATTCTTTGCCAACCTTCTGATGCAGATGCATTACAAGCTCATATTCAAGGCAACGCTGAGATCATTCGTCACGAATTATCTCCACAAGATCCAAATCTACAAGTGAAAGTCACTCCTTGTGACACACCTGCTACAATCTATAGTGATGCACAAGCACACACCTTCTTGCAATTCTTATACTTAGCACCTCATGGTGTATTTGGTATGAGTAAAAAGTTAGAGGGCTTAGTAGATACCAGCAACAATATCGCTATCGTAGAAGATAATGACACACAATTAGATATTCTTATCTCCGTACGTAGCTTGACTATGAGTCAACTAGCATACCTACGTGACCGCATCATGACATTGGCAAAAGCACATGGCTTCACGGCTTCCGAGCAAGGTCATTACCCAGCTTGGGAATACGAACGTGGTAGCCGTTTAGAAGAACAAGCGATTGCTCTATACAAAGAGGTAATCGGTGTAGAACCTCACGTAACAGCCGTACATGCAGGCCTTGAATGTGGCTTATTAAAAGCACAATTACCGAATACACAAATGATTAGCTTTGGTCCTACTATCTTAGGTGCTCATACTCCAAAAGAACGGTTACACTTGCCAGCAGTAGATACAGTATCTAAATTCTTATTAACCTTATTAGAAAAATTACAATAACATAATCAATAAAAGAGCTGTACTCACATGTCAATTAGACATGCTAGTACAGCTCTTTTTATAATCATCTTGCTTCCACTACCTAAGCTATCTGCCAATAGTTCTAGTTATTACGCAAGAAACCAAGTTGACCTAAATCATCTAATGTACTATCTACCACAGTATGGCCTTGTAACGGCACTACTTCACCAGATGGTTTCGTTTCATCTACTTTCAAAATTTTATCCGCTACTTTGTAAAGTTCTTCCAACGTTTTAGGTGTTTCCAATTCTTTCATCATCAGTACATGGGCGGAGTTAAAGCCTGTAATGCTGTCGTTGTATAAGTCGGAGATATTGATGAACTTATGGCCGCCTCTATCCACAACAGTTTGTACATAATTAGCCATCTCTTTTGGCACTGTGGACATACCTTCTTGGAATGTATTGATGTCTTTTTTCTCCGTCACAGGTACAATGAATCCACATAACAAGAAACGAATAAGCATACTGTATAATTCTATTTCATTGTATTCTGCACCATTCTGCAATCGTTCCAGTTCTGCTTTACAATCTGTGACATTAAAGAATTCTCCTTTTCGGCATTGATTTACAACGGCTTGCTCTATAGCATTGTCAGTATCCTTCAACTCTTTACCTTTATTAACCATACCAAAATACAAAGAATCTAAAGTTTCAATTAAAAACTCTTCATTATGGCGTAGTAAATGAGCTTGCGACTCATGGCATAATAGGGAACGACGGAATTGTGTATCATAATAAAAATCTAGAATTTGTTCCTTTGTATTCCAATCTCCACCTGACATAGTATTAATTAATTTTCTGCGTTCTTGTTTCATCCAAGTAATCGCCGACAATTGGAAATCTGTATCCGCTACATATACCATGTTATAGTTTTTAGATCTCTTAATGAAATCACTCACATATACCGGATCATTGATAGGTTCTAAATATTCATGAGCAATATAGTAGGTTTTATGATTCAATGCTGAATCAAAGCTATTTGTTTTCCACTCCAAGGTAGGAACAATATCTTTAGACTCTTTAATAAGCTCATTCATATGATATACAAAGGAAATTCCTTTTTCTGTACGTTCTAATAAATCCATACCTTGATCATTTTGTGTGGCAAACATCATCATTTCACGAACTTGGTTCAATCGATGCCAACCTGGGTATACATTATAAGAAATATAGGCTACCCCACGTTCGGACAAGTTTACATTACAGATTTCTAAAATTTTATCTTTTACCACATCTGGCACCCAAGACCAAATCCCATGAACGATAATATAATCAAAGGTTCCAAAGTCTTTGTCAATTTTTAGAATATCTTGTTCTACTAATTTTACATTTTTTAACTCCATAGCGTTGATGATTTCGTTACCAATTTCAATTTGAGATTCGCTAAGATCCACCCCTACAAAAGTAGCCCCTTGGTGATACACAGCCTGCCCAATGATATTCCCACCCATAGAACAACCTAGTTCTAACACACGAGCCTCTTTAGCTGGAACTGGATTTAACCCCCACAATTTTGCCTTTGCTTCTAAACTGTTAATAGAGGTAACCCCAAAAGATTTAGACGGATACACTAATTCATTATAGGAATTTTTTAAGTGTTCGATTACCTCTGTTTCTTCTTTTGTAATCGATGTATTTTGGTTTAACTTCATTTATAATTCCTCTCTTATATTTTCTACATAGAACAATCTAATCTATAAGGTCATAACATTTCTTATATTCAATGTAATCAATTTAATTATAGCAAAGTATCCTAATTTTTGCGAATATTCTATGGACTTAGTTTATGATACCTCGCATTCATTATCCATGCTATGATGACTACTAACACAGGTACTAAGTATCCTATACATAATACTACTTAGCTATTAAAACTCTATCCATAGAAGCAAAAAATACCTAACCCAAAACTTAGGTTAGGTATTCTTAATGCATCCAATGATATTCTATATCATAAGAATCTGTCACTAGGTATTATTCTGCAATTTGTACTGGCACAACAGTAGTCGCTTGCAATACATTGCCTACTCGTTTCGGTACCACAGTGTTAAAGACTATCGTATTTAAAATAAAAACTATTAATGCCCTTCTTTAACTTGGAAGATCTCCCCAGTAACAGCGTCGATTTTAATTTCTACTTCCCGTGTTAAGGTTTCCCCATCGATTTCATAATGAGCACGACCATGATCTGTATCGAACTTGACTTTTTCAATTCGATAGTCAGGGTATGCTGTTTTGAAGATTTCCATCGCTTTTTCTTGCGTAATTTGTACTTGTTGCTGCGTTGCTTGTGGCGCTACAGCTCCAGTTTGTTGTACAGCGTTACTTGTCGTTCCTGCTGGTGTCCCATTCACCACTGGCGTTACTTGGACTGACCCTTTTACAGCTGGAATGGCACGTGTATACTGTTCACGATCGTGATACCAGAACCACCCCATTGCACAACCTGTCACGATTACGCCTACTAAAAAAGAAATAATGCTTCGTTTCATACTATGTCTCCTTACTCAAATTTCACATTCTTAATACTCACATAGAAATTGGCGATCGCCTATACTAGATTTGCATAGTACATTAGTATAATATGTCTGCATAATACATCTACACAGTATATCTATATATTTCTATATAGTTCATAGAAATATAGTATCATACCTCTATTTCTGTGGGCAAGGGGGTAAATCCAAACTTCACCAAACTTTTAAATTACTCCTCTTATACTACCCATCATTACAACATCTAGAAATCGCAAAACATTATGTCTCTATATTAGCATTCTATAGCATCAAAATTCTGATTGAACCCTCACAGTACATTATAGATTTTATAATGTCCTAACACTTGCAAGTAATTGGACAGTTCTCGCACTTCTGTTAAAGCTTGTTGTACTACTTCTTCACGGCCTTCCCCTTCTATATCAATGTAGAAAAAGTACTCCCACGGCGTGTGCATACATGGTCGTGACTTGATATTCACCATGTTCAGCTGATGATCTTCAAAGACTCGTAATACTTTCACCAGTGCTCCTGGAGTATTCGGTGTTTGTACAATGATACTTAACTTATGGGCATCATGAATCACTACATCCTTGTGGGTAATAATGAAGAATCGTGTAAAGTTTTCCTTGAAGTTCGCAATGTCTGGCGCCAATAATGTGAGTCCATATAGTTCTTTAGCGGATGCATTGGCAATGCATGCTTTCGTGATATCCTGGGTATCGCTTACATATTTCGCACTCATAGCGGTATTGTTCATAGGACCTAGTTGCCACGAACTGTGTGTCGCCAAAAATTGTGAACACTGCATGAGTGCTTGCTCGTGGGAGTACACTTCTTGAATCGTGTCAAGGCTAGCCCCCGGTATCCCCAACAAACTATGGCTAATACGATGTCGTACTTCTCCTACGATGTGGATATTCTTATCCTTGATTAAATCCGTACTATCTCGCACTTCTCCAACAATGGAGTTTTCAATAGGCAATATAGCATAATCGATGCGCCCTTCGTGAACAGCCTGTACGAGCTCACGATGACTTTGACAGCGCTCAATCCGTTGTCCTTCCACGGATCCGCCTTTTTCTATATATTTTGAAAGTACATTCTGTAACACTTCATAAGCATAAGCCCCAGGTACACCTGTATAGCCTAGCACAGAGTGTGCCAACTGTAGATCTGTAACTCGTTCATCTGACATAGTAACTCCTCCTACATTCCGTTCCCAACACTGACATATGTACACTATTATACACAAAAGTACATGAAACCTTAACTAGTATATATATTTCTTGTGAGATAGGTCTGTACAGACCTTCCTCTTTTCCCTAAAATTATACATAGCTACTTTTCTCTAGTTCCCTCATAGCGCCCCTAGGCGATGTTAGTGGTATCTATACAACAATATATGAAAAAAGCGCGGCATGCTCCGGAGCAAACTTAACGATCGTATCAGTTTGTGGAGGAGTGTGCCGCGATTTTTTATATCCTATATAATGCTTTACCCTAAGTGCGCTATGACAGCATCAGTCATGCCTTGAGTATTCACTTTCGTAAATCCTTCACGGTACATATCTCCTGTACGGTAGCCCGCATCAAGAACAGCTGTCACCGCTTCTTCAATGGAGTCTGCTACTGCTGGCAAGTCCAAGGAGTAACGACACATCATAGTAGCAGACAAGATTGTTCCTAGTGGATTAGCAATGCCTTGTCCTGCAATATCTGGTGCCGATCCATGGATTGGTTCATACAAAGAAGTACCTGTACCGATGGAGGCAGATGGCAACAAGCCAAGGGATCCAGAGATAACAGCCCCTTCATCGCTCAAGATATCTCCAAATAAGTTCGTTGTCACTAGTACATCAAATTGACCTGGGTTTGTTACCAATTGCATGGCTGTGTTATCTACATAGTAGTAATCCATATTGATGTCTGGATTCGCTTCTGCTTTTTCTTTTGCAATTTTTCTCCATAAACGAGAAGACGCCAATACATTAGCTTTGTCTACACTCACCACTTTGCCAGAACGTTTACGTGCCGTTTCTACTGCTACGTCCATGATGCGTTCCACTTCATAACGAGCATAAGTCTCTTTGTCCCAAGCAAATTCTGTTGGGCCTTCTCCTTGTGCTTCTTCCCGTTCCCCAAAGTAGATTCCGCCTGTTAATTCACGAACGATAACGAAATCAACGTTTTCTACCAATTCTGGTTTCAACGGAGAAAATTCACGCAATGCTGGATAGATTTTCACTGGACGTAAGTTACAGAACAAGCCCAATGCTTTGCGCAAACCAAGGATGGCTTTTTCAGGGCGGATGGATGGATCTACATCATCCCATTTAGGGCCGCCTACAGCACCTAATAATACAGCATCTGCTGCTTGGCATGCATCGATAGTATCTTGTGGCAATGGCTCACCAAAAGCATCGATAGCCGCACCACCTGCTTTTTTCTCAATCCAGTTTGCTGTTACACCAGCTTTGGCAAAAGCTGCGTCCACCACAGCACGCGCCGAATTTGTTATTTCTTCCCCAATGCCGTCACCAGCAATTAGGACAATTTGTTTTTCACTCATCATATTACTCCTGTCTTGTTTTTGCAAAATTCACCAGTCCACCTGCTTTGGCAATATTTTGCACAAATTGTGGTAATGCTGTTCCTTGGTAGCTTTCACCGGTAGTCACATTATGAACAACACCTGTGGCCATTTCCACAGCGATTTCGTGACCTTCTTGAATGCGATCCACTGCATCACCAATTTCAATCACTGGTAAACCGATGTTGATAGCATTGCGGAAGAAAATACGAGCAAAGCTATCTGCTACGATACAAGAAATACCTTTCTCTTTAATCACCGCTGGCGCATGTTCACGAGAAGAACCACAACCAAAGTTTTTACCAGCCACCATAATTTCACCAGCTTTCACATTCGGTGCAAAAGTCGTATCAATGTCTTCCATAGCATGTTCTGCTAATTCCGCCATATCCGCGATTGCCAAATAGCGTGCTGGGATGATTACGTCTGTATCTACATTGTCGCCGTAGCGCCAAATTGTTCCTTGAAAGTCTGCCATATTATACCTCCTCAGGGCTTGCTAAATACCCTGCTACTGCACTTGCTGCCGCCACATAGGGACTTGCCAAATATACTTCACTGTCCACGTGTCCCATACGACCACGGAAGTTACGGTTTGTGGTAGACACGGTACGTTCTCCCTCTGCCATGATACCCATGTAACCACCTAAGCACGGACCACAAGTTGGCGTACTTACAGCACAACCTGCTTCGATGAAGATATCCATTAATCCTGCTTTTACAGCTTGGTTATATACATCTTGGGACCCTGGGATGACAATGCAACGCACGAAATCCGCTACCTTGCGACCTTTAAAAATTTCTGCGCACATTTCTAAATCTTCAAAGCGTCCATTCGTACAAGAACCGATGATGACTTGGTCGATTTGAATGCGGTCTTCTTTCACAATGTCTTTCATGTAATGTGTATTGGAAGGAAGATGTGGGTACGCTACCACTGGTGTTAATTCGTCCAATTGGATGGTTACTACTTGGCAATATTCTGCATCTTCGTCTGCTGCAATCGGTTCAATAGGGCGTGTGATGCGACCTTGAATATACTCCTCTGTCACTGCATCGTAGGGGAATACACCACATTTACCACCCGCTTCGATGGCCATGTTACAGATGGTCAAACGGTCTGCCATCGTCATGTATTGCACACCAGAACCATGGAACTCAAGAGCTTTATAACGAGCTCCATCCACACCGATTTTACCGATTAAGTCCAATACAATATCTTTACCGGAAATCCATTTAGCAGGTTTCCCTTCTAACACGACTTTGATCGTTTCTGGCACTTTGAACCAAGTTTTACCTTCTGCCATAGCTACTCCAGCATCTGTAGAACCAACGCCAGTAGCAAAGGCATTCAATGCCCCATAGGTACAAGTATGAGAGTCGGCGCCAATGATCATTTCCCCTGGACCAATCAAACCTTGCTCTGGTAACAATACGTGCTCAATACCCATACGACCTACTTCAAAATAGTGCGTAATCTTATGTTGTCGCACGAAATCGCGCATTACTTTGGCTTGTGTAGCAGATTTAATATCTTTATTCGGTGTGAAATGGTCTGGTACTAAATAGATGCGGTTTGCATCGAATACATGTTTACCAATTTTTTCAAACTCTTTTTTCGCTGGCGGAAATGTAATATCGTTCATTAAGATGAAATCTAATTGACACTCGATCATTTGACCTGCTTTTACTTCTGCTAGCCCTGCGTGACGAGCCATATTTTTTTCTGTTATGGTCATACCCATGACATTAACCCTCCTGGTTTCCAAACTCTTGTTCTAATTCTTTTGCTAAATAAATGGCATTCACTGCGTTGATATAGGCGTTTACACTAGATTTTACGATATCTGTGCTCACCCCACGGCCTTGGAATCTGCGGCCATTGTAGTTAACTTTCACAACCGCCTCACCAAGGGCATCCTTACCCACTGTTACGGAACGGATTTGGAAATCTTCCAATACAAACGGTGTGTTCACTAACCGTTCGATAGCTCTGAAAGAAGCATCTACTGGACCATCACCAACAGCGGCATCCATGCGTTCCCCACTCGGTGTTAATACACGAATGCTAGCAAGAACGTATCCATTTTGATCGGAACGGTAATCGTGTTGTACCACGTGAAATGCTTGTTCGTGATGCATAGTATCCATCACCAAAGCGTAGATATCTTCATCGTAAACTTGTTTTTTCTTATCTGCTAAGGCTTTAAACTGCACAAATAGCTCATTCACTCGTTCTTCTTCTAACTGAAAGCCTAAATTCACTAGATGATCTTCAAAGGCATGACGACCAGAATGTTTGCCTAATACGATAGACGTTTTTTCCGCTCCTACACTAGCTGGTGTCATGATTTCATAGGTAGTTGGATTATTCAACATACCATGTTGATGAATACCAGACTCATGAGCGAAGGCATTCGCTCCGACGATAGCTTTATTAGGAGATACGGCAACTCCGCAAAGTTTGCTCACCAATTTGCTAGTACGAGTAAATAGTGGTGTGTTGATGTGTACATCAAATGGATAGTGGTCATGACGTGTTTTAATGGCCATTACTACTTCTTCGATAGCCACATTACCAGCTCGTTCTCCTAAGCCATTCATAGTACATTCTACTTGACGAGCCCCAGCTTCAATAGCTGCCAACGTATTGGCATTCGCAAGACCTAAGTCATTGTGACAATGTACACTGATGATTGCTTTTTCGATACCTTTCGTATGCTCTTTAATGTAGCGAATACGATTGCCAAACTCTTCTGGAGTCATATACCCTACTGTATCTGGCACATTCAAGATAGAAGCTCCACCTTCGATAGCCACTTCAAAGACACGGCATAAATAATCTAAATCTGTACGAGATGCATCTTCTGCGGAAAACTCGATTTCATCAAATTTACCTTTCGCAAACTCAAGGATATGTTTCACTATCGCTAGTACTTCTTCACGAGTTTTCTTTAATTTGTATTCTAGGTGAATATCGCTAGTAGCAATAAACACATGAAGACGACTCCGCTCTGCACTAGCTAGCGCCTCTGCTGCTTTTGTCACGTCATTTTCGTTGGATCGAGCAAGGGCTGCGATCGTACATCCACGTACCTCTCTCGCAATCGTAGATACTGCTTCAAAGTCACCTTCCGATGCTGCTGGGAACCCCGCTTCGATGACATCTAATCCAAGGCGTACAAGAGATTGTGCAATTTCTACTTTTTCTGGTGTTTGAAGGGACACACCTGGTGTTTGCTCCCCATCGCGTAGTGTAGTATCAAAAAAATAAATTCTGTTGTCCATGATGATTCCTCTTTCTAAAAATAAAAAACGCCCCCAGAGATGACTATGCATCCCTAGGGGCGTTATATGTAGCGTATTGGTTTCATAGAGGTTTTTACATTTTACATACTATAGTTTTAGTAGTACTACATCACAGATTTTTCTCTATCTTGTGTAGCGGTTTGTTCACAACCAACCGCATATTCTACTGCTAGTAAGCTATACTTACAACTATCAGAACATTCTAATAGAGTCTACTTGTACTGCATACCTTATACAGATCTCATCGTAAAATGTAAGAAACACTAATCAACCTATGATACAAAAAGCCCCTCAATGTGCAACGCACATCAAGGGGCATTATCATTTCAATAACACGGTCCCACCCTAGTTGGTTCTCACAGTTATAACGGAACTACCGTCGATGACTA
This sequence comes from Veillonella sp. DNF00869, assembly GCF_001553345.1. Classification (GTDB taxonomy): domain Bacteria; phylum Bacillota; class Negativicutes; order Veillonellales; family Veillonellaceae; genus F0422. The sequence goes on from NZ_KQ960749.1 coordinate 136,924, forward strand.
CTTGATTTCACCATCGCTGCTCACAGGGGAGTTTCAATATAACCGTTCTACTACTTCACACCAACCAGTAGCTCTCTGAAAGCAACTAACTATATCTTTATACCTGTTCATCGCATTTGCTTTATGTAACTGAAGACTATTCTATAGTATTTTGAGTCGCTTGTCAATAGACTAATGTATTTTTTATTTTGGATGTATACACAATACGAATAAATTCTGTTATATAGTACAAAAGGACTGCACCCAGAATCTATTGTATTCTCGTTACAGTCCTTTCTATGTTACATACTCACTATGTCTTATTTTTTATTTTCGATGGCCGCTTTCACGAATCCTTTGAACAATGGATGTGCATTGTTTGGACGAGATTTCAATTCTGGGTGGAATTGTACGCCTACGAACCAAGGATGATCAGCTACTTCAACGCATTCTACTAGACGATTATCAGGGGATGTACCAGAGATAATCAAGCCTGCATCTGTCAATTGTTGACGATAGGCATTGTTGAATTCCCAACGATGACGATGGCGCTCGTAAATCAAGTCTTCGCCGTATGCTTCATGTACTTTTGTACCAGGTACTGTTTTACATGGGTATACGCCAAGACGCATTGTACCGCCTTTTTCATCTACATCTACTTGATCGTCCATTAAGTCGATCACAGGGAACTGGCAACTTTCATCAAATTCTGTAGAAGTAGCGCCATTCATATCTAATACGGAACGAGCAAATTCCATCACAGATGTTTGCATGCCCAAGCAAATGCCAAGGAACGGCACTTTGTGCTCACGAGCATATTGGATCGTAGCAATTTTACCTTCTACACCACGGCAACCAAAACCGCCTGGTACTAAGATACCATCTACATCTTTATATACTTCGGCTAAATCAGTACCTTCAGCTTCTACCGCTTCAGAATCAACCCATTTAATGTTCACTTTTGTATCTTCTACGATACCTGCATGACCCAACGCTTCTGCTACAGAAATGTACGCATCATGTAATGCTACGTATTTACCAACAAGAGCGATGGTAATTTCTTGTTTAGGATGTAAGATTTTATGAACCATTTCTTTCCATTCTGTCATATCTGCAGGACGATCTTCTAGGTTCAATTTACGTACAACAATGCTGTCTAATCCTTCATCTTGCATCATCAAAGGCACTTCATAGATCGTGCTGCAAGTGCGGTTTTCCACGATAGCATCTGGATCCACGTCACAGAATAATGCCAATTTATCTTTCATTTCACGGGAAATTTCTTTTTCCGTACGGCATACAATGATATCTGGTTGAATACCGATGCCACGAAGTTCTTTTACGCTATGTTGTGTTGGTTTTGTTTTCAACTCACCAGCTGCACTAATATATGGTACCAATGTTACGTGGATATATAACACATCATCACGGTTGACTTCTTTTTTCACTTGGCGGATAGCTTCCAAGAACGGTAAGCTTTCAATATCACCTACAGTACCACCGATTTCTGTAATCACCACATCTGCATTATCTTCTTTACCTACACGGAACACAGCATTTTTAATTTCATTCGTAATATGAGGGATAACTTGCACAGTAGAGCCAAGATATTCACCTTTACGTTCTTTATTGATGACAGACCAATATACTTTACCAGCTGTAATATTGGATGTTTTACCTAAGTTAATGTCGATGAAACGTTCATAATGACCTAAATCTAAGTCAGTTTCTGCACCGTCGTCAGTGACGAACACTTCACCATGTTGATAGGGACTCATTGTACCTGGGTCAATATTAATATATGGATCAAATTTTTGAATTGTCACCTTATATCCACGGTTTTTCAACAAACGTCCCAAGGATGCTGCAGTAATGCCTTTACCTAATGATGATACGACGCCACCTGTTACGAAAATATACTTTGTTGACATGATGCCTCCCTAATAAATTATGCGCTTCTGATTACATTTTTTCAGGAGCGGAAATACCTAAGATACCAAGACCATGTTGTAATACATGTGCTGTTGCCGTAATCAAGCCTAATCGAGCTTGTTGCAATTCTGGTTCAACGCCCATGATACGACCTTGTTTATAGAAGGAATGGAATAGACTTGCTACATCGTACAAGTATTTAGCGATACGATGTGGCGCTTTATTATTAGCAGATAGTTGAATTTCTTCTGGATAAGCCGCTAATTTTTTAATCAATTCTACTTCTTGATCACTTTGCAATGCTGTAAAAGATGTATTTGCCCAGTCACCATAGGCAATACCCGCTTCTTTTACTTGTCCAAAAATACTATGAATACGAGCATGTGCATACTGGATGTAGTACACTGGATTGTCGTTAGATTTAGAGGATGCCAAATTGATGTCGAAGTCCAATTGACTATCTAAGGAGCGCATCAAGAAGAAGTATCTTGCTGCATCCACTCCTACGTCTTCAATCAATTCATCCAAAGTAATCGTTTCACCAGTACGTTTGGACATTTTTACAAGTTCCCCATCACGGTATAAGAATACCATTTGTAATAACAGAACTTCTAATTTATCTGGATTGAATCCAAGCGCTTCCATAGCTGCTTTCACACGAGCAATATAACCATGATGGTCAGCACCCCAAATGTTAATTAATTGTTTGTAACCACGTTCGTATTTATCTTTGTGGTACGCAATATCTGCGGCTAAGTATGTTGGCTCTCCATTGTCACGGATAACTACACGGTCTTTGTCATCTCCATATTGCATAGATGCCAACCAGTAAGCCCCATCTTTTTCATACATTCCGCCAGACTCTAATAACTGATTCACCAATGTGCGAATCTCACCGCTTTTATGCAAACTACGTTCGCTAAACCAACGATCAAACCCTACACGGAAATTACGTAATGTTTTGCGTAATCCATTTAATTTTTCTGTTAAAGCAAATTCTTTAAAGAATGGAACACGCTCTTCTTCTGGAAGTACTGCAAAGAAATCACCTCTCCAGTTAATCAATTCCTGCGCTGTATCGATGACATCTTGACCACGATAGCCAGACTCAGGGAACTCATGTTTCATATCTAATAGTTCTAAATAACGAGCATTCACAGAGGCCGCTAAGTTGTCGATTTGCTTACCTGCATCATTAATGTAATATTCAGCAAACACATTATATCCAGCTGCACGCATTAAATTTACCAAGGCACTACCATACGCAGCACCACGGCCATGACCTACGTGTAACAATCCTGTTGGGTTTGCGCTCACATACTCGATTTGCACAGTATCTTCTTCACGAAGTGGTACATTACCGTATGTTTCACCAGCTGTTAATATATTTTTTAAAGTATCGTAAATCACATCAGAGGCTAGGAAGAAATTAATAAATCCCGCACCTGCTACTTCTGCGCGCGTTAACCAATCATAATTCATATGGGAAATGATCGTTTCCGCAATAGCACGTGGGTTGGATTTCGCTATCCGTGCAGATTGCATAGCAATATTCGTAGAAAAATCGCCAAATTCTTTCTGCGGTGGCACTTCCAAATGTGCTTCTGGATAGGCACCTTCTGGTAATTCTCCTTGTTCTAGAGCTATCTGCAAAGCATCCTTAATGGCTGCTTTCAAAACTTCTTTCATGTCCATAATGTACATCCTCCCGAATCTCTACATATAGCTGGTTGTAAAATTGCCATTCACCACCAACAGAGATATCATATCCTAAACAAATATGGCCCTTGCCATCTTTCAAATCTATGTCTAATTCATGGGTTAACATAGCTAGTTCTACCGCCCCATATGGCGTTTCCAAACTTGCAATGTTAGTCTTCCCCAGTTGATACTCATGGCGCATAGAAAATTCACCAGTTCTTAGGAGTACCACCGAATCCTTATAGGCTTTAATGGTTGTTTTTGTATTCCCCAAACCAGTGACTTCACTTTCATCATAAATGATGTGTTTCGCCAAGGCTGTTTCATAATACTTACCAGAGGATACTAATTCCACCACCGTATCTTCTCCATCCGCATCACGTTGCGTACTTTTCACGGACACAATGACTCGTTTCATTAGCATTCCTCCTCTCGTATTCACGCACTATCTGTATCATTTCATTATATCACAATTTGCCGCAATGAGGGCATCTTTTTGGGACCGTTCCATGCGCTTTACTTGCTGTTCCATGGATTGAGCGTCTTGCTTTCTACTGAAAGCTGTGCTCCATACCAAAGTGACTGGTCTTCGACTTCGTGTATACTTGGCGCCCCCCTTAATTTCACCATTATGGGCTCGTATACGTTTTTCTAAATCCGTAGTCCATCCCGTATAGAGAGAGCCATCTGCACAGCGTACCATATAGGTGTAAAATTTTTCTTCCATCTTACTCACCAGCTGGGATTGGTGCTAAATCAACAGACTGAATCACCACTGGTTCTTTTGGAGTATCCCGTTTATCTCTCGGCACACGACTGATCGCTTCTACTACATCCATACCCTGCACAACCACTCCGAAGATGGTATGCTTATTATCTAACCAAGGCGTTGGTGCCACTGTAATAAAGAACTGAGCATTCCCTGTATTAGGGCCTGCATTAGCCATCGCCAAAATCCCCATTTTGTTAAAGTGCAAATCATTGCTTACTTCATCAGGAATTGTATACCCAGGACCGCCTTTTTTATTATCTCCACCTTGGATCATGAATCCATCGATAACACGGTGAAAGGTTAGATTATTGTAATATCCTTGCTCAATTAAACTTTTAAAGTTTTTCACAGTAATAGGTGCCTTACTACCATATAGACGCACTTTGATATCGCCTTTATTCGTATGAATCGTAGCATATTCATCAGCAATTGGTGTCGCATCAAAGATAGGCATTTTTGTTTCTACTTTCACTTCTTTTCCTACTTCAGATTTTGCTTGCTGAGCTGCGTCAGTACCACAAGCAGCCGTCACTACTAACGTTGCTCCTAATAGAGCACTCAGTAAGATACGTTGTATATTCATTAATTGTCTCCATTTCTAAAATAAAGACCGCCGTTAGATGAAACCTCTAACGGCGGTCTTTATTTATTATATCATACTTGACGCAGATGTGCAAAAAGAATCTACCCTATCTCGCCAAAACTTGGCGAATATAATAGCCACGTGCTCGCAAGGAACCATTCAAGTAAACAATCTCATTCGATTTCACACGAATCAAATACAACGCATCATCCCGGTCTAATAATTTTTCCATACCAATTTCTGTTAGTACCTTAGCATACTCTTCATCATCAGGGCCTAGCACCGTTGCTACACCTTGAATCTGAACACTCTTCGCCGTACCTGGACCCTCATAAGAATCGAACACAGTAAGAGATACATTTTTATCTTCTTCTAAATGAAAGAATTTCTCACCACCTTCAGAGAAAATATCAATGTATCCACCATGTACCGTATACGATAATGGAGTGCAACGGACACCTGTTTCACTATGCGTCGACAAAGCACACGTATGATGGGCTTTCAAAAAATCAACAATCTCAACATGCAATTCACGTGGGTCCATCTTTCTTGCAGTTTTATCCTTCTCTGTCCAAAAAGAAGCTGCTACTTTATAATCCATCAATTCTCCTTTCAACCCCTGCACGAACTTACCTTATTCTATTATAGCACTAACAGCCATGTCCATTTCAAGTACTTGCAGAATAATTTTGAAAGTTATTATTAAAAACTTAGCTCGACCAAAGTAAATACGACATTTCCTAAGCAACCCCAGTAAAACGCAGATTTATAGATGCCACTACCAGAAGCTGTATAACCAAGCTCAAAACAATTGTCATATATTCTAAATATATGATATACTATAGGTAACAAAAGAAGAGTCATCAACGTGTAGTGGCGTTAGACTCATCTCAGAATTCTATAAAGTGAAATGTGCCTAACGTGTATAAGTGCTTCCGACACTTATTTTGACGTTAGGCTTTTCACTTACATTTGCATATAAGTTAAAACTGCTACAACAAGCAATCCGAATTGAATTAATAACATTAAAACTTCGAATAGTGTCATAGTATCACCTCCTCCTACAATAGGAAGAGATGAGCCCAACTCACGTTGTTGACCCTTCATATTTACATTATAGCATAATATATTCGTATTGTTTATGCGTTTTATTACCATAAAGCAAACTAAGCAAAGCACAAGTTTACAAATGATTCCCTTTAAGGAACGCCGTTACGAGTAGCAACCTTGTGGCGTTCCTTTACTATCTAAATAATACAAACGTAAGAAGACCGTAACATACCCCTGAACAAACATAACCACTGTATAGTTTGAGAAGGGGTGTGTTACGGTCTTCCCTTTATCTTATTCAATTACGAACGCCACAGGATGCATAGCGGAACTAGTGACACCCCACAAGGTGTATAGCATCACCAGTGACCCTTATAGTACGATGTAATGTATCACAGCATATGTGATGCCCAACATAACAAGAACCGCCACATAATCAATACCTTGCAAGCTAACTTTCCGCATAAATGTATGTTGCTGATTTCCAAAGCCTCGAAGTTCCAAGGACAATGCCATTGTCTCCGAACGACTCAATGATTTCAGCATCAACGGTTGAATGACCGTCATGTAAGATTTTATCTTTGTCAGCCAATTCCCTTCTAACGACATACCTCGACAGGCCTGTGCTTCTTGCACCGCTTTACTTTCACGTAAAAAGTCAGGCACAAAGCGTAGGGCCGCTGTAAACATAAAGGCATACGCATAGGGGATGCGACATTGTTGTACAAGAGCCACTGTTAAATCTTGTGTTTTCGTTGTTACAATAAGCATCATAAAGATAGTGGTCATCGTCAACATACGCAAAGCTGTTACAACCGCGGAGTCCACGGACCAGCTACCCAAGTACTGTACAATACCTAAGAACGCAGAAAACCCGATTAAGGCGAATAATGCTTTCCATTGACGCAACAAGATACCACCAATCAGCATTACCAGCAATTCTACTCCAAATAATGCTAACAATAGTTCCGGAGTTTTCATAGCAATGGCTAAGATGGACACGAAGATTGTTGCCCAAATTTTTGTTAATGGTACAAATTTCATCGGTCTCCTCCTATCCTTTCACATACTCTGCATAGCGCAGTTCAAACTCTTTCATCGATTTGCAATACCCTAAGTCTGGTACCGTTTCACTAAGCACCACACTCGGCGGTTTTGTCAAACCAAGTTCCAACAAGTCCTCACGGCTTGTAAATAATTCTTCCGGGGATCCATCGAAGGCTTTTGTGCCATATCCCATAATGATCACTCCTGTAGAATATTCTGCCATAATTTCCATATCATGGGTAATGAGTAATATGGTCAAACCTTGGGCTTGCAATTCTTGTAACAACACAAGTAAACCTTTTGTTTCTGTTCCATCTTGTCCACTAGTAGGTTCGTCAAGAATCAACAGTTTAGACTGCATCGCTAACGCTGAGGCAATCGCTACTCGTTGCTTTTCCCCTCGGCGTAAGCCTAATGGATAGGATTCTGCTAAATGGGAAATACCTACTCGTTCTAGAGCATCTTGTACGATGCGGTCTACCGTTGCTTTGTCGTATCCCAATTGTTCAGGACCAAATGCCACCTCTTCTGCCACAGTCTGGCGGAACATTTGACGATCTGGCTGTTGAAATACATAGCCAATAAAACGTCCTCTTTCAGAGGTAGGCATATTCGTAATATCTTGGCCGTCGTAAGAAATCTTACCTTCTACGGGTGTTTCCAAACCCACTAATAAACGAGTTACCGTTGTTTTACCACACCCATTACGGCCACCTAATGTAATGAATTCTCCATCTCCTATGGTAAAAGTTACATCTTTCATAATATCTTGTCCCGGTACATAGGAAAAGCGCAAATTTTCAACTGTCAACATATTAGCGTTCTCCTTTCATAAGACTAGACTGCGCAGATGCTAAAGACAACCATGGTGTATCTAAATCAATCCCTTTTGCTGCTAAGGATTTATAGGTCACAAATAAGGATGGCAATGCATCTACGTATGTGTTCGTATCATACATATAAGACAATACATCTTCTACAGAGCTGTCGATTTTTAGCTCCCCACCATCGATTAATACCATACGATTTGCGTACGGTAAGACAGCGTGTAAATCGTGGTCAATAACCACAACGGTAATACCATGGTCACGATTCAAGGAACCTACTAAGCGATATAATTCTTCTGTGCCTTCTGGATCTAAAGAGCTAGTCGGTTCATCTAACACTAAAATAGATGGGTTTACAGCTAACACAGAGGCAATGGCCAACCGCTGACGTTGCCCCCCAGACAAGCTGTACACATTGCGGTCTTCCAATCCAGTTAAGCCTACTTGTTCTAACACGATGGCTGTACGCTCTTGAATCGCCTCCGCTGTATAGCCACGATTTTCAAGGGCAAAGGCTACTTCCTCTGCCACTGTCATGGTCACTAGTTGTGTATCATAGTCAGCTAAGACGATACCGATATCATCTGCTACATCTGGAATTTCTAATTGCGTCACTGCTTTTCCATTGATGAATACCATGCCTTCCATGGTACCCCCATAGAACTTTGGCACAGCTCCCGCCATAGCCATACAGATGGTAGATTTACCACAGCCTGCTGGTCCTGTAATGACAAGGAAATCTCCTTCATGTACCACTAAGTTAATGTCTTTCACAGCATACTGGCTTTGATTCCCATAGCGATAACTCATATGCTCGATAACAATCGGTGCTTTCACAGACGGTACAATATGTAAATCACTGTGATCACTGCTGTCCGTCAATTCTTGTCCTTTCACAGTTTGACGAGCCAATAATTTTTGCGCTGGAATGTACAAGAATGGTGCCACTACCGCATTACAAAGGGATACCATCAACACCAATGGCCACATAGCATTCCAATACACATTGCTAGGCAATCCTAACACGAGATATAAGCAAGTAATAAAAGCTCCACCAGATGCTACAGTACTGATGAAAGCACTTAAAATCGGCATTACATTTAGCCTACCAATTTTCAGATTAGAAATATAATGCACTAACACGGCACAAGTGAAAGCCCCCAAAGGCTCACTAATCAGGTTACCATATGGCAATGCCGATTTTGACGTGAATACATTAATCAAGGCCGCTACCAAACCAATACCTAAACTTTGTCTAAGGGTTGGACGCGTTAAGTTGATAGCTACGCAATAAGTAGCTATAGTCCAGTTCGGTGTGACCCCTGCCACACTTGGGGATACAGCATGTAAAATCGTTCCCAAAGCTAGCATGATGGTACTCACCGTTATCCAACGAAACTGACCACCTTGTACATGCGTGTAAGTCAGTTTCGACACATCTTTGATTTCTTTCATACGTTCCTCCCTATCATCTTCTATATCACTTGTATCGTATATTCTAAAATACAATTATACTATTTTTTTACAATTCATGCTATCACTAGGATAATATTTATATCAAAAAAAGACCACAACACTTTCACAAGGAAATGTTGTGGTCTTTGCTACTGTATAAACGATAGCCATTTACCCACGGCTAGCTGCCAATAATTGTTTTGTATACGGATGCGTTGCCAATCCCAAATCTTTTGATGCCAAGGTTTCTACAATCGTACCCTCTTTCATCACAATAATACGATCGGTGAGAGTTTGCAAAACGCCTAGGTCATGGCTGACGAACACATAGGTAAACGGTTGCTCTTCGTAAACGTTTTGAATCAGTTCGATAACCCGCGCTTGATTGCACACATCGAGGGCACTCGTCGGCTCATCAAATAAGACAAGCTCAGCCCCGACTGCCATCATGCGGGCTAAAACCAATCGCTGTAACTGGCCTCCGCTCAATTCATGGCGGTATTTCTTCCACACCGATGTATCCAATCCCACCTTTGAAAGCCACCATTCACAGCGCTCTTTCGCCTCTTGTTTTGTGCCTATCCCAAAATTCACGCAAGGCTCTAGCATAAATTCACCTACTGCCATGCGAGGGCTAATGCTGTGAAAGGAGTTTTGGAACATCACTTGCAAGGAACGATAGAGCTCTCTCTCATTTCCTTTCCATTGGGAAACAGATTTTCCAAACAAAGAAAGGTTCCCTGAAGTTGGCTCTTCTTGCAAGGATAGCAATCGCAATAAGGTACTTTTACCAGATCCACTGCCACCTGCAATTCCGATGCGCTCTCGTTCTTGCACGGACAAACTCACATCTTGCAGTGCTGTCACCGTTTCCCCTTTGCGGGTATATAGTTTGCTGACGCCCTGAACTTCTAGTATCATACTTTCACCTCCTGCAAGGACTGTAAAAGTAGTTTCGTATATTCATGTTGCGGATTCGATAAAACCTCTTCGGTCTTACCGATTTCAACTAACACACCTTCATGCATAATACCTACGCGATCCGCCAATCTACGGGCGATCTGAATATTGTGTGTGATAAACAGCAACGTATTCTGCAACCGCTGTTGCACCTCTTCTAGGACTTTCACAATATCCTGTTGCACCAATACATCAAGAGCACTAGTCGGTTCATCTGCAATAAGTAGTTGTGGATGTATGAGTAAACTCATAACGATGGCCACACGCTGTTGCATGCCCCCACTCAGTTGAAATGGATAGGACTCAAGCAATGCCTTTCCTCGTGGTAAGGAAACAGCCTCTAGCAGGTTCAAAATATCACCTTCATCGTAGGCCTTTCCATGGGAGGCTAAGATTACTTTCATCTGCTCCCCAATGCGTTTGAATGGGTTTAAATAATTACCTGGATTTTGGTAAATCATGGCTATATGTACACCACGTACACCTTGCCATTCCTTAGGTCCATAAGTGAGCAAATTATCTCCCCCATAGTGGATGGCTCCCGTTAGGTCTGCCTGTTCTAACAAACCTAAGAGAGCTTTCGCTACAGTAGATTTTCCGGACCCACTTTCACCAATGATGGCAAAGGTTTCATTCTGTTTTAACGTGAAAGATACCTCTTTCACGACCTTTACTCCATCGTAAGAGACGGATAAATTGTCTACGCTTACTAAATCTGTATTAGTCAATGGTACTATCCTTTGTCATTACATAAGAATCAAATTGGGGCTAATATTTCGCCCTTTACACATGCCTACCATCTTGTAAGGCATCACTAATGTAATTTAATAACACAACAGTGATAAAAATTGCTAACCCTGGATAGATCAACAGCCAAGGCGCTGTTTGCAAGAAATCTCGAGCATTCAGCAAGATAGCACCCCATTCTGGTGTAGGCGGTTGTACACCAATGCCGATCAGGGAAAAGCTTGCCACCGTAATAATCGTGTCCCCCATATGTTGAATGATGACCAACAATAGAGTCCCTCGAAGATTGGGAATCATGTAGCGACGGATAATGCGCCACAAGGAAGCTCCAGACATACGTGCTACAACCACATATTGTGCTTGTTTTTCCAAATTCACCAAGTTCCGCGTAATCTTTGCGTATTCTGCCCAACGAGTTAGGCACAGTGAAATGATAATATTTTCCACAGACGGCCCCAATATACCGATGCAGGCAATGGCCACAATCATGCTGGGGAACCCTAGTATCATATCGATGCAACGAGATCCCAATTCATCAATATACCAAGGACTCATACTTAGCAAACCACCGATACAAATGCCAATGATACTGCTAATGGCAATGATGGATATGGCTATGAACAACGAATCTTGTCCGCCCCATAATATTCGTGAAAGTACATCACGCCCCAATTGGTCCGTGCCTAATAAATGCATTGCACTTACATCTTGTAATCGAGCCCCTAAATTTGTTTCATTAGGGTCAAAGGGAGCTAACTGAGAACCAAATAGAAAGAGTCCCATCCAAAGTATAGTCAGTAAAATGGCCCCTAAGAGTAGCTTATCTTGTTTCCATAAACGAATCATGGGCGCCCTCCATATCTTCTTTCAGGATGAAGTAAGTACATCCATATATCCACTGATGTATTGACCACCACATAGACTAGAGAAATCCATACGATATAACTTTGAATCACAATATAATCACGACTAATAATACCATGCACCATGAGTTGGCCCATCCCTTTGACAGAAAATACCGTTTCAATCACTGCAGAACCGCCCAACATAGCGCCGGTCGTAATCCCTAACATGGATAACAGCACAAGGCGCACTTGAGGAATGATGTAATCACGATAGATATATGCAGTACGTATACCCATCGTTTTTGCTCCTATCACCGGCAACGATGCATACGCTTGCACCACTGCATTGCGAACGCGACGAATGTATAAGCCACAAAACCAAATCGCCAAGGTAATACTCGGCAACACGTAAGCACTTAACCCCTTCGTATTTGTCACAGAGAAAATAGGAATCTTCACAGCTAGCGCATATAATAACAACAATCCTACCCAAAATGCTGGTACTGCCAATGCTAGAAAAGATACTATACGCACCACATAGTCGACCCAAGTATCTTTATAATGCGCTGCCAGTCCTCCTAACCCTATCGATAGGATACTGCCTAAACCAATGGAAACCGCCACCAAGGATAAGGTCCTTGGCAAAGCACTTTGCAACAAATCTACAACGGGTACATTCAGGAAGATAGACTGCCCAAAATCTCCATGTAACATTTGCCACAACCAACGACCATATTGTATATACCAAGGATCATTAAGGCCTAACTCTTGTCGAATTTGTTCCACTATAGTGGGATCTGGTGTCATACCTTGCAGATAAAACCGTGCCGATACGGGATCTACAGAAGACATTTGCATTAAGAGAAACGTTCCCAATGTGACTGCCAATAATACACCCACCATAGATGCCAATTTATATAATAATACCCGTACCATATCAATCCACCTTTCTTATATACATTCTCTATTAAAGTATATAGGATAGAGCCTCTCTTTGTAAATATAACAATTTAATTTTATGCCCTACATATGATTAAATATAGAATTGCAAAAGCATTTAGTAAATTATATACTCCCAATATGCATCAATTTTTATGAGAATCATTGTCTTTTATCTAGGAATACAGTATACTATAATTATTCTTTAGTTTTTTTATAAGGAGGATATATGAAAAAATGGGTTGCACTAGCAATGACGCTGTTTGTTGCTATCGGTTTAATTGCTGGCTGTGGTTCTGATGAATCAAGCAAAAATGGCAAGCATTTAAATCTTGGTTTATATTGGTTTGGTGAAACATTGAACCCTACACATGAATGGGATGCGTGGACATTAACACGAATCGGTGCGGGTGAAACGTTGGCAACGGTAAGTTCAGATATGAAATTTGAACCTCAGTTAGCCGATTCCTGGGAAGTGGTAGATCCTTTAACATGGAAATTCCATATTCGCGAAAACGTAAAATTCCATAATGGTTCTATGATGACACCTACGGCGGTAAAAGCATCTATTGAACGTACAATCGCCGAGAGCAAGCGTTCCAAAGAAGCTATAAAGATAGCCTCTATTACAGTGGATGGTCAAAATCTAATTATTAAAACAACAGAACCAAATGTTGATTTACTAGCTAGTTTAACTGAGCCTGCTTTTGTCATCGTAGATGTACAAGGTACAACAGATATGGATAATACGCCAATTTTGACTGGTCCTTACAAAATTGTAAAACATACAAAAAAAGAAGAAATTCAGTTGGCGCAGTTCAAAGAATACTGGGGTGGAACACCTGCTTTAGATTCTTTAACAGTTAAAGATCTAGAAGATAATAATAAACGTGCTATGGCTCTACAGTCTAAAGATGTAGATATGATTCAAAAGGTAGATAGTGCTAATCGAAGTTTATTTGAAAAGGGGGATTATAACATCATTGAGTCCGCAGGGGTTCGCACATATATGCTACAGTTGAATGTCCGAGAAGGCAATGTATTATCAAATCCAACCGTACGAGCAGCTATCGCAAATATGATCGATTATGATGCATTAGCAAAAGTAATCGGTAATGGTGCCGTTACTGGAGGTGCCCCATTCCCTCCAACAGCCAACCTAGGCTTTGACGAGCTAAAAAATAAACAACATAAAGATTTAGCTAAAGCAGATGAATTACTAAAACAAGCTGGTTACACAAAACAAGGTGATACCTACATGAAAGATGGCAAACCATTACACTTAGTGTTAGCTCTTTTTGGTAAAGATAGTAGCGTTTACGAAAAACTTCAAGATGATTTAAAACGAGCTGGTGTTGAAGTCGAATTAAAACGTGTACAAGGTCCTGATGAATTACTAACTTTAGCTCCTAATGGTTTTGATATGGGAGAAACAAACTGGGTAACAATGTCCACAAATGATCCATATTGGTTCCTTAGCCTAGCTTTCAAAAGTGGTGCCAAATCCAATCGTGGCGACTATTCGAATCCGAAGGTTGATGAGTTAATTAATAAAATGACAACCACATTTAACGAAGAAGAACGCACAGCGATTGTCAAGGATATTCAAAATGTGTTGCTTGAAGATAGCGCTGGTTATTTCTTATACTATCCAAGTGCCAATGTAGTAACAACAAAACGAGTAAAAAATGTGAAAGTATTCCCTATTGACTACTATGTGATTACAAAAGACACCACTGTAGAATAAAGGTATACTATGTTCAGTTTCTTGCATATAAGAGCTGTCTAAAATGTAACTATAAAAAATAAAAAGAAACATAAGTGAGATGCATGATATATAACTGATTTCAGGTATAACAAAGTAGCCTCACTTATGTTTCTTTTTTTATAGTTTTACGTTTCTCATCAAAAGGACATCATGAATAAAATTTGCTAAGATATTTAGTCAACAGTAATATCCTTCGTCATTAAATAGTAATCGATTGGGAATGCTTGTGCATTGTGAACACGTTTGCTTGTTACCACAGAGGATACTGGGTAGTACAAGAAGTAGAACGTAAAAAAAGGACGGCAGCCACCGTCCTTTTTTGTTTGACAACATGTTGAAGTCAATGCCTAGTTTTACTATCCTAATTATATACCATTCACGTTTAAAATACATGCTATCCCTTATTATAATCCAAAGCGAGCCATAATGGTATCTACATGACGTAACAATGGTGTTGGATCAAAGCAGGCATCAATTTCTTCTGCACTTAGGTATTTTGCAATCTCTGGATCAGATTTCAATCCTGTAGCGAAATCTTTGCCTTCTAACCAACGAGCCATAGCATGACGTTGTACCCAGCGATAGGCTTCATCACGAACAGCACCTTTATCCACCAAATGCGTTAAAATCGTTTGGCTAAATACAAGACCACCTGTTAAGTTCAAGTTTTTCATCATATTTTCAGGATATACCAATAATTTATCTACCGTACGGGTAGCTAGATGAATCATATAATCTAATGTAATTGTCGCATCTGGTAAAATCACACGTTCTACAGAGCTGTGAGAAATATCGCGCTCATGCCATAAAGCTTGGTCTTCAAAGGCTGCTTGTGCATGACCACGCAAGATACGTGCTAGACCACAAATTCTTTCACATGTAATTGGGTTTCGTTTATGCGGCATTGCAGAGGACCCTTTTTGTTTTGGGCTAAAATACTCTTCCGCTTCACGGACTTCTGTACGTTGTAAGTGACGAATTTCCAAAGCGATACGATCTAAAGTACCACCAATAACTGCAATCATAGACAACAATTCTGCATGACGGTCACGAGATACCACCTGTGTAGCTACTTTCACTGGTTCTAACCCCAATTTTTCACATACATATTGTTCCACAAATGGATCAATATTAGAGTATGTTCCTACAGCACCAGACAATTTACCTACCGCTACGGATTGACGAGCCTGTTCTAAACGAGCAATGTCACGATCAATTTCGGACATCCAGTTCACTAGCTTCACGCCAAATGTAATCGGTTCCCCGTGAATACCATGCGTACGGCCAATCATCGGCGTATATTTGAACTCTACCGCACGGCGAGCTAGGACCTCACGGAAATTACGCAAGCCTTTTAACAACAAGTCGCAAGCTTGTTTCATCATGTATCCCAAGGCCGTATCTTTTACATCTGTGGACGTTAAACCAAGATGAATGTATTTCGCAAACTCAGGTCCTACGTATTCGCCTACAGCAGTGACAAAGGAAATAATGTCATGATTCGTTTCTCGTTCAATCTCACGAATCCGTTCTACTTGAAAGTCCCCTTTTTCACGAATCGCTACGGCCGCTTCTTTTGGGATAATCCCCAATTCTGCCTGCGCTTCCGATGCCAAAATTTCAACTAATAACATCGTATCGAACTCATTGCGTTCGCTCCAAATATGTCCCATCTCTTCACGAGTGTAGCGATTAATCATACTATAACTCCTTTATCTAATCCGTTTCCTTATAGAAATATTTTATTATCCATTGTACATCCCCTTAGGGCATTCTATATTACTTTATCATTATACAAAAATCAGGGCCAACTGTCAGCTATTAGTTCGTGATCCCACAAGTATAAAGTGGTTGTCAACTAATAGTTAACAACCACTTAGCAGCAGAAACCACTCTATCAACTCTCTTACTATATCAAACTAGCACATGGCAAGAACAGCCACATCACTTCTAAAAACTACCCTACGTGAAAGTTTTTAGAAACAACATGGCTGTTCTAATCAATCTCTATGCACTACTATTCGTTATCTCATGATGAAAAACCATAATCAAGTACATTTGCATTATATACTCTTTTTATTCCATCCAGCAGGAATCGCCCCAACCAAGCAAATAATACCAAACACAACTAATGCGATAGTACTGTTATACGCCATCATTTGTAGCGCCGTTCTTCCTTCTATTGTATACGCAAGAATAATCCCTATAAGTGCCATACTCAATGTCTGCCCCAATAGCCGCACTGTGGAAATGGTAGACGATGCAAAACCGATGTACTCTTTCGGTACAGAACTCATAATTAGATTATTATTCGGCGGTGCAAAGCAACTAACTCCAATACCAACAACAGCTAAGCTCACCATAATGATTGTCATGCTTTCAGTGAAAGTGCCATACGCCATAGCTAGTAAACCTACACCGATGAGTACCATGCCCCAACGAGCAAATACTACGGGATTATATCGATCAGACAGTGCGCCCATGCGAGGTGCCAAGAACACCATAATTCCGGTTTGTATGCACAAAATCAATCCTGTCATACGAGAATCAAATCCCATAATCATTTGTAAAAATAAAGATAATACAAAACCTACACCAAAGGTGGCACTAAAGTTCATCATCGCAGCTATACTGGACATCGTAAATACTATATTAGACAAGAACATTCTAACTGGTATGAGTGGATCTTTACTATTCCACTCTACATAACCTAATAGGCATAATGCTAGTATACCAGCTCCCACAGCATAGGCACTCCACCAAAATCGAACCCATTCCGTAATACCAATCATCACTGCACTGATACCCAAGGCGTATAAAAGTAAACTTCTCGTAGAAATACTACTATCTGGTGTATGTACCCATTCCTCATGCAAAGAGCGAAAAGCCATCACATTTGCTACAACACCTAGTAAGGTAGTAAACACAAAAATACTGCGCCAACCATAATAATAATTTAGAAATCCACCTACGGCCGGCCCCAAGGATAACCCCAAATAGACCATACCTCCGATCATACCAAATGCGTAACCACGCCGTTCTAATGGTACCGATAAAGTCAAAATAGACATAGACGTAGTATACACAACCCCTAAGGCAATCCCTTGCAAGGCTCGATACACCGTCAGCATCTCTACTGAGTCAACAAAGCACATAAACCCAGATATCATCGTAAATACAATACTACCTATATAAAATAGCTTGCGCTTTCCATAGATATCCGCTAGTTTACCAGCAGGAATCACCGCCACCGTACAGCACAGTAAAAAAGATTCCACCACCCATGCCATATCATTCGTAGTAGCCCCAAACTCTTGCATCATATCTGGAAAAGACATGGTGAGAGAACTCGATACAAAGGGATTTAAAAACGCCGCTATCATCATCGTATATAAAACAGATTTCATCTAATTATCACTCCTCATTTCAATATACTCTCATTATAACAATACAATTGAGGTTTTGAAAGCAACTAACCTTATAGACTATACTAATCTAAACCTTCGGCATATATTGTACATATACCTCAAAAAGAAGTTTAACATTTATATGACAGCCTTCTTGACTTGTGCTATACTACAGACATATAGGTTGAGTGTTTCCATCGAAATAAAGAACCCCACAGCGGCTACTGTGGAGGTTCTACTTTTTTAGATGACAATTCTCTTTATTTATGATATACTATAACCAACAAGTTGATTAAGTTCCATTGGGACAACGAAACCCCACAGTTGCAGCTGTGGGGTTTCTGCTTTTTTTAGAGAGCTACCTCCATATTAGGCTAGTTACCCTTAAATCTCCTGTCTAGCCATTTGCAAAAATAATAACTAACTATTCCTGCCATAACAGAGATTGTAAAGCTGATTAAGAAGTCCATTGGTTCACCCCCTTCCTGTCACCAGTATTGGGGAGGTAACATCTACAGTATAGCAAAAATTCACAAACTATAAAACAACATATCTCCTCCCGGAGTATTATATGCAAAAGAAAAGCCGTATAACTTCAAGAAAACTTTCGCGTAGGGCAGTTTTCTGAAGTTGTACGGCTTTTCGCCACATTTCATATCCTCAAACGAGATATGTTGTTTCTATTTAAACTCGTTGCAAAGAGATGCAAACATCTCTGCATCTGGTTTCACCACATCATGTACTAATGCACGCGCATGTGGACCACCGTTGGCAGCATATAATGCTTGTTCAAAGGATGGTTTTGTTGTATCTTGATAAATCAAACCTGTTACAAGACCATTGGTTTCACCTAACATAGCAAATGCTTCTGCACGGTTTGTTGGATCGTAACCTTCTGGCAAGTTTACTAGATTATCTTTGAAGTAATCATAGCCATTTTGTTTATTGTACGTTACGCAAGGGCTGAACACGTTAATGAAAGAGAATCCTTCGTGTTGCATACCTTGTTTAATTAAATCCACCAATTGTGCACGGTTTACCATGTAACTTTGTGCTACGAAAGTAGCACCAGAAGCAATGGCTGTTTCACAGATTGGCAATGGACTTTCAAAAGAACCATGTGGAGACGTTTTTGTCACAAAACCCACGTCAGAACGAGGAGATGTTTGACCTTTGGTTAAACCATATACATGGTTATCCATAACCACATACGTAATATTTACATTACGTTTGAACGCATGGATCGTATGACCCATACCGATAGCAAATGCATCACCGTCACCACCGCAAACCACAACGTTCATATCTTCATTTGCTAATTTCACACCTTGTGCATAAGGAAGTGCACGACCATGTGTTGTATGCGCACCATAGGCATAGAAGTAACCACCGATACGGCTAGAACAACCGATACCAGAGATAACAGCCAATTTTTCAGGCGCAATATCAAGAGCAGCTACTGCATCAGCGATGGCTGCTTGTACCCCATAATGACCACAACCTGGACACCAGTTAGGGCGGATATCATTTCTATATTCATTTGCTGTAGCCATTATAAAACCTCCTTAATTGCCGCTTTTACATAAGATGTTGTAAATGGATTACCATCATATTTTAAGCAACTAGAAAGTTTTTCTTTATTCGGCATGTTGATGCGGAATAAGTTAGTCAATTGACCTGTAGCATTTTGTTCGCAGATCACAACTTTTTTAGCACTGTTATAGAATGGTAGCAATTGTTCTTTCGGGAATGGTTTAATCAAGCGAAGTTGTAAATGGTTCACTTTATGGCCTTCTGCCTCTAATTCCACCACAGCTTCTTCAATAGCACCACGGCTAGAGTTGATACCGATAACAAGAACATCTGCTTCCTCATGTTTTGCATTGTTTAAGAATGGTTCATATACATCTGCTACTGTAGATAATTTACGGAAACGTTTATCTGTTTGTGCCACGTGCATAGAAGGGGCTTCTGCTGGTTTACCTTCTTCGTTATGCTCTAGACCAGTAGACAAGAATAGCCCATTTTTCATACCTGGGATAGTACGAGGGGAAATACCACTTTCAGTAATTTCAAAACGTTTGAAATACTTAGGATTTTCCAATGCTGGCAATTCTTCTTCTTTCATTAAATTACCACGTTCAATACCAACACGGTTCAAATCAAATGTTGGTACAGATTGTTTATTCAAGCCTTGTTGTAAATCAGGCATGAAAATAACTGGACATTGGTATTGTTCTGCCAAGTTGAAGGCATGTTGAATTTCGTAGAAACATTCTTCAATGCTTGTAGGTGCGATAACGATATTGGAATAATCGCCATGCGCATTGTAGCAAGCTGCATCGATATCAGATGTTTCTACCTTTGTAGCCATGCCTGTAGATGGGCCAGAACGTTGCACATCGATGATAAGCATTGGCAATTCAGCCATAGATGCCATGGATAAAGACTCCGCCATCAAGCTCAAGCCAGGGCCAGATGTACATGTAAAGCCACGAACACCAGCGTATACACCACCCATAGCCATCATACATGCAGCAATCTCATCTTCTGTTTGTACCACAGTAGAACCAACTTTATCCATTTTCTTAATCATGTATTCCATTACTTCAGAAGCCGGTGTAATTGGGTAGGACGCCATAAAACGGGATCCCGCTGCAATCGCACCTAATGCTAAGGCTTCATTACCAAGTAAGAACATTTGATCTTTTGGTGTTGGTTTGTCCAATGTATCTACTTCTACATCACCCAATTGTTCTTTTACAAGATCATAACCCAATTGGAATGCTTGTAAGTTTTTGTTAATAATATCTTCGGATTTTTTCGCAAAGCGAGCTTTAATAGCTGTTAAGAATAATTCTGTTTCAAAGCCTAATAAGGCAACAGACATCCCCAATGCCACGATGTTACGCATCAACAAGGAACCTTGTTGTAATGCCGTTTCAGAAATCGGCAAGGCCAAACAAGTCACACCTGTGCCTGTGAAAGCTTCAAAATTAGGATTTACTTTGCTATCGCAAATGATAAAGCCACCTTCACGTACTTCTTTACCGTGCATATCTACAGTTTCTTGGTCAAGCGCTACCAAGAAATCGATATGCTCGCCTACTGTCATAATTTGTTCTAATGCGATACGTAATGCAAATGTTGTATGACCACCTTTGATACGAGATGCAAACAAACGTTGGCTGTACAAGGAATAGCCTTCTTTGGCAAGAATCGTAGCTAAAATTTCGCCACAGCTTTCAATACCTTCACCTTGCTGACCGCCCATTTTCCAGATAAAATCTTTACGTTTTTGCAAGAGATTCACCCTCCTTAGGATTGTAATATAGGACCACAGAAAGACTGTTATTTATTAAGTGTTTTCGATACACATCAATCTCTCAAAGTTCATCTTTAATAATAGCATTTTTACCGTTTTTCATCAATCATATTCCCTATATTTATAAACTATTTTTGCGCCACTTAAAGACTATTTATACATCTATTTTCTAAACATATATAATAATCTCTATATATAGACATTCCTTATAAGCAAAAAATACAAAAACCTCGGCCAAGAGAATACAGCCGAGGTCTTTGTATTTGAGAAAAAAGAGAGAGAACATTTGAAATAGCTTCAAATGTTTTGTTGGGGCAATGGGGGGGGCGCCCCTTCGGTAAAAGTAGGGTCTTTTACCTGGGAAGGTATAAGATCAACCCTTCCCTATTGTAAGTTAGGTAGATAAAGAGAGAGATCTTTATCTAGCAAAGGTAGTGTGAACCCTTTGCCTGAGTTATTATAGCAAATGATACTTTAAAAGTAAACACATGAACCATAAATTTAAAGCTTTTTTATATATTTTTTACATATAACATTATAAAATATTTATATTATAGCCTATTAATATTCTTTCAATAGGATATTTACTTCTCTTTCTGTTTTGCTAATAACTCTGCATGAGCCTTTTTAAATACAAACGCATTCCGTACATGAGCTCGCATTCGTTCTTCTGCCAGCTGTCCATTGCGATCATGGATAGCTTCCATAATTTGTTGATGTTCTAGGTCACAAGAGATTGTTCGAGTTTTATCTGATGTACTGATGTACATATCGCGATTGACCATTTCCCGAAAATCTGCTAGATAATCTGCTACACGATCATTTCCAGAAAATTCTGCAATTAACGTATGAAAGCGACTATTAATAGCTACCCGTTCTTCTGGATCTTCCGTGTGAATCCCTGCATCGCACACTTCTTGTAACTCTACTAGTTGCTCCTCTGTGCATCGTTCTGCACAAAGTCTAGCACCCAAGCCTTCCATTACTTCACGACATTGATACATGGCTACAATCTCTTCTGGAGAATAACCTTTTACCGTCACACCTTTCCATGGCTTGATAACTACCAAATTATCTTTCGCTAACTTACGAAATGCTTCACGTACCGGTGTGGCACTCACATTTAATTGCTCTGCAATACGCACTTCACTTAATTTCATTTTTGGCTTTAAAGAACCCGTTAAAATAGCTTGCTTTAGCGACATATATACTTGCTCACTCAACGGCAGTCGCCCAATTGAGTCAATACTATGCAAACGATACTCTTCCGTCTTATCCATCGAATCCCCCTCCAGGATGTTACTTTTCTATATTTTCACCTAGTCTGGCATACGTAACACATTTCTTTCATTATACGTGAAGTAGGTCCTAAAAATCAATGAAATCTACAGAAACAACCCTTTCCCACAATTAAATTTCCTATGCTATAATAGTAATAACTACTATATTTATGTTTAACATAGGAATCAACCATGAGTCGTTGTCTAATTATTATAAACCCTGTATCAGGCGGCGGTCGGGCTCGCCGATACGTAATGGAACTACAATGGCAACTAAGCGCGCTCTTTGATCGCTTAGAAGTAAAATTTACCCGACAATCCGGCGACGCCACCCGCTTCGCCATCGAAGCCTCCAACGAAGGGTTCGATGCTATCTTTTGTATGGGCGGTGATGGCACCATCAATGAAACTGTCAATGGTATTGTGAAAGCTGGCTGTCGCTCTAAATTCGGTTTCATTCCCCTTGGCACTGTCAATGATATGAGCCGTGCTTTGGGCATCCCCTTACAACCATTAGAAGCTATTCACGGCTTAAAAAATAGTACCATTCGCCATGTCGATGTAGGTCGTTGTAACGATTCGTTTTTTTGCAACAATATCGCCATTGGGGTCATCCCTGAGGTTGTGGCCTCCGTCACTCCAAAAGAAAAACAATTACTGGGCCCCTTAGCCTACTTTGCCAAAGGTGGACAAGCTTTATTTACAACCAAGGATTATAAATTCCGCATCACTACCGAAGAAGGGACCCAAGAATTTATGTCCCCATTGGTCATCGCCTTACTGACTAATGTGGTATCTAGCTTTGAACATTTTATGCCTACTGCTTCCGTAGATGATGGGTATATGCGTATTATTATTTTCAAAGAATACTTCATCATGAACCTATTCTTCATCTTGCCACTCATTCTAAGTGGTTCTATTTATAATTCAAAATATGTAACCATATTAAAAGTCAAACAAGCTCGCATCGAAGTGTGTGACACCATGGATGCGTCCACCAACATGGATGGCGATATCGGACCTGATGCACCAGTAGACTTAGAAGTATTGCCTAAGTTTTTACAGGTCTACGTACCTAATAAGCGTCGCAAAAAACAACAAGGATTATTCTACAATCCATTACAAAAACAAATCTAATCTCAAGAAATAAAACACTTACAATAAAGGAGAGTTGAAATATCAACTCTCCTTTATTATTTGTTAATTTAGGGGCTCTACAGTAGTATGAATCCATTCTGTAGGACTATTTCGTTTGTTTCCTATATCTATTTGTTGTGCAATCCCTCGCAGTTGAGTATCTCGTACCACAATATCACGAATGCCGCCTCCTATGGTTGTAGTCTCACGAACACGCATAGCGAGTAGTACATCTTCCATAGTCAATCCTTGTAAATACATATGTTGAATCCAAGTATTTCCTGTATTAGCAAAGGCAATGCCTACGCGACTATGACGAATCTGTAAATTGTACGCATTCCACAGCTCCGTTACACTGGATCCTACAGGGTGTCCTGCTAATACCACAATCCCTTGTTGCATACGTTCCATCACAAGATTCTGTGTCAGTAACCCTACACCATCCCAATGTAAGCCATCACCACTGTGCCTACCTTCCATACGCACCTCTTGGATGCTTAGTTGATCCACTTGTGTAGCCTCCACCATATGAGCTGATGCATTTTTTAACACCGTATTTTTCAGAAAAATATCCTTACCATGATGGATAACCACTAAAGAAGACCGTGTAGAATTACCTTTTTCATAACTAGCCCCTCTACGCATAGCAGCTTGTACTTCCGACTTACTTAACAAACCAGTATGATCAAGCACATCTTGCGTCACTGCATCCGCTTCGAGTGTATTCTCCTCTTGTAAAAGGTCTTCTTTCCATCCATATCCATCAATAGTACCACCACGAATGACAACGTTTTCGATAGGTCCTTGCTCATCGCCTTCTAACTGTAAAAGTCCTAAATATGGCGTACCTCCTGTCACCACATAATTAGGTTTCACAAAGGCAGCGCTATCATTAACCGCCATCAGCACAGCATCCTCATCTAATTCTAAGGTCATATAACTGTGCAAGAATAGCGTTCCTGTACGATATACCCCTTTACTAAGATGTAAGATACCTCCCGCTGGGGTATCACGTATCGCTTTTTGTAACGCTAACGTATTATCCGTGATTCCATCTCCTACAGCGCCATAGGCGGTAGCCTCTAAACGCGGTTCTTTCGGCAATGTTTTAACTGGCACCTTAGAAGAGTCCGACAAAGTAGCGCCCCTATCATCCACAGCTTTTACTTGCACTAAGTATACTGTATCAGATTCTAATCCCTTCAACTCTATTCTAGGAATGATAGATACGCCCTTTGCACTAGGACGAATTTCTTTCACTTTTTCTTGATTAACGTAAATATCATATCCCGCCAATCTGTCATCATTCACTGGGTTCCAAGCTAAAGAGATAGTTGTACTAGTTATGCCTAACTTAGGGATTTGCAATTCAAAATCGCCTGCTTCTACCACATATTTCGTCACCGGCGTTGTATATTTCACATACATATTCCAGCCTAACCCTAGCAAAGCCAAGATTAGACTCAATCCTATAGCCCACCACCCATAGGTTCTATATCGCTTTTGTTTCATTATGTCCATCCTGTTCTCATGTGTTCGCTATGGCTCGCATATCTAGCACATAGCTTATATGTACCATTCTACATGATTTACAAAAATGGTCAATACTCAACCGATGATGGTGACTCGCATAATATGAGACATAGGTACAAGCACATCTCCTACAGTCATCGTTCGATACACTGTATCAATCTGTTGTAATCGCCCTTGCACCGTATCATAAACTCGTCCATTGTGATAGACTACACTGACTACATTTCCTATCACTAGCCCCTTACACTGTGCATCCAATACTTCCAATTGCTCCTCTGAAAGTTCTTTACGTTTCTCTTTGTATCGCGCTGTTTCCTCCAATAACTCTTGAAATCCTTTCAATGCAGCAAAGGGCATAAATTGTTTAGCCCTCTGTAACAATGTCATCTTTGGTCGTTTATGTTGCATTATGTCCTCCCACCAAGGTATTACGAAACTGCATGGTCCCCTCTTCTTGCAAACTGCTAGCACGAAGTATGGAATTACCGCCAAATTTTTCCTTAATCGACAATACGGTCCGTTCCACTTGGTATGCTTTTTCTTCCCTATCCTGAGACGTAGAAAACAAATCTTCTTCCCAAGGTACGGCTTCACGACTGACCAAATCATCAAATCCCACCGATAACTGCCGAATCTCTTGATGAGGGTGAGTAGTTTTTTTATACAACTCCAACACTGCCTGTGAAAGTCCCTCTAAGGAGCACGTATACTTCGATAACCGTCTCGATCCACCGGTACCTTTCACCATTCTATCTGCATACCGCACCCCTAAGGAAATATATTTTGTCAGCGCTTTCTCTGCAATCAGTTCCAATAATAAAGATTCCACCATCTCCTGAAGAGGCACAAAACACTCCTCGTAGGAATAATTCCTCAGCAAAATTTGCCCTCTCGACAAAGAGTGTTTCGCTGGTCGATACATATGAATCTCTTTCATAGTGCACGTCTCACACCCCCAAGCATGGTCAATGAGTAGCTCCGCATTAATCCCAAATTCCTTATACCAGCGTTCGTCAGGCACAGTCGTAATACCATGTAAATCCACTACGCCATACTTATGTAACCGGCTTGCGATTCCCCTTCCGATTTGCCAAATATCTGTAATCGGTTGATGATGCCATATTTTTTCTTTAAATAGCTTCTCATTAAGAATACCAATTCCCTGTGGTGCATGCTTGGCCAACACATCGAGAGCTACCTTAGCTAAAAACAAATTAGTTCCTAATCCAACTGTAGCATGAATATGAGTCTGTTCTAATACCTTATATTTAAAGAGCAATGCTAGTTCTCGCCATGTTTTCTTATACAATCGGCTATAAGGAGTCACATCAATAAAATACTCATCAATAGAGTACACATGGATATCTTCTGGTGCCACATAGTCCAATAAGACGCCATAAATAGAGGCAGATACTTCCATATATCGTCGCATCCTAGGCTTTACTGCCATATACTCAATAGTAGATGGAATCTCAAACAACCGACATCGATTCTTGACGCCTAATTGCTTTAATGCCGGAGAAATAGCTAGTGTAATCGCCCCTAGCCCACGTGATGCATCGGCTACAACTAATGGGGTCGTAAAGGGATCTACCCCCAAATCTGCACACTCCACAGAAGCATAAAAACTCTTCAAATCTAAACACATATACACTGCCATACTATCCCTCCTCCATACTAGTATAGTAGCATATTTGTTCTATATTTTCAATATATATGTTCGGTATATTGTTCTTACAATAGTATAGTAATTTACTATATTTTAAAAAGATAACTACACAATACACCCTGTATTTGACTTGGTTTATCACTAGAAAATTCATCTCATTATATCCGACCTCAACGTTTTTAAAACAACTTTAACATACAACGAAGCTAGTATTTAACTAGGATTACCTCTATTAAAACAAACTCATTTTGTCCTATAAGCCACAGTTAGACATGTACAATTACAATATAAGGCTTCCATGAGCACGCAAAAAACAGGTTGCCCCGAGGGACAACCTGTTGTAAGTTTGTGTAATACGATTGTATTTCTGATTATAAGAAACGGTTCAAGGAAGCAGTGCTTGCCAAGTGACGATCTGTCATACCCATTTCTGCTGGAGTGCAACCCAATGCAAGGCCAATTAATTGGCTCATGTGGATGATAGGCATATCACCATTCATTGGAACAGTTGCTTTTGCTTCTTTTTGGAACATATCCAATTGCATTTGGCAAAGTGGGCATGGTGTTACGACACAATCAGCACCTTCTTTTTGCGCATCAGCATTGATAGAACCAGTCATTTGCATTACAGAATCATGTGCAGGATATACTGCATGGAAACCACAGCAATCTAATTTACGGGAGAAATCGATTGGAGTAGCACCTAATGCTGTAATCAAATCTGCCAAGCTTGTTGGGATTTGCATATCTTCGAAGCCCATTTCTTCTTCTGGACGAAGGATATGGCAACCATAATATTCAGCAACACGAAGACCAGTCAATGGACGAACCACTTTTGCTTTCAAATTATCTAAACCATATTCGCGGATAAGTACCCACAAGAAATGTGTTACTTCGCTAGTACCTTTGTAGCTCATACCAGCTTCGCCAAGAATGTTGTTGACTTTTTGGCGAGTTACTTCATGGTCATCAAGCTCTTTTTTAGCTTCACGAAGCATTAACGTACAAGTGTTACAAACTGTAAGAATATCTAAGCCTTCTTTTTCAGCTAACGCAATGTTACGAGCATTAGTGGAAAGAGTCAATAATGGATCGATATCTTGAACATGAGATGCGCCGCAACAAGTCCATCCATCTAATTCTTGGATTTCGATACCTAATTTTTTCGCTACTGCAACGGTTGCTAAGTAGTCTTCTTTAGATGCGCCTTCTAATACGCAACCTGGGAAAAATCCGTATTTCATTATTTTCCAGCCTCCTCTACTGCACGACCGATTGTACGAACACCTTCAATACCATTCACTGGTTTATGAGGAACTACCAATTCGAATGGATTGATTTTGCCATGTTTCCATAAACGAAGAGCGTATAGACCTTGTTTTGCGGAATCCAATAATCCGTCTGTTTTCAAGCTCATTGTTACTTCGTTTAGGCGACCAGTTTTTAACAAGTCTTGTTTGAACGCGATAGCATGACGAGTACCTTTATTGGACAAGCCTGCTTGTGTCGCTACACGGCGAAGGTTGGAAATATCTTTTTCTGGTTTCAAATGTTTTGGACAACGAGTGATACAGTTCATACAATGCACACATTTCCACAAGCCATGATTGAAAGCTGGTGTAGTATGCGCCATTGGAGACACATCACGGGAATCCATTACAAAACGATTAGCTTTTGTATATACATATGGATCCAAGAAGTCTTCACGGTTAGCAGACAATTTATTACATTCGGAAGCACAGCATCCGCAAAGGATACATTCTGTGTTCATAACGAATTTTTTGAAGTCTGCAGCAGATTGACGTGTACCAGTTTTAGTAGTGAACTCTGGTTTTACGAAAATCCAAGGAGCTACTTCTTTCAAGCGGCTAACTTTTGCTTCCCAGTCAACTACTAAGTCACGGATTACATCAAAGTTACCGATTGGAGCTACTGTGATTTCATCAGAACCGAAACGTTCTGTAATTTCATCAATTTTAGCTTCACAACCAAGCATTGCTTGACCGTTAACTTTCACGGAGCAAGCGCCACATACTGCAGAACGGCAAGCTGCTACGAAAGTTAATGTTGGATCTAATGTATCTTTAATTTTTTGTAAGCCCCAAAGGATAGTACGGTCTGCTTCATAATCGAAAGTATAAGACTGTACATACGCGCGGCCTTCGTTAAAGCGGTGGATATGATAAGTAATTTGTCTCATCTTAGTACTTCCTTTCTTGTGGTTCATATTTAGTGAACACTACATCGCGTTCGGACATTACGTATTCGCCATTTTCGCCAAGTTTCCAAATAGCGTGTTTTAAGTATTGGGAATCATCACGTTTAGGGAATTCTTCACGAACGTGAGCACCACGAGATTCTTTACGATGTAAAGCGCCCAAAGCGATAGCTTTCGCAACTGTCAACATAGATTTGATTTCTACGTAGTTTACGAATGCCATATTGTAAGTACGGTTAGAGTCACCTACATAGCAAGTTTCATATTCTTCTGTCAAACGATCGATCACTTCAAGAGCTTCTGTGATACCTGCTTCGTTACGGAAGATACCTACTTTATTCCACATAGCCACAGCTAATTCATCACGAATTTCAGCTACTGGACGACCAGATGTACGGGATGTAACTTCAACGAATTTAGCTTCCCACTCATCAGCTTTTGCTTTCAATTCAGCATCGCAATCTGCGAATGCGCTAGCTTGTGCATAATCAGCAGCACCCGCACCGGATACTTTACCGAATACAACGCCGTCTGCCAAAGAGTTACCACCTAAGCGGTTAGCACCATGGATAGAGATACAAGATGCTTCACCAGATGCGAAGATACCAGGAACTTCTGTGGCACAAGTTTTGTAGTCTACTACGTCGATACCGCCCATGATGTAATGGCAAGTAGGACGAATTGGCACTGGATCAGTTAAAGGATCGCAATGTTCAAAGCAAAGAGCCAAGTCACGGATACCATGAAGTTTTTCGATGATAACTTCAGGTCCTAAGTGACGAAGGTCAGCTACTACGTATGCATCAAGGCCAGAACCATTGAAACCACGACCAGCTGCAATTTCATCTTCGATTGCTTTTGCTACAACGTCACGAGACGCTAATTCCATTTTGTTAGGAGCGTATTTTTTCATGAAACGTTCGCCCTCAACATTTAACAAGTATCCGCCTTCACCACGAACAGCTTCGGACATCAAGATACCAGTTTTACCAAGACCAGTTGGATGGAATTGGATCATTTCCATATCTTTTAAGCCTACACCAGCGCGGAAAGCTACTGCCATGCCGTCACCAGTAGAAAGGAATGGGTTAGTTGTACGAGTCCAGAATACACGGCCAGCACCACCAGTGGATAATACGATGGATTTAGCTTTGATAATTTCTACTTTACCTTTTTTCATATTCCAGATAATAGCACCACCAGCTTTACCGTCTTTTACAACGATATCTAATAGGTACCATTCTTGTAAGAAATGTACGCCTTCTTTAAGACATTGTTCATATGTTGTATGAAGAATTACGTGACCAGTTTTATCCGCACTGTAGCATGTACGTGGATAGGATTGTCCACCAAAGTTACGTTGTGCGATTTTACCTTCGTCTGTACGAGAGAAAGGAGTTCCCATGAAATCCATTTCTAATACGCCTTCTGGGCAACGTTGACAGAAGAATTCGATAGCATCTTGGTCGCCAAGATAGTCAGAACCTTTTACAGTATCGAATGTGTGAACTTCTGTGGAGTCTTCTTTTGCTACGTTATTTAACGCCGCATTAACACCACCTTGTGCCATTGCTGTGGCAGAACGTGTTGGGAAAATTTTTGTGATTAATGCTACACGCAAACCATCACGTCGTGCAGCTTCTAAAGCAGCTCGTTGGCCTGCTCCACCACTACCTACTACGAGAACATCATATTGTTCCATACGTACCTCCTCAAAAACACTTGTCTTATTTTGAACTATACCTCTTACATACTGTTCTTAAAATAAGGAACTATGTTTAACTGCATATATGACTGATATATGCATCAATCTATAGCCTTATTATATACGGTATTCCAAAGTGTTACAATTGTCACAGCAGCCCTTAAAAACCCTCTTTTTACAAGGGATTAAGCGGTTTTGATAACGTTTTTCATAGGTTTTAAGTAAGTATATAACAATATATTATTTTCAAGGTAATTCTCATTCAATTTATACTTATACAGTGTACTTTTATCTTTTCCCCCAACTATCTTGTTATTACACAATTTTTTAGGTTATATAATTTTTTGTCATTATTAAAAGTTTCTTTAGAAATAATTTCCTCTTACTATTTCTAAAATTACTCATTTTTATTATGTGATAGTTTTTCTCATAATTTATTTTCCTTATTTTATATATTTATTTTGCATTATTAAGATTACTAAAACTCATATTACAATATATTGATTTTTATCACACCTCGACTACAAGTCATATCTATTTTTTTCCATTTTCTTTTTCTAAAAGTACCCATTAAAACTATCTTATACAAAAACGACGAAATTTTTCATTCTCTTTATTTTGTAAAGTATCTTTTCCTCATTATGGTATGCATTTTTGACATGCTGAGGGCGTTGTGAAAAAATGACTGATATAGTATAATTTTAGAAGATGTTGTGCCAAAGCACTTTATCTCTATACAACATATTGATATTGAGTCCATGTGAAAACATATCTATGCACTCTCATTTGCGATTCGTAAATGGGAGTCCTTTTATGGTCAAGGCCTAATACATTATGTTAACCGGATATGCTTTCACATATATTCAATATATGTGGATAATCTTTACAACAGGTACAAAAACTACATCGTCAGAAAAAGGAGACTCTCATGAGCATTATGATCAAGAAACGGGATGGCCATTATGAGCCATTGTCGGTAGAAAAAACGAAGAAAATGGTTGCCTTTGCTTGTTTAGGCTTAGACTCTTGTGACCCTATCGAGCTTGAAATGGACTGTAAATTGCAGTTCGTGGACGGCATGACTACGAAACAAATTCAACAAACTCTTGTTCAAACTGCCATCGAGAAAGTCATCCAAAAAGTAGACGATGGTTTTGGCAACATGGTAAACCGCATGAACCAAGATTGGCAATTCGTGGCTGCTCGTCTATACTTATTCGATTTATACAAAGAAGCTGCTATTAACCGCAAGTACAAAGCTTTTGGGTATGGCAACTTCACTGATTTAGTAAAAACCTTAGTTACTGCTGGTCGCTATGCAGATTTTTTCTTAACACAATATACAGAATCTGAATTAGAAGAACTTGGCGACTATATCAAGCCAAAACGTGACTATTTATTTAACTATGAAGGTATTAAATTATTGGCAGACCGCTATCTAGTGAAAGGTTTCAACAAAGAAATTTACGAACTTCCACAAGAGCGTTTCATGGCTATCGCTATGCATTTAGCTGTCATCGAAGGGGACAAAAAAGTCTACTACGCTAAAAAGTTCTATGATTTGATGAGCGAATTAAAAATGACTACAGCTACACCAACATTGGCGAATGCTGGTACACCATTTCATCAACTAAGCTCTTGCTTTATTTCTGGTGTAGAAGATAATCTATGGTCCATTTACGATGTGAATGCAAAATTCTCCCGTGTGTCTAAGCATGGTGGCGCTCTTGGTATTTATCTTGGTAAAGTACGTGCCTTGAACTCTGACATTCGTGGCTATAAAAATTCTTCTGGCGGTGTCATCCCTTGGATTCGTTTATACAATGATACTGCCGTTGCGGTAGACCAGTTAGGAAAACGCAAAGGCGGTGCTACAGTAACACTTGACGTGTGGCACAAAGATTTCTACGAATTTGTTGAACTTCGTACGAACAATGGTGACGATCGCCGTAAGGCACACGACATTTTCCCTGCTCTATCTGTACCAGATATTTTCATGGAACGTGTTATCAATCGTAAGCACTTCACTTTATTCGATCCACATGAAGTATCTCGTGTGATGGGCTTCCAATTAGAAGACTATTACGATGACGATACGAATAAAGCATTCACAGAAAAATATTTAGCTTGTGAAGCTAGCCCAGATTTACACGGCATCGAAGTCAGTGCTTTGGATATGATGAAAAAAATTATGCGTTCTGCTGTAGAAACTGGTACACCTTTCATCTTCTTCCGAGATACGACGAACCGTGCGAACCCTAATAAGCATGCAGGTATGATTTATGCGTCCAACTTGTGTCATGAAATCGCACAAAACGTTGGTTTCACCGATTTAGATGAAGAAATTATCCAAGACGATGGATCCATCGTGACTCGCACAAAAGCAGGTGACATGGTAACGTGTAACTTGAACTCTATCAACCTAGGTCAAACCTCTGATGAAGAATTGGAAGAAAATATCGCCTTACAAGTCCGTATGTTAGACAACGTTATTACTATCAACCAATTCCCTGTGCCTGAAACACGCGTAACTAGTGAAAAATATCGCGCTATCGGCTTAGGCACTAGCGGTTACCACCACTACTTGGT
This sequence comes from Veillonella sp. DNF00869, assembly GCF_001553345.1. Classification (GTDB taxonomy): domain Bacteria; phylum Bacillota; class Negativicutes; order Veillonellales; family Veillonellaceae; genus F0422. The sequence continues at coordinate 170,392 of NZ_KQ960749.1, forward strand.
GAAACATAAAGTACAATGGGAAAGCGATGAGCATTTGGCTGTGGCTGATACATTGTTTGAAAATATTGCCTACGCTGCCATCAAGGCATCCATGGAATTGGCGAAAGAAAAAGGTGCTTACCCTGCTTTCAAAGGTTCTCAATGGGAAACGGGAGAATATTTTGAACGCCGTGGTTACACCTCTGAAAGATGGCAACAACTGCGAGCAGATGTGGCAAAATACGGTATCCGTAACGGTTACTTAATGGCTATCGCTCCAACAGGTAGTACATCCAACATTGCTAACACCACAGCTGGTATCGATCCTATCTTCAAAAAATTCTTCATTGAAGAGAAAAAAGGTAGCTTTACACCAAAAACAGCACCTGATTTGAGCAGCGAAACCATGTGGTTCTACAAAGAAGCCCACACGATTGATCAACAATGGTCCATCAAGGCTTGCGGTATCCGTCAACGCCACATCGACCAAGCACAGTCTTTCAACTTGTACATTACGCCACAAATGAAAGCAAAAGAAATTCTAGATTTATATGTGGAAGCGTATAAACAAGGCATTAAGACAATTTACTATATCCGTAACCAATCCTTAGAAATGGATGAATGCACTAGCTGTTCCTCCTAATCTTTGGTGGGGTTAAACCTGATACATATAAGAGCACGGCATGCTCCTCACAAACGGCATTTCATGATGTTTGTTCGGGGCACACTGTGCTCTTTTGGTATGTCTATAGTATTGTCCTAGTGACCAACTTAATTTGCTAGACACTATCTGGCAAATTGGATATAACAAATAAAAGTTCCTTATATTTTGCAAATTCTATCTTGAAAATCCCTTACCATATTCTCTTGTTAGTTTCTTTGATAATTCTATTATTAACTGTTTTCTAAACGTGTCGAATTGCACACGGTTAAAGTTTCTATCATTAAACTATTCTCAGTAAGTTTTCAGCCTCAAGAACATACCTAGATTTGATACAGTGGGTAAATAAACTTAAAATCGATGAAAAATTGGTCATCATTTATAGATATGTTTGTATTCTGTAAGTAACTATGGTATACTTGACTTAGAAACAAGAAGAGTCTTCAACGTGTGGTGGCGTTAGGCTCATCTCAAAAAAATGATGAAATGAAATGGCCTAACGTGTTGAGGTGGTGAGATACCTCTTTACGTTAGGCGTTTTCATTATTTATATAAAGCAATAATGTTAACTACTAAAGATAAAATAGAAATGATCAAGCTGATTGTTTCATATTTCGTCATAGTATCACCTCCTCCCATAGTAGGAAGAGATGAGCCCAACTCACGTTGATGACTCTTCTATGGTTTTATTATAACACAAATATTTGCGATATGTTGATATTTAAAAGGTATTATATATAGTACGATTGATATGTATTTTGTTTATGATCGAGACTATACTAATACCTTTTTACACTTTCGAGTATAGTCGAAATCACCATTGGAATATACATATATTTCGAGTATAATCGAATCCTATCATTTACGATACAAAATATAGGGTCCCCATTTCAGCAACTAGTATTAAAAAGTATTTAAAAAATAAACATCGGGATGTCTCCATTAATACATCAAAGCTCACAACACTCTATCTATTAATCGTCTCTCCCCCTATCTTTTTAGTATGCATTTTTAGTATAATAGAAGATAGTTTAAGAACTGCAAATCTATGAAAGCATATCATGTCTAGGCTTTCATAATAATTTATAAATATATTGTTATTATAGATAAGGTAGGAGTTACTTTCATGGAAAAGAAACTGATTTTTAATGAACATGGCGACCGTGGCACGCAAAGTATGGTGGGCGGTAATACGACGAATTTACGGGAATGGAATCGTATTAAGTACGATTGGGCGAATACATTGTATCGCACGATGCTGAACAATTTCTGGATTCCTGAAGAAATTTCTTTGAACGAAGATATTAAGCAATTCCCTTATTTAACGGACAGCGAACGCCGTGCCTTCGACAAAATTATTTCTTTCTTGAACTTCTTGGACTCCATTCAAAGCGAGAACTTACCAAATTTGAGCCGTTATATTACGGCATCTGAGGTGGCTTCTTTATTGAACATCCAAGCCTTCCAAGAAGAAATTCACGCCCAATCCTATTCTTACATTTTAGATACCGTAACGAATCCAATTACTCGTGACCGCATTTATGATGAGTGGCGTACAGATGAACATTTACTAGCTCGTAACCGCTTCATCGCTGACATTTACCAACGTTTTAGCGATGAACCATCAGAGCACAATTTGATTCGCACTATCATGGCAAACTACATTTTAGAAGGCATCTATTTCTACTCCGGATTTAGCTTCTTCTACACATTGGCTCGCCAAGGTAAAATGACCGCAACTTCCACGATCTTTAAATACATCAATCGCGATGAAGTGACTCACTTAGTATTGTTCCAAAACATTATCCGTGAGCTTCGCATCGAACGCCCTGAACTATTCACTCCTGAACTAGAGGCTGAATTGACACAAATGCTTCACGAAGGTACAGAAAATGAAATCGCTTGGGGTCAATACATTACAGATGACAAAATCCTTGGCATCAACAACACATTGATCGAGCGCTATATCAAATACTTAGCAAACCAACGTGCTGATTCCATCGGCTTGCAACCGTTATATCCAGAAATCAAAGAAAATCCTATGGCTTGGATTGAAAGTTTCTCCAACTTGAATAGCACGAAAACTGACTTCTTTGAAGCAAAAGTTACAAACTATACAAAAGCAGCAGCATTTGATTTCGATGATTTGGAATAAGAATGCCTGTAAGGTTATATACATAAAAGCTACACGTAGATACATTCTACTGTGTAGCTTTTTGTTTTCTCGATTGGTATGTAATTTAAAGAGCTTTATGATTTAACTATCCTAGATTGTAACTAATGATAGATATATCATATTAATTTAAAATAGGAATGAAAGTTAGCACTAGCTATACATAACTAGTGCTAATTTTCTTATATCAGGCTACCAGGGTAACATGATTAGTATTTCCAATTAATGCTTCCTCCGAGAGTTGCCCCACGTTTTTGACCGAACCAGCCTTCAACATTAAGCGTAGCACTGAAAGCATCTTTATTGCTGCCATATGTATAGCCCGCTTCTACAAGACCGCTGGAACCTCCTAAAGAAGGAGCCAATGTACTTAAACCTTTAACAGTTGCATGCGCCTCGCCAGAGAATTCACGTTCATAAGCAACACCTAAATACCATGTATTATGATTACTCATGTGTTTAGAAACTTTGTATCCTAAGCGTGTACGAACACTATTCACACTGTCAAATGCATATGTTTCACCTAGCCCTTTACCTGTAAGAGTGGCATTTGCTTCTCCTTGATGGCTATAGAATACATTAGCATATACATTACCTTCTAAATGATTACCATAAGACACTACTTTTCCAAGTCCTAAATGTGCACCATAGTAGCTGTTATGCGCATCATAAGAAGCATGAACATTGCTAGAAGCTGTTACTAACTCATTACTTTCATAGGTATAATTCGTACGTCCACCACGTACACTAGATTCTACATATACTCCATTATCAAGGGTTGTTTTTGCATACATACCAACACCGTAGTATTTCGCATTTCCTTCTGCACGAAGACCAGAATCCAAATGGCTATCATAACGAGCCCACCCCATTTCTAAGAATGGTCCCCAGTACGTTCTTCCTGACTGTTTAGATAAACCTAAAACAGCATGAGATCCTTTAATATTTGCATAAGATCCTGTTTCCATTTTCATGCGGTCATGGTTAATCCCTGCAATGATTGGTGAAGTTTCACCAGTATGATTTGCAAATGCTTTAGTAATGCTATCTTGTCCATTGTTAATAAAGCCAGAAACAGCTGTTCTAGTTTCCACTAAAGATTTAGTTTGTGGCAATACTTTTACAGGAACATTACCTGTACTTGGTGTTACTGGTTTTGTTGCATCACCTGTACTTGGTGTTACTGGTGGTACTGGTTTTGTTGTATCACCTGTAGATGGTTTTTCTGGAGTCGGAGTTTCCTCAGAAGCAGCTTTCACTACTGCAACAACAGATTTCTTATCATCTCCTGCTTTAGCAGTGATATCATAGCTTAAGGATACACCTTGTTGCAACTTGCCATATTGAACACCTGTTGTGTTCATGCCATTGCTATTGTAAATAAGGTTAATGCTATCTCCATTATGTAATACTGGAGCTGCACCAGATACACCTACATTAATTTTGGTGTTAGATACATCTGTACCATGTGGATCAGTTACTGTAAGGATACTATCTCCATTCACAGCATTTTCAGGTAAATCAAAGTTATAGTTTTCAAAGTTTGCTAAATGCGATAAAGTAATTCCTTTTACTTTATTTACATTCAAGGTATTACCAGATTTAATATCACCAGTAGAACCATCTAGGATATAATGACCACCCCAAATACCAACTTGTTTGTTAGCAAATGGTTCTGCTTTATTAATATCCACCGTATTACCTGTGGCTTCTACGTCACTCATACCACCGATGATATAGTAGTTACCTGGTTGACGGAAATATTTATAGACTGTGTTATCATCACCATAAGGATTTTCATCCGTATAAATACCGTTTGTATCTACACCATTAACATTATGTTTAGATTGTTCATTTTTTACTTTGAACATACCTAGACCACCGATGGATCCTTCACCAATTATGACAGTATTTTTATTAGCTTTATTTGTCGCAGAGAAACCACCTACAAGTTGACCTACTGTAGCTGGGGCTCTTCCTTCAGCTTGTACTTTATCATCTGGATTAAACCCTAATTGAACTCGGTTTCCAATAACTTCCTTAGATTTCTCTGTTGCTGGTTTTCCTTGGAAAAATGATTCTTCTTCGTCTCGAGTAGTAGCATAGGCACCAAAGGCTGTGACTACTTTACCTGCGCCTAAGGTAACTAAATTATTTTTTAAAGAACCTGTTGCAGGAAAAGTATTATAAGCTTTAGCTCCATAAATAATATCAATATCTTTACCACCAGCTACGAATACATCATTATCAATGGCGCTGCCATCTCCATTATTTATTTCAGCACCTATGACATCTCGTAATCGTCCTACATTTCGTAAAATCACACGGTTTTGCATTGCATTCACGGCACTATTTACCGCTGCAATTTCATGCAAATTATCACCGCTGAACATTTCTAGTACATTTAGCCTAGCATTGCCATATCCACCCATAGGATAATTAACTGTATATACAGTTTCTGTCGTTCCATTTTGTAGCGCTACATAATTAAACTCAGTATCTTTACCACGCTCCTCAACATTTGCTAGTTTCGGCCCCCAGGTTAATTCATCATTAGGAGCATCTTTAGCTTGGCGAGGTATAGCATTAACACTCATCGCATTATCAGCGCCTTCAAAATTTGGTCGTGTATATCTTGTCACCTCTCCTCGAGACTCGAAACGATTTTCAATGCTAGGAGAATGAAATAGATGTTTCCCATCTGGACCTTCTTCAGGGTCATTTTCACTTAATTCAGCAAGCTGTATGGTATTCGCTTTACCATCTACAATGTACGTAACTGGTTCTCTCTTATTCGTAAAGTAAGAGTCATAATTATTTGCCATGGCAGGTGTTAACAATACGCCTCCAGCTATGACAGATAAAATGATATAACGAAGTCGTTTTTTTCTCATTATAAAATCTCCCTTTCTGACATTCATTATAAAAATATATCATGTCTTCATGATATCTTCATAATAGCAAATGTCCCCCCCCGTCAACATTTTTAATGTTTTGTATTCATTAAAAGTACATACAAAAAGGTCTTCTCTATGACAATAGATTCTACGAACCTAATCAAAAGAAGACCTTATAAAAATGCTAAATACTATTTAACTATAAATGTGCAGACCATATTTAGTTATTAATACTATATCTACCTTACGCTTTCACCAACGCCCGATGGATCAATCCAATCACAAATCCTACGCCGCCGAATACAAGCCAGTCCATACCGATGCCATGCATCGGTACTTGTGTAGCAAAGAATTGTCCTAAGCTACCTAAGTCTACGCTCGCTGTTTCTAAGCCAGATACAAGGGCTGTGATGAAGGTTGCTCCTACTGTCCAAGCATATACGCATTGGCGACCGTTGAAAAACGGATGTAAGAAAGCCAACACAATCAATGCGATGGATAATGGATAGAGGAACATCAACACAGGAATGGCTGCAGTAATGATGGTTTTCAATCCAAACATGCCTACACCGAAAGAAATCAATATGAATAGCACTGCATAAGCTTTATAGGATAAGCCACCAAATTGTGTGCTAAAATACTGTGCACAAGAAGTAACAAGTCCGATACTTGTCGTCAAACACGCCAACAATACGATGACTGCCAAGATCATGGCCCCTAAATCGCCAAACAATAAACGAGCAGATTCTGCCAATACAGGCGCCCCTGTATCTAAGATACCTAACTGCTCTACGCTGGTAGCGCCTAAGCTAGCAATAAAGATGTACACTACGCCTAAGCAACCTACGGCGATTAACCCAGCTTTCATAGTAGCGCGTGTAATCTCATCACGTGTTTGTGCCCCTGAAAGTGTCACGAATTCGATAACCAAAATACCAAATACGAAAGATGCTAAGGCATCTAATGTGTTATATCCATCTAAGAATCCTTGTAGGAATGCTGTACCGCTAGTAGCGTAGGACTCTGTCGGTGTACCATAGCTGCCTAATGGAGTAATCAAAGATTTAACAATCAATACCACGATGGTCAGTAGCAAGGCTGGTGTTAAGATTTTACCAATGCGATTCACCAATTTTTGCGGATTAATAGAGAGCCACAATGTGACTACAAAGAACCCCACAAGGAACAAGGATAGTGCTGTATCTGAGGCAGCTCCACCTAAGAATGGTTTCACTGCAATTTCATAGGATACAGTCCCCGTACGAGGGATGGCAAAAGCAGGGCCAATGGATAAGTATAATGCCAATGTAAATAGGACCCCAAACACTGGATGCACACGGCTTGCCAAACTTTGTACGTTACGGCTACCAGAGTATCCCATGGCCATAACCCCTAACAATGGTAAACCTACACCAGTTACGATAAACCCTAAGATGGCCCACCACACATTGGTACCTGCATGTTGACCTAAGGTAGCAGGGAAGATTAAGTTACCTGCCCCAAAGAATAAAGCGAACAGCATCAGGCCGATAGCAATATAGGCTCGCCCCGATAGTTGAGTATGATCTGACATAATATCTCCTTTCAAATACATCCCATAATAACAAATATACACTGTATAAAAACACTTCTTATGCTTATTTTTTTATTATATCTAATTATAAGTAAAATAAAAAGCCATTTTCTTTGTAGAAAATGGCTTTGTCTATACCAATTATGCATATATATCCGAACTATAATTGATAGGCAAACTACATCTATTAACTATAACCAAGCATTACTCATTTTTAGTCGCAAGACTCTACATGTACTTTCACATCATAAAAGGTACTACCCCAACCATAATCGGTAGATCGTGAGGCAGTTAATACATTCATTGTATATTCTGAATCATGGGACTGCGATTGCCACCAGACGCCACTACTCACAATAGTCCCCTTTGGCACCGCATCATCAATGACTAAGGCAATCCGCAAGGAACCTCGCTCATTATACATACGCACAAATTCACTGTGCCATACGCCCTTGCGCTGGGCATCATCAGGATGCATACGAGCAACCATCTTTGGTGTATCTTCTTGTATCTCACAAAAGGACGAATCTAGTATACGAGGATCAGCACCATTGATGAGGAAGAACTCCGCTGTATCTCCATGAGCCTCACGATACACAGGATAGGGCTCACGCTCTAAGGGGTTATATAATTCAATCTTGCCTGACGGTGTACCGAACTCTAACTTATACGTACTGGATAGATCCATCTCCACTAGCTCCCCTGCCAAGATTCTATCTTGCACTTCTCTTGAAATCGGAGCATGTCGCACAATATCTTCAATCATCTCCAACTCTGACATAGCAAACACAGGGTCATCGATGCCCATAGTTCTGGCAATACTACAAATGGTATCCCAATTAGAGCGGCTTTCACCTACAGGAGGTATGGCTTGATAACCACAACCAATGGTGTAATGTCCATAGGAATTATAGATATCATTATGCTCTACGGACGTCGTTGCAGGCAGTACAATATCCGCATACTTTGCCGTATCCGTCATAAACCGTTCGTGTACCACCGTGAACAGATCCTCTCGTGCCAATCCTTTGCGCACCACGGTTTGGTCCGGTGAGGTCACCGCAGGATTGCTGGAATATACATAGAGTGCCTTAATCGGTGGCTTGTCCGCCTCTGTTAGCATCGGTCCTAAATGAATCATCGGGTTCAACCGTGTTTCTTTTACCTGAAAGCGCTCCCAGCTAACACGCTTGCCCCCAACAAATTGACTACCCGAGGCACTCGACAAGAGTCCACCTCCTGTATGTAGGTATGCCCCCACCAAGGCAGGCAGTGCCACTACACATCGCACCGTATTCGCTCCATTTCCATAGCGAGATAGTCCACTGCCTAAGCGAATAAATGGCGCCATTGCCTGTCCATAAGCACGAGCAAACTGGATAATCCGTTCCTCTGGTACGCCTGTGATTTGAGCCACTTTCCATGGTGGATATTGAGAAATAACAGTATCGCGGAATCCTTCATAGCCTTGTACATACTGATGAATAAATTCCTCATGTACTAATCCTTCTTCCACAAGCACATAGGCCACACCCAACGCAAAGGCTCCATCTGTACCTGGTCGTATGATAATAACTTCATCTGCTAATTTCGTTGTCTCCGTATAGTACGTATCAATCACCCAAAGCTTGGCACCTCGCTGGCGAGCTATGGTCACATCATGTAGGACATGTACATCCGTAGCCACTGCATTGAGGCTCCACAACACCACACAATCACTGTATTGTATATCTTGTGGACGACTCCCTAGGGTATTCCCCATAAGACTAGCCCAACCATAGCGTTTAGCAGGGGAACAAATCCCCTTATCTTGACGGGTCGCACCAAGTATGGCAAAGAGTGGATCCCCTGCACTCTTTTGTAAGATTCCCATGGTCCCTGCATAGGAATAGGGCATAATACTTTCAGAACCGTATGTATGGATACAGTGCTGAAACTGCTGAGCAATTTCCTTTAGTGCTTCGTCCCAAGTAATCGGTTTAAATTGACCGCTTCCCTTAGGACCTATGCGTCGCAAAGGCGTTGTTAGACGTTCCCTATGGTGGACTGTTCGTTCGTAATGTTGCATTTTCTGGCACAGCGTTCCTCTCGTAAAGCTGTGATCTTTCATACCTTCTACCCGTTGTAACTGGTCTCCCTCAATGGTCAAGATCAATCCACAGGCATCTGGGCAATCATAAGGACATACTGATGTCCTTGTATGTATGGGCTTCGTCATCATTCATTCCTTACTAGTCATTATCAAAGTCATCAAACAAGTCAAAATCAACGTCAAAGTCGAAGTCAAAACTATCTCCAGAATTGTAATCATAAGAACTATCAGCCTCTTGTTGATCATACTCTAACTCATCTTCCATAATATCATTGTAGTTGTTATGGAAAAATTGATCCTGTTCTGTTTCGTTTGCACTAGAAAAACCATAATCTTCATCAGCATGCTCTGGCAATACATCCAATTGACTATAATCACGAATCGTCATTGCTTCATAAGGGTCCAAAGGTGCACGGTTTTCTTCTGACTCTTCAATCTCCACCATATCCATAGCTCGGTTCAAATCCTTTGACGTCCCCTCTTGTTGCACCATGTCCAAGAACTCATCCGAACTCACTTCACTCACCAGCGTATCCATGTCTTCTACCACAGATATATCCTTCTGTGGTTCTATAGTTTGTAATTGTCCTCGTCGTAAAAATCGATTCATCCTCTATGCCCCTTTCTCAACCTCTCTTACATTACTTGTATTGTATCACCTGGCAATGAAATTTTACAAAACATCGTTTTATCACCTTTCAAAGGTATGCCTTATATACTAAAAGGACCCCTGAGCAGGGGTCCTTTGGTATAGTTTATAGTATAGTTGTAAGTGTTGTCATATTCAGGATGTTATCACATATAAGGGAGTGTTATGTGATTGGTTCGATGTTACTGTCAGGAGGAATTAGCCTAAAGTAGCACGTAAGAACCACAATTGTTTTTCATAGTAAGCAATGTGGTCTTCCATGATAGCCACTAATCCGAAGTTACCTTCTTCATCAGCTGCTTCGCGGATAGCACGAGCTTCTTTGTTCAACAATTCGAAATCTCCTACTAAGAAGTTGTACACTTGTTCTACGGAGAATTTGTTGCCTGGTTCTTCTTTCAAAGAAGCAATTTCTAAATATTTTGCCACATGCACTACAGGTTCTTCACCTTGCATTTTTACATGCTCAGCTACTGCATCATAATAATCAAATGCTACATCGTAGACTTCTTCTAAATATTTGTGAGCTGGCACAAATTGAGATCCTACTACATTAAAATGGAAATTGTGAAGTTTAATGTTCCAAATTGCTAAGTTTGCAATATATTGATTGACTGCTTGTAAGTTTTTCATACCTATTTCTCCTTTTCTTTAGTGTATTTTGCTAATTATTCTAATTAGCAATTAATAATTATTATTTATTATGTGTATATCTTAGCATAGTAAATCATAAAATGCAATAGTTTTTCATATAGTTTATCGAAATATTTAAATGTAAAAAGTTCCCATTACCTATAACGTAATGAGAACTTATAGTATATATTATTCACTTTTTTTGATAAACCCTTGTGTAGCGCTATACAAACAGAACCACACAAAGAAACTAGCTCCTGTAATAATCAGATACATAGTATCCGTTAACTCCCCCGAACGATACATCGCCAGGGTATAAAAGAAAGCTGTCATCGTCATCAGAATATAGGACAATACATAGCGCATACCACGCTCTACATCTTCATCGGTAAACATTTCCTTCTTAAAGCGCATCCAGTAAATCCCGCAAAGGGCTAAGCCACCTAGCATATTAGCAGCTAGTAAACTCATATCAGCCCGACCATTAAAGAACCAGCACAAGGCTAAATGATTAATAAACAACATCCATTTAATCATCGTGGTCAAACGGGCTGTCGTAATCGTCTGTTGTGGCTGTGGTTGGTGTTGTTTCCGTTTCTTTCCCTTTCCCATAAAGTCCTCTCTATTTAATCTATACTATGACACTAGAACAATACGTGAGATGTGTAAATTAAGCGTAATGCCAGTAATCCAATCCCAATGGATAACCCAATTAAAATCGTTTTTGCTCGCAATCGTTTCGCAATGAACGCCCCTAATTGACCACCCGCTAAGGCACCAATACCACAAGGAATGGCAATTTCAAAATGAATATGACCACTCAAAAAATGTGTTAAAGTCCCTACTGAGGTAGACATAGCCAAGATAAAATGACTAGTGGCGGTGGCCATATGCGTAGGAAATCCCATGATATAAATGAAAGCCGGCACATGGATCAAGCCACCGCCGATACCAAATAAGCTAGAAATAAAGCCTACTCCCATGCTAATTAAGATACCTACCACTTTATTATAGGTCAACTCTTCTAATTGCAAGGACTCTTCTTTGCGTTCCCCTTTATTCATATTTTTATAACCAATGAACAAAGACATGATTAGCAAGAAAGAACCAAACCAGAATCGGAACCCACTAGGATCAAAATATTCCGCTACATGAGCACCGATAATCGACCCTGGGAAGGTGGCAATCCCGAATAGAATTGCTGCGCTATATAATATTTTCTTCTGCCGCACATAGGCAATAGTACCCGAAATGGCATTACAGGTTACCGTAAACAAGGATGTACCTACTACCATAGCTGGCGTCCATTCTGGAAAGAAGTAAAGAAATACTGGCACAAAAATCAATCCGCCACCTGCACCAATGATGGTTCCCAATGCGGCTACAACTACGCCTAGCAATACAAAGCCTAATACACTTACCACATCCATACCTTAATCCTCCTTAGACAGCTTCGCAAATCGGTCTAACTTATGCTTTTTGAAGACCGCTTTCATGCCTCGCTTTTCCGCTTTTTTCTCTGCCTTTTTTGCTACTTTTTGCAAGACTTTTTCTGTCCATGCATCGCCATGCTCTTCTGCATAGCGTTCCCATTTAGACAATTTTTTTGCCCACTTGTCTACAGAGGGAGCTTCTTTTTTATGTTTCGACTTATCTTTGCTTTTTTCCTTCTTTTTCTTTTTTTCTTGTTTAACAATGCAGCATTTGTCTCGCTCTTCTGGTATGGGAGAATCTTCTGTGCAATGTTTGCAACGCTTTTTATGCTGTTTTTTTGTCTCTGTTGACGACTCCATCTCAAACATATCATACAAGTTAGATTTTTTGTTAGTATATTTCGTTAACTCAATGACCGCATCCTCTTCATCGTCTTTAGGGTCGTCATCCTCCCCATCGTCATCATAGTCATACTCATTAATACGCTTCGTTTCGCTGGTATTACTGAACAAATTCATAAAAGAACTCGATGTTGCTTTCGGTTCAACCCTCTCTGCAGACATTTCCCCTTGCCAACGCTCAGCCATCACAAAATCTACGCCTAATGCCACACCTACATCATAGCCTTCCACACCTTCATCTGCCACAGCTTCTTCTGTTGGTGTCTCTTCTAAGGAAGATATCATATCATACAGATAGTGCTCTGTTACCATACTTTGGAGTCCACGTAATTCTTCCCATTGTTTTCCCAATAGGGCCAAGATATGAGCAAAGTTTTCTAAGTCTTCTACCACTTCCATAGCCATTTCAGGGGACTCCATATGGTGCGCCTCTAAATTCGCCACATATTGCTGTTGCACTTCTTTGCAATGACCATATGCTGTCTGCAAGCCTTGTAACAACTTTTCAATCTGTTCCTGGTCCAATATATATTGTTGCATACTATCCTCCTAGGACGATGTCGTGTCATCCTTCAATTTTCGTTTCCACATAGCTCCTGTGGTAACAATATCTTCTCCAAATCGTTCTTCCAAAGTATCTAGTACTTGTGCTAACCGATCTGGCTCTGTTTCTTCACTCTGAAAGAGCGACTCTTGCTCCACCTCTTGGTGAAAGCCACTGACCGTAATTCCCAATAACCGGAACGGCCCCTGTACATTAAGTTTATTATATAATACACAGGCCGTCTCATACAATACATCTTCTCTATCCGTCTGATAGGATAATCGTTTTTGCCTTGTTTTGGTGGTAAAGTCTGGCAATCGTACTTTGATGGCTATCGTATGTCCTTTAAGTCCTTTCTGGCGCAAACGCTTAGCTACATGATGCGCAAAATATCGCCATTCATTGTCGATTTCCTCTGGGTCCATTAAGTCCCTTTCATAGGTCAGTTCATTACCTACGGATTGCAACTCACGATTCCACTCAATAGGCCGATCATCAATGCCTTTAGACAACAAATACACACGTTCACTTTGATGACCGCAATAGGGTTCTAACTCATGATACGAATCTAACTGTTCAATATCTTGAATCCGATGAAAGCCGCCTCGCTGTAATGCTTGTTCCATATGAGCCCCTACGCCCCACAACCTGCGTACCGGTAAATGTTTAATATGAGCGCTTTCTTGCCCATGAGGAATAATATATAAACCATCTGGCTTTCGTAAATCCGACGCTAGTTTTGCTAAAAACTTATTCGGTCCAATTCCAACAGATGCGACCAAACCCGTTAAGTCCTTAATTTGTTCTTTCACAGCACGGCCCACCGCCATAGGAGACTCATAGAGTTTTCCTAATCCTGAAATATCTAAAAAAGCCTCATCCAAAGAAATGGGCTCTAAATAGGGACTAAACCGATGCAACACATCATGAATTTGATCAGAAATTTCGTGATATCGTTCCATTCGTGGCAATAGATAGATACCATCTGGACATAATTTTCTAGCCTTCCCAATAGGCATAGCAGAACGTACCCCAAATTTCCGTGCTTCATAACTACACGTAGCCACCACACCACGTGAAGAAAGGCCACCCACGATAACTGGGTGACCTTGTAGTTCTGGACGATCATGTTGTTCTACAGATGCAAAGAAAGCATCCATATCTACATGCATAATCCAACGTTTCATATTATTCTGCCACCGCTTGTGGAGCATCCTCAATACGGCAGTATTTGATTTGTGCACAAATGCACTCATCTTTTGTTTTATATAATTCAGGCAAGAATTTAACAAATTCATCAAAAGCTTCTTCATTAATGGAATAGCGTGTCCACAAACCGCTACGCACAGAATTCACAATACCTGCATCAATTAAAATTTTCATGTGATAACTAAGAGTAGATTGAGATAACTCAAAACTAGCCAAAATATCACACGCACATAATTCATTACAAGACAACATGTCTACAATGTGCAATCTTGTTTCATCGCTAAGGGCTTTAAAAATCCCTGCCAATCGTTCGTATGTAACTTCTAACATTCTCATTCTCCTATATGCATTCTATTTGTAACCTTACCTCCTTATTATATACAAATTTCTAAACTAAATCTAATAATTTAAATGAATAAAGGATACTTTTTAGTAATACAACTATATAATTTGGGAAAGATAAAAACGACAAAGCATTGCTTTGTCGTTTTTATGGGAAGTAAAGGATCTAAGATGTGTTCTTAGGAAAGTTTACAAATATAGTCAACACACTCAATTAGTACATCATGTGTTGTTGAAGATTCGAGAGAGGGAGAGGAGCCTTTAACCACAAAACTACTAAAGGAGCTGTTTATTTACTTTAGATTTTGCCAACTAAGCCAAGATCTGCTGGGTTCAACGTTTTTTCACCAGGAGTCCATTTTGCTGGACACACTTCACCATGTTTTGCAACAAATTGGCAAGCTTGTACTTTACGCACTAACTCAGCAGCGGAACGACCTACACCCATGTCACAGATTTCTGCGGCACGAACGATACCTTCTGGGTCTACCACGAAAGAACCGCGATACGCTTGGCCAGACTCTTCAGAGAATGTCTCGAAGAAGTCAGCTAATTCATGTTTAATATCGGATACCATAGTGTATTCGATTTTATTGATTGTAGGAGATGCATCGGACCATGCTTTGTGAACGAACGCAGAGTCAACAGATACGGAGAATACTTCTACGCCCAAATTTTTCAATTCTGCGTATTGATCTTGTAAGTCTGCCAATTCTGTTGGGCATACAAATGTGAAGTCTGCTGGATAGAATACAAACACGCTCCATTTACCTTCGATAGTTTTATTGCTTACTTTAATAATTTCTGGTTTACGGAATGCATCTAATTCAAAAGCTGGTAGTTGTTTACCGATGATTGCCATGCTAAATCTCCTTTATTGTTACAACCTATATATAGCACATACTGAGTATGTAACTATGAAATCAATCTATGTATCTATCATACACTATACTTTTAGAAAAATCAATATAGAATTGTTCTCATTCTCTATACCAATAATGCATAGATTACTTTTCTAACATGGTTTCTAGGATGACAACATCGGTTTGCTTCATCCCTTCACGGGCAATGGTTGCTACCGTTTGCACTGTATGGTCAATGTCTTCTTTTACAATACCTTGGCCTGCTTTAAAGCTATTATCTGTCTTTGCTTGTGTATAGGCTAATAAGGAATTACCAAGGGACATACCAATTTTCATAGCACAAGATGCTTTTGCTCCATCGCAAACCACACCGGATGTGCCTGCTAATGCATTTGATAATGTTTCCCAAACTACTTCCTTGGATTCATTAAGCAAGAATGCTACACCAGCGGCTGTAGCAGAAGCAGCGCTCACTACACCACAGTAAGCACTCAAACGACCAATATATTGTTTAATGTATAGGGCTAACACATTGGCTAAAGCTAAAGAGCGCAACGTATGGTCACGATCGATACCGTATTCTTTAGCATACATCATAATAGGCACAGATAATGTAATCCCTTGGTTACCACTACCGCAGTTAATCATTACAGGCATAGAACAACCGTCCATGCGTGCATCAGATCCAGCCGCTGCATAGGCACGAGCTTTATCCGCAATGGAAGAAGAATTGGAAATAATCAATTTACCAATATTGGAACCATAATTGTTTTTCATACCTTCTTCGGCAATAGCCATATTCAAATCTAGTTGTGGTCCTAAAATATCTTCCAACTCTTTTGCATCTACAGTACTAGCAAATTCATAGCAAGAGTCAAAGCACAATTCCATGGAGTGTTTAGCCACTTCTTCTGCAGATAAGGCAATCAACACTTCTCCGTCTTTTTCTGCGTAAGAAATAGTGGTATGTGTATTTTGAACAATGACATTAGACGTATGCTCACCAGCCACAGCAGTGACTTCGATGAATAAGTTTTCTACCCCTTCTGCTAGCTCAATATCACAGTAATCCGCTTCAAATAAACGGTCTGCTTCTACCACTTGTTCATGAGTAAGGTCTTCTAGCACTTCTAGTTCTTTCGCCGCTGTCCCTACTAAGGTGCCTAAAATAAGACTATAATAAATGCCCGTACGACCTTCTGAATTAGGAATGGTCACACTTTTTGCATTCTTAATAATATTGCCGCTTAACCGACCATGAATGTGATCTGGTCGAACTCCTAAT
This sequence comes from Veillonella sp. DNF00869, assembly GCF_001553345.1. Classification (GTDB taxonomy): domain Bacteria; phylum Bacillota; class Negativicutes; order Veillonellales; family Veillonellaceae; genus F0422. The sequence goes on from NZ_KQ960749.1 coordinate 187,127, forward strand.
AGTTCTGCCGCTTTCGCCGCTGCAAATGCCAAGGCGATTGGCTCCGTACAACCAAAGGCCGGTTTTACCTCACGTTTTAATAATTCTATGTACTCTGTCATACAAACCTCCTACGTATCTATGTAAAACAACGATACATTCCACCTCTACTTGAAATGCATCATATCTGTATATGTCATATAGTTTCATACACTACTTGTATATTGTATCATACCACATCCACAAGCTATACAAGTATATAAATCAGTTATAGGTGCCATAATTTCTTATGTATGCAATACGCCTCTAACGCCTCTATATCAACCTCTACACCCAATCCAGCACCATTAGGCACCTCCACAAACTGTGAAAGTCTCTCTATACTGCAATTTTTTATTGTACTAATAATAGGCGGTCGAGTCAAATCTCGCTCAAAATAGCGCAACGAATCTGACAAATCTCCCGGCATATAGGTATCTCCTAGAGCCGCTAATTGTACATGCATCCATTTGGAAATACTCGATTCCACCATGGATCCAATCCAGTACTGGATGCCATGGTCACGACAACACTGAATGACCTTAGCCGTTTCTCGAAGACCACCTAAACGACCCACTTTTACATTGAGTACATCCAACAAGCCATGTGTATGGGCATAGACCAAATCATCATATCCCAAAATCGATTCATCTAAACATATAGGAGTCGTAATCCCCCATTCATGAGTTGACTTATATTGATGGTACATTTTTAAACTCTGTATCTGAAAGGGCTCTTCTATACAGGCCAAATGAAACCCCTGTAAGGCCCGCACCTTATCCACATCTTCATAGGTGTAACTTTGATTCGCATCCACCGCTAACATAAGGTCTGGATAGGCTGAACGCACTCGCTGTACTCGTTCATACCCATCCTTGGGGGATACTTTCAATTTAATGCGCTGACATCCTTGTGATACATAAGCAGACACCGCATCCACCAAGGTATCCAAAGGAACCTCGCCAATGACAATGCCCGTAAATACGGTCGGCAGTAAGGATTGCTGTAGCACATATTCCACTGTATTGACCCTTAAGCGATGGCATTGTATATGGAGCAAGGCGTTTTCCACAGATGCCACAGTCATAGGCATTCCCTCCATCAGCCATTGTTGTGGCAATGTGGTTGTTGTTTCTTGCCCCAACAGGTTTGGTAAATACCTAGTACATAAGGTATCCCAACAAGATGCCACCGTTTCTTTTGTATAAAAAGGGTCTACGAAGGCCACGCATTCGCCGTAGCCTACATAGCCCGCTTCATCTTCCAAACGAACAATGAGAGTATCCCTGACACCGACTTCACCCTTTGCCGTTTTGAAAGTAAACTTCATCGGTAGTTGCACATGGTATAGGGTGATATTTGTAATCATAGGACACCTCTCATTTCTATCATATCACTAGAACTGTATATACCTAGTTAGCTTCATAACATGGACTATCTATGACTGCATGACATAGTAGACTCCATTGTATGACTAACACATCCCCTAATACCTACTATAGAAAAATCGTTCCAGTATCTGCCGATACGCCTCTGGTGCTTCCACATGCACATTATGACCCACCTGCGGTACAATGCGATGTACATCACCAAAATATTTAGCCCCAATGGCTGTATATTTTGCATCTAGCTCACCGCTAATATAACAAATGGGCATGGTTAGCTCCGATAATCGATGTCCTACGTAAGGCATCGTCCCCTGTCCACTTCCTTCCAAGGTGAAAGCCAATGCATGGGGGCTATTGAGCAAGCGCCGTCCTCTAATCTGCTGTTGCACCTTTGTAGGTAAACCTTGTTGTGTCTTGAAAATTTCTAGTTTAGCCCAAGTCTCGCTAAACCAAGTGATATCATGTGCCCGAATCCGTTCAGCCAGCCCTTGATCGGCTACATAGCGGTCTTGTCGTGCTACGCTATCTTCTATCCCTACAGAGCCACTTTCCAAGACTAGATGCGTCACTTCCTGAGGATACTCTAGCGCATATACTAAGGCTAGCCTAGCCCCCATGGAATACCCCATGAGAGCATATCTTTCACCGGCTACGGCATAGATAACTCTATGCAAATCACTGAGCATCTGAGGCAGTTCATAAGGTTTTAATTCCATAGGTCGAGCCGACCTACCATGACCCATACTATCGATACGTATCAGTCGATACCCGCTGACCTCAATTCCATCCCAGGTAGACCCGGATTCGGAAAATCCATGAAAACAAACTAAAGGTTTCCCCGTACCCGTTACAGTCACCCCATAGTAGTATTCTCCTATGTGGATCTGCATACGTTGCATATCTAAGGTTCGTATATCTTGAATCATTGGCCTCATATTATTGTACCCGATAGACCTTGTGCAATTCACGACTGATTTCTTTAGAGGTAGGCACTTCAATGAGGTGAATCCCCTCTGTACCGATATAGTGTTGCATCGCCTGTTCTAACTCTGCATTCGTAGTGACTTTTACATAGTCTAAGCCATACATGGTGGCTAAGCTACTGTAATCGATGCCTTGCGGTGTGTTGAATAGGTAATCGAAATCGTCCGTCCCTTTTTGTGGCAAATATTGGAAAATACCGCCTCCATCATTGTTATGCAAAACGATGGTCAAATTCATCCCATGGGTCTTGCCGATGGCTAAACCGTTCATATCGTGAAAGAAACTTAAATCTCCCGTCAGCATCACCGTAGGTTTCCCATTCGTACTTAGCCCTAACGCCGTAGACACAGTCCCATCGATACCATTGGTGCCACGATTTCCATACACCATGGCTTGCGATCGTCCAGTGGCCCAGAAATAGTCCATATCACGAATAGACATGCTGTTCGCCACCAGAAGTTGGCCTTCATCAGACATCATTTGTTGTAACATGTGAATGGTACGGCCTTCAAATAGATTCGGTTCCTCTTGGACTTTGTCTAATTGTTCACGGCTGTTGGATTCGATACCTTGCCATACTCTGACATACTCTATATCCGATACGGTATAGCAACTACATGTTGTGTTAGATTCCTCTAATCTATGTCGATGATTGATATCTGTGATGTCCTGTTCCAGTCCAAATTTATAAGAGCTAGCGCCTTCCGCGTCACTTTTATCTAATAATCCCTGCACTGTATCTCCTATTCTACTACCTAGACCCAATACAGCAAATAAGCCACGATATACTTCTGTTACAAATACCTCTACACTCGCCATGACATGTATGGTAGTTGTCAAGCTAGGGTTCACCACATCTGCATTAGGGCTGACGGTAATATAATCGATGTCCGTCAAGGTCCCCATCCATTGTTGAATCCGTTTTGATACAGGGATTTGTCCCAATTGGATGACCACATCAGGTCTCAATTCCTCCCATCGTTCATGATGAGCCAAGAAAGCATCGTAGGTGCTAATCACGCCCTCATATTGGCGCAAATTAGATAAGGGATCACCGATGACAACAGCGCCAATCCGATTGGCGAAGTCCACCACCACTTTGGGGTTCGTAACCGACGGACCGCCCAAAATGAGCACTCGTTTTCCGTCCAGCAACGATGCCAATGATGCTATCTCCTGATATTTCACAAGTCGGAATGGTTTCGCACTGCGCCCCTGTTTAAAATACTCTTCCTCACGATTGGGCACCAAAGGCTCAAACAAAGGCACATTGATGTGTACAGGACCAAGTTTATGGTCATTCGCTTTCAAATAGGCACGACGCGCCACTTGACGAGGATAGGTGTAATAGTGACTTTCACTAGGCACAGACAATTCCTCATAATAGTTCACAGCGGTGCCAAAATATTTCTGTTGATCAATCGTCTGTGGTGCCCCCACCTGTTGCAAGGTGTACGGACGGTCGGCGGACAAAATGATCATAGGCACACCGCTGTGCTTGGCTTCCACCACAGCTGGACCATAATGGGTCAACGCAGACCCCGATGTACACACTAATACGGCTGGTTCGCCTTGCGCTTTAGTAATGCCCAATGCCATAAACCCAGCAGACCGCTCATCAATATTCATATACGTGTGAAAGCCTCCATGGCTTTGAAAAAGCATGGCTAATGTAGTGGACCGTGAACCAGGACTGAACACCGCATGGCGCACCCCTAATTGGTATAACTCATCCACCAAACTTGCTATATATTCATTCATATCGTATCTCCCATACCAATATGTGGTATTGTACTATATCTAATAGTGACTATCTACTATGTATTATACCATTGTTTTTAGATTCTGTACGTATCCATATGAGTTGCACGGGGTATCTATCTAACACCTAGACGCCCCTATCTCGTTCATAATTAACTGACATACATAGACATGGGTTCATAACCAAAAAAGGAATGCTGATTGCTCAACATTCCTGTTTAATTTCCTGTATCTGTTCAATACATCAGTACGGATTCATAATCCTACCCTATGGCATGCCTAATTGGATCTATACGTGGATGTATCATCCTACAAGGCATCCAATATGGTGCCCATTTTATTGATAGTTTCTTCGTACTCTTCATCGCTATTGGATTCGCTCACAATACCACATCCTGCATAGGCATAGAGTCGGTTATCCATGATAAGGGCCGACCGAATGGCAACCACCAGAATGCCATCCCCCATGTCTTTCATAAATCCAAAGGGCGCCGCATACATGCCACGCTCATGGGCTTCATACTTTGCCAGTAAATCCATCGCCAGTTCTCGTGGCTCGCCCCCTAGGGCTGGTGTAGGATGTAATAATCGTCCCCATTCGATAAGGGATTTCGTGCTATCCTTAGCGGTGATAATGGTCCGCAAATGGTATAACCGTGAAAGCTCCATAATCCCCGTCTCTCCTACGGTCACATCATTCGTCACTTGTCGCATCGTATGAACAATGCGATCTCGCACGATATTGTGCTCCACCCGATTCTTATGGTCATTTAGGAATCGCTCTTTCGTCCACGCCTTAGGACCAAACTTCGGTGCCGTTCCTGCCAAAGCATAGCTTAGAATTTCATCGCCTCGATGGCGCACGAGAATTTCAGGGGATGCCCCCACAAAGGTGCGTCCCTCTTTCTCATAGCCAAAAATAAAGCAATTCGGGTTGTTCTCCACCAAGCGGTCCAATATACTGACCACATCAAACGTTGTAAGACTGGTAAATTCTACCTCACGAGAAGAAACTACCTTCGTCATGCGCCCTTCGTGAATATTCGTCAAAATGGCATCCATCAAGGTATCCCACTCTTGTTTATCATCACTGGTTTCTGTGAACGTATGGTCTACGCGCTCAATCTTATGGCGCTGTATATCTACGCCCTCCCCTGCATGCAGATAAAAGGACTCCCCATTTTCTACAATATAGTAATGGGTGAAAGCCACCATTTCATGGCCCATGTTACGCCATTTTTTATCTTTTACAGTAGGGAAGAAGGTGCCCCCATAAAATACGTACGCATATTGTTCTCGGTCGATATCATCTTGTACCACCGCCAATCGTTTGGCACCTACCACCACACGATCACTTTGACGGTCCACCCAAAAGACCCGTTCTTCCCCCTCGAAGTTTAGCCAAAACTCCAAAGGATTGTCTAATTGTAAAGGCTCCTTAATATATTTCATATGACTCCTCATCGTCCCTAATCCCTAAGTAGGGACACGTTATATAGATTCTATTACAATTATATCACATGCGTCACATTGTATAGGGTATTAAAATTAGTACATTCCATTACACCCTTTTTAATACTACCTGATCATCAGTATACAGTATATAAATCATCCTATTTCTGATATACTTATAGCTATATAACTATATGAAATAAACCACTCACTATAACCCGTGAGTAACTATGATGACATCTCAGAGAATAAAGGAGTTTTTATGCGATACAACACACGAATGACTAAAGAGCAGGCCAAAGAAATCTACGCTGACTTAGGGTATTTATCTCAGCCCTTTCCGTATGCGTCTGCTCCCTTCCTTGAAAGTTACGCTCGTCTATTAGGACTTTCACCGGCCTCTGCTAGCACAGCTCGCATTTTGGAAGTCGGATCTTCCTACGGCGGCAATTTAATTTCCCAAGCCCTGTTCTATCCGCAGGCGACTTTCACAGGTATCGAAATTGCCCCCACCCAAGTGAGTGTAGGCAAGACCTATATTGACCAATTGGGCATCACAAACCTTGACTTATTAGAAGGTGATGTGAATGAAAGTCACCACCACCTCGGCACCTACGATTACATCATCGCTCATGGCTTTTATTCTTGGGTGGACGAGGAAACGAAAAACAATTTCCTTCGCCTCTGTAAAAAACACCTCGCGGAAAATGGTATTTTGTACATGTCCTATAATACCTACCCAGGTTGGCATAAGATGGACAGTGTGCGTGCCCTTTTAGAGTTTGCCAACAAAGATATCAACACCTTGAACCATCGCGAAAAAGTGCGGCACGGTAAAACGGTGGCGAGTAAGCTAGGCGCTCTCATGCTTGAATACGATACGGTAAAAAACCAACAGACATCATTTTTGCAGTCCTTACGTCAAATATTGCAAAAGCAAGATTGCTATGTAGGCCATGACCATTTAGAGCCAGTGAACACACCAGTGTACTTTCACCAATGCATGGACCATATGGCAGAGCATGGATTTACCTACCTCTGCGACTGCGATTTGAATTTATCATTCCCTACTGTGTATGACGAAATATTGCGCACGCAATTACAGGAGCTAGCTCCACATGATCCATTGGCACGAGAACAGTACATCGATTTTATGCTGAACACAGCATTCCGCAAATCCTTATTCACCCACAAAGGGGCTACACCAAAACGCATCACCGAAACATCTGTCACAGATGCAGACTTCCAACACAGCTTGGAGCAATTCCTATTCACTCTTCGCATTCCATCGGAACATTTAGAGCCAATCTTTGAAAACTTAGCAAAACGGATGGATAGCTCTGCAACAAAAGCATTAGTAGATTTATTCCAACAAGAGGGTCCTCATTTCTATCTGAAACACAACACATTAGTAACCTATACAGGAGAGCATACCATCCCTGATATGTGCTTGCCATTGTTATATCAGTTCTTAGTAGAACACATCATTCAAGGCGGTATCAGCCTGTCTGTATTGGAAACAGAGCATCCTTTCAAACATCATATTTTTGAAGAGAAGAAAAGCTACATCCCTGAGCGCTATATTCCATTTGTAGAGATTATGCCACAAGAAGGGGTGAATGCCTACATCTACCCTGGCAATCGCTACAATGACCCTATCTCCGATTTCAACGAAGAAGATTTAGAGTTCATGAAACTCCTCAGCAAGCCAACCACAAAACATGATGTGATGTGCAAAATCTACGAGGCTATGACAGAAGAAAGCATTAGCCCTCTAGCCTTACAACAATCCAACAAATACACCATGATCCTTGCTTTCTACGAAGAAATGATTCGACGTATGGAATACTTTGGTTTCTTTGAAGTGGACGAAACACAATTTAATTAATACTAAAACAGCGACTCCATCCCACCGGACAGAGTCGCTATTTTCATGTATTCAATTCATTTTATTTCGCCTCTATACTATATGTTACAAAACCCAAAAATCCCGCTATCTGACTATAAACGGTTCTCTATTAGATAGAGCCTCTATATGCCATAGAAAAGCAAAAAAGGCTGCAACAGAATGAGTAAAACTCATCCTATCACAACCAGATTGCTGTTGATTATACAAGCTCAAGAATAGCTAATGGAGCTGCATCGCCTTTACGAAGGCCAAGTTTGATTACACGAGTGTAACCACCGTTGCGCTCAGCATATTTTGGAGCAATTTCATCAAATAATTTTTTTACTGCATCTTCGTTCATAAGAAAAGCAAGAACTTGACGACGAGCATGTAAGTCGCCACGTTTGCCTAATGTAATCATTTCATCAACATATTTGCGAAGCTCTTTTGCTTTTGCTTCTGTTGTTTCAATGCGTTCATGTACGAAGAGAGATGTTACCATACCGCGGAACAACGCTTTACGAGCGGAACTGTTGCGGCCTAATTTTCTGTATGCCATTAGTCTTTCTCCTCTTATTCGCTTTGAGATGTTAAGGAATCATTACTCTCATTGTAAGATTGTAATTTCTCTAGAATTTCTTCTACAGATTTTTTCCCTAAATTGCGGATTTTTCCTAATTCGTTTTCTGATTTACCAGTTAAGTCACCGATAGTATGAATGTTAGCGCGTTTCAAACAATTGAAAGCACGAACAGACAACTCAAGATCTTCAATAGGAATTGTCGTTGGTCCTTTAGGTTCAGCATCAATATCGCCACCTTCTTGACCATTTTCACCTGTTAATTCTGCTTCACTTTCCCCTACATTAATCATATCATGAGAATGAGCTAGTCGAGTAAAGTTTCCTAGATAGGAAATCATGATTGCTGCAGATTTAGCAATTGCATCAGATGCTGTAATAGAACCATTTGTCCAAACTTCTAAAGTAAGCTTATCAAAGTCCATTTCGTTGCCTACGCGGACATCGCTGACTTCATATTTTGCTCTTAGAATTGGCGAGAAGATAGAATCAATTGGAATTTGACCAATCATATCATCTTCACGTTTATTCTTAGTAGATGGTACATATCCTTTACCGCGTTCGATACGCACATCCATTACAAGATGAGCTGCTTCATCCATTGTAGCAATTACCAATTCTGGATTTAAGACTTCGACTTCAGGAGGCATGAATTGAATCAAGTCACCTGCTGTTAATACTCCATCTTTACGAACATCGATATGTACATCCATCGGTACAGGTGCTTCATCTTCAAGACGAATGCACAACTGTTTAAGGTTCAGAATAATATCGGATACATCCTCACGAACACCTTCAATCGTAGAGAACTCATGAAGTACTCCGTCAATCTTGATGGAAGTAATTGCTGCTCCATCTAAGGATGAAAGCAAAATGCGACGCAAGCTATTACCGAGAGTAATACCATAACCACGATCCAATGGCTCGCATACGAATTTACCGTAGCGGCCATCTTCTGTCATTACTACTTTCTCGATTCTAAGTTTTTTTTCTTCGCTCATCAGGTATACCCTCCTCTAAAACTTGTCACTTTTCTAAGTATATAGCTCAGATTATACGCGACGACGTTTTGGAGGACGACAGCCGTTATGAGGAATTGGAGTCACATCTTTAATGCTTGTTACTTCAAGACCAGCTGCTTGCAACGCACGAATCGCTGCTTCACGACCAGATCCTGGACCTTTAACAAATACTTCTACAGTGCGAAGACCGTGTTCCATAGCTGCTTTTGCCGCTTGTTCAGCTGCCATTTGTGCTGCAAATGGAGTGGATTTACGGGAACCACGGAAACCTAGACCACCAGCAGATGCCCAAGAAAGAGCATTACCGTTTACGTCTGTTACTGTAACGATAGTGTTGTTAAAAGTGGAGCGAATATGCGCTGCACCAGATTCGATATGTTTCTTTTCTTTTCTTTTGGATCTAACTGTTTTCTTAGCCACAATATCCCTCCTTTATTATTTCTTCTTACCTGCGATTGCTTTACGAGGACCCTTACGAGTACGAGCATTTGTCTTCGTACGTTGACCACGACATGGAAGTCCCATACGATGACGTTTACCGCGATAGGAGTTGATTTCAATTAAGCGTTTAATGTTAAGTGCTTCTTCACGACGAAGATCACCTTCTACTTTATACTCTGCATCAAGAAGTTCACGGATTTTAGCTACTTCATCTTCACTTAAATCACGAACGCGAGTATCTGGGTTGATACCAGTTTTTGCTAATACTTCTTTAGAAAGAGTAAGACCGATACCGTAAATATAAGTTAAACCAATTTCCACACGTTTGTCACGTGGTAAATCTACACCGGCTATACGTGCCATCTATTCATCCACCTCCTATCAATTATCCTTGTTTTTGTTTATGTTTTGGGTTTTCGCAAATAACCATTACACGGCCTTTACGTTTAATAATTTTACATTTTTCGCATATCTTTTTAACTGATGGTTTAACCTTCATAAGTACCTCCTTTGTGGATCCTATGCTTACTTAAAGCGATAGGTGATGCGACCACGGCTTAAGTCATATGGTGTCAGTTCCATAGTAACTTTATCACCAGGAAGGATACGGATAAAATTCATACGCATTTTACCTGACACATGAGCCAAAACCACATGCCCATTTTCCAATTCAACTTGGAACATAGCATTTGGTAGTGCCTCAACGACCGTACCTTCCACTTCAATAACGTCTTCTTTTGACATATCTTTTATCCTCCGGTTACTGGTTATTGTATTAACCTCGGTGTATCACGCATAGTAAGTATTTCAGCACCATTTTCAGTAATGGCAATGGTATGTTCAAAGTGAGCAGCTGGCTTACGGTCCATTGTGACCGCAGTCCAGTTGTCTTCAAGAACTCTTACTTTGTGCGTGCCCATAGTAATCATTGGCTCAATACAGATGACCATTCCTGGTCTAAGTTCTGGACCTTTGCCCTTAGTACCATAATTTGGAACTTGTGGATCTTCATGCATGCTTTTTCCTAAACCATGTCCTACAAAATCTCGCACAACACCATATCTATGACGTTCTGCATGAGATTGTACGGCATGGGAAATATCTCCTACATGATTACCCGCTACAGCTTGTTCAATCCCTTTGAAAAGACATTCCTCTGTAACTTTTAGTAATGCATAGACTTTAGGACTTACTTCTCCTACTGGAACAGTAATAGCAGAATCCCCATGATATCCATTAATAGATGATACTAAATCAATGCTGATGACATCGCCATCTTTTAGTATACGAGATGCACTTGGAATCCCATGTACCACTTCATGATTTATGGAAGCACAGATAGTTGCTGGATACCCATAGTAACCAATGCAGCTTGGAACTCCTCCATGACTGCGAATATATTCTTCGGCAAATTGGTCTAACTCAAGCGTTGAAACACCCGGCTTAACTAGTTTAGCAAGCTCGGTTAACGTTGCTGCTGTCAGTTGAGATGCCTTTCGGATATGCTCAATTTCTTCGGGCGATTTAAAAATAATCATTGATTATTTCTCCAAAGCCGTAACGATATTTGCAAATACTGTGTCCACATCCTGTAAGCCGTTGATTTCTACATATTGACCACTATTACGATAGTAATCGATCAATGGTTTAGTAGACTCTTCGTATACAGCAAGACGTTTCTGTACTGTTTCCGGTTTGTCATCATCACGATTTTCAAGACGTGCTCTTTCACTGATGCGTCGAACCAACTCTTCAGAGGGCACACTTAAATTAAGTACAGCATCAAGAACGATGTTCATTTCTTTTAAAATCGCATCCAAAGAAACAGCTTGTGCTGTTGTTCGAGGGAAGCCATCTAAAATGAAACCTTGTTTACAGTCATCCTTGGACAAGCGTTCACGAACGATGCCAATGGTAACGCTATCTGGAACTAATTGTCCAGCATCCATATATTTCTTAGCTTCTAATCCTAATGGAGTAGATTCTTTTACAGCGGCACGGAACATGTCACCTGTAGAAATTTGAGGGATACCATATTTTTCAATCAGACGAGCTGCCTGCGTGCCTTTACCAGCACCTGGAGGTCCCATTAATAAAATATACATATCATAATCTCCTATTTCACAAAGCCCTTATATTGGCGTGTTAATACTAAAGATTCTACTTGTTGCATTGTATCTAATGCTACGCCCACCACGATAAGTAGTGCTGTACCACCAAAGTACACACCTTGAATACCTGTCAATCCACCAATCATATTTGGTAAGATTGCAACGAAAGCTAAGAAAAATGCACCTACTAATGTAATCCGAGTCATTACTCGGTCTACATAGTCAGCAGTCGGTTTTCCTGGGCGAATACCTGGGATAAAACCACCGTGTTTTTTCATATTATCTGCCATATCCGTAATATTGATTGAGATAGCTGTATAGAAGTATGTAAAAAATAAAATCAACACAGCATACAAAATAGTTTGTATCGGCGTTCCCCATTGGAAATAACTTGCAACTGTTTGTACCCAAGGTACTTGTACAAATTGTGCCAATGTAGCTGGGAACATCAATATGGATGACGCAAAGATAATTGGGATAACCCCTGCTTGATTGACTTTCAACGGCAGGAATGTTGAGTGACCACCATACATTTTTCGTCCTACTACGCGTTTAGCATATTGAATAGGAATTCGACGTTGGCCTTGTGTCACAGCAATTACAAGAACGATCATAGCTACCGCAATGATAGCAAATAGAATCGCTTGAAATACATTAATTGTACCTACTTGTAGGTACTGGTAAATGGTTTGAACCCCATCAGGGAATCGCGCCACGATACCAGCAAAGATAATGAGAGAAATACCATTACCTATGCCATGAGCTGTAATTTGTTCTCCTACCCACATCAAGAAACATGTTCCTGCTGTCAAAATAATAGAGATTAGAATTACAGACATGAAGCTATTATCAATAAGTGCGTTGCTAGCACGTAATGCATAAGTCATACCAAAGGCTTGAATAAAGCCAAGAATTACTGTACCATAACGTGTTACTTTAGCAATTTTTTTACGCCCTTCTTCTCCATCTTTACTCCATGCTTCAAATGTTGGTACTACCGCTCCTAACAATTGCATAATGATTGATGCATTGATATAAGGAGTAATACTCATTGCAAAGATAGAGAACTTACTTAACGCACCACCGGCGAACAAATCTAGTAAACCAAATAAGTTACCACTGGTGAATAAGCTTTCAATAACAGATGCCTCTACGCCAGGTACCGGAATATGGATACCTAAGCGAAAGACAATGAACATAAGTAATGTATAAACTACTTTGTTGCGTAATTCCGTTACTTTTGTGATATTCAAGAGGCTATCTAGCACCCTAGATCACCTCTACTTTTCCACCTGCTGCTTCGATTTTTTCTACTGCAGATTTTGTAAATCCGTTAGCGATAACAGTTAATTTACGTTCTAAAGTTCCGTTACCAAGGATACGGATACCATCACGTACGTTTTTCAAAATACCAGCTTCAATAAGAGCTACTGGATCTACAGTTGCACCGTCTTCAAAACGATTCAATTGAGATACATTAACTTCTGCATATTGAAGTGCAAAGATATTTTTGAAACCACGTTTTGGTAAACGACGATAAAGAGGCATTTGGCCACCTTCGAAGCCAGTGCGCACACCGCCACCACTACGAGAATTTTGACCTTTTTGACCACGACCGGAAGTTTTACCTAAACCGGATCCAAGACCACGACCTACACGAGTACGAGTTTTTTTGGAACCTGCAGCCGGAGCTAATTCATGAAGTTTCATTCGTGCACCTCCTTATCTATTATACTTCTTCTACTTTTACTAAATGTCTAACTTTATGAAGCATACCTTCGATTTGAGGTGTCACTTCTTTAACTACTTGGGAGTTAGTTTTTTTCAATCCAAGAGCTTTAACAGTCGCACGTTGATCTGCAGGACGACCGATTAAGCTTTTTGTTAATGTTACTTTAACTTGTGCCATTATTGGTCTCCTTATTAACCGTAAATTTCTTCAAGAGTTTTGCCACGAAGTGCAGCCACGTCTTGAGCTCGTTTTAATTGAGCTAAACCTTCTAGTGTTGCGCGAACCATGTTGTTAGGATTAGAAGATCCTAAGGATTTAGTCAAGATATTACGAACACCAACTAATTCCAATACGGCACGAACTGGGCCACCAGCGATAACTCCAGTACCTTCTGCAGCTGGTTTCAAGAATACGCGACCTGCGCCGAATGTTCCTGTAACTGTGTGAGGGATTGTACCATTTTTAATAACAACATGAATAAGGTTTTTCTTAGCATCATCAATGCCTTTACGGATTGCATCAGGTACTTCCGCAGCTTTACCTAAGCCAACACCTACATGACCGTTGCCGTCACCAACAACTACAAGGGCGCTGAAGGAAAAACGACGACCACCTTTAACAACTTTGGCTACGCGGTTGATGAATACTACTCTTTCTTTAAGATCAAGAGTTGTGTAATCAATTCTTGCCATGTCTATAGTTCCTCCTTCTTAGAATTTTAAGCCTGCTTCACGAGCACCTTCTGCAAGGGCTGCTACACGACCATGATAAATGTAACCACCGCGGTCAAATACTACTGTATCGATACCTGCAGCAATTGCTTTTTTCGCAACAGCTTCACCAACTGCTTTAGCAGCAGCTACGTTACCGCCGTAGGAAAGATTTAATTCTTTATCTTGAGAGCTAGCAGATACTAATGTTTTGCCAGCTACGTCATCAATGACTTGAGCATAAATATTGCTTAAAGAACGATATACGTTCAAGCGAGGACGTGCAGCCGTACCGGAAATGTGACGACGTAAACGTAAATGACGTTTTGCACGAGCAATTTTGCGTTTGGATGTTCCTGCCAAGATGTCCACTCCTTTCTAATGTAAACTGTTATTACTTACCTTTAGCGCCAGCTTTACCTGCTTTACGACGAACAACTTCGCCTTCGTAACGGATACCTTTACCTTTGTAAGGTTCTGGTTTTCTCCATTTACGAATATCAGCTGCTACTGCACCAACAACTTCTTTGTCAGCACCAGAAACAACGATTTTATTAGGAGCTGGGACATCGATTGTAATACCAGCAGGAGCTTCCATCTCTACTGGATGGGAGAAGCCCAATGTTAAAGCAAGTTTGTTACCTTGCTTAGCCGCTCTGTAACCAACGCCATTGATTTCTAAAGTTTTAGTAAAGCCTTCATGTACGCCTGTTACCATATTTGCAACAAGAGCACGAGTTAAACCGTGTAAAGAACGGTGTTCTTTTCCATCGCTAGGACGAGTTACTGTGATTACATTTTCTTCAACAGCAATGTTAATATCCGGATGGAAAGTACGAGTTAATTCACCTTTTGCACCCTTAACTGTTAACGTATTCTCGTTTTGAGATACTGTTACGCCAGCTGGGATCTCGATAGGCATTCTACCGACACGTGACATTCTTTCTACCTCCTATTGCTATGATTACCAAACGTAAGCGATTACTTCGCCACCTAAGCCTTCTTTACGAGCTTGTTTGTCGCTCATAATGCCTTTAGATGTAGAAATAACTGCAATACCTAAACCACCAAGTACGCGAGGAAGTTCTTCCTTTTTCGCGTATACACGTAGGCCTGGTTTAGAGATACGTTTAATACCGGTAATTACTTTTTCATTATTAGAACCATATTTCAATGTTACTTTTAAAGTAGCATGTTTTTCATTTTCAATTGTTTCAACTTCCTTAACGAAACCTTCGTCTTTAAGGATAGCTAAAACAGCAGCCTTCATTTTAGAAGCAGGGATTTCAACTGTTTCATGAAGTGCAGAGTTTGCATTACGGATGCGAGTCAGCATATCCGCAATCGGATCTGTCATTACCATCTTCTAAAAACCTCCTCTCGTTATCCTATTACCAACTAGCTTTTTTCACGCCAGGGATTTGTCCTTTGTACGCCAATTCACGGAACGCAATACGGCTAATACCGAATTTGCGTATATAACCATGAGGACGACCTGTTAAGTTGCAACGGTTGTGCAAGCGTGTTGGGGATGCGTTGGCAGGTAATTTGGATAAACCTTCATAATCGCCTGCTGCTTTTAACGCTTCGCGTTTTGCTGCATATTTTGCAACGATACGTGCACGTTTTTTCTCACGTTCGATCATAGATTTTTTAGCCATCTATCGTTTCCTCCTAATTATTTTTCAAAAGGCATGCCGAATTGTGCCAATAATTCACGAGCTTCTTCGTCAGTGTTAGCTGTTGTTACGAAGATAATATCCATACCTGTTACTCGTTCTACTTGATCGTATTCGATTTCAGGGAAGATTAATTGCTCTTTAAGGCCCAATGCATAGTTACCACGACCATCAAACGCTTTAGCGCTGATACCACGGAAGTCACGCACGCGAGGCAATGCCGCATTAATCAATTTATCGAGGAATTCATACATGCGTTCGCCACGAAGAGTTACTTTTGTGCCAAGAGGCATACCTTCACGAACTTTGAAGTTCGCAATGGATTTTTTCGCGCGAGTTACGACTGGTTTTTGACCAGCGATAATTTCTAAATCTTTAACAGCTGCGTCCAATGCTTTGGAATTACCAACAGCATCGCCTACGCCGATATTGATTACGATTTTTTCTAATTTAGGAATTTCCATTACGTTGCCATATTGGAATTTCTCTTGTAAAGCCTTCTTAATTTCAGAAGTATATTTTTCTTGTAAACGAGACATTTTGTAAAAGACCTCCTTTCCTTATCAATTAAAGTTTAGCGCCACTTTTAACAGCTACACGAACTAAAGAACCATTTTCCTCAACTTTTTTAGTACGAGTTGGAACTTTTTGTTCAGGATCTAACACCATTACATTGGATACATGGATTGTACCTTCTTTTTCAATGATGCCACCTTGAGGGTTCGCTTGGCTAGGTTTTGTATGACGTTTAACTAGGTTAAGACCTTTTACAGTTACTCGTTCTTTTTTGATATCAACAGCGATGATTTCGCCTTGTTTACCTTTTTCCTTGCCGGAGATAACAACAACTGTATCACCTTTTTTAACATGTAGTTTTTGGGACATGTTGAGCTCCTCCTTCTTATAACACTTCTGGAGCAAGGGAGATAATTTTCATGAAATCCTTTTCACGAAGTTCTCTTGCTACAGGTCCGAAAATACGAGTTCCGCGAGGGCTTTTGTCGTCTTTAATAACTACAGCAGCGTTCTCATCGAAACGGATATAGGAACCATCTTGACGACGGATGCCTTTTTTAGAACGAACAATAACGGCTTTTACAACGTCGCCTTTCTTGACAACGCCACCGGGTGATGCATCTTTTACAGAAGCAACGATTACGTCACCAATATTGCCAAATTTACGGTAAGAACCGCCCATCACTTGGATGCACATAATGCGTTTCGCACCAGTGTTATCGGCAACATTCAAAATTGTTTGTTGCTGGATCATGACTTTTCCTCCTTACATCACTGATTATTTTTGTCTTTCAATAATTTCTACAACTCTCCAACGTTTATCTTTAGATAATGGACGAGTTTCTACGATTTTTACGATATCGCCAATTAAGCATTCGTTATTTTCATCATGAGCTTTAAAACGTTTGCTTGTTACCATTGGCTTGCTATATAATTCGTGAGGTACTTTACGATCGATTTGTACAACAACTGTTTTATCCATTTTGTTGCTTACAACTTTACCTACACGTGCTTTTCGTACATTTCTTACTTCTGCCACGACTTTAAGCCTCCTATTCAATCCAAACAAAATTTGTTATTATGCGTTACCTTTAATTTCTTCTTCTCGTTGTACAGTTTTGATACGAGCGATAGTTTTTTTAACTTCACGGATACGCATTGGATTTTCTAATTGACCAGTAGCGAGTTGAAAACGTAGGTTAAACAACTCTTCTTTCAATTCGGAAACTTTAGTGTTCAACTCGGCAGCGCTCAAATTGCGAATGTCATTAACCTTCATTTACGTCACCACCCAATTCTTTACCCTTAACAACGAACTTCGTTTTGATTGGAAGTTTATGGCTTGCAAGACGCATAGCTTCGCGAGCCACTACTTCTGGAACGCCGTTCATTTCAAACATTACACGTCCTGGGCGAACTACTGCTACCCATTTTTCTGGAGAACCTTTACCGGAACCCATACGAACGCCTGCTGGTTTTGCAGTGATTGGTTTATCAGGGAAAATTTTAATCCAAACTTTACCACCACGTTTAATGTAACGTGTCATAGCAATACGGGCTGCTTCGATTTGACGGTTTGTGATCCAAGATGGCTCTAATGCTACTAAACCGAAATCACCATGAGCAACTTTGTTACCACGCATTGCACGGCCTTTCATACGACCGCGGAATTGTTTACGATGTTTTACGCGCTTTGGAATTAGCATTAGTTGTCACCTTCTTCCTTTTTAGATGTTTGTTTAGCTTCCGGCAAAACTTCACCTTTGTAGATCCATACTTTAATACCGATGCAACCATATGTTGTATGTGCTTCTGCTGTTGCATAGTCGATATTTGCACGAAGTGTATGAAGTGGAATGGAACCTTCACGGTAAGATTCGCTACGAGCGATCTCTGCACCACCAAGACGACCGGATACCATTACTTTGATACCGTTAGCGCCTAAACGCATAGTGCGACCTACTGCTTGTTTCATTGCACGACGGAAGCTTACACGGCGTTCCAATTGACTAGCAATGCTTTCAGCAACAAGTTGAGCTTCCATGTCTACTTGTTTAATTTCAGCAATGTTTACATCGATTTGTTTATCTGTAAAACGTTTTAACTCTTTACGGATATCTTCGATACCTTGTCCACCTTTACCGATAACCATACCTGGTTTAGCTGTGTGGATAGTTACTTTAATACGTTTATTTGTACGCTCAATTTCAATGCGGGAAATACCAGCAATGAAAAGTGTTTTCTTCAAGAAAGTACGAATTTTTACGTCTTCATGAAGGTTAGATGCGAAATCTTTATCAGCATACCATTTTGCGTCCCAATCTTTTACGATACCAACACGCAAGCCATGTGGATTTACTTTTTGACCCACTCTGTTTCCCTCCTTCGATTAAGCTCTTTCTTTAACAACTACTGTTACGTGGCTAGAACGTTTCAAAATTTTGAAAGCCTGTCCACGGGAACGAGGATGAATGCGTTTCATTGTTGGGCCTTGATCAACAAAGATCTCGGACACATAAAGATTATCTACATTCATATCAAAATTGTGTTCTGCATTTGCAATAGCAGATGTCAAAACTTTAGTTACTACATCGGCGCCAACTTTCGGAGTAAACTTCAAGATGGCAAATGCTTCGCCGATGTTTTTACCGCGCACTAAATCTGCAACGATGCGGATTTTACGAGGCGCAATACGAATATGTCTAGCGATTGCTTTTGCTTCCATGTTAAATCCTCCTATTTTCTGCCTGTAGATTTTTCGTCCTTACCATGACCTTTATAAGTACGTGTAGGAGCGAACTCACCTAATTTATGACCTACCATATCTTCTGTAATGAATACAGGTACATGTTTGCGACCATCATGCACAGCAATCGTATGGCCTACAAATTGTGGGAAAATAGTAGATGCACGGGACCAGGTTTTTACTACTTTTTTATCATTAGTTTCATTTAAGGCATCAATTTTTTTCAGAAGAGATTCTGCAACAAAAGGGCCTTTTTTAATTGATCTGGACACTGTTATATCTCCTTCCTATATCCTATTTTGTACGACGTTTAACGATTAACTTGCTAGAAGCTTTTTTCTTGTCGCGAGTTTTAACGCCATGAGCTGGTTTACCCCAAGGTGTAACAGGATGTTTACGACCAACTGGAGATTTACCTTCACCACCACCATGAGGATGGTCACAAGGGTTCATTGTAACCCCACGGTTGCCAGGACGAATGCCTAACCAACGTTGACGGCCAGCTTTACCAATAGTGATATTTTCATGGTCAATGTTAGATACAACACCTACTGTAGCACGGCATTCTACGCGTACACGACGAAGTTCACCAGATGGTAAACGAAGTAATGCATAGTTGCCTTCTTTCGCCATTAATTGAGCGGAAGTACCAGCAGAACGAACGATTTGTCCGCCTTTACCAATTTTCATTTCGATGTTGTGTACTTGAGTACCCAATGGGATATTAGCCAATGGTAATGCATTACCTGGTTTAATATCGGATTCAGGACCGGAGTAAACTACATCACCCACTTTAAGACCATGTGGAGCAATGATATAACGTTTTTCACCATCTGCATAGTTTAACAATGCAATACGAGCACTACGGTTAGGATCGTATTCGATTGTAGCTACGCGAGCTGGGATATTATCTTTAGTACGTTTGAAGTCAATAATACGGTATTGACGTTTATGACCGCCACCTTGATGACGTACTGTCATTTTACCAGTGTTATTACGACCACCTTTAGAAGTTACTTTTGCGAGCAAGGATTTTTCAGGTTTGCTTGCTGTAATTTCAGTAAAGGCAGACACTGTCATAAACCGACGACCAGCGGAGTACGGTTTAAATGATTTAATTGCCATTATTGGGCCTCCTTACTAGACTCTTATACACCTTCAAATAATTCAATAGTTTCGCCAGCTTTTAGAGTTACGATAGCTTTTTTATAATCGCTACGTTTACCCATTGTGCGACCCATGCGTTTAGTTTTTCCTAATACACGGATAGTGGCTACTTTTTCTACTTTTACGTTGAAGATAGATTCAACAGCTTTACGGATTTCTACTTTGTTCGCATTCAAAGGAACTTGGAAAGTGTATTTGTTTTCTTGCATTAACAAAGTTGTTTTTTCTGTAATGATTGGACGAATTAATACATCAAATTTGTTCATTATCCAAGCACCTCCTCAATTTTTGCAATAGCACCTTCAGCGATGAAGAGTTTGTCGTGATGCAATAAATCGAAGATATTAATGTTCGTGTATGGAAGAGCTTTCACACCTTGAATGTTACGAGCAGATAATTCCACATTTACATCACCATCAGTGATGAAAAGAACTTTTGCGTCACCTACTTGGAAGTTATTAAGAATATTTAATACTTCTTTAGTTTTTGGTGCAGCTAATTTCAATTCGTCGATTACGAACAATTCGCTGTTATTTACTTTATCAGATAATGCAGATTTAACTGCTAAGCGTCTAGCTTTACGAGGCATAGCTTTATAGTAGCTACGTGGTTGTGGACCAAAAGTGATACCACCACCTACCCAAATTGGGGAACGGCTAGAACCAGCACGAGCACGGCCTGTACCTTTTTGTCTCCAAGGTTTTTTACCGCCACCGCGTACTTCTCCTCGAGTTTTAGTTGCATGTGTACCAAGTCGTTCGTTAGATAATTGACGAACTACGGCTTGATGCATAACAGCAGCGTTTACTTCAACACCGAATACTGCATCATTCAACTGGATTTCGCCGACTTTAGCGCCGGACATGTTGTATTTAGTTACTGTTGGCATTATGTATCCTCCTTTCGACAATTAGTTATTTAACAGGTTTTACTGTGTTGCGAACCATCACTAGGCTACCTTTAGCACCAGGGATGCCACCTTTGATTAATAAAAGGTTACGTTCAGTATCAACTTTTACAACAGATAGACGTTGTACAGTAACTCTGCCACCACCCATTTGTCCAGGAAGTTTTTTACCTTTAAATACTTTACCGCCGCCACCGGAGATCATTGGACCGATGGAACCTGGTTCACGATGAGATTTGGAACCATGAGTTTCAGGACCACGGCTAAAGTTATGACGCTTAATTGTACCAGCGAAACCTTTACCTTTACCTGTACCCACAACATCTACTAGCTCACCTTCTGCGAAGATATCAGCTGCCAGAGTTTGGCCCACTGTGTAATCAGTTGCTTCAGCAAGGCGAAGTTCACGAAGATATTTAACTGGCGCAACGCCGGCTTTATCGAACTGGCCTTTTACAGGTTTAGTTAAATGTTTTTCTTTAATGGAACCGTATCCAAGCTGTACTGCATTGTAACCGTCGGATTCAACAGTTTTTACTTGCACTACTACGCTAGGTGTAGTTTCCACTACAGTGACAGGAACTAGTTTGCCTTCAGTAGTGAAGACTTGAGTCATTCCTAACTTTTTACCCAAAATAGCTTTAGACATAATCGCACCTCCTTATTTCTTATAATTTTATTTCAATAGATACACCAGCTGGCAAATCAAGGCGAGTGATTGCATCTACTGTTTTCGAATTTGGTTCAATAATTTCTACTAAGCGTTTATGTGTACGCATTTCGAATTGTTCACGAGAATCTTTGTTAACATGTGGAGAACGAAGAATCGTGAAAATGTTTTTTTCTGTAGGCAATGGAATTGGTCCAGAAACCAATGCGCCATTGCGTTTTGCAACGTCTACAATACGTTGAGCACTTTGATCCAATGCTTTGTGATCATATGCTTTCAAGCGAATACGGATTTTTTGTTGTTTTGCCATTGTTATATATCTCCCTTCGTCCATTTCCAGAATGAACTGCTCCATAGAAATTCTCCCTCGCGAGGGCAACCTTCTATATCATAGTTTATACACAACCTAAGAGCGGCAAGTTTGCCGCTCCTTGATTGCACGGTTTATATAGATAATCTTTCAGTCAGATTATGCTTCGATAGCTGTAACAACACCAG
>NZ_KQ960750.1 GCF_001553345.1 Veillonella sp. DNF00869
ATAGGCCTGGGATCCCCAGTGAACCACTTTCATAGGAGCGAAGCAACGCATGAAAGTGTGTGAATCGGGGAGTTCGACCCGTAAGATTTTCTACGACCGAAGGGGGTAAAGAAAATCCACAGCTAGGAATAAATAGGAAGTTGCAAATGACAAGGTACAAAGAGTGCCATTTTCCTCAAACAATAATAATTTAGGGCAATATAAAAGACCATAATGAACTATATCAGTTCATTATGGTCTTTTTACATATCAATATTTAATTCGCAACCTTTACTTCTAAAGATTGACCACGAACTTTATTTTGATCCATTGCTTGCGCCAATGTTTCAGGTGTTACTTCTAAATCTGTATCTTTTTGAACTGTTACTGTAAATAGTTGACCAGGTTCATAGTAAATATTTTCTCCACGCATAAAGAATCCTCCTACTAATGAAACTACTGCCGTTACAGCAACAGCACCAGTGTCATCAGAACCATATCCATTTACATACCCGTTAAGTGGAATAGTTACATTATTAAGAGTTTTAATACTTGGGATATCTATAATTAAACGGCCTCCTCGCCCAAACATACCATTCCCATGAGAATCAATCACTTTACCTCTAACTTCTTCACCTTTTGGAATAATGATTGTTCCATTAAGAATTAAATTATCAACAGTCCTTAGAACAAAGCTAGTATTTTTCTTACTTTTTTTAGAGCTAATAGGTTGTGTTAATTCTAGTGTAATAGGTGTATCTTTGGGAATATAAAGGTTTCCCTTAGGGATGGTTCCTATTGTCATTGACTTTGGGGATACGATATCTTTTACTCTGTTAGAAATACTATTTGGATTTTCTTGAGGCTGCTTTTCTAATGCAGGATTTATTGTAGTTTTAATAGCTACATTAATATCGTGTCCCTGCTTTGCATCTACTGTAGATGGTGATAGGCTAGCTGTTAATGCACTTACTAATAAAGCAATCATATAATACTTACGTTTCATAAAATATACCCCCTATATAAATTATAATATATAAATATGCTTACAGAATATTATAATTTAGATTATTTTTCCACTTTCTTGACTTCATATAACCATAGATGAAAAGAAAAATATAGAATTAAGAGACCATTTGTAAACCCAACAATATTCCCCAAGGTTGCCTATTGTCCTAAACCTCTCTACAAGGTATAATGAAGTAGATTGTAATACGAAGTAACAATTGTACTTACGTAGAGAGGAAATTAGATAAAAAATGAAACAAGTTATGATCGCTACGGACCATATGAGTCATGTGTACCAAGACGAAATGGGCCGTGAGGTACACGCCTTACAGGATGTGAGCGTTCACATTCATGAAGGTGAGTTTGTCAGTATTATAGGGACCAATGGGAGTGGTAAAAGTACTCTAGCCAAACATTTTAATGTCCTATTGCAACCTACATCTGGTACCGTTACCGTGTTAGGAATGGATACAAAAGAAGAACAATTAATTTGGAATATTCGCCAAAATGTGGGCATGGTATTCCAAAATCCAGATAATCAAATCGTGGCAGCCATTGTAGAAGAAGATGTGGCTTTTGGGCCAGAAAATTTAGGGGTACCAGCTCCAGAAATTCGAGAACGTGTGGATGCCGCATTAGCAGCGGTAAACATGTCGGACTATGCTTTACATGGACCTCATCTATTATCAGGAGGGCAAAAGCAACGTATCGCCATTGCTGGTGTTTTAGCGATGAAGCCGAAATGTATCATATTAGATGAGCCAACGGCTATGCTCGATCCCAAAGGACGCAAAGAAGTTATGGATACGGTGTACCGTCTCAATAAAGAAGAAGGCATCACTATCGTATATATTACGCACTTTATGGAAGAGGCAGCCTTAGCAGATCGTATCATTGTGATGAAACAAGGTAAGGTCATCGATGAAGGAGCTCCAAAAGATGTATTTATGAATGTAGATACGTTAAAAGGTCTTGGTCTAGATGTACCGGTGCCGTCAGAGATTGCGGTGCGCTTACAAGAAAAAGGGGTAACTATGCCAAAGGGTATTACTACTAATGAAGAACTAGGGGAGGCCATATGTCAATTCAATTAGAACATGTCACCTACACCTATGGACAGGGGACACCTTTTGAAAAAACGGCTCTTCACGATGTGAGCTTGACCATTCACGAAGGTGAGTTTGTAGGCATCATCGGCCATACCGGGTCTGGTAAATCCACCTTAGTTCAACATTTAAATGGCTTATTGCATCCTACTACAGGCACTGTGAAAGTGAATGGTGTGGACCTAGTAGGTAAAACAGAAACAGTAAAACAAACACGTCATAAAGTGGGTATGGTATTCCAATATCCAGAGCATCAACTCTTTGAGGAAACCATTGCTAAAGACATTGCCTTTGGACCTAAAAATTTAGGCTTTGATGAGGCAGAGGTGGACCGCCGTGTGCGAGAAGCCATGCAATTTGTAGGTTTAGACTACGATACCTATGCAGAGCGGTCTCCCTTCCATTTATCGGGTGGACAAATGCGCCGTGTGGCTATCGCAGGGGTTATTGCCCTAGATCCAGACTATTTAATTCTTGATGAGCCTTCTGCTGGACTCGATCCATTTGGACGAGAAGAAATCTTTGGAGAAATTCTGAAACTACATAAGGAAAAAGGGATTACCGTTATCCTTGTGTCCCATAATATGGAAGATATTTCTCGCATGGCGAATCGATTGATTGTTATGCACCAAGGGCAAGTCTTATTAGATGGCAACCCTATTGAAATTTTCCATAATGACCGTGAGAAATTACAATCTGCTGGCGTGGATGTACCGCCATTGTCGCAAACCTTGCAAGCTTTGGCAGAACGAAATATTCCCGTTAATATCGACCGTGTTCATGTCCATGAGGCAGTAGCAGATATTTACGAGTATCTCAAGGAGGTGCACCATGCTAAGTAATATTACCATTGGCCAGTACTTTCCAGGAGATTCCTTGTTACACCGCATGGACCCACGGGCTAAGATTATAGCCACTATGATTTTCATCATTGCTATTTTCTTTGCGGACAGTTTGGTGACCTATAGCATTGTAGCAGCCTTTACCTTCGGATGTTTGGGGTTATCTCGTTTACCAGTGCGGCTGGTGTGGCTGTCTATAAAACCCTTGTGGATTATCATTGTATTCACCTTGGCTATTCACGTATTCACTACGCCGGGAGAATATCTATTTACCTATGGTTGGCTTCATATCAGTCGAGAAGGTCTTAATTTGGGTGGCCTTATGGCAGGACGATTGATTTTCTTAATCGTATTCTCCTCCTTGTTGACCTATACAACATCGCCTATACGGTTGACGGATGGTATTGAAAGACTCCTAAATCCATGGAAACGTTTTGGCGTGCCAGCCCATGAATTGGCTATGATGATGACCATTGCCTTGCGATTCATTCCGACACTATTAGAGGAAACAGACCGCATTATGAAAGCACAAGAATCCCGTGGTGCTGATTTTACTACAGGATCCTTACTGAAACGGGCTAAAAATATGGTACCTTTACTTGTGCCATTATTTATTAGTGCTTTCCGCCGTGCCGATGAATTGGCAGTAGCTATGGAATCTCGTTGTTACCGAGGTGGAGAAGGTCGTACACGGATGAAAGAATTACGCTATAGTCCATTAGATTTCTATGGTATTGGCGCTGTGGTGTTCGTAAGTATTCTCTTAGCTGTATTGCGGTGGGGACTTGGTATATGACAAGAACCATACAACTCATCGTCGCCTATGATGGCACAGAGCTCTGTGGATACCAACGACAACAGAATGGACCTACGGTGCAAGGCTATTTAGAGGAAGCTTTATCTAAGGTTTGCAATGAGTCTATCACGATTTACGGGTCTTCTCGGACGGATGCAGGTGTCCATGCTAGAGGACAAGTAGTGGCATTCACTACTACGGGTAAGATTCCCGTAGATAATCTAATGAGAGCCCTCATTGCCCATATGCCACCCTATATCGTGGTCCGTGAGGCACAGGAGTTGCCATCGGATTGGAATCCACGGAATTATGTGAAAGGGAAGGAATACATTTACACCATTCATAATGATGCCGTGGTGGATCCACTACAACTGCGTTATGCCTACCATGTGCGCAAACCATTGGATATATCGTCCATGAAGCAAGCCGCAAAGGCATTAGAAGGAACACATAATTTCAGTACTTTCAAAGGCCATAATACGACGATACAAGATCCAGTGAAAACCATGTACGCTGTAAAGGTATTCCAAGAGGGAACGACTGTCAGAATCCATGTATTAGGAGATGGATTCGTGTATCACATGGTGCGGAATATAGCAGGATTCTTGGTGGATGTAGGCTTAGGCCGCTTTCAACCAGAGGACGTGCTATGTATCATAGCTGGTGAGAATAGACAATTAATCGGGAAAACAGCGCCTGCCCATGGACTGTGTTTAGATACGGTGTTTACTGATAAGGCTAGCTTACAAGAGCGGGTACGGAGCATAGCGAACCTATAGGCAGACATGCAGGTATGTATAAGGAGTATCTGCAACAGATAGAAAGTCGTTATGTAATTGTTGTGAAACATCACATTTGTTAATATATAAGTGTAGCCCTACGATAGGGCGTACAATGTAGGAGGTTATCATGAAAGAAGACGGAATCCACACACATATTGCGATCAAAATGCCAGAGTATATTATTGATGTAGATGAATTGGTGAATGATCCGGTGAATCGTCGTAAATTAGCTCGATTCATTATGAAACGCCATTTAGATATGGACAAAATTATTGAAGAATTTGTGAACAATCCAGAGAATGAAGCGGAGTTAATGCGTTTTGCAGCGTCTGTGGTATTCTCTAAAACAGGCCGCGATATGAACGAATATAGCGAAGATTTGTTGCCATTGTTCTTTGAAGAAGCAGTATACGAAGACGACTTGCTGTAGTATAAGGGTTGGGGTTAGGTCCGATTCCTGTTGATTAGAGCCGTATGAAATACATACGAAATACTATGAAAGGGCCCTGTGGGCCCCTTTCATTGATGTATAGAGAGATCTGCCTATTGTCATGTAAAACAAGTTGGCAATTACTCTTATATGAGTAGTGCTAGCATGTATTATAGAATCTAAAAAATAGAGGAAAGCTGATGATGGAATCAACTTTCCTCTATTGTATTTGGAGTTATTTTATATGTTATTTAGTATGTTATTCAAACCAAATGTATTTTGCCAATACAATCGCACCTAGTACATACATAAACCAGTGTACATCTTTATGACGGCCAGTGATAAACTTCATCAAAGGATATACAATAAGACCAGCAGCAACACCATTAGCAATACTGTATGTAAATGGCATTAATACAATAACTAAGTAGGCAGGGAAACCTTCCGTCCAATCGGAGAAGTCGATTTCACGGATAGCTTCCATCATTAGCGCTCCTACTAAAATAAGTACAGGAGCTGTAGCTGCATTCGGAACTAATGCGATTAATGGAGCAAAGAATAGACAAAGAATAAACATGATGCCGCAAGTAACAGCAGTCAATCCTGTACGACCGCCAGCACCTACGCCAGCAGCACTTTCAACGAATGCAGTAATTGTGCTAGAACCAAGCATAGCACCGAAGCTAACGCCAAGGGAGTCTACAATCATAGCTTTACCAAGACCTGGGAATTCACCCTTTTTAGGGTCTGCAATGCCTGCTTTAGAGGCAGTAGCAATCAGTGTGCCCATGGAGTCAAAAAGCTCAACGAAAGTAAATGAAAAGATAATAGTAATAAGTCCAACATGGAATGCTGATGAAATATCCAATTCCATAAAGGCAATTTTACTGAAATCAGGGACTGCTATAATGCTTAAAGATTCTGGTAAAGTAGCGATACCAGTCACATAAGCAATGATAGATGTGATGATAACACCAATTAATAGAGATCCAGGGACACGACGAGCCATGAGAGCGGCAGAGAAGAACAAAGAGAAAAGAGATAAAAGCACTTCAGGATTGCTTAAGTTTCCTAATGTTAATAAGGTTTCTGATGCAGCTGGTGCTCCATGACCTTTGGCAGTTACAATGTCGTTCAATGTACCAGGTTGTAAGGATAAGGCGATAGTCATAAGTCCAGATAGTTTCAAACCAATGATACAAATGAACAAGCCAATACCTACGGTGATAGCAATCTTTAAAGAAGAAGGAATTGCTTCAATAATAAGTTGACGGATTTTCGTCAGAGTCAGTACAAGGAATACAAGACCAGAAATAAATACAGCACCTAATGCTGTTTGCCATGTTAACCCCATACCTAGAACTACGGTGAAGGAATAAAAAGCTAATAGGCCAACTCCTGGTGCTAAAGCAATAGGATAATTAACAAATACTCCCATGGCAATGGTGACTAAACCACCACCCAAGGCTGTAGCAATTAATACAGCATCTTTATCCATACCAGCTAGGCTTAGTAAGTTGGGAGCTAATAGCAAAATATATGCCATCGTAATAAAAGTCGTCAGTCCTGCTAGTATTTCTGTACGGACTGTAGTATTTCGCTCCTTTAAGGCGAATACGCGTTCTAACATGGTGAACCTCCTAGTAATAAATAAAATTACATCCTTATTGTAGCATAGACTAGAAGGTTAGGATAGGTTTTTTGAGTCAATTTATTTAAAAAAATTATAAAACTTATAAAATTATATAAATTATACTAATAAGTTTATAATGGAGTACATTAGTAGGCGACACTGGTTTTCAGTATGTGTAAATATACAAAATATATTGCTTATATGCGTATTGTGAGTGTTACTTATGCAATATAGGTACTAAATATGTACACAATCTATATAGACAAAATTCGTTGTTCTATATATAATATAGATTAGGTATAAATCCTACTTTTGAAGAGGTATTATTTATGAAAATTTCTACTAAAGGTCGATATGCATTACGCGTGCTAGTTGATTTGGCAGAGCACAGTGTAGATCGCAATGTATCTATTCGTGAAATGGCGGAGCGCCAAAATATTTCTGATAAATATTTAGAAGGAATTGTAGCACGATTGAGTGCAGCAGGATATGTAAAAAGTGTTCGTGGTAAGTATGGTGGTTACCAACTGACAAAAGAGCCAAAAGACTATACGGTCTATGATATTCTTGCTGCTACAGAAGATTCTATTGCAGTTGTAGCTTGCTTAGAGGAAGATGTGAACACATGTCCGATGAGCGAAGGATGCCGTACATTGCCATTATGGGAACATCTACAAAATCATTTGCGTGAATATATGCAAAGTTTAACGCTTCAAGATGTTATTGACCGACATTTTTCAGTGTAAGTTGTAAGAAAGAGGTAAGGGAATTTTAGGATGAAAAAAGAGAAATTAAAGGTAGAGCAAGAAATTGGCTTCCCTTTATATGCAGCAGCAAAAGAAGCGTTGCGAGCATGTCAACCAGAACTCTCTGAGTTGGGGATCACATACACACAATATCTTGCGATGTCTGTTATTTGGGAATATAAAGAAGCGAATCTAAAAATGATTGGAGAGAGAATCTATTTAGACTCGGGAACATTAACTCCATTGTTACGGAAGCTAGAGAAAAAAGGCTTAATTATACGTGAACGATTTAAACAAGATGAGCGTTCTATGATGATTACGTTAACAACAAAAGGAAAGTCTTTGGAGAAAAAAGTTCGACATATTCCAAAATTAATTGAAACGAAATTGGGATTATCTCAAGAGGAGCTTCAATTGTTACAGAATTTGTTATGGAAAGTCTTGCATAATGTCAAAGGCTAGATTGTGACAATCTACTTATAGTTACAATGAGTAGAGGATAGTATATCAACTATCCTCTATTTTTATTTCCCTGTCTATGGAGGGGACTTGTTGGGGCCTTACAGTAGATATGTTACAATAAGGTTACAATTTGTATATATCTAGAGGGAGTAAAGTATGAAAGGATTACAACAAACAGGAATGGTGGCAGTATGGATTCTTACTATAGGGATGTCACTGCTTGCCATTTGTTATACAATGATCATTCCTTTCCTTCCCGTGTATCTTTTAGAGCTCGGTGTGGAACAGGAACAGTTAGCTCTTTGGTCAGGCTTGTCATTTTCTATTTCATTTTTTATCGCTGCCATCATGGCTCCTGTATGGGGTCGATTGGCGGATCAGCATGGAAAGAAACTAATGGCAATCCGAGCAGGGATCTTGATTGGCCTATCGTATTTATGGAGCGCTTTTGTACAAGATGAATATCAATTTTTATTAGTTCGTGCATTTCAAGGTTTTGCCAATGGGTTTATGCCAGCCGCTATGACTATGGTATCATTATCTGTGCCAAAAGAACGTGTAGGTACGGCGATGGGTATCTTTCAGATGGGTTTAGTCCTAGGGAATACTGTGGGTCCCTTAACAGGAGGGTTGACAGAACTAGCAGTAGGGATGCGGCCTGTATTTATGGTGGCAGGGATTACTTTATTTATCGTCACTGCAGCAATAGCTATCTTTGTGAAAGAACCACAAATGGAAAGTGAAACTCCTGTAAAAACAACTTCTTTTTCAGAAGATTTACAAGCAGCAAAACAAAATAAGGTACTACTCCATATTTTAGGGTTATATTTTTTAGTGCAAGCTGTTATGCTTATGCTACAACCTATCGTGGCCATTTATGTGGGAGAATTAAAAGGTTCCATGGAAGGGGCTGCCATGTTAGCAGGGTCCATTCTCAGCGGTGGTGGTGTGATGGGCATGATTATGACTAATGTGTGGGCTGCTTATGGACAGCGGCGAGGATACTTTAGAGTTATCTCTTATGGGCTAATGGGTACTGGAACTGTATTATTATTGCAAAGTTTACCGTTTGGATTATGGTGGTTTGGGGTCTTGCAATTACTTATTGGCGTCTTTATTGTAGGTATATTCCCATCCCTTGGATCAGCTATGACCGTGAATACAGATCCATCCGTGCGTGGCCGAGTATTCGGACTTGCCACGACATCCCAACAATTAGGAAATATGATAGGACCGCTGTTTGCTAGCATAGTGGCCACCTATTGGGGTACATCCTATGTATTCTTGGTGGCAGGTATAGGAATGATGATCATTGGCTATTTAGTGTTGAAAATCCATGGGAATCGACCGAACATTCAATACATCTGATAGACTGTATATAGTGAGTGAAGTAAGAAAGAGGATATCCGACAATTTTGTCAGATATCCTCTTTTGTTATGTTTCAGAATTATTATGAATTGGTAATTCAAAGCCAAATGTTGTTTTTACATCTGGTGTGCTTTCTACTTGCAGTGTACCTTCATGGAGTTGCACAACATTTTGTACAAAAAAGAGCCCAAGTCCGAGACCTTTATTTTCTTTTGAGGTACGTGAAGGGTCTACTTGGTACAATCGATCCCAAATTAAAGGGATGCTTTCCGGAGGGATACCAATGCCATCATCTTGAACGGAGATGTGAATGGTAGATCCTGATGAGACTTCCAAGTGTACTCTCGTATGGGCAAATTTGAAAGCGTTGTCCAAAAGATTGGCCATTGCCTGTTGCAATAGGATTTGGTTGCCATAAACAATGATAGACTCATCAATATGGCTAGTAAAAGTAAGATGTTTCTCTTTACTTAATCGAGTATAGGTATGGGCTAATTGTTCAGCCACTTTGGATAGAGGGACAGGTTCTTTATCTATATTGGTTAGACTATCAAGGCGAGCAATTTCTAACAATTGTGAGACCATGTCTGCCATTCCCTTACTTTGAACAAAAATATTTTGAAAGCTTTCTTTTGCTTCTTCTAAGGAGGCTACATATTGGCGAGCGTAATCACTTTCAGCTTGGATGACAGCAATAGGTGTACGTAATTCATGAGAAATGTCGGAATTAAAGCGCTTTTCACGATTAGAAGATTCTTCTAAACTGCTGAGCATATGGTTGAAAGTAGAAGCTAATTGATAGATAGTATCTCCAGATTCAGGGATATTTTCAATGCGTTCTGATAAATCTCGCTTTAATGAAATTTGTGCAGCTAAATTGGTAACGGTACGTACTGGTTTTAAACCTCGTTGAATAATCCAATAGCCCCCAATAGCAGCAACCGTAACGAAGAGAATACCACCGAATAATAAAGCGAAGAACATGCTATTTGACTTTCTATCAAGGAATGCCATAGGTACGACGCCACGAATATAGCCTTGTACACCAGGGCGATGCTGAATGGGAGCATCGTAGTATAGAAAAGAACGGTTCTGATGACTCACTTCAGTGATAGCATCAAAGGAAGGAGGAGCCTCTTTTGGAAATAAATCAGGTAAATTACCTCGTAAGACGACTCCATCATGGGTATAGACTAAGAGAAAGATACCGTCATCAAAGGGCTTAAACTTTTTAGGGTCACTAGCGGATTCAATGACAGCCTCTTGTAGGTCTGTACGGATTTCATTTTGGTCCCAAATATGGGTGAATTGGATTACAAAGGTAGCTAATAGCCCTATCATTAGCAGTAGAAAGATAGAGTACCAACTAGTAATTTTATATACCAAAGGAACTCGCAAGAGAAGAGTCTCTATGGAGTTCCAACAGCGTTTGATTACATCGTGCATGGATTATTCCTCGGTGCGGAACACATAGCCTACGCCACGAACAGTTTGAATTAATTTTTTAGTTTCGTCGATGTCCACTTTTTTGCGCAGGTCTTTAATGTATACGTCGATTAGGTTGGAGTAACTTTCATAGTCGTATTCCCACACATGGTCGAGAATTTGTTGACGAGATAAAACGATATTTTGGTTGCTTGCTAAATAGAAGAGTAGGTCGAACTCTTTGGCAGTTAATGTTATAGGCTCTCCATTACGAAGAACGGAACGGCTCTTTTGATTGATGCGTAATGGCCCTGCAATAATATCTTCTGTAGCTTGATTGCGACCACGACGAGCTAACGCATAGATGCGAGCAATGAGTTCGTCAAATTCAAATGGTTTTACTAAATAGTCGTCAGCGCCTAAATTTAAACCAGATACTTTATCTTCTAATGTATCTTTGGCAGTTAAGAAAAGAACCGGGGTTTTGTTACCTTCTTCACGCATTTGTTGTACTACGGCATGACCATCCATTTTTGGCATCATTATGTCCATAACGATCACATCATAACTAGATGTGGAAATATAATCTAATCCATCTTCTCCGTTAAAGCATTGATCTACAATCATAGATTCTAGTTTTAAACGTTTGGCAATAATATTATTCAGCATTTGTTCATCTTCAACAATTAAGACTTTCATAGGTGCTCCTTTCATGTTAAGGTGTATATTTGTATTGTAACGTATTTTCAAAATAGATTAAAGAGATGTATATAAAAAGTATAGATGTTGTACATGAAAAGACCATGAATGATTGCTTTATACGGTGGGGTCACCTATAATAAACATAGAAATAGTATGAGTTGTTATTCCCTAGGAGGGGGTATTATGAATATTAGAACGATTACGGCCTATGCCTTATTGATTGCTCTTTGTGCCATAGGCGGACAGATCCATTTTGGTGTGTATTCCATTGGATTTGATTCGTCGCCAGCTTTTGTAGGAGCCTTACTGCTAGGACCTGTAGCAGGTGCTGTGCTTGGAGCCTTAGGGCATTTAGCAACGGCCGTATTCACCGGATTTCCTCTTAGTGTACCTATGCATGTGGTGGTAGCTTTGATCATGGCTTGTACTGGGGCTAGTATAGGATATTGTATGCGTAAGAGGGCTTCATCTTTCTCTTATGTAGTAAGTGGTATAGTAGGGTATATCATCAATGTAGGTTTAGGTCTAGTTGTGACATCATGGATGATGCACAGTGTAGAAGTTGTGGCGATTTTATTTGTGCCTTTGTCTTTAGCCTATCTAGTGAATTATGTGGGAGCGGCACTGGTGGTAAGTCAGCTGACTAAAGTTTTTGGTGGTAGATAATATGCGAGATATAACAAGAATTTCTTTGCAAAATGGTGTAGATTGGATTGTTGCTAGTGATATTAGTAGTGGTATCGGTTTGCAAGAACATGATGTATTAGAAGCGCCCTACTCTATGGTAGGTGCGTTTGCGACTCGTGTAGCGATGCTAGAAATTTTATGTGCGAAAGGTGTAGTAAAAGGGATTCAATATCTCATTGGTGGTGACTATGATACGGTAGTGATACCTGTTATAAGGGGAATTCAAGAGGAATTGGATACATTAGGTATCGATGTACCAATTAATGGCAGCCATGAAAGCAATATGAAAGTAAGCACTACTTCCGTAGGGATTACTGCCTTAGGAATCGGGGAGCCAGAAATGCTTGGTACAGGGGAACCTTATGCTGTGTACGTACTAGGAAAACCCTTAGTAGGTAATGAAGTGCTAGAACAGCCAGAATGGATTGTTACCTATGATGAGGTCCGACGAGCTTTGGCACATCCTAGTACATCCCGTGTGGTGCCTATTGGTTCCAGAGGCATCCGCCAAGAGTTGACAGTGTTAAGTTATTTAGAAGGGGCATCTATGGAGTCAATAGAACTGACTGATGAGGAATTAGATCATAGTGGTGGACCTGCTACAGCGGTGCTTGTAGCTGTTTGCACTAGTGGTGAAACAGCATGGTTAGCAGAGTTCCCTAAGGCACAGCATGTAGGACGGCATAGATAATAGAAAGGATATAGATATGAAACAGTTACGATATTATATAGCATTGGCATTGGTAGTCGGTGGATTGACAGTGGCTCAAGCAGAGGCAAACCCATATGGTGTAGTGAGTCCTCCTGATTGGGAATATCAAGCGCTTATGACCTTGGTGAAACATGGAGCGATTACGGATACTAAGGGGGTAGATTTAGGATCACGAGCATTCACTAGAAAAGAATTGATCCCTATGATGGCAGATGTGGTGGCAGGTCGTGAAACCATGAATGAAAGTGATCGCATGTTGGCATTGCGATTGTACAATGAAAACCGTCGTTCTATTATGAATTATGAAATTGAACAAGAAGAAGCAAAATCAGGTAAAGCACAAATGGATAGTGTTGATGAGGGAACACCAATAGCAGTGGAACCAGCTTTGACGAAAGAAGAAATCCAAAAGAAAATGGAGTCCTTCCAAATTGACGCGTCTGCTTTGCCAAATCATGGGTTAGTGCAAGTGCGTACTTTTCAACAAGGAACATCTCAGCGAAGCCATTTAGAATTAGTAGTGCCTTCGGCGAAGGCACAAGGAAACGTAGCCTTACAGCCTATTGATGGAGAAGTGCAGGAGGCTATGGCTGGGGGTCAATGGGATGCGTCTAAAAAGGAACAACGACCGCTTATGAAAGTGGCAAAACAAGAGTGGGCTTTATTGCAAAAAGCAGAACGCAAACAGGAACGGTTAGACACACAAGCCCAACGCCAATTAGCGAAAGCTCAACGAAAACAAGAGGCATTGGCAAAGAAAGAGCAGCAACATTTGGCAAGGGCGGAACGAGCTAAGTTACAAGCAGAACAAAAATTGGCGAAACAGCAGGCAAAAGAGCAAGCTCGATTAGCAAAGCAACAGGCTAACAAGGAAGCTCAGCTAGCAAAACAGCAAGCTAAGGAGCAAGAAAGATTGGCAAAACAAGAGCAAAAAGAACGAGAGAGACTAGCGAAGAAAGCTAAGAAATAAGGGAAAGATATTTGCTATTATCGAAAAAGTTCGGTATACTAAAGGATAGCAATCCATTTGGTGTACTTTCATCATGAACCGGAGGAACTATGATTATACGAGAAGAGAAAAAGCGTGAATTTTATACGGTCACAGCTCTCGTGCGAGAAGCCTATATCAGTGCAGATCGCAGTACAGGACGAGAATATAAACTAGTGGAAGCCTTGCGTGAGTCTGATGCGTATATTCCTAAGTTATCTTTGGTGTCGATTATCGACAATGCCATTGCAGGGTATGGTATGTTCCTGCGTGGTAAAGTAGGCGACCAAGATGTGCTTATTTTGGGTCTACTGGCGGTAGCGCAGTCTATGCGTGGACATGGTGTAGGAGGAGCTCTTGTCTTAGAGGGCCAACGATTGGCTCGTAAGATGGGATATTCCTACTTGTTCGTGTACGGAAGTAATGTGTACTATCCACGGTTGGGCTATGATTTTGCACATAACTTTGGTGTAGAACCACCAGAAGGGTTGGACCGGGAGCATATGATGTGTATCAAGCTTGATGCCCAAGCAGCACCTTTAGAAGCTGGCACATTGGAATACCCGGAGCTTTTCAAAACCCTAGAAATGTTCTAGGTAGCTACGAGTTATGTCGTAGTAGGTATTAGATAGACAGTTCGAGATCCTCCTGTCTGTAAACAAAACTAAGGAGTTATAATGAAACAATTTAACAACACACAACGATTGACGATTTCTGCCATTTCCATCGCTATGTATTTGGCGCTTATGATCGGTACGCAAGGCTTTGCCTTTGGTCAGTATCAAGTGCGTATTGCTACAGCGCTCTATGGATTGTCAGCTATCTTTCCATTCACCATTCCAGCCTTTAGTATTGCCAACTTTGTAAGTAATACAGTGATGGGTGGTTTTGGTTTAGTGGATTCTATCGGTGGAGCTATCGTAGGTTTATTGACAACAGGTCTAATCGTCCTTGCGAAGCGTCAAGGGTTAGGTAATTGGGTGTTGATTCCTATCATTACCTTTGTACCAGGATTGATTGTACCAATTTGGTTGACCTATTTCTTGCCAGTTCCATACTGGGTATTAGTGAGCTCCCTCGTAGTAGGTCAGTTCGTGTGTGGTGTAGTGAGCTACTTCTTGATTAATGCGTTGGAGAAAGTAGTCTATAAAAATAAGGAGGTTTTAGTTCGTGAGTAGTGGTCGTAATGCAGCAGAATTACAAGGTGTTCATGCTTTAGGTAGCCATACGGACTATCCTACAGATTATGCACCACAGGTGCTAGAAGCATTTCCTAATAAACATCCAGGGAATGACTATTTTGTGAAATTCAATTGTCCAGAGTTTACGAGTCTTTGCCCAATGACGGGGCAACCGGACTTTGCAACGATTTATATTTCCTATGTGCCAGATGAAAAG
This sequence comes from Veillonella sp. DNF00869, assembly GCF_001553345.1. Taxonomy (GTDB): domain Bacteria; phylum Bacillota; class Negativicutes; order Veillonellales; family Veillonellaceae; genus F0422. The sequence continues at coordinate 15,066 of NZ_KQ960750.1, forward strand.
CTGGTGGAAAGTAAATCTTTAAAATTATATTTATTTAGTTTTCGCAACCATGGAGACTTTCACGAAGATTGTATCAACATCATCATGAAAGACTTAGTGGCATTGATGGAGCCTAAATATATTGAAGTGTGGGGCGAATTTACACCACGTGGTGGCTTGTCCATTGATCCGTACGCCAATTATGGCAAACCGGGCACCGATTGGGAAGCCACAGCAAAAGAGCGCTTGCACTTTCATGATATGCAACCAAAACGGGTAGCGTACCGTTAATTATATACATATTATTGCCAGGTCAATCGGTTGAGGGACCTGGCAATTTTACTAAGTGCCCTAGACATGATAGGATAGAGATAGATACAACGTGTTGAAAGGAAAAGGAGTTGGACATGCAACCACAGTTATATATTGGCGGAGCTGGTACGGGAAAGACTACGGCTTGTTTCGCAGAGATAGAACGAATTTTACAAGACCATCCAGACCACCAGATTATCGTCCTTGTGCCAGATCCTGCGACGTATATGATGGAGCGCAAGTTAGCAGAGTATCGTCAGGAAAAAGGGTTTACCACGGTGCGTGTGGTGGGCATGACACGGCTAGCCTATCAAGTGTATCAATCCTTAGGGAAAGTGAAAGAAGAAGGCCTGTCGGAAATTGGCAAAAAACTAGTCCTTCGGGTATTGTTAAAGCAATCAGCCGGAGAGTTGGACTTGTTTAAACAGGCAGCGAAACAACCTCATTTTGGAGATGTCATACAAGGTCTTTTGACGGAGTGTAAAGCCTTTGGTGTAACGCCAGAGGACTTGTCGGGGGCTGTGAAATATGTAGATTCTATGGTGTTGGGCCGTAAATTACAAGAATTATCCTTGTTGTTAGAACGCTACGATACAGCGCTGGAAGAGTTAGGCGTCAAAGATTCTATGGAAACATTGATCGACCTATTGCCACAGTCTCCACTCATGAAGCATTGCCATGTCTTTGTAGACGGATTCCATTGGTTTACGCCCTTGCAGTATCGCTTGATTCAACGCCTATTTTCCCTCAGTGAGTCCTGTCATATGACAATCAGTTTGCCATCCTTGGAGGAAGAGGTGCACAGTCGCAAGGGCTCTATGTATTTCCGTGTTTGGGAGACCTACCGAGATATGATGACTTGGTATCCAGAGGCAGTGGTGCATGACATGAACACCGTCTATCGAGGGACACCTGTGTTACAACAATTGAACACACAATTTTTTAAAACACCTATGAAAGCAAATACCACCGAAGATTCGTTGACCATGGTAAGTGCCTACAATCGAGAACGGGAAGCTGATGCGGTATGTCGTAAGATTTTAGCATATCGTCAAGAAGAGGAACATCGCTGGAAAGACTGTACCATTATATTGAGGGACATGGAGTCTTATGGTGATGTACTGGAAAAAGCTTGCATGAATTATGGCATTCCTTTCTTCTCGGATCAACGGAAGATGATGACTAGCCATCCTTTGGCGGAGTTTTTGCAAGGTATCTTCCATGTACATCGCACCTTTTTTGATCATGATGCGGTATTCCACTTATTGAAAACGGATTTTGCGCCTTTCACACGGGAAGAAGTAGACCGATTAGAAAACTATTGTTTAGAATATGGCATTCAAGGGGCAGCGTGGTTACGAGATGTGTGGACCTATGGTGGCGAGGACGATGAAGAGCGACGAGCTGTGATGCAGGCTTTACATATGCGCGTCCTAGAATATTTGCGTCCAATCTATGATTTCTGTAAACTGTCACATACGGGACAGGAATGGAGTGAGTTCCTATTCCAAATCATGCAAGATTGGCGCATTCCAGAGCAATTGAAACATTGGTATGACGAAGCAGAAGACCGTGGGGATGTACAAGAAAGTGCCAGCCATGTACAGCTTTATAAACATGCTATTCAATTGCTAGAGGAATGTGCATCTGTGACGGGCACAGAGGAGTTGAACGCAGAGGAGATGGGTCTTATCATCGAGGAAGGACTCAGTGAAGTGACCTACTCTTTGGTGCCGCCATCGTTGGACCATGTGACGATTACCACCATCGACCGCAGTTATATGACAGATGCGAAGGAAGTCTATGTGCTAGGCCTTAATGAGGGCGTATTCCCTCGTAAAATGGGGGATGAAGGGATTCTGCGTGACCAAGAGCGGACGGCATTAGCTAAGGTAGGTGTGCAATTAGCGGCAGGCGCTTTAGGGCAAATGTTCAATGAAAATTTCTTATTCTATTTAGCCTGCACTCGTGCTAGCCAAGGACTGCATCTGTCCTATGTCACATCTGATGAAGAAGGGTCTAAAATGGAACCATCTTTGGTAGTGCGCCGTTTACAGCAATATGGGTATGTGAAAACTATCGAAGAAGCACCACTATCTATGCCAGAGGGACGAGAACAGGACTATCTGTGGCGACCATCCCAGAGCTTAGGCCTTTTTTCCAGTCGTATGAGTGCTCTCATGAAAGGAGATTCTATCTCCTCTACTTGGTGGAGTCTTTATAACTGGAGCATAGAAATGGGCTACAGAGGTGAGGTGTTCTTTGCCACACGAGGTATGTTTGACTCGAATGCGGTGCCACGCATTGAGCAGTCCATTGTACGAGGGTTATTGTTACGCAGTGATGCTTTAACGGGATCCGTCACACGATTAGAACGATACCATCGTTGTCCATACAGTTTCTATGCTCAATATGCCTTACGCTTAGCCCCACGGAAGGTGAAATCCTTTGGAGCTCCTGAAATCGGGACCTTCCTTCACGATACGTTGCGCTATTTAGGGGAATATCTATTAGAACAGGGTCGACAATGGCGTGATTTAACAGAGGAAGAACAAGAATCTTTATGCCGTGAAGCGGCCGATGCGGTGATGGGTACAGAAGAGCGAGATGCGTACGAAGCGCAACTGTATACTCGATTAACATCTACCTTATCAGCTACGGTAGCACGTCTCGTAGATTGGTCTAAGAAAAGCGAGTTTTCCACTACAGAAATAGAGCAAAGTTTTGGCATGGGCACATCTAACTGGCGTCCAGTGCGCATCCCATTGGGTAAAAACTATGGCGAAAGTATCGTACTGCGCGGTCAAATAGACCGTGTCGATGAATATCGAGGACCTCTTGGTCATTATGCGGCAGTGATTGACTATAAATCAGGGGGCACTACGGTGCGAGCTGATGAAATTTACTATGGCTTGAAATTGCAATTAATGACCTATCTATTGGCATTGGAAAAGAATACACAAGATAGAATTGGCACAGCGGCTGCCCTCTATACCTATGTACGGAATCCGCAAGTGAAATTGTCTGAAGTAGTGAATCACAGACGGGCAGAGGAAGAAAAAGCTACTATCCAAGAGTTGAAAAACAGTGGATACTTTGTAGACGGGGATGTGTTACAATCCTTAGATGTAACGAGGGCTTATCAAAGCAATTCTCCATATGTACCGATTGTTCTGAAAAAGGACGGCACTCCAGATAGTCGCACATCCAAAAGTTTGAAGACGATGGAACAATTTGGCCTTATGAAGGAATACACAAAACAAATTATTTCCAACAGTGGTACACAGATGATGGATGGAGAGTTTCCTATTAGTCCGTACCAAAAGGATAAGCGACGGCCATGTGAATATTGTGAGTTCCAAGCCTTATGTCGCTTTGATGGAACGCGCAATAGATATCGCTATATTAAGACCATGACCGAAGAGGAAGCATTGGAGAAGATGGAAGCATTACAAACAGGAGGGGCTACCTATGAAATGGACTGATGCGCAACAGAGCGCTATTGATGCACCTAGACCAGGGCAGTTACCATCCCAAACGATCTTGGTGTCCGCCGCGGCGGGATCTGGTAAAACGGCAGTCCTCGTAGAGCGTATGATACAACGCCTGAAACGGCGAGAGCTGAGTATTCAGGAACTGATGGTGGTGACTTTCACAAAGGCGGCAGCAGCGGAGATGAAAGCTCGTATCGGCGTGAAACTAGCGGAAGAGTTTCAAGCTACAGGGGATGCTTATTTAGAAGAACAATTGAATATGTTGCCGTCCGCCCATATTTCCACCTTGCACTCCTTTTGCCAATGGGTCATCCGTAGTTATTTCTATAAACTAGATATAGACCCGTCTTTCACCATCGGCAATGAAGGAGAATTGGCGCTTATGCGCTATGATGTGCTAGATGCCATTTTGCTAGAGGCTTACGAACAAGGCTTGTATAATATTTACGATGTGAGCGATATGTTTAGCACGGAACGATCAGACCAGATCCTGCGGGAGACGGTCTTTCAAATATACAACTTTGCCTTGGCTCAAAGTCAGCCTATGCGTTGGTTAGATCAGGTATGTCATACCTATGAAAGTGCTTTACACCAAACCTTGTTAGAAACTACTTGGGGCACATTATTTTGGAAAGAACAACAACGGCAAATTGAGTATCTATTAGAGCGCTATGAAGAGGCACAGCGCTTGGCTACCCTAGGCAATGGGTTCGACAAATGGATGGATAAGGTCAGTGAACTGCAAACACTGTTACAAGCCATGCAAAAGGCAGACACTTGGGATGCTATGCATGTCGGTGTAGTGGGCATTGGGGGATTTAGCTTCCCCGTACTTCGTGCCACTAAGGCTATGAATGAAAGCGATCCAGCTATCTTGAGTGAAATTAAAGCCATCTTGGCAGAAGGGAAAGATATATTGCAAGCCATGCCGAAAGGTGTCTTTGCTATTACGGAAGCAGATTGGCGAGAGCAAATGGAGTACTTAGTGCCGTTGGTACGAGGTATCATCCAGCTGGTGAAACGATTCCATGAGGATTTTCAGCAGGCAAAGCAAGAAGCGGGTATGATCGATTTCTCCGACTTGGAACATCTATGCTTAGCCTTATTAGTAGACCCAGAATTTACAGAAGAACTCAAGCCATCTGAGGTGGCACTGGAGTTACAGGATACATTCAAAGAAGTGATGGTCGATGAATACCAAGATACGAATGGCGTCCAAGAGGCTATCGTGAATTTAGTATCTCGTGGGGACAATCGTTTTTATGTGGGCGATGTGAAACAGTCGATTTATGGATTCCGTATGGCAGATCCGCAGCTATTTATGGAAAAGTACCATCGGTTTGATCACGATGTGAACAGTGTGGAACGGCGTATCGATTTGTCCCAAAATTTCCGTTCCCATGAAGCGATTCTAAATGTAACGAACTTTATATTTTCGCAAATTATGACCGATGAAGGGGCAGGGCTTACCTATGGTGAGGCAGAAGCTCTCCACACAGGTCGCATCGTAGAAGAGGCGCCACCAGAATGGGTAGGTGGTGATGTAGAAGTGCACGTTCTTTGCTGTGATGAAGATAAGGCACAGACAGACCCTGAAGATGGAGAAGACCTAGAGAACGATGAAAAAGAAATGCTCTTTGTGATCCGTAAAATCCAAGAGTTAAAGAACAATGGCGCCATGGTACAAGATAAAGACGGCACCTTCCGGCTCATGGAATGGCGAGACATTGTACTCTTGAAGCGATCTATCTCTGGGTCAGCGAGCCGAATGATCGACCTACTACGGCGAGAGGGCATCCCTGCCTATGCAGAGGAGAAATCCGGCTATTTCAGTGCCATGGAAGTGCAGTTTGTGCTGTCCTTGTTGCAAATCATCGATAATCCAGAGCAGGACTTGCCTATGGCCATCGTTTTGCAATCGCCTCTTATTGGGATGGATGCCAACGATTTAGGACGTCTTCGTCTGTCTGTAGGGGAGAACAGCTTGTGGAGCGGGTTGCGCCCATTTGTAGAAGCTTCCCAGAATGCAGGATGGATTCGCTTTGTGGACTCCATGGACACCTGGCGGACCATGTCTCGCCGTCAAGGCATTACGGACTTAATTTGGCACATCTACGACACCTTGCATGTGGTAGAATACGTGAGCGCCATGCCAAATGGCTTGGTGCGTCGTGGCAATGTGCTGGCCTTGTATGAGCGAGCGAAACAATATGAAAGTGGCAATTACCGTGGCTTATTCCGGTTCTTGCGCTTTATTGAAAGCTTGCAGGCATCCGGAGAAGATTTAAGCGTTGCCAAAACGGTGAGTGAAGCGGACAATGTGGTGCGTATTATGACCATCCACAAAAGTAAGGGCTTAGAGTTCCCCGTGGTGTTTCTCATGGGCACTCAAAAGGGCTTTAACAAAATGGATTTGAACCGGTCCTTGCTATTGCACAAGGAATATGGAGTGGGTTTGAAAGGGTATTTCCCAGACTTGCGTGTGATGTATAATTCCTTACCTTGGATTTTCGTGCACCAAGCTTTGGAAGAAAATTTGAAAGCTGAAGAGGAGCGTATCCTTTATGTAGCATTAACTCGGCCTAAAGATAAACTGTATATTACAGGTTATATGAAGGGGTCTATCAATGGCTCTATCAATGGCTCTACGGATCGACCTGCGACGAAGAAAATGGGTGAATGGGTAGCGCCTGTCTTACAGTGGGGTGAAAGTGCTTTTACGAAAGAGCAGATTCTAGGGTGTAATTCCTATTTAGATTGGATCTTGCGAAGTTTAGCTCGCCACGTAGCAGGGGGTACGCAGTTGCGCCAATTTGCGGAGGTGGAAAGCCCGCAACTCCCAGATATACCGTACAAAGATTGTCCAGTGTCCTTCCACGTTCATGATGGAAATGATTACAGTGTTTCACAGGAAACACCGTCTGTAGAAGTAGATATTCTGGAACAAGTGCGAGCTCAATTACCAGTGGAAGCGCCACCATTGGACCCTGTCGTGATAGATCGGTTGACCTCTGTGTATGCTTATGAAAGTTCTACGGAACGGGCGGGGAAAATTTCTGTATCTGAAATTAAACGGCGCTTTGTGGAGCTGGAAGAATTGGCAAAACAGATGATTGAGCCGGACTATCGAACAGATCCACATAACAGCAATATAGAAGGAGAATCTGGGACACCAGATAGGTCTGAACTACTCATAGTAGACTCTAGTAAGGACTTAGATAGTTCCGTAGAAGATATGTTAATAGGCGATAGTATACCGGATGCATGCACTGATGATACTGAGCTAACTGGCGAGCAGGGCATGGAAAACGGTACTGAGAAAGCCAAAGAAAAGGGTGCAGAGGATATATCAGAAGAAGCCTCTGTAGACCTAGGGCCCTTCGACGTATCCTTATCTTCCATGAATGAGTCCACACCGATTTGCAGTGGCGCTCGTTGGGGTACCCTCATGCATGAGGTGATGCAGTGGTTGCCGTTGCAATCATATACACGACCATCTTTGCGACAAGCCTTGGATTCGCTAGCATTACAAGGATACTTGACTGATGAGGAACGGAAGGCGATTAGTGAAAAACGGATTTGTGATTTCTTTCAGTCTGATCTAGGGCAACGATTGCTAACAGCACAGCGAGTGGAACGAGAGTTGCCATTTAGTATGCTATTTCCGGCGAACCGTGTGTACCCAGAGATGCTAGACGGGGAAGATCTGTTCCTACAAGGTATCATCGATACAGCATTCCTAGAAGAGGGATCTTGGGTGCTAGTTGACTATAAAACAGACCATCTTGATGAAAAGGCTCTAGTAGAGCGCTATCGCATTCAGCTGATGCTGTATAAAGAAGCCTTAGAGCGATTGACACCATACCCTGTGAAAGAGGTATACATCTATTCCTTCCGACTAGAAAGAGCGATTCCAGTATAGTAGATAATTTAAAAAGATAATAACTCAATATATACAACAGAGGAAGGTTGATACCATGGTATCAACCT
>NZ_KQ960751.1 GCF_001553345.1 Veillonella sp. DNF00869
CCACACGTTAACATTGGTACTATCGGTCACGTTGACCATGGTAAAACTACTTTAACAGCAGCAATCACTAAAGTTCTTGCTGAAAAAGGTCAAGCTGACTTCCAAGACTACAGCATGATCGACAAAGCTCCAGAAGAACGTGAACGCGGTATCACAATCAACACTGCACACGTAGAGTACGAAACAGACACTCGTCACTATGCACACGTTGACTGCCCAGGCCATGCTGACTATGTTAAAAACATGATCACTGGTGCTGCTCAAATGGACGGCGCTATCCTAGTTGTATCTGCAGCTGACGGCCCTATGCCACAAACTCGTGAGCACATCTTGTTAGCTCGCCAAGTTGGTGTACCAGCTATCGTTGTATTCATGAACAAAAAAGACATGGTTGACGATGAAGAATTGTTAGAATTAGTAGAAATGGAAATCCGTGAATTGCTTTCCAGCTACGAATTCCCTGGCGATGACATCCCAGTTGTGGCAGGTTCTGCATTGAAAGCATTAGAAGGCGACGCTACATACGTAGAAGCAATCAACGAATTGATGGCTCGCGTTGACGAATACATCCCAACTCCAGAACGTGACACAGACAAAACATTCTTGATGCCTGTAGAGGACGTGTTCACAATCACTGGTCGTGGTACAGTAGCAACTGGCCGTGTAGAACGTGGTCAAATCAACGTAGGTGACGTAGTAGAAATCGTTGGTCTTCAAGAAGAACCATCCAGCACTACGGTTACAGGTCTTGAAATGTTCCGTAAACTTTTGGAATCTGCAGTAGCAGGTGACAACGTAGGGGCACTTCTTCGCGGTATCGACCGTAAAGACATCGAACGTGGTCAAGTATTGGCTAAACCAGGTTCCATCAAACCTCACACTAAATTTAAAGCAGAAGTATACGTGTTGACAAAAGAAGAAGGTGGCCGTCATACTCCATTCTTCTCCAACTACCGTCCACAATTCTACTTCCGTACAACTGACGTAACTGGCGTTATCAGCTTACCAGAAGGTACAGAAATGTGTATGCCTGGTGATAACATCACTATGAACATCGAGCTTATCACTCCAATCGCTATTGAAGAAGGTTTACGTTTCGCGATTCGCGAAGGTGGCCATACAGTAGGCGCTGGTGTTGTTACAGCTATCGAAGCATAAT
>NZ_KQ960752.1:0-21903 GCF_001553345.1 Veillonella sp. DNF00869
GTGACCGATAGTACCAATGTTAACGTGTGGTTTATTACGTTCGAACTTTGCTTTTGCCATTGTTAAAATAGCCTCCTTCATTACAAAAAAACTAATTACCTTTATTATATATGATTAAATAGAGAAATACAAATACACTTTACTTATTTTATAGGAATTACAGGTGCTTTCATTCCACTTATCGGATATTTCTGTGAAAGCCTAACCTCTGTTCCTCATTACATTTTATATAAGTAATTCAACATATATTCCGAGAACATACTATATAGGCGGCACAATATAGTATTCTAGCGCATAACTTACAAATATCTCAGCATATATTCTAAAATAATTTGCACAATACCAGTACCTAGCAATAATAGAAATACTTTCATTAGGGTACTTTTAATAATACGAGCCATCAGGGATAGATTCATGTAGAAAATCCAGATGGCCACTGCAAAGAAAGCCCCTATGAAGAGCCAAATAAGTTCCATACCGTAGGATGTTGCTAGGAAAAAACCTGTCCCAAAAAACGGCAACAAGAGCACGCCTAATACTACGCCATATACATTGGTGATGACCTTGCCGTAGATGAATCCTTTCACCACATCTGTCCAAGTCGCCTCACCTGTTGTCAATTTGTATAAGCCGAAGAAAATCGCACTGTTAAACAAAATGGACACCGCTTGAAATAGGAAAAAGACGATGGCCAAACCTATGATAATGGCCGACCCTAAGGCGTCAATCTCACGATAATAGGCAGGCATGAAAAAGCCTACCAACGGCAGTACTAAAGTAGCCACCAATAAACAGAATACCACTTCCAGACCAAAATAGGTAAGTAAACCTTTTTTTATCGTTCCATGCTCTGCAATTTGATCAAATCCCCTACTCTTAGGGTGCCAAATTAATTCTTTTAAATCATTAAACCATGTTGTCATATGTACCTCGTATTCTTAATACATAATGGTGCAACTCTATCTCATTTTACATAGAGTTGCCATATTTCTATATCTTCATTATACAAAGTCAAACTAGGAATTTCAATGTATATCTAATTTCGGACATAAAAAAATCCCCACCTAAGTGAGGTTATTGGTGGCGGCACACGGATTTGAACCGCGGACACACCGGGTATGAACCGATTGCTCTAGCCAACTGAGCTATGCCGCCAAGTATATGGAGCTAGTGACCGGGATTGAACCGGTGACCTTATCCTTACCAAGGATACGCTCTGCCGACTGAGCTACACCAGCACTATTCAATCACTAACGAATTAACATGGTTGCGGGGACAGGACTTGAACCTGCGACCTTCGGGTTATGAGCCCGACGAGCTACCAACTGCTCCACCCCGCGATGAAAATGGTGGAGGGAGAAGGATTCGAACCTTCGAAGTCGAAGACGGCAGATTTACAGTCTGCTCCCTTTGGCCGCTCGGGAATCCCTCCAAAAAAATGGAGCTGGCGATAGGAATTGAACCCACAACCTGCTGATTACAAGTCAGCTGCTCTACCGATTGAGCTACGCCAGCACATTTACGTACATATTATATATGTCTTTATGTAGTTTGTCAAGAACTTTTTTCTACTCCGTAGTCCTGTTCTTGACTACTTTGATATAATACCACATTTATGATTCCTAACGCAAGTGTTTTATAAAAAATTTTTTAACTTTTTTCAGAAAATTTTGTCATACCTCTCAAACAATACATTATAACACCACTTTGGATAGGAATAGGTTCGTTCTTTATTACATTTATTACTGACATGTCAAAAATTTAGCCTAATTATATAGAGCTTACCGTTGCAACAGTAGTATTTCACAACAAAATATGGTATACTAAATATATAAAAAGAAGAGCCATCAACGTTTGATCGGCGTTAGGCTCATCTCAAGAAAGTTTGAAATGAAAATGTGCCTAACGTATTAAGGTGACCAGACCTTATTCGTTAGGCTTTTTCATTACTTATATAGTAAATCTAAAAGTGCTATGATCAGCATAGCAATTTGTATCAGTAAAGATAATATTGCAAGCCTCTTCATAGTATCACCTCCCTCCTACAATGTAGGAAGAGATGAACCTAACAATACGTTAATAGCCCTTCTAATAATATTATTATACCATAAATTCCTCAAATCGTTAATTTTTTAATAGATCAAAATCTCTAAGGAACGCAATTACGAGTAGTAGCCTTATGGCGTTGCTATATCAAATTTATACAAACACAAGAAGAGCACGGCGCACCCCCCAAGCGACGCAATTTTGCGTAGTAGCCTTGTGGCTTTCTCTTACTGACTATATCACACAAATGTAAGAAGACCGTAACACACCCCTGAACAAGCATAACCACTGTATAGCTTGAGAAGGGGTGTGTTACGGTCTTCACTTTATATAATTTAATTAAGAAAGCCACAGGCTACATAGCCGAAACAAGTTCGCTTTTCTTTTGGTTGGACAATAATATTTCTCTAATAAATTTATCATCCAATGTAAACAACAAATAGGTATGTTCTAGTACTGGATGGCGATAGCCATACACTACACCTTTACTACTATCATGATGATTAGCAGGTTCTTCAAAATCTGGCACTCCGTAGAGATAGAGCAGTAAGTATTTAGAATCTCCTAGTGAAATGCCGCGTTTCGTCGTACCAAGCGATGAGTTGATCATGACACGAGTGATTTCGTGTTCCTTGTTATATGCGATTACTACATCCTTATAGCCTAAAAATTCCTGACCATACACCTTGCCTCTTTCTTCCCAAGATCGATTTGGATCATTGGTAAAGGTATCACCTAATCGGTATCCCATCAAAGAGAAATCTGATTCTGTCATGGTATTAGGCTTAAACGTTTCTAATGTAGTGGCTGGTATAGCAAAACGAGGCCAGTCATGACCCGCAATCATTCCCAAATGCGTGACTTTCCCCTGCTTCAATGAAAGCCATACATAACCCACAGAACTGTTAGAACCTGCTAAAGAGTCACTAGTATAGGTATTCTTCACCAACTGTGAAAACTCCTCTTTTTGAATAGAGATTTTTTTATTTTCTGTTATAGTTTTTTCTTTACCAATTACGCCTTCATATAGCCACAACAAAGAACCATCTGTATTGTCTCGCCACATAGCTCGTGGTGCACCCCAAGCAAAGAGCACTTCACTACGCGTCGCTCCTACATGAACATCTTCATGTAAGAAAATACTAGGCTTATCTGTCCACAATAACTCAATGGGATATTTAGAAGCTTTAGAAACTTTAGACTTTTTTGCATCTTCCGTATCTTCTACCGCCTTGTTAGACTCACTAGATGCCTTCTGTTCCTCTTTACCATTGGTCTTATTATCTTTAGATACTTTAGTTTCCTTAGCTTTCTCAGCGCTACCTGTTTCTAGCGTACTTTCCACAGCGGAATCTACATCCAACATATCACCAGCATGTGTTTCAGCAGCTTTTTGTTTACCTATAGCCTCTAGCTTTTCTTTCAGTACATCCACATCTGGAAATACCCACGGTTCATGTTGTTTCCCCTCTACACGAGTTTTTGCTTCCCCTGCAAGAGCTTTCACAAATTCATCTGTAATCACAAGAGGGGGCACTCGTTTAGCTGTAAATGCAGTTCCCACTAGATCAAGTTGTTCTGCTTCGCCTTCCTGAAAGGAAGCTTTCTTCTCTTTTATAAATTTTCTAAGCGCCAACTCTTCTGACATACGTGCAGTGTCAGCACTGGTATTGATAGATACCTCATGACCCAGTACAATCTGTGGCTGTAACACCACTATTCCTGCTATTATCATAGCCCCTAAGGCAGCTTTCCAATTAGCTTTCATTGTTACGTCGCTCCTCTAATTTTTCTTTCACCCAAGTAATCCAAGGTGAAAGCCCTGCTTCCTGAGTGCAACTCACCTGAAAAATAGGCACACCTGGTTGTAAGGAGTTAATATCCCGCATGGCCTCATCCATTTTAAATGGTACATAAGGCAATAAATCAACTTTGTTCAACAATACTGCTGCTGACTCTTTAAAAATCAAAGGATATTTTAATGGCTTATCTTCTCCTTCTGTAATAGAAAGAACAGTCACTTTCATATCTTCACCAATAAAAAATTCTGCTGGGCATACTAAATTGCCCACATTTTCAATGATGATTAAATCCAACGCATCCAAATCTAGTTCAGCAATAGCCTCACGAATCATATTCGCATCTAAATGGCAACCTCCGACTGTATTGATTTGAATCACTGGTACACCTGTGGCATGAATGCGCTCCGCATCTTTATCCGTGAACAAATCACCTTCAATAACAGCAATGCGATAGTCCTTGGACAACGTTTGCAAAGTCGCCTCTAATAGAGATGTTTTACCCGCCCCTGGTGATCCTAATAAGTTCATCACCAAAATGCGTTTATCTTTAAATTGTTTTTGTAGTGTTTCTGCAATGGCATCATTTTTAGCCAATACATTTGTCATTACTTGTACTTCCATGATACTCCTTTAATCCATATCGATGGATGCCACACGCAATTCACGACCTTGCAATTCTTCTACAGCAAAGCTATTACAGTGTGGACATACATGGCGATATCGGTCCATTGAAAACTCTTGATGGCAATCCAAGCAACGCCCTTTCATAGGAATCAATTCTATCTCTAGCTTCGCTCCTTGTGCCGCCGTTCCTTGTGTCACTGCATCAAAGCAAAAATGCAACGCTTCTGATTCTACCCCAGATAAAACACCAATCTGTACTTGTATAGCATGTATGATACTGCCTTCGTTAGCTTTCAATGTATCTAATGCCACATCTACAATTCCCTCAGCAATGGCCATTTCGTGCATAATATGCCTCATATAATCCTTCTAGCATCATGGTAGTAGTCACAGAACCAACCCCACCTGGTACAGGTGTAATCGCAGAGGCTACTTCACTAGCAGAAGCAAATTCCACATCACCTACGGTTTGTCCATCTAGGTCATTGATTCCCACATCAATCACTACACACTCTGGCTTCAACATAGACCCATGTACCATATGCGCTTTACCCACAGCAGCAATCACCACGTCAGCTTGCAACAATTCAGCTTCTAAATTTTCCGTTTTAGAATGGCAGATTGTCACTGTGGCATTGCGTTCTAGCGCCAATAGTGCTACTGGTTTCCCTACGACTTGGCTACGACCTAGGACAACAACTTTTTTGCCAGAAAAGGAGATGCCATAATGATCTACGATTGCCATGCAAGCCTTTGGCGTACATGGTACATAACCACCTTTACCAGAGCTAACTAAACCAATATTATAGGTCGTTAAGCCATCAATATCTTTTCTTGGATCTAAGGCTCCAATCACCGCTTCACTGTCGATATGTGTTGGCATCGGCATTAATGGCAATACGCCGTAGATACGTTCATCTGTGTTAAATTTGTGAATCACCGCTTCTACCTCTTCTTGCGTAGCTGTTTCTGGCAATTCTACTAATTCAGTACCGAAATTTGCCCCTTTTGCTACCTTTTCCATGAAAGTAGCATACATTTTGGCAGCACTATCGTCTCCAACTAACAAAATACCTAGGGTAATCGTTATACCTTGGTCTATCAAAGCTTGCATTTTTTCCTGCAACACCGCTTTTCGCGCCTGAGCTACAGGCTTACCTAATAATTCTATCATCCTATCCTCTCCTTGAGCATCCCCTATTACAGATATCCTACTGCTGTATAAATAGGCCTAGGATGTAATATTTTTTCACATCCCATAGCCCACGTATCTTACCGCTTGAAATACACTGTAACGGATCCGCCCTGTTCTATAGTACTACCCACTGCTTCCTCTTGAGAAACAGCATAGCCTGTTCCATAAGGTTTAAAGGTTAATCCTGCTTCATGCACCCAATCCCGTACTTCACCATACGCATGACCTACGAAGTTTGGCACAATGACAGAGCCATCTTTATTACGATGCACCGTCAATACCTTAGTTTCAGCTTTTGACTTGTCTTTATCACCGTGTTTACTACGAGTCGGTGAAAGCTTATAGTACCGCACTAATTGTGACATCACATCTTGGAATACTGGCGCTGCAATTTGACTACCATAGAAAGTACCTGCTGGATCATCAATCACAACTAATGCTACAAATTGGGCATCTTCTACCGGTCCATAACCAATAAAGGACGCAATATAACGACCGTTCAAATAACCTCCATGTTCAGCATCTAGTTTTTCCGCCGTACCAGTTTTACCAGCAAATTGATAGCCTTCTACATACGCCTTATGTCCGCCACCTTCGGAGACTTCTTTCTCTAAAATATCCGTAATCTGTTTGGCAATACTTTCAGGTACAGGTTGACCTTGCTCCACATCTTGTGCCTCTTTATAAATCGTTCCATCTGGATTGACAATGGATTTAATAATATGAGGTTTCATCATTTTACCGCCATTAGCTAGTGCTCCAAAGGCTTGTACCATTTGTAACGGAGTCACCGCAATCCCTTGTCCGATGGACATAGTAGCTGTATCTAACTTACTCATGGTCTTAGGATCAAAAAGGATACCATCTCCTTCTGCTGGTAGTTCAATACCTGTAGCCTTACCAAAACCAAAGCGTTTTACATAATCCGTCAAAATCTCTCCACCTGTAGTCGTACCCAAGTACGCCATACCTGTATTGATGGAATATTTTAAGATATCTAACAATCGTACTTTACCACTGCCTTTACCATCCCAGTTTTTCATATGATGTCCATCAATGATAATGGTCCCCGTATCATTATAGACCGTATCTAGCTGCCATTTTCCAGCTGCCAGTGCGGAGGCGGCAATAATCGGTTTGAACGTAGATCCTGGTTCATAAATACTCACCACCGCATTATTGCGATAATCTTCAAATTTTAATTTATTTACGTCCGATGCCATGCCTCGATTTTTATTGGCCATCGCAAGGATTTCCCCTGTTTTTGGATCCATAATAATCATCGCTGCACTGCGAGCCTTTGTGTCTATCATCGCTTTATCTAAGGCCCGTTCGGCAATAAACTGCACCGTTGTATCAATGGTAAGATTCACCGATTTTTCTTGATCTGGTAAAAACTGAGATTGTACGGACTCAAAGACGGGGCGACCAGCTGTGTCGTTGTAAATGCTGACTTTTACCTCATTACTGCGAATCACATCATCTAACGCTGCCTCAAGCCCTGCCTTACCTTCTGCATCCGCTTTGCCATCTTCATTGAATCCTACAAATCCAAGGACCTGCGCTAATAAAGTATCATTCGGATAATAGCGACGGCTCTCTTTATGTAAGGTAATAAAATTGAACTTTGCTTCCTTGATGGCTGCTTCTATACCATTGGAGTTCGGCACATCTAAGAGGCGATCAATCCAGACAAAGGCTGTATCTTCATTTAACTTTTTAATAATCTCTTCTCTAGAAATGCGCACATAAGGAGCTAATACATCTGCCACTTCTTCCGGCGTTTTTTTAGCTACCACACGCATCATGGTTGGATCTGCGCTAACGGAGTTAACTGTTACACTCAATGCCAAGGGGTTGCCATTGCGGTCAAAAATAGTTCCCCGTGGAGATTGTAAAACTCTATCTGTTAAAAATTGATTAGAAAACCGTTCAGAATAGGTATCTTTTGCCACAATCTGTACATAGGTATATCGCAATATAATTCCTAATGATATAAAAAATAGAACTAAGAACCACGAACCGGCATTCAAATTTAATCGTTTTCTTGCTGCTTGCACTTTCATGCATGGTACTCCTTTTTCTTTACTCGTTCGTATTTAGCCATTCCTGCCTTATGTAAGGCTTCTGGTGTATTGGGAATATCTCCCGCTTGTACTCTCTGTAAGAGAGTCTGCATTACTTCCTTCGTATAAGGTGCTACTAAATTGGGCAATGTGCGATCATAGCACAAATCCTTCGTGTGTACAGGCATCTGTTTTGCCATATCCATCATGCGTGTTCCATACTGGACTGTAGGTTCTGCATCTTTCGTGCCTCCTCCTAATACATCTGCCACACCTAGGGTTTTTAGATAGTCCACAGCCTCCACTAGATCCTTGGTTTCTCTAAATAAATTTTCATGACATTCCTTCTGCAACCATTTATGTAAATCTGCAGAACCATTGGACACATAAAAGTGAAACCGCATATGTCGCTCTACAAGCCATACCACAAGATTTACAAATTCTTTAGCATAGCCTAAACGGGTCAAGATATTTCGTGCCATAGTGGCACCCACCCTATCATGATTACGATCCGTAATGCGCCCATTGTGAAAGCCGCGAACTCCTTCCATGCCTTTCCCCACATCGTGGAGCAAAGCAGCCCACCGCAATACTAGATTCGGCGGCACCCCTTTTACTACTGCTAAGGTGTGGCGCCATCCATCATGTATATGGTGTTCTGGTGCTTGCGGTAAATCTACTAGATGAGTTAGCTCTGGCAATATAGGAATCCGTCGAGACTGCCCCTCTATCGTTTGTTGGCAACATTGCTCATTTAAATGACTGCGCACCAACGCATCTAAAGAGAGATCTACATACTCACTAAGCAACATTTTTTCGATTTCTATACGCACTCGTTCTAGCGATAATCCTTCCACACGATATAGGTTTGGCTCTATGCCCGCCCAGGTGGCAGGATCAATAGAAAATCCCAATTGTCCTGCAAATCGACATAATCGGAACATGCGCAACGCATCTTCTTGAAATCGCTCTTTACTAGATCCAATGGTACATAAACGGCGTGCCACAATATCTCGTAAACCGCCTACTTCATCACGGACCTCACCACTTTCAGTAAGAGCAAGACCATTGATCGTAAAGTCTCGCCGCTGTACATCCTCTAAAAACGTAGAAGGAAATTGCACTGCCACCGGTCGATGACTATCTTCACCATATTGTTCACTTCGATAAGTTGCTACTTCATAGGTATCATCACCCACTGTAACCACAACCACCCCAAAGGAGGCGCCTACTACATTCGTCGTAATAAAACCCTCAGTTCGTAGTACGTCGATGACCACCTCCGGCATAGCGGAAGTGACAATATCATAATCGTGAGGAATCCGTCCCATCTGTATATCTCGCACCGCACCACCCACAATATACGCTTCATAATGCGCTGCTTGTAAGGTCCGCAAAATGCGCAGAGCTCCTTTGTAGATGGAAGTCTCTTTGTATGCTTCTATGCCCATACTTACACCTCTCTATTTCTGATGGGCCAACCGATTCGTGATATCCACCCCTGTTTTAGTTTTCGCCAAACCGCCTTCGCTCGTTTCACGAAGCGCTTCTGGTAAAGCCCGTCCAATGGAATCCATCGCTCCAATCACTTCATCTGCAGGAATGCGGCTACGCAATCCCGCCATGGCCATTTCTGCGGATGCCAACGCATGTACCGCATAGATTCCATTTCTCTTCACGCAAGGCACTTCCACCAGCCCTGCCACAGGGTCACAAACTAAACCTAAGACATTTTTCATGCAGAGGGTCATAGCCGTTACCACTTCTTCCGTAGTGCCGCCCATCATCGCTACAGCACAGGCAGAAGCCATGGCAGCCGCTGTACCAACTTCGGCTTGGCAACCCCCCACAGCTCCCGCTACACAGGCTTGATTTGTCACTACATTACCTACACCAGCTGCCGCTAGAAATCCATTCACATACGCTTCCTCATTGCATTCGTAGACTTCTCCTACTGCTTGCATCACACCCGGTAAAATACCACAGGCTCCTGCTGTAGGACATGCCACAATGCGGAACATCTTTGCATTTGCTTCATTCACAGAAATAGCATAACGTAGCGCCCGATAAGCTAAATCACTTAAAAAAAGAGGTTGTCTTTCATCTAATTGTTTCGCTTGCCCTCCAGACATACCACTCTTACTTTTTCTTGTGTCAGCGATGCCATCACGAACAGATTCCTTAAAAATCTGAATACGACGTCGTATCTCAGCTAGGACCTCCTCTTTCGTAGAGCCCGTACTTTCTATTTCTGAACGCAAGACCACTTCGGAAAAAGAAATACTTTCACGATCAGCCAAGCGAACAATGTCTTCAATTGTATCGTATAAATAACTCATAGTATCCTCTATTCCAATGGTTCAAAATACATAACCGAGGAAATGCCCGGCACTTCTTTAATTTGCTGCAATGCCATTGCATCTACATCAGAGTCCGTAGAAATAAGCATGACTGCCTCTGACCCTTTTCGCTTACGGAACACCCGCATGCTAGAAATATTGATGCCTTCCAAGCCTAAAATGTGCGTAACCCCTGCAATGACACCAGGTTGATCCGTATGGAACACAATAATTTGATGTTCTTCTCCAGTAATATCTACATCGATGCCATCAATATTCGTCACTGCCACACGACCTCCACCGAGGGATGACCCTGTAACAGACATGTGTTTTCCATCTTTACCGTACATATTGAATCGAACTGTATTAGGATGGCCTGCATCTACTTCTGATTCAATAAAGGTATACTGAAAGTTCTCACGTTCTGCTATCTCCAAGGACTCACGAATACGTGCATCATCTGCATCCATTCCCAGCAATCCTGCCACCAGAGCACGGTTTGTACCATGTCCACGATAGGTCTTGGCAAAAGAACCATATAAGGTCATAGTGACACTGTCAGGGCGCTCACGAAAAATAGACAAAGCCATCTTTCCCAAACGCGCCGCCCCTGCTGTATGTGAACTAGATGGACCTATCATAACGGGTCCAATAATATCAAATATACTACTCAAAGTAGGTACCTCCTATTATCTATGTAGGAATATTCTATCGATTATCTGTATCTTATATCATAACATATATTGACCCTTCTCGTAAAAAGATTGCTGCCTAAATCACGCAAATACAAGAAGACCGTAACATCCCCCCCTGAACTAACATAATCACTGTATAGTTTGAGAAGGGGTGTGTTACGGTCTTCCCTATATCCTATTCAATTAGGAACTTCATAAGGTATATAGCAACAAGATGTATAGATACTCTTAGTGTCTAAGATTATCCATTCATGCGTTTGAACAATTCTGCAATTTGCGCTTTCATCAATGCCAATTCTTCACGTTGTGCTTCATTCTCTGCTTTTTGAGCAGCGTTTGTCGCACGCAATTCATTTAATTGGTCTTTTTGGATTTTGTTTTGTGCTTCTAAGGCAGATACCTTATCTTGTAATGTGTAAGAGGCACTGATTGGTCCTTGACGGAATGTATCTTTCACAGCCGTTTCATCAGCACGGGCACCGAATTTCCAAGTCACACTAGCATTCATCATAGTTTCATCACCATGACCATTTAAGGATGCCCCCATATGGAACATAGTAGATTCATTTTTGTAATGATTAATGCCAAGTGCTAAGGCACTAGATCCTTTATAGTAGCCCAGGCCTGCAGAAATTTGTGTTGGCTCCAATGGATCGTACTGGATGGATTGCAAGCTTGCTAACGCAGCTGCTTGTGCACCCATACGATTCATACGATTACTAATATTTACTACATTACCAGCAATACCTTTTAACTGCGACACGTTAACTGCATCTGTATCTTTTGTACCTGGTGCTACATTGTGAATTTGTTGCATACCTGCAGAGATACCCTCTGTCATAACTGGTTTGCCATCTGGACCTTTCACAGGGTTACCATTGCTGTCTAACACTGGTTTATCCATACCGAAGGAAATAACTCGAGTATTATCTACTACATTTGGTTTTAAAGCTCCTACAGCACCCGCATATTTCTCGCCTGGTTTTCCATCTTTACCCATATACACAAAGTTACCGTCTTTGTCTTTCATGACTGGCTCACCCTTTTCATCTTTGAAAGTAAGATTACCATTTGCATCACGAGCTACTGTACTATTTGGAATGACTTTCAGTCCTTCGTTCGTATACTCCGTAGAGTTACCAGGAGTTTTAATCTTTTCTTTTTGTTTTCCAGTAGTAGGATCGATAACTGGTTTACCATCTTTATCGAATACTTTTTCCATTTCATCAGTTGTAGTAAAGGCTATCTTATCACCAGATACATGCGATGTTTTTTCTACGCCAGTTTTTGGATCCTTCGCATTCAAGAGTAAATCTTTATTCGTTAGGGATGCTGTATTGTTACCCTCTTTATCTCGTAAGGAGATTTCTTTAGGTCCTACTACAGTTTTGTTGTCATCCTTATCTTTATACGTAGTTCCTGCTGCTGTAGATGTATTAGTATTTTTATCCTTATCTGCCAAAGTAACAGTAGTCGATGTACTTGTATTGGTATTACCATCTTTGTCTTTTAACTCAGTTTTATCTGCTGTAGACGTATTTGTATTACCATTTGTATCTTTCAATACATTAGTTGTTGGCGTACTTGTGTTGGTATTTTTATCCTTATCTGTCAACGTAATGGTATCACCTTTTATGGTTGTAGTAGCACCATCTTTACCATTGACACCGATAGCACCTTCTCCATCTTTAGCAGTAATAGATACACCATCTTTGCCATCTTTGCCATTCACACCGAAGACACCGCTGCCGTCTTTGCCAACTGTAGCAGATACCACATCTTTACCGTCAGCATTTTTCACGATCATAGCGCCATCTTTAGCTGGAATAACATCTGCTGGAGGAACTGGTTTGGTATCCTTCTTAGGTGTTACTGTCGTACTTCCATCTGGATTTGTAACCACTGTTACATCGCCTTCTTTGTAGTACTTGTCGCCCACTTTCACAAGGTTATTACCATTTTTATCAGTCGCTGTGCCACCAGTTGTGACAGAATCAATTTTAAGATCTCTATTCACATCTACTTTCACATACGTCGTTGCTTTCTTAGTACCATCCTCGTTAATAGCATCCACAGTTACCATAGATACATTGGTGTTGGCTCCATTTGCGAATTTCACATCGTCATTCGGATTTACCTTGTCATACACTTTTGTATCTTTACTGAAATCTTTATCAGTAGAACCAATGCCTACATTCCAACCAGAATCTTGGATTGCATTCGCCACTGCATTGCCTGTTACAACTCCTGCACCTGCATTCGTTACTTTGTCAGTCTTAGGATCAACCTTCAATGGAGTTCCTGTTGGTTTACCATCTGGACCTTTTTCGAATCCTACTGGTTTACCATCTTTATCTACCTTGTAGTAATTATCTCCGATTTTAACGGCATCTGTTTTTGTACCATTGCCATGGGTGATGGTTACTTTATTCGTAACCTCTCCCTCTTTGATTCCTACTGTAATTTCACGAGTACCATCTGCCAATGTTTTACCAGTAACGGTCACACCTTGATCACCTTTGAAATCTACTACGTTAGCATTTTTTACCACATCTTTGTAGCCATTACCATCTTTGGCGGACACAACCCAGCCCATATTTTGTAGGTCACCTACTGTAGCTGCTGCGTTTTTATTCACAGGCGCATCGTCTGTACCTTCCAAATCAACTAAGTTTGCTGGTGTTGTGCTAGGTGTAGTTCCTGGCGCTGTACCTGCTGGTGTAGTATCTACAGTTTTAGTATTCAGCGTAGAACCTACACCTGTAATTTGTGTTGGTTTGCCATCCTTAGATGTGACATTTAATGCGGAAGATGGTTGTGCATCTGATGCATTATTCGTAGCTGGTTTCGCCGCTTCTGCTTTCATTGTCACAGGGTTCACTGGTGTAACAGGTGTTGTTACATCCACCGGTGTTGCATCTGGTTTTGGAGCGCCATTCACTACATCAGTTGGTTTGTAATAGTTAGCGCCCACTTTCGTGTACGTATTACCTTTGCCATCTGTATAGGTATTTGGACTGCCTACGTTCAACGTGCCTGTATCCACATTGGTGAAAGTCACATTATCTTTCGTAGCGTATGTAATTTTACCATTTGCATCCTGTTTCACAGTCAAGTTATTACCTGCTACCATTTCCACAGTATTACTTGGTTTGATTAACTCTCCATCATCCTTAGTTCCAGTAAGTTTTTCTCCCCCGCCAGCAGATGTTTTCAAGTTGAAGCCTGCATTGTTGATTGCTTCCGCTACATTTTGTACGGTAGCCATTTTGTTCAATCCTGCCTCATCATGGGCTTTCTGTGCTGTATCTACTGGTGTTTGTTTAGTAGCTACATCAGCTTTCTTATCTGCCACCGCTTGTTGTAATGCTGGATTTTTCGGATCTGCCGCTAATGCTTTTTCTGCTTCTTTTAAAGCTTCTCTTGCTGCAGACAAGTCTTTTTCAGCAGCTGCTAAGGTTTCTTTTAATTGCTTAGCTGTAGCTGGATCTGCAGGTGTAGCAATAGCTCCTGTTTCTTTATTATCCGTACCTACTGCTGGTTTCATTTCACCTATAGTTACTTTTACGCCATTTTCGTCAACCGTTACAGAACCATTAGCTGCTTTTACATTAAATGTAACATCACTTGCCGTGTTATCCTCACGAGTTGTTACCACCGCGGTAGTACCAAGACCATTTACAAAGTTCACTGTATCATATGGTTTTACAAAATCACGAGATTCTCCATTGTTTTGTAAGTTCCAACCTGCGTTTAATACGTCAGATACTGTGGCTGCATTGTTACCAATATACTTAGGATTAGCTTGTCCATCTTTTGTTTTTGGATTTGCTAATGCTGCAGCTTCTTCTGCTGTTAATGGCGCTTTATTGATATTTTCTACATCGCCTGTTTTTTCTGTACCATCAGGATTTGTAATTGTTTTGGATCCATCATTTACATTTGGAATGTTGCTTTTCACATTGCTCAAGGATGCTGGACTTATGCTTCCTTTTGGCCCATTAATTGTTGTTTTAACAGGACCTGTTACATCCACTCCTTTTCCATCTGGTTTAGTATTGAAGATTTGGTTACCATCTTTATCTGTTTTACCAGTTGGATACACTTGCTTACCATCTTTATCTGTGTACACCACAGGTGTTACTGCATTATTTGTAGACGTTTGGTCATCTACTTTTACAGTGATTGTACGTACACCTTTGTCATCTGTTTTACCAGATACGGTAGCTGTACCTTCGCCAACGAATTTCACTTCGTTTGCATTTTTCACTGTATCGGAGTACGCCTTAGTCAAATCATCTGTCTTTTTATCTGCAGATACAATCCAACCCATGTTACGCAAATCACCTACAGTAGCGGCTGTATTATCGCTTACTTTTGGATCTCCATTTGCTGGTTTGGATAAATCAACTAAGCCACGGTTTTTATCCGTTGTTCCTGGTACATCAGCATTATTTACTTGATCACCATATTTGTCCAAGCCAGATGTTACATTGCCTAATTGTGTAGCTGTTGTTGTATTAGGTTTATCTCCTGCTGGTGTTGGATTAACTAACGCAGTTTTTAATGGTTTTGTTGTATCAATTGGTTCAATTACATTGTTATTTTCATCAACCAATTTACCATCATTATTTTTGCCTACTGCTGGTTTACCTGCATCACTGATAGGTTGACCTTTATCGTTAACTTTGTAGTATTTATCTCCAACTTTAGATACTGGCGAACCATCTTCTGTTGTGTATGTCACAGGTAATCCTGTTACGTTGAAAGTCACATCGCTTGCAGTACCTGCAGCATTCGTTGTCACTACAGCTGTTGTATTACCACCGTTCACAAAGTTTACTGTATCATATGGTTTTACGAAGTCTTTCGCTGCACCATTGTTTTGTAAATTCCAACCAGCGTTCAATACATCAGATACAGTAGCGGCATTATTTGGATTGATATATTTGTCACCAGCTTTATTTGTTGTATTTGGTGCTGCTTGAGCTGTGGTAGCATTGCTTGGACCTGTTGTAGCATCGTTATTCTTCGTATCAGGAAGATTAGATTTTACGTTAGACAATGTTGCTGGAGTGGTTGTTCCTTTTGGCCCGTTCACAGAGGTAATGACTTCTGTGTTTGGAATTTCCTTACCCGTACCATCTGGATTTTCAAAGAATTTAACTGTCTTAGTTCCATCTCCATTGTCTACTTCTCGAGGATATACTTTAGTACCATCTGCTTTCGTGTAATTCACAGGAGTTACAGTTTTATTAATACCTGTTTGATTATCTACTTTCACAGTGATGGTACGCACATTACCCTCTGTTTTACCAGATACAATAGCACTTCCTTCACCGACAAATCGTACTTCGTTCGCATTTTTTACAGCCTCTGAATACTCATCAGTAGTGACTGCACCATTTGCTCCTGTAGTTTTATTGGAAGATACAATCCAACCCATGTTACGGATATCTCCTACAGTAGCCGCTGTGTTATCCGTTACATTTGTATTCGTCAAATCTCGCAAACTATTTTTAGCTGGTTCTTTACCATTCACTGGAGCCGCTTTGTAATTCTCCAACTTGCTTGTCACATTATCCAATGTAGTAGGACTTGTTGTGCCAGTTTTATTAGCTGCCGGTGCTGGGTTTACCAAGGATGTTTTTAATGGTTTATCTGTAATGTTCACATCAGGAACTTCATGTCCATCTTTATCAACTGGTTTACCATCTTTGTTGAACTTCGTAACTGGCGCACCTGTACCATCTACTGGTTGACCTTGATCGTTAACTTTATAGTATTTATCGCCAATTTTAGTCACTGGTGTACCATCTGCTGTTGTATAAGTTACAGGCAATCCTGTTACGTTGTACGTTACATTGCTTGTTGTACCATCATCAGATGTTGTTACCACCGCTGTTGTATTTAGACCATTGATAAAGTTTACAGTATCATATGGTTTTACAAAGTCTTTCGCAGTGCCATTATTTTGTAAGTTCCAGCCAGCATTTAATACATCACCTACGGTTGCCGCATTATTTGGATTGATAAACTTATCTCCAGCTTTATTCGTTGTATTTGGCGCTACCGCGTCTGTTTTTGGTGCTGTTGTTCCTGTTTTAGCTCCATCCAAGTTGCCTTCTACGTTAGATAATGTAGTTGGTGTACTTGTACCTTTTGGTCCGTTAACAGTTGTTTTAACTGGACCTGTTACTTGTTTACCACTTCCATCTGGTTTTGTATTAAAGATTTGGTTTCCATCTGGATCCTTTTTGCCAGTTGGATATACTTGGTTGCCACTTTCATCTGTGTAAATAACAGGTGTTACCGCATTGTTAGTGGATGTTTGGTCATCTACTTTCACAGTGATCGTACGAACATCGCCTTCTGTTTTACCAGATACGATGGCACTTCCTGTACCAACAAATCGCACTTCGTTCGCATTTTTCACTGTACCAGAGTATTCTGTAGCAGTAACTGCACCATCTGCACCTGTAGTTTTATTAGAAGATACAATCCAACCCATGTTACGGATATCGCCTACAGTAGCGGCTGTATTGTCGCTTACTTTAGGTTCTCCTGCGGTAGGTTTAGACAAGTCAACCAAACCAGTGTTTTTATCCGTTGTACCTGCTACATTACCACCATACGTATCCAATCCAGATTTCACATTAGTAACTTTCACTGGATCCGTATCATTAGGGCCAGACACTTTCAAGTCTCCATCATTTGTTTTAGACAACTTAGGTCCTTGATCGCCACCTACTTGAATCGTGTTGAAAGAAGGATTCTCTACCGTAGCAAATGTGATTTTACCATTAGCATCATGTTTTACATCTAGGTTTTTACCAGCGATCATTTCTATAGTACTGCCTGCTTTAATGGATTCACCATCGGTAGTAACACCACTGCCTGCATTTCTTGTACCGCCATTAGCGCTAGCTTTCAATGTAAAAGCCGCACTATTCACAGCATTTACCACAGAATCTACAGTAGCAATTTTACCTTTGTCACCATCTTTTACTTTCACAGTGCCAGGATTAGCACCAGTTTTAACAGGTTCGATTGCACCAGTGACAACTTTTAATCCATTAGTATCGTCAGTGGTAATCGTAGTACCATCTGTTTTAACTTTTAAACCATCATTAGTTACTTCTAGAGACTTATCCGCTGTATTAACGGTTAAACCAGCATTTGTTGTTTTTAATGACTTATCCCCTGGGTTAACCTTAACTCCATCTGCTCCTACAGTTAAAGATTTGTCAGCTGCGCTCACAGTGATTTTGTTGGTCGCATCATCTTTTTTCAAGCCATCGCCAAGGTTTACGCTGTATTTCACAGTAGATGTTTTACCATCTGTACTTTCCACAGTAGCTGTCGTGCCATCTCCATTGGCAAAGTTCACAGTATCATAAGGCTTCACAAAATCTACAGCTTTGTTATTACCTTGTAAATTCCAACCTGCATTCAATACGTCAGATACAGTGGCTGCATTCGTCGGATTTACTTGATCTGCAGCATCTCCTAAGGTTGGCGCCGCTTGAGATGTAGTGGCATTACTTGCTCCTGTAGTAGCATCATTATTTTTAGTGCTCGGTAAATTACCTGCCACATTAGAAATCGCATTACCGCCATTATTCAAACCTGCAGTCGTTAACGAAACAGGTTGTTTTCCTACAGTTACTGGAGTGACTGTCACCCCAGCACCATTGATATTAGTCGTATCACCTGCATTATTTTTAAACTGAGCGCTTTTTAATCCCCTTAACTCTGGATTCAAAGAATAGGTGAATTTAGAAGTTACACGTGTTCCTGTTTTACGCGTCGGATTATCTGGATCATCATACACTGGTCTAGATGCATCTTCTTGATGTAATACCAAATTATCGCCTACACGAATTTTCACTTCATCATTAAGACGTACTTTATCTATATGACCTGTAGCCGTACCTGGATTTTCTCGTGTTGTTGTTTTACCATCAGCAGTATGTACTTCAGTTCCTTCTGTAGCTGTCGCTCCATTAAATTTCAATACACCAGAGCTGTCCTTATCTTTTTCAGCTTCTACAGCCCAACCACTGGACATGCGCTTTGTAACGGAATTCAACTGAGAACCGTTGATGGCATCTGTAGAATCATCTGCAATACGACCAGCGGCTACATTTTTCAATTGACGTTCTGCCCCTGGTGAGCCAAAAGATACTACGTCACCTTCAGACGTATTTGTTCCACCTGCCCAATAGAATGTATAGGCTACTTTTTGACTATCAAATGGTACAATTTTACCTTCTTTATCATAGGAAATATCTGTTTGTCGAGTACCAACAGATCTCTTATCCGCTCTAGAACCTGTACCGATAGCCACCCCATTTTGTAGTTCAGACATAGCGCCTGTACCTAGGGCCACACCACCTAATTTTGTGACACGGGCACCAGTACCAATAGCCGTCCCTAAATCACCAGTAGATAAGGAGTGAACCCCCATGGAAATAGAACCATGACCATTTTTATTCGCTGCCGAAGAATAATCTAAGGTATCTGTATTCAAGATGCCACCATTCGTTAATTCTCCATAGGCTTGTTGGATAGTACCACTAGCGTTTTCCATTTCTACAGAACGGATGGTACGTTCGACTTGTTCTCCACCAATGGTCTCTGTCTTTTTAGTGGATTTGATGACAGTTTTTCCATCAGCACCTATTTTCTCTTTTTGGTAACTTACTCGCTGATTAGCTACCTTGGTAATTTCAGAACCACCAATCATAATAGAGGAATCACCTTGCGCCTGTGTTCCAAGACCCATAGCAATGGCACCTTGTTCACCAGAAGCAACCGCGCCTTGACCTACCGCAATATCTGCCTCTTTCGTTGTTTGTGCTAACTGACCTACTGCTACGGAGGCTTTTGTAGCCTGAGCATGATCACCTACAGCAACAGCGGATGTTTCCGCATTGGATCTGTAACCAGCAGCCACAGCTGCTTCTTTTGCACGAGCAGCCGTACCTGCAGCAACCGCATAATTACCTTGTGCTTCCGATCCCATACCGATGGCTACTGCTGCCTCAGCATTCGCTACTACAGAGGCTCCAGAACCGATGGCTGTGGCACCAAAAGCACCTTTTCTAACGATAGAGTTCGTACCGATAGCTACGCCTAATGGTGTGGTAGAATGGGCTTGCATACCGATTACGGTTGAACCATCTTGACCATAGCTGGCACGATAGGAACGATCTAATCCTGCGCCTACTAGTTCCTTATATTTTTCAGAAATAGTAAGCTCCGACTCTGTTTTATCTGTTGGGTTCCTTTTTCCTGTACCCGGAGTGACTGCCGCATTAAAATCATTAACACTTCTGGCATCTGCACTATTCGGGTCCGCAGCTTTAAAATATTTCTTTCCATCATAGGCTTGAATATCATTACCACCAATAACGATAGAGCCCATACCGGCTATAGATTGCGCACCAATGGCCACTGATTGGTCACCAATGGCACGGGTGTTACGGCCTAAGGCTGTGCCTTCATTAATATCTACGCCTTGGAAAGAGAAGAAACCATCCTTGCTAGCATCTCCTGTTTTTTTGAAATAATCCAATTTACTGGTAGTCCCACCAAAAGCTTTCACCAATACGGTTGCATTATCATCAGGATCAGTACCATTTCCTGTTGGTAAGCCCTCTGCATTAATCGCACGAAACCCCGCACCAGCACCAGCACCAATAGCTACGGAAGAGTTAATAGCAGCATTATTTTTATTAACCCCCGTATAAGATGATACCCCGATTGCCACGCCACCTGAAGCTTCATTTTTCCCTATGCTTGTTACATCAGTAGCTGCTCCTGTTTTGGTAGAACCTGCTGTGGAATTATAGCCTATGGCAATACTATGTCCACCCCCTTCATCACGGCTTTTAGCTTCTTTACCAATAATAATATCATTGTCTTTCTTTGCTTCGCTAGATGAACCAAAAGCAATTGTATCATTCGCTTTAGCCTTTGCCTCATTACCAAATGCCATTGAGCGCTGCCCAGCCGCTTCTGTATTTCTACCAAGAGCTACCGTATATGTATTTGTAGATTTTGAATTTGTGCCTAAGGCAATCGTATCATCTTGGTTTGCCTTAGAGTTTTTACCTACCGCCACTGCGTTCGTACCACTAGCTGATGAAGTTTCTCCAAAAGCGACACTGGTAGCGCTACCTGTACCTGCATCATTAATGGCTCCTACTGTGTTTACCATCACAGGACTCACCGCCATAGCCATGGCAGCAGAACTAATCACAATAGCTTTCGCCTTATTGCGACCCACTCGTTTCGCTAGTTCTGATACAACTACATAACAACCCTTCGTTTTACTCCATACAACTTTATAAATACGATTCAATGCCATTTACTTTCTTACCTTTCATTTATCATCTATACGCGTATGATTTTAATATCATTACTGTCTTTTATATAGGAAATACAAAAAACTATAACTTCAACCATCTTTTTAAGTTATAGCTCATAAACTATAGAATTGTTATCTTCTACTGATAAAAATCATATAAAATATATTAGCCTATTAGCAAACTTAAGCTAGCACTCCAGTTTCCTTCATTGACTAATATACCTATATTACATTATGCATAAAATTATATACAACAAATAAAAAGAATACAAGCCATTTATAATATGCATATTAAATTAGTATAGATTGATTTTATCCTAGAAATACAAACATTTCAAAACAGCAACTTATCTATGTATCTTTATTTCTAATTATGCATTTTATTGTAAAAAAATAGATTAATTTATATACTCTCTGAATATTTATAAATGACTTTATACAGACTTGAAAATCACATTATATATATTATTTTCTGTTATTTTATCTTAATATACTTAAAACGCATAGAATTCACCACTTTATCCTTTTGTTGCATCATACATTCATATAATACTTCATAAACATAGTCCATCCCATGCACAGAGATTACTTACCACGCTATTTGCAAATAATAGCCTCATAACATCCCCTAAGGAGCGTAGTTACGAGTAGCAGCCTTTGTGGCGCCCCTTACTGATCAAATTACGAAAATGCAAGAAGAGTACGACATGTTCCGGAGCAAACCTAACCATTGTATCAGTTCGGGTCGGAATATGTCGTGC
>NZ_KQ960752.1:22003-26872 GCF_001553345.1 Veillonella sp. DNF00869
AACGTGTAGCTGGCGTTAGGCTCATCTCAAGACAATAATAAAGATGAAATTAGCCTAACGTGTGAGGTAGTCAGACCTCTTTACGTTAGGCTTTTTCATTATCTACTTAAGTAGATCAATGAGCTGAATTACTAAACCAGCAATAGAAATCATCAAAGAGATTTTCTCATACTTAGTCATAGCAACCACCTCCTCCCATAATAGGAAGAGATGAGCCTAACAACATGTTAATGACTCTTGTAATTTTATTATAACATAATCTATTCGCACTGTTTATATTGACTTAACGCCATTACTAACAGCAAACTAAGCAAAGCGCAAGTTTGCAAATGACAGAGGAATGCCGTTAGGTGTAGCAGCCTTTGTGGCGTTCCTTACTACCTAATTCACACAAACACAAGAAGAGCACGGTGTGCCCCCGAACAAACATTATGAAATACCGTTTGTGAGGGGGTATACCGTGCTCTTCCCTTCATCTTATTTAGTTAACACCGCCACAAGGCTGCATAGCGAAATAAGAGACGTCTTAGCCTAAGATCGCTTTCATATCTTCTTCTGGTGTTGTAATCGGATGTAAGTTGAATTTTTCAACTAAGATGCCAAGTACTGTGCCGGACAAGAATTTTGGCAAGGATGGTCCGATGTAGATGTTGCGGATGCCTAAGGACAATAATGTTAATAGGATACATACCGCTTTTTGTTCGTACCAAGACAATACTAATGTCAATGGTAATTCGTTTACGTCACATTCAAAAGCGCCTGCTAATGCTACTGCTACTTGGATAGCAGAGTACGCATCGTTACATTGACCCATATCTAGGATACGAGGCAAGCCACCGATTTCGCCGATGTTAAGGTCGTTGAAACGATATTTACCACATGCAAGAGTCAATACCATAGTATCTTCTGGAGTTTGTTTTACGAACTCAGTGTAGTAGTTACGGCCTACTTTAGCACCGTCGCAACCGCCTACCAAGAAGAAATGTTTAATAGCGCCAGCTTTTACCGCATCAATTACTTTGTCAGCTACGCCAAGTACTGTACCATGACCGAAACCAGTTGTCACTTCTGTACCACCGTTGATACCAGTGAATTGTTGTGGCTCTTTATAACCGCCTAATTCAATAGCACGCTCGATCACTGCAGAGAAATCTTTTGTGCCATCTTCGTTGTGTTCCACATGACCGCAGCCATCGAAACCAACCATATCTGTTGTGAAGATGTTTTTAATGTATGTTTGTTTTGGTGGCATAATGCAGTTTGTTGTGAACAAGAATGCACCTGGAACGCCATCAAATTCTTTTTGTTGGTTTTGCCATGCAGTACCGAAGTTACCTTTCAATTGAGGATGTTTTTTCAATTCAGGGTACGCATGACATGGAAGCATTTCACCATGTGTATAGATGTTAACGCCTTTGCCATCAGTTTGTTCCAATAACATTTTAAGGTCATGTAAATCATGGCCTGTTACTACGATGAAAGGACCTGGTTCTACTGTTAAAGGTACAGTTGTTGGAACTGGAGTACCGTATGTAGTTGTGTTTGCTTTGTCTAACAACGCCATGCAAGCAAGGTTAATGCCACCGAATTCCATCAATAGGCCTAACCATTCTTCTGCGCTGTGGTCTTTCGCCATTTCTACAAGGCCTTTTACGAACCAAGCGTCAACTTCTGGATCGTTATAGCCCAATACTGCTGCATGCCATGCGTACGCAGCCATACCACGCATACCTAATAACAATGTGGAACGTAAGGATACGATGTCTTCATGACCTTTCCACAATTCTTCCCAATCAAAGTTAGGAATGTTAGCATCTAATTTGTTGTGCGCATTGTTGATCACATCGATAAACTCTTGTACACGATCTTCGGAGAAGTTTACGTTTGTTACGCACATGAATAAACCACGTTTTAACAATTGTACGTTTTCTAACGTTACTTCTGTAGCTTGCATTGCACGAGCTAAACCGATCAACGCCGCTGTTAATTCGTCTTGTAAATTTGCAACCGGTGCTGTTTTACCACATACACCTTGTACTGTACAACCATTTGGTTGCGCTGTTTGTTCACATTGGAAACAGAACATACTCATAATAACCTCCTTGGGAACTTTGCCCATAAACATGTTTCCTACAACATACTTTGTTTTAGATATCGTTTCTATACACAACCATCCTACAACAGGAGTGCATAGCATTATCTTGTTATCTATGCATTTAGTATAGTATACTGAAAGCAGAAAAAACGTATCCTTGGCTACATTTTATATAGTTTTCCCTATACTTTTATTCATGCTATAATGAAAGTACAGAAATAAAGTATACTCTCTAATTTAACGGAGGTCCTATGTCGACATTACATCCTACATTAGAAACATACATGAATACGATTCAACAATCCCCCTTATGTGCACATATTACACCAGAAAATTTGTCACTTTTTTTATCCCATGCAAATGTGAAGGTGCAAAGTTTCAAAAAAAACTCCTTCATCGCCATCGCCGGTGATCCTATGGAAGGCATTGGCATCTTATTGGAAGGTCGTGCTTTGTTAACGCGAGAAAACATGTTAGGACAACGAACTATCGTAACGGAGCTAGAGCCGTCCTCTATGTTCGGGGAAGCCTTGCTCTTTAGTAACCATCCTCTGTGGCCTGCTACGATTGAAGCTACAAAAGATGCGATCGTTTTGTTTTTACCGATTGAAACTTTCACCAAAGCATTTCCGGACTGTCAAACTTGCCAAATCCAATTGCTCACGAACCTCATGCACGACCTATCCGAAAAGGCTATGCAACTGACCCGCAAAGTACATTATCTATCTCTCAAAGGGATGCGCGAGAAAATTTTTGCCTACTTTATGGATCTTCACCGAGTGCAAAAAAAGAACATCCTCACCTTGCCACACAATCGGCAAGAAATGGCAGACGTCCTCAACGTAAGCCGCACCGCACTCAGTCGTGAACTGGGACGTTTACAAGACGAACGGATTATCCAATTCCACGGCAAAGAAGTAGAGTTAGTGGATATTGAAACCATCGAAGATTTTTCATTTTAATATAAAAGGATGCTGCCTTAGCAGTATCCTTTTTTCCTTCTAAACTGACACTTCTCTTACGTAAATTCTGCATCTATCAACATAAAATCCCCTACTGCATCCGATTCCTTCGTCCGGAAGTGTAGGGGATTATTGTATTCAATTTTATTTCTAGTGTCGTCCAGAAGTATCAAACCAAGGAGATACATCAAATTGTTCGTGAATAGTAGCACGTACCATAGCACTGCCCAAATAAATGCCTAGCAAAGTGAGATGCAAACGACTAAGCGGTCCTCGATCATAAATATGACTAAAATCCACTAATAATGGAGAGATACGTTCCAATACTTCATCAAACGATGTACTATCCCAATCAACGGCCTTACCAAAAGCAAGACGAGTTAACCCATTTTGGATACTAATATCTGTGAGTCCAGCTCGTTTGAATAAGCTAGGTAACATATATTCATCGACAGCCATCAATTTCAATAATGAAGAGTTAATACTTTCTACGACAATAGGCATCTTAACTGGCGTATCTTGTACTATAAAAGCTAACTCTTCATGACTAAATCCACGGTAATCAAATACAAGAGGATAGGAATTTCTCATAATTTGTTGAAATGATAAAGTGTCCCCAAAAGAAATACAACGCAAATATTCTAATTGTTGATACATATCTTCTTTTCGTGGCAAATCACTCATGAATGGTTCAATATACTTTTCCAAATAATGGCGGAAATTTTCTACCGAATAGTTATTAGAATTTTTAGAATACTGTATGATCAATGAGATAGCTAATGCTTGCAAATGTCCCACTTGTAAATGTACTAAACTCTTCAATGCATCAACAGCTACCAAATATAATGTGCTAGATTGAGGTTGTTCCACCACATCTTTGAAAGTTTCTAAGAGGATTTCTTTCATCCACTCAGTAGAATTCGCTACATACGCCTTTTGTACATGTAATAAACTTTCTTGTAACGCTATATTTTCAAATAAATGCGTAGTTTCTTCCTCTGATTCAGTATCTAATTGCGCCAATATGGCTTCTGTAATCTCAGTAACCTTTTCTTCAGATTCAGGATTTAAAATACCGAATGCAGATTTATATTGAGCTACCGCTTTATCTAGTAATGTTTGCTCTTTTACAGCTAGTTTAATAGACGCCTCTGGTTGAGCCTCTATCGTCTCGGTAATCATACGTTCCGTTACTTTTGGCATAATTCTAGTCGCATCTTCTGCTTCTTCCGGCGGTTGTTCTTTCACAGCACGGACTAATTCTTCTGAGACTATACCTTCTACAAAATCATCTTCCACAGGATCTACGGATAGTTCTTCGTCTCGAAGAGCATAGGGATTTTGAAATGTCCTTCTTTGGTGTTCATAAGGATCATCATATGATAGCGAATCCACTATTTTGTTGCTAGTACTTCCTTTCTTATCCCGAAATAAGAAGTAGCAACATAAAAGAAATAGACAAATCACTCCTAAAATAACCACATATGGTCCATATCGCAATGAAAGTTCTATTAATCCATCCATAGAAAATCCTCCTAGTTATACTGCAATGTTATCTGTCTTTACTATCCTTATTATACCGATTTATGTGTATCTTTAAAAGTACTATTCATACTTTTACCTATAAAAAAGGAACTACCCTTAGGTAGTTCCTAGCGTGGTGGACGATGACAGGATCGAACTGCCGACATCCTGCTTGTAAGGCAGGCGCTCTCCCAGCTGAGCTAATCGTCCATATGGTGACCCGTGGGGGAATCGAACCCCCGATACCGCCGTGAAAGGGCGGTGTCTTAACCGCTTGACCAACGGGCC
>NZ_KQ960753.1 GCF_001553345.1 Veillonella sp. DNF00869
CTAACCACTGTATCAGTTTGTGGAGGAATGTGCGGCGATTTTCCCTTACACTAACAATAAAGAGCCACGGACAGAATAGCAACACAAGAGACGATTTAGCAAGGCAAGTACCCCAAATGCTGCAGCAATATTTTGACTCCAATCAGAATCAATATAACTCCTCCTGCCATTTCGGCTCTTTCACGAAATGCTTTCATCATATGATATCCACTAAATATGCCCACGAGACATACCAAGAAGGTAATCACTCCTATGGTGAGCGATGTAAAATATATAT
Source organism: Veillonella sp. DNF00869 (assembly GCF_001553345.1). Taxonomy (GTDB): domain Bacteria; phylum Bacillota; class Negativicutes; order Veillonellales; family Veillonellaceae; genus F0422. The sequence goes on from NZ_KQ960753.1 coordinate 278, forward strand.
CCACATGCAATAGTGCAATGGTAACCCCTACAGCTAAAGCATCGATACTAGTGGCAATGGACAATGCTAACATCTCTTTCCAATCCACGGAAGATGTATCCTCTTCCTCATCGCTAAGAGAGGTACGAATCATATTAATACCCAAATAGCCTAAAGTCATGAAAATAATCCAATGGTCCCACTCATCAAAATTCTGCGAAAATTGAGCTCCTACAGCTGCCCCTATGATCGGCATTAAGCACTGGAATGCACCAAACAAGAATGCCAAAGTGATTTTTTTCATCTTTGGATCCGCTTTCATCTGCGATGATTTACAAATAGAAACCGCAAAGGCATCCATGGCAAGACCTACCGACAAAATCAATATTTCAAGGTATGACACAAGTCCCTCCTGCAAATAACAACAAAAGTGCTTGGCAATCCCAAGCACTTTTTCTTAAAAACATTACATTTCATATAGAGAACTGTAATTGTTTTTAGTACTAATTTTATTATTATACATCACCTAAGGCTAATAGGGAATAGGCTTCTAATCCCATTGTGGTATCATTTTCAATCTGTATAGTTCGTTGCAACTCTGTACGTAACGATTCCAATACTTGTTTTGTAAAGAATTGCCCCACATCTGGATGCACCACAATGGACACATCCGTTTTTAATCGACCAAAGCGATACAATTCCCGCAGACGTCGTAAGATTTGCAAATACACAGTTTCTCCTTTTAGTACATGTCCAGTACCACCACAACTGGAACAAGTATCAAAGAGGATAGATGGAATACTTTGGCGCTCCCGTTTCCGTGTCAACTCCAACAAACCTAAGGAAGTAATACCACATACCACGGTTTTAATAGGATCCTTTTTCACTAAGTGGTTCATCAACTGTACTAGTTCTTCCATATCCTGTTTAGGCATATCTATAAAATCGCAAATAATGATTCCTCCAAGATTTCGCAATCGCAATTGTCTGGCAATCATATGGGCCGCTTCTTGATTCACTCGTTTTGCCACCTGTCCCACTTGTTCATTCTTACCACTGTAATGAGCAGAGTTTACATCAATCACAGTGAGTGCCTCTGTTTGATCAATCTGTAAGGAGCCACCAGAGGGTAGATCAATGCGATGATTTAAAAGAGCATCAATTTGTTCTTCAATACCATGTGTTTTAAAAATATCTTCCTTTTGATTCCAAAAGCTGACTTCTACAGGCTTACCAAATCGTCCTGCTCCTAATAATTGTTGCAACTCTTCATAAGCAGCTGCATCATCCACCATAATAGAACCTACCGTAGGTCCTACGTAGTCACGAATGACACGATACCATAGGTTGGCATCTCCATAGATTTCCGTTCCATTCTGTGCTACCTTGTAGCGCTTTTGCAAGTGTTCCCAAGTCTGATGTAAATAGGCCATATCACGAGCAATTTCTTCTTCACTAGCCCCCATAGCTGCGGTGCGCAAAATAAATCCTACACCTCGCTCTAAATAAGGTTGTGCCATATCTTTCAAAAACTGACGCAACTCTGGGTCTGTAATCTTTTTAGAAATATGAATCTGTTGATCTTGTGGCAATAATACCATATAATGACCAGCCAAACTAACATCAGTAGTGACACGAGCGCTTTTTCCCAGCATGGCATCCTTCACAACTTGAACTAATAAGACTTCCCCTACATGTACTTTTTTTTGTTTCCCTTGTTCTTGTAGGTTTAGGTACACATTTTGCCCGATGCCAATGTCGAGGAAAGCTGCACTCATGCCAGGCAGAACATTTTTCACTACCCCTTTATACATATGATTTACACGATTTGATTGCTGTGGTCGTTCATATATAATTTGTTGTAAATCCCCTGTCTCATCCACAATGGCAAGACGGGTTTCCTCTTTCATCACATTGGCATATAATCGATTCATAGTCTCTCCTTATTCCACTTCTAGAGGCGTAATACAAGCCCCATCCGTTTCAATCAAAATCGCTTCACGGTGAATAGAATAACTATCTGTTACGGGCCAACCGTATTGCTCTTTGCCCAATTTCCACATATCCCCTGGCTTCATAGTCCCTTCTGGATATACGCCAATAGCCATACGAATTGTTACCATATCTCTGTCTACCTTTGCTACCAAGGGTTCTTTAATGAAATGTTTCACATCAATCATTCTTGTTTTCTTCGGTGTTACCTTTTCATATAATACTTCGTCTGCACTATTAAAAGGTTCCAGCAACTGTTCCCAATTTGCGTATTCTACAGTCGGACCTGTCACCTCATAGACTGCATAATTGCATATGGCCATCATTTTTTTCACTTTATCCGGCATGAATCGTCCATCCAACACTTCTAAGCCTTTTGGTGCTGATTGTGAAAGTCGGCTCATCAATTCTTCTAATGACCCTTCTGCTAACACATCCATATCACAGTATTCAGCACTGGCCGTGATACCCAAGGCAAGGGCAGAGGAAAAGCTAATCTTCATATGTGGATTAAATCCCTCAGAATAAGCCATTTTAATCCCACTACGACGAATCATACGCTCTATGGCGGAAGCATAATCTAAATGGGATAAAAAGCGAAGTTCTTCTCCCTTATGTAAGGCCAAACGTAACTTTCTCAACACGTCCACCCTCCTTATAATCAATAATCGGTGTGCCTAGCTCTGGGCAAGCATTACAGCCATTACATGGCTTACGACGGCAATCCCACGTCAACGTACCTTCTACAGCACGCTCCCATTCACGTTGTAAAAAGGCTTTACTTACGGTGTCATCAATATGTTCCCAAGGCAATGCCTCTTCAAAGCTGCGGTCACGGCGAGCATAATAATCTGGATCAATATTCGTATCTTTGAAAGCCTGCATCCAGGTATCGTATTTAAAATACTCTGTCCAGCCATCAAATTTACAGCCCTGTTTCCAAGCCTCTATGACGGATGGCGCTAATCGTCTATCTCCACGAGCAAAGATAGCCTCTAAATACCCTGTATGTCCATCATGATAATGATAGGAAATATTCCGATTGTTGATAAGGGATTTTAAATATCTCTGTTTACGATGAATTTCCTCTACATCTTGTTGACCATACCATTGGTAAGGGGAGTGTGTTTTCGGTACGAAGAAAGAACAACTCACTGTCACCTTGCCATTGCGTTTGCCTGTAATATCTCGGTGCAAATCTAATACTTTATAAGCTAAGTCAGCAATGCCTGCTACGTCTTCATCGGTTTCCGTCGGTAAGCCCATCATAAAGTATAATTTCACTGTGTTCCAACCAGATTTGAAAGCATTTTCACAAGCTGCCATCAAATCTTCTTCACTAACACCTTTGTTAATCACATCACGCATACGCTGAGAGCCTGCTTCTGGAGCAAAGGTTAAGCCACTTTTACGCACTTGCTGCACTTTTTTTGCAATATCAATAGAAAATGCGTCAATACGCAAAGATGGTAGACTAACACTGACTTGTTTATCTTTAAATTCTTCCATCAGCATATCTACTAATTCTGGCAATTTAGAATAATCTGCAGAACTTAGAGACATTAAAGAAATTTCATTATATCCGGTATTGGCGATAATATCCTTTGCCATTTGTAATAACCGTTCCGGCGTTCTTTCACGAACAGGACGATATAACATACCAGCTTGGCAGAAACGACAGCCTCGCAAACAACCACGGAATAATTCTAATACAGCCCGATCATGGACTACGTCTAAATATGGCACAATAGGTGCTGTCGGATAATAGGAGTGTTCTACATCTTCTACGATACGTTTTTTTACAACTGCCGGCGCTTCCTCTGCCAAAATTTTTAACCCTTTAAAATGACCGTCCTCTGTGTATTCTGGCTCATATAAAGCAGGTACATAGGTCCCTTCAATTAAGGCTGCTTTGCGCAAGAATGCCCCTTTACCGCCTGGAAAACCTTTCGCTTTTTCTGTTTTAAATAGTTCTACAAATTCCACAAGCCATTCTTCCGATTCACCGATAGACACGATGTCAAAAAAATCTGCAATAGGCTCAATATTATATACACAAGGTCCCCCTGCTAATAGCAATGGGAAAGACATATCTCGATCTTTGCTATAGAAAGGGATCTCTGCCATATCCAGCATATTCAAGATGTTGGTATAGCTCATTTCATATTGCAATGTAAATCCCAATAGATCAAATTCGCGAATTGGCGTTTTGGTTTCCAAAGAAAATAAAGGAATCTTACGGTCTCGCATTTCCTTTTCCATGTCGTGCCAAGGCGCAAAGACACGCTCAGCCACCACATCTTGACGTTCATTTAACAAACCATATAAAATTTTTATTCCTAAGTGGCTCATACTTACTTCATATACATCAGGAAATGCCAAGGCCATTGTCACATCCACTGTACTGTGGTCTTTTACAATGCTATTCCATTCCCCTCCGGTATAGCGAGCCGGTTTTTCCACATGTTGTAACCATGATGGATCTAAGTGAATCATACAACCTCACTAGAGGCATAAGCCTCATTTCTAACAATTAAAACATGCGTTTTTTCTGACGCATTACTATATTCAATAATAAACCTATACTCAATAAATTGGTGGTCAAAGCACTAACACCATAACTGATGAAAGGCAATGGGATTCCTGTTACTGGCATAATACCTGTCGTCATACCTACATTGACTAAGACTTCAAACAAAAACATAGACCCAATACCTGTAGCAATTAGCATACCAAAGGGATCTACTGATCGTTTGGCAATTAAAAAGCTACGATATACAACCACTAACAATAATCCTAAGACCACACAACACCCAAGAAGACCCAATTCTTCTCCGACCACGGAGAAAATAAAATCTGTATGGTTTTCTGGTAAAAAGTTCAGCTGGCTTTGGGTTCCTTCAAAAAGGCCTTTTCCAAATAGCAAACCTGAACCGATTGCAATTTTAGATTGGATAATATGATATCCGGCTCCAAATGGGTCTACATTGGGATTTAAAAATACCATAATCCGTTGTTTTTGATACTCTTGCAAAACAAACCAACTTAGCGGAGCTAATGCCACCATGGTACCTACCATAATCTGCACTAATCGCATTCGAATACCACTAACAAAAAGCATGCCTGCCAAAATAGCCACATACACTAAGGATGTTCCTAAGTCAGGTTGCTTAAATACTAGTAGTGCCGGAATTCCTAAAAACAAGAATACTGGCAACAGTTCTTTAAAGGAATTTAATTTTTCTACCCGACTTTCCAACATATTGGCAAGGCTAATGATCATCATCAGTTTTGTAAACTCTGATGGTTGGATAGTAATCGGACCAATCTGAATCCAGCGCTGCGCACCCAGTGCTGATGTACCCACGATCATAACAGCCAATAACATGAGGATGGTAGCTGCATAAATCCATTTAGCATAGGGACGCAAACGCTCATAATCTAGCCATTGTAGACCTACAATGGCTATGATATTTAATCCAAAAAATAGTAATTGCTTTGATACCAGTCCCGTTAGTTGTAAACCTTCGCGATTCACATGCGTAGCACTACCAATCACAATGCATCCTATGATGATAAGGCTAATCGTGGACAGCACCAAAATCCAATCCCATTCTCGTATAATTCTCTGCCACATAGTATACTCCTAGTCTACTTTTTGCTCTTTTATAGAAGATGTGCCCGTTTTGGGATCACCTTTTTTCCCGTTCACTGGTGCAACAACTGGTTTAGGAATATGAAAATATTCTTCTAAAATAGGACGCACAATAGAGCCGGCTGAGCTAGCTCCAAAGCCACCTTGCTCCACAAGGGCTACTACAACAATACGGGGTTTGTCATAAGGGGCATAGGCAACGAACCAACCGTGGTCAGTACCAGTAGCATTCTCTGCAGTTCCTGTTTTACCAGCTACTGCTAGGGATAATCCTTTAAAAATTTCCCCTGCTGTACCACCTTCCAACGTTACGTCTCTAAGACCATTACGAACAATATCCATAACTGCTTTAGACACTTGTAAAACGCCTAGCTTCTTAGGTCCAAAGATTTCTTCTGGCGTTCCATCTGCATTATCAATGCGGCTCACCACATACGGTTGGTAACGAATCCCTCCATTAGCAATTTCAGACATAACCACTGCCATCTGTATAGGCGTGACTAAGGTAAAAGACTGACCTATAGCAGCATCAAAAGTTTCCCCTAAATACCAATCTTGATTAAATACTTTCCTCTTATATTCTGGACTAGCTAAGTTACCACGACCCTCATCATAGAGCTTAATACCTGTCTTTTCTCCTAATCCAAAGATTTTAGCATATTTATCAATATTTTCTATCCCTAAGCGATTACCCATTTCATAGAAATACACATTATCAGATTTGGCTAAGGCTTTATTAAAGTCAAGCCAGCCCAAGGCTTCTCCCTCTGCATTTCGCTTATCAATTAACCAGTGTTTACCACTATCGTAAATCATTTCATTAGGAGTTACTTTTTTTAATTCTAATGCGGCTGCGCCAGTAATAATTTTAAAAGGAGATCCTGGTGGATATTCACCAGTAACTACTTTATTTTCAAAAGGATGATTCGCATCAGTATTGAGTTGGTTCCATTGTTCTGTGGTAATCCCTTTGGCAAACCAATTCGGATTGAATCCTGGGGCACTAACCATCGCCAATACAGCTCCTGTGTTAGGATCTAGGGCCACAACGGCAGCACCCTTTGCAGGAATACCTTGCAATCTAAGAGTAGCTAATTGATCATACACAGCTTTTTCAGCCACTTTTTGCAAATTCAAGTCAATTGTCAAATGAATATTTCGCCCTGGTACTGTATGTTTACGGCCTACTTCTTCAACAGGTCGTCCGCTAGCATCTACCTCTACTTGACGACCACCATCAACACCACGCAAGACAGAGTCATACATTTTCTCAAGGCCCGATCTTCCTAAAATCGTACCCGCTCCAATAGGGCCTCCAGAATTTGTGCCTTCTAATTCTGCTTGCTTTACTTTTGCCAATTCTTCTTCGCTCACTTCTCCTACATAGCCCAATAGTTGAGATGCCATCGTATCATGAGGGTAATAGCGAAGTGGTTCTACATCTACTGTAATACCTGGTAATTCGTGACGATGTTCTTCAATTTTTGTGACCTTATCTAAGGTTACATCACTAGCTAATCTAATTGGTTCATAACCACCTTTATGAGCTTCTATTTTATCTGCTAAGGTTTTCACTGGCACTTGCAAATAAGCAGCCAATTGTTCTAACACTTTTGGATCTGCCTGTTTTCCAGTTGGCAACATAGATACCATATAAGCAGGTCGTGAGCCGACGACAATTTGACCATTTCGATCATACATCAACCCTCTTGTAGCCGTCATAGATAAGATACGTAACCGGTTCCCCTCTGCTTTTCCACGGTAATAATCACCTTCAATAGCTTGTAAGTAAAATACACGTCCTAATAAAACAGCAAAAACGAGGATGACTATAGTTAACAACACATCAAAGCGTGTAGTTTTTTTCTTTTTATATAGTGCTTTTAACATAGTCTCTCCTTTCTACCACATGTATTCATCTTTTTCTTCCCAGCGCCATACTAGTTTATGCACTAAGATTCCCACTAAGGCATCAATACCTATCGAAGGAATGCCATGATTCCAAATATAGGTAGTCAATATGATAGGCTCCTGCACAATCCACAATAAGCCTATTTGCACTAGCATCACTAACGCCGCTCCTAGTCCAATCCACCCAGCACTGGCATACCATTGTTCTTCATAAATAGTCAAATGTATAGACCCTAAGGCATAACTCACTGCGGCATAGGATACCACATGTAATCCAAAATAATTACCAATCATCACATCCTGGACAATACCCCCTACAACTGCTAATAGCAGTCCAGAGGAACGCCCTTTCAGTATAGTAACGGCTAAGGCAATATCTAGCAACAAATGAGGTGCCCAAGAGTAGGGAAACCATCTAGGTACGACTAAAGATTGGATAATAATCACACCTACTAACATCAATGTCCAGGCAAATCGCTTCATTGTTGCACCGTCCCTTTAGCACCTTCTACTTGATCTCGTTGCGTGCGAGGAATCAATTTTGGCTCTAATTTTGGTGTTTCTGGTCGCGCCGTGAAGGATTTGGTAATGACGAATACTTCTTCTAAACTTTGAAAGTCTACCGTAGGCTCAATGATTGCATGTTTCACAAAACCTTCTTCATCAGTGACAATATCTTTCACATGACCTAATAATAATCCCTTTGGATACATACCTCCAAACCCTGAAGTTACAATTGTATCGCCTTTTAGCACATCACCATTTAAGGCAATGTTCACCATTTGTGGCTCCATAGGGCGATTCCCATTCCCTTTCAGTATAGATGCAATTCTAGATTCTGGTCGTTGCACGATAACACCAGTAGCAGATCTTGGATCTAATATGCTTTGTACCCGTGCAGAATGTTCATATACATCTGATACAAAGCCTACGACTCCACGGGGAGCAATGACTGCCATATTTGGCTCTACCCCATCTACACGGCCTCTACTAATAGTGAATGTATCCGTCCAAGCCCCTCTATCACGAGTCACTACAGAGGCTGCTAATAAAGCAAATTGAGGTTGTTCTCCTTTAAATTGTAATAATTGGCGTAACCGAATATTCTCTGCTACCAATTCGTCATAGGCCACTTGCTTTTGCTCTAATTCTGCATTGCGTTCCTCTATATCAGACATATCTTTCACACGTAGAATACCATCATCAATAATCGCTATCCCCGTATGTATTCCTTCTAAGAAACGACTAGCTCCATAGGTAAATGGGGCCATCAAATTTTCTAGAGTTACTGTTACCACTGGAACTTGTGTTCTTTGTTTCCACACATATCCAAAAACACCTAGTACAGTACAAAGAATGACGATCATAGTCAACCATTTGCGTTCAGATTGTTGCATTAAGATCGCCCCTTTCGTAATTTACTTGCCACTAACAATCGTTCTAAACGTTGCACATCTGCGGCAGCTCTTCCTAAACCAAGTGCCACCGTATCGCCGGGCGTATCTGCAATGCGTACAGGAATGCCTAGTTCCTCTTGGATGTGGCGGTCTAACCCTTCAAGTAAGGACGTACCTCCCGTAAGGAGCATGCCACTTTCCATAATATCTGCCACTAATTCAGGTGGTGTTTTTTCCAAAATACTGCGTATAACAACCACCATATCTGCAATAGGTTGTCGCAAAATTTCATAGACTTCACTTTTACGAATGATACAGCGTTTGGTGAGTCCCGTTTCAGAGTGACGACCTACGATAGTGTATTCCCCTTCGATAGATGGAGCGATCGCACAACCAAGAGTTTGCTTAATGTCTTCCACTGTTTCATCGGATACCATAATAGAAAACTCATTACGTATATAATGATATATGGCTTCGTTTAATTCATTACCACCAATCCGTGATGTGCGGCTCGCTACTTTACCACCCATAGATAAAATAGCTACATCTGTAGTACTACCGCCAATATCTACAGCCATACTACCACGGGCCTCAAAGATAGGAAGCCCTGCACCAATCGCTGCTGCCACTGGACTTTCCAGCAAATGAGCTTCCCGAGCTCCTGCCTGAATAATAGCATCTGTCATCGCTCTTCGCTCTACATCGGTAATCCCACAAGGCACTGCCATGACGACACGAGATCTACGAACCGCCTTGGATGCTTTGTTCATAAAATACTTTAACATAGACAACACAATACGATAGTCCACAATAAAGCCCTCTTTCAGAGGACTCATAGGGGCTAATGTTTCTGGATTACGCAATAGCAAGCGATGTGCATCTTCCCCAACGGTGACGATATTCTCTTGCTTTGCATCCGTTGCCACGATGGATGGTTCTGATACAACCACCCCTCGACCTTCCACAAAAATATGCGTATGAAAGGTCCCAATATCTATTCCTAAATCTCTTCCTAATGAAGAAAATAATTTCATCGAATCTCTCCTTATAAAGAATTCCGTATTCTATTAATTGTAACATACTTTAAGGAGATTATAAATAAAAAAGCCAGCAGAACCTAAGTTCTGCTGGCTTTCAGTATGTCTATTTTTTATTCCCACTCAATGGTTGCTGGTGGTTTACTTGTAATATCGTACACGATACGGTTAATGTGGTTTACTTCGTTCACGATACGGCGGGAGATAGTATCCAATACATCATAAGGGATACGTGCCCAATCAGCTGTCATGAAGTCAGTGGTGGTCACCCCACGCAATGCCAATGTGTAATCATAGGTACGGAAGTCACCCATAACACCTACTGTGCGTGTGCTTGTTAATACCGCGAAGTATTGGTTAATGGAACGATCTAAACCAGCTTTTGCAATTTCATCGCGGAAGATGTAATCCGCATCACGCAATACATCTAGTTTATCTTTTGTCACTTCACCCATGACACGAATCGCAAGACCTGGCCCTGGGAATGGTTGACGCCATACTAGGTAATCTGCCAAACCAAGTTCAGCACCTAATTGACGAACTTCATCTTTGAACAAGTTGCGAAGTGGTTCGATTAAACCTTTAAAATCTACTACTGCAGGTAATCCACCTACGTTGTGATGAGATTTAATCACTTCTGCTTCACCAGTGCCAGATTCGATTACGTCTGGATAAATGGTACCTTGTGCTAAGTAATCAACGGAACCAATTTTACGTCCTTCATCTTCGAATACACGAATAAATTCTTCGCCGATAGCTTTACGTTTCGCTTCTGGATCTTCAAGACCTGCTAATTTTGTTAAGAAACGTTCTTCTGCATCCACACGAATGAAGTGCATACCAGAATCTTTGAACGCCGCTTCTACTTCGTCACCTTCATTTTTACGCATCAAACCATGGTCAACGAAGATACAAGTTAATTGGTCCCCTACAGCTTTGGAGATTAACGCCGCTGCTACGGAGCTATCCACACCGCCAGATAATGCCAATAATACTTTGCCATCGCCTACTGTATTGCGAATCTCTTCAATAGCAGTTTTTGCATAGTTTGCCATCGTCCATTGGCCTGTGCATCCACATACTTCATACAAGAAGTTGTGCAACATTTCTTTACCATGTTCTGTATGCAACACTTCTGCATGGTATTGCATAGCATATAAACGGCGCTCTTCGTTTTGCATGGCTGCTACAGGGCAATCTTTTGTATGTGCCACGATTTTGAAACCTTCTGGCACTTTTGCCACATAATCTACATGGCTCATCCATACGATTTCTTCTTCTGAAAGTCCTTTAAATAATGGTGAGGACACATCTACATGAGTTGGAGTTTTACCAAATTCACGTGTTTCCGCAGACGTTACATGACCACCTAATGTATGTGCCATAAATTGCATACCATAGCACATACCCAATACTGGAATGCCAAGTTCAAATACTTCCGCTTCCATTTTAGGAGCATTGTCTTCGTATACGCTAGCAGGACCACCTGTGAAGATGATACCTTTTGGCTGTAATTCTTTAATTTTTTCTAATGCTTTATTGTACGGATATACCTCACAATACACATTATTTTCACGTACACGACGCGCGATCAGTTGGTTATATTGACCACCAAAGTCAACGACAACAACCATCTCTTTTTGTTCCATTCTGTCCTCCCACAATCTTCTGTTTATAACTTCAATATATAAACACTATATATTAAATATTATACCCTATGCACTAAATTTTGACTAGAATCGGAAGTCACGTTCTCCCTCTTCCATTTGCGCAATATAAGCTTTGGATTTTTCTTTCACTAGATCATTTTTAATGGAGTCTAATTGCACGTCGATAACAGCCGCACCAACAGCTTTTGTTTCCTCATCTGCATAGTCTAGTAAATACTCTTTCAATGTCATCAACGCATTCGGTTGACAGCAGTTGGAAATTTGTCCACTCTTAGCCAGTGCCATAAAGCGGTCACCTGTACGTCCTTCACGGTAGCAAGCCGTACAGAAACTTGGTACATATCCTAATTGCAATAACCATTCCACAATTTCATCCAAGGAACGGCGGTCACTCGTATCAAATTGAGCAGAATTTTCTTCTTCTGGTTCTTCTTCTACATAGCCACCGACAGATGTACGAGACCCTCCAGAAATTTGCGAGATACCTAAGGCTAAACCACGTTCACGCATAGCTTGACTTTCACGAGTAGACATAATCATACCTGCATACGGTGCAGACACACGAATCAAAGCTACGATTTTTTCAAAAATATCGTCTGGTACAGCATTACTGAAATCATCTACATCGATATCATCAGCTGGACAAATTCGAGGCACACTGATCGTATGCGGGCCTACACCAAACTTCGCTTCTAAATGTTCTGCATGCATCAACAAGCCTACGAAGTCATATTTGTAGTGTTCCAATCCATAAAGGACGCCAATGCCCACGTCATCAATACCTGCCTCCATAGCGCGATCCATAGCCGTTGTATGGTATGCATAATCGCTCTTAGGGCCTGTTGGATGAAGGGCTTCATAGTTTTCTTTATTATATGTTTCTTGGAACAATGTGTACGTACCAATACCTGCCTCATGTAATTTTCGATAATCTTCTACTTCACACGCCGCAATATTGACATTGACTCGACGTATTTCTCCATTATCTTTTTTGATGGAGTAAATCGTATCAATACATTCCAAAATATATTCCAGTGGATTTTCCAATGGATGTTCGCCAGATTCGATAACAATCCGTTTATGCCCCATGGCTTCTAAGGCCATTACTTCTTCACGGACTTGATCTTGGTTTAATTTTTTACGAGTGATGGTTTTATTTTTTGCATGGTATGGGCAGTAGACACAACCATTGATACAATAGTTTGATAAATACAAAGGAGCAAATAATACAATACGATTGCCATAAATCGCTTGTTTAATCTCTTTTGCTAAAGCAAATAATTTTTCCTTATATTCTGGCAAAGGACATTCTAACAGTACCATCGCCTCACGGTGGTTTAATCCTACACGAGTTTTTGCCTTTTCTAATATAGCATCCAATAAAGGACGGTTTTCCTTATTTTCTTCTGCATATTGTAAAGTGGCTAGAATCTCTTCGTGATTAATAAATTCTTCCGCCTTGGAAGAGCGTACATCATACATAGTAAACTCCTTTTCTACTGACTTAGTAGATCTATCACATTCCCCGCTTAGGTTATCTATATACAGCGTATCCCAAGAGGAAACTTTCAATATACTATATGGCAACAGCCACTAGGTGTTGCCCGCTTCTGGGTATACCGATTTTATTAGATATAGCCTTTCTTTTATTATACTCCACTTATGAATCAATGTATATAAAATTAGCCTATATTATGAAAGCAATTGTTAATACTATGTATGCATAAACAGAAATATACATCTATTCATTTGTTCATTTTGAAAGTTTCCTGCCCCATGCAAACAAAAAAGGCCACCAGATATTACTATCTAGAGACCTTTTATATGTGTTATGATTAAGCTTCTACAGGGTATACAGAAACTTTACGGTTATAACGACCAGCACGTTCAAATGCTACACGGCCAGGAACCAATGCAAACAAAGTATCATCTTTGCCGATACCTACGTTAGCGCCTGGATGGAAATGTGTACCACGTTGACGAACTAGGATGTTACCACTTTTTACAGTAGAACCGTCATGGCATTTAACTCCAAGACGTTTGGACTCGGAATCACGACCATTTTTTGTACTGGAAGCACCTTTTTTAGATGCGAATAGTTGTAATTGGATATTGAATAACATGTAGTTCACCTCCTATTGTTCACTCACTCTAACAAAATCACTATATTGATCCGCCACATTCTTGATACCAAGAAGCATCGTTTCTAATATAGTTTGTCCTCTTTCAGTAACAGGTTCTGAAAGTAGGATATGTAACTCACCGTCTTCTATTTGGTACTCCATGGATTGCTTAGCCACCTCATGAAGACCTAAGATCGATGTCTGTGAAAGCATGGATATAGCGGCACATACAATATCTTCTCCGTAAGGACCTGCTTCAGCATGTCCTCGAAAATGACATTCTATGATCTGCCCTAATCGATTGCGTTTCACATCAATGTGAGTCATGATACTTACGCCTCGATTTTTTCGATGCGAACTTTAGTGAATGGTTGGCGATGGCCTTGACGACGACGATAGTTGGATTTCGCTTTGTATTTGAAAACCAAGATCTTTTTCGCTTTACCATGTTCAAGTACTGTACCAGTAACTTTTGCACCGTCCACAAGTGGTGTACCAACTTTAACATCACCGTCTTTAACTACAGTTACAACTTCGTCAAAAGAAACAGTTCCTTCAGCTGCTACATCCAATTTTTCAATAGTGATTACATCGCCTTCGGAAACGCGATATTGTTTACCACCAGTTTTAATAATTGCGTACATTATGACACCTCCTTGTATTCGTACTCGCTGAATGCGGTTATCTAGCCGAAGCCAAATATTATTGACCTCTTCATGCGGCTTGCAATAGTTGGGCGTACCCAAACTACGACTCAATTATTATACATGACAAGCACCGTTTATGTCAACGAAAGAAACCTAATTTTTTCTATCTCTATAGACTCAATACTTGCCGATTTCACTACCTTTACCCACAATACTTTGGCTATAGTAATACACCTATGCCCTAGGGCGAGCAAATCGATAATAGCAAAGAAGTGCTGCCAAGGAACATATCACCATGGTAATTCCCATAGGAATTGCCGTATGTGACCCTCCGATCCCCACAATAGGTGACACAACACCTGCAGACATCATGGAGAAAAACCCTAATAAGGCAGATGCACTACCTGCTAGGTGACCGTAATTTGCCATAGCCATAGAAAAACTAGCCGCCCCGAATAGAGACACCGTCCCTACGGTAAAGAATAAAATTGTGGTCACCACTAAGAATGGTATATTCAGTGCCATAGCTCCTAAGAACAAAGTGGATCCTAGGAATAGCACACACAAACTACCGTGCAACAATTGGTAATCCTTAATAACATTACTCAAACGAGAGCTAATTATACTAAACAAAATGATACCACAACTGTTGATGCCAAATATATAACTAAATTGTTGCGCATCCAACCCAAAAATATTTTGATACACAAAGGATGATCCACTAATGTAACAAAAGAAGGCTCCAAAAGCAAAGCATTGAATACCGCATTGTCCTAAAAAAGCTTTGTCTTTTAATAGCATCTTATAGTTTTTGAGCGCCTCTTGAATGCCCCCTGCTACACGCTGTTCTGTTGGTAAGCTTTCACGGAATAGAATGGACCCCACGAGAAGAAGAATCGCAAAGCCTGCTAAAACGACGAAAATGAATCTCCACGTTTCATATGCCAAAATTTGTCCTCCCACTAATGGAGCAATAACAGGCGCCAAGCCATTGACCATCATCAATGATGCCAACAACTTAATTAGAGCCGCCCCCGATGCATGGTCACGAGCGATAGCTTTAGAGATAACTACTCCAAAGGAACCCGTCACACCTTGCAAAAATCGACCCAACAAAAGTACTTCAATATTTGGTGCATAAGCGCAAACCATGGTAGCTACTACACAAAGTAGGTTTCCCACAATGAGTGGTCTCTTGCGACCTAGCACATCGCTGATAGGTCCTGCAAAGAGTTGTCCCACTGCAATACCGATGGTCATAATGCCGATGGTCATTTGAATATTTGATGCCGATGTATCCAGTTCTCCAGGCATAATCGGCAAGGCTGGCAAATACATATCCGTCGCCAATGGCGTTACCGCTGTGAGCAATCCTAAGAATATAATTAAAAACAATGAAACAGACTTACTTTCCTTCATGCTTTTCCTTTCTAACAATCTCCGCATTGCGAAGCAACACTTTTTTTCCTCGCCAAGCCCATGCTTTGTGGCCGTACTTCGCTTTAAACTCCTTATTCGTCATTCCTTCTAATTCCTCCATCTCAATGTAGGATGTAACCTGTTGAAACTCTGGTATAGGCGTCATAGGAATATCTCGATTGTGAGGGCACACCTCCTGGCATACATCACACCCAAAAATGAGAGGTGTTTTACCAATAATTCGTTCTTCTTCCTCTGAAAGTTCCCCTTTACATTGGGTAAGATAACTTTTACAGGTTCGATAATCTAAATGATCTCCTTGTAAGGCCTTACCAGGGCAAGCACGCAAACAAGCACCACATTGCAGACAGCTCTGTGCAAGCGGTACAGAAGGAGACAATTCCAACGTCGTCATAATAGTGCCAATAACAGTATAGGAGCCCCACGTAGGGTTAATAAACGTTTGGTTCCACCCATAAAACCCTAAGCCTGCCAAGTATGCCATATACCGATCCGCTAAAGGTGACGTATCACAATGAATCTCGTATATTTCGTCAGGATAGCGCTCACGCAAAATATCCACCAGTCGTTCCAAATACTGTCGTACCACAACATGATAATCATCGCCCCAACAGTACCTAGCTAAATTCGTCACTCCTTCCCTAGGCATATAATAAGGAAACAAACAGACTATAGCGGACTTCGGTGAAGCAATAGTCGTGGACCCCTGCAATCGTTCTTCAATACTTCCATTCGTAAACGGACAAGGATAGGGCGTATCCAAATGTAACGACGCCTCCATCGGCAATGGCCAAGACGCCACCCCCACCGCAGGAATATTTAATTGTATCGCTAATTCTTCAAGTTCTAAATTTGTCATGCATTCATTATACTATACAATCCATAGGTTTTATATATAAACAGCCACTCATATATCATATCAATTACGAACAAAGACTATGCATTTGGGGAAGCTTTATTTTAAATTATAGTTTTCTCTGGAAGTACTACCAAAAAACTCAAAACTAATCCCGCTCTCTAAAGAATGCAGTTAAGCGTAGCAGAACAAGAGACATTGTCATGGCCTATATACTATGCTATAATTAAAACAACAAAAGAAGAGCCATCAACGTCTGCTAGCGTTAGGCTCATCTCAAAAGTGAAAAATTGATTACGCCTAACGTGTAAGGTCTGGGAAACCTTATTCATTAGGCGTTTTCGTTAGCTATAAAAGCAACGGAGAACTTCTACAATCAACATAGAAAATTGAATCAATAAAGATAACTTTTCATATGTAGTCATAGTATCACCTCCTCCCCTAATAGGAAGAGATGAGCCTAACAACACGTCGTTGACTCTTCTTATTTATTATACTGCAAAATCACACAAAATGTTAATGTTTTATCAATACTACACATACTCCCTGAGGAACGCAGTTAAGCGTAGCAGCCTTATGGCGACCCTTACTAGCTAAGTTGCACAAATACAAGAAGACCGCAACATGTTCCTGAACAAACCTAACCACTGTATCAGTTTGAGAAGGAATATGTTGCGGTCTTCCCTTTGCAATATTTAGTATAGATCGCCACAGGCTACATAGCAGAATAAGTGACGACCTACAGGTTGCATAGATTAGCAAGTGACGTATTGACTAAATGAACTCAAAAGTTTTATCCTATAACATATTACTAATTACTTTTATCATTCAACACAGGAGGAACAATATGTCTATAGAACTACGTAAAGTTGCCATTATCGGCACTGGTCATGTGGGCTCCCACGTGGCATTTTCTCTGGCTACCCAAGGCGAGGTGGACCAATTATACATGGTAGATATCGACAAAGATAAAGCTATTGCCCAAGCTACCGATATCAATGATGCCGTAAGTTACTTACCACATCGTGTGGAAGCTATCGCTTGCGAACCTGAAGATATCGGAGACTGCGATATTCTCGTTATTTCTGCAGGTCCTCTACCATCCCCAGAACAAGATCGACTAGATACACTAGGGTCCACCATAGAAGTATTGCGTGAATTCCTTCCTCGTGTGAAAGCCTCGGGGTTCAACGGTTTCATCGTGAGCATTTCCAACCCAGCTGACGTAGTAGCTGCCTATGTACAAGAATACTTAGACTACCCGAAACATAAAATTATCTCTTCCGGTACATCCTTAGATTCGGCACGCCTACAACGACTAGTAGCTGAACAAATCCACGTACATCGTCGCTCTTTATCTTGCTATGCTATGGGTGAACACGGTGGTAGCGCTATGGTCCCTTGGTCTCACGTCACAGTATCTGGCAAACCGTTGAAAGAACTCCAACAGGAGCTTCCTCACCGCTTCCCAACCTTTGATGAAAATACCCTAGTAGAACAAATGAAATACGGTGGCTACCTTGTCCTCATCGGAAAAGGATCCACAGAATTTGGTATCGCCACATCCGTCACAGAAATCATCCGTGCTTACTTCCACGATGAACAAAAAGTATTACCTCTATCGTGCAAACTAGAAGGCGAATACGGCGAACACAACGTCTTTGCCTCCGTCCCTGCCATCATCGGCAAAAACGGCATCGAAGAAATCTTGGAATTACACCTAACCTCAGACGAACAAAAAGCCTTCCACAACTCTTGCGAACGCATTCGGGAATATATTAAATTAGCACACACACTATAATTCCCTGAGGAACGCAGTCATGCGTAGTAGCCCTGTGGCGATCCTTACTAGCTAAATTATAAAAATACAGAAACGAGCAACATGTTCCTGAACAAACATTATGAAATACCGTTTGTGAAGGAATGTGTTGCTCGTTTCCCTTTGCCATATTTTCTTATAGCCGCCACAGAGTACATAGCATTACAAGAGTCGATACATTATGAAATACCGTTTGTGAGGAGTAT
>NZ_KQ960754.1 GCF_001553345.1 Veillonella sp. DNF00869
ATGGGAGGAGGTGGTTGCTATGACTAAGTACGAAAAGATTTCCTTAATCATTGCGCTTACTAGTTTAGCAATTCAAATCATTGACGTATTAAAATAGTCAATGAAAAAGCCTAACGAATAAGGTCTAGGACACCTTACCACGTTAGGCAAATTTCGTTTTACATGTTTTTTGAGATGAGCCTAACGCCTTCACACGTTGATGGCTCTTCTTTTGTTGTTTTCATTATAGCACGATTTATAAATGTATTACAAGACTAACATATGTGATGGGGTTCGTGTGCTAGATATTCCGATGTAAGAGTAGTATAATACTCTCTATATGAGAGGAGTGTATGATGAACTATTCTTGGATACGGAAATATTGGATATATATAACAGTGGTGGCGGCACTACTCATTGCGGGCGGTGTGTTCGTGTGGATGCAGCCCAAAACGGTGCAAGTGATGAATCCTGTGGAACGTCAAATGCCAGTACGCATCAGTCATGAGGCAAATATTACGGCATTGCATAAGGCTAGTGTAGAATCGACGGTATCGGGGCCGGTGTCTACTTTCACTGTGAAAGTAGGTGACATGGTAAAAGCTGGTCAAGTGCTAGCTATGATTGATACCACATCACTACAGCAACAACTGCAATCTTTATTAGGACAGTTGCAGGAGGCGCGGAGTCGAGCGCCACAACAGAGTGCATCGACTACAGTGGTGGGTGGTAGCGTATCATCAGCGGATGTGGAGAGGGCACGATATATGCGTGATGCTGGCATTATTACGAATCGCGAGTTTGAAACGATTGCGGCGAGGGCGCAATCACAAGTGGTAACGGTTCCTTCCTATTCAGGCGGATCTGGGGCGGATACCTCGGGTATTGAAGCAGCCATCGCTAAAATACAAGCACAAATGGCGGCAGCGCAAGTGCTTTCACCGATGGAAGGGAGAGTAGCAGCTATTTATAATGAAGATAGAAAGATTGCCATCGAAGGGAAGCCACTTATTCTTATACAACAAGATTCTCCAGTGGTGGCCACATTGAGTGTCCCACAAAGCTTTGGATCTATTTTGAAGCAGCCCAGCATCACTGGTGGCGTGGAAGTCTATTTAGATGTAAATGGAACACAGGTGCCGGGACAAATTACATTTGTGGGAACCGAATCAGGACCGAGTATCACGGTGAAAGCAACTTTTAACGTACAATCTGGACAAGTGACGATTGGAGAGTTCTATACTTTGGTGATTGAAACGAAAGCGGAAGCGCCGGCGCTTACTTTGCCTAAAGAAGTTATTCGTGATGGTGAGAATGGTAAGTTTGTATATGTGTTAACAGATGAAAATACAATTGATATTAAGACAATTGAGATTGGATTAGAAGTGGATGGTGCTGTGACAATACTTGATGGGTTAAATCCGACAGATCGAGTGGTGACAAGTAAAGGGAACTTCGAACTGGGCGAAAGCGTTCACTTGCGATGCTATGTAACCTGTGGCGGTTTTAACTAAATAGTGCAAAAGGAAGAGCACGGTATACCCCTGTATAGCGTT
>NZ_KQ960755.1 GCF_001553345.1 Veillonella sp. DNF00869
ATGGGCAGCTGTTAAAAATGGTATGAAAGGTAAATTCTTTGACGAGAATTTCTTGATGTCTATTGCTACTATCGGTGCTTTAATCATCGGTGAATATGCAGAGGCTGTAGGTGTTATGTTGTTCTTCCAAGTAGGGATTTATTTTGAAGAACGTGCTACAGAGCGCAGCCGTAATGCGGTCATGGATGCAGTGGATCTTCGCCCAGAAGAAGTACGTTTAATCGCTTGTGACGGTAGCGTACAAGTTGTAAATCCAGAAGATGTACAAGTAGGATCTCATATTGAAATTCGCCCTGGCGATCGTATCCCATTGGATGGTCGCGTAGTAGAAGGCACTACACGTATCGATACAGCAGCGGTGACAGGGGAACCTGTTCCTGTAAGTGCTACGGTAGGTACAGAAGTGATGTCTGGTTGTATCAACGTGGATGGTCGCATTGTCTTAGAAGTGACTCACGAATTAAAAGATTCCATGGTTATGCGCATTTTAGATGCTGTGGAAAACGCAGCAGCATCCAAGCCAAAAATCGACCGATTCATTACTCGTTTCTCTCGCGTATATACGCCAATCGTAGTGGCATTGGCAATTATCGTTGCCATAGTACCTCCTCTATTCACAGGAGAATGGCAATATTGGATTTATACAGCTTTAACATTCTTAGTAGTATCTTGTCCATGCGCTTTAGTATTATCTGTGCCATTGGCATTCTTCTCTGGTATTGGTGCTGGTTCTCGACAAGGTATCTTATTTAAAGGTGGTAAAGCAATCGAGGCTATGAGCCGTGTGAAAGCGATTGCATTTGACAAAACTGGTACTATCACAACAGGTACGTTCAACGTACAAACAGTAGAAGTAGCTAGTGGCTATACAGAAAACGAAGTGTTGCAATATGCAGCAGCCTTAGAAGCCGTATCTACACACCCAATTGCGATGTCTATCGTAGAAGAAGTACAACGTAGAGGGGTAGAGTTTAATGCGGCCAAGGATGTAAAAGAAATCTCTGGTCACGGCATGGTAGGCACCGTAGAAGGTCATACTGTATTAGTCGGCAATGGTCGTTTGTTGGCGAAAGAAAATATTGCAACGCCATTGATTGATTATGTGTATGGTAGTGAAGTATTCGTAGCTGTTGATGGTCAATACGTAGGCCGTATCATCATCGCTGACTCTTTAAAGGCTGATTCTAAGGAAGCCATTCGTCGTATGAACGGCAAAGGATATCAAACAGTGATGCTTACAGGTGATGTGGCAGCTAGTGCGAAGTACATTGCTCAACAAGTAGGTATCCAAGGAGTACGTGCTGAGTTATTACCACAAGATAAATTAGAAGTGGTACAGTCTCTACGTAATGATCATGGTTCTGTTATGTTCGTAGGTGATGGCATCAACGATGC
>NZ_KQ960757.1 GCF_001553345.1 Veillonella sp. DNF00869
ACTTAGTCATAGCAACCACCTCCTCCCATATTAGGAAGAGATGAGCCTAACATCACGTCATTAACTCTTCTACGAACCCATTATACCACAAATTCTACATATGGAATAAAATTCTATAAGCGCAGAATACCTGCATAGCAAAATAATCTCCGCTCTCTGTTAACGCTTATACTATTGACGCAAGTTAACAATAATTATATAATGTAGTCATTATGATGTAGTCATTAAAATCAAACAACTATTACGAGGTGTAATTATGGAAACTGTATCAAAATCTATTTCCTATGAAACAATCATAGCCTATGCGCAAAAAGTATTAGATGGTGGCGAGATCACTCGTGAAGAGGCAGAGCAGCTGATTCACACATCTGACGAAGACACTATGATTCTTTTAGCTATGGCTGATAAGATCCGCCAAAAGTTCAATGACGATACAGTAGACCTATGTGCCATCGTGAACGCCCGTTCCGGTAAATGCCCAGAAAACTGTAAATTCTGTGCTCAATCCGCCCATCATGACACTGGTGTTACTGTGTATCCTTTCATGGAAGAGGATGAAATCGTTAACGCTGCTAAAAAAGCGAAAGAAGCTGGCGCTATCCGCTTCTCCATCGTTACAAGTGGCCGTAACACAAACAACCCAAAAGAGTTCGAGCAAATTTTGAGCGCTCTCACTCGTATTCGTAAAGAAACTGGGTTAGAGATTTGTTGCTCCCTTGGTTTATTGACCTACGAGCAAGCCGTGCAATTAAAAGAAATTGGTGTGACACGTTATCACTCCAACATCGAAACAGCACCAAGCCATTTCCCAGACATTTGTACAACACACTCTTATGAAGATAAAATGTTCACTATCTCCAATGCACAAAAGGCAGGCATTCGTGTTTGCTCCGGCGGTATCTTGGGGTTGAATGAAACCAAAGAGCAACGTGTTGAAATGGCATTCGAGTTAAAACGATTAGGGGTAGACTCCGTTCCTTTGAACATTCTTAACCCTATCAAGAACACACCATTCGAAAACAATAAACCAATTCCTCCATTGGAAATTCTTCGAACCTTTGCTGTGTTCCGCTTCGTATTGCCAAAGGCTTTGATTCGTACGGCTGGCGGTCGTGAAGTGAACCTTCGTGACTTACAATCTTACGCATTAAAAGGTGGTTTGAACGGTATTATGGTGGGTGGTTACCTAACAACAGCTGGTCGCTCTCCATTAGATGATCTACAAATGATCAAAGACTTGGAGCTCAACCTTAACACCGTACAAGAAGCATAATCCTATCACTGTAACAACAAAACTTTTCATTACCTATATGTCTCAATTAGAGAGCTGCAACCATATAGAACTTTCAAATGAAAACAGGGGACCCGATTCCATCAAATCTGGGTCCCCTGTTTTTTAATATATATTCGATTTGCTAAACAATGCGCATCACAGAACGTGTATCCTATATACTATTAATCCAATCAGAAAATAGCCATATATGTTCTATTCCAACCGAAATACATCCACACTATAGAACTACACTCCGCTTACACTATAAAATATTTTCTAGATATTATAGTATTCCTAGTCCATGCAACACTGGCTCATACACATAATACAAGAACAACCATGTCCCCAATCCTGCTACGCCACCTACGAGGGCACCGTTAATACGGATCCAAGCAAGATCTTCTTCCACCTTACTTTCAATAAAATGAATGAACCGTTCTGTACTTAAGCTTTGTAGCACTTCGCGGATGATGATGCCGATAAACCCATGGCTCTTTGAAGCAATGTGCAGCATAATATGAGTTAAGGCTTCTTCTAACCGTTCCACCATGCCTGGCTCTTCACAGTAATGATTCCACAACTCTTGAAAGCTCGATTCCAACGCAATGGCCATTGGCGATGTCCCATCCGCAGATACCATGCCTTCACGAATCCGTGGGCATACATACTCTTCTAACATGAGTTCCCAATCTTGCACATCGATCCACTGTTGAATAGCATCGTCCAAGGTCTTTGTGATGCTTCGGCTCGACGCCATGTGTTGCAAAGGTCCCACCCATTGATGCAACCACACGAGGCGTTCCGTGCTATTCGGCTGTTTCCAGCGCTCCAACATTTGATGCACTTCTTCGATGATGGCCCGTGCCATTTCTTGGACGTTCACGATGTTCAATCCTTCTGAAAGTCCAATGAGCATGGCAGACACTACATCTTTCTTGCGCTTTTCGATTTCTTCCTTAATAACCGCTTCTAGCCATTGCTGTGCTTTCGGTGTATACAGAGCCCTCTGCAAATAGTCGATGCCTCGAATGACCACACTTTCATAACGATTGTGCTCACACACATGCAGTAAAGTCTGTTGCATAGGACCGATAAAAGACTGATTATGCAAAAATTTCCGCAACCGCTGTGCTCCCCATTGGGCCCACTCCCGATCACTACGTCGCTCCCACAACTCCGACAACACAGTAGCAATCCCTTGGCGCACCGTATTCCGTCCTACATCACTGCGAATATATTGGTCTATAAACGGTACAAACTGTACCCGTTCAATAGCCCTTTTACATTGATCATAGGTGAGAAGTTTCGTATTCACCATGCGGATAATCCCCTCAATAAGGCGATTCTTATTCCGTGGAATCAGTTCCGTATGAAAGGACACACCCAAAGGTTTTCGAAATAAAGCAGTCACCGCAAACCAGTCCGCTACGCTACCGATGAGGGCAGATTGGACAAACCAATACAAACCATCATACCAAGGAGCTGTGATATACCACTGTCCCCACCACACCAAGCCAAACAAAACCGCCATGGTGAGCAGCAAGCGATTCGCATAGGTTGTATAGGGCGTTCTTGGTATTTCTATAACACGAGGGCTCATACAATCCCTCCTTTTAGCAAGGTCAATCCGTAGAAGAGACCGCCTAAAATAGCACCTACCAAGGACCCATTAATGCGTATCATCTGTAAATCATAGCCCAATTTAGATTGTAATATGCGAGTAATTTCCTCTGGTGTGAATCGATTCATCTCGCGCACGACAATCTGTTCAATCCAAGGGCGTACGTAATTTAAGACATGCAACAATTGGAATAGAATAAATCGCTCTGCCTTACGACCTTTCACAGCATTCGTTTCCAAGCGCTCAAAGAAATGGTACAATTCCGTTTCTCCTTGCTCCACATACCGTGCCAAGTCCAACGTATCTTCCAACACATAGCCATCTTCGATGAACTCCCGGAACCAAGCATTTTTTTTATCTTCTAATTTCCGTTGCCACTGTCCATTCTGTGCAAGTTCATCCACTGCCCATCGAGCCTTCGTGTATACCGCAGATCCCAAGGGCGACTGCAAAGATTCTTGGCTCATCAAATAGGCGCAGCCTTTCACCTGTATCATGTGTGTAATGTATTCCGGTGAAAGTGACTCCCCACCTAATGCTAACGCCAATTCTCGCAAAAATGAATGGTCTGCATAGCGATTCATCACAGAGGATACTAGCCCTAATAAGTAGGGGCGAATCCCTTCCGCCGCCAGCAATCGTTGAAGCATACGGTTGATGTGCATCCATAGCACCTCTGCTCGTTCTGGTTCTAACAGCTGACGACACAAACTAACCACAAAAGGTGTCACTCGCCAAGATTCCACACCATTCTTGATATGCCCTAGCAATTGTTCTTGCAGTAAATTTTCTTTCACATGGGGCAACACATGGTCTTTCAGTTCCTCAAAACACACATGAACATATCCCCGACCAGTGGCACTATTCATAAATGACACAATCCGCCCTGGTACACGTTCCTGTTTTAGTACCTCGTACATATGAGATACCCGAAGGAGTTCGTCCACCATCATATGCCGTGCCATTTCCACGAACCGTTCCTTATTCCTAGGGATGAGCGCCGTTTTGAAAGGAATCCCCAAGGGTTTCGTAAACAGTGCTGTCACCGCATACCAATCAGCTAAGCCACCAATCATGGCGGCCCCTGAAATATGCGTGATGAGACCCCAGAAAGGATCTCTATGCAAAGGATAGGATACTAAGAATATGACACTCATCAGTACTAGTAACGCCGTTGCTCCATGACGTTGTAACCACACTGTCATTTAGTTCACATCCTCTATTACATCACCCGGTTGTTCCGGAATCCAGCAACGTTGGTTTGGGTATGTGTGGCGGAATGTGTCCGAGGGCACCCAAATAGATCCATTGGCATGCATAGGAATAAATAGTTTCGTGTTCATTATACCTAACACTTCTAAGGCTCCCCACTCGCGAGCTACTTCTAACCGAGCATCTACAGGGAACATCATAATATCCACAGACAAACCTGTT
The DNA here is from genome assembly GCF_001553345.1 of Veillonella sp. DNF00869. GTDB lineage: Bacteria > Bacillota > Negativicutes > Veillonellales > Veillonellaceae > F0422. The sequence continues at coordinate 4,329 of NZ_KQ960757.1, forward strand.
AGAGGTGCGAATTCTTTCTCCTTTAACGCTTTTGCCTCTGCAATATTCTCAGGCGTATCTCCAGACCAATGCCACCAGTTTAAATCTCCTGCGTGAAAGATGCGATGCGTACCTGTATCCACCAAGAATGAACCGCCCTCATCAGTGGAACCAAACATGGTGACAGTCAGATTGTCCGATTCTAATGTGTCGCCTACTTTCATGGAGTGCAAAGAAAACACTTGTTGTACCAACTCTTCTGTCAGATGTTCCTCTGTCATATTTTGGCCTTGATTAGAACACCCTTGTTTGATTCTTTCTAACACCAAACTAGCTTTCTCAGCATCTTGCTTAGCCTCTGCTGTCTCCTGCAATTCCTTGAAAATATCTCGCAAAGCTGGCACATCTTCATGGTACCAAACACTGTGTATATATGGTAAATATTTGAAAATTGATTTCACGTAATGGTCATGATGGATATGGGATACAAAAACATGTAACTCGTAGCCTTGTGCTACTAATGTATCTATCACTCCGGCTGGATCTTTCCAGTAATCAAATACATAGGCCCGTCTGCCATCTTCAATGACAAAACCGCTATGTTCTAAATAGGTAACTTTCATATTAACTCCTAATTGATAATTTTATTGATTACTTTTATTATAACACAAAACCCTTAACAACACCTCAACAACTCCTCTTTGTTATCCTATACCATGCTCCTTCGCTGAAAAACGCTGAGGAACGCCATTAGGTGTAGTAGCCTTGTG
>NZ_KQ960758.1:0-1024 GCF_001553345.1 Veillonella sp. DNF00869
ATTTAATTGACCGCCGTTCACAGCATCTTTAGAATTAGCTGCTACTTTACCATCAGCAATGTTGGACAATTTAGTTGTGCCACCAGTTGTTGTACCATCTGGGTTAACCACACGAGCTTCTACAGTAGTAGCTTTTGGGGCACCATTCAATACATTGCCATCTTTATCTACATCTGCAGCTTTATAGTATTCTCCATCTTTAGCTTTTACTAAACGTGCACCATTTTCATCTGTATATACTACAGATCCAGCTTCGCCGTTACGTAATGCATTCACTTTATCTGTTAATGTTTTATCGTTTAAGCCATCTTTGCCAGTTAAGCCTTTCGCACCAGATGCGCCATTTACACCATCACGACCATTAGATGCTGTATCACCTACATTATTAATAGCATTTAATTTTGCTTTTACTGTATCAGATAAATCTAAGGAATATTTACGTACTTTATCTGTACCTAAATCTCCACCTTTAATCGCAAGTCCATCTCCTGTAACTGCTACTGTTGTATCATTTGCATTTACTTTATATGTAGTTACACCAGTAGTAGTCGTTGTATCAGTTGTAACAGTTGTATTAATACCATCTGCTACTTTCACAGCATCTTGTGCTGCACCTTTTGCTAATTCTTTGACTTTGTCTTTACCAGCATCAGATAAATTGCTTAAGTTTTTATCTGCAGCATTATCAATAGTGCTACGAGTCGCTTTATCTAAACCAAATGTAACTACACCATTATCGCCTGTTGTGATTGCTAAGCCAGATTTAGGACCTTCTGCAGTGGTAGTAGCATCTGTAGCTGCTGTGAAGTTAAATCCATCTTGTAGTTTCACTTTTTTCTTAGTATCTTCACTACCAGCTTTATAAGCAATATTCGCATCAAGGTTAGAGGCTACTACTTTCGCATCACCAAAGTCGACTGTACCTTTCTCTCCATTAGTTGGAGCTTTTACAGTTACTTTTGTATCGCCATTTTTGATCACCAAATCACTAGTACCATTACCAGAGATTTCTTTCATATTAGCA
>NZ_KQ960758.1:1124-1643 GCF_001553345.1 Veillonella sp. DNF00869
AGTTGTATCGTTACCTGTGAAATCCAAGCCCTTGGTTGTAAGTGTATTAGTTATATTCGTACTACCATCAGTGATTTTTTTAGATAAATCATTGTAATTGTTAGTAACTGTGTCACCTAAGTTTGTTAATTTTTCTGTAGTTTCAGAAATCTTAGTATTTTGTGCTGCATTGGTAGCATCTAATTTTTCAATAGCATCCTTAATCGTAGTGACATCATCTTTAGTACCAGCCGCATTAGTAATACTGAAAGTTGGGCCTGTAATTTTGCCATTTTCATTAATTGTTGTGCCACCGATGATAGCACCAATTTCAGATTTAGTAGTATGTAATTGTCCACCGTTCACAGCATCTTTGGAGCCTGCTGCTACTTTTCCATCAGCGATGTTGGACAATTTAGTTGTGCCACCTGTTGTTGTACCATCTGGGTTCACCACACGAGCTTCTACAGTAGTAGCTTTTGTTGCACCATTCAATACATTACCTGTTGCATCTACATCTGCAGCTTTATAGTATTCTCC
>NZ_KQ960758.1:1743-54673 GCF_001553345.1 Veillonella sp. DNF00869
CATTTAAGCCGTCTTTACCAGTTAAGCCTTTCGGACCAGATGTACCATCTTTGCCATCACGACCATTAGATGCAGTATCACCTACTTTCGCTAATTGAGCTTTTACAGTTTCAGCTAATCCAACTGTAATTGTATCTCCTTTTGCTGTCGTAGTGATTTCGTTATTAGCACCATTCACATGTAATGTACCTGTTGCCAAGGATAATCCTACTTTAGCTGTATTTTGATCCTGCGCATCTTTTGTTACATTACCAGCAAAGTTTAATGTAGCATTACCAGATACAATATTTCCTAAATTAGTAATTGCATCATCTACATATTTTTTATTCGCTGCATCGCCATTATCTTTAGCTTCTCCTACATTAGTGATTTTCATGCCACCGGCATTGATACCATCTTTACCGATTGTAACAGTTTTAGTTTCACCCGCTGCTCCACCTTGGCCTGCTGCAGTATTAGCGATAGATACACCATCTGCATCTAATGTAACTGTAGAGCCTGTTGTACCATTTCCACTGCTGATAGATGTGATATTTTTCAATTCACTAGCAAGTTTTACATTTAATGTGTCTGCTGCAGTACCATCTTTTTTCACAGTAATATTATTTTGACCGTGGATGTTTAAAGTTTCTCCTAATTTACGAGTTACTTTATCTGCTGCTGCATCATCACCAGCAAATACCATACCTTTTTCAACGATACCATCTACTTTTCCTTCTAAAGTTGTTACTTTTCCTGCTGTTTCAGAGATTTTTGTATTTTGTCCAGCATTTGTAGCGTTCAACTTATCAATAGCATCTTTTAAGGTATTTGCCGTTTCATTTGTGCCATCTGCTTTTGTAATACTGAAAGTTGGTCCTACTACTGTGCCATCTGCATTGACTGTAGTGCCACCGATTACATTTGTAGCTAAATTTCCTACAGCTGCTAATTTACCTTTTGTAGCTGCAGATAAATCTAAGGAATATTTACGTACTTTATCTGTACCTAAATCTCCACCAGTAATCGCAAGTCCATCACCTGTTACCGCTACTGTAGTATCGTTAGCATTTACTTTGTATGTCGTTACACCTGCAGTTGCTGTATCTTTTTCAACAGTGGTATTAATACCGTCTGCTACTTTCACAGCATCTTGTGCTGCGCCTTTTGCCAATTCTTTAACTGTAGTTTTTCCTGTATCAGATAAATTGCTTAAGTTTTTATCTGCTGCATTATCAATAGTGCTACGAGTCGCTTTATCTAAACCAAATGTAACTACACCATTATCACCTGTTGTGATTGCTAATCCAGATTTTGGTACATTTGTATCTGCTGCTGTATCTGTAGCTGCAGTGAAGTTAAATCCATCTTGTAATTTAACTGTTTTCTTAGTATCTCCATTACCTGCTTTATAAGCAATACTTGCATCTAAGTTCTTAGCAATTACTTTCGCATCACCAAAGTCGACTGTACCTTTGTCTCCATTAGCTGGAGCTTTTACAGTGACTGTAGTATTGCCATTTTTGATTACTAAATCTTGCGAACCAGTGCCAGCGATTTCTTTCATGCCAGATAGTTTATCAGACAATTTAACAAGTAGACCATTGGCACCATTAGCAGCATCTTTTTCTACACGAATGTTAGTATTCGGCGTGGTAGATGTGTAATTCGCACCACCTTTGACAGTTAATGTTGTATCTAAAGTACGTGCTACACCTTGAGTATCGTCACCAGTGAAAGTAATCGCTTTCGTTTTGAAAGTATTATAATCGGACTGCAAAGTATCTACGACAGATTTTTTAGCAATATCTTTAATGGTAACGCGAGTGGTTTGATCTTGGTTATTACCATTTTGTTGAATCAAAGAAGCTGTACCATCAGTAGTTACTGTATACTCACCTGATTTGATGTGCATCTCAGCTGTTTTATCAATTTTATTATCAAGAGCTGTTTTTACTTTGCCTGAGGTAACAAGTTTGTTATCCTCATTCGCTGCTCCTACAGAACTAGCAACATTCGGTGTAATCGTAACAGCACCATTATTATTATTTACTGTTAAAGCAGCTGCATTCCCGCTAGTTACTGTTTTTACAACATTTGTTACATTCAACGTAACAACACCATTGGAATTAGAAATGCCAATATTGTCGCCTGCTTTTAAAGTGACACGTTTTTTAGTTTGATTATTCACAGTTTGAGGCGCCACATCAGTTGGGTTAGCATCTCCCGCATTTTGTGTACGTAATAACCACTCATTGGATTCTAATGCTTTTAACTGTTTTAAATTAACCGCATCATAATCTCCGATTGCACCAGCAACACCAGTCAAACGACGAGCAAATCCTGAGCCACCAGAAGTCCGTTTTGTACCGATGGCCACAATACCATTACCTTTATCATTGGAGTTATCTTCTCCGATATTATCTAGCAAATATGGTGATACACGAGTTGCTCCTGGATCTGTACTGGAGTTCACTACGTCACTTGCATTAACCTCTGTAGACCACCCAAGAGCTACACTACCTTGGCCCGCCAATACTTTTGCATTCGTGCCAATCGCGACTCCATGTTTTGCATCCACAGCCGCTGTAGTTACACGTCCATTTGTATCTTTTACTTCAGCTACACCCACTACAGCATTGTCACCAAGAGCAATACCAGAAGTGCCATGTGACTGTGCAGATGTACCAATAGCAATCGCATTTTTAGTAGAAGCGATGACATTTTTTGTATCATCACTAGATCCAATACCGATTGCATTTTTACCAGATATATTAACAAAATATCCTAATGCAGTACCATATCCTGCTCCCGCTTCTACTAAATTTCGAGCACCCACACTAATCGCTTGATTCGCATTGACTGTAGAAGTATAACCAATATTTGTACTTCCAGAATTTGTAATAGATAAATCATAACCTACAGCTGTAGATTTTTCTGCTGTTACTACTGCGTTTCTACCAATCGCAACAGCTCCTAATGCTCGTGATTTTGATAGATAACCTACAGAAACACCATCTGCTGTTGTTGATTCTGTATCAATACCAACAGAAACTGCACGCTTCCCTCCTGCTGAAGCACGTAAACCTACCGCTACAGTTTCTATTTCAGAAGCTGTCGTGTTCGTACCTATAGCTACGCCATTATCCTTTAATGCTGATGCACTATTACCAACAGCAATAGCGGAGCTACCTATTGCTTGAGCCCCTACACCCGCTGCAAAAGCATGTGAATTCGTGGCTTTTGCCCCATTACCAATAGCGGTAGAGGCTTCTCCCGTTCCTTGTGCAGAAGTACCCAATGCGATGGCATCGGTATGACTTGCTACAGCTTCTTTACCAATAGCTGTTGCGCCTGATGCCTTACCTTGTGCTCTTGTACCAATGGCAATGGAGCTTTCACCTGTAGCCATTAACTTTTTATCATCAGCAATGCCGTCATCACTGGAACCAATCCCAATAGCATTTTTTCCACTTACACTTAGAGTATAACCAATAGCTGTGGAATATTGACCTCCTGCTTCAGTTTTAACAGTAGAACCAATATTGACAGACTGATTAGCTTTTGTATACGAGTTATAACCTAGAATCGTACTAGCAGAAGCATTATCACTAGCGGTGATATTCATACCAACTGCGGTGGTATATTTCTCCAAAGCCTGTACATTTCTACCCAAGGCTACAGACCCAGCACCTTTAGACTGTGCAGCGGCACCAATGGCAATAGAAGCTTCGCCAGTCGCTTGATTCGTTATATTATTAAATGTACTACCAATACTAATAGAGTTTTTACCAGAAGCTAAGCTTTCACTACCTGCTGCAAATGCATTACTCTCTGTTGCTTTCACTAGGTGACCGATTGCTGTAGAAGACGCTCCTGTGCCTTCCGCAGATGTGCCAATTGCAACCGCATGGTTACTACTTGCTAAAGCCAAATTACCAATCGCTGTGGATCCTAAATTGTTAGCTTGTGCTGCTGTACCAATAGAAATGGCATTTTCACCTGCTGAATTTAATTTTCTACTACTATTTTCACCGCTAGAACCGATGGCAACTGCATTTTTACCCACCGCTCGCACTTCATAACCGATAGCTGTAGCTCTAGCTTGAGTCGCCTGAGCATCTGTACCTATAGATGTAGCATTTTTATCAGATGCTAAGGCTTTATAACCAATGGCTACTGCTTTTTCTGCTGTGGCTTTAGTTTTTTCTTTATTATCGGAAGCTGTATTACCTGCAGGTGTTGGTTCACCACCATCACCGCCACCGATGGCGATAGCATTAGCTGCACTAGCTGTAGCACCACGACCTAAGGCAGTAGCATTACCACCTGTAGCAATAGTACGGACACCAATGGCAACATCGCCCCATTTATCATAATCATTAATAGTTTTACCATTATCAGTATTGATATCATTATTGGGCACACCATTTTCATTATATACATTAGCGCCCGCTAACGACTGCCACCCTACAGCTATGGCACCATTACCATAACCACGAGAACTAACACCGAATGATGTAGCCCCTGTTTTCTTAGCTCGTGATTGTTCACCCATAGCAATGCCATGAAGGTCTGCCTGTGTATTATATCCTACACTTACCCCATAATCGTCTGTAGCTTGAGCAGTACGTCCAATTGCAACGCCAAAAGAATGACCTATGATCTGAGCTCCCTGCCCCATTACTATATTTGAGTTTCCTTGCGCTTTTGCATCTACACCAATAGCAATCCCTGGCTCAACTCTCCTAGCTCCATCGCCTCCAATAGCTGTTCCATCAGAATAGCTGCCTGAGCCGATTGCAATAGTCCCATCGGTTACAGTATTACCTCCAGCCAACGATACTGATGCTCTTGCTGCTGATACATCCGTTACCAAAGCGTCAGACCCCACAGCCATAGCTGCCAAGATACTAGCCACAACGATTTTCTTTTTACCAGAATGGTTCTTTGCCATTTCAGATACAACAATATAACATTGTTTTGACTTACTCCAAATTACCTTAAAAATTTTGTTCATACTAAACTCCTATACACATATGTTGACAACATTTATATAACAAACTAGTGATGCTCACTTACCATACATACTGCTAAGCTGAGCATTTATGGCACAAAAAAAATTGAATGCTTACGTATTTCATAATCAACTTATTAAAATAGATAAACATTCATTATTATTTTATATATATTTACACACCATCCTTTGGGGACACCTCCTCCAGTCTCTCTTTTCACACTAAAAGCCTAACACAAACTACTTTATTAAAAAAATAATTTTTCCATTCTATTATATACTAATTCGGTGCACATTGGAATAGTTTTTTTACAAAATTTATTCTCTTTAGCCAAATTTACAGCTAAAATATCGATGTACCAACATTTTTTGCATCTACTCTTGTAAAAATATAGTAAAACTACATAACCATATCGAATTAATTGGAAATAGATATTTTTTCTCCTCCTACTTTTATAGGTAATTCTATTTCTCAATTATTCTAATTACATATATACGCCTTTATAAGCTTAACTATACCAATACAAGAACATATCACTTACCTTGTATAAAAATTCAATACAAAACTACCAAACTATCTTCAAATACAAAAATTTCAACTATCTTGGACACCTGTTTCTTTTCATTCACCAAGTTTTGCCAATACCGTCAAAGTCAAAGTTCATGACTGCGTCATAAGCATCCTAGATATCTCACCAATAGAACCCTCTAGCCTTATTCGCCACGGAAATAGAGTAGCATTTTTTCTTACACTATGCTATACTACAGGTACAGACAAGAAGAGCCATCAACGTGTGAACGGCGTTAGGCTCATCTCAATGGCAAAAAGAAATGGACCTAACGTGTGAGGTGATCAGACCTCTTTTACGTTAGGCCATTTTATTATTTATTTCAATAAATCAATAAAATGAATTAGTAATTCCAAAGCTAAAATGATCAAATAGAACTTTTCAAACTCGGTCATACTATCACCTCCTCCTATTATAGGAAGAGATGAGCCCAACTCACGTTGATGACTCTTTAATTTTTATTATAGCATAAATCGTGCATACTGTTGATAACATTTAATACTACTTACAATTATAAACAGAAACAAAAGCACCTTGTCGAAACAAAGTGCCAATCTTGGTGATCCAGGAGGGATAGCGGCAAGCTTAGACCTTTAGGAGCCACAGACGACGAGAAGGTCTTAGCGATAGCATCCCTCCCACACAAAAAGGATCCTACATCAAGTAGAATCCTTCGTACTCTGGTGATCCAGGAGGGATACGTAATCGACTTAGTGTGCTAGGAGCATAGCGACGACGCACGCTTAGTCGATACGATGTTCACCCCGAAGCGTAGCGAAGGGCCCTCCAAATGAAAAAGCACCTTGCCGAAGCAAAGTGCTAATACTTGGTGATCCAGGAGGAATAGCGGTAAGCTTAGACCTTTAGGAGCCATAGGCGACGCGAAGGTCTTAGCGATAGCATCCCTCCCACACAAAAAGGATCCTACTTCAAGTAGAATCCTTAGTACTCTGGTGATCCAGGAGGGATTCGAACCCCCGACCCACGGCTTAGAAGAATTAAAGATGAGTTTATATACAATATAAGGGCCATTTGTTGTATATAGTTTACAAATAAACATTATATTAAGTATATATATTCCATCGACTATAAATAGGATATATTTTATTGCAAGCACAACTACATAATTTTCCTTTAAAAAATCCTAAAAAATCCATCTCTAATACATTCTGTTGCCTTATCCTGATCAATTCCCGCTCGATTAAAAATTGAAAAATAAACGATTATCATTAGATGCGTAAAAATATCTGTTCCATCTTCCCACTTAAACTGGTGATGTGTAGCCATATTACGCATATTTTTAAATGATTTTAATTTTTTTAAAAAATCTTCTTTATCATAAGCTTCAAGGCTACCTGGACGATCTTTAGCCACACACTCTAATCCATCTTTATACTTATAATACAAAATCTCCATAATTTCTCTAAAAGATGGCTTGTAATTATTTAGGTTCGACTGAATAATGCTTATAACCTTGTCTTTTATTTTTGCATCAACATCATCTTGATTAATAAATTGCACTAACTTCTTAGCAAATTTTTTAGACTCTTTCTTTAGTTTCTCATTGTCTTCACCTTTATCAGATTGATGATATTCCCATTCGATAGATGCACTGATATCTGTTATTTGAGTATATTTAATATATTTTTTCTCATCACTATTTTCTGACAAAAAACGAAGCTGAGGTGCTTTATTTACATCATTTAACAATGCAAATAAAGATGGAAATTCTTCTTCAATCCTATCTATCTTTATTACATCATAAGCCTCTAATGGTTTAATTTCTGACACTATACGACCCTTATTTACATAGACCTCTGCAATCGCTTTTCTCCAATTATCTCCATTTACATTATACTCATTTGTTAATTGAATTTTATACTCATGAAAGTGTTTTCTAGTTAAAAATGTTAATAATGTTTCCATATAATCATAATACTGAGGTATATTAACGAATTCTTCTTTTTCATTAAACCTATAAATAATTCGGCTATTTATGTTATTTTTTAAATCAGGAATTCCTTTAAAGACAATCTCGCGCTTTACCAATATATCATTAATTACTTGAAACTTCATTCCATTAACTTCTACATCCCAACTTTTTCTATATTCCTCAGGTGAATCATAACTAATGCCTTTAAAGTCCTGATTAATAGCTTTAGCTACGGGATTAATTAGATTAACTTCTCCTCCCCAAAAAATAAGTTCATCAAACTTTAGATTTGTAAATGCTCCAAATTCTTTACTTTCTATAATAAAGCGAGAGGTAAACTTAATTGCACCAATATCGTAGCTTGACATTAATGTATATGAAATTCCTCCTGTTAATTCTATAAAAAGATTCGTTCCATCATCAGTAATACCATTTAACCACTCTGGCATCCCCTGTTGGGGAAAATCTTCAGCCCACTCTTTTAATTTACATATATCTGTTTGTTCCTTAGGAATCAAAGTTATGACAAATCCTCGAGTTGAAAAATAGCACTCTATATTTAATGATGGTATTACAGTAATCCCTGAAAAATATTTTTCCATTTTATCCCTCTATAATATTATGTATCGTAGCTTCTTTCTCAAAATAACTTTCTTCTAAGTTTATTAATACTTTAGAATTACTATTTATAAGTTTAATCACCCACGATTGTAACACATGTGGAACTAACAGCCTATCCATCTCTAATGCATCTGTTAAATAGTATCCATAAATAACCGTTATAATATTTTCATCTTTAAGGCGAACTACTGCCCCATCACCCAATCTCAGTTTTAAAGTATAATTCTCAGATGTATACATCATAAATAGGATCGCCTTTTCATAAGTTGATAAATCTAATATAGTATGCTTGTCCTTATAATATATATTATAAATTAATTTCATTTTTTTATAAAAATATTTTAAAATTAATCCAACTCCTGATATTAAAGAAACTATAAAAATTAGGCCTAGAATATATCCGTACTCTTCTCTAATATTGAAAAGGTATATTTTTTGAAGTATTTCATCTGATAAAAATAATAAACTACCCGAACTAGCACAGATTATATATATAATCCAGTTAGGTAACTTAAATAAATCTTCTAATGAGATATTAAAGTTCATTCTTTCTCCTATTGGCTATTATTATAACTCAGCTATTGTTACTATTAACTAATTATGTTTACATAATTTTTTATACTTAGAAGAATTAAAAATAAGTCTATATACAATACAATAGTTGTTTTTTGTATATAACTTACAAATAAGTACTCCATTAAGTATATATATTCCATAATATATAAGTAGAATATATTTTATTGCAAATGCAACTACATACCGAATCACACTTGTAAATCAATTACCATCTTATTAATAATATCTTGGATACTCTCTAAGTCTATCAGAAACCATTCTTTTATTGTCATTTGACGGCCATTAGGGGCTACTACAGATAAATCCAGTCTTTTATCTGCTAGCACATGATGAATATATTTTTCTACTTTTCTAACATCTATATTTTGAATTTCAAACTGGCATACAAGTTCTACTGGTGCAAACAAATATGTTGATTCATTCGCCGTATTATCTAGCCTTTTTTTTATATTCTTTGCACAACCAATCTTATATAGATCTTTCATGTTTAGAAATTGAGGGTCCTCTCCTGCATATCTTACAACATATATAAATCCTGTAGTAATACTTTTATCAGCTCCCTCCATTGAATTATTATTCGCCTCTGTTACAAAACGACCATTGCGTTTTTTATCATAAAGAGAAGAAATTAAGCTTAATAACTTTACATCATTCTCAGTCCCATTGTCATAAACAATATGAATTTTATCATTCCGATTAGTTGAACTTTCTTTACTATCACCTGTTTTAGGGTCGTAAATCCTGTCAATATAAAGCATTATTCCATTATCAATATAAAAAGAGCCTTGTTTAATTGGATTCGCCTTACTAATTTTATCTCCTGTATGAATATCATCAAATGATTTAATCTGTCTATACCCTCTAGCTACCTCATCTCGAACTTGTGCGAACCTCCATTTATACTCATTAAAGCCCTCACTCATTCTTTTACGTTGGCTAGAACTTGCTTTAACAGCCACTGTTCGTCTATAACGCTCATTACTGAAAAGATTTTGATCCATCTCTAAGTCTGTAAACAAGCTTTCATCTGATAATATATCATCTAAATCATCGTGCATCTTCCTCACCACCTAAGAGATTAAAAATATCATATTCTTTATATTTCATCCATTTATCTGGATTATTCCTGATTCCTTTAAGTCTTGAGTACAACTTACGTTCTTTCATGACTTTTGATTGTGTAGGTTCCGTTCCATGTTCCTTCATCCAATCAATAATTTCTTGAAACTTTTCAATCTCCCCATCTATTACTATATTTTTTTTAGGTTTAATATCTTCAACTAATAAATCAAAAAGGTCATCCTTGAAAATATCTTCTAAAGTCGCAAAGTTTTCAATCATACATTACGCTCCTGTTTTAATTGCGCAAGTTTAGCAAGCGCATAATATAGTCTTACTTCCTCAAGATTCTTACTATCTCGTCTAGGAGACCTTCCATACTCTTGTTGAAAGGATTTTATTTGTGGATACAGTATTCTAAGTTCATCATTAGTGAATTCGAACTTTTTAGCATCAAAAGCACGTGAAATTAACTGTAAAGTTTTTGAGTCCACATCTCTAGAAATAACCTCGTAAGCTGATTGAAAAGGATTGACAGAGTCAATAAGATCAATACTTAAATCTTCAATATTAACAAATTTGTCTGCCATTTTTAGTAGCTGTTTATTATCTTTATCTCTCTCAGCATTAGTTAAGGTAAGATCTACAACAGTATACTGACGAACCTCTTCAACTTCCTGTTGTGTCAAATCGGGATATTTTGTAGCAATCACTCTCGGAATTAGCTGTTTAGTAATAACTTTTGCATCAGCACCTGTTGAAATAGCGGTTTGAAGAAGTTCATCTTGTAATATTGAAGCTTTTATTTCGACTAAATCTTGCTCTATTATCTTTTTGACACGTTCAGTAGAAATCCTTGGTAGTCCACGAATAGATATAACTGGTTTATCTATATTCGGATTTGGTTGATCTTTAGGCTTAAATTTAATAACCGGAGATAAAACACTTTCCATTAATAAACTTGCTGTAATTGCCTTCATGATATTATTAACAGCATACTGCACTTCCTCATTATCTGCATCAGGTTCTGCTATGAGATTAGTAAACATCGCTTCCGTTTTATTAAATGAATCTCTTGTAACACGTCCAATAATTTGTACTACCTCTGTTAAACTTGAACGATATCCAATTGTTAAAGCATACTCTGCGAATGGCCAGTCAAATCCTTCTTTAGCCATCCCTAAGGCAATAATCATATCTAAATCTTCAACTTTATCCATTTGCGCCAAATATCCAGCTACTTTCTCTCTTCCATCCTCTGTAACCAAATCAGCAACTTTAAGGATTCTTCCAGTCTTCGTTTTAATATAGGTAATACCTCGCTCATCCTTTTGTAAGTATGTGCCGAGTACATCCAAAATCTGATCCACTTCTCCATATTTATCTTTAGTTGACTCCCCAGAGTTTACATTAGGAATATGGATAATAGTTTTTTTATCTATAAACTCATCCTTTAGTTCTTCTAAAGCATCTATATATCGACCTCTATAAAACTTATAAGACATAGCAAATGATTTTAAATATTTATAACCTTCTAATTGCTCATAGTAAGTATATGTCACTCTATCAAAAAGTTGCTCATCTGAAGGCTCTAAAATTGGAACTGAGTCACCACGAAAATACGATCCAGTCATAGCAAAAACGTGCGCACTCGAATTTTTAAGAATGTCACGTAATGCAGCCCCTAACACTGAGTTATCTTCCTGGGAAACATGATGAAACTCATCGATAGCAAGTAAACATGAGTCAAAGTCTCCAGCATCTAACTTTTCAGAAGCAAAACGTAATGTTGCATGAGTCGAAATAAGAATATCATCTGACGGGTCTGAAGACTTCATAAAATTGATAAAAGCATCAACTTTGCTCTTTGACGTACCACCTGTTGTTAAATTATTTTCATCTTTCACAATCCAATCCCAGTAGTATCCATATTCAGAAAGATTCGTTGATTTAAAAGACTTTCCTATAGATTTTTCAGGCACTGCAATAATAACCTTTTTTAAACCTTGATTTCTTAATTTATCTAACGCAACAAACATAAGTGCACGAGATTTCCCTGAAGCTGGTGGCGCTTTTACCAGCAAATGCTGTGAATTTCTTTTTTCATACACACGTGCTTGCATATCTCGCATCCCTAAACTATCTGTATTTACGGATGTTTGTTTTTGACCATATGTCACTTCAAATAACTTACTCATTAATTATCTCCTTATAACATTTAAGCAAATAACTTAATCTTTCCTCATCTGATTTGAATGGAGTATCTCTATATGCTCGTTCAACAATCTCATCAAGCTTATGATGTGCATTACGAAGTTCTTCTGGCATTGTATCTCTATGATATAACTCTGCTAGACTTCCACCCAATTCTTCTCTCAAATCAAGAATATTAAAAATTTGTTCCTCTATCATACTCTTACGCTTAGCTGATAATTCTGGAACCGGAAATGTATTGTACACTAAACCTGTTGAATAGCGATAATCCGTTTTTAACTTTCCTCCAACAGCACATACCCAAATCATATGCATCTTTGATTGTAATAAGCCTAATAGCCAAACAGGAGCTCCATAAATCGTTATTACCGCATCTGAAACCATCGCATTATCATCATCTAAAAAATCCATGGGAATATACTCCCTATGTTCAGAAGAAACTCTAGGTATTAAAATTGCTTGTCCAAAAAAATCTTTCGTTTCACCAAATCTCCACGGCATTTTAGCTAGTTCTTGGGTTGGCTTAGATTTAGATGTTAATCTATATGTTTTAACTCGTTCTACCCGTTTCGAAACAATCGGATTGCGTGAAAAAAACTTATAATCTTTTTCGGACATATAAAGAGCATATCTATAGGTGCCACGAATAAATTCCTGACCATTTATATATTTTTTAAATAATGGCTTAATATCTGGGAATAAGGCTATAGCTTCTTCATATTCAGCTATTTCAAAAATTAAGGCCCCCCCATCATAACCACCATTGCCCCTGCTCATCTTAGGTAGACCCGCCAATGAATTTCTACTATTTCGAACTAAAATATTTTCTCCATTCGTTAAATATGGACTAATATTATTCACTATAACTCTTTTATTATTCGCATCAAATAGTTGCTTCTCACTTTTAGCATTCGATAAATTTGATAATCCAACGATGGCTATTGTTACACCCGCATTATTAGCTGCCGAATTCCCCCACTTAAAAGATGTATAAGCAAAGTTTATTGAGGCTTTTGTTAACAATGGTTCCCATATTATAGCAACTTGCTCGCCCTGAAAAATGGAGTTCGTCGTAACAAATGCCAGTTTAGCATTAGCTGAATTAATGAAGTCTACACCTTTAAAAAACCAACCAGCAATATAATCCATTTTGCCAAACCCATCAGCCTCTTTGGTCGCCAACTTAACATCTAATTTTTGATTTTTTGACTGTAAACTTGATCCAATATATGGCGGATTACCTATCAGATAAATTTCACTTGTATCATCGTGATTTACTATTTCATCCCAATCTAAAAGCATTGCATTCCCTTGTGTTATATTACCAACATCTTTTAAAGGGAGGAATGCTGGTTTCCACAAAATTTCTCGTTCAGCCTCTACATTCATCTGGTATTCTGCAATCCATAAGGATAATCTAGCTACTTCATGCGCAAAATCATCTAACTCTATACCATAAAAGTTACTAAGATTAATCTTAGAAGCTTGGAACATATCAAATTCATAATTTTTTTGAAGTTGACGTATAGACTTTAATAGTTTGATTTCTAATCTTCGAATAGATTTATATGTAATAATCAAAAAATTACCTGATCCACATGCGGGATCAAAAAATTTTATTTTTGAAATTCTATCATATAAGTTAATCAAGGCATTCAAATAAATATTTTTATTCTCCCGTCGTGTTCGTTCAGTTATATTTTTTTCTTCATTTTCATTAATTTTAGCAATAATATCCAGATAATCTTTTTCTAGTTCATCTAAAAAAAGAGGTCGTATCACCTTCATGATGTTCTCAACACTAGTATAATGCATTCCAGATACAGATCTTTGCTCTTTGCTAGCCACTGTTTGTATCATGGCACCTAATATATCTGGATTTATCTCATTCCAATTTAATAATTCACCAGCTTCTATAATTAACTTCCTTGTTTGTTTATCAAAAAGCAAAGCCGTATGTGCCTGAGTAAATAGTTTGCCATTTACATAAGGGAATTCTCTCAGCCATTTATCTTGACTCTCTCTATCAGGAATATCCAGACTAGCAAAGATTGTGTTAAATACCTCATTTAAATCTGTTCCATCTTCCTTAGACCTCATTTTTATGGCATTTGTTAAAACACCTTTAGACATAATACCCGTATCTTCAGCAAATAATAAAAAAAGAAGTCGAATCAAAAAAAGATTAAATTCTTTTTCTTTTACAGTTTGATCTTCAAATTGATTTATTTTTCTTAATTCATCATATAATCGTGTAAATCTTTCCGCAGCTTTAATATCTGCTGGGCTCTCTTTTGCGTAATCAGCTTTTTCAATACCATTCCATGGTAAGAAAAATTCAACATATAAAAATAACTCGCTAAAAGCAATGCTTAAAGTATCATTTGTCACCAAATCTTTAGCTGCTAATTCTTTATAGTCTGTAGCGATAATAAAACGAGGCTTAGAATTTCTATTTGTAAGATTGCTCTCAACTTCTACCACTTTAGCAACAGGTGATTGTCCATCTTGTATTACATTGAATGAAACTTTATTTTTTACTTCAAATTCTTTGTTATTCTTAATTCTAGTCAAAGTAGACTTTGGAAAATTATATAAAGCAAGAAAATCATAAAAAAAAGTATTCTTATCTAAAGTATTTATTAATTCCTTTGTCCGATCCTCTATCGTTACAATATCAAACTGTGCCATCATTTTCCCCTAAAATACACCCTATTATAAATTTTCTATTATAGCAATATTATTTGAAATTACTTTTTATACGTCGTAAACGCCTCATTAATAAGCTGCTCCGTTCTTCATCTGATAAATTCAACCATGTGGTTAGATGAGGCATTGCCCCACTAGTTGAACTATAATTTAATCTAACCTTCTCATTAGAAATCGGTTTCCATAGATTCGTCAAATACTGTGGGTCCATACATGGCAAAGCTCCTATAGGTGGCTTAATACTCTCTTCATTCCAGATTAATAAATTAACAAGATACTGTGATTGCATGGCCATCGCACCTACATATTCTTTCATAAATGGAAGTCCTAGTTTCTGCTGCATTTCAAATAAAAATTCTTTCACACTTAATTCATCTGTTAAGAAAAGACATTCATATAATCGTTGATTACTTTTTTCTTTAGAAAATTTAAAGCATAAGAATTGATTTAAAGCATCCTCATCTTTGGGCAAATCCATATTCCAAATTGTTAAGCCAAAAATATAATCTAACCAACCTTCTAATCGCTCTTCCTCTTGATTTTTATTAATAAAAACAAAGCTATAATTAATCATTCCAATTGGACAAAAATAAACGAAATCTTTTTCTAAAAATGGTTTATCGGTTCTGCCTAATAAGAAGTCTATAGTTACATTGAAGTATCCAGCAATAGCTACTAAAGCATCAAAAGAAGGCATTGAAACTCCTTTTGTATACTTAGTTATCGCAACTGGCGCCATACCTAAATTATTTGCTAATTCTTTCTTTTGGAGTCCAAACTCTTTTATTAGCATCTCCAATCTATTAGAAAATTCAGTTTTTGCAGATATATTTACGCTACGAAAATTCATTAAACTATCAAAAAACTTCATAATTTCCCCTTTCTCTTCTATTGCTTTTTTATTTTATATATATTATAATATCCTCAATAAATCTATAATTGCTTATTTGGCAATTAATTTTTATTTTTGTTTTGATTTATTATTTTTAACTTGCCATCTAAAACAGCTAGCATTTATTTTTCTATTATTATATTATATCAAATTTGCAATGTTGATACAACGAAAGGAGGATATCATGAATCTTTATACTGTTCGAGAAGCATCAGAACTTTACTTCAACAAAAATATTAGTGTCAGCCATATCTACAATTTAATTAGAAGTAAAAGTCTAAATTGCATCTATATTGGTCATAAAATTTTAATCCCAGAAGAAGCTTTAGAGAATTACTGCAAAGCAAACTTTAATATTAAACAGGAGAATTTATAATGAAAAGTAACAAACCAACTTACAAAAAGCAACGTGATTATTATGCTATTACACTCCCCAACGGAGAAATTAAATATGTCCGAGACCGTATTAAATATCGGAACAAAATATCACAAAATAAAATTTCTGATCTATGCTGCGAGAGGCGCTAGAGTCTATTACTTTAAATAGTCTTTAGCGCTTTTTATTATCTCTATTTTAACTATATATTCAAACTATTTCCAGAATTCAATGGGAACATAGATACATCACTCCCATCCAACCATATAGTATCTAGCTTTATAGCGGTAACATACCTAAATAAATTTGCCCTATATCTCCACTTGTCGAAAAGTGTGTTCCCATAATAACTTTAGTAACCAAGCTATTTTCTAACTTTATATCCCCTCGCATGCAGTGCGTATGGTGTATGAATGGATTAGCTTGCTATCTATTCGCATTTCTAGTTTACAAACTGTAGGAGGTTAGTATGACCACAGGACGAGCAAATGACTCTATTAAAATATATTGTGATAGCACGTTAAAAAAGCAAATTAAAAATACAGCAAACTTAGAAAATAAAACCACCTCTAATCTAATAAGACAAATTATAGATGAATACTTTCAGCAAAAAGTTTTTCATAAGCCTAATGCTGATACAAATTCATTAAACAAAGATATCTCTAGATTAGAACTCTTTATAACCATGTGTTTTAAAGATTTATTCTATGCTCTAGGTAAAGCTGAAGCATTTGAAGGCATCTGTAAACATGTATATACAGATAAGAAAGGCGGTGAAATCCATGAATAATGTAAATAATCACATTGCCTTTAAGGAGATCCAAAAAGGCAAATTAGTATTAAGCCTTATCAAAAAATACTTATTAAAAGCTATTGGCTTTACCATACTTCTAGAGTTGGTCATTTCTGTATTCTTACTTTCAGCATTCTTAAAAAAATCAGAAACTATTGTTTCCATTCAAAATATTCCTATAACTAGAGTAGTAGCTTTGGAATATATTAATCCGTTAAATACGGATACCACCAATATATCCACAGGAAGCTTTATATCTAGCCATAAATTTGATATTACACTAGATCCACATCAAAAAATTAAATTCAAACTCTACAAAGATATCATTAATGAACTTACAAATAATAGGCTCTTTAATCTAAAAGAACGCTATACTCTATACCTTTGGCTTAGTTTATTAGTTAGTGTATCTAGCTCTATATACTTAGCTTATTATCAATACAAAAAAGATGTTCAAATTTCAAAAAAGGAGATACATATGCGAGGCATGCAGTTATTAACTCAAAATCAAATTGAAACTATATTAAAAGATAAACCACATGTTTTATCTATCGGAAATATTCATATCCCCACAGATACAGAATGTAAACATATCCTCGTCTTCGGTGCTAGCGGATCTGGTAAATCGGTTTTATTAAGCCAGTTCCTGCATCAAATCAATGACTATAGTAGTAAACACCAAGATAAGCGGCATTATATCTTAGTTGATGTTAAACCTGAATTTGTAAGTAAGTTCTCTACACCAGATGACTTTATCTTTTGTCCGTTTGATAAACGATCATTAAATTGGACTATCTTTAATGATATAGATGATATTTCAGATTATGACACTTTCGCTTCTCTGTTATTTGAAAATAAAAATGCCAAAGACCCTTATTGGGGCTTGGCTTCTGCTGCTATATTTGCTGATGGATTAAAATATCTAGCTTTTCAGGGTAAAACTAAAAATAAAAATATTATTGATTTCTTCAATCAACCTATCGAAGATATTAAAGAAAAAATCAATACCTTACCTAGTGAATTAATCACTTCCAATCAGCATTTAAACTCTGCCGAAGGTACTATCAGTTCAATCATATCTACCCTAGTGGCTGGATTACTGCCATTTAAACATTTAAAAGATAAACATGATGGTACCCCAGAGTTCTCTTTTAAGCGTTATATTCGAGAAGAATACAAACGCAGTAATGGAACTATTCCCAATCTATATTTCCTTGTACCTTCCAACAGACAACAAATTATGGCTCCTCTGTTAGCTTTAGCCATGGATATTATGATTAATGAAGCCCTAACATTACCAGAAAGTAAATCTTGTCGTTTATATTTTATAATCGATGAAATTGGCAGTGTAAATAAAATTCAACTACTACCTGATTTAGTCACTAAAGGACGTAGTTATGGCATCAGTATACTAGCACTTACACAAGACCCCGGCTTACTACGAGATAAATATGGACCTCAGGTTATGCTATCCTTCTTAAATAACTTTGGTACGCAGATTGTTTTACGTATCAACGATTCTAGTACCGCTAAAGAGTTGTCAGAGAATTTTGGCTCAGAAGAAAAGTTGGAATATAAAGCCTCTATCCAACTACAAGAAGATGGCAAAAAAACACCTTCCTACTCTAAAGATACCGTTACAAGCGCTTTAATTCTCCCTAGCGAACTCCAAAATTTAAAACCTTTCGAAGGGTATGGGAAAATTGTAGGATTCAATCCGTTTAAACTACTCGTACCTAAAGTTTTCTTTAATCAGAAACATGTAGAAAACTTCATCCCTATAGATAAGGAAACTATTGAAGACTATAACTTAGCCTCAAAGTTCCACAAAATTAAGAAATAAAAGGAGAGTGCTGTAATATGTTGACTACCTCAAATATATCTATGATTCAATCAGGTGAATATTATGGAAAGGATGACTATTACAGTCGAACCTTAACAAAAGAAGATTTCTGGTATGGACATGGCTTATTATCACCATTAGGCGAAGATATTCCAAATCCATACCAGGATATCTCTACCCCTCTTACTCATGCAGATTACGAACAAAAAAGAAACTCCCTGAAAAAAGAGTTTCCACCAGATTCAAAAAAGTTAGCTATTGATCTAACCTTTTCTCCACCTAAATCAATATCTATTGCTATGCTAGATCCAACTTTAAAATATCAACTAATAGAAGCTCATAATCAAGCAGTTAAAAACGTACTTGCTTATGTAGAGTCAAATTACATTATCTGGAGAAAACATACTAACAAAGACAACAAAACAAAGCATATAAAAACACAAAATGCTTTATTTGCTTGTCTACAACATCGTGTATCACGTGAACAAGACCCACAATTACATACTCATTGTTTATTATTCAGAAAAACTATGGTAGATGGAAAAATTATGACCATAGAAGACCGCTTTATCCACTCCAATCAGTACCTTCTATCTCTAATGTATGACAATGAACTATCTAAAGCCCTTCAAGAACGTAGGATACCTCTCCGTGAGTCTAATAGTCTTGATCAAAAAAATAAACATTTTGAGATAGATGGTATCAATGATACTTTAATTGACCACTTCTCTAAAAGGAAAAATCAAATTCAACAATACCAAGAAACATATGGATTTTCTGATAGTTGGGAAGGTTCACACGCCGCTGGCTTAGCTTCACGAAAAACTAAGTCTGCCGAAAATTTGCAAGACTTAGAAAAAATGTGGCTCCAAGATATTAGTGATCTAGGTGGATTTGTAGTGGAAAAGACTCCAGAAACATCTAATTCTACAAGACTACTGGAGATAGACACTATAGTTAAAAACTCTATTACTTTACTTCAAGAAAAGTCCTACGCCTTCTCTAAAGCCGATCTTATGATAGAGGTATATAAAGAAGGTATGATGATGGGTATAACGCTTCCAGAGTTTGAAAAGTCATTTGACACACATCTACAGATAGACCTAATTAAAGCTGGTTTTAGAACCCTTAATAATGAGGTATATTATACTACACCTAAAAATATCGCACGTAAAAAATATATAGATTCTATTCTCTTACAAGAGCGCATAGAAAACTATGCAACTCTTTCTGATAAAAGTGCTATAGATAAAATAAATACCATTTCAAATGACCTTAAAGCTAATTATGGTTGGGAGCTTACTAAAGGACAAAAAGAGGGTGTAACTAAAATGTTATCAACCTCTGAGAAATATATAGCAATTGAAGGAATTGCTGGTTCTGGAAAGACTACCATGTTAGAACAAGCTAAAAAATTATATCAGGATCAAGGAGTTAAAGTTATTGGTATGGCCTTCACTGGTAAAGCAGCCGAAGCTATGGAAACAGAAGCTGCCATTCCTTCCCAAACAATTCATAGGTATCTTAATCAACTATCGCCTTCCACACCTCATGATACGTGGGATTTTTCATCTGTAAAGAAAGCTGATAATCCAGAAGTATGGATTGTGGATGAAAGTTCCATGCTAACAGACCATTTACTAAGCAACATACTCAAAGCCTCCGAGCAAAGAAATGCTAAAGTAGTATTCTTAGGCGATCCAAATCAACTACTCCCTATTGGTACTGGTAATGCTTTTGCTAGAATGACTCGAGAAGGGGATGAACAAGTACCTACTGTACGTATGCGTGAAATCAATCGTCAAGAGGAAGGATCTAATTTAAAGAAAGCTGTAGAAGCATTATCTGGCAAGTTTGATGATATCGACTCTAATTCACCCTTATCATATATTAAGAATAATATTGTGGAAATACCTCAACGTCTATATCGACTAAACTCAGTTATTCATGAATACTGTACTTATGACACCTCAACACAAGATAAAACTGCCATTTTAGTAGCACTCAATAAGGATAGAAATGATATAAATTCAGCTATACACAAGAAGTTAGTACACAAAAATAATTTAAACTCTGAGCAGATATTGCCTAGTATTACCCAAAGTGGACTTGAAGAATCAAAGCTCTATGCAATCGGCGAAAAAATAATATTCACTAAAAATGATTATAGAATAAAAGATACCGAAGGTAATCGCGTAGGAGTTAAAAATGGACAGCTTGGCAAAATCACCAACATCGAGGGCCATACAGTCACAGTAGAAACAAACTCAAAACAAACCGTCATCTTTGATACCCGAGAATACAAGCATTTCGATTACGGCTATGCTATAACTACCTTCAAGGCACAAGGAATAACCACAGACAATGCATTAATTGTACATGATAGTACCCAAAAAGGTTCTAATACAAGGAACAAAATATATGTGGATGTAAGCAGAGCCAAAAAGTCCGTTAAAATATTTACAGATGATCGAGAAGCCCTTGCAGAGCAAGCTAAACGATATCATAAAAAGATTACCGCTGAAACCTTCTCTCATCATTCTACTAGCAATAAGGAAAGGAATAAGAATCATGTCAAAGAAAACAAAACTAAGACGCTCTAACGGTGAAGGTACCTTTCGTCAAAGTAATGGAAAATGGTATGGTCAATTTAGTATTTCCAAAAACAATAAACTAATCCGTCGTTCTTTTTCTGGAGATACTAAACTGGATGTATATAAAAAAGGACAACAATGGATAGAACTTGAAAGCTTAAACTCCTCAAATTTTTCATCCAAAAATACCAAATTAAATGAACTTTGTTTGTATTGGCTAGATGAAATAAAACGAGTTAGTGTGAAGCCAAAAACCTTTATAAAGTATACCTCTACTTTGCTTCTTTATATTCTCCCCTATTTAGGGCAAAGAAAAGTATCGTCAATTTCTCCTCAAGATATACAGGAACTCCTTAACCAGTGGAATGATGGAACTCTAAAAGGAAAAAAAGGACATGTTATCTCATCTAGCACAATACGCTGCACTAGACGGTACTTATCTGAACTATTTGAATATGCTGTAAATATAGGATTAGTATTAAAAAATCCAGTCAAGCTGACGAAGCCTCCTAGATTAATAACTACAGAGATTCATACATTATCCATCGAGGAAATCCATCGATTATCCTCTGCAATGAAAACTCAACTCATGGATCATATAGATTCGCCATATAGAATTAACTACTATGCTTCTTATATAGCAGTAAAAATAGCTTTAGGCACTGGTATGAGACTAGGAGAAGTGTTTGGTTTATGCTGGGATTGTGTTGACTTAATACATGGACATATATCAGTACGACGAACAATACAAACAGGTACTAAAGGACAAATATTTCAAGATACAAAGACAAAAACTTCTCGTCGTTGTATCCCTATCAGCCAAGAATTACAAACTGAATTGAATACTTATAAAGAATTCCAATCCAATTATGTCAAAGAATTAGGAGATAAATGGACTGATTCCTATGGAGTTGTTATCTCAGGTACCTTTGGAAAAATTCTATCAACAAGCAATTTCAAATCTAGATATTTTATACCAATATTAAAACAACTAAACTTAGACCATATAACATTTCATGATCTCCGTCATACCCATGCTACACTTCTACTGTCTCAGAAAATAAACCCTAAGATAGTGCAAGAGAGACTAGGTCATTCTACAATTACACTAACATTAGATACATATTCGCACCTAGTACCTGACATCCAAAAAGAAGCAGTTAATGCTTTAGATAGTTTAGGCATATAACCCTTCCCTTTCAAAAATTAATTAGCCTCTTCATTAATTTTTGAATATAAAGTTGCTAGATTATTATCCACTACTTTTTTTATATCTTTCAAGTCCATCATCTCCATCAAATCAATATTTATGTCTAGCGTACTTATAATATCTAAGTATTGTTTTAAAGAGATTTTTTCTACAATCGATCTATCAAATGCCAAATAGATTAAATGACAATAAATTGCATGTTTAAAAAGTATTTTATCTGCACTGATTTCATTTTCCAAATGTTGATAGCAAAGCCAACTGTAGTAATAAAATGCGGACTTTGACCTTATGTAAGGTATAACTTTATATTCTTCTGATAGTAAAAAAATATCAATTGCCTGTATCAAATAGCCTATTATTGATAATAAAAATACAGAGTTATAATCTTTAACTTCACAAAAATATCTTAGGAAGGGTACTTTGGTGCTATGACTAATAAGTCCTTCCATTCGCGCTTCAAATGTATCCTCCTGTACATCCTCATTAAATAAAAGAATTCCATCTATCGATTCAGGTCTTAGATGGTTCTTTATGTCTACAATTGTACAACATGTTTTCTTATATGCTTCAATTGATTCTATATCCATAAATAAATTCAAGAATAATTGTTCTGCTAATGAATTAATTTCACTAGATTCCTCTGTCCTATTATTTCCCCTAACAGGTAATAACCAAATGGGCCGTTCTTCCAATTCTAATAATTTGATGTTATCACTGATAAGAAATGAAACATGCTCAATCATAGCTTGAGTATTAATTTTCTCATGACTAGACAGTCTTAGAGTCGTATCGCACATTTTAGCTAAAGGATCATCCATTATATGAATTTTTCCTTGAGCTAAAAAAGGATAGTGTTCAAGACCATCAATATCTAAATAATCTGCTGCAGTATAAAGATAGGCACTATACCTTTTAAGTTGATAGTTTAAAAAAATATCTACTAGAGTTTCATGTTTCTTCCAAAATATGAGAACAGAATCTAAAATATTTTCTACATAATCCGGATTCCTCGTAAGAGAATCCTCAATTTTAAGTAATAATATCTTATATTCATCCTGAATTTGATTAAGCCTATCCATTAACTGATTTTGGATCAAATTTATTCACCTCAACTAACAATTTATCAGGAATTCCATATTCTTCATTAAGAACATTCACAATATGATGCATTAGCAATACACAATCACTCCATACAGATGTTAAGTTATCATGTTGCTCTATAGAAGGTATACAGTGATATTGATGTGCAGGATTATCACATTTCACAAAAGAGCTTTCTCTAACACTCCCCCAAAAGCCATGCTCATAAGATGTAAGATATTCATAATAAGTGGCATAAAGATCTGCCAAACCCGTGATTTCTGCCTTCTTCCTAATATTATTATCGTCAAAATACTTTGTATTTATATCTAAAAACTCAGGTCTAAAAAACTCTTCAACTAGAATATTTAAATACTTTAAAGGAATATGAGTACCTTCACCTTCTGGCATATTGATTTTATCTTTATTTAATTCACATACTAGTTTATACTTTCCTAAACCATATAACTGGTAATCCTTCCAGATATTATCGTGATTATTCTCCTCATGAATTAAATACTTCATTATGATAAGTATTTCAAATAATCCCCGAACTGAACTTCTTCCAGATATGCTATTATCTAAATCATGTTTATATACCTCATAAAATCGATTATATGCAAATACAGCTAACCCCAAAAGCACTGTCATTTTTTCATCTAAAATTAGAACATCTTGTTTGATTGAAATAAAGTAATCAAAGATATTTTGAAATGCCACAACACACTGGTCTTTATTCAAATTCTGCTCATCTACTTCGCTAAGATTAACTGAAAATAACTTGCATGCAGACATACAACTTAAATCCTCCCAAAATTTATTCAAATATACTAAATTACTTTTATCCATAGATTGAATAGCACCAAATATCGAACGAACAAGAGGTCGAATTGTGTGCATTTTTTCATTCTCATGAGGCAATCTCGCATAATCGTTCAAATCATCAATTATATATTTCTGCCTCTTCATGAACTTAATTTTATTACATATTGAGTGGAAAAATAATACAATATATTTTATATCAGTAGTCATATTAGTTTGACTCCCCATACATTCTTGCATTATTTGTTCTATTTTTGATAAGCGTTTCTCAGAACTCATCTTATTATAAAAATTACCATTAAACGTTGGATACTCATGTATATCAAAAATGAGCGTTAATGGCTCAAGTGTATTATCACCAACAAATAATCGAATATAACTGAATAATTTCTGCTGATTTTCTACTGATTCAGCAAGAAGTGTAGAAAACCTACAATCTTCAATTTTAGGGTTTATCTCTTTCCAATATTTCAAAATTTTAACAGATTGATTAATTCCCTCTATTCGCCCTAATTTATCAAGAATTAAAGCTAACCAAATATATTCAGGGAGTTGTCCATATGTCCAACTTTTTTCATTTTCTAGCGGATTAGCAATTTCATTCCATATAGATTGAAAAATTCCTTTTTTCCATGTATGTCCAGATAACTTAGGTTTCATGATTCTTCACCACCAAAACTACTAAAAAAACTACTGAATTTTACAAAAAAGCGGATAGCTCAATCTGAACTATCCGCCTATTTACTTGGTGATCCAGGAGGGATTCGAACCCCCGACCCACGGCTTAGAAGGCCGTTGCTCTATCCAACTGAGCTACTGAACCATATGTAATTACAATCACATCCAATTTACCCATACATAATAAAATAACCCATCACATAGACATTGTCTCTGTATGGGAGCGTATTGAATACAATCACATGTATAAGTGGAGCGGGTGAAGGGAATCGAACCCTCGCAACCAGCTTGGAAGGCTGGGGCTCTACCATTGAGCTACACCCGCACATAAGAAAATGGTCGGAGCAGCAGGATTCGAACCTGCGACCCCCTGGTCCCAAGCCAGGTGCGCTACCAAACTGCGCTATGCCCCGATATCTTCTATCCATAGTAGTGATTCATCTTAACTGTCCTTGGGAAACACTGTTTCACTACCGTTTGCTACTTGCTGTAACAACAAATATATAATATCATATCCATTACATCTATGCAAGTATTTTTTTATAATTTATTTAACTTTTTTCTAACCGTACATGGCAAGTGGAAGTGGAAATGGAACACGGTACTCCCTACTCATAGCACCAATGATTCCATATATAACTAAAAGAAACGGGTGCGCTAGTATTCCAACGCACCCTTTCATCTTGTATTTATTCTTCACTTTCAGTAAAGAAAACTTGTATGCTTTGTTTTCCATCTGCATGGACCGGCTCATTGATATGAACCGTTAATTGTTCTTCCTCTGTTCTACCAACGGAATCTCCATCTTCTACCTGCTTACCAGATGTCAAGATATAATCCGCTACACTTAGGATATAGTTCCAAGCTTTCTCTGGATCCCATGGACAATGAAGGAACTCCACATTTAATTGGTTGAACAGTTCCATCCCACTCGTAGATAAGGAGATGGTGCCATCCTCTTCAAAATCCATATCTACCCATATCATATTCGCCATAGGCAACATATCATCTCGTAAGTTTTCCGTTTCTTCATGGAATTTATCAGCTTCATATAGCACGCCATTCGTGTACACTGCACTAGCTCCCTCTTGCTCTGTAGCCACTGCAAGTAGCTTGGCTAGCAACATGCCTTCTTCCAAAGGATTACCCGGACCTTCCACAATGCTAATCGCCACATGGTAAGTATGTCGTGTTCCTATCTCTACAGCAGATTCCCAAAGGTAATTTCTCATGCCACCTTGTTCTACCGCCTGTAGTGGCATAGGAAAGGAGAACGGGGCAACTACCACTTTATAGCCATCAATCACTAAGAAATGAGCTTCTTCCATGTCATCTTCTTCTACTGAATCCACATCCACTGTCGCAATAGCAGCTCGAACTTTCATCCCTTCCGGACTGGTAATCGAATCAATATCCCATCTTGCAAGCAGGTCCTTCTTAAATCGATTCACATCAAATACTGTATCTTCCAGCAAGACCATCCCCATAAAACCACGTTTACCTATCATAGGTCCCATATCGCCTATACTGTCTAAGATCCTTTCAGATAAATTCCGCATAGCTTCAAACAAGAGTTGGTTTTCCGCACTTTGTACATCCATGGTATCTACATCCAAACTCATAGTTTTTTCCATGATAGATTGAATCAGATAATCTCCAGATCCATGAGAAGCTTCTTTCATTAGCATTAACAATACATTACTAAAAGATGGCCCTAGCAATGTCAACGTTTTCGTTTCACCGTTAAAGTATAATACTTGTCCTACTGTACCAGATTTGGTTGGATTAAAGTCAAGGTATAACCTAGATGCACTTTCCCCTTCACCAGTCGCCG
Source organism: Veillonella sp. DNF00869 (assembly GCF_001553345.1). Taxonomy (GTDB): domain Bacteria; phylum Bacillota; class Negativicutes; order Veillonellales; family Veillonellaceae; genus F0422. Next base: position 28,543 of record NZ_KQ960758.1, read on the forward strand.
CAAATAAGCATAGATCCCAGCTAGCAGGGGTAGCACGCACTTGTGATGGTCTATCCACAGAACCCTGAATATCCTGTTTTCTTGTACTAAGTCCCTCCCGATCAAATGTTAACATTTGACGAGCCGACAACAAATAAAATTGTTTATTATCATGGATAAATAATGGAAATGTTACATGTAAAGAAGTATATTTTTTTTGGTATGTTCCATTTTCCACATTCAGCAAGAAACTAAGCCCTTCTGGTGTCTTAGGATATCGTTTTAATAGGTGCATCCATTCTTGCGGTGATATCCCTTTCCATTCACCTTGAATGACGTTCCATACATCGGGAACTAACCCACGATATACGCGAGATATATCTGACATATACCGTTCATGAATGGTCAGCCCTGAATCGATGACATCAATGGTAGCACCTACCCCTAAGTCACTCCTACGAAGATAGGTATTGATGACTTCCACCGCTAACTCTTTATCTGCTACATAATACACAAATCTTGCCATTCCTTTAGGAATATCGATACATGTTGTACTTACAATACTATTTTCTTCCAATGCCGCTGTAATTTTAGCATCCAATCGTTTGAATTTTTTTGTATCCCCTAAAGAAGCATCCAGCATCACATGTACATGATGCAAATTGCCTAATTCTGCAATGACCTTTCCATTTTGATACAACTTCGCACCATAAGGAATCCCTAATTCATCCAAGGAGATAAGCATTTCCTCTACTAACTCAGAACCTTCATCCATAGAAAACCGAACTACACAATGGTCAATTTCACCATTCTCTTTATACACCGATTCCCCCTCATGAACCTCTCCTACATCCGCCAACTTATGTTCTATCAATATTTCTAAAGAACCTCGACAAGATTCATCAAATTGAGCTGGAATATATAGTTCATATTGCATCCGTTTCTTATTGTCTGCTGTCATATCTCTTAGATCTCCACTTTCAATCACCAATACTTACTACCAGTACAACTCATGTGGTGTCGCTCTGTTACAATTCACTCACTCCAAGAGAGTCACAGAAATCGGTAGAGATTGTAAAATTTCTTTTGCCAATTCACGTGTTGATTCTGTAGTACGAACCATACACAATCCCTCCGCATTCACCGTTGTCATGACCCCTACGTATTCATAGCCTTCTAAAATCCGATTCACATAATTTGTATATGTCCGTTCAATTTGAAAGTACACATACTCTGGATCATACACAATCTCTTGTTCTTGCATCTTGGCCCTCCCCTATGTCGTAAGGAATTATTTTTGTTTCGTTTCACGACGCATCATGGAGTATTCCTCCAATGGCGTATCAATGTACAAACGCAATTTCATTTGTGCATGTTTTGCCACATCAATGTCATTGCCATCTTCATCGGTGATACGTGTAATCACATGTTTCACCAATGGTCCATGAGGTTGGCAAAACTCTACTTCTTCCCCTACTTTAAAGTTGTTACGTTGTTCCATGTAGGCATAGCCTTCTTCTGCATTGTACCCTTCTACTAATCCAATGAAATCATGGGTTTGCGTATTGGAAGATTTACCATAGTTTTGCGCTTCTTCCCCTGGTTTTTCCATGGCAAAAGCCTCTGTGTATGGACGGTGAGAAATTTTTTCTAATTCTGCATACCATTCATCACGTACATACCAGTCATCTCCTTCTTCTAGGAATTTATCGATGGCTTCACGGTATACTTTGGATACAGTAGCTGCATAGTGTACAGACTTCATGCGACCTTCAATTTTTAAACTATCTACACCCGCTTTATAGAGCTCAGGAATATATTTTAATAGACATAAATCTTTAGAGTTAAAGATATATGTACCATGTTCATCTTCTTCAATTGGATAGTATTCGCCAGGGCGGTTTTCTTCTACTAAATTATATTTCCAACGGCATGCTTGCGTGCAAGCCCCACGATTTGCATCACGATTTGTCATGTAATTACTCAACAAACAACGACCAGAGTAGGAAATACACATAGCTCCATGTACGAAGGCTTCAATTTCTACATCTGCTTTCTCACGCATGGTTTTGATATCTTCAATGCTGACTTCACGAGCTACTACTACACGAGCAGCCCCTTGTTCTTTCCAGAACTCTGTAGTCAAATAGTTCGTGGTATTTGCTTGTGTACTCACATGCAATTCTAAGCCTGGAGCCACACGCTTTGCCAACAAGAAAATACCCAAGTCCGCTACGATAATTGCATCAACCTTGATACTTTCCAAAAATTGTAAATACTCTTCTAAGCCAGTTAAGTCTTCATTATGCGGAATAATGTTACAAGTGACATAGATTTTTTTACCATGGCTGTGTACAAATTCTACAGCCTCTTTCAATTGATCATTGTCAAAGTTAGAGCTAGCTGCGCGTAAGCCAAAGGCACGACCTGCACAATATACAGCATCCGCACCGTAGCGAATGGCCATTTTCAATTTATCCATATTACCAGCTGGCGCTAGTAATTCCATATGTCGTTTCTTCATAATCTATCCTTTCCATATACTGACACTCATGCCATCTCCCATAGGGTAAATGGTGGTGTTGTAGTGTTCTTTTTGTTCTACATAATTTAAGTAATCTTGCAAGCGTTTCACAATGGTTTTAAAGCGGCGTGGTGGTTCTTTGTCTCCCCGCACATATCCACGGAACAGTACATTATCTGCTAGCACTACGGCATTTTCGGCTAGTTTCGGTTCAATCAGCTCCAGTTGCTTTAAGTACTGCCCTTTCGGACCATCTAAAAATACCAAGTCAAATGGACCTTCCACTGTATCTAGTAACTCAGTGGCATCGCCTTTCAGCAATGTGATTTTCTCTGCATAGTCTGATTGTGAAATGAAATGGGTCGCCATACCATGACGCACATCATCTAATTCTATGGTGATGAGCTGACCTTCTTTATCCATATGTTTTGCCAATAACAAGGAAGAATACCCGATAGCAGTGCCCACTTCTAAGACACGTTTTGGCTTATATAAACTGATTAAGTCTTCAAAGAGTTCTACTTCTGACTCTCGTAAAATTGGCACATCATGCAAAAGCGCATAAATACGTTGTTCATTTAAAATATCTTTAATTTTCATAAATTTGATCCACTATTTTCAAATGTTCATCATAGGTTTTCGTAAAATGATGATGTCCTTCTTTGTCAGCTACAAAGAATAAATACTCCGTTGGTGGCGCATACAAAACTGCCTCCATGGATTTGATGCCTGGGTTTGCAATAGGTCCTGGTGGCAACCCTTTATGAAGGTATGTATTGTACGGACTTTCCAATTTTGTATCCTCAATACTAATCAAGGGCTTAGGATACCCTAAAATATATTGAATACTAGCACATGATTCTAAGGGCATGCCAGTTTTTAAGCGTTGACGAAAAACTGCGGCAATGATCGGTCTATCTTCATCAAACTTCGCTTCTTTTTCCACCAAGGATGCTAAGGTAATAAATTCAAATATAGTCATTCCTTGCGCTTCAATATCTTGGCGCATTTTTGGTGTTAATTGGCGATTCATTTCGTCCGCCATGATGGCCATCACATCTTCTGCTTTGCTACCTACAGGAATTTCATAGGTGCTAGGGAATAGAAATCCTTCCACCCGATAGGTAACAGGCTTCGTTCCCACCATATACTCATAAGGTGTATAGGTCTTTCCTTTTTCCATGAATGCATACTGCGTATCGATGCCTTGTTCTTCAATGCGTTTGCCAATTTCACCAATGGTAAATCCTTCTGGAATGGTCAATTTCACCGTTTGTAATCTACCTTGTTGGAGCAAGCCAATAATCTCACTTAAACTAGAATGGTGTGGAATCTGATAATATCCATGTTGTAACTTATCCATGGTTCCCGTTAAGCGTAGAGCACCACGGAACACAGCAGGTGACGTGATCAGTCCTCTTTCATAGAGTACATCCCCAATCTGTGCACCAGTTTGATTTTCACTGATAACAACTGTTTCTACATCTTCCTTTGAACCACCAGTCCAAGGAATATAATATATACCTGCTAAGATTCCAAGCAAAATTACGATTAGAATTGCTACACATCTATAGATATAGTTTGCATATTGTTTCATAGCACACTCCTTTTTCAACGAATACTATATTATACCATTTTAGCAGTATATATAGCAATTTTTCTATATAGTATAGGTCAATCTATCATCGATACACTCACCTAGACCATATATCGTAACGCCTTTAGGTACAATACTTTTTCACCTAGCATGTATGTAATCCATCTTCTCTTATACAGAAAAGGCTGTAACCATACTGTCTTTCGACAGTCTGTTACAGCCTTGACTAACGATTAGTCCATTTCTTCGTATAATTTAATGACTGCATCGAATTCTTCATCAGTAGGAGCTACGTAAACTTGTTCTCCTTCTTCTTCATCAATGCGCGCAATAATCACTTCTGGTTCATCATGTTCAGTGTCTTCTTCTGGAGGAAGAGATACTAAAATCGCAAATGCTTTTCCATCATGTTGAATTAGCATTTCTTCTTCATAATACATTTCTTCTCCATTTTCGTCTTCAATGACAATCACAGATACTTCACCTTCATAACCTTGTTCGATCATGGTAACCTCCTTATGAACGACTATCTAAATAGCCTTGTAAAATGACAACTGCTGCCATTTTATCAATGACTTCTTTCCGTTTTTTACGACTTACATCAGCGGCAATTAAAGATTTTTCTGCCATCACTGTAGATAGACGTTCATCCCAAAATACAACTGGCGTGGAGATGACTTCTTGCATCTTTTCCACAAAGGCTTCCGTTTTTTCAGCCCGGTCTCCTTTGGTGCCATTCATATTTTTGGGCATGCCTACCACAATAGTGTCTACCTCGTATTCACGGATTAACTCCGCAATGCGCTGAAAGTCTTTTTCATGAGATGTGCGACGAATAGTTTCGATGCCTTGCGCTGTAATATACAGCGCATCACTGCATGCTACGCCTATGGTCCGACTTCCCACATCTAGTGCCATAATTCGCATTATAATTGTTTCGCTTTCACATATTCTTTCACAAGTTCTTCAATAAGCTCATCTCGTTCGATGCTACGAATATCACTACGAGCATTATTATAACTTGTAATATACGTTGGATCTCCAGAAATGAGATATCCTGTGATTTGACTAATTGGGTTATACCCTTTTTCCGCCAAGGCTTGGAACACATGTTGGAATACTTCTTCTGGTGTTAACGGTGTTGTTTGTACCGGTTTAATCACCATTGTTTTATCTGAAAGATTCATATAATCCCTCCTTATCATGAGTTTTCTAGTGAAAATCTCATCTATGAGTAAACTTATCCAACCATGGATTGGATTGCCTCTTTACCTGCTGTTAAGGCTTGGTCCATCGCTGCTGGATCTTTACCACCAGCTTGTGCCATATCTGGACGGCCACCGCCATTACCACCAGCCGCTTGAGCTGCTACTTTTACGATGTTACCGCAGTGGATACCTTTGCCAACTACGTCTTTTGTAGCCATGCAAACGAAATTCACTTTATCGCCACCAACTGCACCTAATAATACTACGCCAGAGCCAATTTTATCACGAACCATATCCGCCATGTCACGCAATTCGCCCATATCAGATACTGGTACGGAGGCTACTACTGCTGTTACATCGCCTACTGTAAATTGACCAGCTAAGACACCATCAAGGTTACCGCTGTTCAATTCTTTTTTCACTTGATCTAGCTCACGTTCTACAGCTTTTGCATGGTCTAATACTTGTTGTACTTTACCTACTACTTCTTGTGGTTTTCCTTTCACAAGAGAAGCTACTGCTTTTAACGTTTGTTCTTCTTGTTGTGCTAACACAAGTGCTGCTTTACCTGTCACCGCTTCGATACGGCGCACCCCAGAACCAATACCACCTTCGGAAGTGATACGGAATTGACCGATGAAACCAGTATTTTCTACGTGAGAACCGCCACACAATTCGATGGAGAATTCTGGCACAGATACAACTCGTACTTCGGAACCATATTTTTCACCGAACAACGCCATAGCGCCTTTTGCTTTCGCCGCATCAATGGACATAGTTTCTACTTCCAATGTAGAAGCACGAAGAATTTGTTCGTTTACCATGTTCGTAATGATTTGTAATTCTTCCACTGTTACTGGAGAGAAATGTGTAAAGTCAAAACGCAAGTAATCAGGCGTTACTAAGGAACCCGCTTGGTTCACATGCGTGCCCAATACGGAACGCAATGCAGCATGCAATAAATGCGTTGCTGTATGGTTACGAGCCATATGTTGACGACGTTCTACATCTACTTCAAAAGTGACTTCATCATTCACAGAAATGCTACCTTCTACCACGGTACCTACATGGTAGGTAGTGCCTTCTGGTAATTTTTTCGCTGTATGCACTTCTACTTTGCCCAATGGACCTACTATGAAACCAGTGTCACCTAATTGTCCGCCTCCTTCTGCGTGGAATGGAGTCGTTTTTACGATGATCGTCACATCCTGTCCATCTTCAGCACGTTCAATGGCTTTTGCCCCTTCACCGATTAACAATACTGTGGATGCTGTGGCACTTTCATCGTCAGAAATATGTTCGCCAGATAAATGGGTAATATCTGGAGTAGCTACTTTTGCGTCTACGTCTTCACGAGCTTCACGAGCACGAGTACGTTGTTCATTCATAGCACTTTCAAAACCAGCTTGGTCGATAGTGAAACCAGCTTCAGAAGCGATTTCTTCTGTCAATTCCCAAGGGAATCCGTAAGTATCATACAATTTGAATACGTCTTGACCTGGTACTGTCGTAGCACCCTCAGCTTTCAATGTATCCAATAATTGGCTCAACATGTCTAGGCCAGATGCCAATGTTTGGTTAAAACGTTCTTCTTCGTTCGCCACCACTCGTTTTACGAAGTCTTGTTTCTCCACGATATTCGTGATAGCTCCGCCCAAGATATCTACAACGATATCTACTAATGGTACCAAAAATGGTCCTTGAATACCTAATAGACGCCCATGACGAACAGCACGGCGCAATATACGGCGAAGCACATAGCCACGGCCTTCATTAGATGGTAATACACCATCTGCAATCAATGCCACAATAGCACGAATATGGTCGGCAATAACTTTCAAAGAAACATCTGTATTCGCATCTGTATGATACGTAACACCTGCTTTTTTCGCTGTAGCCTCAATGATTGGGAAAATCAAATCTGTTTCAAAGTTGCTTTCTTTATTTTGTAGTACAGATGCCAAACGCTCTAAACCAGCGCCAGTATCAATATTTTTCTTAGCCAATGGCTCGTAAGTACCTTCTGCAGTGCGGTTGAATTGCGTGAACACAAGGTTCCAAATTTCAAGAAAACGGTCACAATCACAACCTGGTGCACAGTTTGGATCATCGCAGCCACGCTCTGGTCCTAAGTCGAAGAAAATCTCGCTATCTGGACCACATGGACCTTCGCCAATTTCCCAGAAATTATCTTCCAAACGGCTGATATGGTCTTCTGGTAAGCCAATTTCATTATGCCAAGTGTCATAGGCTTCTTGATCATCCGGATATACAGTAACATACAATTTTTCTTTATCTAATTTGATGACTTCTGTTAAGAATTCCCATGCCCAATGGATGGCTTCTTTTTTGAAATAATCGCCAAAAGAGAAGTTACCCAACATTTCAAAGAATGTATGGTGACGCGCTGTACGTCCTACGTTTTCAATATCACCTGTACGAATTGACTTTTGGCTCGTCGTAATACGTGTACAAGGTGGCACTAATTTACCCGTAAAAAATGGTTTCAACGGCGCCATACCAGCCCCGATCAATAACAAAGATGGGTCGTTATCTGGAACAAGAGAATAACTCTCTTGCTTTAAATGTCCTTTACTTTCAAAAAAATTCAAATACGCTTGGCGTAATTCATTTCCTGTCATGGTTTCCCTCCTAAAATTGTCTATTGCCTTTATTATACCACAGATTTTGATGAAAGTATGCATTTAGGTGAGGTCATTGACTTATATAGGATGATGATACTTTCCATACTAATTTTATATTTTAGAGCTACCTACACTTCACCAAATTCACTAAGAATGTCACCACATAGAGTCCAATAGCTGTCAGCACAATGGTCCCCCCTGGTGCAAAGTCCAACCAAAAGGCGCTGCACAGTCCGCCGATGACGGATATTACGGAATAGACGGTAGCAACACCCCAGGTTTCTTTGAAGCCCCGTTTCCATAAATGAGCAGATGCAACAGGAACTATCATCAACGCACTGATCAATAGAATCCCTACTACGGTCATCCCCATCACAACTACAAGGGCTGTTAAGATGGCAAAAATCATATTCACACGATTCACATTGATACCTACAGTGCGAGCAATTTCCTCGTCAAAGGAGGTAAGCATTAAGGAGTGATATACAAATTTCATGATAATACCCACTACGACAGCTACCGCACCGATACCATAAATATCCGTCATGGTTACCGTCAAGATACTACCAAATAAAAAGTTCAATAGTCCAGTGCTAGGCATTTTTACCATTGTAGAAAATACGATAGCCAGCGCTAAGCCTGCATAAAAGAATAATGCCATTATCATATCTGCATATTGTTTTTGGTAGCGACGCACGAGTTCTATACCCATAGCGGAAAGTACGGTCAATATAACAGCACCTAATGGAGGGTATACTTTCAGTAAGGATGCCCCCGTCACACCAGCAAAGGCAATATGTCCTAATCCATCGCCGAGCATGGATTGCCGTTTAATGACAATGAACATACCAATTAGGGGGCACATGAGAGCCACGATGAGGCCCGCTAAAAAGGCACGTTGCATAAATGTATAGGATAAAATATCCATCTTAACCTCCTAAATGCCATGCCAAACGAGAGCCTTGATGACTTTCCATAAAGCCTTTACAAGGTCCATAGTAACAAGCATGTCCATCCACACATAAAATTGTATCTGCTACTTCCATAGCTTCTGTCACATCATGAGTGACCATAATAACAGTGATGTTTTCTTCTTTTAAAGAGCGCAATACTTCGTATATTTTTTTGCTTGTTTCAAAGTCAATACCACTGGTGGGCTCATCCAGCAAAATATAGTTCGGTTTCCGTGCTAAGGCCTGTGCTAACATGACACGTTGTTGTTGACCACCGCTGAGTTCTCCAATACGGCGTTTCAAGAAATCTTGCATGCCCACCAATTCCAAAGCATCCAAAATGCGGCCTTTTCTATCTTCCTTCGGTACGTGAAATAAAGCGAGTCCCACTACCTCTTCTACGGTAGCTGGAAATTGGGCTGCATTCTTGTTATAAATTTGTGGCACTAAGTGAATGAGTCCTTTCATTTGTGCTTCTTTCGGACTAATGCCGTCTAAACAAAGATGTCCGGCTGTGGGTTCTAATAGTCCTGCTACCATACGAAGCCAGGTGGTTTTACCAGATCCATTTGGTCCCACCACCAGTACAAACTCACCTTTTGGAATGGTGATCGTCATATTATGGATAACTGTCTGAGATCCATAGGAAAATTGTACATCTTGTATGTGAATGCCTGCGTGCGTCATAGTTAACTCCTTTATGTTTCTAGTTATCGCATATATGGCAAAAGCTGTAATGACATCATCATTACAGCTTGTGTGTTATAGTACGCGTTTTGCCCCTACATAGCGTGGTCCCCAGTAGCTATCATCAATATCTGCTACGGCTACACCACTGCTAGATGTGGCACTGATGAATTGTCCATCGCCGATATAAATACCAGAATGGGAAATCCCTGGTTCATAGGTTTCAAAGAACACTAAATCACCCGGTTGTAGATTACTTTTCTCTACTTTTTTACCTACTGTGTACTGTTCGTCAGCTTGGCGTGGCATATCAAAGCCTATCTTTTGGAACACATAGCGAATGTATCCAGAGCAATCAAACCCTGCTGGTGTAGTGCCTCCAAATTTATAAGGTACTCCCGTAAACGTATTGGCATAGGTCAAAACCTCTTTCACATTTCCAGATATAGGTTGATGTCCAATCTCTAAGCCTTTGTATGTTTTGCCTTTCTTTTTGAAAGTCAGCCCTTGTGGGGCAGAGCTTTTGTCTTTTTTATGCTTTAACGTAGATGTGATAGCTGTGGATTCTCTATTTGGATCGATATGGGCTAATAATTTAGCATCTTTTTCAGAAATTTCTTTTTTCTTTGACACTGTATTAGTTGTGGCGGGCAGTGGTTTACCCATCAACTTTTTATAGGTCACTGCTCCCAATATTCCGTCCACTGTTAATCCATTATCTTTTTGGAACAATCTAACAGCCCACTTTGTGTTTGCATCATATTCGCTAGTTTCCCTAGCTTTATAACCAGCAGCGATGAGTTTCTTTTGAATACCAAGAATTTCATTGCCTGTATCACCATATTGGTAAGCTCCTTGTACACTAGTACCTAAAAAGCCTACTAATAGAGCGACTGCCAGGTATTGTTTCTTTTTACTCGTCATAGGACTCCTCTCTTATATACGATTATTTGTCTTGTATGTGACAGTTTATGGCATCTTTCACCCAATATAACGGTCGTTGTTTGACTTCTTCAAAAATTCGTCCCACATATTCTCCGATGATACCAATACCTACCAGTTGTACGCCACCTAGGAAGAAGATAGCCACCCCTAGGGTAGACCAACCACTGATAACATTGTCAGAGAAGAAGTGAACAAACAATATGTGTCCGATCATAATCAGGCTTAATAGTCCGCATAGCAAGCCGATATATAAGGCTAAACGCAAGGGTACTCTAGAAAATGCTGTAATGCCGTCTAAAGCAAAGCGCATCATTTTTTTTACACTAAATTTAGAAGTACCTGCAAAACGTGGGGGTGCTACGAAGTGAAATTCATGTTGTACGAACCCCAAGTCACCTACAATGCCCCGCAAAAATCTACCATGTTCACGGAAGTTTTTCAATGTTTCTAAGGATTTTCGATTCATCAAACGAAAATCGGAACCACCTTCCACGATAGGAACATTGGCTAATTTATTAAGCACTTTGTAATAGTATTTCGAGGTAAAAGCTTTTGCCCAACTAGCATCTTCTGTGGAATCGCGAATGGTACGTACTACATCTGCACCTGCTTCCCAATGTTTGACTAGTTCTGGAATCAATTCTGGTGGATGTTGCATATCTCCATCCATAGTGATTACCGCATCACCTTGGGCGTAATCTAATCCACAGGTCAAGGCTAATTGATGACCGAAGTTTCTTGCCAATAACAGCACTTTTACTTTTGGATCTTGATTACCAATATATCGTAGCATGCCTGCACTATCATCACTGGACCCATCATCGACGAAAATAATTTCATGGTCATAGTCAAGTGTTTGCAATACATCTTTGACTGTAGTATAAAATTTTTGAATATTATCTTCCTCATTAAATACGGGAACAACAATTGACAGTAACATAGCTCCTCCTTATGATCTTTACCTATCTATTTTACAGGATTGAGGCTTGTTTTGCAAACTCCATGAAATCAGACATAATAGCTACACCAGTGAAGGAATGTTGCAAGCATTGTTGGTAACTGTGCTCGTGGATGCCACCCAAAGCAATACCTTGTACTTGTGGGTAATGAGTCTGAATTTGTTTCAACAGCTCCTTTCCCCTCTTAACGCCAATGCCAGGGTGTCCTGTTTTGCATGGTGTGGGAAAGATGGGACTGATTAAGACGTACTCCAAATTAGGGATTCCTAGGGATGCTAACAACTTGATGTCATCTTGGTTGTGGACAGTACTCCACATAGTTATGTCCTGAAAATGTTGTTGCAAGGTAATCCATAGTTCTTCTTGTTCAGATTGCCAATAGCGTATTAGATTAGTGGGTAGATGGATTCGTTTTGCTGTTGCCAAAACGATAGCTAATTGCTCTCGATTCGTAATAACTTTTCCATGGTGCACTACGGTATCCCCGATGGTATCGCAGAGTTGGAGATACTCCTCAAAGGGTAAATCAGTGTCACGGCACAGGGTGTACAGACTACTGTGATTTCTCATCCAGTTGTCTGGTTCAGCACTATCTGCCCTCGCATCAGGCAATCTAGTACTATGAAGATTCGCTTTTACTGTAGATCTATATGCTCTACGTATATTATATGGTAAACTGCTTTCTTCTGTATGATTAATACAATGTTTACCATACTTTTGTAGTCTTTCTATCCCTCTAGACAGTGCTGCACCATATGTTACTAAACTTATGTCATCTTTCAGTAGCTGGCGATTTGTAATCAACACTAAGGTGTCTATAGATGGGCTATTTTTCTTCATAGAGCACATCGATATAATCACTCATCACCACTTGCATGCCTAAGGCTTTTACATCTTCCATCGCTTCCGCTACGGTTCTACTGTCAGCAATTTCAAATTGTGCATCCCCTTCTTCTTGTTTCTTTTCTTCTGAGGAATGTTCACCAATACCTGTGCTGACACCTGCTGAAAGTTTCGTCGCTGCTAATGGTAGGACGCCGTTGCGGAACCTGGCTGTTTCTCTAGTGGAAATCGTAATATTTGCATAAGGTAGGAATAAGCGATATGCCAAGATGACTTGCAATAATTGAGCTTCTCCTACGTCCCCTGCATTGATGGTATCATCATTGACGATAGGCCGCAGGCGTGGGCAGGAAATGCTAATTTCTCCATGCGGATACGCACGTTGTAACATATGGGCATGCAAAGCAGTGGCAAAGGCATCTTTTCGGAAATCATCCAATCCCAATAAGGCTGCTAACCCTACTCCACGCATTCCTCCTCGTAAAGCTCGTTCTTGCGTTTCAAGTCGATAGGGAAATACGCTTTTATTTCCTAACAAATGTAATGTTTTATAGTTTTCCCAATTATAGGTTTCTTGGAATACGGTCACATAATCACAACCGCATTCTCGTAGGTACGCATAATCGTCTACATTGGCAGGGTAAATTTCTACGCCTACTACTTTGAAATATTTTTTTGCTAATTCACAGGCACGCCCAATGTAAGAAATTGGGCTATGGCGTTCACTTTCCCCAGTCAAAATTAAAATATCTTGTAATCCTGTTTTGGCAATATTTTTTAATTCTTCTTCAATTCCTGCTTCATCTAACTTCGCCCGATGGATCTGATTTTTACAGTTGAAGCCACAATACACGCATAGGTTATCGCAATAATTTGAAATATATAACGGTGTAAATAAATATACAGAATTGCCAAAATATCGCGTTCGTACAGCCTTTGCTTTTTCCGCTAGTTCTTCCAAAAATGGTTCTGCTGCAGGAGATAATAAAATTTTTAGTCCTTCTACATCAATGGTATCTTCTTGCAATACACGGCGCACATCATCTGCTGTATATTGATCGTACGTATATTGCTCACGTTCTCGCAATACCGTTTCTAAAATGGGACTTTCAATTTGATCCATGTGGGAGCGATACTTCCAACATGGATCGTCTATATGGTATCTGGTGGTACTAGACATGGCTATTCCTTTCCTATTATCTCAAAAATCCAGTCAACGGAGATGAAGCGCTACCACCGGTTTCAAGAGTAGGCCCTAATTTTGACAAATAGGCCAATCGTCCTGCTTGGATGGCTAAACCAAATGCTTTCGCCATACCTCGAATATGGCCCGCAGAAGCTACGGCTGTATTTGCCATGATCGCAGCTACGCCCATTTCCATAGCTTCTGCTGCTTGGGATGGAGCTCCGATGCCTGCATCTACGATGATAGGCAAGTCAATTTCGTTCACTAAAATTTTGATAAATTCCTTCGTCTGCAATCCCCGATTAGATCCAATTGGCGCCGCCAAAGGCATCACTGCTGCGGCCCCAGCATTCACCAAATCACGAGCCACTTCTAAATCTGGATACATGTATGGCATAACGATGAATCCTTCTTTTGCCAATATCTCTGTAGCTTTAATGGTCTCCCCATTATGTGGCAATAAATATTTTGAATCTTTCATAATTTCTACTTTTACAAAATCTCCACAACCTGTAGCTCTGGATAATCTTGCAATACGCACCGCTTCTTCAGCATCTCTGGCACCGCTTGTATTAGGAATTAAGATGGTATCCTTTGGGATAGCATCTAAAATATTTTCCACTTCTCCACCTACCGCACGACGTAGAGCTAAGGTAATCATTTCTGCGCCCGCTTCTTCTAGGACAGCCTCGATTAAGTCGATAGAAAATTTTCCAGACCCCAAGATAAATCGAGAATGCAATGTATGTCCCCCTAAGGTCCATGTATCTTGTGTTTCCATATCTTTCACTGAAAGTGTCATAGGTTCCTCCTTAATCAATATCTTCTCCATGTAATAGTTGAATCACAGCATTTGCCATATGTCCGGCACAAACCATGACACGAGCGGCAGTAATTTTTCCGATAGAATCGATATCGCTCACTCCATCGCCACATAGATACCAACGATGATGTCTTCGTTCACGGCGGATACCATTACTATCCCCCCAACCTGCCATACCTGAACAGCCTACTAATAATGGCTCTGCTGGATGGGTCAAAATAACTTCTGTCATCCACGCTTTTGTGACAGCCTTGTCCACTGCTTCTACAACCATATCATAGCCATCGATTAATTCAGATAATCTTTCTGGTGTGAGGCATTCATTATGAACGATAACTTCACAGTTTGGATTCATCCGATTGAGATGGCCTTTCATAGCCTCCACTTTTAAAACTCCTACATCATTCACCTCATAATATTGACGGCCTAACTTACTTTCATCCACAACGTCAAAGTCTACGATTTCTAACTGACCAATTCCAGCACGGCACAATGCCACTGCCACATGGGATCCAACACCGCCTACACCGATGAGCAGAACTTTTTTATCTTGTAAAGATACCATTTAGCCACCTCCTACAAAGGTTACTACTTCCATTGTGTCTGCAGGACTCACACGAGTCGATTCCCAGTCTGCTTTAGAAAGAATCTTCCCATTATATTCCACTACGATGCGATCCATTCGAAACGCTAGGGCTGCCAGTACTTCTTGCACTGTTTGCCCCTCATAATGATACGTTGCTCCATTTACTTTCATCATATCCTCCTAACTATAGCGTATGCTATATACCTATTTCAAACTAGTATCATACCAATTATCCGTCATGGCTCCTTCACCACATACTAGTATAAAAAAACAGCACGAAAAACCATACCCGCGGTGGTATGCCCCTTCATGCTGTAGCACTCTATCGTCTCACTATTCTGTTCCCCTTGTACATCCACTTAGATACACCTTCCATGCATACTCATATACGATATACCATCCTATAAAAGCACAAAAAAGGACATCCTGTTGGATGTCCTCAGTATGACGAATCAAACTTATCCTACGTTGGCATTATCCAAATCAGGTTATGGGTCAAAACTTTCGTTTACTCTCAGCCACTAGGCTCCCCAAAGTTCTCTTTCAGTATACGCTGATACGCCTCAATTTGCAAGTCTAAGTATCAACAATTTTTATCGTCTCCGTGCAGACACAGAGGCATAATTTTTAATCACAACGATAGGTGTCATTTGGCTATCATTGCCAAATGGATTATCGATTAAAATTTGTGCAATTTGCTGCGGTTTCAATCCACGACTATGTCCTAAGATAGCCGCTCGTTTTAAATCATTCACGTCCGCTACACAAGCCCCATAGGCACCTGTTGCTTTCATAATAGCATCGGCTACTGCATGTGGTTGTTTTGGTCCATATACAATGCATTTATCAAATGGAGGCATAGTCCCTGTCACATCATCTGTTAAGGATGCAGTCCGTGCCATTTGATAGAACACACCAGATTTTTTAAACACTTTAGCTACGGCTCCACAGAGGAAGGCAAACATCATTTTCCATTCCCCTTCTTTATCCATAGCTGCTTGCATACCATACACAGATGCCATAGAACCATCAGGATGGATAAAGCGATTTAAAAATTTAGCTTGCCAAGATACTTTTAAATCTTCTGGTCGTGTAAACTCCCCTTGCGTGATAGCCACGACGGATTCTGCTACGCACACAATATCTTCTGGTCCAATATAAGGACCTGCAAATTCTACGATAGCCTCTACGATATCATCTTTGTTCGTTAAAATGCGCGTAGGGATTGGTAATAGTTCTAATTCTGCCATGATGTACCTCCTATTTACGCATTGCTACTTCTAACTCTTCTGCAGTTAGAGTAATTCTAGTTTTTGAAATACGGTATGCCTCACGACCTACTACTTGATGGTAGATATCGATAGGCATGTCTGGGAATCCCACTAAGTCTTTACGAATATTACCACTATTAGCCGTCATCACTAGACGCAAACGAATGGTACTGCCTTGTCGTTGTTTATAGACTAACGCTTCCCAATAGCCATCATGACGTTCTGCCTTTGCATCGGTTAACCACGATTGAATTCGCACATTGTCAAATTGTTCTTGTGGTAATAAATGACGAGGGAACATATCCATGATGGTTCCGTATTGTTTACCTCTGTTCACAAATGGAATATCCGTAGATAACACTACTTGATCAAAACTAATGTCTTCTACCACAAATGGAGTGCGACGTTTCACCATGATCACAATGTCTTCATTGCCTTGGCGCCATGCAAATATGCGGTAGGCAATATAAATGATAGCAATGATACAGGCTATCCACACTAGGGTATCTATTAATGTGTAAATATACATAGTTCCTCCTATAGAGTAATGAGCTTAGCTGTTAAGCTAGTATCCTTGAAAATATCTTGTACGATAGACGTTACTCGATCCGCATGGCTAGTAACACAAACTTGTATAGAACCTTTTCTACCTGATGTCTGCTCCAAATCTTCTCCGTACAAAATAGCTCCTACAGCATCAGATGTTTCCCACGCAGGGTCTACAAAGCAAATTTGTTCTTTAGCCAACTCACGCAGTATGGGTTCTACTAAGGGATAGTGGGTACATCCTAAAATGGCCACTTCCACATTTGCCTCTACCAAAGGCTGTACATATTCTTTTGCACAATGTCGTAAAACTGCATCATCTAAATGACCTTCTTCAATACAGGCCGCCAAATCTTTACAGCCTTGTTCTACTACTTTTACATGAGGCTTCAAGGTATGGACTGCATCCATATGTTTATGACTATTAATAGTCGCTACCGTAGCCATAATGCCTAAAGGTCCTTTACGTTTCTGTTTAACCTTAATACGCAGAGCATCATGAATCCCCTGTGCCATCCCCACAATAGGTACATCAAATTGTTTGGATAGTTTGTCCAAGGCTACCACAGAAAATGTATTGCAAGCGATGACTATTAGTTTCACTGGTTGGGCCACTAAAAACTCTGCAATTTTCGTAGCAATGCCTTCAATTTCCTCAATCGGCCTATTGCCTACTGGATTGTTTGCACTATCTCCAACATAAATAAAATCTTCTTCCGGAAATTCTTGTGCTAGCACAGATAATACAGACAATCCACCGATTCCAGAGTCGAATACTCCAATAGGTAATTCCTTCTGTATGGGCGTCATTCCCTACTCCTCCTCTGCTACGGCTTTCATGGGTTTAAAAAATATATCTGGCAAGCGAATAATTTTACCTGTTTCTTTAGCAGTAAACACATTTTGCGTTTCCCCTGTACAGATCAATGCATTATCACTGTCACGGATAATCCGATATGTGAAAGTACATTGAGCCCGCGACAAAGAGGCTACTGTTAATTCCACCCTCAATACATCATCAAAGCGTGCCACTTCCTTATACTCACAGCTCACTTTTGTAATAGGAAAGACGATGCCCTCTTGCATCATGTCCCATAGACTAATACCACAGCGGCGAAAATATTCAATTCTCCCCATTTCAAACCACCGTAAATGATTCGTATGATGGGCAATCTCCATCATATCCGTTTCATAAAATCGGACACGTAAAGATGTAGAAATCATCGTATACTACCTTTCCTATGCAATAAGAGGCTCCAAAGAGCCCCTTTACTGATTAATCAATTGATCCGATAGGCACAAATTTTTGTGCTTTTTCCTTATGGGAAGCCTTAATATAGCGATTCGCTACTTTCATAGCAATTGCTAATACTGCCACATCATCCACCCAGCCAAGACCTGGTACGCTATCTGGGATAAAATCAATAGGCAATATTAAGTATCCTAAAGCGCCTGCAATAACAGCCTTTACAAATGCTGGTGTATCTGTATCACGTAAACAATAATATAACATAACAGCTTTTCGTGCAAACATAATATTGCGACCCATGCGATTCACAGTAGACATAAAGGCATCAGATGTAAAGGTTTTTCCATACTTAAGGATTTGTAAGATATTCATAGTTATAACCTCTCTGATTATTGTTTGAACTTGTCTTTTGCTTGTTCTGCTAAGTCAATGGCTTTTTCTTTTGTTTGTTCTGCCAATTCCACTGCTGTTTCCTTCACAACTTCCGCTTTTTCACGAATGTCTTGCACCGCTTCTTGTGCGTGGTCAATCGCTTTGGCTGTCAATTCAGAAGCTTTTTCTTCTACTTGCTGTAATGTCGGCTCTACCACCTCTTTTACCTGTTGAAGTTTTGGTTCTACCTTTTCTTTCACTTGTTGTAATTTTGGTTCTACCACTTCTTTTACATCTTGCATAACAGCTGTGGCTTTTTCCACCACTGGTTCTACTTTAGTTTGTAAGGAATCATTTAATGTTTGTCGCACCGTATCTGCTTTTTCATAAGCGGCTTTTGTATATACGCTTGCTTTAGATGCTGATGTACTTGCTACGGCACCAGTTAAAGATAATGCTTCAGTTGCTAAAATTTTAAGCAAAGAGCCTACTCCTTTTGCAGCATGACGAGCATTATCTAGTAATTCTTCATTACCACTTTTCTCTAATGTGTCTTTCACCGTAGCTGCCAAGATGGATACGGCTCCTACTGCTAGATCTTTTACAGCACTTACATTAGCCAACAAATCAGCTCCAACAAAAGAACCTGCAAAGCCTTTGGCACTTGCTAAGTAATCATTACCAGACACCTGTACATCATCTAAGAAATCTACAGTTTCATTACCCAACGGCTTATCCCGAAGTGGTGTATTCGCCAATGTGATAACTGTTTCTTTATTATGTTCATAAATATCTACTAAACGTTGACGATATTCTTCATAGTTCGGACATGCTGGCATACCATCTTCAATCCATTTTGCAGCCATTTTACCAACACCATAGGTAATAGCCGCTGCCACTGGAACGCGAAGAATCACTGTTGGTACGACTGTACATACTAACGCTGCTACAGCACTACCACCAAGACCGACTAAAAATCCAGTCACCCCTTCTTTAGCAGGGCATACACCATATACTTGAGCAATGCGTGATACCATGTACACATCATTAGCCAATAAACCTACATAATTAAATTTTGGTAATGCCGCGATACCAGCTGCACGAGCTGCTGCCCAACGGCAAATCATTTCTACTTCTTCTTGTACATTCGTTGCTTGAGGAAGTGTTGCATTATTGTATTCCAACTGCTCCATATTTGTCTCCTATACTGACCACAAAACATTAAGTGTAAATGTACTTATTACCCTTATTGTATCAAATTTCTCAATGAATTACCAACTTGTTAGTCCACCGTCTACAGTCCAAGCTGCACCCGTTACGAAAGATGCTTTCTCACTGATAAGAAACGCAATGACTTCGCCTACTTCTCGCGGTTGAGCAATCCGTCCTAATGGATAGTGTAAAGCCATTTCTTCCTTAGCTTTCACAATATCCCCCGATGGTTCATTGGCTAATTGTTTTGCCACTAATGAAGTGTCTACATCACCAGGACATACACAATTAACGCGAACACGATGAGGTGCCATTTCTAAGGACAGTGATTTCGTAAAACTCACTACAGCCCCTTTGGATGCTCCGTACACAGTGCACGCCACATTACCTTGTAGTCCTGCATCACTTGATATGGTCACAATACTACCATGCACTTGTTTCAAGTACGGTGCTGCGGCTTGGCATAAAAAAACGGTACCTTTTACATTGGTTCCAAACATCTCATCAAAGTTTTGCTCATCCACATCTTCCAATAGTCGCTCTTCATAATACCCAGCTGCCGTTACTAAGGCATTTAAATTGCCAAACAAACGAATCGTATCTTCCACAATACGACGGCAATTCATAACCTTACTTACATCTCCTTGCACAAATCGTACTTTCGAGGAAATACGGCGCAATTTTACCACCGCTTCTTGTCCATCCCATTCATTGCGGCCGTTAATCACCACACACCAGCCTTGCTTTAACAACAATTCTGCAGTAGCAAAGCCTATGCCCGATGTGCCACCGCTAATTAATGCTACTTGATTATCACTAAATTTTTGCATAGTTACTCCTACTATATAATTCCCTGTGAAAGTAAATAGTCATAGGACAATTTCATTAACATTGTCAGAGACATAGCGATAAACAAAAATCTCACTAGTCCTGCGCCTTTCACCATGGCTAACTTTGATCCCGCAGTAGCGCCAATAATTTGTCCCGCTGCAACTGCTAAACCATAACCATAGTTCACTTGATCCATATAGATGAACACCATCAAGGACCCAAAGTTACTCACTGTATTTAATACTTTGGCATTTCCTGATGCGCCTAAGAAATCATAGCCCATAAACAAGAAATAAAATATTAAAAACATCCCTGTGCCAGGGCCAAGAAATCCATCATATAAGCCGATAACGATAGCCACTGCTACATAAGCAAGTAATTTCCATCCTGATTTACGTTCCACTTGTGCTATGGTACCCCAATCTTTTTTGGTAAGCACCACAATGAATACTGCCAACAATAATACAATAATCAGGGGTTTTAAAAATGTGCCTGGCACATACACTGCTATATAGGCGCCTACCATGGAGATAAGCAGAGTGAATGGCATGATCCATTTCACGAATGTCCAATCTACCAATTTGTTTCTGGCGAAGTTAATCATTGCTGTGCCAGATCCAAAGACACTAGATAATTTATTGGTCCCTAAGCACATGGCCACCGGCATATTCGTCAGCATCAAAGCGGGTAACGAAATCAACCCACCTCCACCTACAATGGAATCAATAAACCCCGCTAGGGCTCCTGCAAAAAATAGTATGATACCTATGAGTAAATCACCTTCCATAGTGTGAGCCCTCCTCTCTTATATACATCACGTTGATGTCTTATTGTATCCTCTAGTCCTCAATACGAGGCAAAATTTTATTATATCCATCGGCACCATAATTTAAGCACCGTTTCACACGGCTTATGGTCGCCGTACTAGCTCCTGTTAATTCTACAATTTGCTCATACCCTGTACCTGCTTTTAACAGTCGTGCCACTTCTAAGCGTTGAGAGATAGATTTTAATTCTCCAATGGTACAAATATCTTCAAAAAATTCATAACATTCTTCTAGTGTTCCCAACGACAAGACTGCCCGAAATAACTGGTCATGCATTGGATTCTTAAGTTTTTGATTCAACCTTCTACTCCTTCATAATTCTATTTAGAATGTACTTTACTTCACTACCATTATACCATAGGAAATATCATACATATATCATTAATTCATTGTTCTTGTACAAAAAACAGAGGGCAGTTGATACTCCTATATCAACTACCCTCTATTGTATAATTGTTTGCTGATTCTTTTCACTTAGAACGCTGGGATAATGGATCCTTTGAATTCTTCTTGAATGAATTTACGTACTGGTTCAGATTGGTAAATGGACAATAATTTTTTATATGTTTCATTATTTACATCTTCTGTGCGAACAGCAATTACATTAGCATATGGAGAATCTGTGCTTTCCACTACAACAGCATCTTTTTGTGGGTTCAAACCTGCTGGAATTGCATAGTTTGTATTCACTGCTGCTACATCAACATCATTTAGGGAACGAGCAATTTGTGCCGCTTCTAATTCACGAATATCAATGTTTTTAGGATTGCTTGTAATATCTGCTACGGAAGATTTTACAGTGCCACCGTCTTTTAATGTAATCAAACCTGCTTGTTGTAATAATAACAAGGCACGACCACCATTGGTAGGATCGTTAGGAATCGCTACAGTAGCGCCATTTGGTACATCTTTTAAATCTTTATATTTGTTAGAGTAAATTGCCATTGGTAACAAAATAGTTTTGCCGATAGATTGAATTTTCAAGCCTTTATCTTTTACTGTGTTATCCAAGAATGGTTGATGTTGGAAAGAGTTCACATTCAATTCTTTTTGATCTAAGGCAATATTCGGTTGAATATAATCGCTGAACTCAACGATTTCGATGTTCAATCCTTGTTTTGCTGCTTCACCTTTTACAAATTCCATAACTTTTGCATGAGGACCTGCTGTTACACCTACTTTGATCGGTGCATCTGCTGTTGGTTTCGCTTCTTCTTTACCGCATCCTGCTAATAGTAACACTAAAGATGCAATGGCTAATAAGCCGACTAAAATACGCTTCATAGTATCTCCTTTATTTTTTATTCACTTTACGGGATAAATAGTCACCTACACTTTGGATGACTTGTACTAATACAATTAAGATGATGATAGTGGCTAACATCACATCTCCTTGGAAACGTTGGTATCCATAGCGAATCGCAATATCCCCAAGACCGCCACCACCAATAGCACCTGCCATAGCAGAATAGCTAATTAAGTTAACGATTAAGACTGTAATATTATCGATTAATGTTGGTAACGCTTCTGGCAACAACACTTTCCAAATAATCTGCAATGGTGTAGCCCCCATGGATTGAGCTGCCTCGATAACACCTCCATTCACTTCTTTGATCGCTGTTTCTACCAAACGAGCCAAGAATGGAATGGCTGCTAAGGTCAATGGCACGCAAGCTGCAGTCGTACCAATAGATGTACCTGCTACTAATCGAGTAAATGGAATGATGGCTACCATTAAAATGATGAACGGAATGGAACGTGTGGCATTTACGATAGCACCTAGCACTTTATTCACCGATTCATTTTGCATGATATGACCACGGCTGGTGATAACTAAAATTACGCCCAATGGAACCCCTAACAGAACGGCTACTACAGTGGAAATCACCGTCATTTGTACAGTTTCTAAGAAACCTTGTAGCAATAAATTAATGATTTGCTGTGACATAACCGATCACCTCGCTTCCAATTGGTAAATTATGTAAGTAGTCGATAGCCGCTTCTGATTTAGCGCGCTCCCCTTTTAATTCTACGATCAAATGACCAAAGCTCATATCTTGAATATAATCTACACCGCCAAACAAGATACTTACATCTGTATCAAATTTACGGATAATGCTTGCCACTACAGGTTCATCTGTTACATTGCCTTTGAAAGTCAATCGTACAATCGGATTAGCCCCTTCTACCCAAGTTTCATTCAATGTTAAATGAGCAATGGCATCTTCTGGCAAGTCATGACGGATGATGGCAGACACGAATTCTTTCGTTGTGGCTTCTTTTGGTTCTGTAAATACATCCACTACAGGACCTTCTTCAATAATCGTACCACCTTCAATAACAGCTACACGATCACAAATCTCTTTAATAACATTCATTTCATGAGTAATCAAGACAATGGTCAAGTTTAATCGACGATTGATGTCTTTCAACAAGGCTAAAATAGATTTTGTTGTTTGTGGGTCAAGAGCTGACGTAGCTTCATCGCATAATAACACTTTTGGATTGCTGGCTAAGGCACGGGCAATACCAACACGTTGTTTTTGACCACCGGATAATTGGGACGGATAGTTGTCTAAACGATCCGACAGTTTCACGATGTCTAGAATTGGTAAAATACGTTCTCTAATTTCTTCTTTTGACAATCCTTGCAATTCCAATGGAAATGCTACATTGTCGTATACTGTGCGGGATGAAAGTAAATTAAAGTGTTGGAAAATCATACCAATGTGTTTACGTTCTTCACGTAATTCTACTGTGTTCAACTTCGTTAAATCTACACCGTCCACAATAACGGATCCAGATGTAGGACGTTCCAACATATTGATACAACGAATCAAGGTAGATTTACCGGCCCCAGATTGACCAATAACGCCAAAAATTTCGCCTTCTTCTATAGTTACATTAATTTCTTTCAAGGCTTCCACGCGGACAGCACCTTCATAGACTTTTCGAATCTGTTTAAGTTCTATCATGAAATCCTCTCCTTTTCAAACTAAATAAAAAAGAGCCCTCAGTTACCTAAGAGCTCTCGGGTATGCATAAATTGTACAATGTGAGTAGACAGACTGTCAATAATTCCCACTATACTACTTGCCTATCGTCTTTTATAACTTAAATCTATAACTCCATATTCAGAGGTGCTTACTCTTTATAACAAACGTGCTCCCGCCTAGGTAGGGGCCCCTATGTTAACTCACTATATACTTATTATATAATGATGAAATACACTCCCTTACATACAATTCACATACTAGCTAGTCTTGTTTCTGTAGCTTAATACCACCACGTTTTGCAATAAATGCAGCTAAGAAAATACCACAACTACCAGTAATCAGCTGTGGCCAGCCCATGCTGAACAAGATGCCTTTTTGCATCGCTTCAGGAATGCCCGGCATCAATTGGAATAGTGCCAAGAATAAACCATAAAGAACTACACTTTTTACGATAGCCCCTGTAATAGCTGTCATCCATACACGTTTTGTTCCTAATACCTTTACAGTAATTGCATATGCCATGCTACCAATAGCCACCACAGGCACAAATAAAGGTATGGTCAACATACCTTGTAAAAATGCCATGAGGGGCGTTACACAAGCTACAACGAATCCACTCCACAAACCATAGCGCCAGGTAGCTAGTGCCGTACAAGCACCTACGATGGAGCCCACTAAAAATTGCACCAAACCGTGCATAGGAATAATCATGCGAAGAAATCCTTGGCTTAGCAAAGCAATTGCTAAGAGTAAGGCACTTCCTGTTATCGTTTTGACTGACATTATGCTAACCCTTCTTCCATTAAATGTTGTAATTGTTCAGCTAATACTTTTGCTGCTTTACCTGGTTTACCATCACCTACAGGTTCACGATTCAAGGTGGTAATCGGAATAATGCCACCAATGGTATCGGTGAAGAAGATTTCGTCTGCATCTTTTAGGAAAGCTTCATCAAATTCACGCTCAATAATCGTAATCCCTGCTGTTGGTGCTACACGAGTTACCACTAACTGACGGGTGATACCCTTTAAAATATGATGGTTGGCTGGATGCGTATAACACACACCATCTTTCATCACAAATACATTAGATGTAGCCCCTTCTGTAACAATGCCATCACGCACTAAAATAGCTGTATAAGCACCTTTTTTCTCGGCTTTTGTTTGTGCCAAAATATTAGGAATTAAGTTTAGTGTTTTGATGTCTACACGAGCCCACCGTTCATCAGGCAAGGTAATGGCTTTTACACCTTCTTGCAAGGCCCCTAAATCCGTTGTAATCGGTTTAATAAACATATACATTTGCGGTTCTAATTTAGAACGCTCAAACGCATGATGACGTGGTGTTACCCCACGAGTAATCTGTAAGTAAATATATCCATCAGTAATTTCACTTTGTTCAATCATGATTTCGTGCAACTCTTGCAACTCATCAGGTGGCATGCGCACAGGAATGTCCATTTCACGCATCGAACGATACAAGCGATCTTGATGGTAGGAAAAGGCAAAAGCGCGACCATTATACACCCGCACTACCTCGTATACACCATCACCAAAACAATATCCTCTATCATCAAGACTAACCACCTTGGCGCCAGACTCTACCATCTCGCCATTAAAATATGTTAATTCTTTCATAGTAACACCTCATAGTATACATACGAATCAAGTATTATCTTCATTATAGTACAGACAACTATAAAATTCTACACCTTTTACATCAAATCTCCTGTAGAAGCAAACAATCTACCACTAACGCAAACTAAGCAACGCGCAAGTTTGCAAATAACGTCCCTCCACCTGAGGAACGCGGTTACGAGTAATAGCCTTGTGGCGTTCCTCATCACCTAAATCATACAAACACAAGAAGAGCACGACATGTTCCGGAGCAAA
>NZ_KQ960759.1 GCF_001553345.1 Veillonella sp. DNF00869
CAGTGCCACGGGACGTTCTACGCGACATGGTGTTGCTCACGGGGGAGAAAAAAGTGCTTGACGGAATATATTTAGTGGTTTATAATAGTTAAGTATTCACTTGGAGAGGTGTCCGAGCGGCTTAAGGAGCATGATTGGAAATCATGTGTGCGGTGATACCGTACCGAGGGTTCAAATCCCTCTCTCTCCGCCAAGGTTTAAAAGCGTTTATGCATTGCATAGGCGCTTTTATTGTTATATCTATTGTATTTTGTGGCAAGATGGTATATAATTAACTCAACAAAAGTTATAGTCCCCATTATAGGGTAAACAAAAAAGGGCGGGTGCAACCGTCCTTTTTGCTTTCTTATTTTCTGTTCTTGAAGAACTCAATCACCATATATGAAATAATATGGATTAAGATACCTTGAAGAACAGGGGCGAGAAAGACGCCAATACATAAAAAGTTAAAGTCACCCATTTAGGGCTCACCCCCTTTCTTTAAATAAAGGGTTATATAAAGTATACCACATTTTATACTTGAATATATGCGGATATTCGTCCTTTTTGCTTTGTTTTACACCTAGTATCTTACTCAAAAGAATGGTACAATAATTCCGTATGAGGAGGCTTTGTATGGATTTTTTATGGTTATTATTTGACATTATTGGAACAATTGCCTTTGCGATTTCTGGCGCACTTTTGGGGATTCAACGGCGTATGGATATTTTTGGTATACTGATTTTGGCGCTGGTAACTGCTATTGGCGGTGGGATTGTGCGAGATGTTATGGTAGGGCGCATACCGCCCACATCTTTGCAAACGGGCTTATATATTTCTATCACGTTAATTACGGTTGGGATCATGTTTATCATGTATCGTTATGGCTGGAATCGTTATATTGAAGGTAAAGGTGCGACGAAAGTGTATCTGATAGCAGATGCCTTAGGTTTGGCTTCGTTTACAGTGACAGGAGCGACTATTGGGATAGCTACAGATCCAACTAACTTGGTGCTCACCGTTGTGTTAGGTGGAATTACAGCTGTGGGTGGCGGTATTATCCGAGATATTTTAGCACATCGCACGCCGAGTGTGTTGAAAGAAGAAGTGTATGCCTTGCCAGCTTTATTAGGTGGGATTGCCTACTTCGTAGTGTATGCTATAGGACATCAAATAGTGGCATCCTATGTGACATTCCTTATCGTTTTTATCATTCGCATGATAGCCATTGAGTATCATTGGAATCTGCCGCGTATTGATCGGATTCATCGATAATTTACATATGACTAATCAAGATAATAAGCAAAGAATACTATAAAATAGGAGATATATAAAACATGAGAAAACAACAATGGCGACATAAGTTTGCGATTATGGCTACAGCGGTGGCAACTGCGGTATTGAGCCATGCGATCACTGCAGAGGCTACGACAGTACTCTATGTACCACAAGATGACCGCCCAGTGAGTTTGGCTTATACGGTGGCTACGGCTCAAGATGCAGGATATACGGTGTTAACACCACCTCAATATTACATTTCAGGTCGTAACTTTCAAGGAAATGCAGAAGCGATTTGGAAATGGGTTGATGAGAATATTAGTAAAGCAGATGTGCTTGTGTTAAGTACAGACTCCTTAATCTATGGAGGCCTTGTAGATTCTAGAAAACACAATTTAGATTTACATACTTTGGAATATCGAGTACATCATATTGAAGATTTGCACAAAAAATATCCTAATATACCAATGTATGCATTTGGTACGGTGATGCGCTCTCCTCGTGCTAGTGGTGGCGGTGTGGAGCCAGCCTATTATGATCAATATGGCCCGACTATTTTCCGTATTGCTGCTTTACAAGATAAATTGGACAGTCAAAAATTGACGGCAGATGAACAAAAAGAGTTGTTCATGTTGCAAGCTACGGTGCCAGTGGAATTTTTACAGGACTGGTTCCATCGTCGTCAAAAAAATATGGAAATTAATCGTCAATTAATTGATATCACTAAAAAAGGTGTATTTAAATATTTTGCATTAGGTCATGACGATACTAGTAGTTTATCTCAATCGGCTATGGAAGGTCGTTATTTACAAAAATATAGTAAAGGACTTTCCCCTACGCAATATGGTAGTTTCCCAGGAGCAGATCAATTAGGATTGTTATTAATCGCTCGTGACCATGTGGATCGCAATCACTTGACACCGACATTTGAGGTTATTTATCCATTAGGTGGTGGTGGTGAGACAGTACCACATTATGAGGACCAAAAAGTAGAAAAAACAATTGCTGAACATGTAGTGGCCGTAGGTGGCACGATGAAAACTAAAGGAAAACCATCTGTGTTACTAGCAGTAAATACGCCATTAGGTACAGTGACAGGTGAGTCAGAAGCTTTTGAAAACTTCCCTATGATTTCTAGAAGTACCAATGAATTTTTAGACCATATTCAAGCAGCTATGAATCAAGGAGTACCTGTTAGTATTGCAGATATTGCCTATTCCAATGGATCGGATAATACATTGGTCTATGGATTGTATCAACGGGATTTACTGTATAAAGTTAGTGCTTATAATGGATGGAATACGGCAAGTAATACTATTGGCTATGCCATAGCACAGGGTATTTTAGGAGTGCATATGGATGATCAAAGTCATCGAAATATGTTGACACAACAATATTTGGATAATTGGGCATACCAAGCAAATATTCGTAAAGATGTGTATCGTATGCAAGATTCCATTCGTACAGATAATGTGAAATATACAGGAACCTTAAATGAAACTTTGGAAAGTTATATGGGTGAGCGAGTGCAAGACTTTGCGGCGACTTATTTAAAATTGGATCCACGCACTGTATCCGCTCGATTCCCATGGGGACGATTGTTCGAAACAGATATTACCGTGTATCGTGAACCTGTAGCTCCGTTACAAAAAGAGTTGCGTTTACGCCGTGAAGCAGAAGCAAGAGCTAAAGCAGAGGCTGAGGCAAAAGCAAAAGCGGAAGCAGAGGCGAGAGCTAATAAAGCAAAAGCAGACGCAGCAGCTGCAAAAGCAAAACAAAAGGCTCAATAAGGTAATACAATATAAGGAGAGAGGGGCGTAGCCCCTCTTTTTTGGAGGAATTATGAGAAAACCAGCTATACCGGCCATTACCTATATGCGGGGACTATGTATGTTAGGTGTGATCGGTATCCATGTAGGGTCCTATGCATTAGCGAACCCTACGATTAATATACATCTATTAGGACTGTTAGAAATTGTGTCTCGCTTTACAGTGCCTGCCTTTTTCTTCTTGTCTGCCTTCGGGTTGTTCTATCATACATCGGTGGAGGATGATTTTTCTTATTCTGACTTTTTGCGCCGTCGCACGCAGGTGGTGCTCTATCCCTATATTGTGTGGACTATCCTATATACGGCCTACAATGCGGTATTAGCTCATAACGCATGGGGACTGATGCCACATGTGTTAGGGTTGACTCTACTTTTTGGAAATGGCATGTATCATCTGTACTTTCTAGTTATACTTCTTTGGTTTTATGCTTTGATGCCACTTTGGCGATGGGCCCTGCGGTCTATACTGAAAGCCCCCATAGTGCTGATGACTATATTGTTTTTTGCGCAAATGGCAGTGAATTATTGGTCCTCTTATATGGCAGGTTCTGTACAATTTTCGCAAGAATGGTTGCAGTATATCTTTAGCATGCGCCTCAATTATTTTGTAGGATTTTATATATGGATTTTCCTATTAGGGGGGATATTAGCAGAACGCTTTGATACAATGTTGGAATGGATTGACTCCCACGGTTTCGGCATCACGGTTGGATTTATTTTATCCTTAGTGGCTATGTTAGGCTCCTATTACTATGTAATGGCAGAGTGGGGATATACTCGATTAGAGGCCATTTACACAGTGCATCAGCTAAGTCCACAAGGATTGGTATACACAGGGATGGGATGTATCTTTTTTGTATGGGCTTTCACCGTGTCATCCATGAGTGACATCGTGGAAACCTTTTGGACAGAATTGGGAAATGCATCCTATGGGATTTATTTGGTACATCCATTTATGTTGATTCTGTTAGATAAAGTTTTGCAAATCGGCGGATTAGGATATACAACAACGACAGTCGTGCTTATGTATGTGAGCGCAGTCATCTTGTCTTTTGGCGTGACAAAAGGATTAGAAACATTGCCGAAACAAGTACGGGCTTATGTGTTAGGCAAGTAAGTCGTTTCTTGTAATACTATGCAGCCTGTGGCGTTTTTAACTTAATAAGCAAAGGGAAGAGCACGGCATACCTCTCTCAAACGGTATTTCATAATGTTTGTTCG
>NZ_KQ960760.1:0-1012 GCF_001553345.1 Veillonella sp. DNF00869
TACGTACAATGTAACAGGATTGCCTGTAACATACACAGATGCAGAAGGTAACCCAGTAGCAAAAGTAGGCGACAAGTATTACAAAGTAAATAATCAAGGTCAACCAGTAGATGCTGATGGTAATCCAAGTACTAAAGTGAATGATAAAGGTCAACCACTAGATGCACAAGGTAATGTAATTGATCCAGTTGATACAACAAAACCATTAAAAACAGCTTTAGTAAATCCAACACCGGAAGCTGATAAAACAAGCACTACAAGCCCAACATCGTTAAATAATGTGAAAAATAATATTCCAACTGTGAACGATGCTGATAAAAAAGCATACGATGTAAATGGTGCTCCAATTGATGGCAAAAACAATACAGCAGCGCCTATTACAGCAAAAGAAGCAGCTGACTTATTGAAACCAACAAAAGATGGAAAACCTAACCCTAACTTTGTAGGTAACAATGCAGCTACAGTATCTGATGTATTGAATGCAGGTTGGAACTTACAAAATAACGGCGAAGCTCGTGATTTTGTAAAACCATATGACACTGTAAACTTTGTGAATGGTGCGAATACAACAGCAGTAGTAACTACATCTGCAGATGGCACAACAAGCAATGTTACGTACAATGTAACAGGATTGCCTGTAACATACACAGATGCAGAAGGTAACCCAGTAGCAAAAGTAGGCGACAAGTATTACAAAGTAAATAATCAAGGTCAACCAGTAGATGCTGATGGTAATCCAAGTACTAAAGTGAATGATAAAGGTCAACCACTAGATGCACAAGGTAATGTAATTGATCCAGTTGATACAACAAAACCGTTAAAAACAGCTTTAGTAAATCCAACACCAGCAGGAGATAAACCAAATACAACATCTCCAACTCAATTGGGCAATGTAGCGAATGGTGCTAACACATTTGAGCCAGTAGATGGCAAAAAAATGGCTAATGATGGTAAATGGTATAATGCAGCGGACGTACTTCCAAATGGTCAACCGAAAGAGAATGTACAACCA
>NZ_KQ960760.1:1112-1757 GCF_001553345.1 Veillonella sp. DNF00869
CGTAATGCTAACGAAGTGAAATTCGTAGGTAAAGGTACAGCTACAGTCACTGGTGAAACAGATGCGAACGGTGTACGTACAATCACTGTAAAAGTAGACGATCAAGTATCCACTAACAATGCGGTAACGCCAGTTGTTTACACAGATAAAGAAGGTAATACAGTATATCCAATTAAGGATGACAAAGGTAATGTAACATACCATACAACTCCAGATGGAAAAGGCGAAAATGATAAAGTCGTTCCAAATGGTGATGTGAATACATCTGTGAATGGTCCTAAAGATGAGAAAGGCAATGCTCGTCCAGCATCCTTGGGTAATGTGAAAAACAATATCCCAGCAGTGAATGATGCTGATAAAAAAGTTACAAACCCTGATGGTACAGAAAAAGGAACTGCAGGAGATGTAAACAATATCAACAAAGCTCCATTGACAGCAACGGAAGCAGCTGATTTATTGAAACCAACAAAAGATGGAAAGCCAAATCCTAACTTTGCTGGCAACAATGCAGCTACCGTATCTGACGTATTGAATGCAGGTTGGAATTTACAAAATAATGGCGAAGCTCGTGATTTTGTAAAACCATATGACACTGTAAACTTCGTAAATGGTGCGAATACAACAGCTGTAGTAACTACATCTGCA
>NZ_KQ960761.1 GCF_001553345.1 Veillonella sp. DNF00869
ACTTTTTCATCTAAGGATAAAGTAATCGTTCCATTATTAGCTACAGTTTTGATTTGATCAGCAGTACCAGCTACTTTTAAAGTGCCTGTGGCTAATGGTAAGTTCAAGTGATCTTCACCAGCTTTTGCACCTTCGTTAGTATCACCAGCATAACGTAGATTTGCATTATTAGTCACTGTTGTATTCAAGTTAGAAATTGCATTATCTACATATTTTTTGTTCGCTGCATCTCCATCATTTGTCGCTTCCGCTACATTAGTGATTTTCATGCCACCAGCATTGATACCATCTTTACCGATTGTTACAGTTTTAGTTTCACCAGCTGCACCACCTTGACCTGCTGCTGTATTAGCGATAGTTACACCATCTGCTCCTAAAGTAATTGTAGAACCTGGTTTACCTTCTCCTGTAGCGCTACTAATGGATTTAATATTGCCAAGGTTTTCCGCTAATTTCACATCAAGATCATCGTTATTTTTCACAACTTTGATATTGTTTGTTTCAGCATCTGCACGCGTGAAATTGTCAGCACCTTTGATTGTCAAAATAGTACCTAAATCACGGTGTACCTTAGCTGTTGTGTCATTACCTGTGAAGTCTAAGCCTTTAGTAACTAATGCACCATTAGCTGTAGTAATACGAGTATCTAATTTACTGATTGCCTCACCAACATTAGATGCTGTTTCTGTACCTGTACCATCCGCTTTTGTGATGTTGTATGTAGGGCCTGTGA
>NZ_KQ960762.1:0-207 GCF_001553345.1 Veillonella sp. DNF00869
CAATAATAACGCCACAAGGCTACTACGCATAACCGCATTCTCTTAGGGATAGTATCTAGGAAGAGCAGGGTACATATTTTAAGAAATGGTATTTCATAATGAATCGTCTCTTGTGATGCTATGTAGCCTGTGGTGGTTTTAACTATATGTGATAAAGGGAAGAGCACGGTATACCCCCTCTCAAACGGTATTTCATAATGTTTGTTC
>NZ_KQ960762.1:307-863 GCF_001553345.1 Veillonella sp. DNF00869
TGTTTGTTCGGGGGCACACCGTGCTCTTCTCATGTTTGCTTGATTTAGTCAATAATAACACCACAAGGCTACTACTCAAAACAGCATTCCTCAGAAGAAAAGTTTATGAGTGGTTGGCAGGGGGAATGTTTATATATTTGTATGAGGTAGTTAATAACATAGCTATAAAGGTTCAACACATGAGAGGGTTGGTTAAGA
Source organism: Veillonella sp. DNF00869 (assembly GCF_001553345.1). GTDB lineage: Bacteria > Bacillota > Negativicutes > Veillonellales > Veillonellaceae > F0422. The sequence continues at coordinate 506 of NZ_KQ960762.1, forward strand.
AGAGATAATATATTGGTAGAGTACGATATTCTATTTGCGTAGAGATAAGGATATTATTTGATGAAAGTTTTAAGATGCTATAGGTATAACTTCGTTGTCTACTAGGAGCATTAAATTATTATATACATACTTAGAGGACGAGCATAAAAATTTAAAATTGGGGGTTGCTTTTTATTTGGAAATGGAATATACTATTAAACATGTTCGAGAGAACTGAGCGTTCATACTCCTAAGAGTATTGAGTGAAAAAAGATTAAAAATAACTGTTGACACGATATTGTGAATCTGTTATTATAATTTAGTCGCCACAACGCAGTGTTGTGAAGGCGAAGTTGATCTTTGAAAACTGAACAATAAA
>NZ_KQ960763.1:0-1141 GCF_001553345.1 Veillonella sp. DNF00869
CCTTTCATACCATTTTTAACAGCTGCCCATACAATACGCCATCCTAATACAACAAATGTTACGATTAACAATGGAGTCATATATTGTTCTGGTACCCAATTCGTAAGCTCTGCCACTGCCATCACGATAGCGCCAACGATTATGGCAGATAAACTTGCATTGTGTTCATGGTCATGATCATCTTGCTTTGCTTTTTTCGCCGCTCGTACAAATGGTACCACCACAACACCATCTTCTGTAGCATCACAAACCGCTTGAATTTGTTCTTGCAAAGCATCCATATCTTCTAAAGTAGAGGTAATTCGCAATTGTTTCGTACCAATTGTAAAAGTCGCTGCCGACACAGATTCTAGTTGAATTAATTTTTCTTCAATGACACTAGCGCAATTTGCACAGTTCAAATTTTGTAATGTAAAAATGCGTTCCATAGTAACTCCTTTTTATTGATATATTACATATATTTTATGATTGAGTATTCATTCATATATTCATTATATCTACAAAATTCTATTTTGTCAACATATGATTACATATTTATTTATTATTTTTTTATCCCTAGTTTTATCTCATTTCGATAATAAAAAAGCACCCTAGTACTTAGAGCGCTGTATGCGAATTCGAACCGCATCTTTATAACAATATGTTATCGTCGTGCCAGTAGGCCAACAGCGATTTTTTATTTATTCTATTATCTCATGGATTTAATAGACTTGCAAATAAATCGTTTTTATAACCAAATCTACCAATCAGGAGAAGAAAATATTTCTACCAATGTTCTATTTAAAAACGAAACATTTTGGATGACACAAAACGATAAATTACTTCTAAAGCAACACAAGTAGATCTATACACAAAAGCCAGCAGTCCCTATGTTCTGCTAGCTTTCAGGGTTATAGGACAAAATGAGTTGGTAGACTATCTCCCTACACGACAAAGAGGACTTAGCCTAATGGCCAAGTCCTCTTCGCTGTATAGTTGTTATGTAGTGATATATATCTTGTATAACTACAAGTAGGGAAGATATCACAATGCCTCCTGCTACATAGTTGGGCATACATGCTAGCAGGAGGACTTATACTATTTACTGTAGAAAATACGGACAGAGTTAAAGATACAAAGAATGGATACCCCTGTATCTGCA
>NZ_KQ960763.1:1241-1536 GCF_001553345.1 Veillonella sp. DNF00869
ACAAAGAATGGATACCCCTGTATCTGCAAAAACTGCCACCCACATATTTGCAAAGCCAAATACACCAGCCACCATAACGATAATTTTTACAGCAATGGCGAAGAAAATATTTTGCCATGCAATGGACAAGGTACGTTCTGCAATACTTAAGGAACGCCATACAGAATCTAGGTTGGAGTTCATATATACCACGTCTGCTGCTTCGATGGCAGAGTCTGCACCACTACCCATAGCACCACCTACATCAGCACCTGTCAATACAGGTGCATCGTTGATGCCATCACCTACGAACATA
>NZ_KQ960764.1:0-7872 GCF_001553345.1 Veillonella sp. DNF00869
ACATACAATGTAACAGGATTGCCTGTGACGTTCACAGATAAAGATGGTAAACCAGTATCTAAAATTGGCGATAAATACTATCCAGTGAATGAAAAAGGTCAACCTATTACTCCAGATGGTAAACCAGCTGTAAAAACTAATGCAGAAGGTAAACCAGTTGCAGAAGATGGAACTGTTATCGAGCCAATCGATACAAAAGCAAATCCATTACAATCCAATTTGGTGAACCCTAACGTTGCTAATACAACAGAGAAAACAAATAACCAAACGACAAGTCCAACTCAATTGGGTAATGTAGCGAATGGTGCTAACACATTTGAGCCAGTAGATGGCAAAAAGATGGCTAATGATGGTAAATGGTATCCAGCGGACCAAGTGGAGCCTAATGGTCAACCGAAAGAGAATGTACAACCAGTAGCCAAACCAGATAATGTTGGTAAAGCAGGTTTGATTGACTTCAGCAACTCTAACCCTAATAATGCAGCTACGGTAGGTGATTTACAAAACTTAGGTTGGATTGTATCTGCAGAAGGTAATAGCTACTTTGATCAAGTACGTAATGCTAACGAAGTGAAATTCGTAGGTGAAGGTACAGCGAGTGTTACTGGTAAAACTGATGAGAACGGTGTACGTACTATCACTGTAAAAGTGGATGACCAAGTATCTACGAATAATGCACAAACACCTGTGAACTACACCAATAAAGATGGTAAAAAAGTATATCCAGTAAAAGATGAAAATGGCAATGTAACTTACCATACAACTCCAGATGGAAAAGGTAAAGGAGATGAAACAGTACCAGCAGGTGATGTGATTACATCTCTAAATGGTCCTGAAGGCACAACCACTCCAACAACATTGAATAATGTGAAAAACAATATCCCAGCAGTGAATGATGCTGATAAAAAAGTTACAAACCCTGATGGTACAGAAAAAGGAACTGCAGGAGATGTAAACAATATCAACAAAGCTCCATTGACAGCAACGGAAGCAGCTGACTTATTGAAACCAACAAAAGATGGAAAACCTAACCCTAACTTTGTAGGTAACAATGCAGCTACAGTATCTGATGTATTAAATGCAGGTTGGAATTTACAAAATAATGGTACAGCGAAAGATTTCGTGAAACCATTCGACACTGTAAACTTTGTAGATGGTGCGAATACAACAGCAGTTGTAACAACTAATACAGATGGTACAACAAGCAATGTTACATACAATGTAACAGGATTGCCTGTAACGTTCACAGATAAAGATGGTAAACCAGTATCTAAAATTGGCGATAAATACTATCCAGTGAATGAAAAAGGTCAACCAGTAAGTGAAAAAGGTAATCCAGCTGTAGGTACAAATAATGATGGTGATTTGGTAGATAAAGATGGAAATGTAATTAAACCAATTGATACAGCAAAAGATCCATTGAAATCTAATATGGTTAACCCTAATGTTGCTAACTCTGAAGCAGCTCCAAATAACCAAACTACGACTCCAACACAATTGGGTAATGTAGCGAATGGTGCAGAAACATTCAAACCTGCTGATGATGTCAAATTAGCGAATGATGGTAAATGGTATAATGCAGCAGATGTAAAACCTAATGGAGCACCAAAAACAGCAGAAGAAAACAATGGAAAAGCACCAGCTCCAGTAGCTAACCCGTTGTCCACTAAAAATAAAGCTGGTGATATTCTTGAAAAAGGTAATGATGGTAACTGGTACAAAGCTAGTGATCTAGAAAATGGTGAACCTAAGCCTAATGCAAAGGAACAAGTCCCAGTGGCGAAACCAGAAAATGCTGATAAAGCAGGATTGATTAACTTTGAAAACTCTAACCCTAACAACGCAGCTACTGTAGGCGACTTACAAAACATGGGATTTGTAGTATCTGCTAAAGATAATGGTTATACAGAGCAAATGCGTAATGCCAATAAAGTAGAGTTCAAAGGTGATAATGGTGTACAAGTAACTGGTAAAACATTAGCTGATGGTACTCGTGAAATTACTGTAGCTTTAAAAGAAGGTCGTGTCACAAATGATGTTCTTATTACTGATAAAGATGGTAAAGTAACTCATGGTGTACGTGGTGAAGATGGTAAAATCTATACGAAAGATCCTAAAACAGGTAAAGCTACAAACGAAGAGATTCCAGTAACACCTTCCGATACAGTGGAAAATGATGGCAATGCTTATGTAACAGGTAACTCTGTAGCTACAGCTATTCAAAAATCTGGGTGGAATATTGGTATTGGCTCTACAGATAAAGCTTTCAGTGAAGAGGCTAAAACATATGAAAGAGTTAACCCTAAGGATAACGTAAAATATGTGAATGGTGCGAATACAACAGTATCTATGGCAGTGGATGCAGCGGAAGATAAAGATGGTGCTACAGTAACAACTACGTATGTAAAAGTAGATGTAAACCGTGAGCTTCATATCGACAGTGTAACAACTGGTGGTCCTGTAAAAGATAAAGCTGGTAACCCATTGAAACCAGTTAATGGTGAATACTATCCAGAAAATGCATTAGTAAATGATGGAAAAGTATATCCAGCAGGTACAGTGATGATCGATGGCAAACCATATCCAGCAGGTTCTGCAAAAGACCCTAAAACAAAAACGGTTCTTAAAGATGGTAAACCAGTTCCAGAAGCACAACCATTAAGAGCAACTCCAAAAGATCAGTTAGCAGATGGTAAAGACGGTGCTATGACTGTGAAAGACGCTAAAGGTAACGATGGCGTATCTGCTACAGCTAAAGATGGTAAAGGTACTTTAACATTGAAAGATGCTGGCAAAGATGGTAAAGATGCTTCTCAAGTAGATATTTCTACAGCAAAAGCACCTGCTGATTTGGAAAATACACCAAAAGATGCAGTTCGTGCTAATGATGGTAACTGGTATGCACCGGCAGATGTTACAGTAGAAGTAAAAGATGGAAAAACTGTAGTAACACCAAAAGCAGGTAAAACTCCGATTCCAAATGCACCAACTATGGATCGTATCCAATACACAGGTACAGATGGTAAACCTCGTAATGTAGCTACTATGGATGATGGCCTTCGTTTTGTAGGTGATGATGGACAAACTATCAGTAAACCGTTGAATTCTACTATGGAATTTACAGGTGGTAACCGTGAAAATGGTAAGCCAGTGGCGAAAGCAGATACAACAACAGGCAATATTGGCGTATTCCATGACAATGGTAAATTATCTATTCAATTAGCAAAAGACTTAGATAAATTGAACAGCGCTAACTTTGAAAGTAAAACTGACAAAGCAGGCAACCCATTGAAAGTTGTGGACGGTAAATACTACCCTGAAAAGGCTGTGGTAAAAGAAGGTAAAGTATATCCTGAAGGTACTGTGATTATCGATAACAAACCATATCCAGCAGGCACTACAAAAGATGCAGCAGGTAAAGTGGTGAATAACGGTAAACCGGCGACAGAAGCAACACCGATTAACCCAATCGATAGTAAACAAGTACAAGACGGTCCTACATCTAGATTGACTGGTACAGGATTGACTTTCAACACACCAACACCTAAGGATGAAAAGGGTAACCCATTAGTATTAGTGGATGGCAAATACTATAAAGCTGATAAATTAGAAAATGGTAAACCAAAAGCTGATGCAAAACCTGAACCTGTAAAACCGGCACAATCTACTGCATTTACTCCAGATGGATTGGTGGTAACTCCAGAAACGGCTAAAGTAAGAGATGCGAATGGCAACCCTGTCCTTGATAAAGATGGTAGAGAAGTGGTAGACCCTACGAAAGTAGTATCCTTCGGCTCTCCGACTATCGCAGTAGATCCTAAGACAGGAAAACCAATGGTAGATCCAAAAACTGGAGAACCAGTGATGAAATCTGGCATCTCTGCAGGTGGTCAAGTGATGGCGAATGTGGCACCAGGTGTTCTTGATACAGATGCGGTTAACGTATCTCAGTTGAAAGGTGTATCCAACATGGTGATGAATGTAAATAATCGTGTGAACCGTCTGGGTGCACAAGCGGCAGCAATGGCTGGCTTACGTCATTTACAATATGATCCATTGGAACCTACAACAATCATGGCTGGCGTGGGTGCATATAAAGGTGAAGCTGCCTTAGCATTAGGTATTGCACATTACAAAAATGAGTCTACCTTATTCCATGCAGGCGCATCCATCGGTAGCCGTGGTGATGAATTAATGGCGAACGCAGGTGTGAGCTGGAAATTCGGTGCTCGTGCTGACGAAACGGCTGTAAAAGACACATTCCGTCAAGGCCCTATCAGTTCTTCCTATACTTTACAAGATAAAGTATCAGCTTTAGAAGCACAAAACCAAGTGCAAAAAGATGAAATTAATAACTTAAAAGCACAATTAGCGGAAGTGCTTCAATATGTTAAGAAAGGTTAATCTTTCTTACAGAGGTATATTTCTTAGAAGAATGAAGTAGAAATCTGTGAACTAAGATAAAAGGGCTGCAATGGATATGTAATGACATGTTGTATTGCAGCTCTTTATCGATTTTGTATAATTAAGCAATTTATTGATAAAATATTAGTGTATATCGAAAATTATAGTATACAAAAGATATTGATATGGTGTATAATATGTACTACTGACTTACACTTATACTAAACTAGAATCATATTATGTAATGTTTGAAATGGGAGAATAACATTGAAAAAAGCAATTTTAACAGCAGCGTTATTAGTAACAGTAGGCTCTAGCTTTGCTATGAGCGATGAATTGTATAGCCAAAAGAATCTAGCAAACGTAACAGGCGTAGCTGTTGGCTATGAATTAGTAGCACCAATGCAAGAAACAGTAGTAGCTGTAGAAGATTTGGGTAAAGTATTGGAACGTGCTCATGAAGTTCGTCAAGGCTTGGTAAAACGCCAAGTAGCTGGTGAACGTTTGACAGATCGTCAAGATCGTTTTATTAAACATGATGTAAACCAAGACTTCCTTACTGTATTAGATCGCAACTTAACTAACCGTGTGGAATTCTTCAAACGTGCTCATAACTGGAATGGTGATAACAAATACGAACATTCTGGTAATTATGAAACATTCCTTAATAAACATAATGAAAAGGCTACAGAAGCTGTAAATGGTTACAGCAATAGCTATGGTTGGAATGTGTTACGCAGTGTGCGTCAAGATGCATTATCCAATGTAAAAGCAGTATTGGATCAACAAGGTGAAACTGTTCGTGGCGAAGATATTGCAAAAGCAATTCTTGCTGCAGCAAGCAACAATGCAGAGACTGTAAATAACGAAGAACTTCGTTACTACATTAACGAACTTGTTTGGTACACTGCAAAACAAACAGTAAAAGAAACAAATAAACAATTATCTCATGTTTTAAAATAATTGAGAGATTCATAGGATTGTAGTATCCTATTTGAAGTGATAGAGAATGATTTGCCAGAAGGCAATCATTCTCTATTTTTATATTGGATGCATGTGTTATCCTAGGGTATTCACTATAAAAACTACCTGCTATAGTACTAAGGAAAGCTATATAAATCGTTAGAGGAATAGTGTATACTATATGTATGATATAGAATACTTGGAATATTGAAAGTACTTTCGTTGTAAGAAAGATGATGTGTTATAACACTATACTATATACTGTTGTATACGTTATATAAGTATAAGAAAGGATACCTATGCAAGAAATTGTAGTAGGCGGTTTATATCGTCATTTTAAAGGCATGTTATATTATGTGATTGATATTGCTATTCATTCTGAAACAGATGAACCTCATGTGGTGTACCAACAGTTGTATGGTGAGCGCAAAACGTTTGTACGTCCCCTTGTGATGTTTGCTAGTGAAGTGGACCATGAAAAATATCCTGATGTGGAGCAGAAAGATCGCTTTCAGTTGGTCAATGGTTGGGATGTAGAACAGCAGTTGCGGTAAGGAGGTTCTGTGAATAGGAAATATTTTTTCTTTGATATTGATAATACACTAGCAGTGTGGCCTGATGGAACGATTCCTGAAAGTGCTCAATACTCCTTGGAGTATTTGCAGGATAAAGGGCATCACGTGGCGCTTGCTACGGGCCGTTTACAGGCAGATGCTATGCGCTTTGCCAAGATGGCAAAGACTCCGAATTTTGTGGCTGATGGGGGCTATAGCATTACAGAAAATTATGAAGTGCAATGGATGCAGGGCATGGACCGGGATCGCTGCGTGCAGTACCTTAAGTATTTAACAAGCCACAATGTGCCTTGGGGGGTGACCCACAAAAATGAATTTGTCCGTATTACTCCTTATGAAAGCGTCCTAGCATGGAATCCTAAGTGGGATATGATGCAAAATGAAGTCGTATCAGACTTGGTGCCTGAGGATATCGAGCATTTTTACAAGGTCTATGCGTTCATCACAGAAGAAGAGGAACAGCGACGTGGTATTGTACACATGACGAAGGATTTAATTCGCTATGGAGAAGGATGCATTTTGTTTGAACCTATGGATAAGGCTTATGGCATCCGGAAAATGATCGATGGCTTTGGCGCATCTTATCAAGATGTCATCGTCTTCGGTGATGGCTATAACGACCTATCCATGTTCCGACCAGACTGGCTGAACATTGCCATGGGTAATGGCCGTGATGCTCTGAAAGAAAAAGCTGACTATGTGACTGCATCTTGCTATGATGATGGAATTTATAAAGCATTGCAACATTTTGGTTTCATACCGAAGCAGTTTTAGTATGAATGAAGTAGATAGTATACTTTCATCATAACTATATGAAGCGGTTTGAACATCAAAATTAGTTATAGTATAATAAAGCGTAGATATATCGAAATGGGTCTTAAAAGGAGGACATACCATGGATTTAATTCAAAGTTTAAAAGAGCAAGCAAAAGGCTTGGGTAAAAAAATTGTATTGCCAGAATTCGAAGATAGCCGTGTCATCGAAGCAGCGGCTGCGATTTTGAAAGAAGGTTTCTGTGTACCTGTATTGGTTGGTGCAGAAGATAAAATTCAAGCGGCAGCTACAGCAGCTGGTGTATCTTTGGAAGGTGCTGAAATCATCAACCCAGCTACATTCGGCGAATTAAACAAAATGGTAGATACATTTGTAGAATTGCGCGCGAAAAAAGGTATGACACCTGAAAAAGCACATGCTACTATGACTGGCGATGCGTTATTCTTCGGTGCTATGTTAGTGCGTTTAGGTTTGGCTGATGGCATGGTAGCAGGTTCTGCTAGCCCTACAGCAAACGTACTTCGTGCAGCTATCCAAGTGGTAGGTACACAAGCTGGTTTGAAAACTGTATCTAGCTCTATGCTTGTGATCACTGATAAAAAAGAATACGGCGATGACGGTTTGTTGATCTTCTCCGATTGCGGCGTTATTCCTAACCCAACATCTGAACAATTGGCTGATATCGCTGAGTCCAGCGTTGGTAAAGCTCGTTCCGTGGCAGGTATGAAAGAACCTCGCGTATCCTTCTTGTCTTTCTCCACAAAAGGATCTGCTTCTTCTCCAGAAGTTGATAAAGTGGTAGCAGCTGTAGAAGACTTGAAAGGCCGTAATGTAGACTTCGCATTCGATGGGGAATTGCAACTAGATGCGTCCATCGTTCCATCTGTAGCAGAACGTAAAGCTCCAGGATCTCAAGTAGCTGGTAAAGCTAACATCTTGATTTTCCCTGACTTACAAGCTGCTAACATTGGTTATAAATTAGTACAACGCTTTGCTGGCGCTACTGCTATCGGACCAATCATCCAAGGTTTAGCAAAACCAATCCATGACCTTAGCCGTGGTTGCTCCGTAAGCGATATCGTTGACCTTTGCGCAATTGCTGCAGTGGAAGCAAAATAAGTCGTCTCTTGTTACGTTATGTAGCCTGTGGCGTTT
>NZ_KQ960764.1:7972-8653 GCF_001553345.1 Veillonella sp. DNF00869
AAGGCTACTACACCTAATGGCGTTCCTCAGATTTGTATTTTGTGTAATTTTTGCGCTATAATGACACCATAGAAGAGTCGTTGACGTGTTGTTAGGCTCATTTCTTCCTGTAATGGGAGGAGGTGGTTCTATGAGAAATTTTAAGAAAGTATCCTTGGTGATAAAAGTCCTAAAATTGATGATAGATTTTTATCGTTTCTTTCATTAGAAATGATAAAGCCTAACGAATAAGGTCTTGTACACCTTAACACGTTAGGCATTATCACATTTGTAATCTTGAGATGAGCCTAACGCCTGCATACGTTGATGGCTCTTCTTGTTTCTAAATTAAGTATAGCATACTTTCAGGGTTAATGCTACGTTTCTTGTTACGTTATGTAGCCTGTGGCGTTTTAACTGAATAGGATAAAGGGAAGACTGCAATACACCCCCTCAGAAACGGCATTTCATGATGTTTCTTCGGAGGTGTATTGCGGTCTTCTTGCGTTTATGTGATTTGGTCAGTAAAGGACGCCACAAGGCTACTACACCTAAGGGCATTCCTCAGTGAAAAGACCGCAATACACCCCCTCAGAAACGGCATTTCATGATGTTTCTTCGGAGGTATATTGCGGTCTTCTTGTGTTTATGTGATTTAGTCAGTAAAAACGTCACAAGGCTACTACACCTAATGGCGTTCCT
>NZ_KQ960765.1:0-385 GCF_001553345.1 Veillonella sp. DNF00869
CCCTACATACAACATCACAAAAGATGATGGTACAGGTACAGAACCAGTTAATAATGTAGGCGCTGCGATTTCTAAATTAGATGGACGTATCAACAAAGCGAATACTACGCTTGCTACAAAAGGCTTGGATTTCACAGGTAACGATACAACTGCGAAAGTACACCGTGACTTAGGTACTACTTTGACAATCAAAGGTGCAGATAACTTCACTCGTACAGCAACTGAAACAAATAACATCAAAGTGGTTAAAACTGATAATGACCTTGATGTGAAATTAGCAGAAAACCTTGGTAATATCAAAGAAATCGCTGGTAATGGTAAAGATAACCTAGTGATTAAAAACGGTGATGCTACCATTACCTTGAAACCTAAAAAAGAGGCAGAA
>NZ_KQ960765.1:485-31486 GCF_001553345.1 Veillonella sp. DNF00869
TAAAAAAGAGGCAGAAGGTACTAACCCTGCGACACCAGCTACAGTAGATTTTGGCAATACAAAAGTAGTAGCACCTAATTTAGAAACATCTATTACATATCGTGCGAATAGTGCAGAAGATGCAGATGCTAAGACTGTAAAATTACAAAAAGGATTGAACTTCGTATCTGGTGATGGTACAACAGCTACTGCTGAAGCAGCAAAAGCAGGTATCACAATTGCAGCGGATAAAGATGGTAAAGTTGTATTTGGCTTAAATGAAGCAACTCGTAATGCTATTGATAATGCAGCAGATAAAAACTTAAGTAATTTATCTGATGCTGGTACAAACAAAGTCAAAGAATTAGCAAAAACAGCAGCTCAAGAATCTGTAAAAGTAGCTTCAGGTAACAATGTGATAGTAAAAGCTGAAACAAAAGGTGACGTTACTACATACACGGTTAATGGTCGTGATACAACTGTAAAAGCAGCTGATAATGGTAGTATTTCTGTCACTGGTGGTGAGTTAAATACTAAAGGTGAACGTGAATACATAGTAGATTTAACAGCAGATGCGAAAGCTGAACTGGGTAAGATTTCTAATCTAAATACACGCTTGGGCAGTGCAGAAGGCAAAATCACAACGCTTCAAAGTGATATGATGAACGCAAAAGCTGATATTGAAGTCTTGAAAGGTAATACAGCGACTAAAGACTTAGACAATATATCTGATAAAGGTAAAGAGGTTATTACTGGTTTAATTGATGTGAAAGGTGAAAATGGTGTGACTGTTACATCAGCTCCTGATACAAAATCAAAAGTAAAAACTTTCACAGTGAAAATTGGCGATTCTGCTACATTTGGTAAGGGTGATAAAGCCGTTGCTATCGATGGAACTACAGGTACTGTAACTGTAGGTGACAAAGATAAAACGAATACAGCTATCACTCCTGAAGGTGTGACAGTAACGACTAAAAATGCTGATGGCACAGATAAGTCTAAAGTAGAAATCAAAGATGGTACGATTTCAGGCTTAACCAATACTGATTGGGATCCTACGAAAGTAGCTACAGCAGAAGATGCGAAGAAAGATCCAACATCTGCGATAGCGAAAGAACGTGGTAAAGCAGCGACACAAGGTCAAATCAAAGACGTGGTAGATAAAATTGTCAATGGCCGCGGATTTGAAGGTGATGATAATAAAAAAGTTAGCGTTGCCTTAGGTGACACGTTAGGTATTAAAGGTGGAGCTACTGGTTCCTTAACAGAGAACAACATTGGTGTAGTATCTACTGAGGCAAAAGATGGTAAGCCAGCTACGATGACTGTTAAGTTAGCGAAAGATGTGAATATGAAAGATGGTTCCACATCTTATGATAATTACGTACCTGAAATAAAAACAAATCCAGATGGTTCTAAAGAAATTGTTAAGAATGCAGATGGATCTGTGAAATATCAAACAGGTAAAGATGGTAAGCCGATTCATATAACTACAACAGTGAATGCTGGAGGTGTAACGATTGCACCAAATCAAGGAAGTGGTATTCCAACTGTTTCTTTAACAGCGGATGGTCTAGACAATGGTGGTAACCAAATTCACAATGTAGCAGCAGGTACAGCTAATACGGATGCAGCCACAGTAGGTCAAGTACGTGCAGCAGCACATGCTTTAAATAACCGTGTGAATGAGGCAGGTGCTCATGCAGCGGCATTAGCAGCGATGAATCCATTGAGCTATGATCCTCTTAAAAAATCTCAAGTCATGGCAGGCGTTGGATCCTATAAAGGTAACAAAGCCTTAGCATTAGGTGTGGCTCATTATGCTAACGAAGATACTCTATTTAATGTAGGTGTTGCCGTTGGCGATGGAAGCAACATGGTCAATGCAGGTGTGACATATCGATTTGGTGGAGAAGACAGTGCAGTTCCTGAACGCTACAAAGGCGGCCCAATTTCTTCTGTCTATGTAATGCAAGACGAAGTAAGTGCATTAAAAGCAGAAAATGCAGAAATGAAAGCGCAAATGAAAATGCTTATGGAACGTATTGAAATGTTAGCGGCAAAATAACTCAATAGGAGATAGCTTATCGCTATAGGAAAGAATGGACATCACGTCGAAAGACGTGGTGTCCATTTTACATGTTAGAAATGGACTACAGTATGTGATAGTGATTATTGGTAAAATGATGAAGGTACTGGTGATGACGACAATATCCCAGAACGCTACAAATGTGGTCCGATCTCCTTCGTTTATGTAATGCAAGATGAAATTTTTGCATTAAAAGCAGAAAATGCTAGAAAAGATGCAGAAAATGCAGAAATGAAAGCACAAATTAAAATGCTTATGCAACGCATGGGTATGGCATAAAACTAAATAATAGTTAATACTGAATAACAATAGTTAAAAGTTAATTATGCATACCAAAAAGTGGGTACCAACATCGAAAGACGTGGTACCCACTTTGCTTTGATACTTTGTGTAATTTAACTTGAATAACTACTTAATATCCCATTCTTTAGTAGCAGCTTCAAATGGTAAAAACTCCATAGAATCTTTTTCTTCTAAATAATCATTGACGATAGATACATCGTATTCATCTTCTATTTCTTCTAATAGCATTGCTTTTATATATTGAGAGATAGTCAGCCCTTTATTTTCAATGTGCTGACGAAGTAGCTTGTATTCACTTTTAGTGAAATGTATAGATATAGTGGGCATAGATATTACTCCTTTTCTTATGTTTATTGTAAAACAGTGGGGTGCATTGTCAAGACTATAAAATTCAACAGGATTGAATTTATGTGGCTGAATGTCTATAATGGATCCAGATGGTGGTCGATTTATTTTTGATGATGTAGATATGGGATTTTATAAGCGAGAAAGTAATCAAAAGAGCTATTATATTATTATTGATTTTGATGAAAATGCAGTAGGAGATATCCATAAGTGTCTATCTCTGAAATCGAAATATCATCAAGAAAAAATAGAAAAAATCCCTCAAAAGTGCTAGAATGAAATCAAATGATAGTTTGGATTACTGTTAATATTAGAAAGGAGTTTCTATGGCAATCGAGATTGGACAAGTTGGTATGGCTACGGTGGTAGTGGAAACTAATAATACAGCGGAGTATATGGGGAGTGGTACGTTACCTGTATTTGCCACACCTGCGATGGTGGCATTGATGGAGAAAGCAGCCTATACTGGGATTCAAGGTGATTTAGGAGACGGCGAAGGATCCGTAGGGATTCACATGGAAACAAGTCATGAAGCGGCTAGCCCATTAGGTGCAACTATAACTGCAATGGCAACGGTAGTAGCTGTTGATGGTAGAAAAGTAACCTTTGAAGTAGTAGCTAAAGAAGGTGAAAAAGTCATCGGCCGTGGCACACATGAACGGTTTATTATTAATAATGAGAAGTTCATGGCCAAGATCGTCACTGGTTAAGTTATGTAGCCTGTGGCGTTTGTAACTAAATTATATAAAGGGAAGAGCAGTGCATATTCCTTCGCAAACGGTATTTCATAATGTTTGCTCAGGAACACGCACTGCTCTTCATATATTAGTGCTATTTGGATAGTAAAGAACGCCACAAGGCTACTACACATAAGGGCGTTCCTTACTTAAACATGTAAGTGAAAAGCCTAACGAATGAGGTCTAGCCACCTCAACACGTTAGGCCATTTCAATTCTCTAGTATCCTGAGATGAGCCTAACGCCTTCGACACGTTATTGGCTCTCTTTTGTTATGTCTAGTATACCATACTTTCAAGGGTATGACAAATTATTTACGAGGGATACGGTGTAGGATCGGGATTAATAGCAAGGCTACTAAGATGCCGATGCCGCTGGTTAGGAAGGATGCAGGGAGTCTTGTGACGGCAGCGATATAGCTATCCAGTACAACCCACCATGCTACGAAGTATCCTGCAGCTGTCCAAATAGCACCTACTAGCATAGCTAATAAGATGCGAGGGGTAGATATGGAACGAGCAGGAATGGAAGGTCTCCAACCTACTGTTAATATACCTACAATTACGCCCGCTAGTCCTTTGATTATGATGGAGAATAAGGTGTATTGGGAATGGCCCATGATGAGGTCAAAGATACCAGATCCAATGGCGCCAGCGAGCCCTGCATAGAATCCGCCGAATACGGATGCTATGGAGAATAGGGCAGCGGAACCAAGATGTACCATGGCACCTGTTGGTAAAGGTACTTTAATAGTCGTAAACACGATGCATAAGGCAGATAATAATCCGATATAGATAATATCTTTTGTTGTGGATCTTGAGCTAGTAGATATAGCCGGTTGTGTATGCTGAGACGTTGCTGTGTTAGTAGATTGGGTCATATCATTGTTTGTTTTGTACGTGTTCATGAAACCTCCTTATTGTGGGTCTGGAATAGAAATTAAACGATCTAATAATAATTCAAGCGCTAAGCCGTCACGAAGAGAACCGATTGTTTTGTGGGTGAATTTGACTGCCTCTGTAGTAAATTGACCGGCAATGCGAGATGCCTCTTCTGGTGTATAGCCACGTAATACGAGGGCTGTTAAAATAGCTGTGAAAGTATCCCCTGTGCCGTGGGCCTTCACCTGTACTAATGGATTGGATACCCAAGTGATAGTATCTGTACTACCCCGATAGACGGCGATGAGGGCGGCATCCTCAGATGGTAAGCTAGATAAGACCACATATTCTGGGCCTTGCGCATGTAAGCGGCGACACATATCATAGATAATCTCTTCCGATTGCGGTGTAGGGTCATAAGGCATGTCTAAGAGGAAACAAGCCTCTGTGTAGTTCGGCTTAATGATGAAAGCTTTGGTGATGAGTTTACGCATTTCTTTCACCATTTCCTCGTTGTAGATGGAGTAGAGTTTGCCATCATCCGCCATAGCGGGATCTACGACAACTAATTTATCTTTGCCGAATCGTTCGATGGCATCTTCAACAAGGCGAATTTGCTCAGGTGATGCGAGAAAACCACTTTGGATGGCATCGAAAGTGATATTATTTTTATTCCAACAGTTGTAGAAACTTTCAAGGTGATCCGTAATATCCACCATTTCAAAATTAGGATATTCTAAATGATTGCAAAGCACCGCTGTTGGTAATGGGATAGGTTGGCACCGTAAAGCGCTCACTAAAGGTATGAATACAGTTAGTGAACAACGGCCTACAGAGCTCATATCTTGTATAGATAAGATAGTAGGTACATGATTCATGGGATATACTCCTTTTTGTTAGTATTAGAATACTATTAGTATACACTCCCACAGTGTCATGCGTAAATACACAGAAAATATAAAAATAACAGGACAGATGTTTAAAAACTAGAAATTATTGCCATGTTAACGTATAATAAAGAGATACATAACAATAGTTTGGAGATTGAATATGAGTGTTTTAACTGTAACCAATGTAACCCATGGATTTGGGGCAAGACAAATACTAGATGATGCCTCCTTCCGTTTGCTGAAAGGCGAACACGTAGGCCTGATCGGCGCCAACGGAGAAGGAAAGTCAACATTTTTAAATATCATAACAGGCCACTTGATGCCTGATGAAGGAAAAGTGGAATGGTCCAATCAAGTGACGGTGGGTTATTTGGATCAGCACAGTGTATTAGAGAAAGGGATGACCATTCGTGATGTATTACGAGGGGCTTTCGATTCTCTATACGGTATTGAACAACAACTGCAAGATGCCTATTTAGAGATGGGCGATTGCTCTGAGGACAGAATGAATGAGCTTATGGAGCTCACTGGAGAGTGGCAAGAGATGCTAGAGCAGCGTGGATTCTATGAAATCGATGCTACCATTGAACGAACTGCGCAAGGTTTAGGCTTGATGGATATCGGTCTGGACCGTGATGTGATGGATCTCAGTGGTGGTCAACGGACGAAGGTGTTGCTCACAAAGTTGTTGTTAGAACAACCTACTATACTGTTGTTGGACGAACCGACAAACTATTTAGATGTGGACCATATTAAATGGTTGCAAAACTATTTACAAAATTATGAAAATGCCTTTATCTTAATCTCTCATGATGTGGAGTTTTTAAATTCTGTGGTGAATGTGATTTACCATATTGAACAAGCTCAGCTCACACGATACACAGGAGACTATTACCAATTCCTAGCTGCTTACGAAGTGAAAAAGCAACAAGCTTTGCGTGCTTACGAGCGTCAACAACAAGAAGTGGCAGACATGAAGGATTTCATTCAGCGCAATAAAGCCCGTGTAGCGACTCGTGGTATGGCAAACTCGAGAGCAAAGCGGTTAGAAAAAATGGAAATCTTGGAGAAACCACAAGAAAAGATAAAACCATCTTTTGGATTTAAAGAGGGACGCACCCCAAGCCGTTTTATTGTGGATGCGAAGGATCTTGTCTTGGGCTATGATGAGCCCTTGACACGTCCTGTAGAAGTGGTGATCGAACGAGGTAAGAAAATAGCTATTCAAGGCGTGAATGGGTTAGGAAAAACAACCTTATTAAAAACCTTATTAGGTATGATTCCCGCTCTATCTGGAAAGATAGAAAAAGGTGAGTTCTTACAAATTGGATATTTTGCTCAAGAAGATAGTCGAGATAATTCTAAAACGGCTTTAGACTATATTTGGGATGCCTATCCGTCCCTGACTAATTCTGAGGTGCGTGCAGCTTTGGCTCGTTGTGGACTTACCAATGAGCATATTACCAGTCAAATGCGCGTCTTATCTGGTGGGGAAAATGCAAAAGTTCGCCTATGTAAATTGATGCAAGAGTCCTATAATGTGCTTGTCTTGGACGAACCGACGAACCATTTGGATGTGGATGCAAAAGCAGAATTGGCGCGGGCATTACAAGCTTTTAAAGGAACCATTGTCCTAGTTTGCCATGAGCCTGAGTTTTACGAATCTTGGGTAACGGATATTTGGACTATCGAAGATTGGACCACGAAAATTATTTAGGAGATGACTATGAAAGAACAAGCTATAATGGGTGTACGCCAATTATTAGAAGGTCTTGATATCAATTTAGAGACAAAGGGCATGACAGATACGCCCAAACGTGTAGCTACGCTGTTTGAAGGCTTGTTTTCTGGGTGTCATAGCACTGGAAAAGAGGCGTTAGGTGATGTATATCCTACGGAGCATACAGGCCTTGTATCAGTGAATCACATCCCCTTTTATTCGATTTGCGAACATCATTTAATGCCTTTCTATGGCAAAGTACATATTGTGTATCAACCACGAGATGGTAAAGTATTTGGCTTGGGCCGATTGAAAGCATTAGTGGATGTCTATGCCAAGCGCCCACAATTACAGGAACGATTGACCCATGACATTGCCACATCTTTAGTGGAAGAGGGCAATGTATTGGGTGCCATGGTAATGGTAGAAGCCACCCATTTGTGTATGCTTATGAAAGGCGAAGTGGCACAGGAAACTGTGGCAAAAACGATGGTGGCCACAGGTATACTAGAGCCCATGGGGACATTACGCGAGGAAGCATTGGTGTTATTAGGAGGTAACGATCATGTTTAAGTACCGCAAGTACAACTGGCAAGATGGTAAACAATTAGAGCTAAAAGACCGTACATTAATTATGGGAATTTTGAATGGAACTCCAGATTCTTTTTCTGATGGAGGTCGTTACAATACTTCTGATACAGCCGTAGCCCATGCAAAACTAATGATAGAACAAGGGGCAGATATTCTTGACGTAGGCGTTGAATCTACGCGTCCTGGGCATACACAAATCTCTGTAGCAGAAGAATTAGAACGTATGAAAGAAGTGCTGTTGCCTGTTCTAGAATGCTCTACTGTGCCTGTATCTGTGGATACATACCGAGCAGAAACAGCTGATTTTGCCTTATCTCAGGGGGCTCATATATTGAATGATATATGGGGCTTAAAATATGATAAGGACATGGCAGCGGTAGCGGCAAAATATGATGTGCCAGTCATCATTATGCACAATCAAAATAGTACTGATTACGATGACATTATCGATGATATGAAGGCATTTTTCTTCTCCTCGGTGGATCTAGCTTTGAAAGAAGGAGTAAAACCACAAAATATTTGGCTTGATCCAGGCATTGGTTTTGGCAAAGATTATGCTCAAAATGTGGAAGTGATCCAACGGTTAGGAGAAATTACAGTGTATGAATATCCTGTTTTATTGGCGCCTAGCCGTAAGCGTTTCATCGGAACCATACTAAATGATATTCCCGTGGATCAACGAGATGAAGGAACGGTAGCTACTTGTATTACAGGGATGATTCAAGGTGTAGATATGGTGCGAGTTCATAATGTGGAAATGCATAAGAGGGCAATTACCGTAGCAGATGTACTATTACGAGGTGAGTAATGGACAGAATTAATTTGAGAAACATGGCATTCTATGGGTATCATGGTAATCTACCAAGCGAAAATGAATTAGGTCAACGATTCTTTGTGGATATTTCTATTGGTGTAGATTTGACGAAACCTGGACAATCTGACAGTATTGAAGATTCTATTAATTATGCAGATGTATACGAACGGACAAAAGCTATTGTAGAAGGACCGTCACAACGACTGATTGAACGGGTGGGTACACTCATTGCAGATGATTTATGGAATACCTATCAAGGGATTGTAGGGCTTTCAGTGACAGTGCGCAAGCCAGAAGCGCCGATCCCCGGTGTGCTAGATTATGTAGAAGTAGTGATTACACGAGGGCAATTATAATGTATACCTATTATATTGGTATCGGTTCTAATCTAGGTGACCGAGAAGGATATTTAGCATTTGCGGTGAATCAACTAGTAGGTATACAAGGTGTAACTGGCGTAGAGCATTCGAACTGGATAGAAACGCCACCATGGGGGCCAGTGGAACAAGGACTTTTTTTAAATGGGATTCTGAAAGTAAAGTCCACCTTAGAACCTCTGACCATGCTAGAAACTATATGGCATATTGAGCGTTTAGCGGGTAGACAGAGAGAGATCCATTGGGGACCTAGAACATTAGATTTAGATATTGTGTGGATAGAAACTGAAGCAGGTCAAGTTGTGTGCGTGGAAGAAGCTAATTTAGTGGTACCTCATCCCTATTTTTGGAAACGCCAATTTGTGTTGGAACCGTTGCGAGAGGTGTATCCTCACTTTTCCTATGAAGGAGTATCTATTTCTGATCGAATAGAAGAGTTACGAGTATTGGAGTCTTAACAGACATTACACATAGCCTATTGTATTTACTTAGGCCTGTTGGTATTGCGACAACAGTATATCTGCAGTATAGGATAGGAATAGATAAAGGAGCATATTATATGGGTTCTTTTTTTAGAAAAGGATGGGTAAAATTTATCCTTCTCATGTTTATATTTACAGCTATTACATCACCTATCGTGGTGTTGTTTGGCCCTTTTGATAACATTAAACGCACTGTAGTAGGTGCTATTTTACGGTCTCGACATCCACATTATATTACGTGGCTCTATACGCCTGAAGAAATACAAAAAATTGTGGGTACAGTTGGGACTGGTGAAAACCAAGAATTATTTAAGTTTGATGTAAAAGAAGATACTACATTGAATTTGCGTAAAATTGAGTCTAATCGGTATACGGGATATTTACTAGAAATTCCAGATCCACGAAGAGTTCAGGTAGCTACAGCACCTCATCTTAATGAAAAAGGCGAGACGACTAGTAATATTGCTCGTTTGAATGGGGCAGTAGCGGCTATTAATGGGGGTGGATTCCATGACCCTAATGGGACAGGAACAGGGCGTTCTCCGTATGGATTTATCTTGCATGATGGAGAGTATGTATTAGGTAAAGATGTAGGACCTGATGAAGATGTAGATTTCATTGGTTTTACGAAATCTGGTAACTTAATTGCTGGTACGTACAACAAGCGTGAATTGAAAGAGATGGGAGCCAAAGAAGGTTTAACTTTCGGTCCACCGCTTATCGTAAATGGTAAGAAGATGATTACTGATGGTGATGGTGGCTGGGGCATTGGACCTAGAACAGCCATTGCTCAAAAGAAAGATGGGACGGTCCTATTCTTAGTCATTGATGGACGTCAAGCCTACTCTGCTGGAGCTACTTTGCGTGATGTGCAAGATATTTTATACCAAGAAGGGGCTGTGATTGCAGCTAATTTGGATGGTGGTTCTAGCACCACGTTGTTCTATAATGGTAAAACTGTGAACAAGCCTGCAGATTTGTTAGGTGAACGCATGATTCCTACTGTATTTATCGTGAAATAGGAGAGTCTATGAATACCTTTGGAAAAGTAACAACAGCCTTTTTGCTAGGCTTAGTTTTGCAAGGTGGTGTCTACCTGTATTTAGACCAAGTATACTTAGCGCCTACTACAAATTTTCAGGTGATCAATGGCGAGGAAGTAGATAAAAACTTTCCAGATGTGAAAGAGGGAACTCGCTATTACTCTCATGACCATAAATATATGGCTGTAGTGGAACAAAATCGTGTGGATATATACACGGCTGGTAAAGAAGCTCCTGTTACATTGGATTTAAAAGAACGGGAAGTATCTTATTTTGAATGGATGTCGGATCGTGATTTAGCCATTGTTGGTTTGTTCGGCGGCCGTCATAATGATGTGATGTTAGCTCGTATTGACCCTGAAGCACCAGAACATGAAATTGATACAACTATTAATTCTGTTCCTAATGGATCGCGTATTACAGATGTGGCGTACTCTGCGGCAACGAATGTAGTCTACATGAAGGTCCGTGTCGGAGACGGTGCATATCGTGTATATCGTACAGATGCAAACTATGATACGCGTCGTGTTTATATGCAAGCTTCTGATATTGGGCGTATCGGCATGTTCTACAATGAAGATCGGTTCTTCTATGATAATGTACGTACTGGAGATGTATTTATGTTTAATGGTACAGAAGGTGGATGGCGTGCCATCAACCCTCCAGGAAAATTCCGTTTAATCGGTGTTACCCAAGGACAATTGATTTACATTGTTAAAGTGGATGATAAAAATCGTGCCTTAGAGGCCTATGAAGGTAAACTAGGGGTAGGTTTTAATAAAGTTTATACCTATGATAACCCAACAGAATTATCAGAAATTACTGTAGATTCTATTTTAAAGGATAAAGAGTCTGCTAAAGATAGCGGTTCTTCTGAGAAAAAGCAATAAAGAGTTATACGATACATGTAACTTTCAGTAATAAAATTCACTGTCTTTCATAAAAAGCTATAACAATTAGTCATAATAGAAACAAAATTGTGGGACATATGGAAAGAAGGAACTAAAAAATGGCGAAATTTAAAATCCAAAAAGGATTAAGTGATGCGGACATGATGAAAGGGTTTGTGGAAACAGAAACCTTTGAGACTGCTATATTGAAAGATAATGCCAGTACAGGTAACAAACTAGGGGCCAAAGTAAAGTCACATAAAACGGAAGATGATTTTTATCAAGAGTTTTTAACAGAGCGGATAAAAACAGAAATTGGCAAGTTGTTGCTAGCGATAAAAATGGATTATTTTAAAGAGGATGTAAAAGACTTTTCTATTCAGGTAAAACGAAATGGTCAACATATTGTGTTAGAAACAGCGCCTAAAAAAGTGAAATAGATATACATCAGTTGACAATGAATATCGAAACAAAAGTGGTGAAATTCCTCTAAAATAGTGGCTATACATGTAACTACATCGATAAAATTCATATGATTAAAAAGCATGTATTTAGGTTGACAAAGATGGCGTTTAGTAGTCTAATATAGTTATGTACATTATACATGAGATAACTGTTACTCATGTATTTAATAATTCCCTCTCTATCAGGTGGTAGAGTCTTGATAGAAAAGGGTCAATGTGAAGGAGAAGGATTATGAGTGCAAAAAGAGTAAGATTAGTAGAAACAGTTCTTCGTGATGGTCATCAATCTATCTTGGCTACACGTATGCGTATGAGCCATATGCTTCCAGCATTACAACAATTGGATGAAATTGGTTATGATGCTTTGGAATGCTGGGGTGGTGCAACATTCGATAGCTGTATCCGTTTCTTGGATGAAAACCCATGGGAACGTCTTCGTACATTAAAAGCAAACTTAAAAAACACACCATTGCAAATGTTACTTCGTGGCCAAAACTTATTGGGTTACAAACATTATGCTGATGATGTAGTAGAAGCATTCGTTCGCAAAGCAAAAGAAAATGGTATGGACCGCATCCGTATTTTCGACGCATTGAACGATCCTCGCAACATGCGTGCTGCTATCGAAGCTGGTAACAAAGCAGGCGTTCATGTACAAGGTACTATGGTTTATACAATCAGCCCTGTACACACTAACGAAAGCTTCGTAAAAGTAGCTAAAGAATTGAAAGAAATGGGTATTGATTCCCTTTGCATCAAAGATATGTCCGGCTTATTAGCTCCATACGATGCAGAATCCCTAGTAAAAGACTTACGCAAAGAATTTGGCGAAAAATTTGATATCGACTTACACAGCCATTTCACTTGCGGTTTAGCATCTGCTACATACTTAAAAGCAGTAGAAGCTGGCGTTGATATCATCGACACTGCATTGAGCCCATTCGGCCATGCAACTAGCCAACCTGCTACTGAATCTATCGTTGAAATCTTCAAAAACACTCCATACGATACTGGTTTAGATCTTGCTAAAATGCGTGAATTAGCTACATACTTCCGTGGCGTTCGTAAAGAAATCGCTGATGAATTCGGCTTGACTCCAGCTCATGAAGTATTGCCAGAAGTTCGTCATTACCAAATTCCTGGTGGTATGTTGTCCAATACTCAAAATCAATTGAAAGAAATGGGTATGGCTGACAAATTCTTCGACGTAATGGATGAAATGCCTCGCGTTCGTGAAGATCTTGGTTTCCCTCCATTGGTAACTCCAACATCTCAAATCGTTGGTACAATGGCTATGATGAACGTGTTGTTCCAATCCCAAGGATTGCCTCGTTACAACACTACACCAGCTGAAGTAAAAGACCTAGTTCGTGGTAAATACGGTCAACTTCCAGCGGCTGTAAAACCAGAAATCAAAGAATTAATCATTGGCGACGAAACTCCTATCACTCATCGTCCAGCTGATGACGTAGCTCCAGAAATGGAAAAAATGCGTGCTGATCTTGAAGCTAAAGGCTTCACTGGCGTAACAGAAGAAGACGTATTAACATACGCAATGTTCCCAGAAGTAGCTCTTCAATACTTCGAAAAACATGCAACACCTGTAACTCAAAAAGTATTGAACTACAAAGGTGAATAGTTAATCCTTACATTCACATATAAAAAGCGACCCCCTAGTGGGGTCGCTTTTTATTGTATATCATGGAGGCATCGTAGTAGTTGCACTCTTTTATAGGAAGTGTACACGGAAATGCCTACATATGCTATAATACAATTATAGATACAATACAGGAGTGATAGGTATGGCAAATGTAAATGGAAAACCGAAAGGATCGGCAAAGAGAAAAGTAAATAGAAAATTAGACAAAGTTCGCTTAGCCTTGTTTATCTTGTTTGCCATAGTAGTAGTGCAGCAAGTATATACAATCTATAGTTTACATCAAGAAAAACATCAACTTGAACAGCAGTTGCAAGAATTAAAGAAAGAAAATGAAAATTTATCAGAACAAAAGAAGTTATTAGAAGATGATAAACATATCGAAGGTGTAGCACGGGAAGAACTGGGCTTAGTGAAGCCAGGGGAAGTTCCCTATGTTCGATAAGGGAAAGTGATACAAGAGTATCACTTTTTTTGTGTGTACCATGGATAGACTATAGATATGATTATAAATAACTAAGGATAGAAAGTTGAGCGATAGAAATGGAACAATGTATAGTAGAACAAGGTAGTCGGATTGGAATTGTGGACTTAGGTTCTAATTCGTTTCGGGTATTGTTGGGGACCTATGATGGTTCGCAGTGGCAGAATGAACCTAAGCAATTATGGACCACACAATTAGGTAAACGTCATAGTAATGGACTATTAACAGAGGAAGCTATGGAGCGTGGTGTTCAGGCTCTCAAAGAAATAGAAGAGGTACTCACTGACTATGGGGCTACTATCCGCATTGGTCTTGCTACGAGTGCCATTCGAGAATCAGGAAATGGCAAGGACTTCTTAGAGAAAGCCAAGCAAGCGTGTCCTATGGAGTACCGTGTACTAAGTGGTGAAGAAGAGGCTACCTATGGATTTATAGGGGCCACGGTTTATGAACATCCAGACTTTCACTATGCTACTATTGATGTAGGGGGAGGAAGTACGGAAATTGCCTTGGGTGATGCGAACCATGTGTACTTTACAAAATCCTATCCAGCTGGTGCTGTGCGTATGCAAGATATATCTAGTGAGGGACCCCAACGTGTATGGGAAGAAACTGTGCGTATGTGGGATGAACTACCCATTGAAGGGACGTTTGGCGAGTTTATTGGTATTGGTGGCACCGCAACATCCTTGGCGGCGATAGATTTGCAAATGGAACGTTACGATCCTAGACGAATACAGGGGCATCGTATGGACCGCGGTACTATTGAAGCTATGATATTACAGCTTCGGTATATGAGTCGTGAGGAACGGTTGGAAGTGAAAGGTTTGCAACCAGGGCGTGTAGATATTATTGTGCCAGGGGCCGAGATTATTACATCTCTTATGGATACCTATCAAATTGGATCGATTGTGGTCAGTGAAGCTGATGGATTAGAAGGGTGGCAAGCGCAATATGGTGCAAAATAAACCCTATTATTCTTGGGCGCCTTTGGTGACTAGTTTGTTAGATGCCTATGAAAGTCAAGGAGATTTGCACACCAGTATAGAAGTGGAAAAGGCCAATGAAACACGCAAATATGTGGAGATGGTTGTGCCCTTGCTGACGATGGAAGAATTGGCTGAGCAAGTAGATAACAGTCGCACCGTGTTGAATAGATACTATGGAGAGAATTGTATTGATCAGTATCATACGTATCGACACCGTATGTATCAATCTACTATCCCTATGAATCGTAGTCGAGAGAAAGCCTTATATGGAGATATGTGGGCTACTGTATTGCGGTTTCGGCAGGCAGTGACTGCAGCGATGGGGGACTCAATAACAAAAGATACGCCTCTATTGTTAGCCTGTTCCGGTGGAGTAGATTCTATAGCCTTATTGCATTATTTTTATATAGAGGGATTCACGAATGTAGGCGTATTTACTATGGAGCATGGACTTAGAGTAGAGGCTTTAGAAGAAGTGGAGCTAGTAGAATGGTATGCCTTACAATTTGGTATGCCCTGCTATACAGTGCATGAACATGTTGGTGATAAGGCCAAAGAGGAAGGTATATCCTTTGAGATGATGGGGCGTCAATTGAGGTATACTCATCTACAAGATATTGCAGAAGATAAGGGATATGAATATATTGTGACGGCTCATCATTTAGATGACCAAGGGGAAACAATCTTAGCTCACTTGTTACGTGGAACTGGACTAGAGGGTTTACAAGGAATGAAAACTATCACAGAAAATCTGTGGAGACCTTGTATATCTTTACCTAAACAGGTATTACAAGACTATGCTAAGTGGTTGCAGTGTTTTCATGGAGAAGATGCATCTAACCAAGATACGACCTATGATAGGAATTGGATTCGACAAGTCCTGATACCTACCTGTACGGAAAGGTATCCACAAACAGTGAATGCCTTGTATCGGTTAGGTACATTGGCGCAATGTGATACCTCCTATTTTGAGCAAGAGGTGACACGGTTAGAATCGGACTATGTCAGTCATGATGAAACTGGCATAGTGTTGGATAAACGAGGGCTGATGGGTGAGCATGATGCCTTAGTGAGCCGACTATGGAAACGAGTATTAAGCCTTTATGTGAAACCAGAACAATTGAATCAGGCAGTTATAGATGGTTTATGTTCTTTAGTCAAAGGTCCAAAGGGAAAAGAATTTCGTTTCCGTCAGGTGCAAGTTTTGACGTCATATGATACAATTAAGGTTGTTCTATGTAGTGACATAGAAAAGAAATAGAGCTAACTAATAAGGAGTTACTATGATACCAGAAGTGAAAGAATTATTGCTTTCGGAAGAACAAATTCAAAAACGAGTGGCGGAATTAGGTCGTCAAATTACAGAAGATTATAAAGGTAAAGAAATTGTCCTTGTAGGTGTATTAAAAGGGGCCATTGTATTCTTTACAGATTTAGCACGTCATATTGAAGGCGATGTAAAAATGGATTTTATTTCTTGCTCTAGTTACGGTAGTAGTACTGTAAGTAGTGGGGTAGTTCGTATTTTAAAGGATTTAGATCGTCCTGTAGAAGGAAAACATGTGATTGTAGTAGAAGATATAGTAGATACTGGTACAACCTTGTCCTATTTACTAGAAAACTTGCAATCTCGCAAAGCGGCTAGTGTTCGTCTTTGTTCCTTGTTGAATAAACCAGATCGTCGTAAAGTAGATGTTTATGTAGACTATGAAGGCTTTGTCATCCCAGATGAGTTTGTCATTGGATATGGTTTAGATTACGATGAAAAATATCGTCAATTGCCGTATATTGGCATTTTAAAAGAAGAAGTCTATCAATAATCGTTGATATATTCGACAAAATTTGATATGATAAATAAGTATCAATTTAGATTATAGATGAGAAAGGAGAAAAATTTGAAGCGAGGCTTAAAAAACGTACTCCTCTATTTGTTGATAATTGTCGCAGCAGTGGCAGCGATTAACTCTTTTTCTGAAGGTACAAAAAATAAATCAGAAATTACATATACATCGT
Source organism: Veillonella sp. DNF00869 (assembly GCF_001553345.1). Lineage (GTDB taxonomy): Bacteria > Bacillota > Negativicutes > Veillonellales > Veillonellaceae > F0422. The sequence continues at coordinate 17,234 of NZ_KQ960765.1, forward strand.
TCCTACAAGAGGTGCAACGAAAAAATGTAGAGAGTGTCACAATTACAGGGGATCATTCTATTACAGGTAAATTAAAATCTGGTACAGAATTTGCTACCTATGCACCAAGTGATGCAGGTATTTTTGCAAAACTGTCCGAAGGTGGTGTTGATGTAACGGCGCAACCGCCTGAGCAACCAGCTTGGTGGGTTAGCTTATTAACATCTGCGTTACCAATTGTATTGATTATTGGATTCTGGTTCTTTATGATGCAGTCTACACAAGGTGGATCTGGTCGCGTCATGAACTTTGGCAAATCTCGTGCTAAAATGCAGGGAGAAGGTAAAGTTAATGTGACCTTTAAAGATGTGGCTGGTGCAGATGAAGCTAAGCAAGAATTGGAAGAAGTCGTTGAATTCTTACGTAATCCTGGTAAATTTAATGCGATCGGGGCTAAAATTCCAAAAGGGGTCTTATTGTTTGGCCCTCCAGGGACAGGTAAAACCTTGTTAGCACGTGCTGTAGCAGGGGAAGCAGGAGTTCCATTCTTTACCATTAGTGGATCTGACTTTGTAGAAATGTTCGTTGGTGTTGGTGCCTCTCGTGTGCGTGACTTGTTCAGTCAAGCTAAGAAAAATGCACCATGCATTATTTTCATCGATGAAATTGATGCAGTAGGTCGTCAACGTGGTGCAGGTCTTGGTGGCGGTCATGATGAACGTGAACAAACCTTGAACCAATTGTTGGTAGAAATGGATGGTTTCGGTGCCAATGAAGGTATTATTACCATTGCGGCTACGAATCGCCCAGATATTTTAGACCCAGCTTTATTACGTCCAGGTCGTTTTGACCGCCAAGTGACAGTGGGTCGTCCAGATCTTCGTGGTCGTGAGGCGATTTTACAAGTCCATGCTCGTAATAAACCGTTGGATCCAGATGTGGATTTAAAAACGATCGCGAAAAAAGTACCTGGTTTTACTGGTGCTGATTTGAGCAATTTATTAAATGAAGCAGCGTTGTTAGCAGCTCGTCAAGATCGTAAAACGATTTCCATGCATGACTTAGAAGAAGCTAGTGAAAAAGTAAGCTATGGTCCTGAGCGCAGAAGTCATGTGGTGAGTGAAAAAGAACGTGAATTGACAGCATACCATGAATCTGGTCATGCTATTGTGGCTCATTTATGGCCAAATGCAGATCCTGTTCATAAAGTAACAATTATTCCTCGTGGTAGCGCAGGTGGTTACACCATGATGCTCCCACAAGAAGAGAAAAACTATATGACACGTTCCCAACTGCTAGCACAGATTCGCGTGGCTTTGGGTGGACGTTGTGCAGAGGCGATTGTACTAAAAGAAATCAGTAGTGGTGCTTCTGGAGACTTACAAATGGTAACGAACATTGCTCGCGAAATGATTACTCGTTTGGGTATGAGTGATGAGCTAGGACCATTGGTATTTGGTGAACATCAAGAACAAGTCTTCTTAGGTAAAAGTTTAGGCTCTGAACGCAATTATGGTGAAGCAGTAGCTGAAAAAATTGACAATGAAATGCATCGCATTGTAGCAGAAGCATACGGTGATGTAATGAACTTGTTAACAGAAAATATTGATTTCTTACATAATATGGCGAAAGCTTTATTAGAAGAAGAAACAATTGATGCTAAGCAAGTGGAAAACTTGTATCGCTATGGTACTTTACTAAGTCCAGAAGAAGCACAAGCAAAAGCAGAAGAGGAAGAGAATAGTAAGAAAACTCCTCTAGAAGTGGCAGGTATCGTGATGCCAGATAAAATTGATGTATCAAAAGAATAATCTAAGATGCTAATAGGAAGGTATCTTCCCCTAGGGGAAGGTACCTTTTGTGCATATTAGATTTAATCAAGATGTATTATGAGCCCTTTTTTGTTGGTGTACCAAATTGGCATAGCTATGGATGGTGAATTACTTAGAAAAGACTTGCTTTTTATGTAGGACCTCTGTACAATCGTATTGTAAACCTCGATAAAGGTAAGGAGGCGACAAGCCGTGAGAGATGAAATACTAGACTTTTTAAAAGAAAACAGAGATCAATTTGTATCTGGGCAAGCGATGTCAGAGGCTTGCCAGGTGTCACGTACAGCGATTTGGAAGCATATAGAAGTACTACGTAAACGAGGCTATGTGATAGAATCTTTTACAAAAAAAGGGTATCGGTTGCTAGAAGAGCCGAATCTGATTAGTCCTGAAGAGATGGAAGGGGTATTACAAACAAAATCCTTTGGCCGTTATTATGTATATGAAGAACGGTTAGATTCCACAAATAGTATCGCAAAGGCCTTGGCTATGGATGGAGTTCCAGAAGGTACAGTAGTATGTGCAGAAGAACAATCTTCCGGTCGTGGTCGCTTATCTAGAGGTTGGTATTCTCCCTATGGAAAAGGGCTTTGGTTTAGCTTAATTCTAAGACCCAAGTTCTTACCTATGGAAGCGTCAAAATGTACCTTAATGGCAGGAGTTGCCTTAGTGAAAGCATTCCGCACCTTGGGGCTTTCAGAGGCGGGCATCAAATGGCCGAATGATATATTGGTAGGGTCTCGTAAAATGGTGGGTATTCTAACAGAAATGAATGGCACTATGGAAGAGATTAACTATATTGTCTTAGGGATTGGTATCAATACGCATACGACGATAGAAGAAGTTAGCGAGGATCTGAAAGATAAAGTCATGTCTTTTGCTATAGCTGGGATAGAGATAGATCGCAAAGAGGCCTTCGCTGTAATTTTAAAAGCCTTAGAGGATCAGTATGAAAAGGTGTGTCAAGAAGGCTTTGACTCTACTTTGGAAGAATGGAAAGAGTATAGTGTAACTTTATATAAAGAAGTACTGGTAAAAGCGCCAGATAAAGATTATATAGGGTATGCTAAAGATTTAGATAGAGATGGAAATCTGATCGTTCAATTAGAGGATGGACGTGAGGAACGTATCATAGCAGGAGATGTGTCTATACGCTCCACTGGAGGAGGATATTAAGATGTTATTAGTTGTAGACGTAGGGAATACGAATATCGTATTAGGCGTATATGAGGGAAAAGAAATTATGGCTCATTGGCGCATTTCTACAGATCGTGGGAGAACCACTGATGAATATGGCATGTTATTGAGCAATTTATTTCTTCACGATCCAAAGGTGAATAAAGAAGATGTGGAAGCTGTTATTATTTCTTCTGTAGTACCTCCTTTGAACCCTACGTTAGAGCGCGTGTGTTTGCGCTATTTTCATAAAAAACCATTATTCGTAGGCCCTGGTATTAAAACAGGTATTTCTATTAAATACGAAAACCCTCGTGAACTGGGAGCCGATTTAATTGTAGATGCGGTGGCTGCTTATGAAAAGTATGGTGGAAACTTAATTATCATTGACTTTGGCACAGCGACGACGTATTCTGCCGTATTAGATGGTGGTATATACTTAGGGGGCGCTATTTCTCCAGGTATTGGTATCTCTGCAGAAGCCCTATTTGGTCGCACTGCTAAATTACCACGGATAGAAATTAAAAATCCTGGTCCTGTCATTGGTCGCAACACAGTTGGTGCTATGCAGGCGGGCGTATTATTTGGATATGTTGGACAAGTGGAAGGCATTGTAGCTCGTATGAAACGAGAAATGCCAGAGGACACTAAAGTGGTAGCCACTGGAGGCTTAGCACCTCTCATTAGTGCTGAAACTGATGTGATTGACCACATTGATCCAATGATGACATTAGAAGGATTACGACTTATTTATGAAAGAAATCAATAATACATCCTGGCACATAGGACATGTCATAATTCCTGGCCGTATTGGGTTAGCGCCCATGGCTGGATTTAGCGATGTGTCCTATCGCTTATTAGCAAAAGAAATGGGAGCCTCTTTCGTGTGTACGGAAATGGTGAGTGCCATGGGGATTAAATACAATAATGAACATACAAAAGAATTGCTCTATATGGAAGCGGTAGAACAGCCTGTTTCTATGCAAATTTTTGGGTCAGATCCAGAAGCCATAGCCATTGGAGCAAAAGTAGTAGAGGCAGCGGGAGCGCCTATAGTAGATATTAATATGGGCTGCCCTGTGAAAAAGGTAGTATCCTCTGGAGATGGCTCTGCGTTGATGAAGACTCCAGAGTTAGCCATGAAGGTGGCGGAGGCAGCTGTGAAAGCAGTACATATTCCAGTGACTGTTAAATTGCGTCTAGGTTGGGATGAGACGTGTATCAATGTAGTAGATATGGCACAACGCATGGAATCTGTAGGAGTAGCTGCAGTAGCTGTGCATGGTCGTACTCGTGAACAGATGTATAGTGGTAAGGCCAATTGGGATTACATTAAAGAGGTGAAGTCTGCTTTGCAGATTCCAGTGATAGGTAATGGTGATGTGAACTCTCCTGAGAGTGCCAAGGCATTACTGGAATACACGGGTTGTGACGCTATGCTCATAGGACGTGCAGCGCAAGGGAATCCGTGGCTATTTCGACAAATTAAAGAATACCTAGAAACAGGTAGCTACAGCCCTAGTCCAACGGGATCAGAGCGAATTACTATGCTCTTACGTCATTATGAGTTGCTATGTCACTATAAAGGTGTGGACTTAGCAACTCGTGAGATTCGAACGCATGCTAGCTTTTATATCAAAGGATTGCCAGAGGCAGCAAGATGGAGAAATGCTCTCAATGTTGCTATGGGACGTGAATCATTTATCAACGTTGTAAATGACTATAAAACATACTTGGAAAGCCGTTCTGGGCATACAATGTAAGGTGTTTTGTGCATTCTGAAAGGACATGAAATCTTATTATATTGAGAATAAAGAAACTTCATAAGCCTAGAATGTATTGTAAATACGGAGTTTCTTTAAGACTAAATCAGTACCATTATGAGAAATAGTAAATTGACATGGATGATATTTGTAACTATAATTAAATCAGAAATACCAATTTACTTTTTTGCATAGATCATAGGGTGATGTCATGCAATGAATGGGTATATATAGCGTGACTCATCCAACATTTAGGGGGTGTATGTATGGTCATGAATGGTATTTATTTAGTTATTGCCTCAGCGTGTATCTTAATGTTAGGATATCGTTTTTATGGGGCATTCATAGCGGCGAAGGTGTTAACTTTAGACAAGTATCGAATGACGCCGGCTATGGTTCACAATGATGGACATGATTATGTGCCTACAAATAAATGGGTCACATTTGGTCATCATTTCGCAGCAATTGCTGGGGCAGGTCCTTTAGTGGGACCGGTAATTGCAGCACAATTTGGGTACTTGCCAGGTACTCTGTGGATTCTTATCGGCTCCGTATTTGCTGGTGCAGTCCATGATATGGTTATTCTATTTGCGTCTATTCGTTATGATGGTAAATCCATTGCGGATATTACCCGTGAAGAGATTAGCAAAATTGCAGGTTTAGGTGCTATGCTAGCGACGTTATTCTTGCTTGTTATTACATTAGCAGGTATGGCAGTAGTAGTAGCCAATGCGCTTCACGGCTCTGCTTGGGCATTTTTCTCAGTGTTTGCAACAATTCCTATTGCAATTTTTATTGGTATTTATCTACAATGGTTGCGTCCGGGAAAAATTCAAGAAGCAACAATCATTGGGGTTGGTCTTATTTTTGCAGCTATTATCTATGGTCCCAATGTAGCGGCTAGTGAATATGCATCTTGGTTTATTTATGATTTGAAAACAATTGAAATTATGTTAGCTGTCTATGGCTTCTTCGCAGCAGCATTACCAGTTTGGTTGTTATTAGCTCCTCGTGATTACCTATCTACCTATTTAAAAATTGGTACTATAGGAGCCTTAGCACTTGGTATTCTAATCGTTATGCCTGAAATCCAAATGCCAGCAGTGACAGAATATATTTGGGGTGGCGGTCCTGTATTGAAAGGTTCTGTATTCCCATATATTTTCATTACCATTGCTTGTGGTGCTTTATCTGGGTTCCATACGGTTATCGCAACAGGTACAACACCTAAAATGTTAACAAATGAAAGAGAAGTATTACCTATCGGTTATGGTGGTATGTTAACAGAATCTTTCATTTCTATGATGGCAATGATTGCAGCTACTGCACTGCATCCAGATGATTATTTTGCAATCAACTCTACGGCAGAATCTTTTAGAGCCTTGGGACTTCAAGTGCATGAATTACCAGCGTTATCAGCTCTAGTAGGGGAAGACTTGATGCATCGTCCTGGTGGCGCTGTATCCTTAGCAGTAGGTATGGCACATATCTTCTCTCGCCTACCTAATATGGATCATTTATTGGGCTATTGGTATCACTTCTGTATTATGTTTGAAGCCTTGTTCATCATGACTTTGATTGATGCAGGTACTCGTGTAGGTCGTTACTTATTACAAGAATTACTTGGCTTATACTGGCCTAAATTCAATGACCAACATTGGGCTCCTGGTGTATATGGTTGTGCTGCATTGATTTGTATCATGTGGGGATACCTAGTATTACAAGGCAACATTGGCACAATTTGGCCATTATTCGGTGTATCTAACCAATTATTAGGTACGATGACATTGGCAGTAAGTACAACAATCATCATGCGTTTAGGGAAAAAACGGTATGCTTGGGTAACAGGTGTTCCAACTATTCTTATGGCGATTGTAGCAGTCGCTGCTGATATTGAAAACGTATTCTTCAACTATATTCCAGCTGGTAAATGGATTTTAGTGGCCTTCTCTGTAGCTATGTTTATTATGATTCTTGTTGTATTAGTAGAGGCAATTCGTAGTTGGATTCGATTATCTACATTACCACAAGATTTTAGAACACAAGAAGAAGTAGAAGCTGAAAGTTACGCTAAATTAGCAAAACAAGCAGAAGCATAATATACATAATTAGTATGTTAATGAAATAGACATGGCTCCTTGGGGACTATGTCTATTTTCATATTTTTCTTGCAATTCAGACTAGAATGTTGTACAATAATAAGGCTTATTGATGGTAAGCATCTTCCTACCCCTATGTAAGATAGGGGCGTTAGTCCGAAAGAGGAGGTGATTTTGTATGAACAAATACGAAGTCATGGTGATTGTGAAACCAGCTGATGAAGAGACAAACAAAGCTACTTTTGATAAAATTGAGGCTTTAATTGCTCGTGTTGGCGGTACAGTTGAGAAAGTTGACGTTTGGGGTAAACGCCGTTTAGCGTATGCAGTAAATAAACATACTGATGGCGTATACGTATTGATTAACTTTGAAGCAGCTCCTGGCGAAATCAAAGAAATCGACCGCGTACTTAAAATCGACGATAACGTTCTTAGACACCTGATTGTAAAACACGAAGAATAATAGCCTAAGGAGGTTGAGGATATGAATTCTGTACAACTTTTAGGGAATTTAGCTCGTGACCCTGAGGTGCGTTACACAAAAACTGGTCGTGCTGTTGCTACTTTCACAGTAGCTGCATCCAATACATATGTGGATCAAAATGGCGAGACTAAGGAACAAACAGCGTTTGTAAATTGTGTAGCTTGGGGAAAATTAGGAGAAGCTGCGGGAAACTTGCGTAAAGGCAGCCGTTGTTTTGTAGAAGGTCGTATTGCGACTCGTTCTTACGAAGCACAAGATGGTACAAAACGATATGTAACAGAAGTAGTTGCTAATTTCGTGGGACAAGCCTTAGATACGCAATCATTTGATGCCTTTGACGGTGGTGCATCCAATTTTGATGATTTTGGTGCAGGTTCCGGTGCAGGCGCAGGTGAAGAAATTCCGTTCTAAGCTAAGAACTCCACAACTATATCAAAGGAGGTTTCTCAATGAGAAGAGATAGAGGCAGAAAACCAAGAAGAAAAGTATGTAACTTCTGTGTTGACCATGCTGATCAAATCGACTACAAAGATATTGCTAAACTTCGTCGTTTCACGACTGAACGTGGCAAAATTCTTCCACGTCGTATTTCTGGTGTTTGTGCTAAACATCAACGTAAATTGACACTTGCAATTAAACGTGCTCGTGCTATCGCGTTGTTGCCATTCACAGCAGAATAATTCAATACAAATATAAGCCCAGTAGCTAACTTAGTTACTGGGTTTTTTGTTTTCTAAAAGGGGTTTAAAAGGGTATAGTTTGAGTTCGTTGGCTCCTGGTTGGCACCACTTTTCAGGCTTTTTTGCGTGCGGTTGGAACCACATTTATTCTTTTGGAGTGTAGTTGGAGTTACCTTTTATATGTTTCCTATATAGCAGAGGGTCCTTGTCATATAGAACTGGATGTATTTACAACATAAATTTTATATCATATATATTCTTATATAGTCTATAGAAATATATAAAAATGAATAAAATTAATGATTGCTATAAGTTTTAGTTATTTTATTAGATATACAAGGAGGCATTATTCGGAACTAGAAAGCATGCACCTATTTTGTATACAAGATACATGATATAATACAGGTATATCATATACACAAAGCTTATACAGTAGATACACATGATATTATATGAAATGAGGTATACTATGAGAAAAGAACATGATTTTCTAGGTGAATTAGAATTAGCCGATGAGTTGTACTATGGGGTACAAACATTACGTGGTATTGAAAATTTTTTTATTACAGGTAAACAAATTGACTTAGATTTCGTAAAAGCTATGGCTATGGTAAAAAAAGCTTGTGCTTTAGCGAATATGAGTACTGGTCGTTTAGATGAAAAAATAGGTCAAGCGATTAGTCGTGCTGCAGATGAAGTGGTACGTGGTAATTTCAATGATCAATTTCCTGTAGATCCTATCCAAGGAGGAGCAGGTACTTCTTTTAATATGAATATGAACGAAGTATTAGCGAACCGTGCTTTGGAAATTTTAGGGTATGAAAAAGGTCAATATGACATCGTATCTCCGAATAACCATGTGAATATGGCACAATCTACAAATGATACCTTCCCAACAGCTATCAAAGTATGTGCGATTATGAAAAGTAAGCCTTTATTAATGGCACTTCGTCGTTTAGCAGATGAACTAGATAAAAAAGCTGAAGAGTATAAAGAAATTTTAAAAATGGGTCGTACTCATTTACAAGATGCGGTGCCAATTACATTAGGTCAAGAAATGGGTGCTTATGCATCTGGCGTGCGCCGTGGTATTCGTCGTATCAAATCTGCTATGTTAGAAGCACATACTGTGAATATGGGGGCTACTGCTGTGGGTACAGGCTTGAATGCAGAGCCTACGTATATCAAAGCTGTTGTAGATGAATTATCCCGTGTTGTAGGAGAACCGTTCATTACGGCGGACAACTTAATTGATGCTACGAACAATACAGATGTGTTTGCGGATATTTCTTCTGGATTGAAAGTAACAGCCCTAGTATTAATTAAAATGGCTAATGACTTCCGTTTAATGGCATCTGGCCCTCGTTGTGGTATTGGTGAGTTAAAATTACCGCCACGTCAACCGGGTTCTTCCATCATGCCAGGCAAAGTAAATCCAGTAATTGCGGAAGTGTTGAACCAAACTTGTTACCAAGTTATTGGCAATGATTTGACAATTTCTCTTGGCGTAGAAAATGGACAATTCGAATTAAATGTTATGGAACCAGTGATTGCTTATAACTTGTTCAACTCTATGTGCTACTTAAAAAATGCGGTAAATACATTTGTAGATAAATTGTTAGTTGACCTTGAAGTAGATAAAGAACAATGTGAATATTGGTTAGAACGTTCTGTTGGTATCGTAACAGCTTTGTTGCCGCATATTGGTTATGAAAATGCCTCTGCTTTGGCAAAAGAAGCGTTGGAAACTGATCGTAGCGTAAAAGAAATCATTCTAGAACAAGGATTGTTAACGAAAGAAGAAATGGATTATATTCTTTCTCCGAAAGAAATGACGCGCCCTGGTATTGCGGGTCAAGATTTAGTAAAAAATCCTGGAAACTAATGTATATAAAGGAACTGCTTAGAAATAGGCAGTTCTTTTTTGTTGTATCAAAGTAGTTGAGCTAGGTAGTCTATGTGGGCGTTCTTTAATATAGCGCTTATAGGTAAGCTCTCTGTAACACGTAGTAGGAGTTATATTGGTATGGAGCTTGTATGAATCTAGTATACGTACTAGCTTATGCTACATGAGAGATGTAATGTGTGTACAATGTTGGTACGACATATAGTGAAAAAAATAGTGGGTACTTCTAATATAGGGTGTAACTATAACAACTTATATATAAATCGAGAGAGAAAAATTCGCAGTTTAGTATATAATCCGCTTAGGGTGGTGTATAATAAAGGAATAAAGGAGTTTGATTATGAATGTATATATAGCAGTGGCTATTGGTGGGGCTATTGGTGCCATGACGCGGTATGGCATTGGACAGTATATGGTCACGAAAGGAGCACTGTATCCTTGGGGAACGGTGCTAGTAAATATCATAGGGTCCATGTTCATTGGATTGGGTATGGCATATATTGAAGGGCAACCTAATGTATCACCTTGGGTTAAACTGTTATGTATTACAGGGTTTTTAGGTGGGCTGACAACCTTTTCTACCTTTATCTTTGAAGGATATATGCTGCAAGAGAAAGGTTTGTGGTATATGCTATCCTACATGGGTGGACAGGTATTGGTTGGGTATGGCCTGTGCGGGCTAGCTTTCACCATTGGTAAACGAATGTGGGGATACTAAAATGAAAGAAATACATGTAAAAGATGCAGTGGGTCAAGCACTTTGCCACGATATTGTGCGCATCGTCATTGGAGAAGTAAAAGACACACCATTTAAACGAGGACACATCATCAGAGCGGAAGATGTGGAATTATTATTGCAATTAGGAAAAGAGCATATTTATGTAATGGAAGAATCCGACTATAATTTAGTTCATGAGGAGCAAGTAGCAGAAGAATTATATCGTTTCTGTGAACATCCATCTCTCAGCCCTACCCCAGTACAACAAGGCAAGATTGAAGCCTTGGCAAATCATGATGGTGTATTGACCGTGGATGTGGAAGGATTGCATGAAATCAATAGTATTGGGGAGTTGACCATTGTTACAAGATTACACGGTACACCTGTAAAAGCTGGGCAACCGGTAGCAGGCATGCGATGTATTCCATTATTATTAGAAGCATGGCAGTTAGAAGAAGCGAAACGATTACGTGAAGGTAAGGAGCCTATCTTACAAGTCTACCCATTTGTGCGTAAAAAAATGGGTATTGTTACTACAGGTAGTGAAGTCTTTGCAGGGCGCATTCAAGATGCTTTCACAGCGGTTATCCAAGACCGTGTAGCGGATTATGGTGTAGAACTGGTAGCTCATGAAATTGTGCCAGATAATACAGATCAAATTGTGGAGGCCATAGACAAAGTAAAGTCCCAAGGGGCAGAGATTATATTCTGCACGGGTGGTATGAGTGTAGATCCTGATGATTTAACCCCAGGTGCCATTGCACGTCGTGCGAAAGAAGTGGTTACTTATGGGCTACCAGTGTTGCCAGGCTCTATGGTGTGCATTGCGTATTTGGAAGATAGCACGCCAGTACTGGGGGTACCAGGTGGTGTATTGTACAATAATCCGAGCGCTTTTGATGTGATAACGCCACGTTTATTAGCAGATGTACGAATCACAAAAGAAGATTGCATTCGTATGGGGCATGGTGGCTTTCAATCAAAATAAGTAAAATTTTGAGAAGAATGTAGTTGACAAAATCAAATCCTATCTATAGAATAGGAATAAAATTAAGTGTTTTATATTGAAGTCTAAGTAGAGGAGAATAAGTATGGCTGTTGTAAAAAATGCAATTGACTTAATTGGAAACACACCAATGTATCGAATTCCAGATACTAATGTATATGTGAAATTAGAAAAATACAATGCCGGTGGCAGTGTAAAAGATCGTGCTGTTCTTGGTATGTTGCAAGATGCGCAAGAAAAAGGCTTAATTAAAAACGATACTATTATTGTAGAAGCCACAAGTGGTAATACCGGTATTGCTTTAGCTATGCTAGGTGCTATGTTGTCCATTAAAACAATCATTATTATGCCTGAAAGTATGAGTAAGGAACGTCGTGAATTAATTAAAGCCTATGGAGCACAATTAATTTTAACTCCAAAAGAATTAGGTATGAAAGGTGCTCTTGGAAAGGCACAAGAAATTCTTGATAACTATCCTAATGCAGTGACTTTGGGGCAATTTGTTAACCCAGCAAATCCACATGCACATTATGAAACAACAGCGAAAGAAATTTTGCGCGATGTGCCTAACGTAGGTATTTTCGTAGCTGGCATTGGTACAGGTGGCACCTTCACAGGTGTAACAAAAGCTTTAAAAGAGCAACACCCATATATTAAAGCGGTGGCCGTAGAACCGGAAGGCTCTCCAGTTATTTCTCGCGGTACTGGTGGGGTTCATAAAATTCAGGGTATTGGAGCTGGATTTATTCCAGAAAACTTCGACTCTTCTTTGATGGATGAAGTACAAACAGTAACCGATGAAGATGCCATCGAAGAAGTAGCTAACTTCATGCGTGAAACTGGTATTGGTATTGGTATTTCATCAGCAGCTGCGATTTTTGTGGCTCGTCAATATGGTCGTAAATTCCCAGATGTAGACGTTGTCGTGGTAGCTCCAGATGGAGTAGAAAAATATTTATCTATGATTCAATTTGAAAGTGTAGATTGGATTCATTCTTAATCGATTGTGATACAAAAGATAGCATGGTCTAGGCCATGCTATCTGTGTATAGGGAGGAATTTATGAGAGAGGTATGGAATTCTATTCGATACAATATACAGCGTGTATTACAATCTGATCCAGCGGCCACCTCTTGGTATATGGTAGTGTGGACATATCCTCATATAACAGCATTATTTTGGCATTTTTTTGCGCATCGTCTATATCGAAAAGGTTGGTTTACTTTGGCCCGGCGAGTAGCATTACATGCACGTCGAGTAACGGGCATAGAAATTCACCCAGGCGCGAAAATTGGTAAAGGCTTATTTATTGACCATGGTATGGGGGTTGTCATTGGTGAAACTGCTATTGTAGGAGATAATGTGACACTCTTTCATGGGGTGACTCTTGGAGGGATGGATTCTCGTAAGATAAAACGTCATCCTACGGTGGAAGATGATGTGCTTATCGGTGCAGGCACAAAGGTGCTAGGTGATATTACGGTAGGAAAAGGTTCAAAAATAGGCTGTAATCTGGTCATTAAACGAGATGTACCAAAGAATGTGATCATTTTTGAAACGGAACCAGAGCATATTATATATCGTCGCCCTAAAGTAGATCGTTTTGACAAAGGATCCTATGTACCACGACGGCATGCGTTGCCATTAGAGCCAAATGACTTTACTGATCATATGGCTTGGCACATTTAGGAGGAATGATGAAAGAGTTACGATTAGGTATCATTCAATTAGCTACAGAGATTGGACAAGTGGATAAAAATTTTGAGACTCTAATGGAGAAGGTGCGAGCTGTGGCTAAGCAGGGGGCTGATGTAGTAGTATTACCAGAAACTTGGAATACTGGCTTTATGACGGGTCCAGAGTTACATGCATTGGCAGATGAATCAGGTCAACGGGCGCAAGCTTTGTTGGGTGAATTGGCGCAATCAGAACATGTGAATATCTTTGGTGGATCAGTAGCTGTTAAAGAAGGAGACACTATCTACAATAGAACCTATGTATACAACCGCAAAGGGGAATTGCTATCTACGTATGATAAGATGCATGGGTTTAGTCCTGCCAAAGAAAATGAATATTTCACGGGTGGTAATTCGATTCATAACTTTACATTAGATGGTGTGCTTTGTTCCAGTGCCACATGTTATGATATTCGTTTTCCCGAACTAATTCGTAAATCAGCATTACAAGGGATAGAATTATTCTTTTTGCCAGCTCAATGGCCATTGTTACGTTTACATCATTGGCAAATATTAAATCAAGCTAGGGCTATAGAGAATCAAATGTTTTTCTGTAGTGTTAATGGTTGTGGAACTATTGGTAAATTACCAATGGCAGGTCACTCGATGGTAGTAGACCCTTGGGGTGAAGTGTTATTAGAATGTGATGAAACGCCGCAAACTCACATAGTAACTATTGATTTAGACATTGTAGACCACATTCGCTCTAAAATTAATGTGTTTCGTGATAGAAAACCAAATTGTTATTAATAGAATTAGTATGCATTTTAGGAATATATATAATTGACCATAGGTATTGCCAAGATGTAATACCTATGGTATAGTATATAAGTACTCAGTACACGGCCCCGTGGTGTAGCGGTTAACATGTCGC
>NZ_KQ960765.1:31586-95720 GCF_001553345.1 Veillonella sp. DNF00869
TCGTCGGTTCAAATCCGATCGGGGTCGCCATTTTTTTTACCTATTTTTAAGCAAATATATCGATTTATATATTTGCCTCGGTAGCTCAGTCGGTAGAGCAACGGACTGAAAATCCGTGTGTCGGCAGTTCGATTCTGCCCTGAGGCACCATATACATATCCTCATGCGGATGTGGTGGAATGGCAGACACGCCATCTTGAGGGGGTGGTGAGCGTACGCTCGTATGGGTTCAAGTCCCATCATCCGCACCAAACGAGGGCCTATAGCTCAGGGGTAGAGCAACCGGCTCATAACCGGTCGGTCCCTGGTTCAAATCCAGGTGGGCCCACCATAAGAAACCATCTCACATTGTGAGATGGTTTTTGTTATCTATAGATGTTCATTGTATAATGAAAGAGAAGATTACAGATATGGCACTTTCAAAACGATTAGAACAAGTATTACATATGATTCCACAATGTCAAACGGTGGCAGATGTGGGTACCGATCATGGGTATTTAGCAGTGGCTTGCGTAGAAGAAAAAGTGGCTACACAAGTTATCGCTATTGATGTGAATCAAGGCCCTTTGGAATCTGCTAAAAGATTGGTAAAAGAACGGAAATTAGAAAATTATATTACATGTAGATTAGGAGATGGATTAGCTGTCACAAAAGAGGGAGAAGTAGACTGCGCAGTCATTTGCGGCATGGGTGGAGAATTGATGCAACACATCATTACGGTAGGTCCTGAATTGTTACATACCTATGTATTACAACCACAAAGCCATCGACGAGAGTTGAAACAATTTTTAGTAGATCAAGGGTATGGCATTATTCAAGAAGCATGCTTAGTAGAGGGTAACCAATATTATGATATGTGGTTAGTACAACGAGGCGCTACTTCCGTGTATAATGAGCTATCTAGAGAATCGATGTTATGGGAATATGGTGCTTTGTTACAACAAGAACAATCTGAAGTTTGGATACAGCACATACAACGTAGAATTGAAACGTTGCAATCTATCCTACAACATATGCGTGATACAGCGAAATTTAGTGATGCTGTTCAGGTGATGGAACAAGAAATGAAGGCATTACAAGGTATTTTACAATAGGTGCAGGTGAAACTTTCACCATTAAAAAAGTATAACCATTGATGAGTATGGAACGTTACATCATACCTTGAGATGGTGGATAGGAGGTATATATGGTAACTATGAAAGATATTGCTCAAGCCGTTGAAAGTCAAGCGCCATTGCAGTTGCAAGAGTCTTGGGATAATTGCGGATTACAAGTGGGATCTATGAGTTCAACTGTGCAACGTGTGTTAACGGCATTAGATGTGACGCCAGAAGTAGTAGCAGAAGCGATAGAGCAACAGATAGATGCGATTGTGACACATCATCCAATGATTTTCAAAGGTATAAAATCTATCAACACTGATACGATGCAAGGTAAGATGATTGGTGATCTATTATGCCATACGATTAATGTGTATAGTGCGCATACGAATTTAGATGTTACAGCTGGTGGTCTTAATGACGAAGTGGCTATACGACTAGGGTTACAAGATATACAAGGGTTAGAAGAAACGGGACGTGACGTGGCTTATAAAGTGGCTGTCTATGTACCTATTACACATAGTGAACAACTTCGCCAAGCCATGGGCAACGCGGGGGCAGGTCATATCGGCGCGTACAGTCATTGCAGTTTTTCTGTTGCTGGAGAAGGAAGGTTCTTGCCCTTAGAAGGGACGAACCCTTTCATTGGTCAGGTAGGGGCAATTGAAACTGTACAGGAAGAACGAGTGGAAACGGTAGTGCCTAAAAAGCTATTAGGTCAGGTGTTAGCGGCTATGAAAGAAGCCCACCCGTATGAAGAAATTGCCTACGATATAGTAGCTTTAGAGAATGCGTATGATGCACACTATATTGGTCGCATTGGCAATTTACCGCAATCACTATCGATAGGGGAGTTCAAAGAAGTATTACAATCTGCATTCCCTCATAGTACATTGCGTTGGGGTGGAGCTAAGCAATCATCCATTCAACGTATAGGTCTATGTACGGGTAGTGGAGCGGAGTTCATTAAGATAGCAGCTAAGCAAAAAGCAGATGTGTATATTACTGGGGATGTCAAATACCATGATATGCAACTAGCAAAAGAATTAGGAATCACAGTAGTGGACGCGGGCCATTATGGTACAGAATACATGAGCCAAACAGTATTGAAACGAATGATAGAAAGAATTTTCACAACTCAAGAAGTAGAGGTCATAGAAAGTAAAGTACAAAGAGATTTTTTCTTTGAAGTCTAAGCACTTTCGGTTTATAATGTATAAGAGAGGTATTGACCCTCTAGGTGGTCTATGCTAGACTTAAACAGTAAGTATGAAAGGCGATTGCAAGTCTACTTGACTTGAGGAAAGTCCGAGCTCCATAGGGCAGGATGCCGGCTAACGGCCGGCGTGGGTGACCATAGGGAATAGTGCCACAGAAAAGTAAACCGCCACCTTCGGGTGGTAAGGGTGGAACGGTCGCGGTAAGAGCGCACCAGGTACATGGTAACATGTATGCTCGGTAAACCCCATCCGGAGCAAGGCCGAATAGGAAAGGGTTAAGGGTTGCCCGCCTACCTTTCGGGTTGTGCCGCTTGAGCGTATAGGCAACTATGCGCCTAGAAAGATAATCGCCACTGCGAAAGCAGGACAGAACTCGGCTTATTGATTGCTTGCTCAAAACCGCTCTTCGGAGCGGTTTTGTTATTGTAGGAGGTATTGTGATGAAACTAGAATCGATTAACAACTATGAAGATTTTAAAGCTGTTGTAAAAGGTGAGGATGAAATCGTCTTAGCTTGCTTTACAGCAGAATGGTGTTCTCCTTGTCAATCTATGAAAGAAGAACTGGATGTGTTACATGATGAATTGCAAGGTGTAGCACGCATGATTGCTATTGATATTGACGTAGCTAAAGAGATTGCTTTAAAAGAAGATGTGCAAGGTGTACCAACAATTATCTGCTATAAAAAAGGAAAAGAGAAAGATCGCGTAGGAGGCTATAAGAAGGCAGCTTCTGTACGTAAATTATTGAAACTATAAATAGAGGATATAAAAATATTTTTACAAATTAGTGATTAATGTTCTATAGAAGGAATATCTTTCATGATATACTATGGATAGTATATCAATTTGTAGAGATGCTATAAAGTTATTGCAAGAAAGGGACTTTTTTGTGAAAGAATCATTGAATAGTCTTTGGAATCTATTCCAAGAGCGTAAATTAAGCCGACGTACTTTTATGAAATCCTGTGTAGCTTTAACTGCTATTTTAGGGTTGCCGCCAGCATTGACCAATAAAGTCGTGGCAGCGGCAGAAACAAAAGAATTACCTACGGTGATTTGGTTGCATGGTCATGAATGTACAGGATGTGACGAATCTTTCATTCGATCTACATCGCCTTTCGCATCTGATGTGATTTTAAATATGATTGCCTTAGAGTATGATGATACCTTGGCTGCCGCAGCAGGGGAACCATTTGAACATCATTTACATCACTTGTTAGAAAGTAAAAAAGGTAAGTATGTATTGGCTGTTGAAGGTGGCGTTCCATTGGATGAAAATGGATCCTACTGCCAAGTTGGTGGACGTCCATTTGTAGATGTATTGAAAGAATGCGCTGAAGGGGCTGCTTTCATCATCGAATATGGATCTTGTGCAGCTTGGGGCGGTATTCAAGCGGCAAAACCGAACCCAACGAATACAGTATCTGTTTCTTCTATTGTAAAAGGTAAAAAAATCATTAAAGTACCTGGATGCCCTCCAATTCCAGAGGTCATGACTGGTGTGATCATGCATTATGCTTTATTTGGCGAAATTCCACCTCTTGATGTAGAAGGAAGACCAAAACAATTCTATGGCAATCGTATCCATGATACATGCTATCGTCGTCCTTTCTTTGATTCTGGATTGTTTGTGGAACATTTTGATGATGATGCATCGAAAGCTGGTTGGTGTCTATATAAAGTAGGTTGCCGTGGACCAGAAACATATAACTCTTGTGGTAATTTGCGTTGGTGGAATGGGTTGTCCTATCCAATTCAATCTGGACATGGTTGTATTGGTTGCTCTGAAAAGGGATTCTGGGACAATGATAACTTTTACCAACGATTGCCTCATATTCATACCCCAAACACCATCACCGATGTCGATACATTAGGAACAGTGGCAGGATTTGGTGCTTTTGGTGCTGTAGTGGCTCATGGTGGTATTACCTTGGCAAAACATAAATATGATTCTATTCAAGAAGAGAAGAAATATTTAGCAGAACAAGAAGCAAAACAAAAAGAAGTGGAACAGAAAGGTAGTGACCAATAATGAAACGAGTTGTAGTCGATCCAGTGACCCGTATTGAAGGTCACTTACGTGTAGAAGTTAGTGTTGATGAAGCAACAGGTCAAGTACAAGATGCCCTATCCAGTGGTACAGCTTGGCGTGGAATTGAATTAGTAGCTAAAAATCGTGACCCTCGAGATGTATGGGCTTTTGTGCAACGCATATGTGGAGTATGTACCTCTACGCATGCCTTAGCAGCTCTTCGTGCTGTAGAAGATGCATTGGGGATTCAAATTCCTAAAAATGCCAATTATATTCGTAATATGATGCATAGTTGTTTAGATGTACATGATCATATTGTGCATTTTTATCATTTACATGCTCTTGACTGGGTAAGTCCAGTAGAGGCATTGAAAGCAGATCCTAAGAAAACTGCAGAATTGCAACAACAAGTCTTAGACACATACAATGTGAGTGGATTACAACCAAAAGATTTGGAATCTGGCACATCTGCATACCCTAAGGAGTTCCCTAAAGGAAATGCTACGTATTATGCAGCGATCCAAACAAAAGTGAAAAAAATTGTAGAAAGTGGTCAATTAGGTATTTTCTCCGCCCAATGGTGGGATCACCCAGACTATCAATTATTGCCTCCAGAAGTGCATTTGATGGCCATTTCCCACTATTTGACAATCTTGGATCGTCAACGTGATATTGTGACACCACATGTTATTTTCGGTGGCAAAAACCCACATCCTCATTACATTGTAGGTGGTATGCCTTGCTCTATTTCCATGGATGATATGAATGCACCTGTCAATGCGGCTCGTTTGGCAAGTGTGGATGAATCTATTTCCTTGGCAAAAGATTTGGTGAATTATTTCTACTTGCCTGACTTATTAGCGATTGGTCATTTATATGTAAAAGCTGGTATGGTAGACGGCGGCGGATTGGCGAAAAAACGCGTGTTAGCTTATGGTGGCTATCCAGATGATACGTTCACTGGTATCAGCAACGGCGATTATTTCAAAAAAGCTCTGGTTCGTGCAAACGGTGTAGTAGAGAACTTTGAGCTTGGCTGGGAAAAAGCAACATTTACAGCACTAGAAGGGGAAGATTTGATGAATCCTGACTTCTTGTCAGAAGAAATCAATCATTCTTGGTTTGAATATCCAAATGGGGAAACGTCTTTGCATCCAACAGAAGGTGTGACAAAACCTGCTTTCACAGGTCCTAAAACGGGAACAAATAAAAAATGGGAATTCTTGGATGAAGAGAAAAAATATTCTTGGATTAAATCTCCTACATTCAAAGGAAAAGCCTGCGAAGTGGGCCCATTGGCAAAATATATCGTTGTCTATGTAAAAGTAAAACAAGGCATCATCAAAGACCCAACTTGGGCTGAGAAAATGATGGTGGACCAAATTGATGCCGTATCTAAAGTGCTAGGTGTACCAGCACATGTGTGGATGTGTTCCACAGTGGGCCGTACAGCAGCTCGTGGTTTAGATGCACAAGTGGCAGCTAACTTGAGCCAACATTTCTACAATCGCTTGATTGAAAATATCAAAACCGGTGATACTGTAGTGGCGGACACGCGTAAATTCGATCCTAATACTTGGCCAAAAAAGGCAAAAGGTGTAGGTGTATTAGATGCACCTCGTGGTGGCTTAGGTCATTGGTGTGTCATCAAAGATGGTCGTGTAGACAATTATCAATGTATCGTACCAACGACTTGGAATGCATGCCCTAAAACGATTGCTGGCGAACATGGTGCATATGAAGCAAATATGATGGATACAAAAGTTAAAATTGCAGATAAACCATTGGAAATTTTAAAAGGGATTCATTCCTTTGACCCTTGCTTAGCATGTGCGACGCACTTGTACAATAAAAAGGGTGAAAAAATAGTGTCTGTCAATACAGATGCCCTATGTAAATAGGAGGAGGCTATCTATGTTACCGTTAAATAAAAAGCCCTATCGCGTATTTAGTTTATGGCTTCGTATTTTCCATTGGACTATGGTGCTCTGTGTAACGGCTCTATTCTGGACTGGCTTGTATATCGGGAATCCAGGATTCCAAGCTACACCAGGTAGTGTGGAACCGACTATTGCTGTAGGCGGTTGGTTCTCTATGGAAATGATTCGTAAGATTCACTTCATTGCAGCCTTTATCTTAATTGCATCTTTTGTATTCCGTATTTACGGAGGCATTCGCTATCGAGGGGATCGCTTATTCCCAAGATTTCATAAAAAAAGTTATTGGGTTGGTATTTGGGATACTATGAAGCATTACATGATGTTGCCACAACAACGGGAGCATCGTTTCTTGCGTAATTCTTTAGCGCGTACTAGTTATGTGGGCGTCTATGTAATGATGTTCTTAGAAATTTCTACAGGACTTGCTATGTATGCCCAAGTTTATCCTGATACATGGGTGGCACAAATTTTTAATCCAGTGAACTTATTATTTACGGAATATCAAGTGCATATGATTCATCATTATATTGCTTGGGGATTCTTGTTATTTACAATTATTCACGTATATTTGGCATTCCGTGAAGATGTTATGGAAGAATCTGGAGAAGTATCTAGTATGGTTTCAGGTATGAAATTTTATCCTACAGATCCAGAAGATATAGAGGACTTATATGGACCAAATAAAAAGTAATCCCATTGTATTATTAGGGGTAGGCAATATTTTGCTTACTGATGAGGGATTCGGTGTCCATGTGGTGAACCAATTACAGGAGGATTATGTATTTAATCCTCCTATTACCATTCTAGATGGAGGCACCATGGGCATGGAATTGCTTACGTATATGCGGGGTATGACAAAACTATTATTAGTGGATGCCATCAATGGTGGTGATGTGCCAGGCACAGTATATGAGTTTCCTCATGAGGAAATGAATAGTTATTTTACTGAAGCTATTTCTGTGCATGAAGTGGGGATGCAAGATATTTTACGTATTCGTGCATTACAAGAAGATCCTTTAGAAGATGCCGTTGTCATCGGTGTAGAACCTGAAAGTTTAGAATTAGGCCTTACCTTGAGTGATTCCACACAAGCTGCGGTAGCAGAAGTGAAAGAACGAGTGCTGAGGGTTTTATCTAATTGGCATGTAACAGCTAGTCCTGTGAGTGGAAAAGAAGAATAGACTGCTACATACTATAAACTGTAATAATTTGATAAGGAGATTCTATGCAAAATGAATTTGGCCGTGTAAAAGCGGTGTTTCAAGAATTGAAAAATGCTATGCAGCACTTGCGTCAAACAGGAGAAACCTATACGATTTATGTGGAAAATACAGGTCTCACTATGGAAGAGCAAGTGGAAGTATTGGAAACATTGGGACGTGGTGATGTGACGATCCATCTGAAAGATACAGATCAACCAGTAGAATGGTATGAGTCTACGATTCGTGGTGTATGGATTGGCACCTTCCGTAATGGTCGCGATGAAGCGATACTCTATACGATTGAAGTATGTCGTTACCCAGAGTTAGCAGGCGCTTATGATGAAGATATCATTGGAGGAGAAGCCGATTTACAAGAGTGGATAGAAGCAGCTGACCTATAGTGGGTATGATTGTCTATAATAAATGTTACATATATGGCTGGAAATAACCTATATTTGCTATATCAATAAATCATAGGTAGCACTATTTCCATAAGAAAATATATAAAATAGCATAAATAAAACTCTCTTATTATGATTTAATGAGAGAGTTTTTCAGTTTATAGAGGTATATTTTGTGTGTAAACATAGTAGTTTTTAGTAGGAAATAATGTATTGAGAAGATTAAATATATGTGTATTTTAAATGGTTTATAAAGGGTGGATATTTGTCCATATAAGGAATGAACCATGGGATTTAAGAATACCTTAGAAATAGAGAACTATATGCATTTACCATTAAATGATAATAAATTCTATCATAATAAACAGTTATAGTACCTATTCTTAAAGAATTGAAAAAGATAAGGTAATGGTGATACAATAATACACAAGAGAAAGGTCTCTGTTTTAAGTTGAGGAGGGATTACTTTGCGTAACATTCACGTTGAGAAAGTAACAGAAAAGGTAGCAGAATTATGTATGAATGCAGCATATCATCTTCCAAAAGATATGTATAATGCATTGAAAAAAGGCTATGAGAGTGAGAAATCTCCAGTAGGTAAAGGCGTATTGGATCAAATCATCAAAAATGCGGAAATCGCTGATGCTGAAGATCGTCCAATCTGCCAAGATACTGGTCTTACAATCGTATTCTTAGAAGTTGGTCAAGATGTACACTTCGAAGGTGGAGATCTTGAAGAAGCTATTCAAGCTGGTGTAGCAAAAGGTTATGTGGACGGATATCTTCGTAAATCCGTAGTAGCTGAACCTTTGTTCAACCGTGTAAACACTAAAAATAATACTCCAGCAGTTATTTACACTAAAATTGTTCCAGGCGACAAAGTTGACATTAATGTAGAGTTAAAAGGCTTTGGCTCTGAAAACAAATCTGGCGTAAAAATGTTGGTTCCTGCTGATGGCGTTGAAGGCGTAAAAAAAGCAGTTCTTGAAATCGTTAAAAAAGCTGGCCCTAATCCATGCCCTCCAATGGTACTAGGTATTGGTATCGGTGGTACTATGGACTACGCAGCATTCCTTTCCAAAAAAGCTCTTCTTCGCTCTGTAGAAGAACGTAATGCACATCCTGAATATGCAAAATTGGAAGAAGAAATCAATGCAATGGTTAACAAAACTGGTATCGGACCTCAATTAGGTGGTTCTACAACAGCAGTTTCCGTTAATATCGAGTGGGCAGCAACACATATCGCTGGTCTTCCTGTAGCAGTAACTATCTGCTGCCACGCTAGCCGTCATGCTCACGGTGAAGTTTAAGAGGGGGAATAACCATGGCAGAACAAATTCGTATTCAAACACCTTTAACAGAAGAACAATCCCGTAAATTAAAAGCTGGTGATATGGTTCTTATTTCTGGTAAAATCTACAGTGCTCGTGACGCTGCTCATAAAGTAATGACTGAAGCATTAGCACGTGGCGAAGAATTACCAATCGATTGGCATGACAAAATCGTTTACTATTTAGGACCAAGCCCAGCTAAACCAGGAGATCCAATCGGTTCCGCTGGTCCTACAACATCTGGTCGTATGGATGCTTACACACCAACAATGCTTGATCAAGGTATCAAAGGCATGATCGGTAAAGGTTCCCGTAAACCAGAAGTTATCGAATCTATGAAGAAAAACGGCGTAACTTACTTTGCAGCCGTTGGTGGTGCAGCAGCTTTAATTGCTAAATCCATTAAAAAATATGATGTTATCGCTTATGCTGACTTAGGTCCAGAAGCTTTGGCAGAATTAACAGTAGAAGATTTCCCTGCAATCGTTGTTATCGATAGCGAAGGAAACGATTTCTACGAAATCGGTCAAGCTCCATACCGCGAAGACGTTTAATCACTAAACAATTAAGAGGCTTTCTTTAGAAGGCCTCTTATTTTATTATATATAGATTAAAGAGGAGAATAGAGATAACAAAATCTAGCTTTTTCATCTTTTATATAAAGAGATTGTGATATAATACAGATAAAGAGATAGTAAAGAGAAAGGAGACGCTATGATAGGACTTTTAGTAAGTGGTATTATTTTGCTCCTCATCGAAATGATGATACCAGGATTTGGTATATTTGGTCTAACAGGCTTGTTGCTATTCCTATGGGGTATCTATGATTGGATGGGAGGAGGACCTATGGCAATAGTTACTGTCACCTCGCTTTCAGTAGTGGGCGTACTATTGTTGTGGTGGATTATCTCTGTATTTCCTAAGACAGCTTTAGGAGAACGATTGACATTGCACCTAACATCTACTAAGGAAAAAGGATATGCTACACATCCAGACCCAAATTGTTGGTTGGGCAAGATTGGATATACAAAAACGGTGTTGCGACCAGCAGGGACCATCGTTGTGGAAGGAACATTCCTCGATGTAGTCACTGATGGTGAATTTTATGAACCAGGCACAGAAGTGGAAATTATTTCTGTTACTGGTGGTCGTATCGTAGTGAGAACTACAAATAGATAGGAGGACATATGGAAACAATTATTGGAACGGTAGGATTTATCATTTTTCCGATTATTCTAATTATCGGCATTTCTTTATTTTTACATTTCGTCCCATTAGGGCTATGGGTATCTGCTCTAGCAGCAGGCGTGAACGTCAGCATTATGACTTTGATTGGTATGCGTCTTCGTCGTGTATCTCCATCTCAAATCGTACTTCCTTTGGTGAAAGCCAATAAAGCTGGCTTAGATGTGACGGTAGATCAATTAGAGGCCCATTATTTAGCGGGTGGTGATGTAGACCGTGTGGTTGATGCATTGATTGCAGCAGAACGTGCTACTATGGAGTTAACATTTGAACGATCTGCAGCCATTGATTTAGCAGGTCGTGACGTATTAGAAGCAGTACAAATGTCGGTCAATCCAAAAGTGATTGAAACGCCGATTATTTCTGCAGTAGCTAAAAATGGTATTGAACTAAAAGTTCGTGCTCGTGTGACAGTGCGTGCTAATATTGATCGTTTAGTTGGTGGCGCTGGAGAAGCAACGATTATTGCCCGTGTTGGGGAAGGTATTGTTACTACTGTAGGTTCTTCTGAAGAGCATACAGACGTGTTGGAAAATCCAGACCATATTTCTCGTACTGTATTGAATAAAGGCTTAGATGCAGGGACAGCTTTTGAAATCTTATCCATTGATATTGCCGACGTAGATGTAGGACGTAATATTGGCGCCCAATTGATGACAGATCAAGCGGAAGCGGACAAAAAAATTGCCCAAGCTCAAGCAGAAAAACGTCGAGCTATGGCGGTGGCACAAGAACAAGAAATGCGTGCCCATACCCAAGAAATGCAAGCAAAGGTAGTAGAAGCTCAAGCGGAAGTACCAAAAGCATTATCTCAAGCGTTACGTGAGGGTAATTTGGGTGTTATGGATTACTATTCGATGAACAATATTATGGCGGACACTAAAATGCGTGAAAGCATTTCTGAAGGTGATTATGCGTCTACCATCGATGGTAAAGGTACACATGAATAAGGTAGAGGAGGTATCCGATTATGGAAATAGGGATACTCATTCTGATTATTTTAGGGTCCTTTATATTTAAAAAAGGAACATCTAACGAGGAATCGTCACAAAAACCAGTTCCGACTAAGGATATGACTTGGGAGGAAATGGAAGAGTATTATGGTATTACACTTTCACGGGACCCGAAGGAATCTGTGAATATGGATCCTGATGTAATGGTGGGAAACACCTCCGAAGGGACTGTGAATACAAGCAATCCAGTGAATGTAGATAGATATGAAAAGCCAGAAGACTCACCGAGATATGACGCAGAGGAAATGCGAGCTACAGTCCATGAACGAATAGAGGCTAAACGAAGGAAATCTGCAAACATATCTGTTAAAGAGGTGAGAAAAGACAGACCTATTTATTCTGGTACGTCTAAGAATGAAGGCTTACGATTAGCAGCTAGGTATGGAATGGTGTGGTCTATGATTTTAGAAACACCAAAAGGGGCGCGTATGTTAGGCCGTTATCGTCGATAGTATGTTAGTAGAATCGATAGGTAATACCCAGATATAATGATGTGATTGTACTTATACATCCTCTGTATAGATTTATTTGCTATTAGATATAGTAATACATATAGTACCTATAAAAATGAGCTATCAAGTTGGGAATGTCCTTTCATGATAGCTCATTTTGTATATGTTACAAGGAATTTACAGTTACACTCTATACTAAATATTGGGTTATACTAAAGCTAGATTCATCAATAGTATCATTAATTGTTTAGATGTATAGATTAAAAGCGACTCTACTGTGTAGAGTCGCTTGTATTGATTATAAAGTTTTGATATCTGTTTCTGCTAAGGAAGCAACGATGGAATCTGCTAATTCTTCAAACAATGGTAATTGTTCATCGTGTAATGCGCCTTTAATATCTAGTGGAGTACCAACGATTTCCATGTTTTTAAATTCATTTGTAAAGTAATCAACCATGCGTTTCATCGCGCCGGATGCCCAGGAATGGTTACCTACGATAGAAACTTTATGGTTATGGAAGTTTAATGCATGTAATTCATGTAATAAGTTTTCCATAGTCAAGTATAAGCCTAAGTTGTAAGTTGGTGCCATACATACTAAATGGCTATATTTCCATGCATCAGAAATGATGTAAGATGGATTAGTTTTAGATACATCATAAATACGGATATCTGTTACACCGCGTAAAGATAGCAACTTCGCTAATTGCTGAGCCATTTCAGCAGTGTTGCCATACATGGAACCGAAAGCAATGACAACGCCTTTTTTCTCTGCATTGTAAGTGCTCCAATGCATGTATTTACTGATGATGTAAGAAATGCTATCAGGAGTTCTCCAAATTGGTCCATGAAGAGGTGCAATGATATTTACATTCAAAGAAGATGCTTTTTTCAATGCATTTTGTACTTGTGCACCATATTTACCTACGATATTTGTGTAATAACGACGAGCTTCATCTTCGTATACACGATCAAAATCTAATTGATCAGCGAAGATATTGCCGTTGATAGTGCCAAATGTACCAAATGCATCAGCAGAGAATAAAGTGCCTGTTGTTGATTCGTAAGTACAGGTTACTTCTGGCCAGTGAACCATTGGCATGGTGTAGCTGTGAAGCTTATGATGACCAAGATCGATGGTGTCGCCTTCTTTTACTTCGTAGTAGTTGTCAGGAGCTGGACGACCATAGAACTGTTCAAAGAATCGGAATGTAGTTTTATTGCCGACCATTTTCACATTTGGGTAACGGTCTAGCAATTCTACTAATGTAGCACAATGATCAGGTTCCATGTGATTTACGATTAAATAATCTAACTCACGACCATTTAACAAATGTTCTACATTGTCAAAGAATTCTTGACGAATGCTATCATCTACAGAGTCAACAATACAAGTTTTTTCGTCGTCAATAAAATAGGAATTGTAGCTTACCCCATTTGGAATTGGAAACAAGTTTTCAAAACGTTCTGTACTCCAATCGTTGCTACCAATCCAATAAATATGATCAGTCAATTTTTGTGCGCAATGCATAGTTAAATTCCTTTCATACATACGGGGGGATTGTTATGCCCCAGATTTTCTTATCAAATATATATTACTAGTTTATAAGCTAGAACGCAACTATTTTATATAGTTTTATTACAAATAGATAGATAAAATTCTATTCGTATTTTTGCAGTTTGACAATAGTAATGAATATAGGTAAACTTATAAGTATATATAATAGTAAAGTAATAGTGGAAGTGAATTACTTTCATAGAAAATTTGAGGTTATTTATGTCTGTGTCTGCAGAATTACTGCGTGCCTTTGTGGGAGTAGGATTGCACTTATCTTTTTCCAAGGCAGCGAAAGCGAATGGTGTCTCACAATCGGCCATTAGCCAGAGTATTAAGCAATTAGAAAAAGATTTAGGAATTCCTCTATTTGAAAGGACAACAAAATCAGTAGCTTTTACAAAAGCAGGTCGTGAACTCTTTGAAACAGCTGTAGAAGCATTTTCCATTTTAGATAATGGGATTGTAAAACTACAAGAACGTGTATCTAGGGATTATAAGAGTTTACACTTAGCAGCTACAGATACATTGAGTAAGTATTTTTTGTTACCTACTTTCAAAAGTTGGCAAGAAAAACAGCTAGATATTAGTTTACGTGTTACGAATCGACCATCCCGTGAATGCGTAGGAATGCTTGAATCGGGAGAGGCTCAAATCGCTGTGGTTCATGCCTATGATGGACTCTATGATAATAATCATTTAGAAATCCTAGATTTAGAGCCTATGCAAGATATATTTGTAGGAGGCACTATATACAAAGATGAGTCGAAGGTTTGGTCCATTGATGAAATTATGGCAGAGCCATTATTATTGCTTACGATGGGGGCGAGCAGTCGAACTTTTTTTGATACGGTCACCTATAATCGATGCACGAGCCCAGCTTTTGAGCTAGGTAGCTTGGATGTACTTATGGATTTGGTTGAAATTAACTTAGGAATTTCTTTAGTGCCAGAATTAGTGGCTAGAGAAAAAATAAAAAAAGGTTCTTTAATCGAATTAAAGACAAACTTACATATTCCAGAGCGTCGTATTGTATTAGTACGATCAAGAATGGATGCATTAACAGAAGGTGTTTCACAATTTATTAATATATTGAAAGACAGAAAACAATAAGGAGGATCATCGTGGAATTATTAAAACAGCGTATTGATGCAGAAGGTATTGTATTAAACAATCGAGTGTTAAAAGTAGATGGATTTTTAAATCATCAAATTGATCCTAAATTGTTTGTTCAAATCGGTAAAGAAATTGCGAAACAATTTGAAGGACGAGGTATTGAACGCATTGTTACGATTGAAGCCTCTGGTATTGCAATCGCATTACAAGTTGCCATTGAACTAGATGTTCCTTTAGTATTTGCGCGTAAGAAAAAATCTATTTTGATGACAGATGATGTATATCACTCTGTGGTATATTCTTATACCAAAGAAGAGAACTATGATGTAACAATCTCCAAAAAATTCTTACCTGCAGGAGAGAAAGTATTAATTATTGACGATTTTTTAGCTAGCGGTGAAGCGGCTATGGGATTAGCTAAGCTTGTAGAAAGCGCAGGAGATACGGTAGAAGGAATTGCTATTGTCATTGAAAAATCATTCCAACCAGGTCGTGAGCGTTTAGAAAAAGCAGGGTATGAAGTACATTCTTTAGTGCGAATTGCACGCTTTGAAAATGATCGTTGTATTTATAAAGAAGATGAATCTTGTTAATCCATTGAAATCATATCTCATTGTGTGTTATCATTATGGTAATGAGTTTTAATTTTAAACGTATTTGGAATGGAGTTAAGACAGTGAACAAAAAAGCAGAATTATTTCAACAGTTTATTGAACAAAATGAATTAACAAATCTTTTTACTCTTCGTGAGATTGAAAATGATCAATATAATACAGCGATATTCGATGCGAGTATTGAGTATAATGATATTGTGTTCCCATTGTTTGTAGTATTGGATGATACGCCATTTGGTTTTGTGCGTTTAGAAATTGCAGGTGGTCGCTTCACTCCAGAACAACGAAAAGCTACAGTGGAAGTGCTAAATCAATTGAATAGTGAATTTAAATGTTTCAAACACTATCTAATGGAAGAAGATGGCTACGAAGCAATTCTTTTAGATGTAAGCTTAATGAGTGGAGATAATTTTGAGCCAGAGTTAGTAGCATATACTATTTTTGAGGTCTTGTATCCACATACACAAAAAGACTTAACTCGTATTATTGCAGCAGTAGAAAGTGTTAAAGTAGAAAATACTGCAGTAGAAGAAACGGCTACTAAAAAAGAAAGTAAACCGCGGAAAACTACAAAATCTAAAAAGGATTAAGACTGATAGAATAAAATTATATGGGCATTGTGACAAGCAATGCCTTTTTTTAACGAGGTGATACCTATGAATGAAAAGGCGAGATTATTTGAAAAATTTCTCATTGATGAACAATTGACATGCTTTGAAAAGCGTGAAGTTGGCGATGAAGATCATACGGTTGTATTTAGATCCTATGTACAAACAGAATTAGGAGATATTCCAGTATTTCTATTGTTGGATGATACAATTTATGCTACAATTCGATTATTGATGGGGGCAGGTGTTGTTACTAAGGAAAATCGTCAAGATATTCTGACTTTTATCAATCGTGAGAACAGTACATATAAAAGCTTCAAATATTATATTGAAGAAGATGATGATAGTGTATATTTAGATTGTATTAATCAAAGCGCAAATTCTAATTTTGATCCACGATTGTTATATGTATTGATGACACAGATTGTTGAATATATTCCTGGAAAAATTCAAACTATAGGTGAGGTATTCCGAGTTGAACAATTACCGCCACCAGAACATGCACACGAATAATATAAATAATTTATGAGTAAAAACGATTAAAATAGAATGAAATCTATCAATTTTGATTAAAATATAATCAAAAATACGCATGCGCAGTTGGGATAAACAATTCAATTCGTGTAATACAATTCAAAAATGCTAAAAAACATAGAGAGATACACAATTCGTGAGATGTGGGATAGTGGTTTTCTATAGCATATCTATTGTATCTCATGCTATAATAGAGATAGGTTATTTATACTATAGATTCACGTAGTATAAGGGGTGATACAATGGCATTAGGTGAAAATTTAAGACATGCCCGTAAACGGATTGGGCGGAGTCAATTAGATGTGGCTCGGGATATTGGTATTAGTAATGCTGCCCTGTCAAATTACGAAACAGGATATCGAGAGCCTGATTTGGAAACCTTAAAGCGATTGGCTAATTATTATGATGTAACAATTGATGAATTAGCAGGCAATGCAAGCATGGCTAGAGAAATTCTTTACGATTTGAGTAGCATTGTAAAAAATGGGCGCATCGCACATAATGGTGTAGAATATGTATTAAGTGATTCACAACGATTAAAATTGAGACGCCAAATTGCACATGCATTTGAAATGTTCAATGAAGGAAAATCCAATTGGTAGGATAAACATGTTATTCTAGGAACGTTTGTGGAATAGCATATCATCGTATAGAAAGCGTAGAAGCTCTCGGGTACGTTTGAGAGTGCAAGTTACCGTATCTACAAATAAAAAGCACAGTTCTATGAAAATAGGACTGTCTTTTTTATTGTCCAAAGGAGATGTGATATAATTTACAAAAGAGGTATTTATAACGATGACTAGCAATAGTCAAGAGTGGATAATATAACATAATACTTATAGGGTAGATACATAGGATACATGAAAGTGAGGTAAAAATGAATAAACCAATAGTAGTAGTACCGGGTCTAGTGCGTAAAGATGTAGTCGCTTATTTAAGTGAACATGTGACAGTGCGTCAGTGGACAGAAAAAGAAAAAATGCCAAAAGAGCTGCTAAAAGAATGGCTTCGTGATGCAGATGGATTATGGAGTATTAATCATTTTACTGTGGATGAAGAACTAGTTAAAGATGCGCCAAATTTAAAGGTAATTGCACAGGCTTCTGTGGGCTATGATAATATTGATATCGATGCGTTAACAGCACGTCATATACCTTATGGCAATACACCTGATGTATTAACAGAAACCACAGCTGAGTTAGCATTTACATTGATGGCAGCTGCGAGCCGTAGAATTTATGAAAATGCTCAGTTCGTTAAGGAGGGTAAATGGGTTGAACGTCCTTCAAATATTAAAGGTAAAGACTTAAGCCGTATGACATTAGGCATTATAGGTATGGGTAAAATTGGTGTGTCCGTATCTCGTAGAGCTCGTGCTTTTGGGATGACTGTACAGTATCATAACCGTAATCGTCGCAATGACGATAGTTTACTTATGACAACCTATGTATCACTGGGCAAGTTGCTCACTACTAGTGATATTATTTTAGTAATGGCTCCATTGACAGAGAAAACACATCATTTAATTGATGCAGAAGCTTTTGAAATGATGAAGGAGACGGCTTTATTTGTCAATGTGGGACGTGGAAAGATTGTGGATACAGACGCATTAGTGCACGCGTTAGAAACGGGTCAAATCGATTACGCGGCTTTAGATGTGGTAGATCCAGAACCAATTGGGGCAGACCATCCATTACTTAAAACTGGTAAATGCCTAGTGGTACCTCATATTGGGTCTTTCACTGATCGCACTCGTAAAGAGATGGCTATGCTGACAGCTAATAATCTGATTGCTGGTGTACATGGTAAACCATTGTTGACCTGTGTCAATGAAAGCGTTAATTACCAATCCATCGAGAAATAAATGGTAGAGAGAGCTGATATGAAAATTGCTGGTTTCATTCATAAGAAAACGGTGAAACATAGCTGTTCCTGTGGTATAATAAAGAGAATGTGCAGAACGTGCACTTGTGTATAATCAATCTAAGAGAGGAAGAATCACATGGAATCGAAAGAGACGATGATGAGTACAGAAGAAACAACGCCTCAAACTGTTAATTTTATTGAAGCGATTATTAATACAGACAATGAAGAAAATACCTATGGAAAACGTGTTCATACGCGATTCCCACCTGAGCCAAATGGGTATTTGCATATTGGACATGCAAAATCTATTTGTCTTAACTTTGGTCTTGGCAAATCGTATCATGGCTTAACAAACTTGCGTTTTGATGATACAAATCCTGTGAAAGAAGATGTGGAATATGTAGAATCCATTGAAGAAGATGTAAAATGGTTAGGCTTTGAATGGTATGGGGATGTACATTATGCATCTGACTATTTTGGTAAATTATATGAATATGCCCAAGTATTGATCAAAAAAGGTAAAGCCTATGTAGATGATCAAACACCAGAAGAAATCCGTGCTACTCGTGGTGATTTTACAACTCCTGGCACGAATAGTCCTTATCGTGACCGTAGCGTGGAAGAAAACTTACGTCTTTTTGAAGAAATGAAAGCGGGCAAATATAAGGATGGAGAAAAAGTATTACGTGCCAAAATTGATATGGCAGACCCTAATATCGTAATGCGAGATCCTGTATTGTATCGTATTTTACATGCTGAACATCATCGTACAGGTTCTGAATGGAATATTTACCCTATGTATGACTATGCCCATCCAGTATCTGATGCGATTGAACGTATTACCCATTCTGTATGTACCTTAGAATTTGAAGTGCATCGACCACTCTATAATTGGGTGTTGGAAGATTGGGAAGATACAGAAAAACCAAAACAGATTGAATTTGCTCGCTTAAATGTGACGAATATGGTCATGAGTAAACGTAAATTGCGTCAATTAGTTGAGTTAAATCTTGTAAGTGGTTGGGATGATCCTCGTATGCCAACGATTTCTGGTTTACGTCGTCGTGGTTATACCCCAGAGTCCATTCGGGATTTCTGTGAACGTATTGGTGTAGCCAAAGCAGATAGCATGGTAGAAGTAGGTCTATTAGAGTTCTGTATCCGTGAAGATTTGAAATTAAAAGCGCCACGGTATATGGCAGTACTAGACCCAGTAAAAGTTGTCATCACAAATTATCCAGAAGGGCAAACGGAGACATTAGTGATCGAGAACAATACAGAAAATGAAGCAATGGGCACACGTGAAGTGACATTTGGTCGAGAAGTGTACATTGAGCGTGGTGATTTTATGGAAGAGCCAGTGAAAAAATTCTTCCGTTTAGCACCTGGCAAAGAAGTACGCTTAAAAGGTGCCTACATCATTGAATGTCAATCTGTAGTAAAGGATGACAATGGCAATATCACTGAAATCCATTGTACCTATGATCCAACTACAAAATCTGGAACAGGCTGTCAAAAGAAAGTAAAAGGTATCTTACATTGGGTAGAAGCCTCTACAGCGGTAGATATGGAAGTGCGCTTATACGATTATTTATTATCTGCAGAAGATGACGAATCGGCAGATAAGGATTTCTTACAACAGTTGAATCCAAACTCCTTAGAAGTAAAATCTGCTAAAGGTGAAGCAGCATTCCGTAATACACAAGTAGGTGATCATTATCATTTCTTGCGTACCGGTTATTTTGTAACGGATAAAGATAGCACGCCAGACCATATTGTGATGAATCGAACTGTAGGTATGCGTGATACCTGGGCGAAAATGCAAAAGAAACAAGGTTAGGCGAATATAATGAATAGAAAAATAACATATTTTGTATGGCTATGTACGCTTGTATGTATGCTAGTTGGCAGCAAGATTGGTGTGGAAGCATCCAATAGGGTATCAGATAGATGGCCGGCTACTATGCTTGTGCAAGCAGGGAGTAGTGCTAGTATTATTTCTAGTGGTATGCCACAGTCATTGGAAGAGGGACTACGACAAATTGGTATTGATACAAGTGAGTCCTACATGCTGATGGATAAGCAAAATAACAATTATTACTATGCCCGTTATGGTGAAGGCACCTTGCTATATGGATTTGGTCCTAAGCAAGGTGGTTGGAATTCTACATCAGCCCCTGTAGGATTTAAATATACAGTCGCTATGATTCAGGACTATGATTCATATGTAAAAGAGCACCCTGAATCATTCCAAGTGATTGTCCCATTTCGAGAAGTAAGAAAACATGTATATGCAGGTGAAATCATTGTAAATACATGGTTTAAGCAAGTGGAATATCCTATGTATCTGCAAATTATATTTTTGTCAGATAGTACAGGAGCCCCACGAGTGAAATATGTCATGACGAATGTGCAGGATACAGCATTGAGAAAACAATTACAGTATTTATTATAAAGAAAAGTTGCAAACTTTGAAGAATAGTATTGACTATGAGTAGTATGAAATACCTATCTTTCAAAGAGAGCAACTTTTTCATTTTAAATGAAAAAATTTCTCATACTTATTGACATATGTTAGGATTATTTGTATTATAATAATAGAAATAATTTTCATTATTTTAGTTCATCTTTCGAGATGATATATATCCGGATTATCTATTTGCTGTGAGAGCAAGTGTTCTCCCCAAAATAAGTAAAAAGGCAGGTACAACAAATGGAATCCATTGAGCAGATTATCGGTTACCATTGTGCGCCCGCGATTCGAGGTATAAAAGTGGCAAATCTTGTTGCTTTACCTCAGCATTTAGGGGCTAAGATGGTAGAAAAAACACATGAGTATAATGATAAATTTAATCAAAAAGGACTATTCTTTTATGAATTGTGCCATTGTGAAAAACGAAAATTATTACTCGTATTTCGTGAACGTATGCTTGAGGACTATTTGCGACAACCTGAGGTGCTAGCATTTTTACAAAACTATGGATATGAATCCTATGAAACTTTGGCAGATTGGTTATTACATTTGCGTGATCGTATTGAAATGAGCGACGTATTTCCTCATGAAATCGGAGTGTTTTTAGGATATCCATTAGAAGATGTAAAAGCGTTTATCCAATTCCGCGGAGCAGGCTATAAAGTCTGTGGCGACTGGAAGGTATATGGAAATCAAGCGTCAGCTATGCACGCATTTCATTGTTTTCGAATGTGTCGTGACTATTGTCATGCACAGTTGAATAAAGGAAAATCTTTAGAGTCTTTGGTTGCCGTAACGGCATGCTAGGAGGTAACATTATGATCGCTGTAATTTATTGGTCTGGAACAGGTAACACAGCTGCAATGGCAGAAGCTGTAGGTAAAGGCATCGCTGATGCTGGTCAAGAAGTGGTAGTAAAATCCGTTTCTGAAATCACTGCTGATGAAGCTGCTAATTATGAAAAATTAGCATTAGGTTGCGCTGACATGGGTGCTGAAGAATTGGAAGACGGTGAATTTGCACCATTCTATGAAGCATTAGAACCTAAATTGGCAGGTAAAAAAGTAGTATTGTTTGGCTCCTATGGTTGGGGTGGCTCTTGGTTAGATGACTGGGCTGGTCGTGTAGAAGGCGCTAATGGCGTTGTAGTTGATAAATTACCAGTGATGGGCGAACCTGATGATTCTGGTAAAGAACAATGTGAAGCATTAGGAAAAGCATTAGTAAATGCATAAGCCAACTATACGGCATATGATAACTCAATATACTAGCTCTTAATCATAAGAGGTGGATAGTACAGCTATTCACCTCTTATTTTATTTTTGCAACCCTATTGCTAATTCGGAATCACTCACACATTGACCGTGCACGTTAAACTTTACTATAATAAAGAAATAGTTATAGTTATTAGTATAGGAGGTATTGTATGCAAGTATTACAAAACTGGAAATTACATGCATTGGCTCTTGTGATTACCATCATTGCAGAAATGATCGGAATCCAACGATTTGGAGCTGTGGTATTCTTACCGCTTCTCTATGCGTTGATTATGGGTTTGTTTGTATCCATTCCATCATTCAAAATTTTAACAGTAGAAACCATGGAAAAATCAGCGGATTATCTTGGGATTGCAGTGATGCTCTTAATGGTTAAAGTAGGCTTAGGGATTGGTCCTAATTTAGAAATTCTTTCTACTGCTGGGTTGGCTCTTATGTTACAAGAGTTAGGCCATTTCTTTGGTACTATTTTATTCGGCTTGCCAGTGGCATTATTAGTAGGAATGCGCCGTGAAGCGGTGGGTGCTTGTTACTCTGTAGACCGGGAACCTAATGTAGCGATTATTATTGATAAATTTGGCTTTAGCTCTCCTGAAGGCCGTGGCGTTATGGGCATGTATATTTGTGGCGTATTGATTGGTGCTATGTGGGCGTCTGTACTAGCAGGATTTTTTGCTCAAATGGGTTGGTTCCATCCACTGGCCTTGGCTATGGGTGCGGGTGTAGGTAGTGCTAGTATGATGGCTGCTTCTACTGCCCCTATCATTGCAGTATATCCAGAATATGAAGCTCAAATTGCAGCTTTAGCAGGGGCAGCGAATTTGCTGACTACTGTACTAGGAGTTTACTTTGGTATTTTCGTGTCTTTACCTGTGATGGAAAAAACATATAATTTCTTTACAGGTCGTACACGTGAACAAGATTTGGCAGAGGAGGGACAATAAGATGACTATGAGTGAAAAAATTACACAATTTGTCATTGTTATATGCATTGCAGCTATTATGACTGCTCTGGGTAATATCATTGATGGCAAGCATCTATTGGGACCAAGTCTTGTAGGAGTCTTTGTGATTGCTGGGTTAGCAATTATTGGTGCGATTATTTCCTATTTACCAGTAGCTAATCGATTCCCTATGGTCTTCTGGGTATCTTTAGTAGGGGTCATTGCATCCTTGCCAATCATGCCAGGGCAAGCATGGATTATTGCACAAACAAAAGAAGTAACATTCTTGGCTACAACCACACCAGTATTAGCCTATGCAGGTCTCTCCTTGGGAAAAGACTTAGGAGCATTCCGTCGTCTATCTTGGAGAATTATTCCAGTAGCCTTAGCGGTAACGGCAGGTACCTTTATTTGTGCTGCTGCAGTAGCTCATTTTGTATTACATATGCAAGGTGTGATTTAAATTTGAATATAACCATATAGGTTATAGTTGAACCTAATGAAAGAGAGTTGATGATTTCCTATCAACTCTCTTTTTGATTTCGTGGTACAATAGAGTTCAAGAGTTATACATAGATACCTTTTAGTAAAAGGTGTTTTCATACAATGTAAAAGGAGACCGATTATGTTAACGAAAGAAGAAGTAAAACAACGTGTATGTGATGCCATTGTGGTAGGTCAAGGTCGATTGCGTGCATTAGCTAGCGCCATTATGGATGAACCAGAATTGGGTTATAAAGAGCATAAAACATCTCAAAAAGTACAAGATATGTTTACAGAGCTAGGGATTCCTTTTACGATTGGTCATGCTATTACAGGTGTGAAAGGTCGTTTGCATGGTGGTAAATCTAAAAAAACTGTCGCCATGATCGGTGAATTGGATGCCATCGTATGTCACCGTCATCCAAAGGCAGATCCTATGACAGGGGCAGCCCATTGTTGTGGACATAATGTGCAAATTGCCAATTTATTTGCAGTAGCCATGGGCTTACAAGCGGAAGGCGTTATGGAAGCTCTTGGTGGGGATGTAGTTTTATTTGCAGTCCCAGCAGAAGAGATGATTGAAGTGGATTATCGCAATACATTGCGTGAAAAAGGAACGATTAAATACTTAGGTGGTAAACAACAGCTGATTTATGAAGGAGCTTTTGATGATATCCATATGGCTATGCAAATGCATGTGGAAACAGCGGACACACCTACGGGAGAAATGAACTTAGGTAGTACCTCCAATGGATTTGTGGCAAAACTGATTGAATACCATGGTAAAATTGCCCATGCAGCGGCATCTCCTCATGAAGGGATTAACGCATTAAATGCAGCTTTGATGGGGGTGATGGGAGTACATGCTATTCGTGAGACTTTCAAAGAGAGCGATTATTTCCGGTTCCATCCTATCATTAATCAAGGGGGAACCTTGGTCAACTGTGTACCAGATTATGTGCAAGTTGAAAGCTATGTGCGTGCTTCTAATGTACAAGCTATTGTGGATGGGAATCAACGTGTCAATCGTGCCTTGAAAGCTGGCGGAGATGCAGTGGGGGCTACTTGTGTGATTCATGATCTACCGGGCTATTTACCGATGCGTGATAATCCAGATATGAACAGTTTATTGCGGTCTAACTCAGAACCGCTATTTGGTACAGACAATGTACGTCAACGGGTGCATATGACAGCAAGTACTGACATGGGCGATGTATCCCATTTAATGCCTGTTATCCACCCTTGGGTGGGATGTATTGAAGGGGTGCTCCATAGTGCGGAATATAATATTACCGTACCAGATGTAGCCTATATTAAAACGGCTCAAGCCTTAGCCATGACTATTGTTGATTTATTATATGATGAGGCACAGGTTGCGGAAGAAATTTTAGAAAACTTTGAAGCTCCTTTAACAAAAGAAACGTATATTGAATTGTTAGATTCTATTGCCAGTGGAAAATAGTAAAAATTCTCATATCTAAAATAGTCGATGTATGATATACTATATACAAAGAATAAAGATTATCCATTGGTTTAGAAAGGATGACGTAAATGAAACAATATGATGTAATCGTAATTGGTACTGGTGGTGCTAGCTTAGTAGCTGATGCAGCATTAAAAGCAGGCAAACGTGTAGCTGTTATTGAAAAAACAGGCTTTGGTGGCACTTGTTTAACACGTGGCTGTATTCCAACAAAAGTAATGGTTACTGCAGCGGATGTGGTACATGAAAGCCATGGTTGGAAAAAAATTGGTGTAGAAACTGCCACACCGACTCTTAACTGGGATGTAGTGAGTGAACGGGTTTGGAAAGCTATCAATAAAAGCAAAGGGGTTAAAGAGTTCTATGAAAGCTTTGATAACGCTGATGTATACCATGGAGCAGCTACATTTGTAAGTGATAAAGTATTATATGTAACATTGCAAGATGGTACAAAAACAGAAGAAATTACAGCACCTACTATTATCATTGGTACAGGCGGTCATTCTAAAGTAAATCATGTAGATGGCTTAGAAGAAGCAGGTTATATTACAAGTGAAAAATTCTTTGGCAGTGAATATCCAAAAGTACCATATAAACGACTAGCTGTATTTGGTGGTGGTCCTATTGGTACAGAATTTGCTGGTGTGTTTGCCGCAGCAGGTACGGAAGTGACGTTAATCCAGCGCAATGTGCGTTTATTGCCAAAAGAAGATGAAGCTATTTCTGCTCATATTTTAGAAGAAATGAAAGCCATTGGAGTGAACGTATTAACAGATACTGTATGTGATAATGTACGTGTGGATAATGGTGATAAAGTAATCACTGTGAAAAACCGTACTACAGGTGAA
Organism: Veillonella sp. DNF00869; assembly: GCF_001553345.1. Classification (GTDB taxonomy): domain Bacteria; phylum Bacillota; class Negativicutes; order Veillonellales; family Veillonellaceae; genus F0422. The sequence goes on from NZ_KQ960765.1 coordinate 57,326, forward strand.
GTATCTGAAATCCGTGTAGATGAAATTTTGGTGGCTACTGGGATTGCTCCGTCTGTAGAAGATTTGCACCTAGAAAATACTCATATTGAGCAATTACCAGGTGGCTGGATTAAAACTAATGAATTTTTAGAAACATCTGTAGAAGGTGTGTATGCATTAGGTGATGTGAATGGTAATGCAGCCTTCCGTCATCGTGCCAACTATGAAGGGGATATTATCTCTCATAATTTATATCGTGCTACATCTCCAACAGACTATCGTTGGGCACGCTATGATTTGATTCCTATGGTGACGTTCACGTATCCAGAAGTAGGTCGTGTCGGTATGACTGAAGCAGAAGCCAAAGAGGCTGGTTATGATGTGGGAGTTGGTATTAACCACTATTCTAACTCCGCAAAAGGTATGGCCCTTGGTATCGATAAAGGCGATGTGCATGATGGATTTATTAAGGTAGTAGTAGACAAAGCTACGAATCGTCTATTAGGGGCTCATATCGTGGGACCACAAGCATCGATCTTGTTCCAACCATATGTACATTTAATGAATAGTGGTGAAGTGAAATTAGTTCCTGTTCATGAAGAAATCGGTTCTAATACAACGAAAGAACTACGTGCACAAGGTTTGACAAGGTACTTGGATCCACAATCTGTTATCTCCATTGGCGAGGCTATGGCTCCACACCCAACATTGTCAGAAGTGTCTATGTGGACGCAAGTGTTCTACGAACATAAATGGTAATCTATTAAAAAGATATATAGTAAAAACTGTAGTGATGGGGATACTATCACTACAGTTTTTTTATGCTAATATATGATGATAATTGATATATTGTGCAGTACCTATAAGCAAAATATGTTTAATATGTATAGACTCATACAAGTTATGATATGAAATGATAGTAACGATAGAGGTCTAAGATAGTATAAAGAAATCTACCCTACCTTATTGTATGAGTATATGACATAGGTTATAACTATTTTGAAATCAAAGATTCTCAATTAAAATTATAGTTGATAATAGTTAAATAATAGTATATAATGAGAAAGTAAATGAGAATAAAAAGCTACCTCTGTGATATAGCAGATTAGAATGGGGTAGAATTGTGAGTATATGTTAAATAGATAAAAGAGGTGTAGTATGACAGAAGTATTAATCCGTTTATTTGTAAAAAATAAAGATGAAGTCAAAGATACTAATGTACGCCAACAATATGGGATTATGGCGAGTATCACCGGTATTGTGGTAAATGTGTTAGTTTGTTTAGGGGAATTAATCATTGGTTTTCTTATCGGCTCCATTGCCATGATTAGTGATGCTATCCATAATGTGGCTGATGCAGGGGGATCCTTAGTATCCTTTTTGAGTTTTAAATTATCTGGCCGTAAAGCAGATGCAGAGCATCCATATGGACATGGTCGAATGGAATATCTATTATCCATTGGTTTTTCTATTTTGCTTTTTGTAGTAGCTGCTCAATTAGGTATTGAAGCGGTGGAGCACATTATGAATCCCGAGGTAGTAGAGTTTTCCATATCCGCACTGGCTGTTATGTTAGGGGCTATGGCTTTGAAGATTTGGTTATCCTTCTTTTTGCGTTCCATTGGTAATCGTATTGATTCTCCTATCTTGCGTGCCAATGGGAAAGAAGCTTTATCCGATGTATGGGCGACGGCAGCGATTGCTATTGGCTTATTGTTGGGCGGTATATTCCAATTGAGCGTTGATGGGTATTTAGGCTTAATTGTGGCACTTATCATTGCCAAAGCTGGTTTTGAAGTGCTGAAAGAAGCGACAGATCGTTTATTAGGATTTGAACCTACTGCAGAACGTGTACAAGAGATTATTAATTTTGTAGAATCTAAGGCTGGTATTTTAGGAACTCATGATTTAATGATTCATGATTATGGTCCAGGCCACGAGTATGCTTCTATCCACGTAGAAGTAGATGCGAAACAAGATGCGATGACCATCCATAATATGATTGATCGTGTAGAACGACAAGCTTTGAAAGAATTACAGTTAAAATTGACCATTCATATGGATCCAATCGTTGTCAATGAGCAAACCCTAGCTTTGCAACAACGTTTAGTGGCAGTGATTCAAGCCTATGATGACAGTTTTTCTTTATACGATATTCGAATTGATATGGAACATAGAAAGATTAGTTTTGACGTACAAGTACCGCATGATGTGAAATATACGAAAGAGGAACTTTCACAAAAATTAAGCCTATTAGTAGAAGCGGTACTGCCAACATTCCTAGTGAAACCGAATGTAGTACACGGATACACTGGGGTATAAGAGGAAGCATATTATTCAGTTTGCTTTATAATATAAGTGATGACAGAAATAAGAAAGGACTGGTACAGATTGTACCAGTCCTTATTAGCCTTGTTAGGGCTTACTTTCATAAGCCATATGTAATTATAAATTCTATTGGGCATCCCATACCAAAGAACAAATAGACCTTTCAAACAGTATGTGTGAAGTATACGTTTATACTTTGTCCGTTGGGTAGCCGTGACGCGCATAATCTACAGCTGCTGTAAATAAGATATCTGTAGAAGAGTTTAATGCTGTTTCGGTGGAGTCTTGGATCACGCCGATGATGAATCCAACACCTACCACTTGCATAGCTACATCATTGGAAATACCGAATAGGGAACAAGCTAATGGAATCAATAAGAGTGAACCACCAGCTACACCGGAGGCACCGCAAGCGGAGATGGTAGCGATAATGCTAAGTAAGATTGCTGTCGCTAGGTCTACCTGAATACCCAATGTAGATACAGCTGCTAATGCCATAACAGTGATGGTAATAGCTGCACCGCCCATATTGATAGTAGCGCCTAATGGAATGGAAATGGAGTAGGTATCAGGTGTAATGCCTAGACGTTTTGCTAAATCCATGTTAACTGGAATGTTCGCAGCGGAACTACGAGTGAAGAAGGCTGTCACACCAGATTCACGAAGGCAGCGGAATACCAATGGATATGGATTGCGTTTCATGACGATAGCTACGATCAATGGATTGATGATGAGTGCTACTGCAAACATACATCCTAATAGGACTAATAACAATTTACCGTAAGTCAGTAAAGCGCCTAATCCATTTTCACCGATAGATTGAGCTACCAAGCCCATGATACCAAGAGGAGCAAATTTAATAATCCATTGTACAGCCAATGTAATCGCATCAGAGATGGAAGCCATCACATCTTTCGTTTCATTTGCTGCATGACGAAGAGCAAAACCAAATAATAAAGCCCAACCAAGAATGCCAATATAGTTACCACTTAAAATGGCTTTCACAGGATTTTCAACAATATTAGTTAATAAAGTAGAAAGTACTGCAGTAATGCCACTAGGAGGTGCTGTATCAGCTGGAGACGCTGTTAATAGCAAAGTCGTAGGGAATAAGAAACTACCTGCTACGGCGATAGCTGCAGATGCAAATGTGCCGATTAAGTACAATACGATGATGGAACGCATGCCAGTTTTTTGACCGGAACGATGACGGCTGACTGCTGCGATGACTAAGAAAAATACTAATACAGGTGCTACACCTTTTAATGCACCTACGAAGATGGTACCTAATAAAGATAACTTCACAGCATTTTCTGGAGACCATACGGCAATACCAGTGCCGATTAAGAGACCTATGCAGATTTGCTGGATGAGGCTAAATCTATTAATGAATTGAAATAATGCCCTCATAGAAAACTCCTTATACTTATAAATACTTAAAATCGAGTACAAATATCTACTCATAAAAGACATAAGCACATTATAAACGGAATATATACTTTTGGCAAGAGAAAAAAATCACAAATTATGGAATATCCGCATCCATTCGTGTATAATGAATAGCAGTATAAATAACTGGAGGTATATTGTGGAATTTAAAACACATGAAGATAAAAAAGCTTACGTGCAAGATGTATTCTCTCATATTGCGAAGCATTATGATGTGATGAATACATTATTGAGTTTTAACCAAGATGCACGGTGGCGTAGATTTGCTATAGAACAATTAGAATTAACGGAAGGTATGCGACTAGCGGATATTGCTTGTGGTACTTGTATGTTAACAAAAACAGCATTACAAGAAATTCCGTCTTTACATGTGGAAGGACTTGATTTTAGTCCTGAAATGTTAGCGGTGGGGCAGAATCGATTAGAGAAAGAAGGATATACAGATCGAGTGACCTTGACCCAAGGGGATGCTATGGATTTACCTTATGATAGCAATACCTTTGATGGTGCTGTATCTGGTTTTGCTTTGCGCAATGTGCCAAGCATTGAACAAACGATTCGTGAAATGAAACGTGTTGTTAAACCAGGTGGCAAAGTAGTTACTTTGGAATTGGCAAAGCCTACTATGTTTGGGTTTAAACAAGCCTATTATATATACTTTGAAAAGATTCTGCCTGTGTTGGGGAAATTGAGCCGAGATCAATCATCCTATGCATGGCTGCCAGAATCATTGCGCCGTTATGTGGGGCAAGAAGGTGTTCTTCAAATTTTTAAAGATGTAGGACTACAAGATGCTAAGTATTTTGAACTTACAGGTGGTATTGTAGCAGTCCATGTGGGCACCGTACCAGAAGAATAGAAAAAAGCTGTCATACACAACGAGGTGATGACAGCTTTTTATTTGTTTTATTCGTGGCCAAAACGATTTGGACTTTTTAATGTTTCTTCATAGATGTGGTTCACAATCTTCCAATTCACAATGGTGAAGAAGGTATCAATATAGGTTTGACGGTTAGATGAGGGATACATGTAATCCCACATATTGATGCCTAAAATGGCAGTTTGCATATCCATAATTGGATTGTTTTGTTCTTTTGTGGACGTAATAGAAAGGGTATTGTCTGGGTTGATGACAAGCCAAGTCCAACCATTACCAACATGGGCGTGAGCCTCCTTCGTAAACTGCTGTTGGAATGTTTCGAAGGACCCAAAAGAGCGGTTGATAGCATCTTTGATTGGTCCGTTGATGGTACTTGTATTAGGGCTTGTCAACGTGTGCAAAAATAAGGTTACATTCTTATAGGCTCCACCATAACACTGAATGTCTTGTCGAATTTCTAGTGGTACATGGCTTAGGCCTCCTAACAGACAGTCAATATGACCAAAGCGAAGGTCAGGACACTCTTCAACTAGTTCATTAAGTGAGGATATGGCATGGCTGTATACCTGGGTATACAAAAATGTGAGTGTTTCTCTGCTGATAATCGGTTCTAAGGCATGGTCAGGATAAGGCAGTGCTTCTAATTCAAAATACTTCATGGTCACCTCCACAGTAAAAACGATAATGATAGATATTATCATAGTTACTCTTATGGTACTTGATGGATTGATAAAAGTCAAGATATATACATTATGGATAGAATATAATAGACTAAATGAATATACAATTGCTCATTGAATAAAAGAGGTACAATCTGTATAATAGGGGTATAGAATGAAATACTGAAAGGAGCTTTTATATGAAAAAACAAAGTAAACGTTGGATAGCAGGAGCTGCCATATTAGGTGTTATTGCATTGGGGCAAACTGCGTATGCAGCACAAGACCCATTGATGTTGTCAGCACAAGAAGGGGTAGCTGTGATAGCTGATATGCAATCTGGTGTTTCTGTACAAAGTCCAAATTGGGAAGTAAAACAAGTAGTCAATACATTTGCAAACTATGGACAAGCACATAGTAAACAATTATTTGAATTACAAACAAACCAAGTTGTTTCTGCTGGCCAGTTGGATGTAAAGAATGCTCTGTATTATATGAATGTACGTAAAAACTTTTATATCGATAGCCATCGCTGGAAACAAGATAGCTATGGCACAACAGTGTTGAATAGTTTATATATGGATTATCAAAACTATTTAAATGGACATCGCTTTGTAGCTGGTGATCAAGTGGAAACTTATAAAGCTGAGTTTTTAGGCATATTGGCACGTCATGCTGAAAAAGTACAAAATGATGAATTGCGTACATATATGAATGAGATGGTTATTTTCGGCTTAGAACAAGCTATGAAAGACCATAATCCAACTGTAAAAGGATATAAAGCTAAATAAGATATAGCCTACTCTTGATGAGTAGGCTATCTTTTTGACAAATTATATAAGTTATGATTTAATATAAAAGTATTATAATTAGCATAACTTCTTAATAAAATGTATTGAAGAATGGAGAAATGGCATGAGTGAAAGTGCTAAACAGGTGCATCCTGTTGATGAAATCTTACCCCTACCTAAGTTGTTTTCCTATGGTTTACAACATGTATTGGCTATGTATGCAGGGGCTGTAGCCGTTCCTATCATTCTGGCGAATGCCTTAGGTTTATCTACTCCAGATTTGATTCGCCTCATAAATGCTGACCTATTTGCTTGTGGTATTGCTACGTTGATTCAAACCATAGGGATAGGACCAGTAGGTGCGCGAATTCCGATGATTCAAGGAGTTACCTTTGCCTCTGTAGCACCTATGATTATTATAGGAACAGAACATGGCTTACCAGCTGTGTATGGAGCTATTATAGTGGCGGGGATATTTACCTTTTTCATCGCCCCTTATTTTAGTAGGCTCATTCGATTATTTCCTCCGGTGGTAACGGGGACTATCGTTATGATTATCGGCATTAGTTTGATGCCTGTAGCGATTATGTGGATTGCCGGCGTATCTCCAGAAGATCCTAATTACGCAAGTTCCACAAATTTATGGTTAGCAGGATTAACATTGCTCATTGTAGTCTTAGTAAATCGTTTTACTACAGGATTTTTAAGTAATTTGTCAGTTCTTATTGGCTTATTAGGTGGTACTATGATTGCGTATGCCTTAGGGGAAGTGAATTTTATTGAGGTGACTCAGGCGGATTGGTTAGGCTTAGTGACACCACTTGCATTCGGTATGCCTACCTTTGATGTAAGCTCCATTATCGCTATGCTTGTAGTTATGTCTGTATGTATGGTAGAGACTACAGGAGATGCCATTGCCATAGGTGAAATTGTAGATAAAAAAGTGGATAAGAAAACATTAAGTTCTTGTTTACAAGCGGATGGATTATCTACATGCATAGGTGGTTTTTTAAATAGTTTTCCTTATACAGCTTTTGCTCAAAATATTGGATTAATTGCGGTAACGAATGTGAAAAGCCGTTTCGTAGTAGCTACATCAGGTGTGGTTTTGATGATCTTGGGATTGTTTCCTAAACTAGCAGCCGTAGTGGCATCCATTCCTAGCCCAGTGCTTGGAGGTGCAGGGATTGCCATGTTTGGCATGATTATTGCTAGCGGCATACGTTCCTTAGGAAATGTAGATTACGAAAATAGTCATAACTTGATGATTGTAGCCTTGAGTATTGGCGTGGCTATGATTCCTATTGGGGCACCACAGTTTTATCATAACTTTCCACCAGCTGCGAAGATTATTTTTGAAAGTGGTATTACCTTTGGTAGTATCTTAGCTGTTGTATTAAACATGGTTTTTAATGGTTTAGGTCAGAGGGATATAAAAAAATAATCAGTTTAAAGAATATAAAATAAAGAGCACGTCTTTAGAAATATCAACATATGGATTTCTTTCTTCAAGGGCGTGCTTTTTGTTATAGATTTAGTAAATAAACGTGATATAATAAGAACTATATAGGTGATTTTAAATATAATAATCTAAGGAGATATAATGGACGCAAAAATTATTGCTATTTCAATTAGCAGAGCAAAAGGACAAAAGAAAACAAACATCCCTGAAGCGGAGTTAGTAGTAAATCATGGTATTGAAGGAGATGCTCATGCAGGCCCATGGCATCGTCAATTGAGCTTGCTTGGTATTGAAAGTATCGAATTAATGCGTAAAAGCGGTGCTGATGTGAACCCTGGTGATTTTGCAGAAAATATTACTGTAGAAGGCTTGACTTTATTCCAATTGCCAGTGGGTACTAAATTAGCCTTAGGTAAGACTATCGTAGAGGTTACACAAATCGGCAAAGAGTGTCATCAAGGTTGTGAAATTATGCAACAAGTAGGAAGTTGCATTATGCCTACGCAAGGGATTTTTGGACGTGTTTTAGAAGGCGGAAAGATTCAAGTAGGTGATGCAGTGCGTATTGTTGAGGAGCCAGTCAATGCGTGATAGCCAAGGGCGTGTCATTGAGTATGCACGTATCTCCTTAACGGAAGCGTGTAATTTTTGTTGTGCCTATTGTCGGCCTCAGGAGATTACAGAAGCTATGGCGCCTGTGTTGCCGCCAAGGTTTTGGTTGCCTTTGTTAGAGGCATTGCACTTAGGAGGCATCAAAGCTTTGCGCTTAACTGGGGGAGAACCATTATTGTATCCACATTTATATGAGTTGTTAGAGCGTATACAAGAGAGCCAATGGTTTTCCGATATTTCTATGACTACCAATGGTAGTCTATTAGAAACTCAGGCGAAACGTTTATTTACAGCAGGGGTACAGCGATTAAATATTAGTTTAGACTCTGTGGAAGAAGAGGGTTTTGCCAAAGCTGTAGGTCGCAATGGACAATTAGCTGGTGTGCTTCGTGGTATAGAAGCTGCAAAAACTGCAGGCTTTCAAAATATAAAGATTAATACTGTAGTGCAAGCGCCATTTTCTGACAAAGAAGTGGAAACCTTGTTGCATTATGGAAAAGAGTGGGATGTAGTCTGGCGATTTATTGAATATATGCCATTCCAAGGGAAACAAAGTCATGTGCCTACCTTTGGAGAGTGGAAGGAGCAGATTGAACGCATTGTGGGATCTGAGTTAACTCCAGTTACAGAACGATTGGGATTTGGACCAGCTCAATACTTCCAATTGCCAGATGGACAACAAATTGGCTTTATTTTTCCTTTGTCCAATCAATATTGTTCTTCTTGCAATCGCATTCGTTTCACTGCAGATGGATCGCTACGCTTATGTTTGTTGCGTGATGAAGATTTAGACTTGCGTGGGCTTATACAAAATGGCGGAACGCCACAAACTATATTGCATTGCATTGAAGAGGCATTACAAGGTCGATACGCGAGTCATGATGGAAATTCCATTGAAAAAGTGGAACGTCCTATGTGGCGTATCGGGGGTTAGGAGTTATGATGAAAGTAGAATCTTTTGGACACTTACAAACAGGCCAAGAGGCTCATGTATATACAATAGAAAATGAAGCACTGAGAGTACAAATCACCAATTATGGTGCCACCATTGTAGCTGTCTATGATAAAGTGTTGCAGCGCCATTTAGCATTGGGTTATGATTCTGCACAAGACTATGAAACAAAGCATGGACAACTGGGTGCTACCGTAGGCCGTGTGGCGAATCGTATTGCCAATGCAGCCTATACGTGGAATGGTACAGTTCATCAACTAACAGCTAACAATGGACCCAACTTATTGCATAGTGGGAAAGGAAATATTGGGCATCGTCTATGGGATGCAGTGGAGGAAAATTGTTCTGATACAGTGGTACATCTCTCTCATTCTATTACTTCTGAAGAAGATGGATTTCCAGGTGATTTCTATGTAGAAGCGGTATTCAGATTGGTAGAGCAGACGTTAGTAGTCACGTATGTGTACACAACCTCTGAAGATTCCTTTGTGAACTTAACGAATCATGTATACTTTAATCTGCATGGAGAAGGTGACTTATCGAACCATGTATTAGAATTAGGAGCCCATCAGTATATGCCATTTGGAGACCATCAAATCCCGCAATTGGAACCAGCATCAGTGGATGGAACACCATTTGATTTTAGAAATGGTATGGATCTACAAAAGGCATTGGAGCATTATGCTGATGCCCTAAGTCAATATAAGGGATATGACCATGATTTTGTAACGACTCCAGTAGAAGGAAGTAAAACAGTAGATTCTGTTGTGCCTTTTGCGGTGTTACAAGGTAAGGATGTGACAGCGGTATTCCATACAGATGCGCCACACTTTCAGGTATATACAGGAAATTGGTTGGATGAAGATGGCCGAGAACGTCATTATGGCAGTCATGCAGGCATTGCCATTGAGCCACAATTTGTGCCGAATGATATCAATATGAATGGTGAAAGCAAGACTAAAGCAGATACAGTCTATGAAAGAACAATTGCCTATTCATTCTATCATCGATAGGCGTATTTAATAGTAAGGAGACAAGGGTCGAATGAAATCATTTATTTACCATAACCCAACCAAAATAGTGTTTGGCAAAGACTGTGTGAAGGAATCACTAGCAGCTGAATTAAGTCACTACGGAACACGAGTGCTACTTACTTATGGTGGAGGTAGTATTAAAAAGAATGGTATTTATCATACGGTAAAAGAAGCCTTACAACAAGCAGGTAAGGAAGTGTTTGAGTTAAGTGGGATTATGTCAAATCCACGAACTACGAAAGTGCGTGAAGGGATTGCTTTATGCAAAGAACATAATATTGATTTTATTCTAGCCGTCGGTGGTGGTTCTGTTATTGATTGCACTAAATTCATTGCAGGTGGTGCTACCTTACCAGATACGGTTGACTTTTGGCAAACTTTCTTTTTAGACCATCAGCCTGTGATGGAGGCATTGCCATTTGGTGTAGTATTAACTATGGCAGCTACTGGCAGTGAAATGAATAATGGTGGTGTTATTACTGATTGGGAAACACAGAAAAAATTAAGCGGTTATGGACCGGCTTTGTTTCCACAATTTTCTATGTTAGATCCTACCTATACCTACACGTTACCGCGAGAGCAAGTTGCCTATGGCATCGTAGACATGTTGTCTCATTTATTGGAACAATATGTATCTACACCTGATGATGATAATGTGACAGATTCTGCCATCGAGGGAATTTTTAAAAATATCGTGCGCAATGGCAGAAAATCCATGGAACACTTAGAAGATTATGAAGCTCGTTCTAACATTATGTGGGGTGCTACCTTAGCCTTGAATCGTTCCTTAGGATTAGGCAAAGATCAAGACTGGATGACGCATGCCTTAGAGCACGCCCTGTCAGCTTTTTATGATATTCCTCATGGCGCAGGTCTGGCGATTATGCATCCAGCGTATTTGCGTTGGATTTTGCCCAATGCTACAGCGCGGTTGATGCGTTTTGCTAAGGAAGTGTGGGGCATTGAACAAGGCACTATGAGTGATACAGACTATGCATTAGCTGGTATCGAAGCCTTAGAAGCATATTTCAAAGAAATAGGGGTGCCATCTACTTTGGAAGAAGTAGGGATTCCAAAAGAATCCTTATCGGATATTGCTAATAGTTGTGTTCGTTATCCTACAGCATATAGTAATCTTACACCTAAGGATGCGTTAGCTATCTATGAAAGTGTCTATAAAAAATAGGGTAAACTCCATGTGTGTCGTACAAGTATAGGCTTTCACATTGACATTTACAAGAGAAGTCAGTATAATTATAGCTATTGTTAATAAGAAATTTAAGTAACTTTTTCATAAGGGAGGCAGTGTCATGTGGCACTGTTTTCTGTATATGAGGAATAGAAATGGAGAGACATACATGGCAGAGGTAAAAGAAACCTTACTTACAGCCGAAGGGTTGAAGAAGCTGGAAGAAGAATTAAATTATTATAAATCTGTACGTCGAATCGAAGTGGCAGAGCGTATTAAAATTGCTATTTCCTACGGTGATATTTCAGAGAACTCTGAATATGATGATGCGAAAAACGAACAAGCTTTCATCGAAGGTCACATTATTGAATTGGAAAATAAAATTAATACAGCTAAAATCATTGATGAAAATGTAAAAGGCGATACAGTGACAGTAGGTAGTAAAGTAACTTTGTTAGACGAAGAGTTTAATGAAGAATTAGACTACACTATTGTAGGTTCTTCTGAAGCAGATCCTTTCAACAATCGTATTTCTAATGAATCCCCTGTAGGCGTGGCGATTTTAGGAAAAGCGAAAGGTGACAAAGTAGAAGTGAATACACCAGATGGTATGGTGAGTTTCAAAATATTAAGCATTCAATAAGGGTAAAGAAGTATAAGGAGGCCCCTCATGAGCGAAGAAAAACATGTGCCAGAACAATTGGATTTAAACGATCAAATGTTGGTACGCCGCGAAAAGTTGGCGCAATATGAAGAGGATAATATCTATCCATTTGGACAACGATTTGTTGTTCAACATAAGGCACTCCAAATTAAGGATGAATTCCGTGATTTTGATGGTCAACCAGTAGTGATTGCTGGTCGATTGATGACAATTCGTTCTCATGGTAAAACAGCCTTCGCTAATTTGCGCGATTTATCTGGCGATATTCAAGTATACTTCCGTAAAGATGTTATGGGAGAAGAGGATTACAAATATGTAAAAATGCTTGATATGGGAGATATTGTAGGTATCGAGGGCCATGTGTTTAAAACACAAAAAGGCGAAATTACAGTGAAAGTCAACAAATTGACTTTATTGTCTAAATCCCTTCGTCCATTACCAGAAAAATGGCATGGGTTGAAAGATACAGAACTTCGCTATCGCCAACGCTATGTGGATTTAATTGTAAACCCAAGCGTTCGTGATACATTTGTAAAACGTACGAAAATCGTAGCGAAAATTAGAGAGTATTTAAACAGCAAGCAATTCATGGAAGTAGAAACTCCTATGATGCATGCTATTCCGGGCGGTGCGGCAGCACGCCCATTCATTACGCATCATAATGCCTTAGACATTGATATCTATATGCGTATTTCCCCTGAATTATACTTAAAACGTTTGATCGTTGGCGGTTTAGAGCGCGTATATGAAATTAACCGTTCTTTCCGTAATGAAGGCGTATCTATTCGTCATAATCCAGAATTTACTATGATGGAATCCTACCAGGCCTATGGTAACTTTGAAGATGCTATTGCATTGACAGAAGGGGTTGTTTCCTACTGTGCACAAGAAGTACTTGGTACAACAAAAATTAACTACCAAGGCATGGATATTGATTTGACTCCACCATGGAATCGCATCACTATGCAAGAAGGTATTAAACAATACACTGGGGAAGACTTTGATGCTATTGAAACCTTGAGTGAAGCACGTGCAATTGCAGATCGCTTAAATGTAGAATATGGTGAAGCCGATGGTATTGGTAAAATCATGAATTTGTGTTTTGAAGAATATGTAGAAGAAAACTTGATGCAACCAACTGTAGTATATGGACATCCAGTTGAAATTTCCCCACTAGCAAAACAAAATCGTGAGAAACCATTGACTACAGAACGTTTTGAAATCTTTATTTATGGTCGTGAATTGGCAAATGGCTATTCCGAGTTAAATGACCCAATCGATCAAAAACAACGTTTTGAAAATCAATTAAAAGAACGTGAAGCGGGTGATGATGAAGCCCATCGTATGGATGAAGACTTTGTCACAGCTTTGGAATACGGTTTGCCGCCAACTGCAGGTTTGGGTATCGGTATCGACCGTCTAGTCATGTTCTTAACGGACTCTGCATCCATTCGTGATGTATTGTTATTCCCTCTCATGAAACCAGAAGCGGTGAAAGTAGAAGAGGAAGAAACAGTAGAAGAATAATATATGTATACGCACAGCATGTTGTGAGGTGCGTAGATGGACAGCGACTAAACAGAAATGAGTTTGGTCGCTGTTTTGTTATCCTTTCAGAGATGGAGAAAGGGTAAGGGGAAATTGCCCAAGTAAATGCCTATTAAGGTAGAAAAGTAATAGCAAATGTGCTAATATTAAAGGTAGATTAATTAAGTACTTAAATGAATTCTATGAGGTCATGATTATGTTGGATTTAAAATTTGTCCGTGAGAATGTTGAAACGGTACAAGAAAACTTAGATCGTCGTCATACTACTGGCGACCTGGCTAGCTTTGTGAAGTTCTATGATGAAAGACGTGCTATCATTCAAGAAGTAGAACAATTAAAAGCAGTACGTAATGCAGTAACGGCAGAAATCAGCCAATTAAAGCGCAATAAAGAAAATGCAGATGATAAAATTGCAGAAATGCAACGCGTTGGTAATGAAATCGGTGCATTGGATAATAAATTGCGTGAAGTAGAAGTAGAGTTGCAACAAGTAGCTTTGATGTTGCCTAACATGTGTGATGCCTCTGTGCCGGTAGGTGCTGATGAAAACGAAAATATCGAACAACGTCGTTGGGGGACACCTCGTTCCTTCGATTTTGATGTAAAAGCACACTGGGATTTAGGAGAATCTTTAGGAATTTTAGATTTTGAAAGAGCGGCGAAAGAAAGTGGAGCTCGTTTCACGATTTACAAAGGAATTGGGGCTCGCTTAGAACGAGCGTTGATTAACTTTATGTTAGACAAGCACGGTAGTGCTGGTTTTACAGAAATGATGACGCCTTACATCGTTACTCGTGAAACCTTGACGAATACAGGTCAATTGCCAAAATTTGCTGAAGACATGTATAAAGTGGAAGGGGAAAATTATTTCCTAATTCCGACGGCAGAAGTAACATTGACAAACTATCATGCCAATGAAATTTTGACAGCTGATGAATTGCCTAAATATTACACAGCTTTTACAGCTTGTTTCCGTGCCGAAGCAGGCTCTGCTGGTCGTGATACACGTGGTTTAATTCGCCAACATCAATTTAATAAAGTAGAATTAGTAAAATTTGCAAAACCAGAAGAATCTTTTGCAGAATTAGAAACTTTGACAGCGCAAGCAGAAAGTATTTTACAAGCCTTAGAATTGCCACATCGTGTGATCACATTATGTACAGGTGATATGGGATTCGGTTCTGCTAAAACATACGATATCGAAGTTTGGATGCCGAGCCAAGGCGTATATCGTGAAATTTCTTCTTGCTCCAACATGACGGATTTCCAAGCACGTCGTGGTAATATTAAATTCCGTCGTGAACAAAAAGGTAAACCAGAATTTGTACATACATTAAATGGATCTGGTTTGGCTGTAGGTCGTACAGTGGCTGCGATTTTGGAAAACAATCAAGAAGCAGATGGATCTGTACGTATTCCGACAGCGCTTCAACCATATATGGGTGGTTTAACTCATATTCATCCAGAGGCTTAGAAAGGAGTCCGCTATGAAATTCTTCATTGATACAGCTAATTTTGATGACATTAAAGCAGCCTATGAAATGGGCTTTATTGCAGGGGTAACAACAAATCCATCCTTAATCGTGAAAGAAAAACGTGACTTACACGAAGTGATTCAACAAATTGCTGATCTTGTAGAGGGACCAGTGAGCGCAGAAGTTATTGCTACGACAGCACCAGAAATGGTGAAAGAAGCCCATGAATTAATTAAGTTGGGTGACAATGTAGTGATTAAAGTACCTATGACAGCGGAAGGCTTAAAAGCAGTGTCTGTGCTTTCTAAAGAGGGAATTAAAACGAATGTAACATTGATTTTCTCTGCTAACCAAGCATTATTGGCAGCTCGTGCAGGTGCTACCTATGTAAGCCCTTTCGTTGGTCGTGTAGATGATATTTCTATGGACGGAATCCAATTAATCGAAGACATTGCTGAAATTTTTATGATTCATAATATTTCAACAGAAATCATTGCAGCTAGCGTTCGTACGCCAATGCATATGACACAATGTGCCAAAGCAGGTGCACATATTGCTACAGTGCCGTTTAATGTGTTACAACAATCCTTGAAACATCCATTAACAGATGCAGGATTAGCACGTTTTCTAGCGGATTGGGAAGCAGCCAATAAATAGTAGACATAAGTGGGAGGATCAAAATGGATCGCACATTAGCCTTAGAGTTTGTTCGTGTTACAGAAGCAGCGGCATTAAAAAGTGGTCGTTTATGTGGTCGTGGAGCCAAAGATGCAGCGGATCAATTAGCTGTTGATGGTATGCGCCAAACCTTCGATACAGTACCAATTTCTGGTACCGTTGTGATTGGAGAAGGTGAAATTGATGAAGCGCCAATGTTGTACATTGGTGAACGTGTTGGGGCAGGCGGAGAAGAAGTAGATATCGCCGTAGACCCTATTGAAGGCACGAATCTAATTGCAAAAGGTCAAAATGGTGCCATTGCTGTATTGGCCATTGCACCAAAAGGCGGTTTATTGCATGCTCCAGATATGTATATGGAAAAATTGTGTGTAGGACCACGCGCCAAAGGTGTGATCGACTTGAATGAATCCATGACTGAAAACTTGCGCCGTGTTGCCGCAAAAATGGAACGTGCTATCGATGATTTAACAGTCGTTATGTTGGATCGTGAACGTCACCAAGGGTTGATGGATGAATGTCGTGCTGTCGGAGCTCGTATTCGTTTGATTACAGACGGTGATGTAAACCCAGCTATGGAATGTGGTTTAGAAGGCTCTGGTATTCACATGGTTGTAGGTACTGGTGGAGCTCCAGAAGGGGTACTGGCAGCGGCTGCTTTAAAATGTACAGGTGGGGACATGCAAGCTCGTTTAAAACCAGCTACAGATGAAGAAATTCGTCGTTGTCATGAAATGGGTATTACTGACCTTAACAAAGTATTGACCATCGATGATTTAGTAAGTGGTGATGATGTTATCTTCTCTGCCACAGCCATTACAGAAGGCAATGTATTATCTTCTATTAAATACTTCCCTGGTGGTGCTCGTACTCACTCCGTAGTGATGCGGTATAAAACGGGAACCGTTCGTTTTGTAGATACTATCCATCGATTGGATAAAAAATTATCTATGAAAGTAAAATAAATAGAATACACATAACTGTTATAGAAAGGACCGTCTAAAGGCGGTCTTTTTCTTGCGTATAGAGGAAAGATTTAGTATACTAGAGTATGAATGTTTGTCAGTCAAAACATGTTTGAAAGGTGATAGGGTATCACCGTTAAACGATAACTATAAATAAGATTAGGAGGAATTCAGTTGGAAAAGCTTATTATTCAAGGAGGTACACCTTTAGAAGGTCGTATTCGAGTAAGTAGTGCAAAAAATGCGGTACTACCAATTATTGCAGCGACTTTATTGGCGTCTACTCCAAGCACCCTGCTTGAAATTCCAGATTTGGAAGATGTTCATACTATTTGTGATGTGATTGCATCCCTTGGTGTGAAAGTAACAAAAGATGGAGAAAATATTACCTTTGATGCGTCTACAATTTCTGCTACTGAGGCGCCTTATGATCTAGTGCGTCGTATGCGTGCTTCCTTTTTAGTGATGGGACCTTTATTGGCGCGCAAAGGAGAAGCTCGTATTGCCTTACCAGGTGGTTGTGCGATTGGTAGTCGTCCAATCGATTTGCATTTAAAAGCTTTTGAAGCACTAGGTGCGACTATCACTATGGGAGAAGGTTTTGTAGAAGCAAAGGCTCCAGAAGGATTAAAAGGTAATTTAATTTATTTAGACTTCCCAAGTGTGGGGGCCACTGAAAATGTAATTATGGCAGCAACCTTTGCAGAAGGCAAAACAATCATTGAAAATGCTGCAGAAGAACCAGAAATTGTTGATTTAGCTACATTCTTAAATAGTATGGGTGCTAATATTCGCGGTGCTGGTACGGATGTGATTCGTATTGAAGGCGTCAAAGAATTAAAAGGTGCTGTGCATACAGTGATTCCAGACCGCATTGAAGCGGGTACCTATTTAATTGCTGCAGCTATGGCTGGTGGCGATGTATATGTAGAAAATGCCCTTTCAGAGCATTTAAAGCCTGTGGTAGCTAAGTTAAAAGAAGCTGGTGTTACAGTAGAAGAAGATATTGATGGTATTCGTGTTATCAGTAATGGACAGTTGAAAGCAACATCTATTAAAACCTTGCCATACCCTGGATTCCCTACAGATATGCAGGCTCAATTTATGGCTATGACGACGATTGCCAAAGGTACAAGTACTGTGATGGAAACAGTCTTTGAAAATCGTTTTATGCATGTGGATGAGTTGAAAAAAATGGGTGCTTCCATTGAGGTAGATGATCGTAAAGCTATCGTAACCGGTGTTGAACAATTGGTAGGTGCTGAAGTAGAAGCGACTGATTTACGTTGTGGTGCGGCTCTTGTGTGCGCAGGCTTAGCTGCTTCTGGGGTGACCAAAGTGGGGCAATTGACTCATATTGATCGTGGCTATGATAATTTAGTTACAAAATTAAAAGGAATAGGTGCTAACATTGTTCGGGTGGACGAGTAAGCCAAAACAGCCTCAAACTAGAGAGGATAGACGGAAACAACGTGGTGTACGTAGAAAACCAATAGGAACGACTACCAAGCAAACGTCCTTTAAGCGCGAAAGTCGCTCTCTATCATTTCTTGAAAAAATGAGCCTTCTATGGACTACTGATATTGGTATCGATTTGGGTACCACTAACGTAGTGATGTATGTCAAAGGCCGAGGTATAGTTTTAGATGAGCCAGGGTTTGTGGCTTGTGATACAAAGACTAGAGAAGTGATTGCCGTAGGTCATGAAGCGCGAGCCATTTTAGGTAGGACGCCAGAGGGCATTGAAGTGATTCAGCCCTTAAAAGGGGGCGTCATTGCCGATTATGATACAACGGCTTATATGTTGCGTTACTTTATTCGTCGTGTAGTGCCTGTATCTGGGCTAATTCGATCCCGTATGATTGCTTGTGTTCCCTCCAGTATTACACCCGTGGAAAAGCGGGCTGTTTTAGAAGTGCTCTTACAAGCAGGAGCTCGTAAAATAGTGCTTATGGAAGAACCTTTAGCAGCCGCTATTGGCACTGGCTTAGATAAGGCTGAACAAGTGGGAGCCATGGTGGTCGATATAGGCGGTGGCACCACAGATATTGCTGTCATTTGTGATTCTGGCGTAGTAGTCAGTGAGAGTTTACGCATCGGTAGCGATACCTTTGATGAAGCGTTACTACAATACATGAAGCGGAAGAAAAAGCTTCTTATAGGTCCCTTGACAGCAGAAGATCTAAAAATTGAAGTGGGTACCGTAGATTCAAGATCTGGAGAGGAACGTGCTATCGTTAGAGGTCGACACAGTGTGACAGGCTTGCCACGGGCGGTGGAAATTACTTCAAAAGATATGAAGTTTGCTCTAGAAAGACCAGTGCAACATATCATTGAAGGAATCATTAGCATTTTAGAAAAAACACCTCCAGAATTATTGGCGCAAATTAATCACCATGGTATTATTTTGACTGGTGGAGGCTCTCAGCTTCGTGGTTTAGACCGAATGATTACAGAAAAAACGGGTCGTCCTGCTTATGTAGTGGAACATCCTAGGTATTCTGTTATCTTGGGCACAGGAAAAGCGCTATCAGAGTTGAATCAATTGCGCGATACCTTGGAAGAACTACGATAAGTGGTACTTGACTTCATGATTTTTTCATATACAAAGTTTATGATAAGGGAAGTAAGATAGTGTATGAAAAGATAGACTATTTTACTAGGAATTGATTGTTCTGACTCTTGAAAATATGATATACTGTACATGGAAGAAAATTGTAGGAGGTGTATATATATGAAAAAAGTTTTTCTATATAGTTTGGGGGCATTGTTAGCAGCATTTTTAGTGACATCTACGGCAGAGGCTGCACCAGTAAATCATGAAACTGTGTTATCTGGTGAAGTCGTATCTGTGGTTAGTGTAGGAACTTCTGTCAAAGAAGGGGACCCATTGCTAACAGTACAAACATTAGGGGGACCTATGGTAGCATCCCGTGCCACTGTGAACGGTGTGGTACAAACAGTCTCTGTGGAGCCAGGTGCTACAGTGGAACGAGGTCAAATTATAACAGTGATCAATAACTAATTATTAATAATCAATAAGAAGAGGCGATATAGATGCAATTACATCGTTTTTGGCGTCGGTACACTAAGGGTGTGCTGGCGCTCTTATTGTGTGGGGCTACTTTTACAAGTGCTCATGCAATAGAATTTATGAAAGTAGAGGATTTACACCGTGGCATGGTAGGTCATGCGGATACAGTAGTACAAGGGGATAAAATTGATTCTTTCAAAGTGGAAGTCCTAGGCGTTATGAAACAACGTGGCCCATCGGGGGATTTGATTTTAGTGAAAGTATCAGGTCCCATCATTGATGCATCGGGGGGGATTGTTCATGGTATGAGTGGTAGCCCCGTATACATTGATGGAAAATTGGTAGGTGCTGTTGCCTATGGCTGGGGATTTACAGACGGTACTTTGGGCATGGTAACACCTATCGATCAAATGGTGAAACTGTGGGATGAGAAATACCAAAAAGATTTACCGAATCCATGGAAAGATACACAATTGATTCCGTTGGGCACACCATTGATGGCAGATGGTTATGATGAAACATCCTTAGCATATTTGGGAACAAAATTTAAGGACTTTGGTTATAAAGGATATGCTACGGCTAGTGACAGCACGGATGATATTGTGAAACCAATGGTGCCTGGTGGCTCTATTGCGGCGTTACTGGTAAAAGGTGATTTGAAGATGGGCGCCGTGGGGACTGTTACCTATGTAGATAAGGATAAAGTAGTTGCCTTTGGACACCCATTTGATAAACGTGGCTCTACAGGTTATTTCATGAATAACTCCAGTATTTTTACAGTAGTAAAAAGTATAGATTCTGGTTTTAAATTGGGGTCCTTAGGGCGAGAAGTAGGTGTTATCACAGAAGATCGCGGGGCAGGTATTGCTGGTACCGTTGGGGTATTTGGAAAAGGTGTTCCTGTGCGTATGCAACTTCGTGATTTAGATCGTGGGGTAGAGCGAAATGCGGCGGTCACGGTTGTGGAATCTTCTAAACTAACGCCGACCTTGGTGGCGACCTCCGTATATAGCCTGCTGAACAAAACGCTAGACCGTGTAGGTGGTGGTACAGCTAAGATCAATATTAAGATTACACCTGTAGATCCTAAATTACCTACCTTAGAACGACGGAATATGGTGTACTCCAGTAGCTCAGTATCTGAAAAATCTATCGATGAATTATTCGATATTGTAGAAAGTTTAATGAATAATGCTTTCAAAGACTATGAAATCCGTGATATTCAAGTAGATGTACAAGTGGAAGAAGCAAAACGTACAGCTACGATCATCGATGCTAGTGCAGACCAAGTCATTGTATCTCCTGGGGACAACATTGTGATTACTGCCAATTTACAAGCCTACCGCGAAGGAAAGATTCAACGAGAAATTATCTTTAAAGTGCCAGAAGATCAAAAGCTAGGAACCTATACACTTGAAGTGCGTGGTGGTGGCGTGATTCCATTGCCATACTTGTTTGAAAAACAAAAATATAATTTGACAGATGAAATTGTAGAGCGATTGAAAGTGCATAAAAACTTTGATGAATATTTCAAAGATCTCAGTGAAGATGATCAGAATAACCAAATTGTAGCAGAGTTTTTAGCCGATGATATCAGTATGGTGGAAGAGTCTGGGGACAAGGCGAAAAAGCAACGCCTAGAAGCAGACGAGGAAGATGTGGACGATGATGAGTTGCCAAATGGAGGCAAACATAAAAAAGGTTTGAAAGCCTCTGATGATGACGAAAAAGAAAACAATGAAGCATCACGAGTCGTAGTAGATTATGTTGTTTTAGGTGATGGACAGTTTACGGTACAAGTGGTAGATAAAAAAGATCGAGACCATTTACGTAAACAACGTATCAAAGAAAAACTTTCAAAGTTAAAAGAGAAAGTAAAAGCAGAAGAGTCAGACCAAAAGAAAACTAAATAGTTTCATCTGAAGAGAGCAGGAAGTGATACCTCATCATTTCCTGCTCTTATTTTTGAAAACTCTTATGGTACTACTGCACATTCAAAGAGTTTTGTGATATACTGAAGATTGATATAAATACTCAGGAGGAATTATGATTTGGTTAACATGGATTGGTAAGCAAATAATCTTTTTCCTATCACAAATAGGAGAGGCCATGCTGTTACTATGGAGGACCATAGGACAATTACCAAAAATAAATTGGAAGCTGACAATCGAACAAATGGCGCACTTAGGAGTGTATTCCTTGCCGATTTTATCACTGACTATGTTTTTTGCAGGCGCTGTGATGACATTGCAAATGGCAGATGTATTGATACACTATGGTGCACAGGGAACTGTGGGTGGTATTATGGCCATTGCTATGGGGCGCGAATTAGGCCCAGTTTTAGTTGGCGTTGTATTAGCAGGTCGTGTGGGTGCAGCTATTACGGCAGAGTTAGGAACTATGAAAGTAACAGAGCAAATCGATGCCTTAAAGGTCATGGCGGTTAACCCCATTGGGTATCTTGTAGTACCTCGTGTTGTAGCATGTATGATTATGGTGCCAATCTTGACATTTTATGGTGTTCTTATCGGTACAGGTGGGGGATACTTGGTAGCTACCATAGTGAAAGGACTAGCCGGTTCTACCTATTTAGACTCCATTCAAATTTTTGCGATCCTATCTGATTTGACGTACGGACTCATTAAATCTTGTGTGTTCGGAGCGGTTATTGCCCTAGTTGGATCTTATAAAGGCATGTACACAGATATGGGGGCAACTGCTGTTGGCTATGCTACTACTAGCTCTGTAGTAACCAGTATCATTTTAGTCTTTATATTAAATTACTTTTTATCAGTCTTATTATTCTAGGAGGACCTATGATTGAATTACAAAACGTGGTCCTAGCCTATGAGAATAGAATTATTTTAGACCATGTAGATTTAACTATCCATGATGGAGAAACTCTAGCTATTTTAGGAGGCTCTGGAGCGGGCAAAAGTACTTTGCTTAAATTGATTATCGGTCTTTTACGGCCTACCAGTGGTACTATTTTAGTAGATGATGTAGATATTACGAAAATCGATGAGAATGAATTCGATCGGTTGCGACAAACTATGGGGATGGTCTTTCAATACTCTGCGTTATTTGATTCTATGAGTGTAGGAGAGAATGTAGCCTTTGGACTACGCCAACATACGACGATGAGCGAAGAGGAGATTCAACGTACTGTAGCTAGAAAGCTACGTATGGTAGGATTGCCAAAGACTGAACAGTACATGCCTAGTGAACTATCAGGGGGGATGAAAAAACGGATTAGCTTGGCTCGTGCTATTGCTTTAGATCCTAAAATCATTCTATATGATGAACCGACATCAGGATTGGATCCGATTACATCGGGCACCATTAGTCGTTTAATACGGAGTATGCAATCTCATTTGCAATGTAGTTCTATCGTGGTCACTCACGATATGAACTCAGCCTTTTTTGTGGCAGACCGCATTGCCTTACTAGATAAAGGAAAGTTTATTGAAGTATCACCAACAGAAGAGTTTAGACATTCTAAGAATCCGAAGGTACAACAATTTATAGAGGGTCGTAAATCTGTGAAAACAGAGATACAAGAAGAAGGAGATATACCATGAACTGGACAACAGAGGCGAAGGTAGGTCTATTTACCGTAGTGGGGGTAGTCCTATTTGCTGTGTGTATTGTATTTTTAGGACGATTTGATATATTTGCAGCTCCTACTATGCATATTGCTGGGAATTTTCAATCTGTAACGGGGTTGAAAGAAGGCAATACTGTGCGCTTTTCAGGGGTGAAAGTAGGGAAAGTCAAATCTATGCAAGTCACTGACAAAGGGATTACGGTGGCTATGGACATCGACAAGGATGTAAAAATTCCGACAGACTCTGCTTTTACCATGGAAAGTGATGGTATTTTAGGGGATAAATTCATCCAAATTACGCCAGGCCGTAGTACTTTGTATTTAGATGATGGTGCTTTCATTACAGGGGATGGAAAAAGTGAAATCGATAAAACCATGGCGCAAGCTACGAAATTGATGGAAGCGGCCACCACTACATTGCAATCCATGAATGGCATCATTGGTGATGAAAAAACACAAAGCGCTTTACGCAATGCCTTACAATCGACAGAGTTAATTGCTCAAAATACAGCAAATTTGACGGCTCAAATGAATGCTATGTTAGCGAATAATAGTGACAATATTTCAGCTTTAACAGCGAATATGGTAGGCATTACACGAAATATGGAATCCTTGACAAATCAAATGGATACGAATATGAAACAATTTAATGCAGATGGTCAAGCAGGAACAGAAATGCGTCAAATTGTGAATAATTTGAAAACTACTACAGATAGTATTTCAAAAATGGCAGGCGCTATGGAAGGAGTTGTAACAGACCCTAAGAGCGCTGCGGATATTAAGGAAACTTTGCATAATACAGCACAATTAACGACTAAGCTAAATCGTCTTACCGGTGGGGACGTGAAAGCAGGTTCGGATGGAAAAAAGTCGGATCTTAAGACGCAGATAGGAGCAGAGGTATTGTACAATCCAGAGGATAAAAAAGCTCGTACTGATGCAGATGTGCGCCTTATGACGAAGGATTCTATCTATACCTTAGGGATTTCCAATATAGGTAATGGTTCGAATGTGGACCTTACCTATGGAAAACGAGTGCTAGATCAAGTATACCTACGAGGTGGTTTATTTGATGGAAAACTAGGCGTAGGAGCCGATGTGGGATTTGGAAAACCAGTTTCACTATCTGGAGCTCTATTCGATATCCGCCATGGTTCCTATCGGATTCGTTCAGATGTTCAATTATGGAAAGATACTTATGTGGTAGGTCAATGGACTTGGTATGGACATGACCATAACCGTGTGAATTATTTTGGGCTAAGAAAGACATTTTAGGAGGACCCAATGAATACAAAAATAATGACAGTAGCAGCGATGTTAGCAGCCTATGCATGTACAGTAGGAGCAGCGGCACCGCAAACAGATACAGTAAAATTAGTACATTTTCAAGAAAAAGCAACTGCGCAAGCAGCAATGATGACAAAGGCATATAAAAACCAAGCACAGACAAACAGTCAATCTGTGTCTATTACATTGCCACAATCCATTGCATTAGCATTGCAAAATAATAGAACCTTACATCAATCTCAATGGGATTATGAAGCGGCAATAGCACAAGTAGGAGTTGCGACTAGCGGTAGGAATCCAGTAGTGACGTATAATTATAGCGCTAACCATACAGGAAATGAAGTGAACGGTGTTAGTAAAACTGGAAATGCCTTTTCGCATCAATTAGGTGTGGGAGTATCTGTATTTAATCGTGCTTTGGATGCACAAATTGAAGCAGCTAAATATAGTCGTGATGGCAGTGGCGCAGCATTAACGGAAGCCGCACAAACAGCTAAATTAACGGCAGCCACTAATTATTTGTCCCTTATCATGTCTCGTAATAAGGTAAATGTAGCAGAACAAACAGTCTGTGATTACGAAGAACATTTAAAAAATGCTAACTTACAATATCAAGTAGGTATTGTATCTAAATCTGATGTACTGGCTACGAATACACGATTAGCGAATGCAAAAACTGCTTTAGTAGAAGCGAAAAACGCTGCTAATTTAGCAGAGGCAAAGTTCAATAATCATGTAGGATTGCCTGTATCTACACCAATCGTAACAGCAGACAAAGAATTAAGCTATGCACCATATGGTATTTCATTGGAATCTGCAAAATCTTATGGAGTAGCACATCGTGGTGCCATTGTACAAGCGGCAATGGCAGTGAAAGCAGCCGAAGAAAATGTAGACCTTGCAGATGCTTCTGATATTCCAGTGGTGAAAGCCAATGCTAGCCGACGCATGAATGGTGCACATTGGGCTGGTAACGATAGCAAAGACTGGTCCGTAGGCGCTACCTTATCTTGGAATGTATGGGATGGGGGCCAATCAAAAGCTAATGTAAGTGCTGCTAAAGCAAAGTTAGAAAAAGCGAAAGAAGCCTATGCACAAACGATTGATACGGTAGAGTTACAAGTGCAAGAGGCGTACTTAAATTTAAAAGCAGCAGAACAAAAAATTAAAAGTACTCATGCTGCAGTAGAAGCAGGACAGGAAGATTTCCGTATTAAGACACTACGATATCGTTCTGGAGTGGGTACAAATGTGGATGTATTAGACGCAGAAACTTCGTTAGCAACGGCACGTAATAATTATGTAGATGCACTATATAACTACAATTTAAGTATTGCTACTTTAGAAAAAGCGATGGGTATTCCGGTTGACTCTGCTGTGGGTACTGGGGTAAATATCGTGAATCAGGGATAGTCATCTTAGTAATATGAGGTAAATTATGAAGGGGAAACATTGGCTACTAGGTATTGTACTTAGTGGATGTGTAGCAGGCGTTGGATTCGGCTTACAACCATTAAGTGAAACTTATGTAGGACCTTATGTGCAAGAACAATTACATACAGCACTGAATGGAACTGTTTCCTATTCATCATTTCACATTGGTTGGGATGGTTCTGTTCAAATGAAAGATCTCAGTGTAGAAGATGCTAAGGGGCAATCTGTACTTATTGCGGACGCTTTGACAGTGTCTATACAATGGTTAAAGGTATTGCAATATCCTTTTGGACAGATATCACCAGATGCTTTGGTGGGAACGATTACTGTCTCCTCACCTCATGTGAATGTAGTACAAGATGAAACTGGACAATGGAATATACTGCAGTTGGTAAAAGAACGGGACTCAGAAGAACCTAGTCAATTTAGTGGATTGCTACGTGTAGAAAATGGAACGATTTCACTATTCTTGCCACAGGCAACGCCTTTATTGCTATCAGATGTGAATGGTACTGTCTTGGGTGATGGTGGTCATATGCTAGATGGAGTCGTTGATGCTCATATTGGAAAGGATCAAATTCACTCCAAGATACAATGGGCACTGGATGGTAGCGGTGATCGAGCATTTTATGTGGAAACACCACATTTAGATATAGCTCCTATAGTGACTCGAATTTCATTACCAACCGCAGTAAGCTCTATGACGGGTGATCTGACAGATGTTGCGTTGACAGTAACACAACGTGGTGGATTTTGGTATGGCGAAGGAGGACTTTCTCTGCACAATGTGGGGACTACCATTCAAGATCATCGATTAACATCTGGGAAGGGAAAGCTTCAAATCCATGGAGATGTTCTATTCTTAGACGGAATAGAAACAAATGTGAATGACGAGTATCTTCGTGTGAATGGCACCATACATCATATTTTTGATGAAGACCCTACCTTGCAATTGTCGGTAGGATTGAAAGAATGGAATCTTGCTTCTCAACTGCCAATGACAGGATATATCACAGCAGATGCACTGGTAACAGGTCACGTGTCTAATGTAAAAGCCAGTGCAGATGTAGAGGTGCGAGATATCACCTATGAAGGGATGACAGTAAACCGTGGAAAAGGGCACCTTTCTTATGGTGATCAAGTCATCCATGTGAGGGATGCGGAACTGAATATGCAAGGTGGAACCGTGAAAGGTACTGGCTCGTATCATATAGATACAAAAGATTTCTTGGCACAGCTAAACTTACAAAATGTGTCTTTATATGGGCTACCTCTTGGAGGACAATCCTCTGTGCAGGGATCTGTCAGCGGTGATTTGACTGTGGAAGGACAGGGAGGTGTTATTTCAAATGTAGTGGGCTCTGTAAGGGGACGTCAAATTGGGTATCAATCTATCTTAGTGGATACTTTGGATGCTAGTGTATCTTGGGATGGTACACAGCTAGTAGTACCTTATATGAATGGTAACTGGAGTAGGGGGACATTCACCGGTAGTGGTCGCTTAGGAAATGGAACGTTTGGACTTAGCCTATACGGTACTCATATCGGACTAGAACAATTTAATGGATGGTCACCTAAACCTTTGGGAGGCACTGTATCTATGGAAGCAAACTTGCAAGGATCTCTAGAGAACCCTACAGGGACTGTTACCATTGCGGGAGATGCACTTTCTTATGGGGTAACACAGTTTGACCGTATGTTTGTGAAAGCAAATATAGAGGATAAAAAACTGCATATCCTTGACGGTGATTTAGAATATAAAAAAAGTATCTATGATGTGCGAGGAACTATCAATTTAGATGGAGATCAAGATGTGGATATCAAAGGCTCTGCGAAGGATGTACGTATTGAAGACATATTGCCAAACTTTACAGATATTCCTATGACAGGATGGATTCACACAGATGTACATATAGAAGGTACCTTACAGCGTCCTAAAGTAAATGGATATGTGAAAGCCTGGGATGGTTCTATATATGGAAAACTGTTTGAATCTATTGAAGGATCTTATGCATATAAGGATGGGCACTTACATTTACCAAGGTTGGACATTACTACCTATGGTTCCTCTATTGTGGTAGATGGGGATATACAAAACAAACAGTTAGATATTAATTTTGTAGGTGATGCGGTGCCGATTGAACCCTTTATTCGGGATGCGGGTCTCAACATGGTTGGCTATGTAGGCGCAGAAGGACATCTAGGTGGAACTGTGGATGCACCTATCTTTGAGGGCGTGGTACAGTCAGATGTTATGCAGGTGAAGGATACTACATTGCATGATATATCGGGTGCTGTGTACATTACGCCGAAAGTGGTACATCTACAAGGACTGACTTTCACGGGCAGCGGCACTAGTCAATATGAAGTAAAAGGTGGAGTTCAACTGGATGAATCGAAACGCTTATTTGGTTATGTTCGTGTACGAGATGGAGAATTGCAACAGTTATTAGCATTAAGTAATGCAAATGTACCAGATGTAAATGGCAAGTTGCAGGCGACCATTGATTTAGGTGGTACTAGTGACAGCCCAAGGTTAGATGTAAAAGGATCTCTCGAAAATACAACTATTCGTGATGAAGTAGTGGGAACTGCTACACTGGATGTGGGCTATGGTGGACGTACCATTGATATCCGTACGTTTAATTTACCTATTAAAGAAGGGCTTATTGCTGGTAAAGGTAAAGCTGATTTAGATGGGGTTACAGATATTCAGTTAGTAGCATCAAAAGTGCCTGTTGGAACTATCTTGCCTATAGTAACATCAGATGTCAATGGACAAGGAAACTGGAACTTTATTATTAATGTACAGGGTCCTACGAAATCTCCAAAGGTAGAGTTTTCTAGTGAAATAGAACAAGCCGTCATCAATGGTATAAGCTTGGATCAGTTAAGCATCTTAGGTAATATGGAAGACCAAGTGGTATCGATCCAACAAGGGATGATCAAGAAAGCGGATTCTTCTATTAAAGTGCGTGGTAAATTACCTTTAAGTGCATTGGTAACCAATGAATATGTGTCTGATGATGCGAGTAAGCAATTTGATGTTTATGTGGATATGAATGAAGCGAACTTGTCAGTACTTCCGTTGATGTTTAAAGAGGTACAGTCTGGAGAAGGGGCTATTCGTGGTATTGTTCATGTAACAGGAAACTCTGCGAATGTATTAGCTGATGGTACGATAGAATTAGCGAATGGATCTATGCAGCTCAAATCCTTAAAGAAACCATTGACGCAGTTAAAGGGACAGCTATTATTCCGTGGTAATCATGTTGATATTACAGGAAGTACTACCATGGGGAAAGGTAATGCTGGCGTATCTGGAAATATAGGATGGACAGGTTCTCGAATTACTTCTTATGATGGTGCATTACAAATGAAAGGTATAGAAATTGGTCATGAATTTTATACCGGCCCATTGGAAGGCGAATTGTATATAATCAATAGAAATGATTTGCCAACCTTAGTAGGTGTCATCAACCTCCATGATGTGGTGGGATCTATACCTTTATCCTTTAGTAGTTCAGAGACATCGATTCCATTGGGACTAGATGTGACTATCCATGCTAAAAACAATGTGAGATTATATAATCCATTGCTTTATGATATGTACTTACAAGGGCAGGTAAAATTTGAAGGTACCTTAGGAGAACCAAAGGCAAGCGGCAAGTTATCTGTGAATAAAGGGCATGTAAAATATTTGAAAAATCGCTTTAAAATTACTGAAGGGCAAGCTAAGTTTGTCACAGGTAGTGTGATTCCTGAACTGAATGTACGAAGTATGGCGAATGTAAAGAACTATCGTGTATCCTTGCAAGCAGAAGGACCTGCTACACAGATGAGATTAAAACTGACTTCGGAACCTAATTTATCGGAACGTCAAATTATTTCTTTGTTGACTTTTGGACGTAATGTAGGTAATGCCAGTGGTGTTACATCGGATGATGCGAATGCATTGCTTACCTCTAGTTTACAGTCCTTGGCTTTTGGGTATATTGAAGATGTGTTGCAAGATACATTGGGCTTAGATTTGGTGAATATTACTACAGGCTCTTTGGATGGAAAAGACTCTCGTGATTTCCAAGAGAAAAATAACTTTAATGTGACCATAGGTAAATATGTAGTTCCAGATTTGATGGTTACCTTAACTAGAGGGCTAAAAAACGATCATGTATCATATGGTTTTCAGTATGATATCAATCGTAATGTTAGTGCTACAGGGTGGTTTAATAATGAAAATAAACGCTATTTAGGGGCGCAGTGGCGCTATCGATTCTAAAGGAGGTGAAGGTATGCTTAATGATTATATTGCCAGTGTGGATAAAATTGAATTATTGTCATGGGAAGAAGAACAACAGCTTTGGAAATCCTATGAAGAACATGAAGATATGCAGGCTCGCATGACGATCATAGAGCATTACCAACCATTAGTATTGAAAGAAGCCAATGTATATCAATCCTCTAAGATAGATATGATGGATTGCATTCAAGAGGGAACGATTGGCCTAATTGAGGCAGTAGAGCGCTATGACTCCCAAAAAGGAGTAGCTTTTTCCCTCTATGCAGTGCATCGTATTCGTGGACGCATATTAGACTATCTTCGCAAAGAAGGTAAGGAAGGCATTGTGTTACAAACTGAATCAGAAGATGGAGAAACTTGGTGGGAACAACTGCCTGCAGAGGGACCTTCTACAGAAATTGTTTGCGAGGAACGCATGTATGGGGATATGGTAACCTCTGCCATGAAACAGTTGCCTTTAGCGGAGCAACATGTAGTGGAAGAAGTGTATTACAAAGATCACAGTGTAGCATCTATTGCAGACACAATGGAGTGCAGTCATAGTTATATTCATCGTTTGCGAAGAAAAGGCTTAGCCCGGCTCAAAGGTTTGTTAGAAACGGCTAAAGAGACATGGGATAAAAGTTGATGCTAATGTTCAAGTCTTAAGATCATATACATAGTACTACTCAATGACCAGTTCTCGGACAGGGTGCAGAGAGTAGTACTTTTTTTATAGGGAATTAATTACATCGAAAAAAATCGCTTGACAGATATATAGTTTGGAGTTACTATATTTGTATTATACATATAGAACAGTGATGCGAAGGACATGACCCTAACCATCTATACTTTCAGAGAAAGATACCTTGGCTGTGAGTATCTAGTGTAGACTTAGACGTTACCACCTTCAAACTGGTTTGGTGAAGGCTTAGCTTGTAATCAAATCCGTGTGGACCCGTTATCGTCCGTAAGAGTGAGTCCTATCAATAGGGGCTAACTAGGGTGGAACCGCGAAGATCTTCGTCCCTTGTGTGGGAGAAGGTCTTTTTTTGTTGGTAAAAAAGTATTGCCATCCCCAATGGCATAGTAGTATTAGACCTAGGGAGGTAACCTATGAGTGAAGTAAATATCATTTTACCTGATGGAAGTTCTAAAGCTTTTGCAGCTGGAACTACATTGGGTGAAGCAGTAAAACAAATTTCAAACAGCTTAGCAAAAAAAGTATTAGCCGCTGATGTAAATGGAGAATTAACAGACCTTCGTGAAGTATTGGTGGAAGGTTCTAAGGTAAGTTTTTTAACATTTGCAGAAGATGGTGGTAAACATGCATTCCGTCATACAGCATCTCATGTGATGGCGCAAGCAGTAAAACGTTTGTGGCCTGATGCGCAATTGGCCATTGGACCAGCCATCGAGAACGGTTTCTACTATGACATCGATATGGAACATAAATTAGTGCCAGAAGATTTACCGAAAATCGAAGCGGAAATGAGCCGTATTGTAAAAGAAAACTTGCCTATCGAAAAAGTATTGATGGAACGTCAAGAAGCACTAGATTTCTTCGCAGCTAAACATGAAAATTATAAAGTAGAGTTAATCAATGATTTGCCTGCTGATGCAGTGATTTCTGCGTACAAACAAGGTGAGTTCACTGACCTTTGCGCAGGTCCACACTTAGCAAGCACTGGTAAAGTAAAAGCTTTCAAATTACAAAGTATTGCAGGTGCATACTGGCGTGGCGATGAAAAAAATAAAATGTTGCAACGTATTTATGGTACTGCTTTTGAAAAGAAAGAAGAACTAGAGGAATACTTACACTTATTAGAAGAAGCAGCTCGTCGTGATCATCGTAAATTAGGCAAAGAGCTTGGCTTATTCGTTATCAAAGAAGAAGGACCAGGATTCCCATTCTTCTTGCCAAAAGGTATGGTAGTACGAAATGCCTTAGAAGATTTCTGGCGTGAAGTACATCATGACTATGATTATGAAGAGGTTCGTACTCCAATCATCTTAAGCCAACATTTGTGGGAAACATCTGGTCACTGGTTCCATTACCGTGAAAATATGTACACAACACAAATCGACGGAGCAGAATATG
The DNA here is from genome assembly GCF_001553345.1 of Veillonella sp. DNF00869. GTDB lineage: Bacteria > Bacillota > Negativicutes > Veillonellales > Veillonellaceae > F0422. The sequence continues at coordinate 89,733 of NZ_KQ960765.1, forward strand.
CCATAAAACCAATGAACTGCCCAGGCGGTATCTTGGTGTATGCAAACGATATGCATTCCTATCGTGATTTGCCGATTCGTATGGCAGAACTTGGTTTAGTACATCGTCACGAATTGAGCGGTGCTTTACATGGTTTATTCCGTGTACGTAGCTTTACACAAGATGATGCCCATGTATTCATGACTCCATCTCAAATTAAAGAAGAGTTAATGAGCGTTATCGACTTATTCGGTCGTATCTACTCTCAATTTGGCTTGTCCTATCATGTAGAGTTAAGTACAAAACCAGAAGGCGCTATTGGCGACGATGCAATCTGGGAATTAGCAACAGAAGCATTGCGTGAAGCGATTGAAGCAAAAGGTATTCCATATCGTATCAACGAAGGTGATGGTGCGTTCTATGGCCCTAAACTAGATTTCCATATTCGCGATTCTATCGGCCGTACATGGCAATGTGGTACTATCCAATTGGATATGAACTTGCCAGAACGTTTTAACTTGGAATATATCGCAGAAGATGGTCAAAAACATCGTCCAATCATGATTCACCGTGCATGCTTTGGTTCTATGGAACGTTTCATTGGTATCTTGATTGAACACTTTGCAGGGGCGTTCCCAACTTGGATGGCACCAGTACAAGTGAAAATCCTTCCAATCAGTGAAAAACATGTCGAATATGCTGAAAAATTACGTAAAGCATTTAAAGATGCCTATGTGCGTGTGGAACTAGATGATCGTAGCGAAAAAATTGGTTACAAAATCCGTCAAGCACAAATGGAAAAAGTATCCTACATGCTTGTGGTAGGTGACAAAGAAGTGGAAGAAGGAAAAGTAGCTGTTCGTAAACGTGGCGTAGGCGAACAAGGTGCGATTCCTTGGGAAGAATTCTTGGCAAATATCCAACAAGAAATTAAAGATCGTGCATAATCACTGAAATAAACAGGATAGTATAGAGGCACCTTGCGTGAATCTGATACATGGATCCTAGTGGATTTTTGATGATACAAGTATTGTGTATACATATGAAAAGCATCTTCACAAGAAGGTGCTTTTCATCATATAATGGAAATAGAAAGAAATTTGTCTTTCCTTTTCTAGTATTCCGAGTAGAGGTGATGGAATCATGATTACATTTGACGATGCAGAAAAGCAAAAATTAAGTCCTGAGGATTTAAAAAAATTAAAGAAGCATAATGATATCAATGAATGGCCGTGTCCATTATCAGATGATATGAAAAAGCAAATGCATGATAGCTTTAAAGTTGTGCCTAAGAAAAAATAAGAAAAAGCCGTAGCGACCGATGATTAGGTTCGCTACGGCTTTTTTTAGAAAAATGAAGAAACGCCATACATAGGATGACGTTTCTTGTGGGGGCTATATTTATATAGTAAGTAATATGTATAACATGCATCATTAGATGTGTATGTGAATGCATATATTTTGGCAATCAGATAGTTGTATTAAGAGATATAGATTCTATTGCAGATAGAATACTACATTTGCTGTTTTGTTGGCGGACATATCTCCCTTCTCTATAGGTGTAGAGCTAGATAAATCCATAGATTTTACTGCAAGCATAGCATATCTAGGGTTTACCTCCATAGTCTGTGTGCGTGTAGTTCCTAAGCTTGCGGATTTAACAGGACCTAGTTCGCGACCAAGAGATTTTGCAATCACTTCCGCTTGGTGGCGTGCATCACTAATGGCAGATGTAGATAATTGATCTTCTATCTCTTGGGATACATCGGTTTGGAAGGTAAGAGAATTAATATCAGAAGCGCCACTAGCAATAGCTGCGTCGATGGCTTTTCCAATAGAGGATGTGTCATACACCCTTACAACAACAGTGTTGTTTACATTATAGCCATTTAATTTTGAGTTCCCATCAATGTAATCGTAATTAGGGTTGATAGTAATGTTAGATGTTTGGATATTATTTCTAGATACGCCTAAATGTTGTAGGGATGAGATAAGTTTAGACATAATCGCATCATTTTGAGATTTTGCAGATTGAACAGACGTATTTTTGCTAGATACCCCAAGGTTAAGTAATGCATAGGATGGTGCCACTTGGCGAACAGCTTGGCCTGTGACGGATATTTCTCCAGGGGACATATTTGCAGTCATATCTGCAGCCATAGTGCCCACTGTGGCAGATGTCATCAGTGCGCCGATAGTGAAAGCTTTCAAAAGCAATGAATGTTTCATAAAATCGTCCTTTCTATATGATGTACTTGTTGACAAACAAAAAATAAGTACCCTACAATGGTATATATACAGTACATCTAGTATTTGTTATTATACTACATAAACTATGTGAAAGTATGATGAAGGTTAGGAGTAAAACTATGAACCCTATTGATATTATGTTAGATCATAAAAGTATTCGACAATATAAACCGATGCGAGTGTCTCCGCAACATTTGAGTATTTTGTTAGATGTAGCGAAACGGACTGCTACAAGCATGGGAATGCAAACTTTCAGTATCATCCGAATTGTAAAGCCTGAAATTAAAGAAGCTATTGCAGCGGTATGCAAACAAGAGTATGTGAAAGATATGCCTGAGCTATTTGTATTTGTAGTAGATGCATATCGAAATGCACAAATTATGAAAGAAAAAGGACTGGATCTTGATACAGCAAATGATGCAGATCGATTCTTCCAAGGGTGGACAGATGCCTGTTTAGCGGCACAAAATATGGTGACTGCAGCAGAGCTAGCAGGATATGGTACAGTATATTTGGGAAGTATCTTAAACGATGCAGAAAAAATGATTGAAATTTTGAACCTACCTGAATTAACATTCCCTGTAGTAGGACTTGGACTGGGTATGGCAGACCAAAAACCAGCATTGAAACCACGCATGCCAAGAGAAGCAAATGTATTTGATGATGAATATAGTACGTTTGATAATTATCATGAGCTATTAGAAGATTATGATGAAGAAATGAATCAATACTATGATCTTCGTAGTCCTAATTATCCCTTGCCTAAATTTACAGACCAAGTAGTGGGGCGATTACAAATGAAGGATGAGAAGCGCAGTGCCTTGGTGGAAATTGCAAAAGCTCAAGGGTTTCATTTATAATGCTATGTAGTCTTTGACGGTCTCATCTGTATATAGCAAAAGGAAACGAGCAACACATTCCTTCACAAACGGCACTACGTAATGTTTGTTCAGGAACATGTTGCTCGTTTCTATATTTTGTTTATAAGACTGATATAAGACCGTCATAAGACTACTACGCATGACTGCATTCTAGGGTGGGGGGCACACCGTGCTCTTCTTGTATTTGTGTGATTTAGTCAATATAATCGCCACAAGGCGTTCTACGCATGACTGTATTCTAGGGTAGATAAAAATGTGGTTGAATTACACTTCTAAATGTTGACGGGGTATGTTGACATATATTATGATGAAATTATTAAATATGAAAGTAGAAAATACTTTCTGTTGAGAGTTTTTAAGGAGGATGTCATGAGAAGAAAGTTATTAGGTCTTACAGTTATGGCCTGTCTTGTGGGAACATCAGTGTTTGCAGCTAATGATGATGTAAACAGCCGTTATGCAGCTAGTTATGCGGTGACTAATGCTATTTCAAATGTAATGCAAGGGGATAGTTCAGCAGATTGGATGCAACGTACGAATGTGAGTGTGAGCTTTCAAAAAAATTGGAAACCTCAATATGAGCTAGAGACTGTGCAACCTTTGACACATGTGGATAAGGATACTAAATCTGTTGTATTTACACAAGGTCGTGTGGCAAATGGTACAGATTTAGGAACGACAGTGAATGTAGGTGTTGGCTATCGTCAAATGAATGACAGTAAAACATCTATGGTTGGTGTGAATGCGTTCTATGACCATGGCTTTAGAAATCATCATAGCCGTGTGAGCGGTGGTGTGGAATATTTCCATGGCCAAAATGAATTCCGTGCGAATGTGTATCGTGGGTTATCTGATGAACGTGAGATTGATGCAACACATCATGTATTTGAAAAAGTAGTGAATGGCTACGATGTAGGATATGCTTATACATTCAAAGGTGCTGAATGGGCAAAAACATATGCTAGTGTATATCGTTGGGATATGAAACATCATGATGATGCTAAAGGCTTCTACGTAGGTGCAGAATTACAAGTGACTCCAAATATTTCTGTAGATTTAGGGTATAATAAAGTACAGCAACAAAAAGGCAGCACTTTCGGAAAAATCATGTATCGTTTAGGTAAATCTCCAGTGGCTTTATGGGGTGGAAACCGAACTGAAAGTGTAGAACGTACAGTAGAATCAAAATTACTGTCAAAAGTACGTCGCCAAAATAATATTGTTGTAGAACGGTACACAAAAGCAACAACAGAAGCAGCGGTGAACGATACAACAATTCAATATACGATTCGCGTAATTTAGGGGGATAGAGTGATGAAAGTAAACATCTTACGAAAACAAGTAGCAATGGCATTGCTTGGCTTGGGTTGTGTGAGTGTATTAGGTGTAGGTAGTGTTTTAGCTGATGATGCAGCAGCGGCTACAGCACCAAGTACGGCTGTCGTAGCACCAGGTGCTTCAGTGCCACCGCCACCTCCAGTATCAACAGATGGATCTGGATTAGTTGGTGAAAAAGTGAAAATTGTGAACGCTGTTACGGGTGTGAAGGGGACAATTACGAGTATTGGTTTCCATAATACAGCAGACAACAAATGGTATGACTTAGCTATCAATAAGGATGTTAGCAGTGGAGATATTCCTGGGATGGCTACCATTGAAGAAATAGGCTTAATTGCGGGTGTATACGATAAAATTCGTGTAGGTCATGGGTTGATTCAGGCTAAGGGTACAATTACACTTACTGATGATAGAGGCCATACATATGTATATGGTAGCCAGGCAAAAACAGGTAATGCTCCATTGAAGTTTAAAAAAGGAGCTACGGAAGAGTATTTTGATGTAAATCAAGCAAAGTGGGGTGAGACGGATCCTGAATATACAGCTAACATAAATGGTGAAGACAAAGTCGGTAGTTTCAAAGATGGTGAAACATATTATGATGTGAGCCAAACAACTCTAGAAATTGTACAAGGAGCAGACGGAAAGTTAACTGTAAAAAACAATAAACCCATTGTATTTGGTATCGGTGCTAGTTCATACCTTTGGGCTGGCGCAGGATGGAAAGATATGAAATTTCCTAGTATAGATGATAGTTTTGTAACTGGGGTTGTTACAGAAAAAGATCCGAGTCTCACAGAGTATGCAGAATATAAATATATGATTAATAAAGTTGAGAAACAATATGGCGAAGGTGCCGATAAATTTGGCGATGATAAATACTATATTAGTGAAAATGGAACAACTATTGAAACGGGATTTAACGACCCAATAGAGGTATATGGCCCAGATAATGAGCTGTTACAAGCGGTACTAAAAAAAGAAGGATCTACACAAAAAGGAGTAGAATCAAATCAAGCTAAATCTGATGCTGAGTATACATATCGTCAACGTGTATTCTAAAATACAATAGAGACAGTACCAGCCTTGAGGTATTGTAACTAAATAGTGCAAAGGGAAACGAATAACACAATCCTACAAAACGGCACTAGGCAACGAATTGCCAGTTGTGATGTTATTTTGCTTTGTGATAGTTATTAACTGAATATGACAAATGGAAGAACACGGCATACTCCTTACAAACGTTATTTTATAAGATATGTTCGGAGCATATCGTGTTCTTCGTATATTTGTGTAATTTAGATAGCAAGAAACACCACAAGGCTATTAGGCATAACTATGTTCTATATTATTCTATAGAAAATACATGTAAAAATTTCCATAAAAGTATTGCAAATTATTGGGAAATGTCATATAATACATTCAGTGCCATAGGCACTTTTAATTTTCTTACAACTTAGTAACTAAGAAAGTTAAAAAGATTAAAAATAACTGTTGACACAAATTCGTGAATCTGTTATTATAATCTAGTCGCCACAAC
>NZ_KQ960766.1 GCF_001553345.1 Veillonella sp. DNF00869
CTGGTGTTGTTACAGCTATCGAAGCATAATTGAATCGTAGATTCTAAATAGGAAAAGCGACCGCAAGGTCGCTTTTTTGTGTTCTAATACTTCTTGTATGGTTGTACAGATTTTGTTGCTATAGATACAGTATAAACACGTATTGTATTGTATAATTAAAATATATGAATTGATAATTTTTATCATATATAATTTGCTGTATATCGTATATAATGTATAGTAGTAATATTGGTGTAAACGATATCTATCCTATTAAATATAAAGTGATAAGGAGGTTTCTATGAGTACAATCACAACAATGCCTGTTTCCATGGAGGGCTGGCAAGAGGAACAACAATCTTGGAATCAAACATCCAAGTTCTTTGTCAATATGCACAAACGTGAGGATCGTGTAGCGCAAGTAGTGGACTTTGTAGCACGATTACAAGAATTAGGGATTCATCCAGCGGAAGGAGAAACAGCACTTGATGTAGGCTGTGGTACTGGGGATTATGCCATGGGATTAGCTCGTAATGGGCTAAAAGTAACCGGTGTAGATTTGTCTACAGGAATGCTAGAAGGGGCAAAACAAATTAGCGAAAAGGAAGGTCTTTCACTAGATTTATGGCTAGGACCATGGTCCGAAGAGACACGGCAAGCATTAGGTTGGGACAAACGATTTGACTTGGTATACAGCATCTTCTGCCCTATTATGTCAGACACAGCAAATCTACATGCCTTGCATCGAGCTAGCCGTAAGAACTGTTTATGCATCATGTTCGCCGATCGAAAAGATGAATACTTAGATGCCATCTATTCTGAGCGATATGGTGTAAGTGGAAGCCCATGGGAATCCATGCTACAAGATTGCTTGGGCACAGTTAACGAAATCGGAAAGAATGTAAATATTACTTATAAAACAGTAGAAGAAGTAGAAACCTTAACTGTCGATGAAGCAGTCGATTATTTCTGCTTACGTGTGCATCGAAAAGTAGGTGGCGATTTAGAAGTGATTAAACAAGAGATACATGAGTTTTTATCTGCTAAAGCTGTGGATGGAAAATTAGAAAACCACACAACGGATACTATTGCGTGGATTTCATGGCGAGTTTAATCTTCTGCACTTATAATATATAGACTATACTGGGCTACAATAGTATATGCATAAGCTATAGGGATATACGTACTTTATTAAAAGTAATATAGTGTATCAAGTATGCTAGCTCTAACGGTATAGATAGGGCATATAAGCATAGACTATTTATATAACGATAAAAGACTGTAAACAATTGGAAATATAATCCTGTGTTTACAGTCTTTTTATGTTGTAAGATACAGTAAGTTGGTAATCGTTGAAATCAGCTTTGTATTATGCTAAGTTGTTGTATACTAAATTTTTTAAGAATCTTGAGATAGAGCGTGGCTACTTTCTACAAATTCACGCAAAGCACCATACCCTTCTGTTTCTAAGTCTTCTAAAGGAATAAAGCGTAAGGCCGCGCCGTTGATACAATACCGGAGACCTCCCATGGACTGAGGGCCATCTTCGAAGACATGCCCTAAATGAGCATCTCCAATGCGACTGCGTACTTCGATGCGACGATGTCCTAAACTATCGTCCTCATAGTAACGAATGACATCGCTGTTGATCGGTTGTGCGAAGCTGGGCCAACCACAACCAGAGTCGAATTTCTGAGCGGAGATAAAAAGAGGCTCTCCAGAGGTGATATCTACATAAATACCGGGGCGGAATTCATCTGTATAGGCATGAGAGAAAGGTCGCTCCGTAGCACTATGTTGTGTAACAGCATATTCTAATTCACTAAGTTCTTTTTGTAATACATCATCTGCTTTGCGTTGGTATTCCTTTTCATCGATTAAAGGCTCGTAAGCCTTGGATACATTAATATGGCAATAGCCATTAGGGTTTTTATCTAAATAGTCTTGATGATATTCTTCGGCTGGATAAAACGATTGTAAGGGTAACACTTCGATGGCAAAAGATTGTTGGTAATGGCTATTAGCACGTTCTAAAGTGGACTCGATGATTACTTTGTCCTCAGAATGTTCGTAATACACACCGCTGCGATATTGGATGCCCACGTCGTTACCTTGTTTGTTGATACTAAAAGGATCAATAATACGCAAAAAATATTGTAGTACCTTAGAGAGGGAAATCACAGAGGTGTCATAAGTAACCTTGACAGTTTCCACATGGCCGCTGCCACGGCAAACCTCTTCATAACTAGGATTCGGTTGAGCGCCATTGCTGTAGCCTACCTCAGTATCTACAATACCGGGAATGCGTTGAAAGTAGCTTTCCACACCCCAAAAACAACCGCCTCCTAAATAGATGGTATGATTCATAGTATCACTCCTTTTTTAATTGTAATCTTAGTATCTATGTTTAACCAGTAATAACCTTATGAGATAGGTGCTACTACCTTACGTATAGTAGGTACTAACTAATATGAATATGCTGGTAGGATAACTATACTCTAGAATTATGTATATAAGGTGAAAGCCACCTAACTCGTATGGGGACGAGTAGGTGGCTTCTTTGTGATAACCGTAGGTGTGTATGGGAAGTCACCGTTATCACATATGTAAGTAGTTTGAAAGGCTGGAACATATGAGGTTCATAGTTCCTGTCGAGTATCACATCGACATAGATAGTATATCAATAAAATAGGAATAAGTAAAATAATAATAAAATGTTACCACTTATAGGGAGTACCTATTAGGTATGTCGGTAATTATCAAGAAGTGATATGAAGATACATGATAATTATATAGTATACTATATATAAAGTATTTATAAAGAATGGCTATTATTAAAGAGTTTTAACTATTAGGCGTTATAGTTTTTTTATGAAAGTTCATGAAACGTTCATTTGACATCTATAAGGGAGAACTGTATAATTGATAAAATAGATAAGATGCCATAGTAAAATTATATGAATTATAGTGCAACTGTGTGGTAGGTTATGAAAATTTTTTTCATTTAAATTTGCACCTATCAAATGTATTTTGTTCACTCATATGTCATCTTAATCGTGTAGTATAGTAAGTCAATATGTCTTTCAATCTGTAAGGAAAAGGAGAATCATGAAAAAACGTACTGAAATTGTTCGAACGAATGCAGCACATGCACAAGGTCAACAAAAAGTAAATCGATTAGCCGCTATGGCTGCTATTTTAGGTGTTACAGCTTTTAGTGTAGCTGGTATGACTACTACATTCGCTGTAGATAATGTGGCAGGTACAGGTGAAGGTACTGCGTTTGGCACCAATAGTAAGGCTGTACAAGAAGGGTCTATTGCTGTAGGTAATTTAGCAGTGACTAATGCCAAAGCTGGTGTGGCGATTGGTAAATCTAGCTTAGCTGGTGTCAGTAAATCAGTTATCCCAGTAGCAGATCAAGAAAAGCATCCATCAAATACAGTGGCTATTGGTAGGAATGCCTATGCGTCCTATACTGATACGGTTGTTATTGGTACAAATGCATCTTCGTTACGTGACCATGGTGGCGTGACATTCCAATCGGGTACTGGTGCGATTGCTATCGGTAGAAATGCAAAAAGTGATTATAAAGAATCTGTAGCCATTGGTCCAGAAGCTCGTACGAATTTCACTCAATCCGTAGCGGTAGGTTACCAAGCGGAAACAACAGGTCAACAAGGTGCGGCTACGGCGGTAGGTCCAATTGCAAAAGCCTATGAAATAGGTGCAGCTGCCATTGGTAATATTTCTAGAGCAAGTGGGGCTTTCTCTACGGCAGTAGGTACTACATCAGCTACTTATCATCTATATGCTACAGCAGTAGGTAATAATGCAACTACGCGATCAGCACGTGGTACGATTGTAGGTACAGAGTCTGGTACAGGTGTTAGAGCAGAACGTGCCGTAGCAGTAGGTTTTGGATCTCATGTAGCAGAAACGTCTGGTGTTGCTGTAGGTGACCGGGCTCGTGCGTTTACAGCAGGTGGAATGGCTATCGGTCGTGCTGCCACCTCTTATGGAGAACAAGCGATTGCAATCGGTAATGGCGGCAAAGCGGACGGCAAAGCTGGGGAAAATGCCTTTGCTACAGGACAAGGTGCGATTGCTTTAGGTACAACAGCTCGCGCTATGGGTACACATGGTTTTGCCTTTGGTAATGACTCTGTGGCAGGTGGTAATGCAGACTTAGCAACCGCTGTATCTAAAGCATTGGATACCTATAATGCAGCGTATAAGACTTTCATTGATGCTCAAGATGCGAAGTTACAAGCAGAAAGCGATAGTAAAGCGACACAAAAACGTTTGGCTAGTGATGCTCGTGACTTTGGTATTTCTTTATATACATTAACTAATGAAGAAAAGCAATTGCTTCAAACATTAGGGGTAGATAATGCAGCGCTACAAGATGAGTTTTTTGGAAAAACACAGTACAATAATAACTATGATAGTGCTAAGCCAGTTGTAACAGCTCAATTGGATGCGTTGAAAAAAATAGCGGCACTTGATGAAAATGCAGCTAGTACAACTACAGCTGATGTAACACGTTTAATTAAACGTGCTCAAGATTTGATTGCAGAAAATACAGATGATGATACTTTAAAACAAAAAGTAACAGATACAACAGCTGCTGCAACAGCAGAAGAAACTAAGTTAGATACAGCTAAGGCAACATTAAAAGCGGCTTATACAAGTGCGAAGGAATCTGCGTTAGCCATTGGCACACACGCTGTGGCAGAAGGTGCAAGCTCTGTAGCCATTGGTCAAGAAGCGAATGCTAAGAAAGATAACTCTGTTGCGATTGGTAAAAATGCAATTTCCAATGGTGCGGATGGTATTGCTATGGGTACAAAATCTAATGTAGCAATGCCGAATTCTATTGCAATGGGTACAGATTCAAAAGTAATAGAAGGGGCTACAGAATCTGTAGCAATTGGTAAAAAGGCACAAGCTCAAAAAGCTTATGGAGTAGCCTTAGGCTCTTATTCTGTAGCAGATATAGAAGCTCGTAAAGGGTATGATGTCAACGAAAATCATTTAAATACCTATGCTGGTCTTACTAGTCATGCATTGGAAGCAAAAACGGCGGGAGCAGTTTCTGTAGGTACAGCTACTATGACTCGTCAAATTACACATCTAGCAGCAGGTACTGATGATACTGATGCAGTAAACGTGGCACAACTTCGTTCTATCAACTTACGAATTGCCGGTGATACAGTAGCTAATGTATCACCAGTAGAAGATGGCGTATCTAAAGCTGACGTATTGTTAGATAACCAAACATTAAAAGTGGTTTCTGCCAATAAAGATGTATTGACAACAGATGCAACGAATAATACAATTACTATTAAACCTGTTACAGCTAAGCTTAAAAAAGACCCAAATACAGGTTTGGTAACACTTGAAGACCCAACGAAAGGCAATGCCTTAACAACGGCTCAAAACGTAGCTGATATGATCAACAATGCAGCTCCAAAAATTGGCAACGGTTTGACTAATGGTGATGGTACAATCGTAGTAAAACCTGCAGATAAATCCATTAATGTATCGGATGCTGGTGTAAAAGTAAATGCTGATGGCACGACAATCACTGTAGGAGACAATGGTTTACAAGTTAACACTGGTGCTATTACAGTTAATGATAAAGATGGAAAAGGCGCAGATGACAAGCCTGTAAACGCTGGTACTGTATCTGTTAAAGATACAGATAAAGGTAAAATTGCTACTGTTGATACTGTGGTAAACGCTATTAATAATGCAGCTTGGAATGTAACAAGTGGTGAAGAAGACTCTGGCAAAGCTGAAGGCACAAGGAAAGAAGCTGTAAAAGCTGGTAACACTGTTACTTTAAAAGCTGGTAATAACTTAAAACTTAAACAAGTTGGTAAAGAGTTCACATATTCTTTAAATCCAGAATTGAAAGATTTAACAAGTGCATCTTTCAAAAATGCTGCAGAGGATACAACTGTAATCAATGCAGAGGGTATGACTATCACTCCTAAAGCAACGGATAAAAAACCAGTTTCCTTAAAAACAACAGGTTTAGATAACGGTAATAACATAATCACTAATGTTAAAGCTGGTGAAAAAGATACTGATGCAGTTAACGTAAGCCAATTAACTGGCGTTAAAAATGATGTAAAAAATCTTAAAGATGAATTAAAGCAACATATTAATTCTTCTGGATTCTCCATTACATCTGATATTGAAGATGGTGGTAAAAAAGCAGATGATACTACTACATCTACTGAAGAAGTTAAAGAGGGCAACAAAGTAACGCTTAAAGCGGGTGCTAATCTTAAAATTAAACAAAAGGGTACAAACTTCACATATTCCTTGAATCCAGAGTTGACAGGTATTACTTCTATCGCTGGAGAAGGTGATACTGCTGGTAAAGTAACATTCGGTGATAATGGTGTTGTAACAGTAGGTACTCCTGGTGCTGCTAGTGCTATCTCCTTAGACGGTAAAGATGGAAAAATTAGCATGGGCAAAGTATCTCTTTCCAAAGAGGGCTTAGACAACGGTGGCAAGAAAATCACTAATGTAGCTCCTGGTGAAAAAGATACTGATGCAGTTAATGTAAGCCAATTACGTGATGCAGCAGGCAATATGCAAGCAATTACTAACCAATTACAAGGTCAAGTGAACCGTGTTGGTTCTCAAGCGGCTGCGTTATCCGCATTGAAACCTATCCAATACGATCCATTAGAACCAACTCAAATCATGGCTGGTGTAGGTCATTACCAAGGTCAAAACTCCTTAGCATTAGGTGTGGCACACTATAAAAATGAATCTTTGATGTTCCATGCAGGTGCTGCTATTGGTGGTAACCATAGCCAAGTGATGGCAAATGCTGGTATTACTTGGAAAGTAGGATCTAAAGCAGACGAAACAGCTGTAGCAGATGTATACAGACAAGGTCCAATTAGTTCCGCATACGTATTGCAAGATAAAATGGGTGCATTAGAAGCGCAAAACCTTGAACAAAAAGGTGAAATTAACGCATTACGCGAAGAAAACAAATCTCAACGTGCAGAACTTGATGCTGTAAAAGCTCAATTAGCAACAGTATTAAGCCGTTTACAAGGTTAATATAGAATTGTAAACGTAATCTAAGCGTTATATAGAAAAGACTGTAATCGAATGAAAATTATCATTCTGATTACAGTCTTTTTTTGTTTACTCCGATAAGATTATGAATTTGGTTGACAAGTCTTCTTTTTTTGAATGTATCTAAGTGTAAGCACTTGGTACTAGGAAAGGAGAAAATTATGGCAGCAAGTACAGTAGTGAAAAAAGAATTACATTTGGTCTTTACAGACACATCTAAGGAAGAAGTCAATATTGTGGTAGCTTTTCCTAAAGAAGGTGTTACAAAAACTGAAATTGACACAGTAGGTCAACTGATGGTGGAGAAAGATGTACTTCGTGGTCGTAAAGATCAACGTTTGACTAACTTTCAACATGGTGCATTAGTGACTACAGAGTCCACAGTGGTAGAATAAGGAGGATTAGACTATGACAACAACAATGGTAACCAAATTACAATTACAATTTAAAAAAGGTGAAGGTGCACATAATCTCAAAGTGGCTAATTTTGCCTATGTCAATGAAAGTGCCACAGATGAGGATGTGAAAGCTGTAGGCGATGCATTGGGTAAGCTATATGCCTATCCTTTGGTAGGGGTTGTGCGAAATAATGCCATCGCTTTAGAGGCGTAATATGGAAAAGCTTGAAAAAGCATTAAAAATTATTAGAATTACCCTTTGGGTATTAAAGTGGTTAAAACGATAAGGTAGGATAGGACCTTTAGACAGCTGAGAACCACACCAAGAAGGGTATATGTAAATAATAGTGATAGGACTTAGTACCAAGGATTACCGTAGCCATTTTGCTGATATATAGCAGGATGGCTATTGTTATATATTGGTGTACTGCATGATAAGAAAACCTGAATCTCTTTGGGAGATTCAGGTTTTACTTTTTTTCAATATTAAGTTATTGAACTGTTTCTAAAGCCTCTTTTAGCAAGGCAATAGCTCGTTTGTATTTCTTATGCATAGCCTGTCGACTCATGCCATAGGTATTAGCAATTTCGCTGATGGATTTGCCTTTTAGTAGGATTTGCCGTAATAGGTTTGCATGCACCGGCTCCATTTCTGATAGAGCTGTGTGTAATGCTAATAGTTCTAAATGATGAATGGCTTCCTCTGCAGTATCATGGCTAGATGGGATAGATACTAAGGGATCTGTTTCATCTTCTTGTGGGGCTAACACCGTTTCATGAGTCCATTGTCGCAGACTCTTTCGATATAGATTCCACTGGGTGAAGCGTATGCGAGATTTTACAAAGCCAGCAAAAGGGATGTTGCTAGTTATATCATAGGTCTTAATAGCCTGCAAGAAACATTCCCATAAGGCAGATTCTAAATCACTGTCTATAGAACGAAGTTGGCGCACATGCGCGTATTTTGTAATGAGAGGTACGTACCGTTGACATAAGATAACAGTCATATGACAATAACCAGATTGGATGAAGGCTACCAGTTCTTCGTCAGTGTAGGAATCATCTTGGATGTCAGAGGCTGTCATCAATAATGAGTGTTTAATGTAAGAATAACTCATAGTTTACCTCCTTGAGGATAATACTACCTAACATGATTGTTGTGGATGGTGTATAAGGGGCGTACTTACATCATAGTTTCTATAGTATCACAGGCCTGTTGATATATAGCTCATTTACTGTAAATTACTATTACAAGTAATGAAAAATAACATCTATATATGTTGATGAAATTATATATCAAAACCTACTCAATAGCAAGTTATTTTTTCTGAAAGTGTGTAAAAGTAACATATTGATATAATGGAATGGATTTCAAGGGTATGTATGACATATAGGCAATATTGGGAAAATATGTGTTTATAACTTTCCTTATAGTTTTTTGCTATATATAATAATATGTATCCTGTATAAGGATAAATGTACGTATATTGTTGACATATGATGGACATCCTAGTATACTTAATTCATCGTTAATCGATAGGTTTTACTGGAAAGAGAGGTGGATTGAATGCCTATACGAGTAGTGAAAGGATTACCAGCCATAGGGAAACTTTCAGAAGAGAATATATTCGTCATGGATTCGGAACGGGCAGAGTCACAAGATATTCGACCACTCCACATTGTGGTTGTGAACTTGATGCCACGGAAAGAGACTACGGAAATTCAACTGCTTCGTGCTTTGAGTAATACACCGTTACAAACAAAGGTGACCTTTCTGTACACGGCGTCCTATACAGCGAGTCATACAAGTCAAGAATATTTGGAAACATTTTATAGAACTTTCGAGGAAATCAAAGATCAATACTTTGATGGTTTGATTATAACAGGAGCTCCGGTAGAGCAAATGCCTTTTGAGGAAGTGAACTACTGGGATGAGCTTTCAGAAATTATGGAATGGAGCAAAACCCATGTGTGTTCTACACTCTATATTTGTTGGGGAGCCCAAGCTGGTATTTATAAGCACTTCGGTATCCACAAGGAAGATTTGCCTACCAAGTTATTCGGTGTATATGAACAGGAAGTGCAGAACAGTAAGCCCATGCTTATGCGTGGCCTAGATGAACTCTTCTATATGCCTCATTCACGGCATACGACGGTGAGTGAAAGCGAAATCAACGCTCACCCTCAGTTAGAAGTACTAGCCCGCGCGGATAAGACAGGTGTTGGTATCGCCCGGTCCTATGATAATAAACATGTGTTTATCTTTGGACATCCAGAATATGATCGAGATACTTTATACCAAGAGTATGATAGGGATAGAAAGTTAGGATTAGAGATTGAAATTCCAGAAAATTATTTCCCTGATGATGATCCGACGAAAGAGCCCATCATTCGATGGCGATCTGCATCGACCATACTCTATTCAAACTGGTTAAACTATTATGTGTACCAAGAAACACCGTATGAGGTCAGTGAATTACAATCGAGACCGATTGAAGAAGCATATATACAAGACTGGGTCATTTAATCCTAGTCAATAGATAGTAAAGATTTAAGAATGATGAGGAGTTTAACATGAGCAATTACAAATTTGAAACATTACAATTACATGCAGGTCATACAATAGATGCAACAGGTTCCCGTGCGGTGCCAATTTATCAAACAACATCGTATGTATTTAAAGATGCAGAACAAGCAGCAGGACGTTTTGCCTTAACGGATGCAGGTCCTATCTACACTCGTTTAGGTAACCCTACACAAGACGTATTGGAAGGCCGTGTAGCCGCTTTAGAAGGTGGTGCTGGTGCCATCGCCGTAGCCTCTGGTTCTGCAGCGATTGCCTATGCTATCCAAAACGTAGCATCTGCTGGGGACAATATTGTGGCAGCGTCCACATTATACGGTGGTACGTATAACTTATTCAGCGCTACATTGCCACGTTTCGGTATCACTACAAAATTTGTGAACCCAGATAATTTAGAAGAGTTCAAAGCAGCTATCGATGATAACACAAAAGCTGTATATGTAGAATCTGTTGGTAACCCAGGAGCTAACTTGGTAGATTTAGAAGCGATTGCTGAGATCGCTCACGCTCATGGTATCATCGTGATCGTGGATAATACATTCGGTACTCCATATTTGTTCCGTCCATTTGAATACGGTGCAGACGTAGTGGTTCACTCCGCTACTAAATACTTAGGCGGTCATGGTACAACTATCGCTGGTGTGATCGTGGAAAGTGGTAAGTTCGACTATAAAGCAAGCGGCCGTTATCCTGGATTCGTAGAAGGCGACGTACATTACAATGGTTTAGTATACGGCGATCTTCCAATTCCTTTCACTGTGAAAGTACGTGCTCAATTATTGCGTGACACTGGGGCAGCCATTACTCCACTAGCAGCATGGTTGATTATTCAAGGTATTGAAACATTGTCCTTGCGTGTAGAACGCCATGTAGAAAACACTCGTAAAGTAGTAGATTTCTTGGTAAACCATCCAAAAATTGCTTATGTAAATTATCCTGAATTGCCAAACAGCCCATATAAAGCATTGGCTGACAAATACTTCCCAAATGGTGTTGGCGCAGTGTTTACATTTGGTGTGAAAGGTGGCAAAGAGGAAGGTATCAAATTCGTTGATGCTCTTGAAATCTTCTCTAACCTTGCAAACGTGGCGGATGCTAAATCCTTGGTTATCCACCCAGCAAGTACAACACATGCCCAATTGAGCCCTGAGGAACAATTGACAGCAGGTGTAAAACCAGAACAATTACGTGTATCCATCGGTATCGAAAACGTTGATGATATCATTGCTGACTTAGCGCAAGCATTGGATAAACTGTAAGATATAAAAGTTATATAATACGATATAAGGGAACTCACAATAGTGGGTTCTCTTTTTAGCTATGGTATACTAGATATATAGTTGTACTAGGTAAAAATATAATGATATAGCAAAAACTATTGGACCTATATATATTGAGATAAGGTCAATCTTGGATGTGTATAGAAATCGGCATAGGATGTATAGAGATTCTACTAAGAAAGGAAATCAACAAATGAAAAGCAAACTAGTTGGAAATACATGGTGGAAAGCTGTAGTATGTGGGATGGCGATGGCCACTTTCACAGGTGCTGTAGGTATGGCAGAAGATATAGAGGCAAAACCTAAGGTTACATTCATAGGACAGCAAGGAATGCCAGTAGGTATGCCGGCAGGTATGCCCGTTCCTGCAGGGGATCACTATACAGATAGTAGTCTACGTGCAAAAGGTGAGGGAACAGAAAATATACCGAACCATACGTATATTAGTAGTCGGGAAGGGCATTTCCGTTTTGCCATTCCTTGGGATGTACAAAGTCTTACTTGGATTGATAAGGTAGTACCTACAGATAGTGGGCATGTGGTGGGGGTTCTGCTGCAACTAGACAAAGATGTGAATATGATGGTCACACGTAGAGATAATGTACCGCCGAAAGGAGTATCTCAAGAACAGTGGAATACTACCTGGTATGACCAACCTATCCAAGGTATGACAGATGCGGAGTACATGGAGATTTGGCGTCAAAAAAATCCACATACCTTTAAAAAGCACACAGTATCTGAAGGAGGTCTTCTATCTCGAGAAGATATGACAGCGGTTCGCTGGGATCGATTTGAACAGCCTACACAGGATGGACCCTATGTAAGGTTCACCATCGATATGATTATGAAAGAGGATCCTACACATCGATACTTGATGGAGGTAGAATATGATGATATTCATAGATATGATTTGCAGACCTTGTTGCACTTATTAGATGATTTTGTGTATATGGAAAATGATGAAAGTAAAGAAATAACACCTTCTCATCGATTAAGTGAAGATCCATCTAGCATGCATGATCAACTTCCTAAAGAACTTGTTTCAGGGAATTCTATGTCAGCTTTAGATGTAACTACCCTTGAAGGCCTATACCATGAAGAATTAGTACAAGGCAAGCCATCGAAGCGTATACAGAAAGAAATACGAATTACCGATGAAGGGATTACCTCTGAATCCACTTGGGATGATAACATTATAACTGAGGCTAGGATTCTCAGGTCTGGACAGATAGGACTAGAGAGAAAGTAAAAAGTTGGTGTCATTTTTGATAGAGATTGAATATGATGATATTCATAGATATGATCTGCAGACTTTGTTGCACTTATTAGATAATTTTGTGTATACAGGGACTGATGAAAGTCGAGGAGCATCCGTCTCATCACTGTAGAACAGTATTTTAGAAAACCATCGTATCAGATATGCTCTTGATTTATGAATTTTGCCTATATATAATGTGAGTAGAGCAGTTCGGTTATATACTTTTGAAATGAGGTGTATAGAGATGGGGACGCATTTACAATCAATGGAATCTATGCCAGAGTATGAAGAGTTTTGTATTTGTTTAGGTAGAAAAATTGCTTGGGTCAGACGTTGTCAGGGACTTTCACAAAAAGAGTTATCTAAACGATGTGGTATTAGTCCAAGTTATTTAGCAAAAATTGAAGGCGCTAAAGGTTCCTTAGGGACATCTGTGCAGGTATTGTATTTGATCGCCAAGACTTTGCAGGTTGATGTGGCAACTTTGGTGTGTCATGATGAAATCGATCACCAGCGGGTACGGATGTATAAGATTAAGCAACGAGTCATGGGATATGAATCGAATCAGTTGCACTAACTGGATGGAAACTAGTTTGTGTTCTTAGATATCTAATTGATAATATAATTATTATCAAAAACTATATTGAGAAGTAATAATTGAGAATATAGGCGTCTATAGTTATTTTTTGTATATATAGCTAAATACAAATGATAAATTCTATCAAATAGCGTAATATATAGGTTCAGCGATACAAAAAATGCAACATCAATTGTAAAAATTGGATACAAAAAGTATAGACAAGTATTTGACAAGACTAAAAAAACGTGCAATAATGAGAATATAAAAAAGGTAAGTACCTTAGTTAAATGATAATCATAAAGTTAGCGAATTCTATTTTTTTATGGAGGTGTCTCATGCGCGTTATTGGTGATGCATGCATTAAATGTGGTTCTTGTGCTTCTGTTTGTCCAGTAGGAGCAATTTCTGAAGGCGAAGTTAAATACGAAATCAACGATACTTGTATCGATTGCGGTTCTTGCGAATCCGTTTGCCCAGTAGCAACAATCACAGCTGAATAATTCAAGCAAATAACAAACCCCGTAAACATACGTGTTTACGGGGTTTTCTCGTTTTCTATTTACTCTAATTTTAGGCGTTTTCGATTCGGTTGCTCAACCGTTGCTCAACCTTTTTGAGGCTCTCATCATGTTACTCGTTTTGCTTGTGTATGATTCTGTCAAAATCAGAGAATACTTTCTGCGTACGATTAAATTCTTTATACTCAGTAACTGCTTTCTTATCAGCTTGTAGTTTTGAAATATGCCCTTTATTAGTGAGCACTTCGTATTCGTTAAAAGATAGGAATTTGTGGTTTATCTCTATCAACGGCATTATAAATAATTTCAGCTGCAGTTTTGCCTGTGATAGCATAATGGAATTTGTTTTGCACCATAGCGTAAAATTGGCGGGTGAAAGGATTCTGTACATCGTAATCAATAGAGCATTCTGCGAATATATCTGTAATTTGTTGATAGATTTGACGTTCGCTGGCTCGAATGGATTGAACTCTACGTAAAAGCTCTTTGAAATAGTTTTGACCGAAGGGAGTTCCGTTCTTTAACATATCGTCATTAAGGGCAAAACCTTTCACAATATATTCACGCAATACCTTGGTAGCCCAAATACGGAATTGTGTAGCTTCTTTTGAATTTACACGGTAGCCAACAGCGATGATGGCGTCTAGGTTGTAGAAAGTGATGGTGCGAGTTACTTTTCTGGTACCCTCTAAGCGAACTATTGGAAATTTTCCAATAGTTGACTCTTCTGATAATTCTTCAGAATCAAATGTTTCTTTTAAATGGTAATTAATGGTGGATATATCAACGCAAAATAACGTCGCCATATCTTTTTGTGTCATCCAAAATGTTTCGTCTTTAAATAAAACGTTAGTTGAAATATTTTCTTGTCCTGATTGGTAGATAATCACATCTCCATGTAAAGCAGAATCGATAGGAATCATGGTAGGCCTCCTTAATGTCATGTACTGCTCTTTCTCTTACTTATATTACATCTTATCAGAGGGGCAAAGTCAAGGAGAAATAGGACAACATCTATAACAATCGTAGAGCATATTAAGAGATATTTGGGTTTAACTAGATATTAGAACTAAAAATGAAATTTACCTAATAATTACCCAAAATTATCTTTGCCTATACAAACGCTTTAGTTGAAAATCTATTAAATCTATGGGATAATAGAATAAATAAAAAATCGCTGTTGGTCTACTGGCACGACGATAACATATAAACAAACACTTAAGTGTTGAAGCAGTGTTAAAACAAACAGTAAAACAAGTAGTAAGGTTACATATTATAATTCATAAGGAGATACGATGGAACGCATTTTTAAACTACAAAATTTGAATTGTGCTAATTGCGCTAGCGTGATTGAAGCAAAATTAAATCAACTAGAATCTGTGTCAGCAGCAACTTTCACGCTTGGCACCCAGCAATTGCGTATTACCTCTAGTATAGAAGATACAGATATGTTACGAGATCAAATCCAAGCGGTGTGCGATGCTACGGAAGATGGTGTAGTAGTGGTACCATTTGTGCGTGCACCTAAAAAAGCACAACAAGTAGAGGATGACCATGAGCATAATTCTAGTTTAGCGGGGATTATTATAGGCGCTATCGTGATAGTGGTAGCAGAGTTTACAAATTGGGTGCCAGAGCAATACCTGACTCCATTATTAATTGTAACCTTTGTTATATTAGGTTGGCGCATTGCATGGGCAGCTGTTAAAAATGGTATGAAAGG
>NZ_KQ960767.1:0-60448 GCF_001553345.1 Veillonella sp. DNF00869
TATGTTCGTAGGTGATGGCATCAACGATGCGCCTGTATTGACAGGTGCTGACGTAGGCGGTGCTATGGGTAGTGGTGCAGATTCTGCCATTGAAGCGGCAGACGTGGTGTACATGAACTCTAACTTAGATTCTGTATGGCGCTCCTTGAGCATTGCGGATCGTACTTTGTCCATTGCATGGCAAAATATTTTCTTCGCTATTGCTGTAAAAATCATCGTTATGGTAGCAGGTGTATTTGGTTTTGCTAATATGTGGGTAGCTATCTTTGCAGATACAGGGGTATCCATTCTTTGTATTTTGAACTCTATCCGTATATTCTACAGCAAATAACATACGTCCTCCTGCTAGCATGTACGCCCAACTATGTAGCAGGAGGCATTGTGATATCTTCCCTCCTTGTAGTTATACAAGGCATATATCACTACATAACAACTATACAGCAAAAAGGACTTGGTATTAGGCCAGGTCCTTTTTGTTGTACATGGGTATCGTATTTACTCCTATACATTGATTGAGTGGAAATAGTGAAAGGTTGTTAGAAACTTTCATAAGAAATCATAAAAAAATTGACGAATCGGCCTCGATTGATTAAGATAAAGGGTAGGGTTATTAAGACGTTAAGGAGGTGTCACATGTTAACGGTACACAAACACGTAGAGGGGGAATTATTTACAGATTCCACTGTACAAGATGCTACAAAAGGTTCATGGATAAATTTGGTGAACCCAGACCCCGATGAGTTGGCTATCGTCAATATGATGACACAGATTCCAACGGACGTACTGAAAGCAGCTTTGGATACGGAAGAACGGTCTCACGTAGAAATTGAAGATGAATACATTTTCGTCGTTATTAACATTCCAGTACTGCGTGGTTCTGATGTATATGATGCAGTACCTTTGGGTGTATTTGTGACAGAAGATTTCTTTATTACCATCTGTTTAGAAGAAGCAGAAGTGCTATATCCGTTCTTGAGCAATCAAATGCCAACCTTCTATACTTTTAAAAAGACAAGATTTCTGTTCCAAATCATGTATCGCACAGCGGTACTATATTTGCGATACTTACAACAAATTGACCGCCGTACGGATGACATTGAAAAAACATTACGACATACGACACGGAATAAAGATTTGTTCCAATTGTTGGAATTACAAAAATCCATGACCTATTTTACCTCTGCACTGCGTGGTAATGGTACGGTAATGGAACGGATTTTACGTATTCGTCGTCATGATGATGTGCGATACTTATTAAAAATCTATGAAGAAGATGAAGATCTATTAGAAGATGTGATCATTGAGAACAAGCAGGCTGTGGAAATGGTTGAAATGTATTCTAATATTTTGATGAATATGATGAATGCCTTTACATCCATTATTTCTAACAATTTAAACTTAGTTATGAAATTATTGGCAGCCATGACAATTATGTTAGCTGTACCAACGGCCATCTTTAGCTTGTGGGGTATCAATGTACCGGTGCCATTTGCTGATATGGAATATGGCTTTGAGTATGTGATTGGTATTGGTATAAGCTTTGCAGCCCTGGCAGGCTATTGGCTTTGGAAAAACGATTTCTTTTAATTGCATAGTAAAATGGAACACACCTAAGGGGGCTCCCTGGGGTGTGTTTTCTTATGTCACGATTCAGGTTAATTATGAAAGTTTCTTATATCTATCTTTAAAAGTCGTGAATATTATACAAAATGAATAAAATTGCTATATAGATATTTTTCAATTTGTGTAAATGCAATGATTTAAAATGATATAAATCACAGATAAATACCTAGAAATGTACACTTTCAAACAAGCATGTATTCCATGTCTTGCGATATTCGCATTTGTCATTTGACAATTTTGATAAAAGAATTTAACATATTTATGTAATATCTATATTTAGAATTTGGGCGTAGACATTGACTTTGAATACCGAGTATAAGGGAAGAATAATTTGGGGAAGATATTACTAAAAGTTGTATAGGGTTATGGGCAAGATGGAGCAAGATTGTCTAAGCTGTAGCCCTTGCTAACTTTCTGTATGTATCCACCCCGAAGGGTGGTTTTTCTTTTTTTGCTAGTATTAATTACATCAATGTATGCTCATCAATATTAAGGAAAGGATGTGGATGATTGAAAACCATACTGAGTAAAATGTCACAATTGCTAATAACGTTGATTGGTGTTACGTTTCTGACATTTTGCTTGACCTACATTGCTCCTGGGGATCCAGCCATGATGGTGTTGGAAGCAGGGGACACTATTGTGTCACAAGAAATGATTGATGCTACACGAAAAGAGATGGGCTTAGATCGGCCATTTATGGAACAGTATGTACGATGGGTAGCAGGTGCCGTACAAGGTGACTTGGGGACTTCCTATTCAGGGAAAAAACCAGTGACCGACAAATTATTAGAAGGCTTGGGTGGTACGGCTTTATTAGCAGTGTCAGCCTTTGCACTAAATGTACTCGTTTCCATACCACTGGGGATTTATTCGGCCGTGAAAGCGAATAAACTGCCAGACTTTGTGATTCGATTCTTTGCCTTTGTGAATGTATCAATGCCTAGTTTCTGGTTAGGCATGATTCTGCTGTACATCTTCGGTTTTAAATTGCACTTGGTGCCAATTGCTACGTCGGTGATTAGTTTTAAAGCTTTGATTTTACCGGCTGTCACATTGGCTTGCGTTATGTCTGCAAAGTTTACGCGCCAAGTGCGGACTGTCATCATTGAAGAATTGCATCAAGATTATGTGATGGGAGCTCGTGCACGTGGTATGAGTGAATCTCAAATTTTGTGGAAACATGTATTGCCAAATGCTATATTACCATTGATAACAATCATGGGTATGCATGTCGGTTGGCTCTTGGCAGGGGCTGCGGTGATTGAAATCGTATTCTCTTGGCCAGGGATGGGTAAAATGGCAGTCTATTCCATTGGCATGCGTGACTATCCGTTGATTGAAGGCTTCGTATTATGGGTAGCTCTCATTTATACAGCCATCAACTTCTTAGTAGATATGTCCTACTCTATATTAGATCCACGGTTGAAAGGGAGGGGATAAGATGAAAGAATTTATTTTGCAACACAAACGCTTTTCTTTCTACTCCCT
Organism: Veillonella sp. DNF00869; assembly: GCF_001553345.1. Lineage (GTDB taxonomy): Bacteria > Bacillota > Negativicutes > Veillonellales > Veillonellaceae > F0422. Next base: position 3,115 of record NZ_KQ960767.1, read on the forward strand.
CTTAGTGGCTATCGTAGTAGGAATTGCTATATTTGCTCCCTATATCACACCACATGATGCTTTTCATGCAGATATGTCAAAAGCTTTCTTAAAGCCCTCTGCAGAACATCTGATGGGGACAGATAAATTAGGACGTGACACGTTCTCCCGTATCATTTATGGTACACAAACTTCCTTGTCCATGACAATTATTCTAGTGATTCTAACAGCGACTGTTGGTACAGTAATAGGGATTTTGTCAGGTTTCTTTAGAGGTAAAATAGAGCTTGTATTGATGCGATTTACGGATATTATGTTATCCTTCCCAGGAGTGGTATTGGCCATTGCCATTGCCGGCATTATGGGTGGTAGTGCCATCAATGCTATCTTGGCTCTTGTTGTGGTGAGCTGGGCGAAATATGCACGAATGACCCGTTCTGCAGTGATCAAACTTCGCCATAACGATTTTATTGCGGCAGCCAGAGTAAATGGAACAAAACAAATGACCATTTTATGGCGCCATATTTTACCGAATGTTCTGCCTCTGATTGTTATCACAGGGGCTATGGATATTGGGACTATGATGATGGAAGTTGCGGGACTTTCCTTCTTGGGCTTTGGGGCACAGCCTCCGACGCCAGAATGGGGGTTAATGCTCAATGAGAACCGCCAATATATTTTATCGTCACCAGAATTGATGTTATATCCAGGGTTGGCCATTTTCATTGTGGTTTCCATCTTCAATTTATGGGGCGATTCGCTGCGGGATATCTTAGATCCACGTAGTAAAGATTCACATTAATGTGTTAGTAGATAAGTTTTATAGAAAGGAACTTAAGATGAAACAAAGTTGGAAAAAATGGCTTCGTAATGCTACATTTGGCGTTATGGCAGTAGCGGCATTAGGTGTGATGGCAGGTTGCGGTAACGACAATGCGGCACCAGCTGACAAAAGTGTATTAAAAATTGGGGTTACAAACTTCGCAGACACATTGGAACCAACACAAAACTACTTTGGTTGGGTAGTTATGCGTTACGGTGTTGGCGAAACATTAGCTAAATTTGATGATAAAATGAATACACAACCTTGGTTGGCTGAAAGTTGGTCTGTATCTGACGATAAAATGACTTGGACTTTTAAAATCAACGACAAAGCTAAATTCTCCAATGGCAATAAAGTGACTGCTGAAGCGGTAAAAGAATCCATTGAGCGTGCTTACGAGAAAAATAAACGTGCTACTACATTCTTTAAATACACAGATATCAAAGCAGAAGGTCAAAACTTGATTATCACTACTGATAAAGCGTATCCAAATATACCTGGGTTCTTGGCTGACCCATTATTTATCATCGTAGATGTGTCCGCTGAAAAAGCTGGTCGTGACTTCGCGAAAGAAGGTCCTATCGGTACTGGTCCGTACAAAGTGAAATCTTTCACTAAAGAAAAAGCAGTGGTAGAAGCTAACGAAAATTATTGGGATGGGGAAGTTCCTTTCAAAACAGTAGAAATTCCATCCATCGATGACCCTACAACTCGTGCCTTAGCATTGCAAAACGGCGACGTAGATGTGGCAGTTAACATCGGCGCTGGCGACATTGAAACTATGCGTAATGACAGCAAATTCAACGTAGAAGAAATCGCATCCTTGCGTACAGTATTAGCTCGTATTAACCAAAAAGGTGTATTAGGTGATCCAAAAGTTCGTGCTGCCTTCATCAGTGGTACTGACCGTAAATCCTACAACGAAGTATTGTTGAAAGGTACGTTCATTCCTGGTAAAGCTCCGATTCCACCAAGCTTGGATTATGGTTTCGATAGTTTGAAAGACCCTAATGCATACAATCCTGAACGTTCCAAGCAGTTGTTGGCAGAAGCTGGATGGAAAGATACTGATGGAGACGGTTATGTAGATAAAGACGGTAAAAACTTAGAAGTACGTTTCGTAGTATACAACAGCCGTCAAGAACTTCCAATCTATGCAGAAGGCGTTCAATCCGATATGAAAAAAATCGGTATTAAAGTAAATATTGAAACTGTTGACTATAATTTACTCGATAAAATGGGTATCGATGGCGATTATGACTTGTTGATCTCCAACACCGTAACAGCGAACACTGGTGACCCAGAAATCTTCTTGAAATGGTACTGGAAAACTAACTTGAATGGTGAAAACCCTCAAAATGGTTCTGGTTACAGTAATCCTAAATTTGATGCCATCTTGGATCAATTAGCAGTTGAATTCGACAAATCTAAACGTCGAAGCTTAGTTATCGAAGCACAACAAATCTTATTGGATGATGGTGCGGCATTGTTCTTAGGTTACCCTAAAACAAATATTGTCAATAAAGCTTGGTTAACAAATGTAGTGATGTACCCAACAGACTACTACTGGTTGACTAAAGATATTAAACCAGCAAAATAATCCTTTGTAGATGTCCGCAACAATCGGGAGGCAGGTTTGCCTCCCCTTGTTGCATGTAGCAGTAACTTTCAGTACCATACTCACGAAATAGTCAGAAAGGATCTATATGTTACTTAGTATTAAAAATTTAGCTGTTACCTATGGAAATAATCCGAATCCTACGATTGCAGGAGTTAACTTAGACCTAGCTGAAGGGGAGATAGTTTCTATTGTAGGCGAATCTGGCAGCGGCAAGACTACGGTCATCCGTGCCCTATTAGGGGTATTGCCCAATACAGGTCGTGTGTCTGAAGGCAGCATTACCTTTGACGGTCAAGATTTACTATCTTTTTCCACAAAAGACTGGTTAGACTTACGGGGCAATCACATTGCTATGATTTTCCAAGATAGTGGCAATATGATGAATCCTATCCAAACGATTGGCAAACAATTTGTAGAGTTTATTCAATTACATAGCACCATGTCTAAACAAGAGGCAGAGGCAAAAGCTATCGAAATGTTGGCTCTTACCAATTTGCCACATCCTGAGGCCATCATGAAGGCCTATCCATTTGAGCTCAGTGGCGGTATGCGCCAACGTGTAGGGATTGCTATGGCCATCACATTCTCTCCTAAGTTATTATTGGGGGATGAACCTACATCGGCCCTAGATGTAACAACACAAGCGCAAATTGTAGAAGAATTATTGCGCATTAACCGTGAAAATAAAACATCGATGATTATTGTAACTCATAATATCGGTGTGGCGGCTCATATGTCTGATAAAATTGTGGTTATGAAGCAAGGGGCTGTCGTGGAATATGGAACAGCTGAGGAAGTGATTCGTAATCCACAAGCGGAGTATACGAAACAATTACTCAATGCAGTGCCAGAAATCGGAGGGAAACGCTATGTCTGATATTATTATGCAAATTCAAGATATTGTGAAAGAATTCCCTTTAGCTGATGGTTCTACTTTGCGTGCTTGTAATGGAATCTCCATCGATGTAGAGCGGGGAGAAACCTTAGCCATTGTAGGTGAGTCTGGGTGCGGTAAGTCTACCTTGGTGAAGACTATTATGAATATGCATGCGCCTACATCTGGCTCTGTTATTTTCCGAGGTAAAGATATTACGAAGTTGACAGGTGAAGAAAAACGCCAAAATTATCGTCATATTCAAATGGTATTCCAAGATCCAACAGCCGCTTTCAATCCGAAGATGAAAGTGCGTGACATCATTTGTGAACCATTGCGCAACTTTGATCTCATTAGCAAAGCAGATGTAGATGCGAAAGCTAGAGAATTGTTGAAAATGGTAGATTTACCAGAAGATTTTGCAGGCCGATATCCGAATAATATGAGTGGCGGACAACGGCAACGTGTGGCTATTGCTAGAGCCTTAGCATTAGAACCAGAAATTATCGTTTGCGATGAAGCCACGAGTGCTCTAGATGTATCTGTACAAGATACAATCATCGAGCTATTGGTACGGTTACAAAAAGAAAAAGGCATTACCTATCTATTTATTTGCCATGATTTGGCATTAGTCCATTTATTCTGCCACAAAGTTGTGGTTATGTATAAAGGGGAAGTGGTAGAACGCCTGAATGGAGATGCCTTAGCAGAGGCGCAACATCCGTATACAAAACAATTATTAAGCGCGGTTTATAATTTAGAGCGGTAATCTATGGCTAACATTATTTTTCATTAGATGAATAGATTGTTTTGTAATATAACATAAATTGTATGAATAAGATATATTTGTATTATATGAACATACTTTGATATAATAAATGTATCAAATGGTGTATGAAAATGTTTCAAGAGGAACACCTAGGTGTTCCTCTTTTTTTGTGAGGGTAAGATGGAAGAACGATTGACCTACAAAGAGTATTTACAAGTGACAGTTCCATTTATGATTTCTACTGTGACACAACCTTTATTAGGGGCCGTGAATACGGCGATTATGGGGCATATGGATAATGCTATGTACATCGCTGCGGTAGCATTAGGAGTTATCTTATTTAATAATATGTACTGGCTCTTTGGATTTTTGCGGGTGGCCACAACAGTTTTTTCTGCACAGGCTTTGGGAGAACAATCGAAGGAAAGTGCATCCTTAAGTTTTTTTCGGCCTCTCATCATTGCTTTACTTATCAGTGCCGCTTTTATCGTGGGATATCCTTGGATATTTGATTACTATGCAAGTTTTATGCATCCCGACCCAGAGGTAATCGCTTTGATGTCGGAATATACAGATATTTTAATCTGGGGAACTCCTTTCGTATTGGTCAATTATGTTACGTTAGGCTGGCTTATGGGACAGATGATGATTCGCGCCACTATGATTATGCAAATCTCCATGAATGTGTTGAATATTGGTTTGTCCTTCCTTTTCGTATTTGGCTTTGACTTTGGAGTAAAGGGGGTGGCTTGGGCATCTTTGATTTCCCAAATCTATGCGTTCTTAGTAGGCCTAGGTGCTATGTACTTAGTTCGTGAACGGTTAGACCTAACGTCCCATATATGGAATACCTTAAAACGGGTGAAACCATTCCTATCTATCATGAAAGTAAACACAGACCTTATGCTTCGTACATTTTGTTTGTTGACCATCAACAATTTGTTTGCCAAAGCAGGCAGTGCTATGGGCAGTGATGTATTAGCGACGAATGCGGTGATTTTGGAGATTATCTTTATCATGGCATACTTCACAGATGGACAGGCGAACGGAGTCAGCGTATTTACTGGAAAAGCATTTGGAAAACGTGACTTGGTGCTTTGGAAAGATACGTTGAAGATTTCCCTGCAATGCTTAGCGGTATATGTGGTTATTGTAGAAATCGTGCTGGGATTATTCCGTAATGATGTCATTATGGTTATGACCTCAGTACCAGAGATTTACACGATGGCCTTGGAATATTCCCATTATCTATTGCTCTATCCTATCTGTGCGGCAGTAGGATTATTATTATATGGTATGTACAATGGCATCGGTCAGACTGCATCTATCCGGAATATGATGTTCATTGCAGTGGTCTTCTTTGTAGGCATGCAAGAATTGCTTATCCCTCCATTCGGTAATGACGGCATATGGATGACCTATGTGCTCACGTACCTATTAGAATCTATCATTTTAGTGCTGTTCCTGCCATTGGCAAAAAAACGGTTTTCCTTAGCGGTCTAATATGTTTCTAATGAAAATTGTTGTTTTACAAAATAGCGTAATCGATAGTAGATGGATGTTTTACATTCTAGTCGGCACAACAATATGCCATAAAGAATATCTTAATGACAATTAAAAACATATACAGTTGATATTACTACAAAAAGGCGTTACCGATGAGCGAATTTGCTTAAGGTAGCGCCTTGTTGCGTTTGTTTATGGTATTAATGTTGATGTTCCAAAATCAATGGTTCTGTAATATGGTAAAAGTATCGTGACATGTCTTCAATGGAATACTCTCGACCAGTTTCCAGCCACCAAAGAACCATTTCTACAAAAGATCCTGCAATGTGATTAGAGATAAAATCATGAGGGATATTGTTGTGTGGACAAGTTTGATTGTTTAAGAAATGACTTTGGATGAGTTCTTTCAGACTGCTCTTGAAATGACGTAGGAAGAGTTCGTTACTTTCACAGGAAAGAAGACCTAAAATATTATTATCGTTGTCCTCTAAATGCTGCAAGATATGGAGGAAGATAGCTTCCTTGATGTGGCTGTTTTTATATAAGCCATGAGCATGGGAGAAGTCTGATGCAGTGTCGATAATATGGGAGAATAGTTCTTGGCACAAGGCCTCTAATAGATCTTCTTTTGTTTCAAAGTGTGCGTAAAATGTACTACGGCCAATGAGGGCTTCATCGATAATGTCTTGCACGATGATAGCATTATAATTTTTATGTTCTAAAAGCCTAACAAAGGCGTCGAAAATAGCTTTTCTAGTTTTCATTTGTCGTTTATCCATAATTCCTCCTTACATATATGAATCAAACAAAATGAGATACTTGTTCAATATAGGATACTTTTCTATATATGTTTCGTAAATAACAAAGTAGAAAAAGTGATTCTTGTCAAATCTTTTTATTTCACTATACTAATAGTATATCATAAGTGACAAAGTGTTTCATATCTTTGTATATGTGGATATATTATAGAATGGTACATTGAAAGATTCCATTGTTAGCTTGTATAGCTATGGAATCTATCAGTTGTATATAGATTAGAAATAAGAGAGGATGTGTTCTTATGTTAGAACGAATTGATGCAATGTTAAGCAGTACTGCTACGACAATTATTACAGGAGCTATGTTTTTAGCTATTGTGTTACACACTACATTTGATGTACCTAGTTGGGTTCACACATCATGGATTACAGTATTGCAATACCAAGCAGGTTTATAGTATAAAAAAGCTGACGCATTGTAGAGGGAATGATAGATTGCACTGTTTTAGTTGCAACATGAATTTTCTTGTGGTATACTAATCTTATAATTGAATAAATTCGATATAATATATCGATTCGATGAAAGGAGTATACTATGAAAGAAATTTTAGGCTTCCATTTACATCATTGTCCATATTGCGCTAACGCATTCCGCGCTATCGAAGAATTGCAAGCAGAAAACCCTGCGTTCAAAGAAATCAAAATTAACTGGGTAGAAGATCAAGATGCTGTAGAATTGTTCAAAACACATCCATACGAATACTATCCAAATTTGTGGTTTGATTTGGACAAACAATATGAAGCACAACCTGGTGAAAGCTACGAACAAACAAAATCTTTAATCAAAGCAGTGTTTGAGAAAGCGATTCAATAATCGATTTTACTTTCATTAAAAATACTATATAATAAAAGCAGATGCTATGATGCATCTGCTTTTTCTTGATGTAATCGCAGATTTCAAAATCTTGCGTGAGGAGGATATATGTTAAATTTTGTGGCCTTAGACTTTGAAACGGCTAATGAAAGTAAGAATAGTGCTATTTCCTTAGCTGTGGTGACTGTGGAAGATGGACGGATCACAAAACGTGGCTATAGTTTAATCAAGCCCCCAGTGATGCAGTTCAACCAAGAGTTCATTGGTATCCATGGTATCCAACCGGAAGAAGTGTTGAATAAGCCTACCTTTGATCAGTTGTGGCCGGCGATTTATAATAACCATTTAAAAGGTAAACTGTTAGTAGCACACAATGCGAAGTTCGACATCGACGTGTTACGTGCCACCTTGGACCACTACAATATTGAATGGCCTGATTTAGAATATACTTGCACCGTCCGCATAACACGAAAAGTATGGCCTGATTTGGTGAATCATAAATTAAATACATTAGGTGGATTTTTAGGAATTACATTTAATCATCACAATGCCTTGGACGACTCTGAAGTATGTGCTAAAGTAGCCATTGCAGCAGCGAAAGAAAAAGGTGTAGATTCTATGCGAGGCTTGTTGCATGTCATTAACATGAAAACAGACTCCTTTATCACCGATGAACGACGGGCCCAAATGGAAGTCAAACAAAGCGGCACACAAGATACCTTCTTCTAGTGAACTTTAGTATCTATTACATTTAGTCATACTACTAGTAAATTGTATTTGTATATATAAAAGTAAGAAAAATATTTAAAAAATATTTTGTATGATATGGATAGGAGTCCTACAGATATCGAAACGATACATGCCTATGATATAAGAAAAATAGAGGGGAGTTAACTACTAATTATCTTTGGAAGAAAAGATAATAGTAAATATACTACATTATCCCATTCTCCCTCCGAATAAGCCCCCATATGATTTACTCATAATTTGTGCGTATTACAGGAGTTTCAATATATATTGATATCCCCAAATAAAGAAAAAACAATGCCATATTCCCCTGAACGAACATTCAGAATGCAGTGAGAGAAGGGGGATGTGGCATTGTTTTGTATCATAAGATATCAAAAAAGTGGAAAAACATGAAAAAAGATTAAATTATGAGTAAATCATATAACTTATTATTTAATTAAGTATTGAAAAAAATGTTAAAATATGAAAGAATAGGTATGTATAAAAATTATCTTTCATTTTTTAAAGCATATAACTATAGATTGGAGGTATTCCATGTCGGAATTACGATGGAATCCTTTATTGCGGACTTGGACAATGGTCGCTTCAAACCGTAAAGCACGCCCAACGATGCCAAAGGATTGGTGCCCATTCTGCCCAGGTATTAATAAAAAAGTCCCTGCAGATTATGATGTGTTGAAATATGATAACGACTTTCCAGCCTTAACGCAAACGCCAGAGGCTCCTTATGAAGATGGTAATGACTTTTACAAAAGTCAAGAAAACTATGGGAAATGTGAAGTTATCTTATATTCTCCGGAGCATACTGCTAAATTTTACGAATTATCCGAAGATCATATTGTTAAATTACTAAACCTTATTAAAGAGCGTCATAGTGAATTAGCAAAAGATGAAAAAATTAAATATATTTATCCTTTTGAAAATAAAGGGGAAGCTGTAGGTGTGACAATGCCACATCCACATGGTCAATTATATGGCTATTCCTTTGTACCGCAGAAGCTACAAGTGGAACTAGATAGTGCGAAAGATCATCATCATGAACATGGTGAATGCTTATTCTGTAAAATGAATCAAGTTGAGAAAGAAAAAGATGCTCGCATTGTGGGAGAAAATGACTCTTTCTTAGCCTATATTCCGTTCTTTACAGATTATCCCTATGGTGTATTTGTCGTGCCAAAACGTCACATGAATTACATCACAGATTGTACTGAAAAAGAAACCAAAGATTTGGCGCATATGTTAAAAACATTAACGGAAGCCTTCGATCGTTTATTTAATATGCCATTCCCATACATGATGGTATATCATCAAAATCCTGTAAATAGTCCTGAATATGCAGGACATGAAGAATATTATCACTTTAATATTCAATTCTATCCTCCTTTCAGAGAAGCCAATAAAATTAAATACTATGCATCCTCTGAAATGGGAGCATGGGCAGCAGCGAATACAAGTGCCGTAGAAGAAACAGCACCGGAATTGCGCAAACTATATAGTGAGGTTGAACAAGCAAATGAATAAAGAAGAATTACAACAGCGTTTTCTGTCCTTCTTTGGCGAAGGTTCAGGAGAGGTGCATTGTTATTTTGCTCCAGGTCGCGTGAATGTTATTGGTGAGCATCAAGACTATAATGGTGGTCATGTATTCCCAGCGGCACTTAAAGTAGGTATTTATGGAGCCATCCGTTTACGTGAAGATAGCAAGGTACGTTTACACTCTGATAATATGGAAAAGACAGTAGTGGTTGATGTAAATGAACATTTCCAATATAATATTGAACACGATTGGGCTAATTATCCATTAGGTGTGATTCAATTCTTAAAAGATAAGGGTCACAAGGTACCAGGTATGGACATTTATTTTAATGGTAATTTGCCAGCTGGTGCAGGCTTGTCTTCTTCTGCATGTATGCTAGATTTAACTGGTTATATGTTGCTTTCAGAGTTGGGTCTAACTCCAATTGATCGCACGGAACTGGCAAAAATGGCCATGCATGTAGAATACCATTTCGTAGGTGTAAAAGTGGGCATTATGGATATGTATGCTATCGCACACGGTAAAGAAGGCCATGGTGTCTTGTTAGATTGCACGCATATGGAACGAAAACTAGTTCCTTTGAACTGGCATGGACATACTCTTGTCATCATGAATACAAATAAACAAAGAGGTCTTGTGGACTCCAAATTTAATGAGCGCAAAGGTGAGTGCGATGCAGCTCTTGAAATTATCCGCAAGCATAAAGATATCTCTGGCTTGGCATTGGCTACATTGGATGATTTAGAATCTATTTCTGATGATGTGTTGATGCGTAGAGCTCGTCACGTCATCACTGAAAATTTACGTGTATTAGATTTCATGAAAGCTTTGGAAGCCGCTGATTTAACAGGGATTGCACATTGCTTGAATGAATCTCATAGATCTTTACAAGTTGACTTTGAAGTGACAGGTAAAGAATTGGATACGATTGTTGAGTTAGCACGATCTCAAGAAGGCTGTATTGCATCTCGTATGACAGGTGCAGGTTTCGGTGGTTGTGCCATTGCCCTTGTAAAAGATGAGCATATTGAGGCTTTTATGAGAGCTATTCCAGAAGAGTACGAGAAACAAATAGGTGTTACCCCTAGTCTATATATTGCTGAAATTGGTGATGGGGTGTATTCACTGTAAAGGAGATAGAATCATGATAAAGCCACAAATAAGCAATGATGAAATTATTTTGAATTACATCAGGCGTCATGGCCCCGTATCAAAGGCCTTGATTGCAAGACAGACCAAAATAACGCCTCCCACAGTGACTAATATTTGTACGAATTTAATTCGGAAAGGATTGGTCTATGAAGATCGTCAAGAACGGTCTGCATTGGGACGCCCATCAATGTTGTTAGACTTTAATCATGATATTGAAACCTATTTGATTGTTCATATAAGAACACATACGATTGTCTTTTATGTGGCTACAGTAGGACGTCAAATTTTACAGCAATTAGAAACATCTATTATTGGTTGTAGTGCTGATGAAATCATGCAACATATGTATCGTGGCATACAGGATATCTTTAAAGAAGACTATAAAATTAAAAGTATAGGCCTCGTTTTGCGTGGACCTGTAGATTCAGGAAAAGGGATTTCTATTTACTCCCCTAATGGAAAATGGAATAATATTCCTTTCAAGTATATCTTAGAAGAGCGATTCCATGTGCCTGTATATGTAGAAAATGATGTTCGTTGTTTATCGACGGGCGAATATTACTATGGCAATGGTAAAGAAATGGATAATCTCATTGTCCTTAAATTTAGTTATGGCCTCGGTATATCCTTGATTTATCATGGTGAACTTTACCGCGGTTTTAACGATAGTGCTGGGGAAATTGGATATGGTGTGATTCGATTAGATGAAGAGGGCAATGAAGTGCGCTTGGAAGATATCGCATCGGAAACATCGATTCATTCCTATGTAGTGGAACAAATGGAAAAAGGCCGATATACGTCGGTACAAGATAACCCATTGGTTGTGAGCAAAGCATTTCGTGTAGAGCCTATTTATGAGGCCGCAGTAGAAGGTGATGAAGTGTGTTTAGAGGCTCTTTCACGAGTAGGGCATTATTTAGGAATTGCTTTAGCCAATATAGCGAACTTATTTAATCCAGAGCGGATTATTTTGAGCAGTGCTATGGGTAATGCAGTAGGAGTAATGGACCCTATTTTGCGAGGTGTATTAGAACGCAATTCATACAAAGCACATACGATTAATTTAGAATATTCCGGCAATGGCTCTTATTATACATTGTTAGGTATGATTGATATTGTCAGTGCAAAACGAGCTGAAGAAGCTTGGTTACGGTAGGTACCACGACTAGATACACTAGTCTTATAGGTATATAGGATATCTAAAAGGAGGATATTATTATGAAACGATCTTGGAAAGCAGCGATGCTTGCATCTGCAGCAGTAGGTGCACTTGTGTTAGGTGGTTGCGGAAGCGATCAAGGAGCAAGCGGTGACAAACCTCAAATTGGGGTTGCTATTTACAAATTTGATGACACTTTCATGAGTGGCGTTCGTGCAGAAATTGATAAAGCTGCTAAAGACAAAGCTAAAGTGGATATCGTAGATAGCCAAAACTCTCAACCAACACAAAACGAAAAGATTGACTTATTCATCAATAAGAAGTACAAAGCAATCGGCGTTAACGTGGTAGACCGCACAGCAGCAGGCGTTATCATTGATAAAGCGAAAGCAGCTAACATTCCATTGGTATTCTTGAACCGTGAACCATTGAAAGAAGATATGGCTAAATGGGATAAAGTATACTATGTAGGTGCGAAAGCTGAACAAAGTGGTGAAATGCAAGGTAAAATCTTAGCAGATTACTTCAAAAAACACCCTGAAGCATACCATAGCAATGATGGTGTTATCCACTATGTTATGATTACTGGTGAACCAGGTCACCAAGACGCAGTACTTCGTACAGAACACTCCGTTAAAGCTCTTAAAGCAGAAGGCATGAAAGTAGAAGAGTTAGCTAGCGATACAGGTATGTGGGACCGCGTTAAAGGTCAAGAAAAAATGGCAGCGTTCTTGAGCCGTTACGGCGATAAAATTGATGCTGTTATCTGTAACAATGACGACATGGCATTAGGTGCTATTGAAGCGTTGAAAGCAGCAGGCTACTTCACAAATGGCAAATACATTCCAGTAGTAGGCGTTGACGCTACAACTCCAGCAGTACAAGCGTTGAAAGACGGCACATTATTGGGTACAGTATTAAACAATGCTAAAAAACAAGGTCAAGCTGTATTTAATCTTTCCTATGTGTTAGCTAAAGGCGAAACACCAAATAAAGACAATACAGGTTTTGATATTGTTGATGGTAAATATATTTGGGTACCTTACGAAATCGTAACAAAAGAAAATGCGGATAAGATTTTAGGTGACAAATAAGAAAATGCAGTAAGGGGGCATTTTGCCCCCTTTATTATCTGATTAGTAGGAGGAAAATGTATGGGCGAGTACATATTAGAAATGCGCCAAATTACGAAGGAATTTCCTGGCGTAAAGGCCTTGGATAATGTCACTTTCAAAGTCCGACCAGGCACCGTACATGCTCTAATGGGAGAGAATGGCGCGGGAAAGTCTACTCTTATGAAATGCCTGTTCGGTATTTATAAGCCTGATCAAGGGGACGTGGTCATTGACGGCGAAGTAGTAGAAATGACAGATTCCCGAAAAGCTCTTGGAATGGGAATTTCCATGATCCATCAAGAGTTATACCCTGTATTACAGCGTAATGTTATGGAAAATCTATGGTTAGGTCGATTCCCAACCAAAAAAATTGGTCCTTTTACATTTGTGGACCATAAAAAAATGAAAGAAGATACACTAGCCTTGTTTAATGAAATCGATGTAGATATCGACCCAGAACAATTAGCTGGTGATTTATCTGTTTCTAAGCTACAAAATATTGAGATTGCAAAAGCAGTTTCCCACCAATCTAGAATTATTGTTATGGATGAACCTACCTCTTCTCTAACTAGTGATGAAGTAGAACATCTTTTCAAAATCATTAACTCCTTACGTAAAAAAGGGGTTGCAATTATATATATTTCTCATAAAATGGAAGAAATCCTACGCATATCTGATGAAGTAACGATCATGCGTGATGGTCAATATATAGGTACTTGGCATGCTGATGAATTAACGACAGATCTTATCATTCAACGAATGGTAGGTCGTGAAATGACTCAGTTATTCCCTGAAAAAACAAATACTCCAAGTGAAGAAGTATTACGTGTAGAAAAATTAACATCTATTCATCCACATTCTTTTAAAGATGTAAGCTTCTCTCTTCGTAAAGGTGAAGTTCTTGGTGTAGGTGGTCTGGTAGGGGCGCAGCGAACAGAGGTTATCGAAGCCTTATTTGGTCTTCGTGGTATTGAATCTGGAAAGATTTATTTGCACGACAAAGAAGTGCGCATTCGTCACCCTCGAGATGCGAAAAAACTGGGTATGGCATTGCTTACAGAAGAACGCCGTACCACAGGTATTTTTCCAATGCTTACTATTGTAGACAATACAACCATGGCAGCGCTACCGAAATATGAAAATAAGTTTAAATTATTAAATGACGAAAAACGACTAGACGATACAAAAGAAGGTGTGACTTCCTTGCGAGTAAAAACACCATCTACAGAAACGAAAATTCAAAGTCTTTCTGGTGGTAACCAACAAAAGGTACTCATTGCCCGTTGGTTAAATACGAATCCAGAAATCCTACTCTTGGATGAACCGACACGGGGCATCGATGTAGGAGCGAAATATGAAATTTATTCCATTATTAATGAACTAGCTAGTGCTGGTAAAAGTATCATTATGATTTCCTCAGAAATGCCTGAGTTATTGGGTATGAGTGATCGCATTATGGTTATGAGTAATGGATATATGAGTGGCATCTTGGATGCACATGAAGCGACAGAAGAAAAAATAATGGAACTAGCGACAGCTGGTTTAGTCTAGGAGGTATCGTATGAGCCAAGGTAAATTAGGAAAGTTTCTTTCCCAGAATATTATCTATTTAGTACTAGTAGTACTAGTAGCGGCTATTTCTATGTATAGCCCGAACTTTTTATCCGTCACAAGTTTTCGTGATATTTTAATTCAGTCTTCCCCACGTATTATCATTGCATTAGGTTCTGCTATGATCTTGATCACCGCAGGGTGTGACTTATCTGCAGGTCGTGTGGTTGGTTTGACGGCAGTGGTATCTGCGTCCTTAACTCAGTTGCCAGATTATCCACGTCCGTTCTTTGAACATTTACCAGAATTACCTTTGATTCTACCAATCGTGATTGCTATCGTGGTGGGTGCTATCATCGGTTTAGTTTCTGGTGTGATCGTAGCGTATTTAAAAATCGTACCATTTATTTCCACACTAGGTACTATGGTTATTACTTACGGTATTTGTTCCTTGTATTTTGATATGGAACCAAATAACTCCCAACCAATCGGTGGTTTGCGTCCAGAGTTTACGCAAATTGGTACAGGTTCTTTAGACCTAGGATTTATGACGATTCCATACATTGTTATTATCGCTGCTGTGATTTCTTTAATCATGTATGTGGTATATAACAAAACAATTCTTGGTAAAAATATGTTTGCCATTGGTGGTAACCCACAAGCAGCTGTAGTATCTGGTATCAATGTAGCAGTAACGTTAGTGATAATCTACGTTATTGCTGGCGCTTTGTATGGCGTAGGTGGTATTTTGGAAGCAGCTCGTACTGGTGGTGCTACTAACAACTATGGCAATATGTACGAGTTAGATGCTATCGCAGCATCTGTTGTAGGTGGTGTATCCATAACTGGTGGTATCGGTACTGTACCTGGTATCATTGCTGGTGTGTTAATCTTTACAGTTATTAACTATGGTTTAACATTCGTTGGAATGGGACCATACTGGCAGTTGATTATTAAAGGTTTGATCATTGTCGTAGCGGTTGCTTTCGACGTACGTAAATCTATGGCTCGTAAATAATTTAGAGCAGTAAGGTATTAGTCTCTGGCTTTTGCATACTTGTAAAAGTCAGAGGCTTTTTATATGTCAAAAGTCATCGATAATGTTTAAAAAATTCGATTTGAATAGTATACAAAAGTGGTATATAATCAATATTAATAAGAAATGTTTCAACTTAATTCATAGCGATTTGTTAGCATGAATTAAGGATTTTATCAAACTATAAGGGGTGTAGTATGAGAAAAAATAATGCCGCAGTATATGCAGCAAGTGTATTAATCTTGGGAGGCCATATAGCAGGCTATGCAGCTAGTACAGAGTATACAGTAACTGGTGGTCAGGTCGATGGTGCGAATGCCATTGCTGTAGGTGCTAGTTCTAATGTGAATGCAGTGGATGGATTGGCCATAGGATATGAGGCAACTACTAGTGCAGCAAGTGGTGTAGCATTAGGTAGTGGTTCTATTGCAGATCGTGTTGGCAAAAGTGATGCTTACATTGGATATAATCCAATGAGTAACACACATTATAAAGTAGGCGAAGCGGGAGCAGATAATCCAGAGCTAGAAGCTTTATATGAAGATATTCGTCAAGCGAATTATAAAGTGCTACAAGCAGAAGAAGATGTTAAAAGAGCTGGAACTAATACAACTGAACTAGCCAAAGCAAATCTTAAAAAAGCAGAAGCAGATCAAGCACTAGTAGATGCAGAAAAGGCCTATGCAGATGCTATAAAAAAAGCCAATGAAGCCGGTAATGCTGCTATTAGTAGTGCTTGGAATGCTACAGATGGAGCTGTATCGGTAGGTAGTACGACAGCTGGAGTGCAACATACTCGTCAAATTACCAATGTAGCAGCAGGCTTTGAAGATACAGATGCTGCCACAGTAGGACAATTACGTGTACTTCGCAATCGCTTAGAACGTCAAAAACCGCGGTACATTTCCATTAAAAGCCGTGATCTAGGTAGAGATAGCAATGAGATCAATGATGGTGCTACCAAAGAAGGGGCTATTGCCATTGGTCCGAGAGCGTATTCTAAGAGTGAAAATGCCATTGCGATTGGCCGTAATGTGCAAATTGGCGATAAGTCTGAAAATACGGTAGCTATTGGTTATGGTATTCAAAGAACTGGTGCATTTAGTGTTAATATAGGATATGGCACTTCTACTGATAAACAGTATGGTACTGCTGTAGGGTATAGTGCGACTGCTTTAGAAGACTCTGTTGCTGTTGGGGGATCTTCTAATACGACAGGTGCCAATAGTGTAGCTGTTGGACGTACTGCAGAGGCATCTCTTGAGAGTGTGGCTGTGGGTGATAATGCAAAAACTATTTTTAAACAAAGTGTGGCCATTGGTAGGGTCTCGGAAGCAAAAGGTACAGGATCTATTGTTGTAGGATCTAATGGTTTCGTAAATGGCGATAATAGTATTGCTATTGGTTTTGGTAGCAAAGTAGGCGATAACAAAAATAATATATCGCCCAATGGTGGTATTAGTATCGGTGAAAGAGCCTATACTGATGTAAGCGCAGGTGTGGCATTAGGTAGAGAATCTTATGCAGGCCGTGATGTGAATTCACCTTCTAATAATGGTTATGATGCTGCCTTACATAAACCTCACTTTGCAGATGATGCAACTGCTACAGCTGCTGGAGCAGAGGCTACAACATGGAAGGCCAATCGTGCCGCTGTATCTGTAGGTAGTAATCGTTCAGGTTATCGTGTCACACGCCAAATTATTAATGTAGCAGCCGGTGGAGAAGATACTGATGCTGTCAATGTAGCGCAATTAAAAGCCTTAGAAAAACGTAATACAATTTTGGCAGGTAATGATGTGCCATTCAATGCAGATGGAACTGTAGCTACTACAACACCTGATACACGTGTGTACACACCAGGGGATAAAGAAATTAAGATCCAAGGCAAGGCAAATACTGTGTATGGAGTGGCGCCACAAGCTGGTGCAAAAGCTCCTGATGGTAAAAGTGAGTATGCGGCACCAACATTATATAGTTCTGATAATCTAATTACTTATAAAGACCCAACAGACTCTATCTTGCGTATTGGTATGCTTAACACGCCAACGTTTACAGGTGTTAACTTTGCTCATCCTACAATGAATATTACCTTAGGTGGAAATGATAAAGGTCAGTTAACTTTGACTACAGGCGGTAAAGATGGGGCTACATCTTCTACAAGCCCTGTATTGACAGCAGCTTCTTTGAAGGATGTATTAAAAGCTGAAAAGGGTATTAAAATCACTGAAAAAGATGAAGGAGAATATGGCAAAACATATACTTTCAGCTTAAATAAGGATGAGTTAAAAGGTGATCCAGACTTTAAAGGGGACAAAGGTGATAAAGGCGATCCAGGTGCTAAAGGTGACCAAGGCATTCAAGGTGAAAAAGGTGAAACTGGAGCTAAAGGTGATACTGGGGCTGATGGAAAATCTGCTTTTGAAGTATGGAAAGAAATACCAGGTAATGAAAGCAAGACAAAAGATGACTTTATCAAAGCTATTACTGGTCCGCAAGGTGAAGCCGGTGCAGTAGGCCCACAAGGTCCTCAAGGTCCACAAGGGCCACAGGGACCACAGGGACCAGGTGGTACTGGTGGTGGTACTGGCGGAGTAGGTCCACAAGGCCCACAAGGTATTCAGGGTCCTAAAGGCGATAAGGGTGATACAGGTGCCGTAGGTCCTAAAGGTGATCAAGGTATACAAGGTGAAGTAGGTCCTAAAGGTGAAACTGGTAAAAATGGGAAATCTGCCTTCGAAGTATGGAAAGACCTACCAGGTAATGGAAGCAAGACAGAAGATGATTTTATCAAGGCCATTACAGGTGAAAAAGGTAAAGACGGTGAAGTAGGTCCTAAAGGCGAAAAAGGTGAAACCGGAGCAACAGGCGCAGTAGGACCTAAAGGTGATGTTGGCACAGCTGGTAAAGATGGAGCTGAAGGTAAGTCTGCTTTCGAAGTGTGGAAAGAGTTGCCAGGTAACGAAAGCAAGACAAAAGATGATTTTATCAAAGCCATTACAGGTGAAAAAGGTAAAGATGGTGCAGTAGGTCCTAAAGGTGAAAAAGGTGAAGCCGGCGCAACAGGTGCAGTAGGACCTAAAGGCGATAAAGGTGAAACTGGCGTAGTAGGCCCTAAAGGCGACAAAGGTGATGCTGGGAAAGCCGGTAAAGATGGCGCTAAAGGCAAATCTGCTTATGAATACTGGAAAGAAATCAAAGGTAATGAAAATAAAACAGAAGATGATTTCCGTAAATCTTTAGAAGGCGGTTCTAAAGGAGATAATCATAACTATGAAAAATTGGAGCGCCAAATTGGTGAACTTGGTAGTGATTTACAAGAATTACGCAAGGAAAGCCGTAGAGGTGATGCCCTAGGCGCTGCATTATCTGCATTAAAACCAATTCAATATGATCCATTAGAACCAACACAAATTATGGCTGGCGTTGGACATTATAAAAATGTGAATGCCGTAGCATTAGGAGTGGCTCATTATACTAAAGAATCTACTATGTTCCATGCTGGTGTATCTATGGTACGTGGTGGCACTATGGTTAATGGCGGTGCAACTTTTAAATTTGGTAATAGTCCAGAGAAAAAAGCTATACCAGAACGTTATCGTAATGGCCCAATTTCTTCTGTGCTAGTATTGCATGATGAAATGGTAGCTATGAAAGAAGCCTATGGTCGTGAACTTACAGTTCTGACAGCAGAAAATGATAACTTACGTCAAGATATTGTGACATTGCAACAAGAAATGCAAGAATTACGAGCTATGATTCGTAAATAATAAAAGGGGTCCTTCGGGACCCTTTTTTGTATACTAGAAATGAGTATGATGGTTTGTGAGCTTGTATAGAAGAACAAGGGTATATGCAAAAACAACAGAGGCAAGTTGAGCGAATCAACTTGCCTCTATTGTTGTATAGTTAAGTATGTATGATAGTTGTTAGTGTTTTTTTATTTGGAGGAGGCTATTCTAAGCGATTCCATTAGAATGCTGGAAGAATAGCACCTTTGTATTTGTCTTCGATGAATTTTTTGATTTCAGGGCTTTGTAAAGCTTTGATCAATTTTTGAATATCTTCACGTTTTTCATCGCCTTCACGAACGGATACGATGTTTACATATGGAGAATCTTTAGATTCTAAGAACAATGCATCTTTTGTTGGGTTCAAGTTAGCACCTAATGCAAAGTTTGTGTTGATTACAGAAATTGTGGAATCATCTAATGTACGAGGTAATTGAGCCGCCTCTAATTCAACGAATTTTAAGTTTTTAGGGTTATCTTTGATATCTTGTACTGTAGCAGAAATGCTGTTAGGATCGTTCAAAGTGATTAAACCAGCTTTGGAAAGCAATAGTAATGCACGACCACCATTTGTCGCATCAGATGGGATTGCTACTTGAGCGCCATCTTGTACTTCTTTCAAATCTTTTACTTTTTTAGAGTAAATGCCCATTGGCTCGATATGTACGGCACCTGCTGTTGCAATGTGAGTACCTTTTTCTTTGTTGAAGTTTTCTTGGTAAGGAATGTGAGCGAAGAAGTTTGCATCAATTTCTTTGTCATTCAAGGATACATTTGGTTGTACATAGTCGCTGAACTCGATGATTTCTAATTTAATGCCTTCTTTAGCAAGGATTGGTTTTACTTGCTCTAGGATTTCAGCGTGAGGTACTGGGGAAGCACCAATTTTTAATGTTTTACCTGCATCGGAACCAGTGGAGCTAGTGCCAGTGGAACCACAGCCACCTAACAATAAGGCAGCGCCTAATACAGCCGTAGCGGCTAAACTAAATAATTTTTTCATTTGTTATCTCCTTTTCTTTGTGTACTTACATAGTGAATTTCTACTTGCTTAGTATAACAAGAGTTTTGTTATAAGTAAAATATGTTATATATCTAAGGCGTTATAGTTATTGACTATGAATTAGATGGCTATTACTGTGAAAGTAATAAAGACCCCCCTCATAAAGAATGCTAGTTTTATATGATTGTATTACATAGGAGTCCTATAGCCCATAAGAAGTGATACAGTGTACAAGATATAGAAGTAAACTTCATAGCCTCGTTTAATCGTATTGGATCTGCATAGGTGTTGAAGATATGGATGACTTTCATAGCAGGCAGTAAGGAAAGTAAAGCTACTACGGAAGGCCATGGGATAACTCCGCAGATAGTCCATATTAGTATCCATAGAGAGCTAATGAGGAAGAGCCCTTGTAACAGTTGGAGGCCTCTTTCACGGCCAAGAAGAATGACTAAGGTACGACGACCGTGGTTCGCATCGTTCGTAAAGTCACGTAAATTGTTAGTCATCATAATAGCACCGATTAAGATGGTGGATGGTACGGCAGGAATTAGATAGGTCCAGTGCAAGGTGTGAGTCCAAGCAAAGAGGGTAATACCTACGATGGCAAAACCCATGGCAAGACCAGAGGCGAGTTCACCAAAAGGGGTACGAGAAATGGGTTTAGGTCCACCAGAGTATAAGATGCTAGTCAGTATGCAAAGCGTGCCTACAGGAATATACCACCATGTGACGGCCTTAGCGAGGGCAATGCCTAAGATGAGTGGAAGTATAGTCGTCATATATCCCCAACGTTTGATAATCGCTGGAGAGATTCCATCGCGGACGATAGAGCCACTATTTCCAGCCGCTTGTGTGAGGTCAAGGCCAGATTTAAAATCGAAATATTCATTCCAAATATTGGCTGCGATTTGCGCGCTTAACACACATATTAGAATGCCTACGGTATACACCAAGGATAGCCAAATAGGTTGTACGGTTTCAAACTGCGTAGCCCCCATTGCGGCCCCTAAGACAACGGGACTGAAAGCAGCCGTTAAGGTACGAGGGCGAATTAATGCAAAAAATTGTGACAGATTCATAGTCATCCTTTCATCATTAGAAGTTATATAATATATGGTATCATTCTAACCTAAATAGGAGATTATGACAAACAATAAGGGGAAAAACAATTATACATGAAATGTAATAGTAGAGTATAATAGAGAGAAGTAGACGATAGGCATAGTATTTAAATTGTCATAGAAAAGTGCTTAGTATGCTATAGGGTAGACCTATAAGAATAGGAGTTATTTATGATTACACATGCTCTATTAACAGATATGTATCAATTTACCATGATGCAAGGTTTATTTACGCAAAACAAACATCGTACTCGTTGTGTGTTCGATCGCTTTTACCGGACCAATCCATTTCAAGGCGCCTATACTGTGGTCGCTGGATTGGAACAAGTTATCGAGTATGTGAAAGGCTTGCGTTTCTCTGAGGATGATATTATCTATTTACGACAAACGGGTGTGTTTACAGAGGAATTTTTGGATTATTTAACAACATTCCGCTTTACTGGCACCATCTATGCGGCGCCAGAAGGATCTGTGGTATTCCCGGGGGAAGTGTTACTTCGAGTAGAATCTGCCAAGGATGAGGCCATTTTATTGGAAACAGCATTATCTATGTTTTTAAATCATGAGTCCTTGATTGCGACCAAAGCACGTCGTATCCGATCTGTCATTGGCAAGGATGGAGTAGCAGAGTTTGGTATGCGAAGAGCCCAAGGGGTGAGCGCAGCTGTACAAGGGGCTAGAGCAGCTTTCATAGGAGGCTTTGATAGCACTAGTGATGTGTACAGTGCTGCTTTGTATGGCATGCGACCTGTAGGGACTATGGCACACAGTTGGGTCATGAGTTTTCCTACTGAAATTGATGCATTCCGTGCGTATGCAGATCAATACGAAAATAATTTGGTGTTTTTAGTGGACACCTATAATACACTACATAAAGGTGTGCCAGCGGCGATTCAAGTATTCCAAGAGATTCGTGAACGCCGAGGAGGAACGATGCCGTCCATTTATGGTATTCGCTTGGATAGTGGTGATTTGGCGTATTTATCCATCGAGGCTCGTAAGATGCTAGATGAGGCAGGATTTAAAGAGGCATTAATTTTTGCCACCAATGATCTAGATGAATATAAAATTGCAGACTTGAAACAGCAAGGAGCAGAGATCACAGCGTGGGGTGTAGGCACTAAATTGATTACTGCCGATGAAACACCGGCCTTAGGTGGGGTGTATAAACTAGCCGGTCAATGGGAAGGGGACACCTTTATGCCAGCTATGAAATTTTCTGACAATATTGAGAAAGTGACAAATCCTGGTAAGAAAAAGGTATTGCGCCTCATCAATACACGAAATAACAAACTCATCGGCGATTTAATTTGTTTGGACCATGAAACAGTGGATACCACACAGGACTATGTGTTTAAAAATCCGCTTCACCCATGGAAACAAACAGTGTTGAAAGCAAATACGTTCAGAGTACAAGAACTATTGGTACCTATCTTCGTAGATGGAGAATTAGTATACGACATACCAACTTTGGCACAGGTGAAAGTCTACGGAGAAGAGCAAATTCAATTACTATGGCCAGAATTTTTACGACTTCGTAGAGCTCCGGAGGTGAAAGTCAACATTAGCGAAGAATTGCATCAGTTGAAATCTAAATTATTATTGGAAAAAGTAGGGAACCCTAGTTAGGAAGGAGTTATTATGAATTGGAAATGTGTGATGGCTAGTGTGGCATTAGCAGGGACGATGATTTCAGGATATGCAGCATCGATTACATTGGATGGGCAAGGTAGTGTAGAGTTACCTAGTTATGTTTCGATAGTTAACCATGATGATCTCATTGATGGTGGTTTAAAAAAAGAAGATACGGTTCGTAAGGTAGGTTCTAATCATTGGCATATAGATGAAACAGAGGCTAAGTTGCTAGATAAAATTGTCAAAGATGTGGTGCAACGGGGGCAACGGTATCAGTTGCAAGGACGTGATGAACGGGGATTACATACAGCAGAGTTGGTACACCTTCATATGACAGGTGAGGAAGCGGCTGAGGTGTGGAAGATACGATATAAAGGAATGACGATAGTGCCACAATCTGTAGGAGAAAAATTATATAACAAAACAGTGAAAGAAGTACAAAATATTGGACTCTACAATGTGGATCTTATGGGTGGAAAACGTATAGAAAAGAATGGCGCAGCATTAGTTCCCTTTGTTACAAGTACTAATCCAGAGTTCAGTAGTACTGAGATTGTGAAAGCCGTATTACCACTTGTGAACGTAAGATTTCTTGATGGAGAGATGATGAAACCTGTACGCCTACAAGGCGATACAGGATTGTATACGCATGGTAGAGTGCAATTGGATGTGGATGGATTTGTGTTACCTGCGTATATTAGTTTTATAGGACGGTATGGTCAAGATGGGGTATCTATCACTCTAATAACGACGGCTGATACATCGAGATCCTATTGGCAACCTGTTATCAAGAGTCTGTTAGGTGTGAAGGGAGAATAAATAGATGAAATTATGGAAGCAAATGGGACTGGCTGTCATAGTGACCAGCCTTATGATGGGCTATGGACAAGTGTCAGCACAAGTACATGATGATACTTATAGTGCAATAGCTAGTACTAAGCCAATGGCAAAGGGGGAAGTAGGAGTTCCTTCGAGTACTATCTTAGATGCCGAGAAAAAACGTCAAACTGGTGACGAAATCATGGCAGAGTTCGATGCGATGCTAGAACAGAATCCATTGACTGATTTGCGTCAAACCGTAGGGCCAAAGATTACCGTTAAGCAATTGTCTTCTTCAAAGTTAGCAGAGGTAGGAAAAGGGTATGTGTATGCCAACCTAGGTAAAGTGAGCACTACAGTTGGTGTGGTAAAGGACTATACGGGACTGAAGAACATGAAAGAGGGACTTAAGCTAGGACATTATATGGATGTTTATGAATTACAAGGGGCTGATCAATATGGTTTAAATACAGCTTGGGTTCTTGTATTTCCACTACCTAAAGAGTTGTTAATGAATGCGCAATCATCGCTATCATACGGAAAAGAGGGACTTTCATCAGCAGAAATGGATAGAATTACTCGTGATGCAAACGACTTATTAAACCATTTTAATATTCATATTGCAGAAGACAGAGATATTGATTATTCTCAGAATAAACGTCCAGCAAAGATACGATTACGGAATGTAGAACCATTACATACCTTAACAGATACTAAATATGGTACGATGACAACAGCGGGAAATATGACCTATGATATAACAGGGATTCAATATCCTGGATATCTGCGTTTAGCCCTAGTGGGAACACCAGAGTATTTAACAACGATTGTCATGGGTACTACCGAAGTGGAAGGAACATTCTTTAAGCCGTACTTCTTGCAAATGTTACAGCATATAAAGTAATTTTACTTGTCTACGAAAGATATATTTTCGATGGATAGTAAGGCTCGCTTAATGGATAGCCCTCCTGTGTAACCAGTGAGGGCGTTTCCTTTGCCTAACACACGATGACAAGGGATGATGAGAGAAATAGGGTTAGCACCAACGGCAGATCCTATGGCTTGGGATCCTTTAGGAATAGGGGAGTTAAATACACGTTGGCTTAGCTCTCCATAGGTAAGGGATGTGCCGTAGGGAATATGTTGTAACTGAGACCATACTTTTTGTTGGAACATTGTGCCTTGAGGAGCTAAGGGAATCATCATCGTTGGGACTTGTCCGACGAAGTATTGATCTAGCCATTGGATAGTTTGTTGCAAAATGGGGGAAGAAATAGTCTTGTCTATGACCACTGGTTCTTGAAAATTTACAGATTGAGTTGGAAATGTAAGCCCTACTAAGGCGGAGGCTGTGGCATATAGTGTAAGAGTGCCCAAAGGGCTTTCATAAGTAGTATAAATAATAGACATATAGGTACTCCTTATAGAGGTATGCAAATAAAGTACAATAGAAGTATGAAAAATAGCTACACTTCGATACCATTACATGCTATACTAGTGATATATTATAAATGTCTTATGGTAATGAAAGGGGACAACTATGAAACAAGTGTATACAGAGCAAGCGCCAGCAGCATTAGGACCATATTCTCAAGCTTACAAAGCAAATGGTTTTGTGTTCATTTCTGGTCAAGGTGGTATTGATCCAGCACAAGGCGCTCTAGTAGAAGGTGGCGTGGAAGCACAAACATTGCAAGCGATGAAAAACATCGAAGCTATCTTAAAAGAAGCAGGCACTGATTTTTCTAAAGTTGTAAAAACAACATGCTTTTTAGCAGATATGGGTGACTTTGCCAAATTTAATGCTATTTATGCGGAGTATTTTACATCTAAACCAGCTCGTAGTTGTGTGGCAGTCAAAACATTACCAGCTAACTTCTTAGTAGAAGTAGAAGTGATTGCCCTAGCAGAATAGTATATTGTATTATACCATAAGCGGTTTAATGAGTACTAAAAAGCTGTTACATTATGATTGACTCTTAATGTGGCAGCTTTTTGCTTATGGTCAGATGATGGAAGTAGTGATAGAATAGGTGAAATTATGTTAAGTAAACCAAAATATTTAAGTACGGTGAAAGCCATCCTACATATTTTAGTGGGGGCGATAGTATTCGCAGTAGGTATGCAAGCGTTTATCGTACCCCATAAATTATTGAGCGGTGGTATTAGTGGATTAACTCTGATTATTTATTATGTAACCCAAGGCGCATTGAGCCTTGGTATGATTAACTTTCTATTGAACCTACCTGTGTTATATGCAGCATGGCGGTGGCTAGGGGGATGGCATCTAGGTATTACTATCTTTGGTACAGTGTTGATGTCTATTCTGATTAATGTGGTATCCCCATTGGCAGAGTTAAGTTTGACTCAAAATCCGATTATTGGTGGTATTTTAGGTGGTTTATTTTCAGGACTAGGACTTGGTATTGTCTATCGTGGGGGCGGCAATACAGGTGGCATTGATCCCATTGCTTTAATCATTCGAAATCGCTTTGGTCTACAAATCGGTAGCATTTTATTTGGCATCAATATGATGATTTTAATCATTGGTGCTATTGTGATTAATATTGAAGCAGCAGCTACTACATTGATTAGTACGTATTTGTCTGCGATGGTAACCAATAAGGTGATTACAGGATTCAGTCAACGGAAAGCGATGTTTATCATTTCCTATAAACCAGTGACGATTTGTAATTTAATTATTGATAAAATTGGTCGTGGTGCTACGATTTTGAATGGAGAAGGCGCCTATACACATCAGCCTAAACAGGTTATTATGGTAGTAGTAAGTTTATTGCAAGTGGCTCGCTTGAAAGCTGCCGTAGAAGCGGAAGATCCAACAGCATTTATGGTCATTACGGATGCAGCAGAGGTTATCGGCACAGGTTTCTCGGCAAGGTCTACGAATGGTGCTGTAGAACGGGTATTGCAAACCTGTGATCCAGTGAAAGCGGCTGAAGCAGAGCAAATGATTCATGAAGTGCAAATGGCAAGACATGAAATCCCTTCCCAAGAGCATAAGGAGGAACAATAATATGGTACATCCATTGGCAGGACAACCTGTAAAAAAAGAAGACATTATTAATGTAGATACAATTGTGAAAGACTTTTTTCGCATTGTTCCTAATCATGAGACTT
This sequence comes from Veillonella sp. DNF00869, assembly GCF_001553345.1. Classification (GTDB taxonomy): domain Bacteria; phylum Bacillota; class Negativicutes; order Veillonellales; family Veillonellaceae; genus F0422. The sequence continues at coordinate 30,129 of NZ_KQ960767.1, forward strand.
TAGAAGAACGAGTAAGCTTTGGTACGTCTGGACATCGAGGGATTGCATCCAAAGGGACCTTTAATGAACTCCATGTGGCAGCCATTGTACAAGCAATTTGTGATGTGCGTCAAGAATTTGGTGCTACAGGACCTTGCTATATTGGACAAGATACACATGCCTTATCACAACCAGCTTTGCAAGTAGCCATTGAAGTCTTGTTGGGAAATCGTGTGAAAACACGTGTGGATGCACATCGTGAATTTGTGCCTACTCCAAGTGTATCTCGGGCTATTTTGCGACACAATGCAGATACAACAGCAGAGAATGTAGCAGATGGTATTATTATTACGCCTTCTCATAATCCGCCAGAACATGGTGGTATTAAATACAATCCACCTCATGGGGGCCCTGCAGATACAGCGGTGACAAAGCGGATTGAAGCCTTAGCTAATGAATATTTGCAAAAAGGGTTAGATAGCATTCAACGATTTTCCTTTCATCATCTAGTGGGTGCTCATGAAAGCGCTCATTGTGGTTGCTGTCATCATGAAGAAGAGCAACGGGTAACTCCAGCTGCGATTTCTATAGACGAAGCGGGACAATATTTAGAACCATATGACTTTAAAATGGCCTATGTAAAAGAATTGCCTCAGATTATCAATATGAAAGCAATCCAAGAAGCCAATCCAAAGGTGTTAATTAATGCTTTAGGCGGCAGTGGAGGGGCCTATTGGCATGCCATTGCTGAGGAGTATAATCTAAACTTTACTATCATTAATAGTGACTATGATCCAACATTTAGCTTCATGTCCTATGACCATGATGGTGCTATTCGTATGGACTGTTCTTCCCCATATGCTATGGTAGAGGTAGCAAAAAATTTAGGTGATCATGAACTAGCTATTGGCAATGACCCAGACTATGATCGTCATGGCATCGTCACAGAAGAAGGTTTGTTAGCACCCAATCAATATTTAGTAGTAGCTGCTAAGTATTTGAATGAAACTCGCCCTTGGGAAGGAAAAGGTGTTGGAAAAACAGCTGTTGTGACAAGCTTGATGGATGCCTATTGCAAAGATTCCAATCATCCAGTCTATGAAGTGCCAGTAGGTTTTAAATATTTTGCTCCATTATTATTTGATGGACGCATTGGCCTAGGAGCAGAGGAGAGTGCAGGAGCGTCATTCTTGCAACAGGATGGAACCGTATGGACTACTGATAAAGATGGCATCATTTTAGGACTTTTAGCGGTGGAAATGGTAGCCACTACAGGGAAAACTCCGGCACAACACTATGTAGATATGACGGAACAATGGGGAACACCGGTGTTCCAACGTGTGGATATGCCTTGCACAGCGGAAATAAAAAGTGCTTTAAAAGGTATGAAACCTAGTGATGTGACTATGACAAAATTAGGAGGCAGTCCGATTCTAGATATTCGTACGACCTCTTTGTTTGAAGAACAACCTATTGATGGTGTTAAAATTGTGACAGATACAGGTTGGTTTGTAGCACGACCATCAGGTACAGAAAACTTATATAAAATGTATGCAGAGTCCTATTTAGGCGAAGAAGGGCTGGCGCAGCTGATGGAAGATGGTAAACACATTATTGAAGGGTTAGTAACAAAATCTGTTTAGTTGGTAACCGTCTTTAACATGTCCATGAAGAGAAGGGAGTCCATGTACTTACTGAGTCTGTTCTTGTATGTCCTGTGTTTAACTGATATAATTAATAAATATGGTCTATATACAATGAACTAAGTATTCGAATAACAGACTATTGACAATCACTTGTTATAATCATGAAATACCACGTATGGAGGTGGTGGAATGACAGTATATTTATGGGCCTTTGTCATTGCTCTCGTAGTAACATATATTTGCACGCCTTTAGTAAAACAATTTGCTGTTAAGGTAGGTGCTATTGATAAACCAGATGCACGTAAAGTGCATCAAGTATCGATTCCACGGTTAGGTGGATTGGCGATTTATATTGGCTATATGGTATCTTTGCTATATAGCGTGAAAGATGTGTCTTCTGTCAAAGGATTGATTGTAGGTTCAATTATCCTAGTAGCAGTAGGGATTTGGGACGATATTAAACAAATTGGTCCAAAAACAAAATTGATGGGACAAATTTTGGCGGCTCTTATGTTGCCACTGTTTGGTAATGCGGTGCATTTTATAAGCATTGGTGACCATCTATTGTATTTAGAATATTTTGCCATACCGTTGACGGTGTTTTGGATTGTAGGGTTTACGAATATTGTGAATCTCATTGATGGATTAGATGGATTGGCAGCAGGGATTTCTCTCATTGCGTGTATTACGATTTGTATCGTGACTTTGCAAATGGGGCAAATCGAATTGGCTTGCATTACTTTGGCATTAGCTGGGGCGGCTTGCGGATTCTTGCGCTACAACTTTAATCCTGCCAAAATATTTATGGGTGATACAGGCAGTATGCTATTGGGTTATACCATGGCAGCTATCTCTGTCATGGGCAGTGTAAAAACGGCAGCGACTGTGGCATTGGTGGTACCTGTGATTGTGTTAGGATTACCAATTTTAGATACTTTATTTGCCATTGTACGTCGACGTATTAATGGACGCCCTGTATTCCAACCAGATAAAGGACATTTGCATCATCGTCTACTGGCGATGGGGCTCACACAAAAACAAGCTGTGTTGCTGATGTATGCCATCACTGCACTTTTAGGTTGTGTGTCTATCGTGGCGGCAAAAGCAAACTTTGTCATAGGAGTCTTGCTAGTGCTTGTTATACTTTGTGCATGCGTGTGGACAGCAACAAAAATTGGGATTATATCCAAAGACAACGACGTTCGTAAATAGCTATGCAAAACGCCAGGAGCTCATGCTTCATGGCGTTTTTTATTTTTAGGCAAAGGGAAAGCGTGGCATGTTCCTGAACAAACGGTATTTCATAATGTTTGTTCAGGAACATGCCACGCTTTCTGGTGATTGCAGAATTAAGCATACGACGCCATGTCGCTTACGCTTATGGCGTTTTGCTTAGTACTTACTCACTCTGTGAGTGGGGAGGGGAACATACCACGGTCTTTTTGCGTTTTCTTAATGGTAGTAATGAAATGCCATATGCCCTAGATAATCTACTTCGCGGTTGAAGGCGTTTTGCCTAGTGTTTGCTCACTCTGTAGGGAAGGGGGCATGCTTTCTGGTGTTTGTAGAATTAAGTATATTACGCTATGTTGCTTACGCTTATGGCGTGTTGCCTAGTATTTGCTCACTCTGTAGGGGAGGGGTGTGACGTTTTATTTCGATGTACTTCTTTACAGTTTCTACTAGTATGGAAGGCTTGTACATGATACAATAGAGATAATTGAAAAAGCTTAATAAAGTGATTTAGGAAAGTTTGTATATGACGGCTTTCATGGTAAAGGAAGTAAACGAAATATGTGGGAGGTACTATGTTAAAAGTCATGACCATATTTGGGACACGTCCTGAGGCAATAAAGATGGCACCAGTTGTTAAGGCTTTGGAAGCAGCGCCTGATATGGAGTCCATCGTTACGGTAACGGCACAGCATAGAGAAATGTTAGATCAGGTGTTGCATTTGTTTTCTATAACACCTGATTATGATTTAAATATTATGAGTCAAGGGCAGACCTTGTATGATGTAACTTGTCGTGCCTTAATGGGACTACAAGAGGTATTGAAAGAAGCAAAACCTGATGTGGTGCTTGTTCATGGCGACACGACCACTACTTTTGTGGGGGCACTAGCGGCATTTTATGAAGGGATTCCTGTTGGGCATGTGGAGGCAGGTCTTCGGACGGGTAATATTTACTCTCCATTTCCTGAGGAGATGAATCGAAAGTTGACAGGTGCTATTGGGACGTACCATTTTGCACCTACCACTACATCAGAAGCAAACTTATTGAAAGAAAATATAAATCCAGATCACTTGTATGTAACAGGGAATACGGTTATCGATGCGCTGCAAACTACAGTAAAGGAAGACTACACATTTACTGAAGAGTTGCTGAACAAAATTGATTACGTGAACCAAAAGGTTATTTTGGTGACCACTCATCGTCGTGAGAATTTAGGCGATCCAATGCGCAATGTGTATGAGGCAATTCGTGATATTATTGGAGAACATGAAGAGGTTGAAGTTATATTCCCTATGCACCGAAATCCAAAGGTACGCAGTATTGTACAAGAGGTACTAGGTGATATGCCACGTGTACATTTGATTGAGCCATTAGAATATGAACCATTTGCAAACATAATGGATCGGACCTATCTTATTATGACAGACTCTGGTGGTATTCAAGAGGAAGCGCCATCTTTGGGTAAACCTGTACTAGTTCTTCGTGATACGACAGAGCGACCTGAAGCAGTCCAAGCAGGTACAGTAAAATTAGTGGGCACTGATAAAGCAACTGTATACTCCACAGCTAAAGAGTTAATTACGAATGCAGAAATGTATACTGCTATGTCAAATGCAGTGAACCCTTATGGGGATGGATTAGCATCAGAACGAATTGTACAAGCCTTACGGCATGAATTTTTTGAGCATCAAGAAAAACCATCGTCCTTTGGAAAATAATAGTCGATGTATGCATTCTAGTTATAATTAAGTTGATAGCTACTTTCGTTGACTGTGTAATTCAGGAATGTACACGGTTTTGAATCAAATCGTATGGAAAGTTTTGATAGATATAAAATTTATATATTGTTAAAATTGTTTTCATTGGTGGTATAATCTACGATGTTAGAGGTATAGGAGGTATGTCTATGGGGAAAGAAAAATCAGATCTATGGATGGCTATCTCCAAAGCATCAACTACGGGATTTACCATACTTTGTTCTATCGGTATCTGTATGGGTCTTGGTTATGCCTTTGATCACTATGTGGGCACCAACCCATGGGGGTTGCTCATAGGTGGTATCTTCGGTGGGTTTCTAGGCCTTTACGGTGTCATACGTCAGTGTATGTAAGGAGACTGTATGAAAGAATATATAACCTATATCAAAAGTCATTGCCGATGGATACTGTCAGTGGCTATACTAGGTGTAGTCGTGTTATGGATACTGGACTGGACTCAGCACATCACGGGTTGGCTATGGGGCATGATGACATATGTTGTATATTTCTTGTATTTAGCACTACAAACCTATAAGATGAAAGATGCCACCTTAGAAGATGTAAAGCGACGAGTTTGGATTGGTGTTATGAGTCGGTTTAGCTTAATCGTATTGTTAGTAGGCATAAGCACGCAGATCCCTTCTATTTCCATGAAAGGTGTACTAGGCGGAATCTGTGTGTTTGTTCCTATGCAATATGTTGAGTATAGTATGTATGTACGTCAACGTAATAGGGAATCATCTATGTGAAAGGGGGTGGGAATATGGAGTTACATGCAGGGCATCATCATGTTGTTCAATGGATGGGCATATCCTTTAATATGGATACGCTATACATGACGTGGTTAGTGATGGCAATCATTATTGTAGTCACACTATTAGCTACACGGTCACGGGCCATGGTACCACAGGGGATTCAAAATGTGATGGAAGGCGTGCTAGAAGGATTGACTGGTCAATTTAAAACGAACCTAGGCAATCAGTGGAAGTTTTTAAGCTCCATCCTATTTACGTATTTTCTGTTTATTTTGGTGAGTAATGAATTGGGCTTGATTCCAAGTCCGCATATCTTGGCATCGCCAACAAATGACATTAACACCACCTTGGGATTAGCCATTTCAAGCTCAATTCTTGTATGGATTGTAGGCTTGAAAGTCAAAGGAATTGGCTATTTTAAGCATTTTGTGCAGCCATTTAAATTATTTATCATCATCAACTTAATGGAAGAAATAGCGAAACCTGTCACATTAGCCTTCCGTTTGTTTGGTAACATACTAGCGGGAGAAATTCTTTTAGAATTATTATATGCCTTGGTACCCTATGTACTTCCTATCGTATGGTTAGCCTTTAGTCTAGCAATCGGTATTATTCAAGCGTTTATTTTTGCCATGCTCGTTACCTCGTATTTGGGGATGACAATTGGAGATGGACATTAATAGTTTAGGAGGAAATCATAATGGAATTATTATTAGCAAAAGCGTATGTATTGGTTGGTTCTGCCATTGGCGCTGGTTTAGCAATTGGTTTAGCTGCGATTGGTGCAGGTATTGGTGACGGTCTTGTATCTGGTAAAGCTTTAGAAGGTATGACTCGTCAACCAGAACAATCTGGTAAATTATTTACAAATATGTTAATTTCTGTAGGCTTAATCGAAGCGGTGCCTATTATCGCAGCAGTTATCGCGATTGTATTAGTGTTCGCAAACCCATTGGTAGACTTACTTAAATAATAGACATTAGCTAAGAGGAGGTATGACCGTTGGTAGATTTAAACGGCACACTCGTACTTCAGATTTTGAACTTTATTGTGCTAGTGTTGATTTTAGCAAAGTATGCGTATAAACCGTTATTGCAAACCATGGAAGAACGGAAACGTCGCATTGAGAATGATCTTACCAGTGCAGAACAAGATAGAGAAGAAGCGGCTGCGTTGAAAGCTGAATATACAGCGCAATTGCAAGAAGCTCGTAAAGAAGCACAAGGGATTATCGAGACCGCAAAACAACAAGCAGAAGTAGAATCACAAGCACAAATCAAAGAGTTACGAGCTCAACTAGTGAAAGAAAAAGAAATCGCCCGCCAAGAAATTGAACGGGAACGGGAAAAAGCAATGCAACAAATCCGCGCAGAAGTTGTGAATTTGTCTGTACAAGTGGCTGGTAAGTTAATTGGAAAAGACTTTTCCAGTGCTGATAATGTAGCTCTTGTAGAGGATACCATTGCAAAACTTGATAGTACAACCATAAGGTCGTGATACGATGAGTGTAGAAAGAATTGCAGAAACATATAGCTCCGCTATATTTGAATTAGGACAGGAATCAGGTTTGTTACCACAATTTGATACAGATCTTTCCTATGTGCAAGATTTATTTTCCACCCATGAGGAATTACGCCAAATTTTAATCAATCCTATGTTAGAAGTAGCGGGAAAAAAGAAAATTTTACAACAAATCTTTGGTAGTGAAGTGCATCCATTGATTATGAATTTTCTCAATGTTATGGTGGACCGCCGTCGCAGTCCCTATATCATGGAAACAGCTCGTGCTTACGTAAAACGCTCCCGTGAAAGTCGCGGTATTTTGGAAGCAAAAGTAACGGTTATAGAACCACTTTCAGAGGCAATGCGGGAAAAAGTATTACGTAAGTTACAAGAGATCACTGGCAAAGAATGTGTCATCGAAGAATATGTGGATCCATCCATCTTAGGTGGTATGGTCATTCAAGTGGGAGACACTCGGATTGATGGAAGTATGGCTAGACGATTGGAAGAATTAAAAAAATCATTGCTTAATGCAAGTACCAATAAGATTGGGGTGAATGGTTAATTATGAAAATGACGCCTGAAGAAATTACTGCCATTATTAAACAGCAGATTCAGGACTATAATGTTGAATTAAACGTAGATGACGTAGGAACTGTTCTGGAAGTAGGGGATGGTATTGCGCATATCTACGGTCTTGAAAAAGCCATGGCTGGCGAATTGTTAGAGTTACCTCATGGCGTATATGGCATGGTACTCAATTTAGAACAAGATAATGTAGGCGCCGTTCTCCTAGGTAATGACTTCTTGATTAAAGAAGGCGATGAAGTGCGCCGTACAGGCCGCATCATGCAGGTTCCTGTAGGAGATGGCTTAATTGGTCGTGTTGTGAATGCCCTTGGTCAACCTATCGATGGTAAAGGTGAAATTGTGGCAGAAACATATCGTCCTGTAGAATACCCAGCACCTGGTATTGCAGATCGTAAATCTGTATTTGAGCCAATGCAAACTGGTTTGAAAGCCATTGATGCGATGGTACCAATCGGTCGTGGTCAACGGGAGTTGATCATTGGTGACCGTGGTACTGGTAAAACAGCGATTGCTATTGATACGATCTTGAACCAAAAAGGACAAGATGTGATTTGTATCTATGTAGCAATTGGTCAAAAAGAATCTACTGTAGCTCGTGTAGTACAAAAATTAGAAGAAGCAGGGGCTATGGACTATACGATCGTTGTGTCTGCTGGTGCTTCTGAAGGGGCTCCTATGCAGTACTTAGCACCATATTCTGGGGTAGCTATGGGTGAACATTTCATGTACCAAGGTAAACATGTACTTTGCGTATATGATGATTTAACAAAACAAGCTGCTGCCTATCGTGCGATGAGTTTGTTGTTACGTCGTCCTCCAGGACGTGAAGCGTACCCTGGTGACGTGTTCTACTTACATTCTCGTTTATTGGAACGTTCGGCAAAAGTATCTGATGAATTGGGTGGCGGATCTATTACAGCTTTACCAATTATCGAAACACAAGCAGGTGACGTATCTGCCTATATCCCAACGAACGTAATCTCCATCACTGATGGACAAATTTTCTTGGGTACAGATATGTTCTACTCTGGTGTTCGTCCAGCAGTTGACGTAGGCTTATCCGTATCTCGTGTAGGTGGTAGTGCGCAAATTAAAGCGATGAAACAAGTAGCTGGTAAATTGCGCTTGGAATTGGCACAATATCGTGAATTGGCTGCTTTCGCGCAGTTCGGTTCTGATTTGGATGCCTCCACAAAAGCACAATTAGATCGTGGTGAACGCTTAACTGAAATGTTGAAACAACCACAATACTCTCCGTTAAAAGTAGAAGAACAAGTGGTATGTTTATATGCAGGTATTAATGGCTATTTCAAACGATTAGCTGTTCATGATGTACCAGCATTCCAAGATGCCTTATTACACTATGTACATGGTAATTATGCCAATGTATTAGCATCAATTAGAGATACTAAGAAATTAGAAGAAGATACAGAAAAAACATTGCAACAAGCGATTTTAGAATGTATTGATGTCTTTGGTGCTACTCACGAATTATTACCAGAGGAGGCGTAATCTATGAGTAGTGCACAAGACTTACGCAAGCGTATAAAAAGTGTCACTAATACGCAGCAAATTACAAAAGCTATGAAGATGGTAGCATCTGCTCGTCTACGTCGTGCACAACAAAAAGCGAAAGGTACTGAACCTTATACAGAACGTCTCCGCCACATGCTGCATCAAAGCATGTCCTCTCTAGATGGGGGCGCAGATTTACCGCTACTCACAGTTCGTCCTGTGAATAAGGTAGCCTATGTGGTGGTAGGTGCGGATAAAGGTTTGGCTGGTGCTTATACTAGTAATATCATTAAATACGTGCAATCCTTGCTCAAGGATACGCCAACAGATGCCTATGGTTTATTCACAGTGGGTCGTAAGCCAACGGAATATTTCAGAGGCCATGGCTATTCTGTAGTCTCTGAGTTGCAAGGTTTTTCTGATAAACCAGGCTTTCATCATGCTCAAGACATTGTGGAACAAGTGAAAACCATGTTCTTGTCTGGTGAGGTAGATGAAGTGGTATTGGTATACACTAAGTTTGTGAACTCCTTATTGCAAGAAGTGACTCATGAGCGCTTATTACCTCTTTCATTAGAGTCCGATACCGCAGAGGCCGGTGAAAGTTTATTCTATCCGGACCAAGGGTCTGTATTGGAACAATTGTTGCCAGCCTATGTGGAAAGCACTGTATATAATGCATTGCTACATGGGGCGGCTAGTGAATTAGGTGCCCGTATGACGGCCATGACATCCGCTACTGATAATGCAGGCGAATTGATTGGTACCTTGCACTTAGAATACAATAAGTTGCGCCAAGCAGGTATTACTAACGAAATTTCTGAAATCGTAGGCGGTGCAAATGCATTGCAATAATAGATAAAGGAGTATCTCGTATATGAGTACAAATATAGGTAAAGTAGTTCAGGTTATTGGACCGGTGGTAGACGTAGTCTTCCCAAAAGGTGAATTGCCTGCTATTTACAACGCAATTACTATTACAAAAGGCGACGAACAAGCATCTAAGATTGTTGTAGAAGTGATGCAACATTTAGGTGATGACACAGTTCGTTGTGTTGCTATGAGTTCCACTGATGGATTGACTCGTGGTATGGAAGCAGTGGACACAGGAGCCGCTATTTCCGTTCCTGTTGGTGATGGTGTATTAGGTCGTATTTTCAACGTATTAGGCGAAACAGTAGACCACGATCCAGCAGAAGTGAAAGTGAATGAACATTGGCCAATTCACCGTGCCGCTCCAAAATTTGATGAATTAGCACCAGAAACTAATATTTTAGAAACTGGTATTAAAGTCGTAGACTTAATTGCACCATATGTAAAAGGTGGTAAAATCGGTCTATTTGGCGGTGCCGGTGTAGGTAAAACAGTTCTAATCATGGAATTGATTCATAACATCGCTACAGAACACGGTGGTTACTCCGTATTCGCAGGCGTTGGTGAACGTACCCGTGAAGGGAATGACCTTTGGAATGAAATGAAAGAGTCTGGCGTATTGTCTAAAACAGCGCTTGTTTATGGACAGATGAATGAGCCTCCTGGAGCTCGTATGCGTGTAGCTTTAACAGGTTTGACGATGGCGGAATATTTCCGCGATGTGCAACAACAAGACGTGTTGTTATTCGTAGATAATATTTTCCGTTTCATCCAAGCTGGTTCCGAAGTATCTGCCTTGCTAGGTCGTATGCCATCTGCCGTTGGTTACCAACCAACATTGGCCAATGACGTAGGGGCATTACAAGAACGTATCACATCTACTAAAGAAGGTTCCATTACGTCTGTACAAGCCGTATATGTACCTGCCGATGACTTGACTGACCCAGCACCAGCGGCTACATTTGCTCACTTGGATGCTACTACAGTATTGTCTCGTTCCATTGCAGAACTTGGTATTTACCCAGCCGTGGATCCATTGGATTCCACAAGCCGTATCTTGGATCCATTAGTATTAGGGGAAGAACATTACTCCGTAGCTCGTGGCGTACAAGAAGTACTTCAAAAATACAAAGATTTACAAGATATCATTGCTATCTTAGGTATGGAAGAATTGTCTGAAGCGGATAAATTAACCGTAGCTCGTGCTCGTAAAATTCAACGTTTCTTGAGTCAACCATTCTTCGTAGCTGAAGTATTTACAGGCAGTCCTGGTAAATATGTGCCATTGAAAGAAACATTGCGTGGTTTCCGTGAAATCCTAGAAGGTAAACATGATGACTTACCTGAAAGTGCGTTCTACATGGTGGGAACTATCGATGAAGCTGTTGCCAAAGGAAGGGACATGTTAGGGAAAGGAGAATAATCTATGAGTACCATGCATGTAACAATTATTACTCCTGATGAAACAGTGTTTTCTGGAGACGCAACGATGGTGGTAGGAAAAGCTCTTGATGGAGAGTTTGGTATCCAACCACATCATATGCCTTTAGTGAGCGCTTTGGCGCCAGGGGCGATTCGCATTGACCATGATGGCAAGAGTGAAGAATTTATACTACCTGGGGGATTCCTAGAAGTGGAAAATAATTCTGTATATATCACGACGGCCTCTTGTGAACGTGCTTAACTACATATCGAAGAGATAGAAAAAGGGTTGTACCGAACTGCCAGTGGCAGTGGTACAACCCTTTTATGGTTTTTAAGTTGTCTAGAGCTGCTGTAATCTATAAGATGTTACAGCAGGTAGGAAGAATATTAGGATTCACCTACCTATGGTCTGTTATAGATTATTTATTTCTGTAATGTTGTTAAGAAAATTTGTATTCTTCGTAATGCCTCTTGAATAGTTTCTTTAGAAGACGCATAGGAGCAGCGAATACGGTTAGCACCGCAGGTGCCGAAAGCAGAGCCTGGTACAACGGCTACATGTTGTTGTTCTAGCAATTGTTCGCAGAAACTTTCATCGGATAAACCTGTTTGAGAAATGTCGGGGAACACGTAGAAAGCTCCTTCTGGTACGGCAATCGGTAGCCCCATGTCTTGGAATCCTTTCACGATCATGTCACGTCGTTCTAGGTAATCTTGGCGCATAGCGATAACGGAGTCATCACATTCGTTTAGGGCAACGATGGCAGCGTGTTGTACTGGAGTAGCAGGAGCAACGATGCTGTACTGGTGCAATTTAATGCAAGCTGTAATGAATGGTGCTGGGGCGCAAAGAAAACCGATGCGAAGACCTGTCATAGCATAGGACTTGGAGAAACCGTTTAAGATGATAGTGCGCTCTTTCATGTCCGGTAAGGACGCCATAGATACATGGTCCTTGTGGTAAGTTAACTCTGAGTAAATTTCGTCAGAGATGATGATCAGGTCATGGGCTTTAGCGAACTCTGCAATAGGCAATAAATCTTCGTAGTCCATGATGGCTCCTGTAGGATTGCTTGGGTAACACATTAAAATAGCTTTTGTTTTTTCTGTTACAAGCTTTTCCAATTCTTCTACACGAAGTTTAAAGCCATCTTCTAAATGTGTGGGTACAGGAACTGCTTTGCCACCACACATGTGAACTTCTGCTTGGTGAGCTACGTAGGATGGATTTGGGATTAACACCTCGTCTCCTTCGTTCAAGAGGGCACGTAAAGACAAATCGATGGCTTCACTAGCACCGATGGTGAGCATCATTTCATCTGTGCCGTAGTGTACGTGGTAACGGCGGTTGTACCAATTGCTAATGGCTTCGCGTAATGGCAAGATGCCTGCATTGGGGGAATAATTCGTTTCCCCTCGTTCCACGCTGGCTACCAGTGCATCTAGCACAGGTTGGGGCGGAATGTAATCGGGTTCCCCAACGCAAAGAGAAATCACACCCTCCATAGCCATTGCTTTTTCCCAAAATTTACGAATCCCAGAAGGGGGAAGTGTTTGTGTCATAGTTGAAAGATAATTGTTCCAGTTCATAGATTGTCCTTTCTGATACATGATGTATGTATCTCTATGTCAAATGTCAGGATGTTGTGTCAACTGATATAGATAGTCGCTCTTAAGAGTGCATACAGGCGGTCACAACACCTAGTGGAATGATAGAATAAATAATAGTAACAGTGTACCACATTCTTAGAAAAGAACCTAGTGGATTAGAGGTTCTTTTTTGTTGCATATAGTGTATAATTGTAGGTATGACATAGCATTTCATAAGAACTTATGTCATACTATAAAGATAGAGAAATCAGATAACAGATTCTCAAACACTGTTGCCGTAGCATTTTGGTAACAGACTTTCAGATTGATTATAAAAAGATAAAAATAGAGTATATTGTAATGATGGGAAAGGAGTTACTAATGGAAACATTTTCCGTTACCTATGCATTGCACGTTCCCACCTACGAAGAGGCGAAGCAAGTGGCTTGGTCCATACAGGTGGAGCAAACCATTGAATTTCCTTATGAATTATTAGGGGAAAGCGACCCACGTCGTCAAATGGTGGGACAATTGCTTTCCTTGGAAGAAAAAGAAGATTGTTTTTTGGCAAAGATTGCCTACCCGGTGGAGACATCAGGATTGGAAGTGACGCAGTTTTTAAATGTAGTCTTTGGAAACTCGTCGTTGCAACCACACATTTGGGTGGTGGATATAGAGTTGTGCCCAAGTTTAGTAGAGGTATTTCAAGGCCCTAAATTCGGCTTAGCTGGCATTCGAGAATTATGCCAGACCCCAACTCGCCCCATGATTCAAGCCGTAATTAAACCTATGGGGACACCCAATGAAGAGTTGGCTCGCATGTGTCATGCCTATACTATGGGCGGTGCCGATGTGATTAAGGATGACCATGGATTGACGAATCAATCTTTTTCGCCCTTCAAAGATCGTGTGTCACGATGTGCCCATGCAGTACAGGAGGCGAATGCTAAAAGTGGTCATCACACCCTCTATGCAGCCAATGTATCTGGGGATGGTACAGATGTGCTAGAGCGGGCCCATTATGCGAAAGAAGCAGGTGCTACAGCTCTGATGGTAGCCCCTTCCTTAATCGGATTTGGCTGGCTACATCGATTGGCTACCGATGATTCTTTGAACTTGCCGCTCATCGTGCATCCTGCTATGATGGGTGGATTCACATTACCCGGTACATCAGGAATTGCCGCTACGATTTGGATGGGCTTATTGCCACGTATTTTCGGCGGGGATATGAATATTTTCGTGTCTTATGGTGGACGATTTACATTTAAACCAGACTTGTGTCGTCAAATTTGTGATAGTAATCGTGGACCATTGGCGTCGATTAAATCGTCTTGTCCATCTCCAGGTGGTGGCGTGACCGAGGCACGTTTGCCAGAGTTGGTGAGCATTTACGGTACAGATACGATGTTCCTTGTAGGGGGCGATATGTTCCGACGAGGACCAGATTTAACAGAGAATATGAAAGCTTTCATAGATGTATTAGAAAGAAGCTAGGAACAATGACAACAAAAGAGAAAGAGTTAGAAGTTCATGTCGTGGCTAGCGGTAGTAAAGGGAATTGCACCATTATTCGCAGTTCTCACAGTGCAGTGATTGTTGATGCAGGTATTAGTTGCCGAAGGATTACTAATGCTTTGCAGGATTTAGAGATACCCAAACATATGGTAGAAGGGATTGTTATTACCCATGAACATTCTGACCATATTGCAGGGGTACCACAAATGATTAAGCAAATGGGTTTACCTATTATCACAAGACCTAATACAGCACGGCGTCTTATGGATAAATTTAGCGTATCTGCAGAGTGCTTTCAAACGTTAGGGACGAAAGAAGTAACCATAGGAGATATGGTGTTGCAACCATTTTCTACGAGTCATGATGCGGTAGATCCCATTGGTATCACTTGTTATAAAGGGCAGACAAAAGCAGCTTTATTAACGGATACAGGCATGGTATCAAAGGAGATGCTAGAGCATCTACATGATACAGATTTGTTGGTATTGGAAGCCAACTATGATGAGCATATGTTGTTATATGGACCATACTCACCAGATTTAAAACGTCGAGTGAAGAGTCATGCAGGTCATCTATGTAATATGACGGCTATGAAAGTATTATCAGCCTTGAGACGACCTAAGAATATGGAAGTTATTTTTGCCCATCGTTCAGAGCAGAATAATTCTCTCCACTTAGTAGAACAATTATCAGAGCGTTTGTTAAAGTGGTGCAAAACACAAGGGCAAATGGGATTTACTGCATATCATGGGGATCCCAAAGAGTATACTTCGATTGGTATATCTAATCATACATAAAACGCCTTAGTTTGAAATATAGTAAACGTCTTAGGAGATATGATAGTATGAAATTTTCTATCTATTGTATAGGAAAGTTAAAAGAGCCTTATTTGCGAGAAGGAGTAGCGGAATTTGTTAAACGATTGCAACCCTATGGGGGTGTGACGATTACAGAACTGCCGGAAAGTAAATTAGGAGAAAAACCTAGCCCATCAGATAAGCAAAAAGCACTCTATGATGAAGGGCAACGGTTATTGAAATATTGCAATCCCCAAGCCTTTGTTGTGTTGCTAGATGTGTACGGCAAACAAATGAGCTCGGAGGAGTTGGCAAAGCGGATTAGTGAATTAGAAGTACAAGGACATAGTGAGATGATCTTTTTCATTGGAGGAGCCTTTGGTGTATCGGAAGAATTACGACAGCGGGCACAGTGGAAATTGTCCATTAGCCCCATGACTTTCACCCATCAAATGGTGCGGCTTGTACTGGTAGAACAATTATATAGAGCTTGTAAGATTAATCGAAATGAACCATATCATTGGTAGGAAAGGAGATATGCATGGCAAGTGCAATTGAAAAAGGAATTACTTATGTGTCAGCGGATATACAGGAACTACCCTTGGAGGATCCTGAATTTATTGGGCATTATAAAACAGAATTAACCGAAGGGAAGGAAGATATTCTTGCCATTGAAGGTGAAATCCAAAATTTGGTACAAGGATATGAGGCTCTCTTTGTCGAATTAAAAGAAATAGGGCAATCTGAGACATTAGACGAACATCATGGTATGGTTAGCGATAATATACGTGAGTATAAAAATGTAACAGCTACGATTTGTACCGTTTTAGATACCTATATAGATATGGCTAATATGATTCATCAAATGGAAACTTCTGGTGGTAATCCTGCCTATTTATTGCATCGTAAACAAGAATTATTAGAGCAGAATGTAGAATTGAATAAAATTTTTGACCGTGTAGATTATTATATTTCTACAGTGGTGGATATGCTTGCAAAGGAAACAGATGTGGTAAAAGCTATGCTAGAGAGCAAGCATACTGTATCTGAAGAGGAGACAGTGCATATTTTATTCCTACATCAGACAGCATTGAGTACTTGTGTGGATATCAATAAATTGTTAGTGGAACGATTACAATTAATGGTACCTCGCCTCGAAGGGTTACGAGAAGATGTGATGAAAGTACAGGTTCATTCTGTAACAAATGATGTAGAAGAACGTAGAAAGCGATTGCAAGAATTACGTCAACAAGCGAAAATAGAAGATGTAACAGATTACGCGGATTTAGAAGGGCAATATCGTCATGCTTATGATGAGGAAGGAAACCACATCGGAACTCAAGAAGGGGGCGATGGTGGTAACCGTAAAAGTTTGACTGCCATTTTGGTTGTAACAGCGATAGTGATTGCTATCTTTGCTGCATATGTATATATGAAATAGGAGGATTTAACCATGACATTACAAGAGATTATGAACAAATATCCAATTACTGTTGGTAAAGATGAACAAATTACAAATGTAGCTAAATTGATGGTAAAACACAATTTAACAGCCATTGCTGTTGTAGATGAAGAGAATAAATTAATCGGTATTGTGTCGGAAGGGGATTTGTTGTATAAAAAAGTTCGTCCTCATGCGCCACATTATATCAATATTTTGGGTGCTAATATTTATTATGGTGGCATCGGTGAATACGATGGACAATTTAAAAAATTGATGGCTACTCATGTTGAAGAAATCATGACTACAGAAGTGATTACTGCCTATGCAGATGCAGAAGTAGAAGTGACTGTAGGAGCTATGGTAGAAAAGCATTTAAAAAACTTACCAGTTGTTGATGATGCATATCATCTAGTTGGTATGGTAAGCCGTCATGATATTATGAAACTTATTGCTGAAGAACAAGGTAAATAGGGAAATAATTGCACTATTGACAACTTTATGATAATATTAAGAATGCAATATTAAAACTTATAATTTGGGTGTACTATACCCTAAGGAGGAAATAGTTTCATGAAAGCAACTGTAACTGCTGTTGATCAGCACAAGGTATCTATTACAATCGAAATTCCAGCGGAAGATGTGAAAAAAGGTTTTGCACAAGCTGTAAAACGCATCGCTGGTCAAGTTAATATTCCAGGCTTCCGTAAAGGTAAAGCACCTCGTAAAATTTTGGAAATGAACTATGGTAAAGAAGCTATCGCTGAAGAAGCGTTTGAATTATTAGCAGGTCGTGCTTATACAGAAGCACTTCGTGAAAATGAAATTATTCCTGTTAGTGAGCCAGAAATCGATCGTGAACAATTCGAAGAAGGTAAAGATTTGATTTTCAAAGCTACAGTAGTTAAACAACCAGAAGTTACATTAGGCGACTACAAAGGCTTAGAAGTAGAAAAACAAGATGCTACTGTTACTGACGAGCAAGTAGAAGAACAATTAAACAATATCCGTAGCCAACAAGCTAAAATGGTAGCAGCTCCAGCAGATGCAACTGTACAAAAGGATGATTTTGCGACAATTGATTTTAAAGGTTTCATCGATGGCGAAGCATTTGATGGTGGTGAAGGTAAATCCTACCCATTACAAATCGGATCTGGCAGCTTCATCCCAGGCTTTGAAGATCAATTAATCGGTCACAAAGCTGGTGAAGATGTGACTGTCACTGTTTCTTTCCCAGAAGACTATTTCGTAGCAGAATTAGCTGGTAAAGAAGCAAAATTTGAATGTCATATCCATGATATTAAACGTAAAGAATTGCCTGAAATCACTGATGAATTCGTACGTTCCGTATCTGTAGGTCAAGGTAAAACTGAACCAGCATACAATACAGCAGAAGAATTCAAAGCAGATCTTCGCAAACGTATGGAAGATGATGCTGCACGTCGCGCTATTGACGCATACAATGCAGGTTTAGTGGAACTAGCTGTTAAAAATGCAACAGTAGATATTCCTGAAATCATGATTGAAGACCGTGCTGAGCAAATGGTTCAAGAATTAGCAATGAATCTTGAAGGCCGTGGTTTGAAATTGGAAGACTACTTAAAATTCTCTAACAAAACTATCGAAGCATTACGTGAAGAAAATAAAGCCGCAGCAGCAGAAAACGTTCGCGCTGACTTAGTATTAGATGAAATTGCAAAAGCAGAAAACGTTCAAGTTACTCCAGAAGATATGAACTATGAAATCTTTGCTATGTCCCAACAATTTGGTGCTGACCCTAAAGAAGTATACGATATCATTGTAAAAGAAGGCCGTGTATCTATGTTAGCAAGTTCTGTAGCACGTAAAAAAGCAGCTCGTTTCATCATAGAGAATGCTAAAGGTGCTGAAAAAGCTGAATAATTGCTAATGCAGGTACATGTATAAGAGGTGTTAGATGTCTATGTATGTGCCAATCGTAGTAGAGCAAACTGGTCGTGGTGAGCGATCCTACGATATTTATTCTCGTCTATTGAAAGATCGAATTATTCTATTAAGTGGCCCCATTGATGATACGGTAGCAAATAGTATCGTAGCGCAATTGCTGTTCTTAGAATCTGAAGATCCAGATAAAGATATTCACTTATACATCAATAGCCCAGGTGGTGTGGTAACAGCAGGTATGGCGATTTACGATACTATGCAGTACATTAAACCTGATGTGTCTACAATCTGTGTAGGCTCAGCGGCTAGTATGGGTTCATTGTTGCTCACAGCGGGAGCACCTGGTAAACGCTATGCATTGCCTCACTCTCGTATTATGATTCACCAACCATTGGGCGGTGTCCAAGGGCAAGCTTCTGAAATTGAAATTCATGCTCGTGAGATATTGCGTTTGCGAGAAGAATTGAATGGCGTGTTAGCACATCATACAGGTCAGCCTATTGAGGTGATTGCACAAGATACAGATCGTGATAATTTCATGTCTGCAGAAGATGCAAAACGATATGGCTTAATTGATGAAGTGTTAACTCGTCCATCTTCAACAGAAAAATAAGGAGACAGGGGTTTGAATAAAGACGATAAAGAAAGACGTTGTAATTTTTGTGGTAGAGCAGAAACAGAAGTCGAACGATTAATAGCGGGCCCTAATGTATTCATTTGTAATGAATGCATTGATGTATGCCAACATATTATTGAGGAAGACAAAATTGAAGAACTACCGGAGACGTTTGATTTAAACGATATCCCGACTCCAAAAGAGATTAAAGCTCATCTTGATCAATACGTAATTGGTCAAGATGACGCTAAAGTTTCCTTGGCTGTAGCCGTATATAATCATTACAAACGTTTGCAACATGATAATGTCATCGATGATGTGGAACTACAAAAGTCCAATGTATTATTTATTGGACCTACTGGTAGTGGTAAAACATTATTGGCTCAAACATTAGCAAAAATGTTACAAGTACCATTTGCCATGGCAGATGCTACTAGTTTGACAGAGGCAGGCTATGTAGGGGAAGATGTAGAGAATATTCTTCTTAAACTGATCCAAGCTGCCGACCATGATATAGAGCTAGCTGAACGCGGTATCATCTACATTGATGAAATCGATAAAATTGCTCGCAAATCAGAAAATCCGTCTATTACTCGTGATGTATCTGGTGAAGGGGTACAACAAGCATTACTGAAAATCCTAGAAGGAACAGTAGCCTCTGTGCCACCACAAGGGGGACGGAAACATCCAAATCAAGAGATGTTACACTTAGATACAACAAATATCTTGTTTATTTGCGGTGGTGCTTTCGATGGCATGGAAAAAGTGATCACGAAACGAACTGCGAAAAAAACATTAGGTTTTGGTGCAGACATTCAAAAGAAAGAGGAACAAGATGTAGCCTCTATTTTAAAAGAAGTCGTACCAGAAGATTTACAAAAATTCGGATTAATTCCTGAATTTATCGGACGATTGCCAGTGATGGTTACGCTCAGCCCACTTGATGAAGAGGCATTAATTAAAATTTTGACAGAGCCTAAAAATGCATTGACTAAGCAATACGAAAAAATGCTGTCTTTAGATGATGTAAAATTAGTCTTTGAATCAGATGCACTCCGTGAGATTGCGAAAGAAGCCTTAGAACGCAATACGGGAGCACGCGGATTACGGGCCATTATCGAAAAAGTTATGAAACGTGTGATGTATGAAGTACCATCTATGAAAGATGTAAAAGAATGCATCGTAACAGATAAAGCGGTTCGTGGCGAAGAAGAGCCAATACTCAATAAATGAGTCCACGCTGAAGAAATCAGATAGTAAAGGCAAAGAAACTCATTTCATAGGCGGAATGGGTTTCTTTTTATCATATAGTACTGGGGGTTCAATGGAAACTAAACCTATGACATTACCGATGGTTCCCTTACGTGGAATGGTCGTATTTCCCAAAGTAGTAACACAATTAGATATTGGTCGTACTACATCTGTACAAGCTGTAAAGGCAGCTATGGATAAAGATCAATATTTAGTGGTATCTACTCAAAAAGATGAAAGTATCGAAAGTCCTACATTAGAAGAGTTAGGTCGTGTAGGGACAATTGTTAAAATAAATCAAATGCTTCGTTTGCCAGGTGGTGTAGTTCGTATTTTAGTAGAAGGTGTGACACGTGTTAACATTGATACTATTCTAAGTACTGAACCTTTTTACGAAGCTGTTGTAACACCATTAGAGGTTATTCATGAAGACCCAATGGAAGAAGAAGCATATCGTCGCATTTTGCAATCTAAATTTGCTCAATGGGTAGAGGTTATTAAACCAACAACAGATGAAGGATTGGACCAAGTATTAGGCAGTGCTGATGCTAGTGAATGGGCAGATCAGGTAGCCTTTCTTGTACCTATCCAAACAAAGGTGCGTCAAAGCATTTTAGAAGAGTTATCTGTTAGCCGTAGATTGAATATGGTAGTTGGTGTATTAAATACAGAACTGCAAATCAATGATATGGAAAACTCTATCAATAACCAAGTTCGTCAATCTATGGAAAAAGCACAAAAAGAATATTTCTTGCGTGAAAAGATTCGTATTATCCATGATGAATTAGGTGATAAAATGGATCCTGATCAAGAGGCAGAAGAGTTACGAGAAGAGCTGGCGAAATTAGAGTTGCCAGAAGATATCCATAGTCGTATCGACAAAGAGATTACGCGCTATAGTCGTATGCCACAAATGATGCCAGAATCCAATATTTTGCGTAATTATATTGATTGGTTATTGCAGCTCCCTTGGAATACCCTGTCTGATGATCGCTTAGAATTGAAAGAAGCCAGCGAGGTGCTTGATGGTGACCATTATGGTTTAGAAAAAATCAAGAAACGGATTCTAGAATTTTTGGCAGTGCGCAAGTTATCTGGCAAACAAGGCGGTTCTATTTTGTGTTTAGTAGGGCCTCCAGGGGTGGGTAAAACATCCTTGGCAAGTTCTATTGCAAAAGCAATGAATCGTAAGTTTATCCGTGCTTCCTTAGGTGGTGTTCGAGATGAAGCTGAAATTCGTGGGCATCGTCGTACCTATGTAGGAGCCTTGCCAGGTCGTATGATTCAAGGACTAAAGAATGCTGGTACTCGAAACCCTGTATTCTTGCTTGATGAAATTGATAAGTTAGCGTCTGATTATAAAGGGGATCCATCCTCTGCCTTATTAGAGGTGTTGGACCCTGAGCAAAATAGTACTTTCAGTGATCATTATATTGAAATTCCATTTGATTTCTCTGATGTATTTTGGATTACTACTGCTAATGTAGCAGGGAATATTCCTAGACCATTATTGGATCGTATGGAAATCATCGAGCTCAGCAGCTATACAGAGGAAGAAAAACTAGAAATTGCTAAACGCTACTTAGTGCCAAAACAAATTGAAAAACATGGTTTACAAGAGCAAGGAGTGAAACTATCCGATGCCGTGTTAAAACGTGTGATTTCAGAATACACTCGTGAAGCTGGTGTACGTACCCTAGAAAAAACAATTGCTAAAATTTGCCGTAAATTGGCATTTGCTGTGGTTACAGAAGATGAAAAAGCACCAAAAGTAACGGTAAAGAATTTGGAAGATTATTTAGGTACCCCTAAATTTGTAGAAGAGTCTCGTGAAAAACAAGCTCAAGCAGGTCTTGTGTATGGTCTTGCTTGGACCTCTGTAGGTGGCGTGGTATTGCCATGTGAAGCGACAACTATGCAAGGCACAGGGAAATTAAACTTAACCGGTAGTTTAGGCAAAGTGATGCAAGAATCTGGTCAAGCGGCTATGTCTTATATTCGTCATCGCCAAAGTGAGTTGAAATTACCAGAAAAATTCCATAAGGAACTGGATATTCATGTTCACTTACCAGAGGGGGCTACGCCTAAAGATGGTCCATCTGCAGGTATTACAATGACCTTGGCCATTGTATCTGCTTTAACCGGTAGAAAAGTACGATCTGATATTGCCATGACAGGTGAAATTACTTTACGTGGTAGAGTGTTGCCAATCGGTGGTTTGAAAGAAAAATTATTAGCTGCACTTCGCTATGGAGTGAAAGAAGTACTTATTCCTGAAGGTAATAAAAAGGATATCCAAGACTTACCAGATATCGTAAAAGAAGGATTGCTTATTACTCCTGTAAAAACGATGGAACAAGTATTAGAAAAGGCATTACTATGAAGAAAAAACCAGCAGTAAAACGCCATCCAAAACCAGTGTATACTAGAAAAGAGATAACAGGTCCACGTATCATCGCAGCAAAATATATAGCGTCTGCGGTAAAGGCGGATCAATACCCAGAAGGTGATACCATTGAAATCGCCTTTTTGGGACGATCCAATGTGGGAAAATCTTCTTTGATTAACTCTTTGTGTAATTATAGAGGATTAGCACTGGTCAGTGGTACGCCGGGTAAAACGAAAACGATCAACTTCTTTAGTATAGAATCAAAAGAAGATTTACCAGATGATATGGAACGTCGTTTTGATTGGTTCTTAGTGGATTTACCAGGGTATGGATATGCTAAAACAGGAGGCTCCAATACCAATATTTGGTCTTCTTTTATTGCTAATTACATTTTACAAAGCGAACGGATGATGCTACTTTGTTTACTTATTGATGGGCGTCATCCAGAGTTGCCCATTGACCAGGAGGCCTTTGATTGGTTGCAATCACACGGCGTACCTTTGCAAATTGTGGTAACAAAAGCGGATAAGTTAAAAATGAATGAGCGACAAAAACAGTTAAAAACTATTGAAGAGCGATACCCAACAGGGTATCCACCAATTTTGTATAGCTCTTTAAAGCATACAGGTCGTGATCGTTTATTAGCACGTATTAATGCAGTCTTATTGGGGGAAGAGGAATGAGTATTCTTACAGATGCACAAATGAAACTGCGCGTATCTAAAGATTTAGAGCGTGTAGAAACATATTTGCAACAATCTCTACAAACTGGTGCAGAAGATTTTAATGCACTCATTCGTCCTCTTTCCGCAGGGGGCGGCAAGCGATTACGGGCGCAATTGTGTTTGTTGATTGCTTTGAGTGGAGATTCTAATCAAGAAGATAGAGTGCGTATGGCGGCGGCTATTGAGATGCTGCACTTGGCTACACTCATTCATGATGATGTGTTAGACCAAGCAGAAGTACGCCGAGGAGTTACGTCCATTCATTGCACAAAAGGCAATAAAGTGGCCATCCTTAGTGGAGACTATTTATTTGCTAAAGCATTTGGTATTGTAGCTGAAATCGGGTCCATTCCATGTTTGACCATTTTTTCTGAAATTATTTCTGCCTTGGTAGAAGGCGAATTTATGCAAATGGAAGATGTGTACCGATTAGATCAAGGTACAGAACGATACCTATTAAAAACACAAAAGAAAACAGCAGATTTCATTGAAGGTTGCTTAGCATTAGGTGGTATTCTTGGTGGATGGTCAGAGGAGCATATTCAATTATTGCGCACCTATGGTCATGGCTTGGGCATGGCATTCCAAATTACTGATGATGTGATGGATTATCGTGAGCAAACGGTCACTACAGGTAAGCCAGTCGGTAAAGATGTGAAAGAAGGTATTTTGACCTATCCTTTATTGTCTGTCGTAACTCCTGACAATACAACGCATGTAACGAATATGATTGAAGACATTCGCAATGGAAAAGATACAAAGGAATTGATGGAGTATGTGACGGCTAAAGGTGGTATCGATCAAGCCTTAGCTCTTGAGGCAACATATCGTAAACAAGCGGAGACAGCCCTACAACAACTACCATCTTTCAAAGGAAAAGATATTTTGGAAACTGTTCTTGAGAAATTGTCGAACCGTAAGGTGTAGTATGAAAGAATTTCAAGTAAAAAACTTTGAAATGAGTGCCAAACGTCCATCCTTGAATAGTGTCATAGAACAAAGAAAGCGTCTTGCTCAACAACAGGTAGAGCAAGACGCCTTGTTGCAACAGGATACCTATACAGAAACAGAAGCGAAACTTATGCAAGAGGCGTCCTCCATGTCTGTGGTGGATCACTTAAGTGAACTTCGCACACGTTTAGTAATCGCTATAGTGGCAATTATTATAGGTACCTTGGGGGCGTACTATTATGTGGAAGATATTCTGCAAATTTTAGTGGCACCAGCAGGAAAATTATATTATACAAAACCAACAGAAGCCTTTTTTACATATATGAAGATTTCCTTAGTAGCAGGTTGTATTGTATCTAGTCCTGTATGGTTTTATCAGATTTGGGCTTTCATTGTACCGGCCTTGTCGAAAGGCGAGAAGAAGGTCACTTTTATGGTGGTGCCTACAGCGGTGGTCTTATTTGTGGTAGGTGTACTATTTTCATATTACTTAGTATTGCCTATGGCTATTCAGTTTTTTATTGGCTTTGGTACAGATGAATTACAACCATTATTTTCTATAGGGCAATATATCGATTTTGTGATTGCCTTTATTTTACCCTTCGGAATTACGTTTGAACTGCCGCTTATTTTGATTGCTTTGGGTGTACTGGGTATTCTTTCATCTGATCGATTACGGGAATATAGGAAAATGTTTATTCTCTTGGCTTTTATTATCGGTGCAGCTATTTCTCCGACCCCAGATATGTTATCACAAACTATGATTGCGGGACCTATGATTTTACTCTATGAAATTAGTTATGGTGTATTACGATATATTGTAAAAGTATGAGCATTTGGTTCATATTATGTTCATAATTATAGTGTATACTGATTCAGAGACTAATTAGTGTATATAAAGGATGTAATATGAGACGAAAAATAATCATAGGTATCCTGAGTATTTGTGCTATTATATCTGCTGCAGTAGGCACATGGTATTGGTATAATGCCAAGCAAAATAGTATATCTATGGAGTCCACATCGATGGATGCGGACACTGTTAAGCTAAAAAAGGTGGCTTTACCAGAAACAAAAGTTGTGCCCACAACAGATAAGGTAGAAGCTAATGATGGACCTGACCCTATTATGGTAGATGCCAAAGGGGCAGTTAATCTGTATAAAAAACAATATCCAACGGCGCAAATTAAAGGGATAACCTTTGCAGAACAAGATGGACGCAAAAGCTACGAAGTAGCAGGTGTTTCTTCGGAGGCTGGTCATAGTGTGATGATTGATGCAACCACTGGCCAAGTTCTAAGTGCAGAAGTAGATACAGCACCAGAAAATTTAAAAGAATCTACAGCTATCGACTTAGGAAATGTAATTAATCCTGATGAGGCAAAGCAAGTGGCTATTACTATTTTAGGTAGTAGTGCTCGTCTAATACGATGGGAACTTGAAACAAAAGAATATGTGGCTAGATACCATATGGTATTAGATGTGAACGGTGACATTATGTATGTTGTTATTGATGCTAATTCCAGTCAGGTAATCGAAGTGACTAAAGAAGGATAAAAGCTATTCAATCCAAAAAGGTTGAATAGCTTTTTTGTGTTATTTCTGTTGTAATAATGGATCTACCATATCATTATCCATGAAAGCTTGTTCTCGATCACGGCATGTGCCACATGTATGGCATGGGGTAGAACCCCCTTCATAACAAGACCAGGTAAGGTGGTAAGGAACCTGTAAACGCAATCCTTCTTGTATGACTTGGGATTTGTTCATATCATTGAGAGGAGCATAGAGGCGCACTTTGTTATAAGAACCGATGTAAATGGCTTCATTCATATGATGGTTGAAGTCAGGTCGACAGTCTGGGTACGCATTGCCTGCAGCATCATCAGCATGGGCGCCGATATAGATGGTCACTTCTTCCTCTGGGTATAGACTGAGGGCTAAGCTAGCAGCCATGGAGAGGATGAGACCATTGCGGAATGGTACATAGGTAGATACGGAACCGGTTTCTGCAATTTGTTCACCATAGGTGCGGTGATCGATACTTTCAGTAGAAGAAGATAAGAGGGACGAGTTGGAATAGGACATTACCTGAGTCAGGTCCAGTTCATAATGAGGAATGCCATAATAGTTGGCAATGGCTTTGGCGGAATCTAATTCTTTTTTGTGCTTTTGCCCGTACCAAATGGACAGGGCGCTCACATTGTCTGTGCCGAGAACATCGATGGCCATGGCTAAGCAGGTAGTGGAATCTACGCCGCCACTGGATAATACTAATGCTTTCATAGGAAACCTTTCATGGAAATAAAAAAATTATAAGTGAGTACTGACATAGAACAGATGATGTACTATAATAGTAAGGATAAGATTGTTATAAAAGGAGATAGTATGCGTTTACGTAGAAAACCATGGATTGATGAAGCAATCCTAGAATATAATACATATACTGTACTAGAGAATCACGAAGTTTTCAAGGGAAAATGGCGTGAAAGTTTTGCAGATCCATCTAAACCTTTATATATGGAATTAGGGACGGGAAAAGGCAAGTTCATTGCTGGTATGTGTGAAGCCCATCCAGAAGCAAACTTTGTGGGCTTTGAAGTGCAAATTGGAGTGCTATACTATGCCGCTCAAAAGTTATTTGAACAACAAGCTGAGAATGGTAAAGTGAGCTTATTTGATATTGCGGGGATTGAAGAAGTAGTAGCACCAGGAGAGGTAGACCGGTTCTATATTAACTTCTGCGACCCATGGCCAAAAGCTAAGCATGCGAAACGTCGATTGACCTATCACACCTTCCTAGATCGATATGCACGATTGTTGAAGGAAAATGGAGAAATCCACTTTAAAACAGATAATGAAGGCTTGTTTATGTTCTCTTTGGAGGAGTTTACAAACTCTGGTTGGACATTAAAAAATGTAAGTTATGATTTACATAGTACGGATATGCCTAATGTGCGCACAGAATATGAGGAAAAATTTAGTGCCAAAGGGCAGCCAATTTTCCGCTTAGAGGCTATTAAGCCAGCTAAAGGAAGTGATACGACAGATGCAGGAAAATAGTCATACTTCATCTAAGCCATCATCTAGTGTATGGCAAAATATTCGATCTTTTTATCGTAGTATTATTAAGCATGATGGACAAGGTATATTAGTGCCTCTTTTTGGGATTATTTTAATAGGATTTTTTAATGGTTACAGTGCTACCTATACTACGACCCTACAAGGGGGAGATAATTGGAAACCATTTTGGTTCTTATTAGGTAAACAACTAGTCTTTCTAGGGGCTGGTATTCTTGTAGCCTGGAGATTCTATTTGTTTGATTACCGTAAATGGGCAGACTCAAAGGTACAACTAAAGATGTTTTTGTTTTTACTTTTTTTGTTGCTCATTGTATTTTTACCCTTCTTAGGGCATGGCGCTAATGGTGCGCGACGTTGGATTGGATTGCCTTATGGAATGACATTACAGCCATCTGAATTTGCTAAATTAGCAGCTATTATTTGGGCGGCCTATAGTATTGATAGACATGTGAAAAAGCATGGGAGAATGTACTTGTATGAATATTATGATTGGGGTGGGAATACACGGTTACATGGACTTTGGAGTTGGTGGAATCGTGTCATAGGAAAACTAAATGCCCTGTGGAAGGCCCTGCGAGGTACACCGGGGATATTTCACCCTAACTTATTAGTGCCAGCCGTATTTACAGTTCCTTTTGTGTATGCTTTCATTACTATGTTTCAACCAGATATGGGAACAGCTGTATTAATTTTCAGTTTTCCCGTGATCATGACCTTTTGTGTAGGCTATTATAAAGGGCATAGGAAATATCTAGGTATAGCATTTGGTGTTGTACTAGCTATTGCGTATCCCTTAATTGCTTTTGTGTCCTATCGACTGGATCGGGTTCGTGCCTATTATGATCCATGGTCAGATACTACAGCTAATGGATATCAAGTGACACAGAGCATACTGAGTGTGTCGATTGGTGGATTTTGGGGCGAAGGCTTTACAAAGGGAATTTCCAAATATAATTATTTGCCAGAGGCTCATACAGACTTTGCTTTTTCTATTTTCTCACAAGAATTTGGCTTATTAGGTGTGTGCTTGGTTATCTTTTTATTTCTTTGGTTTACAAAATATGGACTTTCCATTGCTCGTCAATCTAGAGATTTATTAGGTCAAGTATTAGCGGTAGGTCTTACATTTTTTATTACAATTCAAGCATTTTTTAATATTGCTATGGTGGTGGGAATGCTACCAGTAACGGGGGTACCTTTACCATTTATCAGTTATGGGGGATCCTCTTTGGTGACAAATTTTGCTGTCATAGGAATATTATTAAATATTGCGCGCCGTAATGAATATGCACGCAAACAAATAGGAACGACACGTCATTTGCCGTCCATTGGCGAAGAAACGCGCCATCGTTTTCAACCTAAGGCTTAATGTTTTAAGTGTGATTCACACAGAAAGAGATGCACCATGAAAGATTTTATTGATGTTCACGAACGCCCGTCTTTCGCTAAGTTATTGCCACTTAGTTTTCAGCATTTATTTGCTATGTTTGGGGCTACTGTATTAGTACCATTCTTATTGAAAGTTGACCCAGCGACGTCCCTGTTCATGAACGGTATTGGAACTATTTTATACGTATTAATTTGTCAAGGAAAGATTCCTTCCTATTTAGGTTCTAGCTTTGCTTTCATTGGACCAGTAGGTGCTGTGGTAGCCTCTGGCATGACCTATGGAGCAGCACAAGGTGGTTTTATTGCCTTTGGTGTGTCTTTTATGCTATTGGCTTTGTTAGTTAAATTCATTGGTATTAAATGGATTGATGTATTATTCCCTCCTGCCGCAATGGGCGCGATTGTTGCGGTTATCGGTTTAGAAGTTGCCCCTGTAGCTATGGGTATGGCAGGTATCATTGGAGATCAATGGCAAAGCTTTGGCATGACTCATGAGCAAGCGTTATTTTTATCCTTATTTTCCTTATCTGTGACAATCTTGGGTACCGTATTATTCCGTGGATTCTTTGCAGTGATTCCAGTATTAATTGGTGTGGTATCTGGCTATGTAGCTGCTGCAATCATGGGAGTAGTAGATTTCGCAAGCGTAGCCAATGCTCCTTGGTTTGCATTCCCTCAATTCTATGAGCCAGAATTTAATATCAATGCTATCCTAATGGTTATGCCAGCTTTATTCGTAGTATTTGCAGAACATGTGGGTCATATTGTAGTAACAAGTAATATCATTGGTCGTGATTTAATGAAAGATCCAGGATTGAGCCGTTCTTTATTTGCAGATGGTTTATCTAATGTGTTATCCGGTTTATTTGGTGCTACACCGAATACAACATATGGAGAAAATATCGGTGTTATGGCGATTACACGTGTATTCAGTACCTTCGTTATCGCTGGTGCAGCAGTACTTGCTATCTTGTTCTCTTTCATTGGCAAAGTAGCAGCTTTAATTCATGCCATTCCAGTTCCAGTTATGGGTGGTGTAAGTATTTTACTATTCGGTATCATCGCTGCTTCTGGTTTACGTATGTTGGTAGAACGCAAAGTGGATTATACAAAATCTTCTAATCTAATTTTAACCTCTGTAGTACTAGTTATCGGCTTGAGCGGTGCTAAATTAGCAATCGGCCCAGTGGTACTGCAAGGTATGGGATTGGCAACAGTAACAGCCATCTTATTGAGCGTTATCTTTGCGATTTTCCGTAAAACAGGACTTGGAAATGCGGAACTTAAAGACTAATCTTGCTCCCCTATGTAGCCTGTGGCGTTATTAATTGAATATGATAAAAAGGAAGAGCACGGTATACTCCTCACAA
>NZ_KQ960767.1:60548-168067 GCF_001553345.1 Veillonella sp. DNF00869
TATTTCATAATGTTTCTTCAGGAACATGCCGTGCTCTTTTAGGGCATATGTAATTATGATATAAATGAACGTGACATTATCATAGTTTGTTTACAGCACACCGTGCTCTTCTTGAGTTTATGTAATGTAGATAGTAAGGAGCGCCACAGGGCTACTACGCAGAACTGCGATTCTACGGGGAAATAAAAAAGCTGTTATCATGTTGATAACAGCTTATTGTGGCGGAGAGGGTGGGATTCGAACCCACGGCCCCTTGCGGAGTCACTGGTTTTCAAGACCAGCTCCTTAAACCACTCGGACACCTCTCCAAATATAAAAACTAGGTATAGTCTATCATTGAACTAGACCTTTTGTCAATCAGAATATGATGTATATTTGTAGTGCTTATTTTAGAAGAGTTTTTTCAAATACTCTGAAGAATAGGTGTTATGAGATACGCATGAATTATTGTAGTATGCTGTCATACTAGCTTTACACTATGGAATCAGTCAAAGTATAATTAAAGAATACAGATGTGAGATTAAAGTGCATATGTTATAATTTTATGCAGATTAAATCTGTATAAATAGGTTTGTGGCATTCCATAGGAGGTATTACATGAAGAAAGGGTTTACTCTTACACAAACAGGTATACTACTGACTTTGTGGTTAACTTTTTTGTTAAGTTTTGTGATGCGCTTATCATGGTCATCGTTGATGCCAATCGTAAATGAGGCCTTACATTTTACAGCGCAACAAGGAACGTCGTATTTGACGGCTTTTTATTTTGGTTATGCATTGACTGTATTACCAGGAGGGCTGTTAGCGGATCGATTTGGCTATCGTAAATCTATCTTAGGTAGTTTAGTGGCTATGGCTATTGTAACGGGGCTTATGAGTACTGTGCAAAGTTATGAATATGGCTTAGTGTTGCGCTTCTTATTAGGTATTGTATCAGGCCCTGTACAATCTGCTTGTTTGAAAGCTATTGGAGAGCATTTCAGTGCAGAACAACGTGGTACCGCTGTAGGTATTTTCATGAGTTGTACATCATTTGGGATTACCGTGGTTAACGGATATGCACCATTTGTGGCTGTCCATTACGGATGGCAAATGGCATTTTTAATTACCGCTTTATTGCCATTACTAGTATTCTTTTTAGCTTTGTTTACGGTGAAAGAAGTACAAGCTTTCAGAAAGAACCATACAGTAGAAGTACAAGGAACAGAACCACGGTGCATGTCATTAGCACAAAGCTTACGTTTTGTAGGAACAAACCGCAACATTTTATTGTTAGCAGTGATGGGATTTTTCGCAACAGGCACTACTTGGGGTGTTACCACTTGGGCTAACTTGTATTTAGTGAAACAATTGCATGTGACACCTATCTTTGCAGGCGCTATTATGAGTATTTACGGTATTGCAGCAGTGATTGCCAAACCGACTATCGGATTCATTTCAGATAGAATTTCTTTACCACGAAACTATTTAGCGGCCATCGTTATGTTTTTGTTCTCTCCAGCTTTGCTAATCTTTGCGAACACAACCAATCCAGATATGTTATACATTACAGCACCCCTATTAGGTATGGGAGCTTTTATGTATAGCCCGTTAACCAATGCTATCATTATCCAGGCAGCACCACCAGAACTAAGAGGAACCACAGCGGGATTCGTAAATCTATTTAACCAAATTGGCGCACTCACAGCACCTATCATTTTGTCCACAGTATTGACAGCTACTGGCAATTACCAAACAGCCTTAATGGCGTTATCTATCTCCCCAATCATTGGAGCTATTTTATTGTCATTAATTCGACTAAAATAAGACTATACGCTTTTATGAGTTATTCCTTATAACTTTGAGGAATATAATGTAAAAGTGGCATGTCCAAAGAACACCATAAAGATATCATCGTGACGCAAGTTTCATTTGCGAAGATTCAGATTTTGTGAGACAATAAGAGTAAAGAAAAGGAATTTTCAAGTCTATGTCGAATTATAGTGATATAGGCAAGTTACATAGTAGCACAGTGACAATATGGAGGAGGTCTTACTATGGTGGAATATAAAAAAATAATTGTTCCTGCAGATGGATCGGAAAATGGTAAAAGAGCGTTAGAACATGCATTGGCAATTGTTAAACGTAATGATGCGGAATTGATTTTAGTGCACGTAGCAAACATTGTATCCGCAATTTCTAATTTTGACCAAACTCCAATCAGTGGTGGTTATGTATCTGAACAAATTGCTGAAGATATGGAAGAAACAGGTAAAAAAATCTTGAGCGAAGTAGCAGAAGAGGTACCAGCTGATATGAAAGTCAAATGCGTCTTTGAAGTAGGGTCTCCTGGACCTGCTGTATTAGCGGTAGCTAAAAAATATGATGCAGATTTAATTGTTATGGGGAGCCGTGGATTGGGACCTTTAAAAGGTTTATTTATGGGTAGTGTAAGTAGTTATGTAACTAGTCATTCCACATGTCCAGTATTGATTGTTAAATAATAGGATATAAGGCTTTGTTCTCTGAGCAAAGCCTTTTTTTATGGAGAGGCATATGAATGTAAAACATATACATTGGTTGCACAAAGAGCTTGACCAATGGAAAGAAGAGGGAATTATTTCAGAAGAACAGAGCCATCAGCTACAAGCAAAGTACGGTTTTATCCCTAAAGAGGGCCCATCTTGGACACGATTAATTACAGTTTTAGCTGGAGCTATACTTATTTTGTTGGGAATTATTTTGCTTTTTGCGGGATACTGGTATGGTTTTTCACCTAATGGACGATTTGATTGGTCCTTGGCAATCTTGTTATTAGCTATTGCTGTGGTCGGTGGTGGTGTATGGAAAGCAAAGCCAGCTAGCATGATAGCAGAAAGCATTACTGTTATTTATATGGGACTGTTGACAGCCACTACTTTGTTGGTAGCAGATACTTTCTATACAGGCGAGCATATGGGGCTATATGTGCTTATCATTCTTTGCTGTGCCTTGCCGATTATTTATGTCTTGGATTCGGCTCTAGGTATGATTTTGTATCTTATTGGTGTATTGGGGTGGAGTTTTTCTAGCCATCCTTTAAATACTTGGGTAGGGCCTGTAGCAGTGGGAGGACTTTTATTAGTAGCAGTACCATACTATATCCGTAGATTTGGTAAGTATCAAGGGTCGAAAGATTCCTTGTTAGTATCTGTATCTTGGGCCTTTATTGGTGCCATTTTTGGTGAAGTATTCTTCATCTTATCCACCTATGAGCCACAAATGAATTTATTTTTTATTAGTGTATTAGGCGCCGTTACCTACGGCTTAGGCACATTAGAAAAGAAAATTGCCCTTTTAGCACTTCCTTGTAAAGGTATAGGTGCTATTGCTCTGTTGTACACCATTGTGGAAGGTACTTACATTAGTACATGGATGCGCATTGGTGAAAGCACTATGGCATGGTGGCTATGGTTTTGCATGGTATTGAGCTTAGGCATAGCAGTTCTTGTATTGCGTCGTTTAGTATTAGCTAAGCGTATTGAAAGCACTATCGGATTGATTCCTTTTGTAATCTTTGGATGCTATGTGGTCACTGTCTCTGGGGCGACACCTATTTTGACGTCCATCCTATTTAATACATATATTTTAGTAGCAGCTTTAGGGACTTTTATTCGTGGCACCTTGGTGAAAAAGGTAAGCTTATTGAATAGTAGTATTTTGACGCTAATTGCTATGTTTGGTGCTCGATTCTTTGATCCTAGCTTTACTTTTGTGGAGCGAGGTGTATCGTTCTTAGTGTTAGGGGGCATTGTATTAGGTATCAATGCCTTATATTTATGGCGTAAACGACTACAAAGGGTTAAGGTAAATCAGCGTGTTCGACAAGCTCGTCGTCAGTCAACAGATCCAACAGTGGAGGAATTCACGTTAGGAGAGCAAGTTATATCAAAGGACGTGAAAGTAGTAGACTCTGAGGGTGTAGTGAAGGAGGAAGAACGATGAGATATCAAAAATGGATTGTCTTTGCTCTGGCTGCTATCGTTGCCTTGCTGAGCCAGTTCTACATTCAACAACGTTATACAACTTTGCTACAAGGTGGTACAGAATATCAATGGCCTGTGAAAGTAAGTCGTCACATCGGTTGGGTACCTTCGGACTATTTAGAAGTGGAATTTTTAGGAGCTTATGCCAATTGGGAAGGTAAAGAGACCCCAGAAGTAGGTCATGAGGTATATGTCATTGTCACACCTAAACAGTCTGGTGTATTACAAGTTGTATCAGCCACAGATGAAACACCGAAAGATCAAGAATATATTCGGGCTAATGTAAAGCGATTTGACCATGGAGTGGTGGAGTTTTCCATTCCTTTCAATCGTGTCAAAGTAGACCTTAGTAAAGTGGATAAAAAATTCTATACGAATTATCGTGGGACATTGATTGGTACTATGAAATTACGTGATGGATATGGGGTAGTTACTGGTGTCTATGCCAAAGGTGTACCCTTAGAATTAGCCACCCCAGAGAGCGTAGTGGATCAAGAAAAAGATTCTCGTGTTCTTTTGGAAAAAATTGGTGATACAGAACAGGAAAAAAATGATATAATAGTAATACCAAACTCTAATTAGAGAGAATGGATTACTATATGATAGCGAGGTTAAGATGGAAACAAATCAACAAGAGTTGGAAACACAATTGTTAGCTGAACTATTCAAGGTCCTAGGGGATCCAACGCGGTTGCGTATTGTTAGACATCTGCTTCAGAAAGAAATGTGTGTAACTGAAATTGCAGATTCTATGGATATGGGCCAGTCAGCTATATCTCATCAGTTACGTGTGTTGCGTCAAGCAAGACTTGTAACATTTAGAAAAGAAGGAAAAACAGCTTGGTATCGATTGAATGATGACCATGTTATCGTGTTAATCCGTCAAGGGTTAGAGCACGTAGGACATCAATAAGTACAGAGCATGTAGGAGGGTTGCGAAAGCAGCCCTTTTTGCATATAAAAAAACTATCTAGCAATGTATTGTTACATTGTTAGATAGTTTTTTAGAGTTTTATGATTTTATGGCAGAGTAGGGTATCGCATAGTTTTTGTGTAGTGGTACTGATTTAGACTATTGTCTGCTATACAGTTACATAGCAGACATAGACTGTACCTGTATACGTTAATCTGTTTACTATATCAAGCGAATTGACGCACCAAAGTGTTAGCTATAAGGGGAATACATAGTATGCCAATAATATAGCTAGGGGCATAGTAAAAGAGGAAAGAACTGTGGTGGCTAGTACAATTTGTGTAGCTAGTTCTGGATTGTTGTTCATTTCCACAGCCATAAGAGCGGTATTTACGGCTGATGGGACTGCGTAAGCGATGATAATACTTTGCGCTGCGATAGCACTTAATGGTGTGTAGTACATAGTTACAGGAAGTACTACGATGAGGGCCAACAGAGGACCTGCAATTAACCGTAGAAAAGAAGTAATCATCACATCTTTCTTGATGAAGTTCCAAGGTGTACGATTCAACTGTACTCCTAGGGTGAGCATAGCTGCGCCTACAAAGCAACGACCGAAAATATCTAAGGGCCCCCATATAATGGTCTGCGTGAAGTCGATAGGGATATAATAATGGGCGATAATCGAGATAGGCACACAGTACATAATAGGAATATGTAAGATGGTACGCAAAGATTCTGCGGTGGTTAATTTCCCTTTGCCAGCTTGATAAAATCCTAGAGAATTACAGAACACAGTTTGGATAATAAAAGTAGCGATAATAGCGATAACCCCATCATGTAAATAGGGGGTAGATCCATCGATGATGTATGGATCATTGGCAAAGACGAAAGTCCCTAAGGCTACTCCTAAGTTACCAATGTTGGAAAACATCACTGCATTGCGAACAATTTCTGTTTTTCCTAAGTCATAGCCTTGCCATTTTGCTACGATGCCAGCTAGGGCGGAGTTGGCAAATAAGATAATGAAAGCACAGGCGAATATTTCAAAACTTTCATGGGTTAAATTGGTGACATAAAAAGATTTTAGAATATAGGCTGGTAAAAATAAATAAAAATTTAGTTTGCTTAGCGTTCGTAAATCGAGGTGAAACCATCGGTCTAAGAGAACCCCCATCAGTGTGAGTAATAGGATGGGGACGATACTAGTCAGTATGATGTGAAAAAATAATTCCATAATGCATAGCCTCCTTATGTAGTATAGTTGTCACATCTATTGTACCACATGTGACTAAAATTATTTGGCGCAGTGTTGTTTTTCTAGTATAATGAGAATATGTAGTAAGCTTCTAAGTGTATATATTTAAATTAGGGAGGATATCATTATGAAGCGTAATTGGTTAATGGGTTTAGTTATGGCAGGTATGTTGGCGTTAGCTGGCTGCGGGGGACAACAAGGAACAACGACGTCTACAGCACCATCCACGAATGAAACCATCACTGTATCTGCAGCAGCTAGTATGCAAGGAGCATTGGAAGAGTTAAAAGCAGACTATGTGAAAAAACATAACTTAAAACCTGAACAAGTGAATATTGTCTATGCAGGTTCTGGCACTTTACGTCAACAAATTGAAGAGGGTGCGCCATCCAGTATCTTTATTTCTGCGAACAAAAAGAATATGGATCAATTAAATGAAAAAGGTTTAATGGATAATATCCGCCCATTCGTAGCAAACACATTGGTAATGATCGTACCAAAAGGTAAAGAGGCTGTGACATTAGACAATATTGCGAATGCAAAACGCGTAGCTATCGGTACAGTAGAAACAGTGCCAGCTGGTAAATATGCAAAAGAATCTTTAACAAAAGCTAATTTGTGGGATGCAGTAGAACCGAATATTGTATTTGCGAAAGACGTAAAAGCAGTCGGTGCGTATATTGCTGAAGGCGCAGCTGATGTAGGATTTGTATATAAAACTGATGCATTGGCATTGAAAGATAAAGTAGATATTTCTGCAACAGTAGATGCTAAATTACATGCACCAATTGAGTATCCTATCGGTGTGGTGAAAAAGAACCAAAATAAATTAACAGAAGATTTCTATGCGTTCCTAACAAGTAAAGAAGCTAGCGAAGTATTGGCTAAATGGGGATTCGCTGAGCCTACTAAAAAATGATAGCTTTACAGTTATCCATAGAAGTCGCATTCATAGCACTGATTATTAACGCTATTTTCGGGCTAAGTTTGAACTATGTGATGAAACACTACGCCTTTCCAGGGAAATCTTTAATTGATTCCTTCTTTACACTGCCCTTGGTATTACCACCGGTGGTATTAGGCTTTGTGCTACTCATCATATTCTCCCCAGGTAATGCCTTTGGCGCTTGGTTAGAATCTCACGGAATTCGTGTGGTATTCTCTAAGATAGGCGCTATTATTGCATCTGCAGTGGTGAGCTTTCCATTATTTTATCAATCAGTGCGAACAGCCTTAGCTGCCATTGATAGCGATATGGAGGACGTAGCTCGCACCTTGGGAGCCTCCGAGTTTCGCGTGTTCTGGTCGATTTCCTTGCCATTGGCGTGGAAAGGAATCCTCAGCGGTTCCATTCTGTGTTTTGCGCGTGGACTTGGTGAATTCGGGGCTACTATTTTGATCGCTGGAAATATTCCAGGTGTGACGAGAACTATGCCATTAGCCATTTATTCTCTCGTAGAATTTGGCGATTATAACGGTGCATTTGAATTAGTGATTTATATTTGTGTATTAACATTGGGGCTTGTGTGGGCCATTCAAGGTCTAACCAAAGGTTCCCTCTTCTCAAATCGGTAAGGAGGTACTATGATTTCCTTTGATATCGTCATAGAACGAGGGACTTTTGTTGTGAAAGCCCAAGGCACATTACAAGAAGGCATTACTACATTGATGGGCCCTTCTGGAAGTGGAAAATCTACATTTTTGAAAGCTTTGTGTGGATTGTTGACGCCAAAAGAAGGTAGGATTACAGCCAATAATGAGGTATGGTTCGAAAAGGGAACAGGCGTACCTACCCAAGAACGACACATTGGCTATATGCCGCAAGGCAATATTGTATTTCCTCATATGACTGTAGAGGAGAATATTCGGTACAGTAAACAAGGTTCTCCAGAGCTATTCGATCATATTGTGGAGCGTTTGCGATTGACACCACATCTTAAGAAGAAAGCCAAAGGCTTATCTGGTGGGGAGCAACAACGGGTGGCCTTAGGACGAGCACTGTACTCAAAACCAGTATTACTTATCCTAGACGAACCGCTTACGGCGTTAGATGTGAACTTACGTGCTCAGTTGCAACAAGATTTAGTAGCTATTATTTCTGAATGGGCTATCCCCTGCTTATGGGTCACGCACAGTGAAGAAGAGGCTGCTGCGGTAGGGAATCATCGACTGTTGTGTCGTGATGGGATGATTGCAGAAGAGGCGTAAATAGCATGATAGCATAATAGAGGAATGTTGATACACTTAGGTCAGCGTTCCTCTATATTACTTTTCCCCTATTTAGGAGGATATGCTAGTATCATTGTGCTGTGATACGAACATGTGTCCTTCAATGTTTTGGGGGCATATGTGTTTATTTCTTTACAGTTGTTGCTCATATGAAGTATAATACTACTGATTATGACTATTTTTAAAGACTTAGGCATAGTCAAAAGAACTGTCGAAACAATGACAAAGGAGGTACCAAATTCGTAAAGGCGAATAGCGCAAGCGCTGGAAAGAGACAGCTTTCACAGCGGACGAG
This sequence comes from Veillonella sp. DNF00869, assembly GCF_001553345.1. Lineage (GTDB taxonomy): Bacteria > Bacillota > Negativicutes > Veillonellales > Veillonellaceae > F0422. The sequence continues at coordinate 69,248 of NZ_KQ960767.1, forward strand.
GTAGAGGAGTATCGAAATTCAGCGGATGCCTCTCGGCTAGCTTCAGTCGTAGAAGTAGAGCAAAACACCAAGGTAACTAGGTGCACAAAGGCTACTTTCAGAAGCAATAGGAATGAATTAATCAAGGAGGTACATACCATGTGTGGTATCGTAGGATATATTGGATTTGAAAATGCAGCAGATTTTATGCTGGAAGGTTTGGAGAAATTAGAATACCGCGGATATGATTCTGCAGGGATTGCCGTAGTGGGCGAAAATAATGTGATTAAAGTACAAAAGAAAATGGGACGTTTGGCGAACTTGGAAGCTGTGGTAAAAGCAGATCCTAACCAAGGTCATATTGGTATCGGTCATACTCGTTGGGCTACTCATGGTCGTCCAAGCGATATGAATGCGCACCCACATACAAGTACAGATGGAAAATTTGCCGTAGTGCACAATGGTATCATTGAAAATTACATGCCATTGAAAGAAGAATTGTTGGCTAAAGGTGTTGAATTTACATCTGAAACAGATACAGAAGTAGTAGCTCACTTATTGAGCGATATGTACGATGGCAATTTTGAAAGTACCGTTCGCCGTATGTTAGATCGCATCGAAGGGTCTTATTCTTTAGTGATGGTTTGCGCTGATGAGCCAAATAAAATCATTGCTACAAAAAAAGATAATCCATTGGTAGTGGGCTTAGGAAAAGGTGAAAACTTCATCGCTTCCGATATCCCAGCTATTATTCAACGCACTCGTGAAACATATATCATCAACGACAACGAAGTTGTTATTGTGACACCAGATAGCGTGACAATCACGGACCGAGCTGGTCAACCAGTACAAAAAGATATTTATCATGTCACATGGAATGCAGAAGCGGCTGAAAAAGGTGGCTATGAGCACTTCATGTTAAAAGAAATTTACGAACAACCAAAAGCGATTCGTGATACGTTGAGCGGTCGTATTAATAAAGATGCTACAGAAGTAGTGTATGATGAATTAAACTGGACACCAGATACAGTGAAAGGTATAAAACGTATCTTGATTACAGCGTGTGGTACAGCGTACCATGCAGGGTTAGTAGCGAAATATTACATTGAGCAATTAGCTCGTATTCCAGTAGAAGTAGATATCGCTTCTGAATACCGTTACCGTACACCATTAACGGATGAAGATACCTTATGCATCGTCATCAGCCAATCTGGTGAAACCAGCGATACATTGTCTGCCTTGAAAGAAGCAAAACGCTTAGGTGCTAAATCTTTAGGTATCACCAACGTAGTGGGTTCCGCTGTATCCCGTGAAGCGGATCAAGTAATCTACACTTGGGCAGGTCCTGAAATCGCTGTAGCATCCACAAAAGCGTACACTACACAATTAGTAGCTTTATTGTTATTAGCAGTGTACTTAGGTCAATTAAATGGTCGCATCGATGAAGCAGTAAAACACGAAATTTTGACAAATTTACAAGAATTGCCTACATTAACTCATGAAATCTTTGAAAACGTAGACGAAATTAAAGCCTTTGCCAACCATTATGGTTACAAAGAGGATGCATTCTTCTTAGGACGTTTAATCGACTATGCCGTAGCTATGGAAGGGTCTTTGAAATTGAAAGAAATTTCTTACATCCATGCAGAGGCCTATGCAGGTGGGGAACTGAAACACGGTACTTTAGCATTGATTGAAGAAGGCATTCCTGTGATCGCCTTGGCAACACAAGAATCGGTACGTGAAAAAATGATGAGCAATATCAAAGAAGTAAAAGCTCGTGATGCTATCGTAATCGGTGTGGGTATGAAAGGTGACGAAGAGTTGGCGAAATATGTTGACCATACTATCTTCGTGCCAAAAACTGACGCTTTCACAGTGCCTATCTTAGCCGTTGTACCATTGCAATTGTTATCCTATTATGCAGCTATCACTCGCGGTGCTGATGTAGATAAACCAAGAAACTTGGCGAAATCAGTAACCGTAGAATAGGAGATACTATGTCTGTTATATTTTCCGGAATACAACCTAGCGGTGAGTTGACCATTGGTAATTACCTTGGAGCTCTTCGCAACTTTTTGACATTCCAAGATGACCATGATTGTTTTTACTGTATCGTGAACCAACATGCCATCACAGTACCACAAGATCCAAAGGATTTAATCCACAATACGCGAAGCCTTGCTGCCTTATATTTAGCAGTAGGCTTGGACCCTAATAAAGTGACTTTGTTTGTGCAATCCGAAGTACCTGCTCATGCGCAGTTGGGTTGGATTTTAACAACTTTGAGCTCCATCGGTGAATTAGAGCGTATGACACAGTACAAAGATAAATCGGCGAAACAAGGAGAAACCATCCCGGCTGGTTTGTTGACATATCCACCATTGATGGCAGCGGACATTTTGTTATACCAAACCAACTATGTGCCTGTAGGGGATGACCAACGTCAACACATCGAGTTAACTCGTGACTTGGCGCAACGTTTCAATTTCAAATATGGCGAAGTATTCGCTATGCCAGAAATTAAAACTACCGTAGGTGGCGCTCGTGTGATGTCCTTACAAGATCCAACGAAAAAAATGAGCAAGTCCGATGATAATAATTGGGCTACTATCCGCTTATTGGATACACCAGATGTAGTGGTGAAGAAGATTAAAAAGGCGGCTACTGATTCTGAAGGGGTCGTGCGCTACGACAAAGAAAAACAGCCAGGCATTTCCAACTTGATGGGCATTTATAATGCTTTAACAGGAGATTCCTTTGAGGCTATTGAAGCTATGTATGCTGGTAAAAACTATGGAACTTTCAAAGGTGATATTGCAGATCTATTAGTAGGAGCGATGACACCGATCCATGAACGGTATGCAGAATTAATCGATAGCCCTGAGTTAGATACAATTTTGACACAAGGTGCTGAAAAAGCAGCTGCTGTGGCGAATGTAACATTGGCTCGTGTAGAAGAAGCTATGGGCCTACGACGTAAGTAATAGTAAGATGTAATGAGATGTGTATATAGCATTTCATTACATCTTTTTAATCATCTATACTAAGACGTTGTGAGGAAGTATAGTGGGATATGTATGAAGCAGACAAGTAGATGCTGTCTATAGAGGTGTTGAGTGGAAATACATAGAGGTTGGAGTGCTATTTGGGAGAGGAACTATGAAACGTGAAGAAATAGAAGAACTGTTTCCTTGTGGAGCGATTCGAGAAGAATTACATAATTCCTCTGTTATGATATGGGGGTTTCAGCTAGTGTATGCAGCTATCGCCGCTTGGGGGCTGTATCGTGGAGTACTTCTATATCGAGAACTGGGTCATAGCTTCAATATGTGGATGCTTCTTCTTCTGGTGGTATCTGCCTACGCATTATTGCGCATGTACCAGCAAGACGATGTGGAGGTCTATATTGCTACAGAAGGGCTTATTATAAAACGAACGCCTATATTGGTAAAAGAACGAATTGAACGTTTTTTTGCACCAGACTTATATTTGACCTTTGTTCATTATCAAGGTATCATGGGATTTGGAGAGGACTGGAAAACCTTGTATGTGCAAACAGAAACGGGCGGTATATATATCGTGCCTATTAGCTTACAGTTTTTGAGTCATCAAGATAAAATGAAAGTCTTAGAGGCACTGAATCGATATAAAAATACTTGAATAGGACTAGAAAAAACCACTTGGCAAGGTGCTGGGTGGTTCTTTTTATTTATTTTTTGAAAATATTCACTGTTAGGAAACTTTAGAGGAAGAATAAGATTCAAAGAGAAGTGCAACTATATGGTGGAGGTATATCTACCGACCTAGCACGTAATTGTGGTATAATTTTGGTAAGAATGAAAGCGAGGCGTTGTATGCGTATTAAATCATTCGATGAACTGACCATTCAGGACAATTTTATCTTTCAAAAGGTCATGCTAAAGAAACCCATTTGTAAGGCAGTATTGGAACGGTTGCTGGATATTTCTATCGAGGATATCGTTTACATTCAAGAGGAGAAAACTCTGGATGTAAGCTTGGAAACGAAAAGTATTCGTTTAGATGTCTATGTGAATGACGATAGAGGAACTGTATTCAATATCGAGATGCAAACCAGCAAGGATATGGAAGAATTGGTAAAGCGCACACGCTTTTACCAAAGTATTTTGGATATGTATCATTTACAAAAAGGGCAGAAGTACATGACATTGAATGATTCGTATATTATTTTTATTTGTACATTTCCTGTGTTTACTGGAAATCGTCATAAGTACACATTCAAAAATGTTTGTATGGAAGAACATGATATTCTGTTGAATGATGGGGCTACAAAATTGTTTTTAAGTACCAAGGGTAAAATGGATGATATTTCAAAACCGTTGCAACGGTTCTTGGATTACGTAGATGGTCATACTGCATCGGATGAGTTACTAAGAGATATTGAAAGTGCCGTAGATGAAGCAAAACATTGTGAGGCTTGGAGGGAGGAATATTCAATGCTATCAATGGATCATTATACATATTGGAAAGAAGGCGTGGCTGAAGGTCGGGCAGAAGGTAAAGCTGAGGTTGTCATTCAGATGTTGCGTAAGCATTTGTCCTTAGAAATGATTGCAGAAGTCACTAACTTTACTGTAGAAGAAGTAAAGGCTATTGCGAAAGAGCATGCATTGATATAAAACATATTAGTTAAAGAGCAAATCAGCGATATAGTGAGTACATAACTTGCTATATCGCTTTTTGTTTTGATAGTTAGTTGTTGGAGGGGCGTTGTCAGTATAAATTACTTTCATAATACGTGATAAAGTTTTTGCAATTTATCTCTTTACAACTTTAATTAACTAAAGTATAATGTAATCATGAAATAGAGATTACATATCTGTAGAGAGGAGAAAGTACTATGAATTGGTTACAAAAGTGTTCTAAAACGGTATTAGCGGCGGCTAGTACATTGGTAATTGTGGGGTTAGTAGCAGGTTGTGGAGCATCTACGAAGCAGGCGAACACAGAGGTGCCGAAGAAAATTGTCATCGGTTTAGATGATAACTTCCCTCCTATGGGATTTAAAGATGAAAAAGGTGAACTCGTAGGTTTTGATATCGATCTTGCGAAAGAAGTGGCAAAGCGTATTGGTTCTGAAGTGGAATTTAAATCCATCGATTGGGATAGTAAAGAAGCAGAACTAAAATCTAAACGTATTGATGTGTTGTGGAATGGTTTAACCATTACGAAGGAACGGGAGCGCAATATTTTGTTCTCTAAACCATATCTTCGTGGGGACCAAATCATTGCTGTGAAATCTGATGCTGGTATTGCTGATAAATCCCAACTCGATGGCAAACGAGTAGGAGTTCAATCAGGTTCTACTGGTTTAGAAGCAGTAAAAAATGATCCACAATCTAAAAACTTTAAAGAAATCAAAGAATATGGCGATTATGTGAATGCTTTCATGGATCTAGAATTAGGCCGTATTGATGCGGTTGTGGTGGATGAAATGGTAGGCCGTTATTTAATCGGCAAAAAAGGTAACAATGTGTTCACCGTAGCTACAGGCTCCTTCGCCAGTGAAAAAGTGGGTGTAGGTATGCGCAAGGAAGAGGAAGCGTTGAAAGCAAAAGTTGACGCTGCGTTACAAGAAGTGATGAATGATGGTACGGCTGACAAATTGGCACAAAAATGGTTTGGCGACACATCTATCTTGACGAAAGAGGAGTATAAATAAACATGGACGTATTGGAGTATATGTTACAAATAGTTCCGGCTATTGCTGGCGGATTCCAAGTGACCTTGTCCTTGTTCTTCATTGTCATCATCTTGTCAGTGCCAGGAGGATTGCTCTTGGCACTGCTCCGATTGAGTACAAACCGATTGGTGACGACGATTGTGGATGCTTACGTATATGTGATGCGTGGCACACCGTTAATGCTACAAATTTTGCTCATCTATTATGGTTTGCCATTTATGATTGATGGCTTTGAACTCACAGATATGACGGCGGCGGTACTGTCCTTCGTGTTGAATTACATTGCCTACTTATGTGAAATTTTCCGTAGTGGCATTCAATCCATTCCAAAAGGGCAGTATGAAGGAGCGAAGGTATTAGGCTTTACCTATGTGCAGACGATGTACAAAATCATTTTGCCACAGGTCATCAAACGTGTATTGCCACCATTGGCAAATGAAACGATTACACTGCTGAAAGATACATCCTTGGTGTATGTCTTAGCTATGAATGATATCTTGCGCATTACACGCAGCATTGTGCAACGTGATTTTGACATTACAGCTTTCATCGTAGCTGGTGTATTCTACTTGGCTATGACATTTGTGTTGACGAAACTGTATCAATATTTAGAACGCCGCATGGCGATTTACGAAGATTAGGAGGAAACCATGGCTTTCATAGACATGTTACATATTGAAAAGAGCTTTGGCTCGGTGGCGGTCTTACAAGACGTGTCACTATCCATGGAACGTGGCGAAGTGGTGTCCATCATCGGTCCCTCTGGATCGGGCAAATCCACCTTTCTTCGTTGCTTGGGACAACTAGAAACCATACAAAAAGGAACAATCAGGGTCGATGGGGCGACCTTGGTGGACACACCGGCGAACACAGGCGCAGCGGTTTATGTTGGGAAAGAAGAACAGCAACAAATTTTGCTGAAAATGGGGATGGTATTCCAATCCTTTAACCTATTCCCACATATGACCGTCCTAGAAAATATCATGGTCGCACCTCGCATGGTGAAAGGAATGAAAGAGGTAGATATATTACCTATGGCTCAGTCCTTGCTAGAAAAAGTAGGTCTCTGGGATAAACGAGATGTATATCCTAGCACCTTGTCAGGGGGGCAAAAACAACGGGTTGCTATTGCTAGAGCATTAGCGATGAAACCAGAAATCATGCTCTTCGATGAACCTACATCAGCCTTGGATCCAGAGTTTACCAGTGAAGTATTGCGGACCATCAAAGAGCTAGCCGAAGAAGATATGACCATGATCATCGTCACCCATGAAATGGCATTCGCTCGTGAAGTAGCAGACAGAGTCATCTTCATGGCAGACGGCAAAATACAAGAAGAAGGAACCCCAGAACAGGTCTTTGGGAATCCACAAAACCCAAGAACACAAGCGTTCCTAAACTCCATGCTGCGAGTATAAAAACAATATATCGAACTTGAATTACCGTACGGGGCACCGGCTGCAAACAATACTCTATAATAGTTGTAGCCAGGTGCGCCGTATTTTTGCGTACAACTATACTTTATGCCTATACGTATTTCTGCGGAGATAAGCATAATCTATTCCCTTGAGGATACCCATACATAGGGGCATACATATAATTAGTAGGAGATATAGGAGCTATCAACAGGATGGACATCTGTCATATCATTTTGCTTTATATGCATCGGCAAAGAGATAGCAAAAGACCTATCTTCCTCTCCCCGTGAGGATCCCCATCACATAACGATGATGATATACAATCTTATAGACAGATTCAACATAGATGATTGTCTTTGACTAATGGAGGTATGAGGTCTGGAGAGATAAGTAAGTAGGCTAGTTTTGCTATATAAGATAAAGGTTGAGAAGAATGCGGTATGCTCCGCAGCAAACATTACGAAGTGCCGTTTGTGAGGAAGCATACCGCATTCTGACTGAGAAGTAAAGGAAACCATAGCCTACTTACTCAGGATAAAGTGCCCTCGTCAAAGGCGAACATAAATTGCCAATCCGCCATGAGATTGTGTATAATAAGAGGTATGTATAATCCGATTGTAATGGGAAATGAGGAATGACGATGCGAATTGATGGTCGTAGTTTAAAAGAAATACGCCCTGTGAAAATTACTAGGCATTACACTGCCTATGCAGAGGGATCTGTACTAATTGAATGTGGCAATACAAAAGTCCTTTGTACGGCTAGCGTTGAGGATCGCGTTCCCCGCTTTTTGAAAGGAACTGGCACAGGCTGGGTGACAGCAGAATATTCCTTGTTACCACGAGCTACACATACTCGTGTACCTAGAGAGGCAGCAAAAGGTAAACAGACAGGTCGCACCGTGGAAATCCAACGTTTGATTGGTCGTGCCTTGCGAGCTGTTGTAGACTTAGAAGCTTTAGGCGAAGTATCGATTACGGTAGACTGTGATGTACTACAAGCTGATGGTGGCACTCGCACAGCTTCTATTACAGGGGCTTTTGTGGCTTTAGTAGATGCTATCTATTCTATGTACGATGGATATGGTAAGTTTCCTGTAACGGACTATTTAGCAGCTATTTCTATGGGAATCGGTGAAGATGGTCCTATGCTAGACTTGTGCTATGAAGAAGATAGTGCAGCCATTGTGGATATGAATGTGGTTTGTACCGGTAAAGGCCAATTAGTAGAAGTGCAAGGAACAGGTGAACATGGGACTTTCACAAGAGATGAGTTGAATAGCCTATTAGATTTAGGTGAAGCTGGTACACAACAACTAATGGCGGTACAACGTGAAGCATTAGGTGAAATTGGTAACATGGTGGGTCACGAAAATGCACCGAAAGCAGTGGTATTAGCCACACGGAATAAAGGAAAAATTCGAGAGTTTACCGCAGCCTTTGAAGAATTAGGCTTTGAAGTGCGTACGATAGATGACGTTGTAGATATTGACGAACCAGAAGAAATTGGCACTACCTTTATGGAAAATGCAGAACTGAAGGCTTTATACTATGCAGAGGCTTGTGGTTTGCCTTGTGTGGCAGATGATTCTGGCTTAGAAGTAGATGCCTTAGGCGGTGCACCAGGTGTATATTCTGCGCGCTATGCAGGACTGCATCGCAGTGATGAAGATAATAATCGACGATTAGTAGCGGAATTGGTGGATGTTACTCCAAGTGATAGAACAGCACGTTATCAATGTGCTCTTGTATGGGCTACACCGGATGGACAATGTGTTCGAGCTACAGGCACTTGTGAAGGACTTATTCAGTTAAGCCCAATGGGAAAAGGTGGATTCGGTTACGATCCATACTTTTACATTCCAAAATTAAAAACGACGATGGCCAATATTTCTATGGAACAAAAGCAAGCTATTAGCCATCGAGGTAAGGCGCTACGGGCATTGGTGGAGCAATTGCGACACACTATAATTAAGTAATTAATAAAAAAATGAAAATTTTATATCGAAAGTCTTGAATATATTTATTTAATTCGATATAATAATGGTAGGTATTATAAGGAAGGCAGATATTAAGTTATGGATACATCTGTAAAATCAAATAAAATGAAACTCTATGGGTTTAACAATTTAACGAAAACCTTGAGTTTTAATATTTATGATATTTGTTATACGCGTACAGAAGAAGAAAAACGCCAATATATTGAATACATTGACGAAGTTTACAATGCACAGCGCCTGACTGATATTTTAACAGAGGTTTCACATATTATCGGAGCCAATGTGTTGAATGTGGCAAAGCAAGACTATGATCCACAAGGAGCAAGTGTAACTATCCTGATTTCGGAAGAACCTGTTGATAAAGTAGATAAAGATGATGTGGTAATGCATCTCGATAAATCTCACTTGACGGTTCATACCTACCCTGAAAGTCATCCAGACAATGGAGTCAGTACATTCCGTGCAGATATCGACGTGTCCACATGTGGTCAAATCTCTCCGCTCAACGCATTAAACTATCTTATCGATAGTTTTGATTCTGATATCATCAGCTTAGATTATAGAGTGCGTGGATTCACTCGTGATATTCATGGTAAAAAATTATTCATGGATCATCGCATGAACTCCATTCAAAATTACATTAACTCTAAAACACGTAATCTCTACAATATGATCGATGTGAATGTGTATCAAGAAAATATTTTCCATACCAAAATGATGCTGAAAGAGTACGACATTAATAATTATTTGTTTGGTATTACCGAAGAAGATTTGACGCTAAAAGAGCGCAAACAAATTAACCAACAACTCAAACAAGAGATGGCGGAAATATTCTACGGTAGAAACTTACCATCATTGAAAATCTAGGAGGTTTTCCCATGGACGTAAAACAAGAGGCAATTGAAAAACGCTTGGAACTAAAAGGTTTCTTGCAAACTGGAACAAAATACGAATTAAAAGATGCTCATGACTTAACGGTAGCATACACTCCAGGTGTAGCAGAGCCATGCCTTCATATCAAAGAAGATGAAGACAAATCCTTCGACTTAACGTGTCGTTCTAATATGGTAGCCGTTGTATCTGACGGTACTCGCGTATTGGGTTTAGGTGATATCGGAGCAGCTGCTGCGATTCCAGTTATGGAAGGTAAATCCCTATTGTTTAAACGCTTTGGTAATGTAGATTGCATTCCTTTGGTGATTGATACAAAAGATCCAGACGTGTTAATTAATACTGTAAAATTAGTGCAAAAAAACTTTGCTGGCATTAACTTAGAAGATATTTCTTCTCCTAAATGCTACGAAATCGAAAATCGCTTGAAAAAAGAGTTAGAAATCCCTGTATTCCATGATGATCAACATGGTACAGCTATCGCTTGCTTAGCAGGTGTAAAAGCAGCCCTTCGCTTTGTGAAAAAAGATTTATCCAAAGTTAAAATCGTTGTAAACGGTGCTGGTGCAGCGGGTGCTAATATTGCTCGTCTATTATACTTAGCAGGCGCTCGTAACATTACATTAATGGTAAGCTCCGGTGTATTGAACAAAGACTACAAACGTCTTGATTCTTTACAAGCTGAGTTGATCAAAACATTGGGTCAAGAAACAAAAACTGGCAACTTAGCAGAGATTGCAAAAGGCGCTGACGTATTGTTAGGTGTATCTGCTGCTGGTGCTTTCACAAAAGAAATTTTGGAAAGCTTAGCGGAAGATGCTATTGTATTTGCTATGGCTAACCCAGTTCCAGAAGTTATGTACGAAGAAGCGAAAGCAGCTGGCGTACGTGTTATGGGTACAGGTCGTAGTGATGCGCCTAACCAAATCAATAATGTGAATGTATTCCCTGGCATCTTCCGTGGAGCCATCGATGTACAAGCACGTGAAATTAATGATGAAATGAAATTAGCAGCCGCTGAAGCATTAGCAGCTCTTGTAACCGATGAAGAATTAGCAGAAGACTACGTAGTAGCCAATGCATTCGATAAACGTGTTCCATTAGCAGTGGCAAAAGCAGTAGCTGAAACAGCAATCAAAACGGGTGTAGCTCGTAAAACAGAAGTTCCTTACTAAGAATAGGAATTGATATATAGTATAGAGGTAGGTTGAGTGTAGACTCAATCTACCTCTATCTTTTTTTATTTTGTTTATAGATGACATCTAACAAAAAATTAGAAAACCTAAAAAATATTTAGAAAAAGTATTGAATTATGAATATGACGGTGCTATAATAAGGGCATACCTAATAAATTGTTAGATAGCCTAAAAAATAGTTAGGAGACAATTATGAAATTAGAACAATTAAAGGTAATTGCGCATGGTATTGCGACACAATTTGGAGCTTCATGTGAAGTGTTGATTCACGACGTGCAAATAGAGACATTAGAGAGTTCTATTGTGTATATTGAGCATGGAGATATTTCTAACCGAGATGTAGGTGATGGCGCCTCGCATGCAGTACTAGATGCGATACGAAATGACGATGGTCAGTGTCAGGGTAAACAAGCTTATCTCACACGGACCAAAGATGGAAGAGTTCTTCGATCGACGACGATGTATATACGTGATGATAATGATAAATTACAGTATTTATTGTGTATCAATTATGATATTACTGATTTTATTACATTGCAAAACTCTTTAGATCGGATTATTACATCCAGTAATCATGCGTGGGAAACAAAAGGTGAACGAATTGTTACATCTGTTAGCGATTTGTTGAGCGATATGTTATCTCAAGCTGAAAAAGTAGTAGGGCGACCAGCACATTTAATGAATAAGAATGAGCGCTTGGAAGCAATACGATATTTATATTGCCAGGGCGCTTTTTTGATTTCAAAGGCATCTGATAAAATATCGGAATATTTCAACGTTTCTAAATTTACTTTATATAATGATTTGAACCAAGTAAAAGAGGAGGAAGAGTTACATGGAACGAATTCAATGGGTTAAGAACACTATGCCCGCTTCAGAGGATTTGAACACCTGTGCAATGAATGTAAAAGAAAGTGAAGGTGTGCGCGAGTTTCATAAGAGTTTCCCGCAATATCAAGAAACACCACTTACTGAATTACCACACATGGCAGAACACTTAGGATTAGGCCGTTTATTCATTAAAGATGAATCCTATCGTTTCGGTTTAAATGCATTCAAAGTGTTAGGCGGTTCTTATGCAATTGCGAAATTCATTGCTAAAGAAACAGGTAAACAAGTATCTGATTTGCCATATGACATCTTGACATCAAAAGAATTGCGTGATGAGTTTGGACAAGCTACATTCTTCACAGCTACTGATGGAAACCATGGTCGTGGTGTTGCTTGGGCAGCAAATAAACTAGGTCAAAAATCAGTGGTATTTATGCCAAAAGGTTCCACAGAAACTCGTAAACAAAATATTGCAGCAGAAGGTGCTACAGTAACTATCGAAGAAATGAACTATGATGACTGTGTACGCTTAGCTACAGCAGAATCCAAAAAAGTAGATCATGGTGTTGTTATCCAAGATACAGCTTGGGATGGTTATGAAGAAATTCCTACATGGATCATGCAAGGCTACGGTACAATGGCTCTAGAAGCTACTGAACAATTAGAAAAAGCTGGCGTAGATGTACCTACACACGTAATTGTACAAGCAGGGGTTGGTTCCTTAGCTGGTGCTGTTACTGGTTATGTGGTAAATCGTTATAAAGATGCACCTGTGAAACCTAAAATTGTAGTAGTAGAAGCATCTGCAGCGGATTGCTTATACAAAGGTGCTAAAGCAGGCGATGGCGATTTACGTATCGTAGGCGGCGACTTACAAACAATCATGGCAGGACTCGCTTGTGGTGAACCAAATACGATTTCTTGGGATATTTTGAAAAACCATGTGGATGTATTTGTATCTGCACCAGATTGGGTAGCATCCTTAGGTATGAGAATGTCTGCAGCACCAATCAAAGGCGATGCAAGCATTATCTCTGGAGAATCTGGAGCTGTTCCATTTGGTTTAGTAGCAGCTGCTATGACTATGGAAGAATATAAAGATTTGAAAGAAGAATTAGGACTTACTAAAGATTCTAAAGTACTTTGCTTCTCCACAGAAGGAGACACTGACCCAACACGTTATCAAGAAATTGTGTGGCAAGGAAAATTTTAATCTAACTATTTAAGTCATATACAGTTAATTTTAACTTTAACGTATACGTATATGTGTGTTTAAGGAGGAAATGGTAATGGATTTACAAGCAGTAAAAAAAGCAGCAGAAGCTTATGGACCAGCGATGACAAAATTTTTAAGAGAAATCGTTGCATTCCCTGGTGAAAGTGCGGAAGAAGAACAACACGTTCGCCGCATTGAAAAAGAAATGAAAGACTTAGGATTCGATGAAGTAGAAGTGGATCCTATGGGTAACATTCTTGGATATATGGGAACTGGTAAAACATTGATTGCTTTTGACGGACATATTGATACTGTAGGTATTGGTAACCGTGACAACTGGAACTTTGATCCATATGAGGGGTTTGAAAGCGACACTGAAATCGGTGGCCGTGGTGTATCTGACCAATTAGGTGGTATCGTATCCGCAGTATACGGTGCAAAAATCATGAAAGACTTAGGTTTATTGAATGATAAATACCGTGTATTAGTAGTTGGTACAGTACAAGAAGAAGATTGCGACGGATTGTGCTGGGAATACATTATTAAAGAACGTGGCATTCGTCCAGAATTCGTAGTATCCACAGAACCAACTGATGGCGGTATCTATCGCGGTCAACGTGGTCGTATGGAAATCCGTATCGATGTAGAAGGCGTATCTTGCCATGGTTCTGCACCAGATCGCGGTGACAATGCAATCTATAAAATGGCTGACATTTTACAAGATGTTCGTGCATTAAATGCAAACAATTCTACAGAGACTACTCGTGTTCGTGGCTTAGAAAAAATGTTGGATCCAAAATTCAACCCTGACCATTATGAAGAAGCTCGTTTCTTGGGCCGTGGCACAGTAACAACTTCCCAAATTTTCTACACATCCCCAAGCCGTTGTGCAGTAGCAGACTCTTGCGCAGTATCTCTTGACCGTCGTATGACAGCAGGTGAAACATGGCAAAGTTGCTTAAAAGAAATAGAAGATTTACCAGCTGTACAAAAATACGGTGCAAAAGTATCCATGTACGAATATGCTCGTCCATCCTGGACTGGTTTAACTTATCCAATCGAATGCTACTTCCCAACATGGGTAATTCCTAAAGATCATAAAGTAACAAAAGCATTGGAAGAATCTTACATCTCCTTATACGGTACAGAACGTATTGGTGCAGAAGTTACATTGGCAGAACGTAAAGCTCGCCCATTAACTGATAAATGGACATTCTCTACAAATGGCGTATCCATCATGGGACGTAATGGTATTCCTTGTATTGGTTTCGGCCCTGGTGCAGAAGCACAAGCACATGCTCCTAACGAAATCACATGGAAACAAGACCTTGTAACATGTGCAGCAGTATATGCAATCTTACCTACAAACTATTGCAAATAATAGTTTACATTTTATAAAGCTATAAATTATTAATGAGGTGCAAAAAATGGCAGATTTCAAAAAATGTGTAGACGCATTAGCTAAGTTAGACACAAAAAACATGTACAACAATGACTTCTTCTTGACTTGGGAAAAAACAGACGACGAATTACAAGCTGTTTGGGCTGTAGCTGATGCATTACGTGCATTGCGTGAGCGCAATATCTCTACAAAAGTATTCGACAGTGGTTTAGGTATCTCCTTATTCCGTGATAACTCCACTCGTACTCGTTTCTCCTTCGCATCTGCTTGTAACTTATTAGGTTTAGAAGTACAAGACTTAGATGAAGGAAAATCTCAAATCGCTCATGGCGAAACTGTACGTGAAACAGCTAACATGATCTCCTTCATGGCTGACATCATCGGTATCCGTGATGATATGTATATCGGTAAAGGTAATGCATACATGCATGCAGTAGCTGATGCAGTAGAAGAAGGCCATAAAGACGGCGTATTAGAACAACGTCCTACATTGGTAAACTTACAATGTGATATTGACCATCCAACACAATTGATGGCTGATACGGCTCACCTTATCAATGAATTTGGTGGACTTGAAAACTTAAAAGGTAAAAAAGTAGCTATGACTTGGGCATACTCCCCATCCTATGGTAAACCGCTTTCCGTACCACAAGGTGCTATCGGTTTATTCACTCGTTTAGGTATGGAAGTTGTATTAGCGCATCCAGAAGGATACGAAGTAATGCCAGAAGTTGAAGAAGTTGCTAAAAAACAAGCACAAGCTAGTGGCGGATCTTTCAAACGTACAAACGACATGAAAGAAGCTTTCAAAGATGCTGATATCGTATATCCTAAATCCTGGGCACCTTTCGCTGCAATGGAAGAAAGAACTGACTTATATGGCAAAGGCGATACAGCAGGCATTAAAGAATTAGAAGGTCGTTTATTAGAACAAAATGCACAACATAAAGATTGGGCTTGCACAGAAGATATGATGAGTCTTACAAAAGACGGCAAAGCATTATACTTACATTGCTTACCAGCTGATATCACTGGCTTAAGCTGTGAAGAAGGTGAAGTTGACGCATCCGTATTTGATCGTTATCGTGTACCTCTTTACAAAGAAGCAAGCTATAAACCATATGTAATTGCTGCTATGATTTTATTAAGCAAATTTGAAAATCCAGTAGAATTATTAAAAGAGCTAGAAGAAAAGGGAACAGAAAGAGTTCTCCGCTAAGAGCAAAGGGGCTGTCTGTTCAGACAGTCCCTTATTTTAATCCCTACAAAGTAGTTAGGAATATATACACCATAGAGAGGTACCCTATGAAAAAACGTGTTGTTATCGCTTTAGGGGGCAATGCCCTAGGCAATACATTACCAGAACAAATGATTGCGGTGAAAGAAACATCGAAAGCAATCGTAGATTTAATTGAAGCAGATTGTGATGTGATCGTTACTCATGGTAATGGCCCTCAAATCGGTATGATCAATAATGCTATGGCTGCATTAACTAGAGAAGTAGAAGGTCAACCTAATACTCCGTTGTCTGTATGCGTAGCCATGAGCCAAGCGTATATCGGATATGATTTACAAAATGCATTGCGTGAAGAGTTGTTGAACAGAGGTATTACAGATCTACCTGTGACAACAATGGTTACACAAGTTCGTGTAGATGCAGATGATCCAGCGTTCTTAGATCCAACAAAACCAATTGGCCACTTTATGACAAAAGAAGAAGCTGTACATGCAGTGAACCAATATGATTATGTGGTAAAAGAAGATGCAGGTCGTGGCTATCGCCGTGTAGTAGCATCTCCAGCGCCAAAAGAAATCATTGAATTACAAGCTATCAAAGGCTTAATCGGTCATGAATTAGTAATCGCTTGCGGTGGTGGCGGTATCCCTGTAGTTCGTGAAGGCAATCATTTAACAGGTGCATCTGCAGTTATTGATAAAGACTGGACTAGTAGCTTACTAGCACAAGAAGTTGACGCAGATGTATTGATTATCTTAACAGCTATTGAAAAAGCAGCGATTAATTATGGTAAAGAAAACCAACAATGGTTAGAACATATTACAGTAGAAGAAGCGCAAAAACATATCGACAATGGTGAATTTGCAGCAGGCTCTATGAAACCAAAAATGGAAGCAGCTGTAGCTTTTGCTAAATCTAAAGCAGGTAGAAAAGCAATTATCACACAACTAGAAAAATCTAGAGAAGGTATTGAAGGAAAAACAGGCACTCACATCGAATTATAATAGTAGTATTTCATTGAATACTGTTTTTCATAGAAAGGAGCCTATCTATGATTTTATTAGGAAAAGGAACTGTCGTTACACGCAATCCATTACAACCGATTATTGAAGACGGTGGCGTATTAATGGATGGCACTAAAATTGTGGCAGTAGACTCATACGAAACATTGCGCAAACAATATCCAAAAGCATATCGAGTAAACGCTCATGGGCGCTTGATTATGCCTGGTTTTGTGAACGCTCATCACCATATTTATTCTGCCTTAGCCCGCGGATTATATATCCCTGGTAACAACCCAACAAATTTTAAAGAAATTTTAGATGGATTGTGGTTCTACCTAGATAAACGTCTTGCTAAAGAAGACGTGTGGGCAAGTGCTATTGTGACCTATATGGCATGTATCGAAAATGGTGTGACTTCCATATTTGACCATCATGCAAGTTATGGGGAAACAGAAGGCAGCCTATCTGTTATTAGCGAAGTTGCTCAAGACTTTGGCGTTCGTTCTTGCTTGTGCTATGAAGTAAGTGATCGGAATGGCCAAGAGGAAATGGAGAAAGCTGTAGCAGAAAACGTACGCTTTGGTAAAGAAGCAAAAGAAAACCCTGAAACACTCGCAGCGATGATGGGGTTACATGCATCTTTCACATTGAGTAAAGATACATTGGCTTATGTTCGTGAACAAAACGTAGACAATTTGGGATATCACATCCATGTAGCAGAAGGTACTACAGATCAAGAAGATAGCCAAGAAAAATATGGTATGCGCGCAGTGCATCGCTTGCATGAAGATGGCATCCTAGGACCAAAAACGATTGCTGGACATTGTATTCATGTAGATGATAGTGAAGTGAAGGTATTAGCTGAAACTGGCACCATGGTGGCTCATAATCCAGAAAGTAATATGGGTAATGCGGTAGGAGCACCAAATGTATTAAAACTTATGGAAGCAGGTATTCCAGTGGGTCTTGGTACAGATGGATATACTAGCGATATGTTAGAATCCTACAAAGTAGCAAATTGTTTAGTGAAACATAACATGCAACATCCAAATGTTGGTTGGACTGAAATTCCACATATGTTATTCAATACTAACCCAGCAATGATTGAAAAATTCTTCCTTGTAAAAGTTGGTACCTTGACACCGGGGGCAGAAGCAGATGTAATTGTTTTAGATTATATTCCTAGAACAGATTTACATGCTGATAATATTAATGGTCATTTACTATTTGGCCTAAATGGTCTTAATGTAATTACAACTATTTCTGGTGGTAAGGTACGTATGCTAGATCGTCAATTATGTGGCATGAATAAAGAAGAATTGCTACGAGAAGTACGACAAATTTCCCATCGTTTATGGAAACGATTAGTCCCATAATACACTTTCAGTAAGGAGTGAATACTATGAGCGATATCATGTATCCGGTAAGTTTCGGACATTTAATGAACCATATTCTAACAGAATATGCTACCCACAATCGAGTATATAATGTGGAGCGCATGCACACAACAGGTACGGATCAACGGTTATCCTTATTTGGTCGTAACCTGGAAAATCCATTAGGCCCTGCAGCAGGTCCACATACTCAATTAGCTCAAAACTTAGTAGCAGCCTATGTTGGGGGTTCCCGATTCTTAGAATTAAAAACAGTACAAATTATGTTCGGTGAAGAATTGGGTATCCCAAGACCATGTATTTATTCAAAAGATGAAGCATACAATGTGGAATGGTCCTCTGAGTACCATTGCCATGCAGCTGCTGATGAATACATTAAAGCATGGTTTGCTATTAAATTAATTAGTAAAGAATGGGGCATCGGCGATCCAGATGGATTCATCTTTATTATGAGTGTTGGCTACAACTTAGCGGGCATTAAAAGTGAAGATGTAGATTCCTATATGGAATGTTTACGTGCAGCACGTACTAAACCAGTTTGGAAAGAATGCGAAGAATGGGCATTAGCTAATGTACATCAATTTAAAAATGTAACAGAAGAGTACATTCGCAATATTGATGACAACATTTGCCAAGGTATTACATTATCCACAATGCACGGCTGTCCTGCAGGCGAAATTGAATCGATTTGTACATATCTAATGAAAGAAAAACATCTAAATTTATATCTAAAATGTAACCCAACATTATTAGGCTATGATCGTGTAAGAGAATTATTAGATCAAGCAGAATTTGGATATATTGATTTTGATGCACATCAATTTGAAGTAGACTTATCTTTTAAAGAAGCAGTGCCAATGATTGAACGATTGTTGACGATTGCAGAAGAAGAAGGTTTAGTGTTCGGTGTGAAACTGACAAATACATTCCCTGTTTCGATTCACGAGAAAGAATTACCAGGTGAGCAAATGTATATGTCTGGTAAATCCTTATTACCATTATCCATTGGTGTGGCTCAATTATTGAGCGAAACATTTGGCGAACGCTTACCAATGTCTTATAGCGGTGGTGCAGATGCGAAAAATATTGCAGCTTTATTCCGCACAGGTATTTGGCCAATCACAGTATGTACAACCTTATTACAAGGTTTAGGTTATAACCAATTGGATAACTTGGCTAAATTAGTAGAAGCAGAAGATTACGATACTGCTAAGGTAATTAAACCAACAGAAATCAAATCTTTTGCGGAAGCAATGGGAACAGCTCCAACATACAAAAAATCTGCAGCTGCTAAGAAAAAACGCGAAGAGCAACCAGGTTTCCCAACAGCTCATGACAAAAATCATGAATGCCGTGTCGTATGTGGTACTTGTGTACGTGTATGTCCAAATAGAACGAATGAATGTATTACTGTAGATGGTAAAAAATTAATCATTCATATTGATGAGTCTTGTAATGAATGTGGTAACTGTGCTTGTCATTGCGTACAACCATGCTTCCCATATAAAGATAAATTGACATATTTTATTGATGAAGAACGCTTATTAGCAAGCGATAATGACGGCTTTTATATTCAAGGTAAGGAATGCGGATATCGCTTCCAAGGCGCTACAGGTCGCACAGCGATTGATGCCTTACCAGAGGTGTTGAAAGGAGTTGTGGAAGCGTTCATTAAAGAACTTCCATATTATATCTATGATACTCATTGAACAAGGATATCTTGTACTCCCAACGGGAGTCATGCAAGGGACGATAGCAATTGAAAACGATACAATTGTAGAGGTAGCTCCTCATATTGAGGCAAAACCAGGAGATGTACGAATCGATGCAAAAGGGCGCTATGTGTTGCCTGGAGGAATCGATACACATACCCATTTTGAAATGACCAACGCTTTTGCCACCACGGCAGACGATTTTGAAAGTGGTACAAAAGCAGCCATTATGGGGGGGACTACGACGATTATTAATTTTGCATCGCCTTTTGAAGAATCTTTGTTAGAAGGTTTGCGACGCGATAAGAAACGGGCGGAAGGACGTTGCTCTTGTGACTATAAATTTCATATGGAAATTTTGAATATGAATGAGCAAGTAGCAGCGGAAATTCCTAAGGTCGTTGAAGAAGGCGTCGCATCCTTCAAAGTATATATGGCCTACAGCTTTAGTATTGACGATCGGTCAATTTATGAAGCAATCAAAGCAATCGCCCCAACCGGTGCGTTGGTGGCAGCCCACTGTGAGAATGGAGCGATGATTGCAGCTAAGGTACAGGAAATGAGAGAGGAAGGAGATACAGAAGCAAAGTATCATCCGCTTTCAAAACCAGATACCATAGAAGCAGAAGCAATGCATCGTTTCATTCGACTAGGGGAATTAGCAGATTATCCAGTACATATTGTACATGTGAGCTCTGCAGCAGGATTAGATGTGATTGAGGAACGCAGAAAGAATGGGGCAAAAGTGACCTGTGAAACCTGTCCTCAATACTTATTACTGACAGATGAATTGTATAATCAGCCGGATGGAAAAGGATTGAGATATATCTTAAGTCCACCTCTTAGAAAACAAAGAGATGTGGAGATTTTGCAAGCAGCGGTAGAACGTGGAGTTTTCCAAACTTTATGTACGGATCACTGCAATTATACATTAGCGCAAAAAGCGCAGGGTCTTGGTGACTTTACGAAAACACCAGGTGGTTTGCCAGGTGTAGAAGAGCGGATGATTCTAATGTGGGATATGTTTGTTCATAGTGGACGAATCGACCCTGTAGAATATATGAAATTAACTAGCGAAACACCAGCTAAGTTATATGGATTATATCCAAAAAAAGGAACGTTACAGGTAGGAAGTGATGCGGATATTGTGATACTTTCACCAGATGTAACAGAATGTATGACTTCGGATAAAACTCATAGTCGGTCAGATTATACACCTTATGAAGGAATGACTGTACATGGTCGAATAGATGATGTATTTTTACGTGGGCACCATGTGGTGCAAGATAGAAAATTAGTGGAAGCCTATAAAGGGGAGTTCCAACAATAATTGGAGGGAGGTCTCTGTATGTACCGATTTCAAGTTAACGGTATTTGGCGTGAGGTGGAAGAAGATAAACGACTAATGGATTATCTTCGTGATGACCTACGCTTAACCGGAACAAAGGACGGTTGTAGTGCAGGTGCTTGTGGAGCTTGTACAATTCTCATTGATGGGAAAAAGGTAAAAGCTTGTATAGGTAAAGTTTCACAAATGGAAGGCAAATCAATTATTACCATTGAAGGCCTTACAGAACGTGAAAAAGAAGTGTATGTATATGCTTTTGCGGAATGTGGAGCTGTACAATGTGGTTTCTGTATTCCGGGCATGATTATCAGTGCTAAAGCATTATTGGATACTACATTAGAACCTACAAGGGCAGATGTTCAAAAAGCTTTATTGGGAAATATTTGTCGTTGTACAGGATATGTAAAAATTGAAGATGCTATTTTATTAGCTGCTCGTTTATTTAAAGAGAACGCACCAGTTCCTAAAAATGATGCAGATGGTACTGTAGGATCTCGCTTACATCGTATAGATGCAGCTGAAAAAGCATTGGGTACAGGATTATATGCAGATGACATGGTGGTAGATGGCATGATTTATGCCAAAGCGATTCGTTCTAAATATCCACGTGCTCGTGTTGATGCAATCCATATTGAAGAAGCTTTGGCACATCCTCAATGTGTGACTGTATTAACGGCGAAAGATGTACCTTTCAATAAAACAGGTCATATTGTTCCTGACTGGGATGTTATGATTGCAGAAGGAGATATTACTCGCTATGTAGGTGATGCTATTGCTGTAGTAGCAGTAAAAGAGAAAAAATATTTGCAAGAAGTATGTAATTTGGTAACGGTAGATTATACAGAATTAAAACCTGTATTAACTCCAGAAGAAGCTTTGGCAGAAGATGCACCATTATTACATCCAAATGGAAATATCCTATCTCATCAAGCGTTAAATCGTGGGAATGCTGATGAAGTCATTGCCAATGCGGCTCATGTGGTAACAAGACATTACTCTACACCACAAACAGATCATGCATTTATGGAACCTGAGTGTGCAATTGCTGTGAAAACAGAAGATGGCATACAATTATACACAGGTGGACAAAGTATCTATGATGAGCAACATGAAGTATCTCGTATGTTAGGCTTGGAAGAATCTCAAGTTAAGGTACATAGTATGTTAGTAGGTGGCGGTTTCGGTGGTAAAGAGGATATGAGTGTGCAACATCATGCAGCACTTGTAGCTTGGAAAACTGGACTTCCAACGAAAGTACAATTAACTCGTCAAGAAAGTTTAGATGTACATCCAAAACGTCATGCAATGGAAATGGATATTACTACTGCATGTGATGAAAACGGTAAATTGTTAGCTACAAAAGTTAAAATTGTATCCGACTGTGGTGCTTATGCATCTTTAGGTGGCCCAGTATTACAACGGGCAGGTACACACTCTAGTGGACCATATAACTTTGAACATTTCTCTATGGATGGTATTTGTGTGTATACGAATACTGTACCAGGTGGTGCATTCCGTGGTTTTGGTGTAACACAAACTATATTTGGACAAGAGATCAATATCGACTTACTAGCTAAAGAGGTAGGCATGGACCCTTGGGAATTCCGTTATAAAAATGCGGTTCGCCCTGGTGATTACTTGCCGAATGGACAATTATGTACACCGGATACTGGTATAGCTGAATGCTTAGAGGCAGTCAAAGATGCATACTATGCGAGTGATCGCACAGGTCTTGCGATTTGCTTGAAAAATAGTGGGGTTGGTGTAGGATTGCCAGACACTGGTCGAGTTATTTTAGAAGTTCGTGATGGTAAAGTGCGCATCCGTACATCTGCTGCATGTATTGGTCAAGGTGTAGGTACAGTAGCATCTCAGATTGTATGTGAAGCTACAAAATTGTCACCAGATCAAATTATAGTAGAAGCACCAGATACGGAACGTACGCCAAACTCTGGTACAACTACAGCATCACGACAAACGGTATTTACAGGGGAAGCAACACGTAGAGCGGCTATAAAATTAGCAGAATTGTTAGCCACTAAAACGTTAGCTGAACTTGAAGGAATAGAAGTTTATGAAGAGTTCCTTGGCGTTACGGATCCATTTGATTCGGACAAAGAACATCCTAAGAGTCATGTGGCTTATGGATATGGAGCTTGCGTAGCTACGATTGGAGATGATAACAAAGTAAGTGAACTTCATGTGGCCTATGATGTAGGACGAGTTGTAAACCCACAATCTTGTGAAGGGCAAGTAGAGGGTGGAGCTATCATGGGTATGGGCTATGGTGTAACAGAAGACTTCAAGTACAATGAAGGTAAGGTAGTTACAAAATATGGCACATTAGGCTTGTTAAGAGCTACACAACGTCCAGAAATTAAATGTACATTCATAGAGAAAGGTACACCAGACCAATATGCATATGGTGCTAAAGGTATTGGGGAAATCAGTAGTATCCCAATTGCTCCAGCTATTGCCAATGCATATAATCGTTTGGACGGTATGGAACGTTGTTCTTTACCACTTGAGAAAACTGGATATCGAAAATAATCAGTAAGGGAGAGAGTGTGCTCAGTCTATGAAGTTCGATGTTGTAGCAAGTATGAGAGTACTTGCTACTTCATCAGATGATGTCTAAAATTCAAAACATGATATAAGCATAAGACTAGTATATTCTATTAAGTAATATGAGGTGATTCATATGGCACATCAAATTCAGGGAGTTAATCATGTAGATGGAATGCTACCAATTCCAAAATTGTTTGCTTACGGTTTACAACACGTATTGGCAATGTATGCAGGGGCTGTAGCGGTTCCCATTATCATAGCGCAAGCTATGGGTTTATCAGAGGCGCAGTTGATTCAATTAATTAACGCAGATTTATTTACTTGTGGTATTGCCACTTTGATCCAAACGTTAGGATTTTGGAAAATCGGCGCAAAAATTCCTTTGATTCAAGGGATTACATTTGCTGCGGTATCTCCAATGATTTTAATTGGTCAAGAGCATGGTATGACAAGTATTTACGGGGCCGTTATCGTAGCCGGGATAGTCACATTCTTGATTTCTCATCTATTTAGTCGTTTAATCCGCTTTTTTCCACCTGTAGTTACAGGTACTATTATTACAATTATCGGTATTACATTAATGCCTGTATCCGTTCGTTGGGTAGGGGGAGGTAACCCTAGTTCACCTGAATTTGCGAGTCCAATTAACTTGCTACTGGCTACCTTAACATTGGCAATCGTAGTAGCAGTGTATCGATTTGGTAAAGGATTCTGGAGTAATGTAGCAGTTTTAGTAGGTTTAGTAGTTGGAACATTAGCGTCAATGGCACTGGGTGTAGCTAACTTAGGGGCCGTTGGTCAAGCGGAATGGTTTGCTGTCGTAACACCATTAGCGTTCGGTTGGCCAACATTTGAATTTTCCTCTATTATTTCTATGGTCATTGTTATGCTTGTTGTTATGACAGAGACGACTGGTGACTGTATCGCAATTGGTGAAATCGTTGAGAAACCAATTGGTAAAAAAGAATTGGCTGATTGCTTACGTGCAGATGGTTTTGCAACTATGATTGGTGGATTCTTAAATAGTTTCCCACATACAGCATTTGCGCAAAACGTAGGTCTTGTAGCTGTAACAAACGTAAAAAGCCGTTTCGTAGTAGCTGCTTCTGGTGTTATTTTAGTAGCATTAGGATTATTCCCTAAAATGGCAGCGGTTGTAGCAAGTATTCCTAACCCTGTATTAGGTGGTGCTGGTATTGCTATGTTTGGTATGATTATTGCGAGTGGTATTCGCTCTTTATCTAAAGTACAATTTGATGGTACTTACAATCTTATGATTGTAGCCATCAGTATTGGTGTGAGTATGATTCCGTTAGCAGTACCAAGTTTCTATAATCATTTCCCTGAATGGTTAAAAATTGTTCTTCATAGTGGTATTACATTCGGTAGCTTAATGGCAGTCATTCTTAATGTATTGTTAAATGGCTATGGCAATGAAACGCATGTGGTCCAAAAAACTCGTCGTGAAAAAGCGATTGCTCGTTTGGATAAATGGAAAGCAGAACGTAAAGTTCGTAGAAATCAATCTATTTAATCAAAATACTGTATATGGTTAGACTTAGGTTACATATATAAGTGCTTTCTTTATACAGAAAGTAGCACGAAAATAGGTAAGCACCAATTATATGTATAATTGGTGCTTACTTTATTTTTAATATGTAATATTCTAGCTATAAGGGTGTTTGTGTTGTAATAGATCTAAGCTATTTAATATAGTATCTACTTCATCAGCTGTGTTGTGGTAGCCAAAGGAAAAGCGAACTGTTCCTTTAGGATAGGTACCTAGTACTTGATGAGCAGTAGGAGCGCAGTGCAACCCAACTCTAGTGATAATATGATAATCTTGTTCCAGTTTGTGAGCCAGTTCTGCTGGATCACAATGAGTAGGAGAAATAGAAATCACGGCTGTCCGATTTTGAATGTCGGGAATTCCGTGAATAGTATATTTCGATAATTCTTGCAAACCACATATGAATTGCTTGGTCAAAGACAATTCATGTTGGTAAATACTCTCGATACCTATTGTATTGAGATAGGATAGACTAGCATGGAGACCGAGGATTCCAGGAATATTGGGCGTACCTGGTTCAAAGCGATCGGGAAAGGTAGTGGGAATCTCTAAGGTATGAGAAAAACTACCTGTGCCACCACTTAGTATGGGCTGTATTTGATGAGCTACATCTTTTGTAAGGAGAAAGCCGCCGATACCTTGAGGCCCAAGTAACCCTTTATGACCAGTAAAGCATAGAACGTCGATATTCATATCTTTCATATGGATAGGTAAGATACCAGCTGATTGGGCAGCATCTACGATACATAATAGATTGTGTTCTTTGCAAAAAGCCCCAAGTTCAGCGATAGGTTGTATGGTACCGCATACATTAGAGACATGAGTCACTAGAATAGCCTTTGTAGTAGGTAAGAGAAGTGATTCTAAGGTGGAGGTAATCATTTCACCTTGAGGTGTGCTTGGAATGGTGGAGTAAGAAACACCTTTCATAGATAATTGATGGAGTGGACGCATGACTGCGTTATGCTCTAAGCTGGAGATTAGGAGGTGATCACCAGCGGAAAAAAGACCTTGTAAGACCATATTTAGACTAGTTGTCACATTGGGAGTAAAGATGATGTATTTTGGGCTAGGTCCACCTAATAGTTGCTGTAACTGTTGGCGTGTTTCTAGGATCAAACGTTCCACTTGGTACGCATCTTCGTTAGAGGAGCGATGAACAGAAGCTCCATTAAAGGAAATGTAATCATACATAGCTTGCGCTACAGTTGGCGCTTTCGGGAAAGAGGTACTGCTATTATCTGCATAGATAGACTTCATAATTATAACTCCTTTTAATATGTATATTATATTTAGTATAAAGTAATGCGTGCAAAATATCAATTTGTAGGGACTGAAGTAAACTAGTCGAAGAGGTAATGTTTAGCAGGAGAGGTACTATGAGTGTAATAAGTGAAAAGCAAAGAATTATTATTGCTGGATTAATTATTGGTGCGATTGCTAGTTTGTTAGTGCTAGCAGGAAACCCACAAAATATGGGTTTTTGTATTGCCTGTTTCATTCGTGATTCTGTAGGAGGCTTGGGTCTGCATAGAGCAGCACCAGTACAATACATTCGTCCAGAAATTATTGGATTAGTGTTAGGAGCCTTTTTATTATCTTGGTTCCGTGGAGAGCGATCTGCTAAAGGTGGTTCCGCTCCAGCAACACGATTTACCTTAGGGTTCTTTACTATGATTGGCTGTCTTATTTTCTTAGGATGTCCATTCCGTATGATTTTGCGCTTAGCAGGTGGTGACTGGAATGCAATCATGGGTCTATTAGGATTCACAGGTGGTATTGCAGTAGGCACAGTATTCTTAAAACGTGGATATTCCTTGGGTAGAACGTACATTGTATCTAAAATGGATTCCTATATTATGCCAGCAGCACAGGTGATTTTATTAGGTCTTGTGGTGGCAGCGCCAGCGTTCATTTTCTTTACTGAAAAAGGTCCAGGTGCCATTCATGCTCCATTGTGGATTTCTTTGGCAGCTGGTTTAGTAGTAGGTGGCTTGGCACAATATAGCCGTCTTTGTATGGTAGGTGGTATCCGAGATATCATTCTATTTAAAGAAACAAAATTAATTCTTGGTTTTATTGCGATTCTTGTAGCAGCGTTCCTAGTGAACATTTCTGTTGGTAATTTCCATCCTGGTTTTGTAAAACAACCAATTGCGCATACAGATGGATTGTGGAACTTCTTAGGTATGGCTTTGGCAGGTTTATGCTGTACATTAATGGGTGGTTGTCCATTGCGTCAATTAATCTTATCTGGTGAAGGTAACTCCGATTCCACAATTACAGTAGTGGGCCTAGCAGCAGGCGCAGCATTCGCACATAACTTTGGTTTAGCTGCATCTGGTACTGGAGTTCCAGTGGCGGGCCAAATTGCAGTAGGTGTAGGCTTTGTGATTGCCTTAGTTATTGCTGTTAAAAATATGCGTAAATAGGAAATTTAGGAGGTAACTATGATTGATGTGAGAGGACTATCTTGTCCAGAACCAGTTATTATGGTACAAAAAGCAATGGCATTAGGTGACAGTGAATATACTGTGCAATCTGACTCTAAAACAGCGGTAGAAAATATTACTCGATTTGTATTGGCTCAAGGTTATACAATCGTGTCTAAAGAAGAGAATGGTGAGTATATCATCACTATTACAAAACAATAATATGGAATATGTAGCAACGTTTTATTCTCACTTTGGGGCTATCCAATTTGAACAATTTTGTAAGCAAGCATCGATTGCGGTACACTTACAGCCTGTTCCACGTTGGCTTAGCTCATCATGTGGTACATGTGCAATTTTCCAAGTGGATCGATGCATTGTTGAAGACATTCCTGAAGATATTTTAGAAGATATAGAGCAGGTTGTAGAGAAACAAACAGAAGGATATAGAGAGATCTATAAAAGTAATTGAACATCTTGCAAATTATATCTCATATAAAATTGATATTAGGCATACATAAACTTAGTCTCGAATAATGATAGATTCATTGTAGTTCGAAGTAGTTTGTGTATGCCTATTTTTATAGTAATGATTGCGAGTAGCATATGATGTATATGGATTATGCATATATGGATGTTTAGTATCTGAGATAATTCATATGCCAAAATCTTCATATACATGGTACAATAAGGATATAGAAATGTTGGAGTCAGGAGGTATAAGTATGCTTATGTTTATGCAAGTGCAACAGCCTAAAACAGTAGAAGAGGCACATGCACTCATGGTGAAGCAAAAGATGGCACCTATTTTAGCAGGTGGTTGCTGGACACGATTGGGAAATCGTAAATGGCCTATGGTAATTGACTTGTCTGAATTAGGTCTCCGTTATATTGTAGAGGACGAAACGGAATACCGCATTGGTGCCATGGCTACACAACGAGATGTAGAGGTGTACGAACCATTTAAAACATTCTGTAGAGGAGTGCTCCCAAAAGCTGTGAAAGATATTTTAGGTGTTCAATTCCGCAGTATGGCTACCATGGGGGGATCGGTAGCAGCAAAGTTCGGTTTCTCTGATATTATTCCTGCCTTATTAGCATTACGAGCAGAAGTACGTTTGTTTGAAGCGGGCCGTATGCCGATAGAACAATATTTAACGTATGGAACAAGAGATTTATTACTTGAAATTATTGTGCCAAAACAAGAAGTACCCGTAGCGATTGAAGCATTACGGAAATCTACTTCAGATTTTCCTTATTTAACGGGATCTGCACGATTAGATAATCAAGGCTACTCGGTATATATTGGTTGTCGACCAGGTAAACCAGCGTTAGCTGCGAAATCTTGCCAGATTATTAACGAAAAAGGATTGGACGCTTTGGATGAAGCGGTAACCTTGATTCAAGAGGATTTATCCTTTCAAAGTAACTCACATGCAAGTGCAGAGTATCGCTTAGAGATGGCAAAAAACATGTTTAAACGATTGGTAAAAGAGGTGGCACAATGGAAATAATGTTACAAGTGAACGGAGTGAAACGAAATATTCTCATCGAAACGGATGAAATGTTATTAGAAACATTGCGTAACTTAGGCTTTTACAGTGTGCGTTGCGGCTGTGATACAACAAACTGCGGTTTATGCACTGTATGGGTAGATGGTGATCCTATATTATCTTGTGCATACCCTACATTCAGAGCTGTGGGTCATGAAATCACTACCTTAGAAGGTGTAGCAGAGGAAGCTGCAGAATTAGCGGATTGTTTGGCTGAAGAAGGGGCTGATCAATGTGGCTACTGTACAACCGGCATGATGATGAGTGCCATTGCATTAAGCCGTAAATACCCAAATGCTACTGATGAGGAAATTAAAGCTTACCTAAACAACAATTTATGCCGTTGTACTGGTTATGAATCGCATATGCGAGGAATTCGTAAATTTTTAGGAGGCAAAACACTATGAAACATTTAGGTCAAAGTTATAAAAAAACAGACTCCGCAACGATTTTAAGTGGTAAAGCCGCCTATACAGAAGATTTTATTCCATCCAATGCCTTATGTATTAAGATACTTCGCAGTCCTCATGCCTTTGCTAAAATTGTAGATATTAATATTGACGCCGCTTTAAAAGTACCTGGTGTGGAAGCAATTTATACTTATAAAGATGTACCGACAACACGATTTACCTTAGCTGGTCAAAGCTATCCAGAGCCATCTGCGTATGATATGTTGATTTTAGATCAAGTGGTTCGCTATGTGGGGGATGAAGTAGCAATAGTCGTGGCTGTGGATGAACGGACAGCATTGAAAGCTATGCCTCTCATCAAAGTAAAATATGAGGTCTATGAACCAGTCTTGGATATGCATACAGCTATCGATCATCCTAGCATCATTCACGCTGAAGATGACTTTCACTATAACTTCCCAGTAGGGGGAGATCCTAAGCGAAACATTGCTTGTTCCTATAGTCATGTAGTGGGTGATTTAGAAGCAGAATTGGCAAAATGTGATTATGTGGTAGAAGAGTCTTACTTTGACCAAGCTACCTTACAATCGGCGATGGAAACGTTTAGGACCTTTGCTACCATAGACCAATTTAATCGTCTTGTGATTACAAGTTCGACACAGGTGCCATTCCATATTCGTAGACATGTGGCGCATGCTTTGGGGCTTTCTGCGGCTCAAATTCGTGTTATCAAGCCTCGTATTGGCGGTGGTTTTGGATCTAAACAAACGGGTTGTACAGAAATGTTCCCAGCTTTTGTAACATGGAAATTAAAAAAACCATCCTATATCGTGTACGATCGTCACGAAGCGAATAACTGTTCCACTAGCCGACATGCAAGGGATTGGAAAGTTCGTGTAGGTGCCACAAAAGATGGTATTATCCAAGTTATTGACATGGTAGCTGTATCCGATGCAGGAGCACATGGTAGTCATGCGTTGACAACTTTCACAGCAGGAGAACATAAATCCTTGCCTCTATATAACAAAACGAAAGCGATTCGTTATGAATCTAATGTAGTGTACACAAACCATATGCCAGGCGGCGCGTTCCGTGGGTATGGCGCTACAGAAGCCTTGTGGCCGTTGGAGTGTGCCATTACGAAGTTGGCACATGCTATGGGTGTGGACGAAATTGATTTGCGCTTGAAAAATTTAATTGATGTAGGAGAAACTGCACAATCCTTCCATCCAGGAGAAGTGTTGGCATCTGGTCTATTGAAAGAAGCTATTCAAAAAGCGAAAGAAATGTCTAATTGGGATAATCGTCCAAAATCTTGGAAAATCGATGATCGCCATAGGGGCGGTTTAGGAGTAGCTCTTGCCTTCCAAGGATCGGGGATTGCCAATATTGACTCTGCCTCTGTAGAAGTGCGAATGCTTGATGATGGCACGTATATGTTATTTACTGGTTCTACAGATATGGGCCAAGGATCCAATACGGTATTGGCACAAATTGCTTGTGAAACTTTGGGCTGTCCCATGGATATGATGGTTGTCTATGAAGCAGATACTGACGTTGTACCATTCGATCCAGGCTCTTATGCATCGAGTACGACTTATGTGACAGGGACTGCTACGAAACTGGCTTGTGATGAGTTGAAAGAAAAAATCTTGCAAGAATTTGGTCGTATCTTAGAAGTGGATCCAAGTACACTTTCCTTTGATGGGGAAAAAGTGTGGACTGAAGATGGTTCTAAAACGATGACTACTAAAGAGTTAGCACCTAAACTTGTATCAGGCCCGAAAGGACATTACTTGAGCGGTATGGCTACTTGGGGCAGTCAAACATCTCCGCCTCCTTTCATGGTGGGCATTGCAGAGGTGAAAGTAGACCTTGAAACTGGTAAAGTAACGCCTGAAAACTACTATGCAGTGGTTGACTGTGGTACTGTTGTCAATAGAAACCTAGCTACTGTACAAACAGAAGGTGGTGTTGTGCAAGGTATCGGTATGGCATTATATGAAGAAATTCGCTATTCTTCTCGTGGTGTGTTAGAAACAAACAATTTCATGCATTATAAATTACCAACACGGCTAGATACTGGTAATGTTCATGTAGACTTTGTGGAATCCTATGAACCAACTGGTGCTTACGGTATCAAATCCATTGGGGAAGTTGTTATCAATACATCTTGTCCAGCTATTCAAGGGGCTATCTTGAACGCTACTGGAGCAGAGGTCACTACATTGCCAATGATTCCAGAACGTGTGTATATGGCATTACAAAAAAATAAGTAGAGTAAGCAATAGGAGAGTCAAGATGAGTGATAGGAAGTACTGGGAGTCCTTACTAGAACCTGGCATACTTGCTGTCGTAGGGGCTGGTGGCAAAACAACTGTTGTATCTAAACTAGGTGCTGTGGCAGTCAGTCTAGAGCGACCAGTAGTGGTAACGACTACAACAAAGATGGGATCTGAACAAGTGGCTCCTTGGAACCCCTACTATGGGGATGACCTAACACTTGGTGAAACTCATATAGAACAACAATTGGCACAAGGACGGATGGGTTCTTGGTTTCAATCCGTAGCAGGCCATAAGGTACTAGGATTAGATCCAGAGTTGCTAGATAGAGTACAAGAGCGTCATCCAGATTGGTCGATTATCATAGAGGCAGATGGAGCGAAAACTAAGTGGTTAAAAGCCCCTAAACCTCATGAACCAGTGATACCGACTAAAACGGCGACTACCATTGCAGTAGTGAATATGCAGGTGTTAGGCAAACCGCTCACAGAGGACTATGTACATCGCATAGAAGAAGTACAGGCTATCATGGAGATTCCATTAGGGGATAGGATAACTCCAGAAGGAGTTGTGAGACTGCTACGACACGAGCAAGGTGTCTTTCAATATGCTCGGGGGAAACGAATCGTATTCTGTACAGGTTGTGATACGGTGGATTCAACAGTGGTGGATGCATTTTTACAAGCTTTGCAATCCCTTTCATTGCACAAAGTGGTGTTGGCTAATGGATATCGTGAAAATTGTTGTATACAAAGGATACTAACATGGCAATAGGATGTGTATTATTAGGGGCTGGACAATCGAAACGTATGGGATGTGCTAAGCAATTGTTGACCTATCAAGGACATACCTTACTAGAGAGTGCCCTCTCGAAGTATAGCAGGATACAACCTCTAGCGGTGGTTATTGATCCATGTATGGGTGTGGAGGATATGGTGTATAAGGTGCAGGGGATTCCTGTGCCTAATGAGCATCCACAATGGGGGCAGGGTACATCTATCCGATTAGGAGTAGAGGCCTTATTGCAATGGGAACATACACAGAAAGAACGTTTAGAGGCAATCGTATGTGGTGTGATTGACCAACCTCTATTGAATGTGCAAGTCATTGACGACTTGTGTAACACTTTCAGAGACATTGGCGACGAGAAAGCTATTGTACAGCCACAGTATGGACCGAACCAAGAACGAGGTAATCCCGTAGTATTTGGGAGATATTGGGCGGATGCATTACGCTTAATTCCTGGAGATATGGGAGGGCGTGTCATTTTGAGAGGTGAAGGAGCTCCTCATGTTACATATGTATGGCTTGAAAGGCAATGCACTATGCATAGTGGTATAGATGTTGATACGAAAGAAGACTATGACCGTATTGTGAGCGAAGGAGGACGTTATGAAACCAATGATTCTCATCCGTAGTGGTGGAGATGTGGCATCTGGCGCTATTTATCGATTGTGGCGAGCAGGGTATCCTGTGGTGATTAATGAAATTGCGATTCCTACCATGATTCGTAGAGAAGTGTCCTATGGGAATGCAGTGCATCGAGGGGAAATGATCTTAGAGCGATTGCGATCACGTCATGTACCCTTACAAGATGTAGCGAAATTATTAGCTAGTCGGGAAGCAATTCCTGTGGTCACTGAGCCTTATGAAACAGTACTAACCACGATGAAGCCAACTATTGTAGTAGATGCCATTTTGGCGAAGCGAAATGTGGGAACTCAAAAAAGTGATGCTCCTTTAGTCATTGCATGCGGTCCCGGATTCAATGCTGGCAAGGATGTGCATGTTGTAGTTGAAACTATGCGTGGTCATACCTTAGGACGATGTATTTATGAAGGTCCAGCTTTAGCCAATACGGGGATTCCTGGCAATGTGGGAGGCTATACTCATGAACGAGTGATAAAGTCCCCAACGGAAGGTCTATTTGTAGCGAAAAGTCATATTGGAGATCAAGTAGAGGCGGGTTCTATCATAGGCTATGTAGAGGATGTACCAGTGCATGCAAAAATTAAAGGTACTTTACGAGGTATCTTAGCCTCTAATATATTAGTAACGAAAGGCTTTAAATTAGCGGATGTGGACGCACGATGTGAAGAGAGCCATTGCTTTACTATATCAGATAAAGCATTAGCTGTCGGCGGTGGTGTGATGGAGGCCATCACTGCTTGGGAATATGAGCAGATAAAGGAGTAGTACCATGAATCTGATTGATATTGCGCAAGAACGTATGGCAAAGGATGAATCATCGTTGATTGTAACGATTTTATCTGGAGAGCGACAAGGCGATAAAGTGATGTATAGCCATACTGGTGACGTGGTGTATGGCAATGCTATTGAAGGCTTTACAGTACCTCAAAGAATAGAACCACAATTATTTTCTGTTGAAGATATGGAATGTTTCCTACAACCAGTAGAAAAAGATCCAGAAGTCCTCATACTAGGGGCTGGTCACGTAAGCCGTTGTGTGGCTGACCAATTTTTATTCATTGGTTGTGGCGTTACCGTAGTGGATGACCGAGCGGAATACTTACAAGAACACTTTTTTGATTCTCGTGTAAAACGAGTGCATTTAGATTTTAAATCATTAAAGGATAATTTGAATCTTCATGCCTATACAGGCATAGTGGTAGTCACTAGAGCTCATGAGTTCGATAGTATATGCTTGCACCAAGTGCGTCATGTGTTGCCAACTTATGTAGGTGTGATGGGCAGTCAAAAACGCATTTTCCATGCTTTTGAAGTGTTGAAAGAAGAAGGTTGGACACAGCAAGAGCTAGATATGTTATATGGTCCTATTGGATTAGATTTAGGAGCCCAAACTCCAGAAGAGATAGCACTATCCATCGTAGCAGAATACATGGCGGTGTCCTATCGTAAACAAGGCGGTTTTTTATCGAAAAAGAGGTATGCACATGAAGTATGAGTTTATAGAATATCTACAACAACATAAGCAAGATACATTGGCAGTGACAACGATTTTAAAAACTCATGGCTCCACACCACGCAAAGCGGGTACTACTATGATTGTGCATCCTGATGGATCTATCTTTGGCACCATTGGTGGTGGCCGTGCGGAAAATGAAATTCGTTTGAGTGCGGTAGATGCATTAAAAAAGAAAGAACGTTTTCGTCGTATTTATGTGGATTTGAACGATGATGTGGCGATTAAAGAAGGTATGGTCTGTGGCGGTAACATGGACGTACTCATCGAAACTTACCATGTATAACCAATAGGTTTACTAGAAAAAAATACCAATATAGGATACAATAAAAGGGTACATGCATGAGCATGTACCCTTATTTGTATTAGAAAGGATAGGAGATATTCTATGCTGTTTCAATTACAAACTACATTAGCCACATTGCGGTTCTTAGATATCGTAGATATTATATTTGTAGCGACGCTATTTTATTGGTTATATCGTCTAGTTAAAAATACAAGAGCCTTAGGCTTATTAAAAGGCTTGGGTGTGTTAGTTGTTCTTAATATTGTGGCACACTTCATGGGTTTGCATACCATAAGTTGGATTATGCAACAAAGTGTGGCAGTCCTTATGATTGCGTTACCTATTGTATTTCAGCCAGAATTACGACGTCTCTTGGAACAATTGGGTAGTGGTACTGGATTTTTCTCATCCCGTACTAAAATTTCTAAAGAAGAGCTCACATCCATTGTGAAAGAAGTAGTTATTGCTTGCCGTAGTATGTCTCGTCGCAAGATAGGGGCTCTCATGGTCTTTGAAAGAAACATGAAGTTAGATGTATTATCCATGCAGGGGACTCGTATCGATGGACTTGTGACCAGTGAACTACTGATGAATCTGTTTTATCCGAAATCTCCTCTTCATGATGGAGCGGTTATTATTCGTAACGGTCGTATTGAGACTGCCGCAAGCTTACTTCCAGTAAGTCAAAATCGTGATGTGAGTAAAGAATTGGGTACACGACACCGTTCAGCCTTGGGGCAAAGTGAAGAAAGTGATGCCTTAGTGGTAGTGGTTAGCGAAGAGACGGGACAAATTTCTTATGCCTTAGGAGGGCAGATTCACCGTGGTGTCACAGAAGATACGTTGCGCACAGTTATGTTGTCCTTATTGGAGCCAACACCAAGTGCAGTCAGCTCTTTACTTAAGATAAAACGAGGTGAATCGAAATGATGCATTGGATAGTAGGATTAAAACATAATTGGGGAATGAAATTATTTTGCTTATTTTGCGCTATAGGCATGTGGGTGTATGTCATGAAGGATCAAAACCCTATCATTGAAATGACCTATACCGTACCAGTACAAGTGCAAAACTTGGATCCCAACTATTTAGTAGAAGGTGTACCTACGGAAGTGCGTGTCCATTTACGAGGACCTCGCAATGCTATCTTTGATATTAATCCGTCTGTACTGAAAGCCTATGTAAATTTAAAGAATGCTCATGTAGGGCAGGAAAATATAGCCATTAACTTTACAGCACCTACAGGGACTTTCATTGACAGTATGACCCCTGAAAATGTAACCGTTACGGTGGATGAATATATGGTAAAAGAATTGCAAGTGCAGGCACAACCATTGGGGACAGTGCCTAATGACATTGCCATTAAAGAGTCTAAAATTATGCCTACGACGGTAACTATTGCGGGGCCAGCTCACCTTGTGAGCAAGGCTACCTATGCGGTAATTCGGATTAATTTAGATAAACATCGTGAAAGCTTTACTGAAGTAGGGGAAATTTTGCCAGTAGATACATCTGGAAATGTGGTAGAAGGTCTTACTGTTACACCAAAGGGAGCTCAAATTCAATATGATTTAGAGCGTATTAGAATGGAGAAAAAAGTACCTGTTCAACCCAGTGTAGTAGGTAATGTACCAGTTGGATATACAGTGAAACGAGTGGTAGTGGAACCAAAAGAATTGACGATTGTAGGAAAAGAATCTATTTTAAATGGTATTGATGGAGTGAAAACCATTGATATTCCAGTCAATGGCGCTACAGGTAGTTTTACGGGGAACTATAGCTTTGTATTACCAGAAGGTGTGACTACGTCGACAGACCGAGTTGTAGTAAAAGTAGAAATAGAACCTCATATGTAGGAGATTGTCATGTTACGTATCATAAATTTTCGGATACCCGTACAAGATGCTGAACGGTTAGAAGAATTATTGATTAAAAAATATAGCCCTTTACAAGGACGTATTACAGCGATTCATGTGGTACGACGGGCTGTGGATGCGAGAAAGAAACCGCATATTACTTTTGTGTACACTATGTTCTTAGAAGTAGACCAAGAACAGCAATTGATGAAAAAATTAAGTCGGTATAAAGATATTACTTTGATGGAACCTGAAATGCCGGAACCTATTGTGCGTGGTACTATGCCTATGCAACATCGACCAGTAGTGGTAGGTTTTGGACCGGCGGGCATGCTAGCGGCCTTTTACTTAGCGCGAGAAGGGTATCGTCCTATCGTGTTAGAACGAGGTCAAGATGTAGACCAGCGTACGTTAGATGTAGAACAGTTTTGGAAAGAAGGTATTTTCAAACCTGAATCGAATGTACAGTTTGGTGAAGGTGGAGCAGGTACCTTTTCAGACGGTAAATTAACCACTCGTGTAACCCATCCAAGACTTCATGAGATTGCTACGTACTTTGTAGAATTTGGAGCTCCTGAAGAAATTTTATATAAACATAAACCTCATGTAGGAACAGATATTTTGCGCCATATGGTAAAAGCTATGAGACAGCAGATTATTGCATGGGGTGGAGAAGTTCGATTTGGTGCGCAAGTCACAGATATTGAGGTACAAGACCAAGCTGTCACTAGTGTTGTCATTAATGGAACAGAACGAATCTCTGCAGATATTGTGATGTTAGGAGTTGGTCATAGTGCGCGCGATACCTATCGTATGCTCTATGATAGAGGTGTTCATTTAGAAGGAAAATCCTTTGCTATCGGTGTTCGTATCGAGCATGATCAAGATGTGATCGATACGTCACAATATGGAGTGCATCCAGCAGATATTGGCTTAGGAGCAGCAGAGTACTCTTTGGTATATCACGATAAAGAACAAGATCGTTCTTGCTATAGTTTTTGTATGTGCCCAGGGGGACAAGTCGTTGCCAGTGCTTCTGAAGTAGGTGGTGTTGTTACCAATGGTATGAGTTTATACGCTCGTGACAGTGGGATTGCGAATAGCGCGTTGGTGGTCACGGTAGGTCCTCGAGACTTTGGAGATCATCCATTAGCTGGGGTGGACTTTCAACGAAAGTGGGAAGAACAAGCTTTTATCGTAGGAGGTCGAAATTACCATGCTCCAATTCAGACGGTAGGGCATTTCCTAGGTCGTACAGAGACAAATGATGTACAACGTAAGGCATATAGCTATGAACCTGGTGTGACACCAGCAGATATTCGTCAATGCTTGCCGGAGTATGTGACGAATACATTAGCGGAGGCGTTGCCATATTTTGGGAGACGCATACAAGGTTTTGATGCGGACCATGTGTGTATGACTGGGGTGGAAACACGAACATCAGCACCGCTTCGCATCGTGCGAGACGAAAATAGACTTTCACAGTCTACGAAGGGATTATATCCCATCGGGGAAGGTGCAGGATATGCAGGAGGCATCATGAGTGCCGCCTTAGATGGGGCAGAAACTGCCATACTAATTATGAATACATATGGCCCTTTGAAAGGAGATCATCATGAGTAGATTATTCGGTACAGATGGGGTACGAGGTTTAGTTAATGAATTTTTAACGCCAGAGTTGGCCTATCATTTAGGTCGTGCAGCGGCGTCTTACTTTGGACAATCCGTTGATCGTCCAACCTTCTTAATTGGACGTGACACACGTATATCGGGAGGTATGCTAGAGAATGCCTTAGCCTCTGGTATTTGCGCTGTAGGTGGAGATGTGATTATTTTAGGAGAAGCACCGACACCAGCGATTGCCTATTTAGTGCGTCAGAAAGGATGTACTGCAGGGGTTGTCATTTCTGCATCCCATAATCCGTATCCAGATAATGGTATTAAATTCTTCGACGGTAATGGATTTAAATTGCCAGATGCTGTAGAAGATGAAATTGAAAAATTATGTACAGCTAGTGCAGACGATTGCTTGCCACGACCAACAAAAGGTGATATTGGTCAAATCTTCTACCATCAAGACTGGGTGGAAGAATATGTAAACTTCGTAGTATCCACTAGTGATATGCTAACTGGTTTGAAAGTAGTCTATGACGGAGCCCATGGGGCAGCTTCTTATGTGGGGCCTAAGATCCTTCGCCAATTAGGAGCAGAGGTAGTTGCTATCAATGTAACACCAACCGGTACAAATATTAACGATAATGCAGGGTCTACTCATTTAGAGGGCTTACAAGAGGCAGTGCTAAGAGAAGGCGCTCAGGTTGGTATTGCCAATGATGGTGATGCAGATCGTTGTTTAATGGTTGATGAAAAAGGCCAAGTCTTAGACGGTGACCAAATTATGTTGCTTTGCGGTTTACACTTGAAAGAGCAAGGTAAATTGAAAGAGAACATGATTGTAGGCACAGTGATGAGCAATATCGGATTCCATAAGGCGGCTAAAGAATTGGGTATGCAAACATGTAGCACTGCTGTGGGAGACCGTTATGTGTTGGAAAAAATGCTAGCTGAAGGCTATTCTATTGGTGGGGAACAATCGGGACATGTCATCTTTTTAGATTACAACAGTACTGGTGATGGTTTATTGACAGCGGTACAAACCTTGTCCATAATGAAAGAAAAAGGAAAATCCCTATCGGAACTAGCTGGTTTGATGACGAAGTACCCACAATTGTTGGTGAATGTACGCGTCTTAACTAAAGCAGGTTGGGAAACGAATACAGCCATCCAAGATGTTATTCGTGAAGCAGAAGAAGAACTGGGTGCTAATGGTCGTATCTTAGTGCGTCCATCTGGTACTGAGCCATTGATTCGCGTTATGGCGGAAGGTCCGGAGCAAGAACAATTGGATGAATTATGCCATCGTATTGGACATGTAATCCGCATTGAACAAGGAGAAGCCTAATGTTTCGGTTAGTGACGGATGAAGAAACCTATGAACAGGGAACTTGGCACGATGTAGAGAAGGTATTACATCAAATTGTAGCAGATGAGCGTGTCTTTTTTAGCTTGTTTTGGGATAGCCCTAAGGAAAGTTGCAAATTTGCACAAGCTATTATGGATGAAGATCATCCAGATCAATTAAATCTGGAAATCGCTTTAGATATCGATGGATATAATCATATGTATGTAAAACGATATGTCACTACAAAGTGGTGTATAGACACTTTACAATCCATGGATAGAGAGAGTCGTATACCAGATCTTACGGATTGGGAGTTCGTTGGAGCATTTCCACAAGGATAGACTTTTTATATATACAAAAAGAGGAAAGTTGATAATTTTTAATCAACTTTCCTCTATTTTATTAATGGGCTATTTTGTTACAGTCCTATTGTATTGGGAACTAGTTTGTTATAGCTTTTTCATGGTTTAGTTATAGATTATTCTGCAATCGGTGCTTGTAATAATTGATTGCCTGTATCCATGCCAACTGGAGCAGGACTTACCAAATATAAACAAAGCACGATGAGGATGGTTAAACCGATGATTAACCAAGAGAATTTACCAGACTTACTGAATCCGTAGTATCCAAACATGCGGATACCGAAGGCACAACCAACGGCAGCAATTAAGGAAGCCAAGGAGAATTGGTTTTCCAGTACAAACAGAACCATGGTACCAGCAAAAGCACCGATTACTGTGACCATAGGCACAATGCGATCAAATGGAGATAGGAAATTTCGTTTTACCCCATGAATATAGGAGGAGATTTCCAATCCGAATAGACCTAATAGTAAGGATAAGGATGGCCAAATAGCAGTCCAGGATTGACGCATAGCATAGCGATTAGCCCCTGCATAGTAAGCAAACCAAGTTAAGCCCAACATGGCAATACCTACCAAAAGGAAGTACCATGTATCAGGAATATGACGGTATGATAAGACACCAACAATAGTCCAACCAGCCGCAAGTAAGGAGGAAACTCCAATTTGTCGTAGGCTAGGACGCTCTGCTTGTGGAATGCGTTTGTATAAGGCTGCACCTAATTCCAAGATAAAGAAGAAAATAAATAAACCGATAGATAAGTGCGGAGATACGAGACTTAATCCAAAAGAGATAACAAGAGGGATCGCTAACTTCCAACCTGGAAAGAAGGTCAACTCTTTAAAATCTAATCGTACATCCTGTGTTTCTAAGGTGAATGTATTATACAAAGTGAATGTCAACATAAATGACACAACTTCTACTGGTGTAGCACCCCAATATAATAGGGTCGGTACCAGTAAGAATGAGATGGTAATCCCCGTAAACCGGGAGATAAACGCTGCTACGATACCTATCGTAAAGTAAGGTAGTAGGGCAAAGATATACTCCATGATGAACTCCTTTTCAAATAATGATAGACTTACTTTTAGTATACGTTACTTTAGAGCGCATAGCAAGGATATCAATGGATAGATTTTTCTTTAGGTAATATATCTTTTACAATGCGACGAATCGTTTCTGGATGGCATCCGTAATGGGTGGCAATTTCAGCTATGGAAAGTCCTTCTCGTTGGTGGAAGGTCTGTATAGCATGGGCGAAGTCGCGGATACGTCGTGCTTTTTGATAGACCCCATGACGGATTAATAGATTACGAATAGTATGATACTTAGTCTGATAGGTGCTCGCTAATTGTTGTAAGGAGGTACCTTGTACATAGTCAGAAATAATGGAGTATGTAGGAAGTTGATCTTTATTCCCACGTAATATAATCCCTTGTTCTCGTAATCTCGAGGCAATGGTAGAGGCTTTGACATCATATAGTTTACCAATATGAATGGTAGAGAGTTTGTGTTGTGTATAGAGATGACAAATATCATCGATAGGTAAGTCAATGCGTTTCATACTATTTCGAAGAGGAATACCATGACGTTGTAAGATATGAATAATCGTAGAAGGTGCCACCTGTAATTCTCGACCAATCATGGCGGCACTAGATCCTTTATCGTAGGATTCTAGGATATAGGAGATAGGTAATGCTGTTAGGGAAGAACTAGGGCGAGGTTCTTTTAGGTGCCATTCATGTAAACGGCTATAGATGGTTCGAGAGGACACATGAAAGTGCTGGGCGATGGCGTTGATGGATGTACCATTTGTATAGAGTGCAATTAGTTCTTCTTTGGGAATGCAGGGAGTTCTATTGTGAAAAGGAATCTCATAGTCTCGTAGGCGTTGACAAATAGTGCTTTGACTGCAGTGTAATTGCTTGGCAATAGTGCTTGTGCTTATGTGTTTCGTCACATATAAGTGGTATAGTAATTCATAAGGAATGGGAATAATGAACTTTTTTTGCTGCCTCATAAGATGCCTCCTTGTGAAAGATAGATTACTTTCAGTATGCATAGAATGAAGCATGTTGTCCACTCACTGGTAGGAGGGTGTGTGACTGGTAGGAAATTTTCTATCACCTATGGAGGAAGGAGACGACTATCGTGTATAATAAAAGGAACAGTTTTAATGATAGAAGGAGATACTATGAAAGATATGATTCATTATATTGCGATGCTACCAGCTATCGCTATTGCTATATCTATATTTAACTATGCTCAGGCGAAGATGGCCATCCACCTAGGGGATACGACACCGAGACAATGGGGGCGAGATACAATCAATCCCTTTGCTCATATTGATTTACTTGGTATTTTGGTGATGCTCATTGCTAGCGTGGGGTGGAGTAAACCAATTCCATTTTCACCGTATCACTTTAAAAATCCACGGACTGGGATGATACAAATTGCTTTAGCAGGTCTAGGCGCTAATATTTTAGTGGCATTCTTAGCCTATGCTGGTATGTCTGTGGCTATGCAAGTCAGCACAGTAAGCACTGGTTTACAAATGGTTATGTCCTATATTGTGACCTTGTGCATAGGCTTTGGGGTCTTTAACATGTTACCAGTACCAGGCTTTATTGGATTTTATGTGCTACTGCAATATTTGCCTTATGAGTGGCAAGAAAAACTGTTAGGCGCTCAGTTGTGGTTCTTTATCGGTATTTTGGTGTTGGGACAATTTGGATTCTTAGGAGCTATCATCCGTCCAGTATTTGCAGTGATTTTAGGTATTTTTGAAAGTATAGTTCAGTTGATTCTATAACAGAATAG
This sequence comes from Veillonella sp. DNF00869, assembly GCF_001553345.1. Taxonomy (GTDB): domain Bacteria; phylum Bacillota; class Negativicutes; order Veillonellales; family Veillonellaceae; genus F0422. Next base: position 112,646 of record NZ_KQ960767.1, read on the forward strand.
TATGCGTTTTTTGTATATATAGATAGTTATTGTATTTGGTTATAGAAATAATTCATAATTAAAAATAAATCTTGCTAGTCATTCTCAGAAGGTGTAGAATAAAAGCGTTATAAATTTTATATTTCATAGGAGGGTATCCATCATGAAAAAAAGTAAGTTAGCAATTCTTGCATTAGCTTTAGTAGGTGCAGTTTCTGTAGGTGCAAATGCGTCTGCTCATGGCGTGTGGTTTGCAGAACGTATTGATCAACCAACATTGGTATTAGGAGAAGGCCCTGTAGATAACGGATATATGCCATCTATGGTAAAGAGTTTTGAAGCTTATGATGTAGCGTATAATCCATTGGACTTAAAAGTGATTCCTCATGAGCACAATGTAACTATCGAAAAAAATGAAATGTTAGGCACAACAGCAACTACATTTGACTATGGTTACTTTACAAAAGATAAAGACGGTAAAACGCATAGAGCTATGATGAAAGATGTACCAAATGCGGTAAAATCCACTCATGCAGTAAAATACAATGTAAACTACTGGAATGCAGCAGTAAAACCTGAACGTTTGAATATGCCAATCGAAATCGTTCCAAGTGTTAACCCATTGACATTGCGTAAAGGCGACACTTATGAAATCCAAGTGTTCAAAGATGGCATGCCTTATGCTAACGCTCCATTGATCAAAGACGTTCTCAACGACTTGACTAATGAAAGCCAAGCTGACGCGCAAGGTAAAGCAATGGTTACAGTAGCTGCTAACGGCGTGAACGTAGTAGGCGTAGAAGTAGCATTCCCAACTGAAACAAAAGGAGAACAAACTAAATACTTCTCTAGCTTGTCCTTTACAATTCAACCCGAGTAAAACGTCTCTTGCGATGCTATGAAAACTTGTGGCACGCATTGAGTGGTTAAATGAACGAGCGCAACACATTCCTCCACAAACTGATCCTACGGTAGGTTTGCTCCGGAATATGTTGCGCTCGTTTTGTATTTGTGTAATTCAGTCAATATGGGTGCCACAAGTTTTCTACGCGTAACTGCGTTCCTCAGGGGATGTTGTTTGTTCGGGGGCACACCGTGCTCTTTTTTTTGTTTGTCCTATTTAGTCAGTATGATCGGCCACAAGTTTTCTACTCATCACTGTGTTCCTTAAGGAAAATCAAATCATAATATAAACGATTTGATAAATTTTGTGATATAATAAGTTTATAGAAGGGTCGCCGACGTGAGTTGGGCTCATCTCTTCCTAATATGGGAGGAGGTGGTACTATGACGAAGTATGAAAAGATTAGCTTAATCATTTCTATTTTGACATTGGTAGTTAACATCATTGCCTTATATAAGTAAGCAATGAAAACGCCTAACGTAAAAGAGGTCTCTCATACCTCAACACGTTAGGCATCATCACATTTTTTAGTTGCTTGAGATGAGCCTAACGCCTCAGACACGTTGATGGCTCTTCTTTTTTATATGTATATTCTAGCATACTTCTAGAAAAAATACTACCTGTATCTACGTACTTTAGTGTGGAATCTCAAGGTATTCCAATAGACGTTTGATCGTGTCTTGTCCATCGTAACAGGTATCGATGAGGTATCCTGGTTCACGTAAAAATTCTGTTAAGCCTCGATAATAAAAATATTTTTTGCTATCTTCGATGATAAAGGGGATTAGATTGTGTTTTAGACACTCTTTAAAGGCAATGAGTCTACCTACTCGGCCGTTTCCATCTTGAAATGGATGGATGCGTTCGAAACGGAAATGAAATTCCAGGATATCTTCAAATGAAATATGTTGTTTGCTGGTATACCATGTTAGTAAATTTTGTATATCTCCTGCTACTTGCTCAGGTTTTGAGGTTTCTATGCCACCGACTACATTCGGTCGTGTTTTGTAGTTTCCTACTTTGAACCAAGGAAGTCTTTCGTCTTTAGTATTATTTTTTAATAGATAGTGAAGGTGTTTGATGTTTTCTTCTGTGAGAGGATCTTCTGCGATATCAATGCAGTAATCGATGGCTCTGAAGTGGTTGACGGTTTCGATAATATCATCAACGGACAGACTTTCATCTCCGTGGATCGTGTTCGTTTCAAAGATATGTCTAGTTTGCTCTTCGTTCAACTTACTGCCTTCTATGTGGTTGGAGTTATAGGTCATGCGCACTTGCAGTTCATGGTAAAGTCCACCGGAGATTCCATGCTCTTTTTCTTCTCGCAACTGTTTAAGGATGGGGTTGTCAGACTCTAGTGTGTAGAGATCTGTTGGGGAACAAGAAAAGTACTCACATAACTTGCGTATGACTGAGGGTGAAAGTCTTTCACCTTTAGAAATTTTTGCGATAGTTCTTGAAGACATGTGAAGTAATTGCGTTAAGTGAGATTTGTGTAGGTTATGTTCTTGTAATAGACGGAGTAATCCTTGATAATTATACATATGGCACCTCTTTCATCTTTACTTATCATATAAAAAACAGGATAAAAAGTAAAGATTTAAGAAAAAAAGTAAAGATATACGTTTAATAAGTAAAGGATAATGAAAGATTGGACGATAATTTATTCTCAAGCTCCTGAAAGCTATCCCGTACTTGATGAGCAAATCTTGCTAGCTATATTATTCTATCGATTAAAGAGTTTAATTCCTGAAATTTACGGGAATTAAACTCTTTTGCTTTGTGAAGGAAAACTGAAAATATCGGATTTGATAAATATAGTAAATGCAGCCTTTCTTGATAAAAATGAGTCAAAAAAATCTCAAAAAGTAATTGACAGATGTCTAGTCAGAGAATATACTTAAGGTAATTTAAAACCTATTTAGGAGTAGGGTTTAAAACCTACAAGTATAGTGTTTTAAAAATCGAAATAAAAGTAGAATATGTTTTCATGTTATTGACGGTTGGCCTATGTAGGCCCCTAGGAGGTTCATTATGAGTAAAGATGTGGAAAACAAAAATACCCATGACCATAGCCATGGCGAACATCATCACCATCATGATCATGACAATCATCATGACCATTGCCATTGTGGCGGTCACCATCACGACCATGATCACAGTCATGACAAAGCACTACCAACGGATAAATGGGTGCCACACACTCATGAACCAGGCGTGCCTCATGAACATGGTGTAAATGACTACATGAAAGCCGTTGCTGAATATCGAAAAACATGGCCTACCAAACAAGATGTTATCGAACAAACACCAGATCCTGCTGTGCGCGAAATGATTCTCCGCATGGAGCAAATTGGTTGCGATACAGTATTTGATCGTTTTGATAAACAACAACCACAATGTACATTTGGTATTGCTGGTATATGTTGTCGTATCTGTTTCATGGGCCCTTGTAAAATTACACCTAAGAGTCCTCGCGGTGTCTGCGGTGCGGATGCTGACCTCATCGTAGCTCGTAATATGACACGTGCTGCTGCAGGTGGTTTGACTCAACATGGTGCGCATGCTCGTGAAATTTTGATTTCTTTGAAAGCTGCTGCTAATGACCAATTGGATATTCCGATTTTAGGGGAAGAAAAAATCCGTACTGTATGTAAGGCTTTCAACATCCCTGAAGAAGGTCGTTCTTTAAAAGAAGTAGCTAATGATTTAGCGGATGTATTGCTCGAAGATTTGAGCCGTGCATTGCCAGGTGAATATAAAACAATTACAGCGTTGGCTCCTGCAGAGCGTCGCGAAGTTTGGAAAAACTTGGATATCTTGCCTGTTTCCGCATACAATGAAGCCTTTGATGCATATCATCGTACAACCGTAGGTACAGATGGCGATTGGGAAAGTAATATGAAACAATTCTTGCGTTGTGGTCTTGCTTTCACATTTACTGGTGTAGTAGCTGCAGATATCGCTACTGATGCATTATTCGGTCAAGGCGGTCGCCGTACATCCAAAGTTAATATTGGTGCTTTGAAAAAAGGTTATGTTAATATAGCTGTTCATGGTCACTTACCAACATTGGTTTCTCAAATTTGTACAATTGGTGCGTCCGAAGAGTATTTAGAAAAAGCAAAAGCTATCGGTGCTAAAGGCATCCAATTCTACGGTATTTGCTGCTCTGGCTTATCCAGTATGTACCGTTATGAAAATGTAATTCCATTGTGTAATGCTATCGGTGCTGAACTTGTACTTGGTACTGGCGCTCTTGATTGCTGGGTAGCTGACGTTCAAGACGTATATCCTGCTATCATGGACGTAGCACGTTGCTTTAACACAAAAGTTATTACTACATCTGATGCAGCTCGTTTGCCAGGTGCTGAGCATATCGGTTACGATCATCACCATACTAACTTGTCTGAGACAAAAGAATTGGCGCGCAAAATTTTGGATCGTGCTCTTGAAGCGCATGAATTGCGTAAAGGTATGCCTGTATTCATTCCACCATACGAAATCACTGCAGAAGTTGGCTTCTCTCCAGAATCTACTGTTAAACATTATGGTTCCTTCAAACCATTGGCAGAGGCTTTAAAATCTGGCAAAGTTCGTGGTATCGTTAACGTAGTAGGTTGTTCTAACCCTCGCGTTATCTACGAAAAAGCTACTGTAGATATCGTTGATACACTTATTAAAAATGGTTGTATCATCTTAACAAATGGTTGTGCATCCTTCCCATTGATGAAACTTGGTTACTGTAATACAGATGCTATTAAAAAATGTAGCCCTGCATTACAAGAGTTCTTGGGTGATGATCAACCACCAGTATGGCATGTTGGTGAATGTGTAGATAATGCTCGTTCTTCTGGTATCTTTGGTGGTATTGCGGCTGAATTAGGTCTTAACTTACCACAAATGCCATTTGCAATGTCTAGTCCTGAATGGTCTAACGAAAAAGGTATCGATGCATCCCTTGGCTTCCGCCTAATGGGGATTAACTCTTACCACTGCGTTGAGCCACCTACACAAGGCTCTGATGCTGTAACAAAATGGTTGAAAGAAGACACTAAACACACATTAGGCTCTGTTATGTATGTAAATACTGATCCTGCTAAAGTAGCTGAGAAAATCTTGGCAGATATGGATGAAAAACGCGCTGCTTTAGGTTGGGCTGAAGTAAAATAGTTTATCTTTTTGATAAATTATAATTTGTAGTTAAGTATACAAACACGCTCTATAGATCTTGTAGTTATTATAAGGGCTCTATACTAAATGTTGGGGCTACTCATATAAGAGTAGCCACCAACATTTTTTTGTTGCAATAAAATAGACATATACAAACTCAAACCGTATCATTAAAAGCAACCACTCAATTAAGAAAGGATGAGTCATATATGTCTACAGTTAATTATACAGAAATTATCTTTAAAATTAAAGAGGAATATATCAAACATACAAGAGTAAATGAGGACGGATCTGTTCATTTCACACTTGAAATGCCAGTAGCTGAGCAAGTATGTCCACATTGCGGAGCACGTACTTTAGTGTGGAATCTCAAGGTATTTTAGTAGGCCTTTATCCATCTGTTCGTGACTCAAGATACATACAAAACTATGTTCCTCATGGTATAATACGATACGATGCAAGGAGGGTATATGCAGATACGAGATAGAATTATGGCCTATTGGAAAGGGCGAAGCGATGATTTTGGAGCACTGCGCATGAAGGAATTACAATCGAATCTAGCGCCACGATGGTTGCGAGAGATTACTCCGCATCTTAAGGACACCCATCAACGGATTTTAGATTTGGGCACGGGTACAGGCTTTTTTGCCTTTTTACTGGCCCAAAAGGGCTATTCGGTGACCGGCATTGATTTGACGGAAGACATGATTGCGGTGGCGAAGGAGCAAGTGTTGGTATTGCAGGACTCATTACAAGGTACGGTGGACTTTCACTGTATGGATGCGATGAAATTAGATTTTTCAGATGAGTCCTTCGATGTGATTTTAGCGAGAAATTTAACCTGGACCCTGCCAGATGTGGAATCAGCCTATAAGGAATGGTATCGGGTGCTAGCTCCCAAAGGGGTACTCATTAATATTGATGGTGATTATGGGGTAGAACTGAAAGTGCCTGTGGTAGCACAGCACCATATTCATGAGACAGTATCGAATGAGGCTCTGCAAGAATGTATTGCCATTACGGAAGAACTATCCATCAGTCGTATGGATCGACCCCATTGGGATGTGCACATGATTCGTAAAGCAGGCTTTTCCAGAGTGTATTTAGATATGACGGTCAGCAGCCGTATTTATGATGAAGAAGATGAATTATATAATCCAGTGCCACTCTTTTCTATTGTGGCAAGGAAATAAGGAGTAATTATGCAAACATTTGAAACTTTCAAGGTAACAGAACAAAATAAATTCGCTATGGCATCTGCGTTGGCGATGACTGATTTTACAAAGTGTTTTGAGTCAGTACTTTTTGTATTTGGCCAATCTGGCGTGGGTAAGACGCATCTATTGAAAGCCATGGAGCAAGAGGCTGTAAAACAGAATGCAGCGATTCGTGTGCGCTATGTAACGGGCGCGCAATTCATCAAAGAATACAACGACAGCGTTACCTATGGTGAAGTAGCTGATTATATGGAAGAATACTGCAAATTACATCTACTCTTAGTGGATGATGTACAAGATATTGTGTATAGTGATGATGAAGGGGCGAAGAAAATGTTCATGCGCCTAGTACTTGGTATGAAAGCAAAAGCGCGTCGCTTGGTGGTGACCTTTGATGAAAGCTTTGACTCTGAGGACCGTTCTAATGATTTACAAAACGAACTCACTGATGGTGTTGTGGCGTTTATGGAATAATTAAGCCTATATTAGGGTGCACTATGTGGAATGTATATACCCCATAAAAAGAGCCGGATTTCAAGGTGTAGAAATCGTTTTTAATATCTGTTATACTTGGGGAGAAGAGTTTTCTATTGAGCGAGTGCTCAGGAGAGGAGAAAGTATAATGGCTATTTCAGAAGAAGTACGACAACGATTTGCGGGAGAGTTTGAAAAGTTCCAAGCAGGGATTGAAGGTTTCTTTAAGAAGGAAATCGCCCCAAAGGATTTCAAAGGCATTGGTGGAGGATTTGGTAGTTATGCAGAACGCGGACATGAAAGTGCAATGTTGCGTTTGCGTTTCTTGGGATCTCGTATTCTTCCTTACCAAATGAAATTCTTGGTAAATTCTGTAAAGAAATACGATTTAAAATATGTACATTTCACAACAGGTCAATGTATTCAATTCCATCAATTACAAGGTGAACAAATCTTAGAGTTGTATAAAGACTGTTTTGAACATGACATCTATAATCGTGGTACTGGTGGAGATAACTTGCGTAATGTAACGGCAAGCCCATTACATGGGGTACATCCTGATGAGCCATTTGCAGTGACTCCTTACTTGCAAGCAGCTAGTGAGTATGCTGTATCTTTAATTGGTACCTTAGCATTACCACGTAAATATAAAATTGGTTTCTCTGTGGTAGACAATGAGGGCCATGCAAATTATAAAGATTTAGGATTTTTGGCAAAAGAAAATGGTACCTTTGATGTCTATGCTGGTGGTGGTATAGGTGGTGGTTCTGCATTCGGCGTGTTAGTAGCAGAAAATGTAGATCCAAAAGAAACATTACAACATATCGATGGCATGTTGCATTTGTATCATGAATTGGGTGACTTTAACAATCGTGGTAAAGCACGTTCTCGTTTCATTGCACAACGCTTAGGGGAAGAAGAGTTCCGTAAAGCGTATCATGAATATTTAGAAAAATCTAAAGCAGCCCATGATTTGACATTGTTTGTGGCGCCTTATGAAGTGAAAAAAGTAGGTACCACAACACCGGCTACACCGTTGGCAGAGCCACAAAAGCAAGAAGGCTTGTACTACATCCAATACAAACCATTAGTAGGTACACCGCCAATCGACGTATTCGTAAAATTATTTGATTACGTAGGCGGTTTAGAAGAAACAGAAATCCGTATTTGTGGTGATGAATCTGTGTACATCGTAAACTTAACAGGAGAAGAAGCGGATGCAGTAGCGGCTATTATCGCTGATACTCATGCGAAAAATAACTTCGAGTACACTGTATCTTGCGTAGGTGCTACGATTTGTCAACTCGGGTTCCAAGATTCTTCTGGATTGGTAAAAGTAATTAAGAAGACCTTAGAAGCGCAAGGATTATCTACCGATCGTTTACCACAATTACATGTATCTGGATGTTTATCTTCTTGTGGTACACATCAAGTAGGCTCCTTAGGGCTTCATGGTTTTACTAAACTAGTGGATAGTAAACCGCAACCAGCTTTCAAAGTGTTCATCAACGGTAATGGTGAATTAGAAGGCCCACGTATGTCTGATGAAGTGGGTGTAGTCACAGTGGAAGATATTCCTCAATTCTTCATTGACCTTGTGAAAGCACTGGAAGTAGCAGGACAAGATTTTGACACATGGAAAGATCAACAACCAGAAGCATTCCAAGCAGTAATCAGTAAATATCTATAATGTATATAAAAACGTTCTTACTTAGGTAGGAGCGTTTTTACTTTGAGTAACTATGTACTATATTGAAGAAATTGCATAGATACGGTATAATGAAAGAGATATCTCAAGATTGAGAATGCAAACTTCGTGGAGTATAGTCATGTAAGTTTTGTTCATAGAATTGTATATATAGGAGAGTCCAATGAAAAAAAGTACATTAGCCTTAGTAGGAGCTATGGCATTTGCCACAACCTTTGCAGTAGCGCCACAAGCACATGCTGAAATCAATGAATATTCTAACTTAAATGATAAAACAGTGGTGGTGCGCCAACCTGGTCAATCCATGGTATTGTCCATGCGTGAAGTAGCAGGTATCTTTGTGGGCCGTTATGTAAAAGCAGCCGTTAGCTCTATTACACTGGATCCATCAAAAGGTAATTATCAGTATGTGGTGGTAGGATATACACCGAAACAAAAAATTACCATTGATGTAGACGTAATTACTGGTAAAGTAGTGCGTGAATTCCGTTCTAGCAAAGCAAAAGATGTAGCGTCTAAAGTCTTTAATCCATTGAAAGTAATTTCCCCAAAAGAAGCGGAAGTAGCAGCTCGTGCTTTGGTAGGAGAAGGTTCTTTCACTAGAGGATGGGAAATTAAAGCGGAAAATAATGAAGTGCATTATATGGTGCGTACACAGGATAAAGATGAAAAAGAATATAGTGTAAAAGTAGATGCTGTGACAGGTCAAGCCTTAGAAAAAGGAGAACCTATCGACTGGGCAAAAATTAAAGCAGATCGCTTGCGTAATGATGGGGTAGGTAAACCATTTACATTACAAGAAGAACCAGAAGATGTAGATGCAGATCCTACAAAAACATTAAAATAGGTGAAGTATGACGTATCAAAATATTATATTTAGCATCGAAGGTAATGTGGCGACTATAACATTTAATCGTCCAGAAGTACAAAATGGCTTTAATGTGCCTATGTGCCAAGAAATTTTAGATGCTATTCGTGTAGTTAAAGAAACGGATGAGGCCCGTGTATTAGTATTCAAGGCTGAAGGTAAGGTCTTTTCTGTAGGTGGAGACCTAACAGAAATGAAGCGTGCTGTTGAAGAAGACGATACGGAGTCTTTGTTTGAAATTACCCACTTGGTGATGGAAATATCTTTGGCTATGAAACATTTGCCAAAACCTGTAGTCATGTGTACTGATGGTGCTGTGGCAGGGGCGGCTTTTAATATGGTGTTGGCAGCAGATATGTGCGTAGCTTCAACGAATAGTCGTTTCATTCAAGCTTTTGTCAATGTGGGACTAGCACCTGATGCAGGTGGTATGTACTTGTTGAGCCGTGCTGTAGGTATCAACAGGGCTATGCAACTGGCTATGACAGGGGAAGCGGTAACAGCTGAAAAAGGTAAGGAATATGGCTTTGTCTATAAAGTGTGTGAACCAGAGATTTTGGAGCGCACAACGAATCGTTTAGTGCAACGCTTGGCGAAAGGGCCAGTTCAATCTTTCCGAGCGATGAAACAAATGATGTGGGCTAGTTTCTTTACAAATTTTGAGGAATATGCGGAGTTAGAAGTAAAAATCCAAAATTCCTTAGGAGAAACAGAAGACTTCCGTGAAGGTGTGCGTGCTTTCGCTGAAGGAAGACGACCTAAATTTAAATAGTGCATCTGAGGATGTGAAAAAAGAGCTATTACGACTAAATAGGGTCGATAATAGCTCTTTTTGCATTGGGGAAGGTACATCTCGTAAGGGATATTCTGTTCGTATATAAAATAAGATGTATGGTTCAAAAGTATTCCAATACAAAGAGGACCCTCCTAGAGAAGAGTCCTCGTGTATATGTGATTAACGATCGCCGTTAAAGATAGAGTTTTTAACAATGACATAATCAACTTTTTTGATGGCTTGTAGTGTAGTACCACCAGCGTAGGAGATAGAAGATTGCAAATCTTGTTCCATTTCAGTCAATGTATCAAAGATACTGCCTTTGGATTGGATTGTGATTTTTTTGCCTTCTACGTTTTTCCGTTCCCCTTTTTGGTGTTCAGAAGCACTACCGAAGTATTCTTTATAAGCTACGCCGTCAATAGTCACTTCTTTACCTGGGGATTCGATATGACCAGCGAATAAAGAGCCAATCATAACAAAGGAAGCTCCGAAACGAATAGATTTGGCAATGTCACCGTGATCACGGATACCGCCGTCTGCGATGATAGGTTTTGTGGCTGCTTTTGCACACCAACGAACAGCAGATAATTGCCAACCACCAGTACCAAAACCAGTTTTTAGTTTTGTGATACATACTTTACCAGGTCCGATGCCTACTTTAGTAGCATCAGCACCAGCATTTTCTAGTTCACGAACGGCCTCTGGAGTACCTACGTTACCAGCGATAACAAAGCTTTCAGGAAGCTCACGTTTAATGTGTTGAATCATGTCGATAACGCTGTTGGAATGACCGTGAGCGATATCGATAGTAATATATTCTGGGCATAGATTTGCTTCTTTTAATTCCTTAACGAATTCAAATTCCTCTGGTTTTACACCGATGGAAATAGATGCAAATAAACCTGCCTCATGCATGTCTTTTACAAAGTCCAAACGTTTTTCTGGTTGGAAGCGGTGCATGATGTAGAAATAGTTTTCAGCCGCTAATTGTTTTGCTAATTTTTCATCGATGATGGTTTGCATATTAGCTGGCACAACTGGTAAGCGGAATGTATGATTTCCCAGTTTCACAGTTGTGTCACATTCGCTACGGCTGGATACGATACACTTATTCGGTATCAATTGCACGTCTTCATAATCGAAAATGTTTGTAGTATTGATCATTATTTATTGCCCCCTAAATAGACAGAATTAGGATTACGACATAATCCTTATCTATTATACATAAGACCTCTTATCTTGGCAACAATAGGAAGGATATACTTAGTCATTTTTGATATGCTAATTTGTACTAAAGGAATCCTGTATTTTGTGAAAAAATATATAGATAAAAATAGATTAAAAGTGATACAATAAAAAGAAATATAATAGAGAATTTGATAATATATTTCAATGTATCATAGTGTAAAAAGGAGATAGATATGAGTTATACAAGTTCAAGAAAAACAAAAATGCTAGTAGAAGGCGGTCTAGTCATCGCTATGGCACAAATTCTGAGCATGTATGTGATTTACCAAATGCCGCAAGGTGGTGCAGTGAAAGCAGCTAATTTGGTACCCCTTTTAATTTATGCTTATCGTTGGGGTGGTCGTGCTGGCATGCTAACGGGAGTTGCCTATGGGATTGTCCATTTTTTAGTGGGATTTAAATTCTCCATTCATTACATGAGCATTATTTTGGATTATATTTTGGCGTATGGTGCCATCGGTATGGCAGGATTCTTTGGTGGTTCTAGTACTGTGAAAGCCTTCTTTGGGGCAATTTATGCAATTTTAACACGCTTTGCCATGTCTGCCATTAGTGGTGTGGTTGTGTTTGGATCTTATGCGCCAGAAGGGATAAGTCCTTGGATTTACTCCTTAACGTATAATGCAACATATATGTTGCCAGATATGGTGATTAATCTTGTAGTATTGGCATTGTTGTATGTGCCAGTGATGCGTGGACTAGGTCGTGTGACACCAAGCCATAAATAAGAAAAGATCTAGACAGGAGATATCTATGATTTCTGAATTAGGAATTATTGTGTTAGCGGGTGGACTTAGCACCCGTATGGGGACAGATAAAACGAGATTGCCATGGGGCAGTACCACTTTATTAGGAGAAATGCTCCGCAAGGCGGTCCTCACAGAATGTGGAGAAATTTTGGTCTCCATTAATCGAGAATTAGAAGAATCAGAGGCACATATTATTGAAGAGGCTCGTTCTTTTGGTCGACATATTCAATTAGTGCCAGATACAATTGCTATGAAAGGCCCTCTTAGTGGACTGCAATCAGCCCTTTCAGTAGGTACTCGGGAAGCCTATATCGTAGTGTCTGCAGATATGCCATGGTTTTCCTTTCACTGGTTGCCGTCTTGGGAAGTGCATATAGATGCATTTTTACAAGGCGAATTATTAGCTATGGTTCCCTATGTAGGATTACAGGAATATGAGCCATTGGCGGCCATTTATAAACGATCGGTGCTAGATACGATTCAAGAATCCCTAGAAGGTGAAGATGTGTCTATGCACGGAGTATTAGATAAGATTCCTTATATGGAAATGGATATGATTGAAGAAGCAGAGCTATATAGCAATGTGAATACTAGATTATCCTATAAGTTGGCAAAAGCTAAATCTGCTAATCGTGAACGCTCTGTTCCCATTGTGACCATTAGTGCGAGCCAATCTAAGTCGGGCAAAACGGCGGTGGCTACGTCTCTCATCAATCGCCTTTCACAACGAGGCATTGTGGTGGGGATGGTGAAAAGTGACGGTCATGGATTTAGCATGGATCAGGAAGGTACCGATACATGGAAGGCTAGTCAAGCAGGGGCTAAAGCGGTGGCGATAGCTGGACCCAATGGATATGCCATGGTAGTACATGGTGAAAGTATGCAACGACAACAGCAACTCATTCGTTTGGCCAATGAAATGCCAGTAGATTTGGTGCTCCTAGAAAGTAGAAGTCATGGGGTGGCACCTATTATTGAAGTGGTCCGTGCCAATCATAATGATATACGGTTACAGCAATTAGAAGATATTGTGGCAGTAGTTACAGATATAGATGATACATTAGATGGGAATACTATCTGCGAGCAATTTAGTTTCAGCGATGAAGATATGGATCGATTAGCAGATTGGATATTGAAGGAGTTGTTATAATGCAAGTAGTAACAGTAGAAGAAGGCTTACAGTTGCTAGAAACTCCTTTTACCCAAAATAGATATAAAATAGAGAGGGAATCTGTATCCATTGGACACTCCTATGGTAGAGTACTAGAAACGACGGCTTTAGCTAAGATGAATTATCCTCCCTTTAGGCGTTCGGCTATGGATGGTATTGCCATTCGATATGCAGAAGATACAAGGACATATCGTATACTAGAGACTATTGGTGCAGGTGAAGTCTTTCAAGGTCAATTAGAGCCTGGTGAAGGGGTTCACATTATGACGGGTGCCATGGTACCAGACACTGCAGATACGGTGGTGGTAAAAGAAGCTCTTACTTGGAATAACGATATGGAGGTGACTGTACCTAGTCGCATAGAACGGGGGCAACATATTATCCTCGAAGGGGAAGATATACAAATCGGTCAAGAATTATTGCCTGCTGGTACTGTATTGGAAGCGGAGCAAGTTGGGACTTTAGCGGGGCAAGGATATAGTGAAGTCTCAGTGTATCGTAAGCCAAGAGTTATTGTGCTCACCACAGGGCGTGAAGTACAAGATCCATCAGAGCCACTACGAGTGGGGCATATTTATAACTCTAATCGGTATTTACTAGAAGGCACCTTACATGCTTTAGGTGTTGATGTAGTGGGAGTAGCCCATCTATCGGATGCGCCAGGTACAGTAGATGACAATATTGCTACCGTACGTCATATGCTAGATACATTGGGACCGGTGGATATGATTATCAGCACCGGAGGTGTATCTGTAGGTGACTATGATACTATGCCTGAATTGTACGAACGATTAGGGGCTAATGCATTGTATCGACGGTTACATATGCGCCCAGGTGCTGCATCCTTCGGTGGTATCATTACGATTGATGACCATAGTATATGGTGCATGGGCTTATCTGGTAATCCTACGGCTGCGATGAATCAGTTCTATTTATTGGTGCTGCCTGTGTTAGAGCGGTTGTCTGGACAGACGGTAATGACTAGGTGGATAGAATGTTACCTAGGTGAAGTGGCAGATAGAAAACATCCTCTTGACCGCTATTATCAAGGGCATATTAGGTACGAAGCTGGTTCTTGTTGGGCATACCCTAACTTAGGGATGACATCGGGAGGTTTAAAATCTTTATCGGTAGCTAATGGTTTGATTAAAATTCCAGGAAATAGCGATCGATTAGAGAGAGGAACATTAGTAAAAGTGTTGCCGTTTACTCGATAAAAAGAATAAAGAAACAAAAATGTGAATAAATACCCTGTTTTATGGGGGGTTAATCTTGTAGAATTAGAAAAAATCTGCTATAATAATTCTATAGAATTTTATAAGTAAGGTCTACAAAGAGACACATCGTACATGTACCCTGTGCCTCTTTTTATATGGACTTTAAAGGGTAGTATTTATGAAAAAGGAGATTCTATGGCAGTATTAAAAAGACTTGGCTTATCTGGCTGGATTGTCATTGGCTTACTAGCAGGTGTATTAGTAGGTTCAGTAGCCCCAGATTTTGCAAAACAATTAAAACCACTGGGCGATGTATTTATTCGCATGATTAAGATGATCGTAGTACCATTGATTTTCAGTTCCCTTGTCATGGGTATCGCTGGTACGGGGGACTTTAAAAAATTAGGTCGCCTTGGGGGTAAAGCTATTCTATGGTTTGAAGTTGCTACTACATTGGCATTATTTGTAGGTTTATTTGTAGTTAATGTATTTGAACCAGGTGTAGGTGTGAATCTGACAGCTACTGGCAATGCCGTAGATATTGCTAATAAAGCAGCTGCAAAAGGTGAGATGGACCACGTACAAATGTTGGTAAATATCATTCCAACGAACATTGTAGACGCTATGGCTCGTGGTGATATGTTACAAATTATCTTCTTTAGCTGTATGTTTGCTATTGCAGCAGCAAGTATTGGTAAAGAAGGGAAACAAATTGTTGAACTTTCCAAAGACTTGGCTCATATTATGTTCAAAGTGACGCACTATGTTATGTATGTGTCTCCTATCGGTATCTTTGGTGCCATTGCGTATACAGTAGGTAACTTTGGCTTGGGTATGCTAGTGCCATTGATGAAGTTAGTATTCACCTTATACGGTGGTTTGGCGTTATTCTTAATCCTTATCATTGCTATCGCTTCTTTCTTTACAAAAGTAAACTTATTTAAATTAGGTAAAGTATTGAAAGAGCCAATCGTGTTGGCTTTCTCTACAGCGGCGTCTGAAGCAGCATTGCCAATTGCCATGGAAAAATTGAAAAAGGTTGGTATTCCTAACCAAATCGTAAGTTTCGTACTACCTTTGGGATATACATTTAACTTGGATGGCTCCACGTTGTACTCATCCTTAGCGGTAGTATTTATTTCTCAAGTGTATGGTGTGCCATTTCCATTAGAACAGCAATTATTAATGGTATTAACGTTGATGTTGTCCACGAAAGGGATTGCAGCAGTGCCAGGAGCATCATTGATTGTTATTGCTGGTACAGCAGCGGCCTTTGGATTGCCAGTAGAAGGCTTAGCATTAATCCTTGGTGTAGACCGTATATTAGATATGGCGCGTACTGTATGTAACTTATCTGGTAACTGTTTAGCAGCTGCTGTTGTAGGGCGTTGGGAAAACGAAGTATCTGCGGAGCGTTTGTCAGAATTGATGGAACATCCTTTGACTGATGAAGAAGTGGAAGCCTTAGAACAAGCAAGCTTTGAACACGTAGGTGAACAACAAGCATAATTGGTTTTATTGAAATCTTTGCCATACAATATAAGAGACTGTTTACATATATTATGTAAATAGTCTCTTTTTTTGTGTTTAACTATATAGTGATGAGAGTATTAATGTTGTCGAAATACTTAGATTATATAATAGTATAAGTGCAGCAAAAAAGAAAAAATACCATGTACATCTAATAGATGCTCATGGTATTTGTTGATAGAGTTCTTTAGGCCATCTGTAGGGAAGAGTAGAGGAGAAGACCTAAAGATGTGAATGAAGGATGTGTATTTATGTGCGACATACCGTAGAGGTAGCATGGTAGAGGTAGCTGGTTATGTCGCATACATATATTATTAGACCCTATAAAGGAGTTGAGGAGTTTATAATATACGTACATCACTTCACAAGAAAGAGAGTATCATAGTGTTGCTACTCTTTATGTGTAGTATAAACTAGAAGCGTCAAAAGAATGTCAAAATATAAAACTTTTTATTAAAAATTTTTTGAAAAAAGATTTTTATATTTTTTGTATACATTAATTGTACTATTGTATCTCTGTAAAGGATTTGTTATAATGCTTTCTATAGAATTTTAGAATAGGTTCTGAAAGAGACATTCTGTACTTGTACACCATCGCCTCTTTTTATATAACCTAAGCAAGTATTGGTATGTAAAAAGGAGATTCTATACTATGTTAAAGAAAATTGGACTGTCCGGGTGGATAGGCATTGGTCTTTTGGCTGGTGTGCTAGTAGGTGCAGTGGCACCAGATTTTGCGAAACAATTAAAACCTTTAGGTGATGTATTTATTCGCATGATTAAAATGATTGTAGTCCCTTTAATTTTTAGCTCCCTAGTAATGGGTATCGCTGGGACAGGGGATTTTAAAAAATTAGGCCGTCTTGGGGGAAAAGCGATTCTATGGTTTGAATTAGCTACTACATTGGCGTTATTTATTGCATTGTTTGCTGTGAATGTAGTAGAACCCGGAGTGGGTGTGAATTTGACAGCTAGTGGTGGCGCTACGGATATCGTTAACAAAGCAGCCTCTAAAGGTCAAATGGACCATGTGCAAATGTTAGTGAATATTATTCCAACAAATATTATTGACGCCATGGCTCGTGGAGATATGTTACAAATTATCTTCTTTAGCTGTATGTTTGCTATTGCAGCAGCAAGTTTGGGTAAAGAGGGAAAACAAATTGTAGACTTATCAAAAAGTATAGCCCACATCATGTTTAGAGTAACCCATTATGTCATGTATATTTCTCCTATCGGTATTCTTGGTGCTATTGCGTATACAGTTGGTGCCTTTGGGGTTGAAATGCTGATTCCATTATTAAAATTAGTATTTACTTTATATGCCGGGCTAATTGTGTTCCTTGCCATCGTATTGGGTATCGCATCGGCTTTAACAAAAGTGAACTTATTTAAATTATTCATCGCATTGAAAGAGCCGACTATTTTAGCGTTTACCACAGCCGCATCAGAGGCAGCATTACCAATTGCTATGGAGAAATTGAAAAAGATGGGGATTCCCAATCATATTGTAAGCTTCGTACTTCCCTTGGGATATACATTTAACTTAGATGGCTCTACGCTGTACTCTGCATTGGCGGTTGTCTTTATTGCACAAGTCTATGGTGTTCCATTTCCGATTGATCAACAAATTTTAATGATGATTACGTTGATGTTGTCCACTAAAGGAATTGCAGGGGTACCAGGTGGCTCCTTAATTGTGGTGGCAGCTACAAGTGCAGCCTTTGGACTGCCAGTGGAAGGCTTAGCTTTAATTTTGGGGATAGACCGTGTGTTAGATATGGGTCGTACCGTATGTAACTTGTTAGGTAATTGCATCGCTGCAGCTATTGTGGGGCGATGGGAACAAGAAGTATCTGCAGAAGATTTAAAACGATATATAGATCACCCACTAACAGATGAAGAAGTATCGGCTCTAGAACAAAAACATTTGGAAGCTATGGCAGATGCGCATGCATAATAGAATGTAAATAAACACCATATATACCAGTTCTGGATATATGGTGTTTTTTTATAACTTGTTATAGAAAAGGAAAGTGCTTTAAGTGTAATTATTGATAGACGAAATATGGTAAATCGTTGTATGATGTTCGTAATAGACTATTTCTTTACTATAGTACTAGTGAAAAGTGTTGGAATTCTTGAACAGTAAAGAATTGCTGTAACCTGCGTTATGGTCATGCAAGTGCATAGCGATGTATAAGGAGGGAAACTCATGTTAAGTGATATTGAAATTGCCCAACAGGCACAAATGGAACCTATTGTGGAAATTGCAAAACGATGCAATTTAGCAGAAGATGAATTAGAATTATATGGAAAATATAAAGCAAAAGTGTCCTTTGATGCGATGGAACGATTACAGGATACACCGAATGGTAAGCTGGTACTAGTTACAGCCATCACACCTACACCAGCAGGAGAAGGCAAGTCTACCACTACTATCGGATTGACACAAGCTTTACAACAAATTGGTGTGAACAGTATTGCTGTATTGCGCGAACCATCCTTAGGACCAGTATTCGGTGTCAAGGGTGGTGCTGCTGGTGGTGGTTATGCGCAGGTAGTGCCAATGGAAGATATTAATCTTCATTTTACAGGGGATATGCATGCCATAACGGCAGCTAATAACTTGTTATCAGCAATGATTGATAATCATATTTTCCAAGGTAATGCACTACAAATCGATGTGCGTCGTATTAGTTGGAAACGCGTATTAGATATGAATGATCGTGCTTTACGTAATGTGGTCATTGGCATGGGTGGCCCTATGAGTGGTGTACCAAGGGAAGATCATTTCATGATTACAGTAGCCTCTGAAATCATGGCTATTTTATGCTTGGCTCGTGATTTAGAAGATTTAAAAGCACGATTTGGTCGTATTGTAATTGGTACAAACCTATCTGGAGACCCTGTATTTGTTCATCAATTAGGTTGTGAAGGAGCGATGGCGTTACTCATGAAAGATGCTATCAAACCTAACTTAGTACAAACGTTAGAACATACACCAGTATTGATCCATGGTGGTCCATTTGCGAATATTGCCCATGGATGTAACTCTATCATTGCTACCAAGCTAGGATTAAAATTAGGCGATGTAGTCATTACAGAAGCGGGATTTGGGGCGGATTTAGGAGCAGAGAAATTCTTACATATTAAGTGTCATTATGGAGATATCTTCCCTGATGCAGTGGTCATCGTAGCCACTATCCGTGCCTTAAAAATGCATGGAGGAGTGCCAAAATCAGAGTTGACCAAAGAAAATGTAAAAGCACTAGAACGAGGCTTTGTGAATTTAGGGAAACAAATCGCCAATATGAGAGCCTTTGGGTTACCAGTATTAGTGAGTATTAATAAATTTGCTACGGATACACCAGCTGAAATCGATGCATTATTGCAATTATGTGATCATTACGGTGTAGATGTAAGCCTTAATGAATGCTGGGAAAAAGGTGGAGCCGGCGGTATTGATATGGCAAAACAAGTGATGGGTATGCTTGAAGGAACAGATATCAAGCCAACTGCTTTATACGATGTGAAAGATAGTATTCCTAATAAGTTAACGGCTATTGTAAAAGAAATTTATGGTGGCAATGGTGTAGAATTTACCAGTGCAGCGAAAAAGCAAATTGCTCAATTGGAAGAATGGGGATTGGCAGACTTACCGGTATGTGTGGCAAAAACACAATATTCCTTAAGTGATAATCCGGAGTTACTAGGAGCCCCTACAGACTTTACGATTACTGTGCAAGATGTACGAATTGCCAATGGGGCTGGATTTATTGTGTGTCAAACAAGCAATATTATGGTCATGCCAGGGTTACCGAAACAACCAGCCGCTCTTGGTATGGATGTAACAGCAGAAGGGACTATTAAAGGATTGTTTTAGGAGGAATGATGGAATTACATAACGCATCTGTATTAGAGTTTATTCGTGACCTTGGTTCTAGTGCACCAGCCCCAGGAGGTGGCAGTGTGGCGGCGATGAATGGCGCTATGGCGGCCGCTTTAATTGAAATGGTAGCGAATTTAACAATTGGGAATGCAAAATACGAAGCGGTCCATGAGGAGATGAAGGCTATTCAAAAAGAAGTAAGCCAAGTCAAAGAAGACTTTGTTCACTATATTAATAAAGATAGTGCTGCTTTTATGGAGTTAATGGGAGCTTTCAAATTACCAAAAGAAACAGATGAAGAAAAAGTATTTCGTAAAGCTGAAATACAACGTACCACGAAACAAGCAGCCTTAGTGCCTTATGAAATTGGTAAATTAGCATATACTTTATTACCCTTGACGGAAACAGTCATTGTAAAAGGAAATACCAATGCCATTACGGATGGGATGATTGCTGTGATTAATGCAAGAGCTGCTGTAAAGAGTGCCTTTTTAAATGTGAAAATCAATTTAGGTTCTATACAAGATGCAGAGTTTGTGAAACAATTGGCAGATAGCATGGAAGAGATAGAAGCTGTGTTAGATACAGAGGAACAACGATTGTTAGGTCTTGCTAAGGTATAAGACCGATCACAATGAAATGAAGGAAATCATATGGGGATAGAAATTCATTTATTAGGGACACCACGGATACAAGTAGATGGGAAAGATATCTTTTTTACTTATGGAAAAGTACAAGCGCTCATTTATTATATGGTGGTAAAAGGAGTAGCCCTCCGAGATGAAATTAGCGGTTTATTGTGGCCTGAAAAATCGGAGGTCAATGCCAGAAAAAACTTAAGAAATGCCATTTATGAGGCAAAAAAGCTATTGGGGGCAGATGTATTTGTATCACCGAGGAACGCTGTATTACAATGGAATCCTACGGCACAAATCTATGTGGATGTACATCAATTTCAAAGGAACCCTAAACAATATATAGATATTTACAAAGGGGAATTTTTACAAGGATTTTATGTAAAAGATGCAGTGGCTTATGAAGATTGGTATTTAGGGGAACGAAGTCGTCTTAAATCTATGTACATGGAGGCGGTCTATGATTTAGTAGATGCAGGGATTGAGGAAAAAAATATCGCCTGTATTGAGCGATATATTCCTGTCCTATTGTCCTATGACCCCTATAACGAAGAGCGATTTAGTGCGATTTTGGAACTGATTATGAGCCAAGGTTTCACGACTATGGGGAAACAATTATACCATCAACTACAATGTATTTACGCAGATGATTTAGATGAAAGTGTACCTAACTCTCTTCGAGAAGCTATGCATTTATCAAAGACACAAAAACAAGAGGCGGTGTCCTTTGTAGAACATACGATGTTGAAGGGCCGTGATGCAGAAGCAGGAGAGGTGCAGAAGTATTTGCACTTCTTTGAAGATACTCCCTTAGCTTTGCGTATCACAGGAGACATTGGAAGCGGTAAAACGAGCCTCGTAGAATATATACGAGATAAAGTAGAGCCCTACCGATGTGTGTTAGATAGCCAATGTTATGAAGAGGAACAAGGCTTACTATTGCATGCGTGGATTCCTATTGTAGGAAAGATACTGGAAGAAATCGAATTACAAGGTCTGGAAAACATCGAATTACGGCGTATTTATGAAATCTTTCCACAGTTAGATAGACGTATGGCTCGAGACTTGGGCTTTTTAGAAGTAACGGAAGCATTGCCTTTTGATGTAGTGTACCAAGCAGTATCAAATCTGCTAGAACAGGTGTCGGAAGAAATTCCTTTTACATTGATTTTTGAGGATGTGCAATGGATGGACTCCTTAAGTTTTTCTTTATTGAGTTTATTGCTGTTACATCATAGGTCTGAACGGCTTATGATGATTGTCACTGATGTAGAGGAAGTAAAAGGCATGCATCAACGAACCTTGCAAAGTTTAGAACAGCAGAAAGCATTGCAAAGTATTTCCTTGTTGCCTTTACCAGATGAGCGGATGCGAGCTTTTATCTTAGACCGAGAACCTACGTTACAGGATACAGATATAGTGGATCAATTAGTGGAAGTCAGTCGAGGCAATCTGTTAGTGCTGATAGAAAGCATGCAACTATGGAAAGAATATGGTTCCATTTATGGTTTGACTAAAGATATGGAACTGCTCTATAGCAAGAAATGCGATACTTTATCTGAAGAAGAACGTAAATTGGCAGAGTTTATCAGTTTATTCTATAATGAAGCACCATTAGGGATGATTGAACAATATATGGGCTTGGACAAACTACGTCTGTTGCAAACTTTAGAGGAGTTGGAAAGAAAGGGATTCATTGATTACCGTACACAACATGGTGAAGTGCAATATAGTTTAAAGCAATTCAAGTGCAAAGAGTATTTACGAGATCAAATGGCTATCGATCGCCGTCAAATTTTGCATGCCTATTTGGGGGAAGCCTGGGAAAAACGGTTAACACACTCCAAGGAAGATATGATTCGCTATAAGCAACTAGAATTTCATTTTCGTGAAGCAGGACAATACCAAAAAGCTTTAATGTATAAATTAAAATCTTTTATGCATTATTTAAACTTTAATAAAGATGCCTCTCCAGAACTTGGCGTAGGGGAATTATCTTCTGTCTATGCAGGGTATTTTATGGGAGAAGTAACGGGTAAAGCCTTGCAGGAAATAGAAGATGAGTTAGCTCATGTGTACACATTGTATGGAGATGTGCCAGAGGTGCGGGCCTTAGAATTGCCTTACCTATACGGAGCAGGTAAATATTACATGAGTATCGGTGATAAGGAGCGAGGTTTAGGATACTTTCAAGAATTATTAGAGGAAAGTACGGAACAAGAAGCATCGAATTATAAGTTGAAAGCCTATAAAGAGATGATTTATTATCACTTGCAAATGCGTCATATTCTAGAGATACATCAATATACTACAAAGGCTCTTGCGTTGGCAGAGCAGTACCATTTCAAAAAGGAGATTGGGGTTATATTAAGACTGAAAGCGTTGGCTTTCATTATGGAAGGTCAGCCAGAACAGGCCATTCCTCTCCTAGAGGAATCTATACGCTTATTCTCGGTAACCCAAACTGTGGCTCGCAGATATGCTATTAATATCGGGGCGGCCTATAACTACTTAGGAGATATTGAAAAAAGTCGGTCTCGTCTGGAGACGGCATTAGAGATGTACCAAAAAGCACTGGACTATTGTGATCAAACGGAACTATATAGTTCATGGATTGTATTTGCCACCAATGCAGGTATGACAGCTTTTGCATTGCAGCAATATGAATTAGCATTTACCTATTTTCAAAAATCTTATGAATTATGCTTGCAATATACCATAAGTCGACGAAGACCGACTATTGAGGCATACCTTGGTTTGTTAGCCCGAATTAAAGGAGATACGCAGACAGCTGTATCCTATTTGGAATCTGCCCAATCTCATGGTGTAGTAGAGCAACATGGACAAGAAGTTGGTCGTGTGCATTGGGCTATTTGTTTCCTCAAAACTGAGTATCCTAGTGCAGAGGTGGATCAAGCTTTTTCTAAAAGTTTGGCTACCTATGGTACAATAGCATTGCAACAATTAGATGGCTATGGAGATGTGTGGGAACGAACGTACCTGGAACAGTTGCTCCAAGCTGAGTAAGTACAAAAGAAGGAGATCCTAAATGGATATAGTGTTAAACCCCATAGTGCTATCAGTCATCGCAATGTCGATTCTGTGTTTGCTACGATTTAACGTGTTGTTATCGGTTATCGTAGCTTCCTTAGTAGCAGGCTTGGCAGGCGGCATGACGGTAACCACTACCATCGAATCCTTAATCGGTGGCATGGGTGGCAACTCAGAGACTGCATTTAGTTATATTTTATTGGGCGCCTTAGCCATTGTCATTGGACGGTCTGGGCTAGCCACAGTAGTCACTAAAAAGATTACGAATATTGTAGGTACAAAAAAAGTGGCATTTACATTGCTCATCGCCTTTGTATCCTGTTTTTCACAAAACTTAATTCCTGTGCACATTGCCTTCATTCCTATTTTGATTCCACCCCTATTAGTGGTGATGAATCGTATGAAAATAGACCGTAGAGCGGTGGCGTGTGCCTTAACATTTGGTCTGAAAGCACCGTATGTATCTTTGCCAGTTGGCTTTGGTTTGCTATTCATGACCATTATCAAAGATCAAATGGTAGCTAACGGTGTGAATGTATCGATTTCAGATATAGCTTCTGTTATGTGGATTGGTGGCATATCCATGGTGGTAGGATTATTGCTTGCCATTGTGTACTATAGTCGAAACCGTGACTATGAAGATATTGCGGTGGTGCAAGAAGAATCTACAGAGCATACAACTCGTATGACGG
Organism: Veillonella sp. DNF00869; assembly: GCF_001553345.1. GTDB lineage: Bacteria > Bacillota > Negativicutes > Veillonellales > Veillonellaceae > F0422. Next base: position 136,935 of record NZ_KQ960767.1, read on the forward strand.
CGGATTGTTGGAAAGGATTAGCAGGAGCAGCAGTGGCTTTTGTGGCACAACTGTATTTTAAATCTTTACCAATTGGTGCGTTGGCAGGGTTAGCTGTATTCTTTGCTACAGGTCTTATCAAATGGTCTAAAATGGATGAAGATGTGGATGGTGGTATTCGCATGATGGGGACCATAGCCTTTGTCATGTTGATAGCCGCAGGCTATGCAAATGTATTGCGAGAAACAAACTCTGTAGAGCATTTAGTGACAGCCACAGTATCTATTATTGATTCCAAACTAGTGGGGGCTATCGTGATGCTTATCGTTGGCTTGCTCATTACTATGGGTATCGGTACATCTTTTGGTACCATTCCGGTCATTGCATCCATATATATTCCTATGGGATTACATTTAGGTTTTTCAGTACCGGCTATCATCTTATTAATCGGTATAGCAGCTGCATTAGGGGATGCGGGATCACCTGCATCGGATTCTACATTGGGACCTACATCGGGGCTTAATGCAGATGGACAACACAATCATATATGGGATACTTGCGTGCCCACATTTATATTTTATGACATTACCTTGCTAGTAGGTGGTGTTGTAGGGGCATTGCTGTTATAATACAAAAAGGACTGTGGTAAAATGTAGAAATACGTTTTACTGCAGTCCTTTATAGTATAGAATTAGTATAAGAATGATTGTGTTTCTGGTACAGATTGAGTGGAATAAAGAATAGGACGATGTACACAATAAATTAATTAAATAGAGCGAGCAAGAAATATCCAAGTATGATGAGAACAATAATGAACAGAATTAAAGAAAAAGCAAAAATGCCGATAGATTCGAATAACATAAATACAGTATCGATGAAAGAGATAAGGGTAGATAGAAAAAATTTAAACATGGGGTTACTCCGTGAACTGCGTGTATTTTTCAATTAATCAAGTAAGCTGGGGTCAAGCTGGGGTCAACTCGAAAAAGTTACGTCAATCAATTATAGTGTTACAAAACAAAAGAACCGCACTGTTGTGCGGTTATAGGTGTGGTGGAACACCAGGGGTTCGAACCCTGGACCCTCTGATTAAGAGTCAGATGCTCTGCCAACTGAGCTAGTGTTCCATGCAAGATGGTAAATTATGGTTTTATTATAGTCCTATCATTCAATTTTGTAAATGAAAAATTTATAAATAACATAGGAAACTACTTGCTATTTAAGATGTTCTATGTAATAATATAGAGGTCAGGAAAAACCTGGCTTTTTTAGATTGCATTTGACATAGGCTTCCACTTGTGGTAGTCTATATTAGTATGTTTATGAAGTAATAGCCGTCTAGGCACTTTAAAGAGAGGTGTAAACTGATGCGTAACGCAGTAACTATGGCTTGTACTGAATGCAAGCAACGTAACTATCAGACAAACAAAAACAAAAAAAATAACCCAGATCGTATTGAAATGAATAAATTCTGTAAATTCTGTGGTAAACACACGTTACACCGTGAAACAAAATAATTGTTAATTATTTGTTGACGTGAGGATGTGATATCATGGCAGGAACTAATTCAAAAGCTCAAGCACAACAAAATGGTAACGGTAAATTCGTTCGTGAAGTGCGATCTGAGCTCAAGAAAGTAGTCTGGCCTACAAAAAAAGAGCTTGTGAACTATACGATTGCCGTATTTATAGCAGTAATTTTAATTTCTGTTATTATTGGTATCGTTGACACAGTATTTGCAGAACTTTTTAAGTTGTTAAAGAGTGCTGTAAAGTAGGAGGCTTTTTTAATGGGAACAGATAAAAAGTGGTATGTCTTACATACTTACTCAGGCTACGAAAATAAAGTTAAAACCACTTTGGAGTTGAAAGTTCAAGCTATGGGAATGGAAGATGTGATTTCACGCATCTTAATTCCAATGGAAGATGAAATCGACGAAAAAGATGGCGTAAAAAAAGTAGTAAAACGCAAAGTCTTTCCAGGCTATGTGCTGGTAGAAATGGAAGTAAATGACGAATCTTGGTATGTGGTGCGTAATACACCAGGTGTTACAGGATTTGTTGGTTCTGTAACAAAACCAGTGCCACTATCTGATTCTGAAGTAGCCTATATCTTGAAGTCTCAAGGTTTGGATCAAGAACCAGTACAAACTCTTGATGTTGAAGTAGGAGAAACTGTCCGAATTACATCCGGTGCCTTTGAAGATAGAACAGGCGTTATTACTGAAATCAATCACGATCATGCAAAACTACGTTTAAATGTAGAGATGTTTAATCGTGAAACCCCAGTAGAGGTAGAATATTCTCAAGTTGAGAAAATTCTTTAATATATTATATAACTCTAACCTTTTTAGGCAGCCGGGAGGTTGCCAGTGGGAGGGGCAATTTCGCTCCGTTACCACCACATTTTGACGCAAGGAGGTGTAATCACCATGGCTAAAAAAGTTAGTAAAGTTGTGAAATTACAGTGCGAGGCTGGTAAAGCGAGTCCAGCGCCACCGATTGGTCCAGCTTTGGGTCAAGCAGGTGTTAACATCATGGGCTTCGTTAAAGAATTTAACGAAAGAACAGCTCAACAAGCTGGTCTTATCATCCCAGTTGTTATTACTGTATACGAAGATAGAAGCTTCACTTTCATCACAAAAACTCCACCAGCTGCAGTTTTATTGAAAAAAGCAGCAGGTATCCCAAAAGGATCTGGAGTACCTAACCGTGATAAAGTAGCTAAAGTTGGTCGCGATAAAGTTCGTGAAATCGCTGAACTTAAAATGCCTGACTTAAATGCTAACACTGTTGAGCAAGCTATGCGTATGGTAGAAGGTACTGCACGCAGCATGGGCATTGAAATCGTTGATTAATTAGCGTACGGTATGTGACTCACATATCGGTGGGAGGGACATCCCGTTACACCACATAAGGAGGAATAAAAATGGCAAAAGTAGGTAAGAAATATGCTGAAGCAGTAAAACTTATCGAAGCAGATAAATTCTACGAACCAGTAGAAGGTATTGAATTAGTTAAGAAAACTGCCACTGCAAAATTCGACGAAACAATCGAAATCGCTTTCAATTTGAACGTCGATCCTAAATACGCTGATCAACAAGTTCGTGGTGCCGTTGTATTACCACATGGTACAGGTAAAACTCAACGCGTACTCGTATTTGCGAAAGGCGACAAAATTAAAGAAGCTGAGGATGCTGGCGCAGATATCGTTGGTTCCGAAGAATTAGTAGCAAAAGTACAAGGTGGTTTCAGCGACTTCGACGTTGTTGTAGCTACTCCTGACATGATGGGCCAAGTTGGTCGTTTAGGTAAAATTTTAGGTCCTAAAGGCTTAATGCCAAACCCTAAAGTTGGTACTGTAACACCTGACGTAGCTCGTGCTGTTAGCGAAATTAAAGCAGGTAAAATCGAATACCGTACAGACAAAGCTGGTATCATTGCATGTCCTATCGGTAAAGCATCTTTCGATGATGCGAAATTACTTGACAATTTCCGTACAATCGTTGATACTATTGTTAAAGCTAAACCTGCAGCAGCTAAAGGTCAATACATTAAAACTGTGACACTTAGCTCTACTATGGGTCCTGGCGTTCCTATGAACGTGTTTAAATTAACAAGCACTAGCAAGGAACAATAATTATATATGTTCTCTTAGCTGTAGACGGCTGGCATCATTTGATTTAATGAGGAAACTCGCCCGCTGAGGCTGAATCCAATCTATTATGGAATGGTTCTCGACCTCAACGTCTTCGTTGAGGTCGTTTTTACGCTAAGATAGTACATAGAAAATCACCAAAAATCTACAAGGAGGTATTCTAATGGCTGTCACTCAACAAAAACAAGCAGTTGTAGCTCAAATGAAAGAAACTCTTTCTGAAGCGAAAGGTGCTGTATTAGTTGGTTATAGCGGTTTGACTGTTGCTCAAGTAACAGATCTTCGTCGTAAATTCTTGGCTGAAGGTGTAGAATACAAAGTAATCAAAAATACTTTGACTCGCATCGCTGCTAACGAATTAGGTTACGAAGCTTTCTCTGAGCATTTAGAAGGTCCTACTGCATTAGCAACTTCTAGCACAGACGCTGTAGCTCCAGCTCGTATTCTTGAAAACTTCATTAAAGACACAAAAACTGAAGCTTTAACTATTAAAGCTGGTATTGTGGAAGGTGAAGTTCTTGACGCTGCAAAAGTACAAGAAATTGCAAACTTGCCGAACCGCGAAGGTATGCTTTCCATGCTTCTTTCCGTGCTTCAAGCTCCAGTTCGCAATGTAGCTTACGCAGTAAAAGCTGTTGCGGAAGCAAAAGACGAAACTGTTGCATAATAGCAACACAATTAACTAAGAAAACATATATCAAAAATGGAGGATATCAATCATGGCATTGAACATCGAAAACATCGTTGCTGAATTAGAAACTGCAACTATTTTAGAACTTAATGATCTTGTAAAAGCAATTGAAGACAAATTCGGCGTAACTGCTGCTGCTCCTGTAGCTGTAGCTGCTGCTGGTGCTGCTGCTGGCGGTGCTGACGCTAAATCCGAATTCGACGTAATTCTTAAAGACGCTGGTGCTTCCAAAATCAACGTAATCAAAGTTGTACGTGAAGCTACTGGTTTAGGCTTAAAAGAAGCTAAAGCTATCGTTGACGGCGCTCCTGCTGCTGTTAAAGAAGGCGTAGCTGCTGCTGACGCTGAAGCTTTAAAAGCTAAATTAGAAGAAGCTGGCGCATCTGTAGAATTGAAATAATTGATCCGCTAGTCATGAGCCCCTTGAACACTTGTGTTTGAGGGGTTTTCTTTGCTTATAGTCCTTCTAATATCCCTGGTATGATAGGATAACGATTTTGTCTATAATATAGGTAAAGAATATGATAAGATTATGGAATGCATCATGCGTATTAAAAATAGACACTTAAATATGTATGATGGAATCTATATCCATTTTATTCGATGTATGGTATACTAAATAAATATGATATAATCACAGAATCCATCGTGAAGACTGTAGGATACAACTGCTGTTGCATGGACGTACTGTATTCTTGATAGATATTTTATATATAATGATAATAATGTTGATTAAGTAGAGGAATATTATGAAAATTATTATATCCCCTAGTAAAACAAAAGATATAAAAGGTACTCCGAGTGCACCGAAGTTTGCACCGCATATGACGGAACAAATTATACAACATATGCAAAGTCTACCAAAGGAAACGATCGGTAAAGCCTTAAAATTAAAAGATACAGTCTTAGATGAAGTATATGATTTTTACCAACATTATGACAAAGAAGTAGAAGGTATGGCAGCGCTTAGCTATAACGGGCTATCTTTCAAAAATTTTGATTATGATGGACTTTCAGAGGAAGGAAAAGCATTCGCTAATACCCATGTATGGATAGGGTCTGCCTTGTATGGCTTAGTAGCCCCTAACAGTGGTATCAAAGGATATCGGCTGGATTTAATTGATCCTGTATTGAAAGAGGAAAAAACAAATCTCTATGCCTGGTGGCAACCTTTAGTGGATGCCGCTGTAGGTGAGGAAGATTGGATACTCAATTTGGCATCTAAGGAATATTCTAAATGGATTAACCATCCTAAGATGGTAACCATAGAATTTTTAGAGCATCGTAATGGTGTGTGGAAGCAGCTTAGTACATCGTCAAAACAGATGCGTGGTTCATTGGCACATTATATCTGTGAACATCAAGTGACAGAACTTTCACAGTTACCAAAAGAATTAAAAGGATTTGTATTGGATCCATTGCCTACAGATATAGATGGGTCAATTATCATTGCCTATCGTAAGGAATAATAAGTATTACATGTGTTCTAATAGAGGAAATATGACAGTAGATAGTATTTTACAAAAAGATCTCGTCGGTGACGAGTGGTTAACGGAAGAGGAACTACGATTCCTTATGACCATTACGGATGAGGAAGAATTACAAAAAATATATAAAAAAGCCTATGAGGTAAAAGCTGCTTACGTAGATAAGGTAGCCTATTACCGTGGACTCATTGAGTTTTCCAATCGTTGTATCAAAAACTGTTTATATTGTGGTATCCGTCATGAAAACAGCAAGACAGAACGATTTGATATGTCTCGTGATGACGTATTAAAAATGGCACAATGGGCCTACGACCATGAGTATGGCTCTTTAACATTACAGTCCGGAGAACGTACGGATGATGCCTTTGTAGATTATGTGGTGGATTTAATTCGCGATATTAAAAAGTTAAGCAACAATGAGCTAGGCATCACCATGTGTGTAGGGGAGCAATCGGAAGAAGCATACCGACGTATGCGTGAAGCAGGTGCGGACCGGTATCTTCTTCGCATTGAAACGACGAATAAAGACTTATTTGAGATGATCCATCCAAAGGATGCCTTACACTCCTTTGAGACACGTGTGAATTGCTTGAAATCTTTGCGCAAGGTAGGATTTCAAGTCGGTACCGGTGTTATGATTGGTTTACCTGGACAAACACTAGATGATCTTGTCAACGACATTTTATTCTATCGTGATATGGATATCGATATGATTGGTATGGGACCGTATGTGGTACATCATGATACTCCTCTAGGGCAACGTGCTTTGGAGTTAGGCATAGACTCACAAGAGGGTAAACTAGAGCGGGTGCAGTTAGGATTAAAAATGATTGCCTTAACACGTCTATTCTTAAAAGATGTTAATATTGCAGCTACCACAGCATTGCAAGCTTTAGACAAACTAGGTCGTGAAAAAGGATTGGCGGCTGGAGCGAATATCTTAATGCCTATCATTACAGTACCAGAGCATCGTGCGAAGTATTTATTATATGATAATAAGCCATGTGTGGATGATAATGCAGACCAATGTAAAGAGTGTTTAACTCGTCGAGTGATGTCTATTGGTGATCGTGTAGGTTGGAAACAGCAAGGTAATTCACAACATTATAAAAAACGAATTCGATAATTTTATGTGAGGTGACTGATGAATTTATTAAATGAAATATTACGACATAATCGAGAATTTCTAGACAGTACGACCAAAGAACATGGGGATGAGCCACCAACAGTAAGTAAGGTGCCAACTCGTGAAATTGCGATTTTGACGTGTATGGATACGAGATTAGTAAACTTTATGGAGCAGGCTCTCGGCATTGAACGGGGTCATGCAAAGGTGATTAAATCGGCGGGTAACTCCATTTCAGGTATGTTTGATAGCGTGGTACGTAGTTTGTTAGTTTGCATCTATGAGCTAGGAGTATCTGAAATTTTTGTGATCGGTCATTATGAGTGCGGTATGGCGAAAACTACTTCTGAAAGTTTGACTACAGCCATGTTGTCGCGTGGTGTAGCACCTGAGGCGATTCAAATGGTGCGTCACGAATTAGAGCATTGGGCCGATGGATTTTCTCACCCAGTAGATAATGTACAAGAAACGGTGAGCATGCTTCGAATGAATCCGTTGATACCCAAAGATGTGGCAGTTCATGGATTAATGATGCATCCAAATTCTGGAGAAGTAGAAGTTGTAGAAGTTGGCTATGAACTTTAAAAAAGAATTGACAAATTGAATCTTTCTATGGTATTCTTAGTAAGTATCATGGAGGATTACTCAAGAGGCTGAAGAGGACGGTTTGCTAAATCGTTAGGTCGGGTTACCGGCGCTAGGGTTCGAATCCCTAATCCTCCGCCACAGGACAAGAGCACATATGTTATACATGTGTGCTTTTTGTTTTCTATTTTATCAAAAATCGTCAAATAAACGTCAAAAAGTTATATCTAATATGCTTGTTAGTTATCATTAAATTTGATTTAATAAAAATACTATAAAAAGTATTATAAAAAATAGTTTATGAGATAATAACTATCTGTCATTTCACAAATGTTTTGGACTCTTGTATACTACAGACATGCAATAAGAGTACACTTAACTGGAAGAGTAGAGTGTTATGACAAGGAAGGAAGTAACTAATATGAGTTTAGTAACAGCATGGATAGAAAATTTAAAAAAACATCGTTTAGAAGCATGTGAAGCAAGTCAATGTAAAGATAATAGCATTAAAGGCTGGCCACATCCTTGGACTTCTGAATTACAAGATGAAGAAGTTGTAGAAGTGTTTGTAGCAGAATGCTGCAGCCATTAATTTAGCGTACTTTCCCTTTATATAGAGGACTCCAACAAGAAGCACAAAAAACCACGGTGAAGGAAGACACCGTGGTTTTTTGTTGCTTATGTTAGAAACTGAGTATCCTTTAGTTAAAAGGTTTAAATCAGAAGTCTTATTTGATGATTACCTGTCGTGTATATGTGAGATGTAACCCTTACTCTTCAGATATATTTGTGGTATAGGGCAATTCTACCATACGAACATCTTGCAATTGCCAAGTTAAGTTACCACCAGTTAGATTCGTCAAATCAGCTTCTAAGGAGGTCACAGCTTCTGGTTCTACATAGATTTCAATAGATACTAGATCTGTAAACGATGCTGTATAGTGAAGCCCTAGAGTTTGTAGTTGGCGCTCTATGGCTCCAAAGTTAGAATAATCTATGGAGATAGTCACAATTTGGCGAGGTGCAATAAGTAGTTTAGCCCCTTCTTGGACAGCCTTAGCTGCACTATGAGAGTACGCACGAATGAGTCCTCCTGCACCTAACTTAATACCTCCGAAATAACGAGTAACCACGACAGCTACATTTGTAATGCCTGTTTTTTTTAATACTTCTAGCATCGGCTTTCCTGCCGTCCCTGAGGGCTCTCCATTGTCAGAGGAACGCTGTTGTTCTTGGCGAGGGCCGATAGCATAGGCGGTGCAGTTGTGAGTAGCATCCCAAAATTCTTTGGATATACGTTGGATAAATGTTTGTGCTTCTGCTTCAGTAGTAACAGGAGCGATAGTAGAAATGAAACGTGACTTTTCGATAATATATTCAGTTCTAAACTCATTGGCTATAGTGATATAAGATTGGGGGATATCTGACATAGAAACTCCTGTATATGAATAATAAATATTAGTTTACAATCCTTGTGTATCTATAGTATAACATAAGTTAGTGGAACACTGTTGCTATACGAAATATAGAGTGTTAGATCTGTATAATCGGACAGCGTAACACGGACAGGATACAATAGTTTGTGTAAATACGGTGGGTTAGACAATCGATAGCTATCAAATCGGTGTAAGCCACATACTGCAAGATTTGTATAAGAAATATACTGTTAAATTTGTATAGGGTATATACTATGAAAAAGGTTGGATATATGTTAATATATTCATAGTAATAAATATAGGTATCTTTCATATAGAACTATGTATCATTAGGAGGAATCATGCGTAAAGAAGAATTTTCTATTATTGGCATGCACTGCGCTGCTTGCGTAGGGCGTGTAGAAAAAGCAGTTAGCAAATTAGATGGTGTAGAAGATGTGAAAGTCAATTTGCTCACCAATAAAGGAACCGTAACGTATACAGAAGGTAGCACAATAGGTGCGGCAGAGGTCATTGCTGCTATTGAAAAGATTGGCTTTGAAGCACACATTGCTACTGATGCGGATATGAAGGTAGAAAAACCATCTCATAAAGGGCAATATATTCGCTTAGGTGTGGCAGCTCTCATGGCGATCCCTATGATGGTATCCATGATGGGTCACTATTTATGGCATTGGCCGATGTTATCTCATGAAATTGAATTAGTCTTAGCTACGATCGCTCAATTTGGAGCGGGCTGGATTTTTTATACTAGCGCTTTTGCGGCGATTCGCAGTGGCACGCTTACTATGGATGTGCTCGTAGCATTAGGCACGTCCGTAGCGTACGGATTTAGTATCTATCAAATGGCAGTAGGGAATCATGATGTGTATTTTGAAACCTCTGCGTGGCTTATTACCTTTATTTTATTAGGTAAATTATTGGAAGAAATTGCTAAGGGACGTACGTCTGAGGCTATTCAAAAATTAGTGGCATTACAACCTAGCGTGGCCCATGTGGAACGCAATGGGGAGTGGATGGATATTCCTACGAAGGAGATTGTCCTAGGTGACAAAATCCAAGTACGGGCCGGCGAAAAAGTGCCAGTAGATGGAATTATTTTAGAAGGTCATTCCACAGTGGATGAGGCTATGCTGACAGGTGAAAGCGTACCTGTAGAAAAAGGTCAGTCTAGTCAAGTCATAGGCGCCACAGTTAACATGTCGGGCACATTTATTATGAAAGCCACTGCTATTGGGGAGGAAACTATGTTATCCCAAATCATCAAAGTAGTGGAACAAGCACAAGCATCTAAAGCGAGCATTCAGCGTATCGCGGATGTGGTAGCATCCTATTTTGTGCCGGTAGTCATCGGTATTGCCATTCTTACCATGATTATTTGGTATTTTGTATTAGGATCTACGGTAGGAGAAGCTTTATTATATGGCACAGCTGTGCTTGTAATTGCCTGCCCGTGCGCCTTGGGCTTGGCGACACCCACATCCATCATGGTAGGTTCAGGCCTTGGGGCAGAACATGGTGTGCTTATTAAAAGCGCAGAATTTTTAGAAAAAGCAGGTCATATCAATGCCATCATCATGGATAAAACTGGGACTTTAACGGAAGGAAAGCTATCTGTTACGAAAGTGATATATACAGCAGGTGATGAAATGTATAATTTGGCTTTCACAGTGAATCTTGAAAAAGGATCCACTCACCCTATTGCACAAGCCATTGCTAAATACGGTGCTAGCAAAGGCGTGCCACAAATGATCGTGAAAGACTTTCAAGATATTCCAGGAAAAGGATTGGAAGGACGTATAGCGGATAAATTGATTCGGGTTGGTCATACTCGCTGGATGCAAGAACTAGGTGTTGATATCACGCCATGGCAAGCGGAGATCCACAGTCTGGAAGAACAAGGTAATTCTGTATCCGTCTTGTTAGTAGACGGCACAGTACACGGTATTTGGGCTGTAGCAGATACATTGCGTCCAGAAACTCCTGAGGTTGTAAAGGCTTTACAAGAGCAAGGCATCGATGTGTGGATGGTCACAGGAGACAATGCGCGCACAGCGAACTATATAGCTGCCCAAGCAGGAATTACTCACGTAGTAGCGGAAGTACTGCCACAAGATAAAGCAAATACCATCGCCACATTACAAAGTCAAGGAAAATCCGTTGGCATGGTGGGAGATGGTATCAATGATGCGCCAGCTTTAGCGCTAGCAGATATTGGATTTGGTATCGGTCATGGTACGGACGTAGCCATAGAGGCGGCGGATATCGTATTAGTGCGAAATGATTTGCGCACCTTAGTACAAGCCGTGACGATTAGTCGTAAAACGATGACAAATATTAAACAAAATTTATTCTGGGCATTGATCTTTAACTGCATTGGTATTCCATTGGCAGCCATAGGGTATTTGAGCCCTATCATTGCCGGAACCGCCATGGCATTTAGCTCTGTTACGGTGGTGAGCAATGCATTGCGGTTAAAACGTGCAAAAGTGTAATCATTGGCTTATATGATGATCCGGAGAAGTTCATAACTTTATTGTAATATCTATGTAATAGGGCTTACATGAATATTCACTGTATGCCATACAATAGAAAAGGACTATAACAAATACGAACTAGGTACGATTTGCTATAGTCCTTTTTGTGGATATTATACAAAATGCTGGAATTATGTATATAAGCGTGGTCAGTAATAGTTTTAACACAAAAATAGAACCCCAACTCAAGGGAAGAAGAGTTGGGGTTTTGTTTCGGACATCGTCCTATCTATTTCACTCAAAGGTTGGGGTATATTCTAATAGTATGGGCGTACGTATTTGAATCAACCTTTTTTGTGCTTACATTTACCAGCTGTGTTGCCGCTCATAATGCGGTTGAACATAGCATGGATTTCCTCGGAAGATTGACCTTCTTCACGAGCTGCTTCAATATGACGCATTGCCATATCGTAGCGTGCTAATTTTTCTGGATCGTTCGCGTAAAATTCGCGACCTTTGTGTCCACATGCCATAGGGATAGCCTCCTTTTACAATATAGTTTATACTTATTAACTTGCTCATTGAGAACTCCTGTACATCTAATACCTGTCCTCTGTTATTATAATAAAGTATATGGTTGTGGTAGAGTCAACCAATAAAAAGAATTATTTTAAAAATTTTTCATATCTGTCATTAACCATTGATAGTATAAGGTTTATAGAACTTAAAAAGTTCTGGACTAGACTTTTTTATGAGAATTAATTTAATAATAGATAAAAATATATGAATGAAACTCAATATATTAAAAAGCCCATAGTTATGCTATAGTATAGGTGTAGTTAAAACTATATACCTATAGTTTAGTTTTGGCAAAATACTTATGTATTACAAGAAATGAAATAAAAGAAGTATTATAAAGATTATAGATAATACAGAGATTGCAAATATTGTAAATGTATTATAAGCAATATGAGTGTAAAAGGCATTACAGGGGTTAGATGTGTTAAATGTGTTAAACGTGTTAAATGTAGTAACCTGTTAGAAGACCTAAATGCCTGTTGGAAATACAGTAGAAAGGATAGTATCTATGCGAAATATTTATATGACGATTGGAGATGTGTCGAAAATTTATGGCATATCAAAACAAACGATCTTATATTATGAAAAATTAGGACTATTTCTGCCAGCAAAAATTGAAGATAATGGATACCGTTATTACACATTAGAAGAGTGCTATCGATTAGAGATTATTTTGACCCTAAAAAAACTAAATCTATCCTTGAAAGATATTCAAGATTATGTGGAACATCGAGGTCCGCATATGTTGAAAACCTTATTAGAAGATGCACGCTATGGCTTTGATCGGGAGATTAATGATTTATATACAAATAAAATGAATTTAGAGAGAACTTTATTTAACTTAGAACGATATTTAAAAATACCTAAAAATCGATTGTTCTTTGGTATGAAAGAAGAATCTTTCTATGCACTAACTCCTTATGATGCAACAGAAAAAGGAAAGAAAAAGTTGTTTACTTTATTAGAACATCAAGCTAGGCTTATAGAGGAAGTGCCTTTTAAAGCTATTCAAATTGGTATGGCTATCGATGGAGAAGACTATGAACAGGGAGATATCATCAAGTACAGCCATTATTGTACAGATGTAGGGTTTGATTATGAAGGAGACATGGAGATTGTTACTCGTCCTAGAGGGATGTATCTAGAAATGTTTTATACAGGTCTTTATGAAGAACAGGCTCAGTGGATGTACGATAAAGTAAGTAGTTATTTATCTTATGAGGGATTACAAATTGCAGGTTCCGTATATATAGAACCAGTACGGAATTATTGGACAGAGACAAAACGTGAAGACTATTTATCTAAAATTACAGTACCTGTTGAGGAATAGGTGAAACATGTATGCTCGAAAATAGGAAACAAAATATAAAAAATGAGTTACCATAAGACGCGATGCAATACAAAATATAAGATGTTGTGGTATAGATTATTTTGTGTGTAAAGGTAATTTACTTTACAACTATTGACAAGTTAGGTAAATATTGGTAACATAGGGTGTAAATATTTTTTGCTTGACAGATAATACTTTCAAAACGCTTAGAAGGAGGGCCCATGGAAGAACGAATGACAATTAGTTTGTTGTTAGATTTTTATGGATCTTTGCTGACGGAGCGACAACGAGAGTGTTATGCCTTACATCATGAAGATGATATGTCACTAGGTGAAATTGCAGAAGAAATGCATATCTCTAGGCAAGCTGTTCATGATAATATTGAACGAGCAAAAGCTAGTATGGAGGGGTATGAACAAAAGTTGCACCTCATTGAACAATATTTACTACGGCGAAAGATTGTGAAACAGATTAGAGAAGAGCTAGTATCTGCTGCCATTACATCTGAATCGATTCAATCATTATTAACACAATTGGAGGGCTAGTATGGCTTTTGAAAATTTAACACATAAATTACAAGAAGCCTTTGCATCCTTAAAAGGAAAAGGTAAAATTTCTGAAGAAGATGTTAACCTAGCGTTACGACAAGTTCGGTTTGCTTTGTTAGAAGCTGACGTAAACTTTGGAGTAGCGAAAGATTTCATTGCCCGTATCAAGGATAAAGCCTTGGGTGAGGAAGTGTTTGGTTCTTTGAACCCAGCGCAAACGGTCATTAAAATTGTGAATGACGAATTAACCGAGTTATTAGGTGGCACTGAAAGTCGTATTATGATTTCTCCGAAACCTCCCACAATCATTATGTTGGTAGGTTTACAAGGGGCAGGTAAAACGACTACGGCTGGTAAGTTGTCTGTACATCTTCGTAAACAAGGCAAGAATCCAATGCTAGTAGCAGCCGATGTGTATCGTCCAGCAGCGATTAAGCAATTGCAAGTAGTGGGAGCTCAAATCGATATTCCTGTATTTGCGAATGAAACGCCAGGTGCGAATCCTGTGGAGATTGCTAAAGCGGGTATTGAAGAGGCAAAACGCTTATTCAAAGACATTGTTATCATCGATACAGCAGGTCGCTTAGCCATTGATGAAACCTTGATGGATGAACTAGCTAATATCAAGGGTGAAGTAAAACCGCATGAAATCTTGTTAGTGGTGGATGCCATGATTGGGCAAGATGCAGTAGGCACAGCCGAAGCATTTAATAATTACCTAGGCCTTGATGGTGTCATTCTAACGAAAATGGATGGCGATGCCCGTGGTGGTGCAGCACTTTCCATTAAAGCTGTCACAGGTACGCCAATTAAGTTTACCGGTACTAGCGAAAAAATGGATGGTTTAGAAGTATTCCATCCAGATCGTATGGCATCTCGTATTCTTGATTTAGGCGATTTCAAAACATTGATTGAAAATGTGCAAAGTTCTATCGATGAAGAAGAAGCGAAAAAAATGGCTGAGAAAATGGCCAAAAATAGCTTTACCTTAGATGATTTCTTAGCACAAATGAACCAAATACGCAAATTGGGACCCTTGCAAAATATCTTAGGCATGTTACCAGGTATGGGAAAATTGAAAGACCAATTAGCAGGCTTTGATTTAGATAATAAAGAAGTACGTCAAATTGAAGCTATCATCAAATCTATGACGATGGCAGAACGTACAAATCCTAATATATTGAATGGATCTCGGCGCAAACGTATTGCGGCAGGATCTGGCACTACAGTGCAGCGAGTAAATCAACTGATTAAACAGTTCGAGGATGCTCGTAAGTTTATGAAGCAGATGCAGTCTATGAGCAAAGGTAAGAAGGGGATGTTCCCTAAATTACCGTTCATGGGATAATATTCTATTTAAGGAGGTGAAAGAAGAATGTTAAAAATCCGTTTAACTCGTTTAGGTGCTAAAAAAGCTCCTTTCTATCGTATCGTTGTTGCTGACTCCCGCGCTCCACGCGAAGGTCGTCCAGTTGATACAGTAGGTCAATACGATGCTACTAAAAACCCAGCAATCGTTAATATTGACGAAGAGAAAGCATTAGAATGGTTGGGTAAAGGTGCACAACCTACTGATACTGTTCGCTCCTTGTTCAAAAAACATGGTGTTATGCAAAAATTTGCTGACGCTAAAAAATAATTAATAGAGAGGCGTACTGTGATGCAAGAATTAATTACATTAATTGTTCAATCATTAGTTAAGCAACCTGAAGCCGTTTCTGTTACTATGGAAGTTCGCGATCAAGTGGAAGTCTATGAAATCCGTGTCGCTCCTGATGATATGGGTAAAGTAATTGGAAAGCAAGGTAAGATTGCGAAAGCGATTCGCGCTGTGGCTAAAGCAGCGGCTATTAAAGAGAACAAGAAGATATCCGTTGATATTGTCTAAAAGGGTGGTAACATGGAAGAAATGACATTACGCGTACCCGTGGCAATTAAGTCTAAGGTTACGGACACTTTAAAAAACAAAATTATTGCTGATTTACAACAACAAATGGATATGGTAGATCAAGATTTACAACAAATCGAATTCCAAGCTAAACGTTTGTTAAGTGAACAAGCAAAAATTGATGCACAAGGTTTAATCCAATTGCGTCAACAAATCGAGGAAGAAAAGCAACAACGCGTAGCTTTCAAAGCTCAAGTAGCAGAGCGTTTGAAAGAAGCAGAAAAGCTTGAAATTGGTTCTGAAATTGCCCAAGGTCAAATGGAGCAAACTATTACTGTGAAAATCGGTGATAATTTAGATGCTCTTATGGGAACTGAAATTTTGCTAGAAGATGGCAAAGTTGTGGCATTCCGTCAATAATGGATACACAAGAACTGATTACCATCGGTGTGATCGTCGCTCCGCACGGTGTGCGGGGCGATGTTCGTATATTACCGAGAACAGATTTTCCTGAGCGGTTTATGAAAATGGATGAATGCTACATCAATGGTCAACTATACCATATTACATCTGCAAAATTTCATAAACAGTTTATCTTGGCTACCTTTAAAGAGTTACCTGATCGCACAGCTGTGGAGCGTTTAGGTAAGCAAGAAATTAAAGTGCCAAGAAAAGATTTGGTGGAATTGCCAGAAGATAGATATTATATCTTTGAAATCGAAGGCCTTGCCGTAGAAGATACAGAAGGTAATGATTTAGGCATTGTAAAAGAAGTACTACAACCTGGTGCAAACGATGTGTACGTAGTCGCTAAAGAGGGGGAGCCAGATTTATTATTACCAGCTTTGAAAACAGTGGTATTAACCATTGATATTGAAGGTGGTAAGATGATCGTAGATCCTCCAGAATGGTTGTAATAGAAAAGTCCCTTGTACTGAGTGCAGTGATGCATTTAGTACAGGGGACTTTTGTGGTTTTATACATATATAGGACTGGTGGTGAAATCATAATGACTACCTCGATAATTAGGATTATCTACAGTCATTCGCCATAGTTTACTAGCTAGTTGATCTTGCTCACACAGTACTTTAGTAGTACCTGTTGCACTTTGGCAAAAAGGAGCCCATTTTTGGACGATAGGGATAGAGGCGCGCTTTTCTTTTAGATATTGACGACCTCGGTCGTTGAAAGCGAGCAGTCGCCCATAGGTAGGTCCTTGTTGGTGGCACTTTTGGAATATCTCTTTGGTGCGACGGAATAGGCTGTAGGTAGCGATACGATCGAGACGAGCATAGGTGTAGCGTTTTGATTTTAAACTTTCACGGGCTTGCTCCCAAGAGGCGAGGGCACTCGCAGTGAGCCATGCCTCCTCTAAACCGTCGCTCATATCCTGTAGAGTTTGCAAATCTTCTTTGCTTGATACACGGCTAGCGAAATGAATCATGTCATAATAGCGCTCTAAGTTAGTATAATAGTTGGATTCTACAATGTCCATAGCGAGAGGTGCTACCATAGGGGGCAAGTAGTGATGCCACTTGAAAGGGTCTTCTTCTAAAGAAGAGGTATCGATACCTAATTCATCTAATGAGATAGATGAATCAATTCCTAATGAGGCATAAGGTGGGTAGTCAGTATCCAATACTTGCTGCTTGTCCTGAGAACGGAATAGACTAGAAGAGGTTTGCTTAGAGGAATAAATAGCGTTTCGTAAGGCTGTACCAGATGGAAATGAATCATCTAAGGTTGGATTGTGATGGGAGCTAGTACGCTCCACGGGAATGATGTCTAACTCGATGTGATGGCGATGTAAGGCACGTATGTATTCAATACCTAGGATAGTATTAGGGTCAGAGCCTAATATAGACATATCGTTTGAGGTTTCTAATGAATTGTTCTCAGATGTGTTTTTGCCTGAGGTATCATTGGTATTCATTGAGGTACTTAGTGAATAATACTGCTGGATTGCTTTACGTAAGGCGGTACCATAGGAGTACCCTTGCCCTAAAAGAGTACGCAACGATTCTTGCGTACTAGGATGATCAAGAACTTCGGCAACGGATACAAGTTCCTCTACTTGTGTATGGCTGGCACCAAATGAGATAGCGTCACACCCTAGGGCATGTAATAATCTGACACCACCGGATGCAAAATATTCTGCAGAACTAACGGCGAACATAGACGGCAACTCAAACACAATATCAGCACCACCCATAAGAGCCCATTGGGCGCGGTGAAATTTAGAAAATATGGCAGGTGTCCCTCGTTGCACAAAGTCGCCACTCATCACAACGAGCAAGGTTGTTTCTGGATACTTTTGTCGTAACCCTTCTAGTTGGTGTGCATGCCCTTTATGAAAGGGATTATATTCTGCAATAATTCCGATGGTATTCATGGTTTAGTACCTCCTCTTATGTATAGTATAACAGACTATCTATTTGATTGATATGCGCAATAGTTATATGCGATAGAAGTGCTATGCATGGAAGAAGTCGTAAAAAAGGGTAGAAAAAAACGTGAATTTAATGTTATAATTGGGTGTAGAAAATGTGTCTATTAGAGGTAATTATATGAAACAATATATCATAGCCCTTGGTTTAGGGATGGTGTTGTTCTTGGGTGGCTGTGGTAGTCAACAAGCCATCGATACCTATAGTTTTGGTCAGAAAGTCATCAATGTAGGTCAATCTGAAGTGATTGTGGATTCTCCTTTTGACTTCGGTCAGTTGGATAGAATTACAGCTAATGAAAAGGGACAACCTTTGACCATCTATGCAGGACTAGATAAAAATTATGGTGTCTATGTGAGTGCTACACAGGCTTCTACAGGAGCACCATTGCCAACGCTAGAAGAGGGCGCAAAATTAGGACAACAAGCTTTGGTGAAAGAATTAGGCCAAACGGGTGCTAATATACCATGGGACCAAAAGCAAGTGCAGGTGGACGGCGTACAGGCTGTGAAATCTACGATGCTAGCAGGTGCTAATGGACAAAAAATTAGGTTTACTCAGTATACTTTCATTAATAAAGGTGTACTGTGGAATATACGCTATTCATACAGTGATAGTTCCCCACAAGGAGAAGAAATCAATCAACGTGTGAATGGGCACATTCAAGTTACTAAGAAAGAGGGATAAGACATGAACGTTTTAGTTGTAAACTGCGGTAGCTCCTCCTTGAAGTATCAATTAATTGATATGGAGCATGAAGTTGTATTGGCGAAAGGTCAATTTGAAAAAATCGGTTCCGATGATGCTATTTTCACTCATCGCCGTCCAGATGCTGACAAATTAGAACGCATCGAACCAGTAGCTGACCACAAAGTGGCGTTACAAGTCTTATTGGATATTTTAGTTGATCCAGAACATGGTGTGATTGGTTCCATGGATGAAATCGACGCTGTAGGTCATCGTGTAGTACATGGTGCTGAAAAATTTGCTGATTCCGTATTAATTACACCAGCAGTGATGGAAGCTTTGGAAGAATGCGCAAAAATCGCTCCACTTCACAATCCTCCAAATATCCAAGGTATCGAAGCATGCCAAAAAATTATGCCAAATGTACCACAAGTTGGTGTATTTGATACAGCATTCCATCAAACAATGCCAGCTGAGGCATTCTTATATGGTCTTCCATACGAAGCATACACTGATTTAGGTGTTCGCCGTTATGGTTTCCATGGTACTTCCCACAAATATGTGGCACAACGTGTAGCTGAATTGATGGGTAAACACATGTCCGATCTTCGTATCGTATCCTGTCACTTAGGTAATGGTTCTTCTGTTACTGCAATCAAAGGTGGTCGTTCCATCGATACTTCCATGGGTTTCACTCCATTGTCCGGTTTAATCATGGGTACTCGTTGTGGTGATATTGACCCAGCTATCGTACCTTACTTGATGGAAAAATGGGATATGACATACCATGAAATCGATGCTATCATGAATAAAAAATCTGGTGTATTCGGTATTTCTGGCGTTTCCAATGACTTCCGCGTTATCGAAGAAGCTGCTGAAGAAGGCAATAAACGTGCTCAATTAGCATTGGATATGTTCCATTACAAAGTACGTGCTACAATCGGTGCTTACGTGGCTGTTATGGGTGGCGTTGATGCTATCGTATTCACAGCTGGTATCGGTGAAAATGGTATTGGCAACCGTGACGCAATCTGCAATGGTTTAGAATACTTAGGTACTCGTATTGACCCTGAACGCAACAATGTTCGTGGTAAAGAAGCGGAAATCAGTGCAGAAGGTTCCAAAGTTAAAATCTTTGCAATCCCTACAAATGAAGAAATCATGATCGCTCGTGATACAAAACGTATTACAGCTCCATTAGTGATGAAAAACTGGTAATCTTTGATTACTTGTGAAAGAGTCTCCTCTATGAGGGGGCTCTTTTTTGTTGACAAATGCTTTCATCGGTTGTTATTCTAACAGTAGGATGATGATACTGTTGATGAAAGGATGAGATCATGTCTATACAATATCAAGAACAATCGAAACGATCCAAAGCTGGCATTGCATTAGTTACTGTATTTATTGTGATAGCATTGGGTGCGTTGGCATATAGTGTATGGCGCTATGTGGAGTTAGGTAGTATAGCCTTAGCGGAAATATTAATAGAAGGAATGATTCTATTTGTCCTTGTATCGCAGGCAGTGGGGACCTATACATTTAGGTTGACCGAATCGGATCTCATCATTGATGAGGTAGGCTTATTAGGAAAGAAACGAATGGTCATTCCGTATGCAATGATCAACGGGGTCTACCAATTTAAACAATCCATGATGCCCCCATTGAAATTTCGCTATAAATATCGTAAATTATCGTCCACTGATGATCGCCCTGTATGGGCCTTAGCTTACTCAGTGGTAGAAGGGAAAAAGTTAAAACATGGCCGTGTGTTATTAAAAGCAGAACAAGAGTTGTTTGATGTTTTAGCGCAGCATGTACCGAATTTGATACAGGTGAAAGAAGACCAAGTTGTCTTTCATGCGTACCTAAGAGAAGATGCTTTCAAACATGGAGAAGATTTTGCGATCTATGCAGCCAATGTATATGGGCAAGGTCAAGCGGGTGCAGAGGATGTGAAAGAATAAGCTTTTCTTAGTATAGGTTAGAAAGGGAGTTTACCCTAAGCTGATTGTTATCATTAGACCTCGACCGAGGTGGAATCTGTGAGAGAACTTGGATAAAGTTTGAAGAAAATAAAAGGATTTTTCTAATCTATAGCGAATTTATAGTATAAAGAAAGATATATAAGTGCCCACGATGGGTACATAGTGATGCGTCACACTCTTTGGAGTGTGGCGTGTTGTCGTTTATAGGGCTAAAGGATGTACTTTCAAATGTTGGAGGAATTATGTTGGATTTACAATCATATCAAATGCCACGAGAAAAATTCATTGCCTTAGGAGCTGAAGCGTTAGAATTGGAAGAATTATTAGCCATTTTATTGCGTACAGGATGCAAAGGTTCCACCGTCTTAGAAGTGGCTCATGAAGTGGTGAAACGCATGGAAGGATTGGTAGGAGGCTTGAACAATGTTACGATAGATGCTTTGCGAGAAATTGATGGCATTGGGCAAGACAAGGCGGTGACTATTTGTGCGGCTATCGAACTGGGCAGACGTCTAGGACAGATGAAAGTGAAACGAGATTGGGAAGATTTTAGCACTCCGGAGGCGGCAGCTAATTACATGATGGAACGTCTTCGTCATAAAACAGAAGAACACTTTTATGTCTTATTACTGACGGTAAAAAATAAATTGATTAAGCCTGTTCTGATTTCTAAAGGAGGGTTAACTAGTAGTACGGCGGAGCAACGAGCAGTATTCCGTCAAGCTATCGATGCCAATGCGGCGGCTATTATTTTGATGCATAATCACCCATCAGGAGATCCTACCGAGAGTAATGATGATGTACGGGTGACTAAAATTTTTGCTAGAGCTGGAGAAGTGATGGGTATCCCTGTGTTGGATCATATCATTATTGGTGATGGCATCTATGTAAGCTTATTAGAAAAAGGGATACTATAGGTGCAGATGTTCTATAAATTTGCTATAATTAAATGATTGGAACAATGAAAAGAAATCAGAGGTTATAGCGTGCGAATTATTGGAATAGATCCAGGCTATGCGATTTGTGGATATGGTATCATCGATGTCATAGGAAGCTCTTTAAAACCTGTTACCTATGGAGTGATAACCACAGAGGCAAAAACGCCAGAAGCAAGCCGGTTAGAAATTATATTTAATGAACTAAGCGATATTTTAGAAGAATTTCGCCCTCAAAAGTTTGGTATAGAAAAATTGTACTTTGCCCGCAATGTAACGACGGGTATCGGCGTAGCACAAGCGAGAGGTGTTACGTTATTGGCGGCGAGTCAACAAGACTTACCAATTTACGAATATACACCATTGCAGGTGAAACAATCTGTGGTGGGCTATGGGAAAGCTACAAAAGAACAGGTCACGTATATGACGATGAACTTATTGGGGATTCGTGAAAAAATTAAGCCTGATGATGCGGCTGATGCCTTAGCGATTGCTATCTGTACAGCCCATAGTTCCCATACAGATACATTGAAGCAAATTTTACAATTGTGAGGAGTTTATGATTGCATATATAAAAGGGGTTGTCACCCATCGATTGCTAGATTCGGTGTACGTGAATGTCCATGATGTGGGCTATCGTGTGTACGTACCTAGTTCAGTGCAAAGTCAGTTGCAAGTAGGTGAAGAAACTTGTTTATTCACGTATACTAATGTTCGTGAAGATGCTATTCAGTTATATGGCTTTTTGACGATGGAAGATTATGAGTTGTTTTTACTGCTCATCTCCGTATCAGGAGTGGGACCTAAATTGGGTCTTGGCATTTTATCGGCCATAAGTCCAGAACATTTTGTAGGACTCATCATTAGTGGTGATACAAAAGGTCTTCAGAAATTGCCTGGTATTGGTAAAAAATCAGCAGAGCGATTGGTGCTAGAGTTAAAAGATAAAATTGAAAGCCTCGGTATTGCAGGAACTTTCACACCAACGGGAAGAATTTCACCAGTAGAACAAGTGCCTGTAGGTACTACCGAAGAAGTGCTAGAAGCACTTATGGCATTAGGATACAGCGCACAAGAAGTGCAGCCGGTAATCCAAGAAGTTTACGATGGCACACAAGAAGTACCAGTCTTATTAAAACAAGTATTAGCGGCATTGGGTAAAGGGCGATAAGAATGGATCAAGAAAATCGAATTGTAACCATGCAAGAACGGGAGGAAGACAATTGGCAATTTAGTCTTCGTCCTCGCTATTTAAAAGAATATATTGGACAAACACAGGCAAAGGAGAATCTTCATATTTTTATTGAAGCGGCCAAGCTGCGAGGAGATACTTTGGACCATGTCTTACTCTATGGACCTCCAGGGTTAGGGAAAACCACCTTGGCAGGAATTGTTGCTAATGAATTGGGCGTAAACTTCCGAGTTACCTCTGGACCAGCCATAGAACGAGCTGGCGATTTGGCAGCTTTATTGAGTAATTTGCAGCCGGGAGATGTACTGTTTATCGATGAAATCCATCGTTTATCTCGCTCTGTAGAAGAAGTGCTATATTCTGCTATGGAAGATTATGCTTTAGATATCATTATTGGTAAAGGTCCGAGTGCTAGATCGGTGCGCATTGAATTGCCTAAATTCACGCTGATTGGTGCCACAACACGAGCAGGATCTTTGGCGGCACCGCTACGTGATCGCTTTGGTGTGATTAGCCGTTTAGAATATTACAAGCAAAATGAGCTAGAGTTTATTGTGAGCCGTTCTGCTGATATTTTAGATATTCATATGGATCCAGAAGGGGCTAGTGAAATCGCTCGTCGTTCTAGAGGAACCCCTCGTATTGCGAATCGCTTGTTGAAACGTGTTCGTGATGTAGCACAAGTATTGGGTGATGGTGTGATTACAAAAGAAATTGCAGATCAGGCCTTACAGCGATTAGATATTGATAAGCTAGGTCTAGACCGTATAGATAGACGCATTTTAAGCACTATCATTGAAAAATTCGATGGTGGGCCTGTAGGGGTGGATACGATTGCAGCCTCTGTGAGTGAGGAACGTGAAAGTGTTGAAGATGTGTATGAACCATATTTGATGCAACTTGGTTTGTTGGCGCGCACAAATCGTGGGCGTATCGTCACTCCTGCTGCCTATGACCACTTGGGAATCCCTAGAAAGGTGGATGCATGAGAAAGGTAGGATATCGCTATGTGGCGATAGCGGTTATAACAGCTGTATTAGGAAGTGCACCTTTTGTAGGCGCAGCAGCATCACAAAAGGAAGCGCCGAAACGTACAACAGTGAAAGCCACTTTTGTGAAACCGAATGAAAGAAAAGATTCGGCAGCATCAAAACGGGTAATTTTTAAGCCTGCTGCTAAAGTGACTAAAGCGACGAAAACAACGCCTCAAGAGACAATCAGAGCGCAAGAAAACATTGACAAACAAACAAGAGTATCTAATGTTGTACAAGAGGTCAAGAAAGGTTCTAGTGGAGAGCCTGTGATACGAGTGTTGCTTGGGCATAGATCACAATCTTTTTCCATTAGTAGTACTATGCCTATAGTTATTCTAGATAGCCATGGACATCAAGTGCAAACTATAAAAGAAAATCAGACTGTGACAGTTTCGAGTGGAGGCGGTTCAGTACATATAAATGGACATAGTATTGATAAGTCTATTACTGTTCAAAATACACAAGGCAGATATGGATCTGAATTGCAAACATTAGGGAAAACCTATCGAGGTGCTGTGACAGTACATGTTAATGCATCAGGATCTATGAGTGTTATTAATGTACTGGGCTTAGAACAATATGTACAAGGTGTAGTACCAGAAGAAGTGGTACCTAGTTGGCCTACGCCGGCCTTAGAAGCACAAGCAGTGGCAGCTAGGACCTATGCCTTGCACTCGATGAAGAGCAAACAAAATAGTATGTATGATATTGGAACTACTACAGCTGACCAAGTATATGGAGGGAAAAGTAGTGAGTTTGTAAGCACAAATGCAGCGGTAAAACGTACACATGGTATGGTTCTCACTTATCAGGGTCAACCGATTAATGCTCTTTTTCATTCCGATGGAGGTGGCTATACAGAGGATAGCGTAAACCTATGGGGTAATGATTTGCCATACTTAAAAGGGGTGCAAGATTACTCGAATCATGAGGGTACAACCGTATGGAATGTCATTACCAGCCGTCAAAGTATAGAACAAAAATTAGCAGCAGCTAGCAAATCGGTAGGGTACTTACAGAAAATTGAATTATCTCCATTGGCAGATCGACCTATGAAAGTACAAGATCGAGGGGTTTCAGGACGTGTAAAAACAATGAAATTTGTAGGTGAAAAGGGATCTATATCGCTTACAGGAGAACAGGTGCAAGGGATATTTGGCTTAAAGTCCACCTTATTTGATTTTTATGTAGGACAAACACCGCCGAGTCGGATTCAGGGGGCTTCTGTAAAAGCTAACCATACGTTTAGTAAAGTGAATCAGACTGTGACAATTCATGGATATGGTTGGGGACATGGTTTGGGACTTTCACAGTGGGGAGCGGCGGAAATGGCTAGCCGAAAAGAGGCAAGCCAGCCTGATTATTATAAAGTGATTTTACAACATTATTACCAAGGTACGGCACTTACGAAACTGTACAATTAATGAGGAATAGTATGAAAGTATCTGATTTTAATTATGACTTGCCTGAGGAGCTCATTGCGCAACATCCGGTAGAACCACGGGATACGTCGCGATTGATGACCTTGGACAAGGTAAGTGGAGAGATATGCCATAAAGCATCCTTTCACTCCATACTAGATGAACTATCTGAAGGGGATGTGTTAATCTTTAATAACACTAAGGTCATCCCTGCTCGTTTGTATGGAGAACGTAAAGGGACAGGTGGCAAGGTAGAAGCACTACTGTTGACGCCCAAAGGAGAACATCTTTGGGAGTGTCTGGTAAAGCCAGGGAAAAAATGTCTAAAGGGACAACTCTTATCCTTTGGTCCTAATCTAGAGGCTGAGGTTATAGACCATACAGATTTTGGCGGTCGACTGATTCAATTTAAGCCGAACGGTAATTTTGATGAGATTATTAATGATATTGGTGAAATGCCATTGCCTCCGTATATCCATGAAAAACTAGAAGACAAAGATAGATACCAAACGGTATATGCCAAAGAAAAAGGATCCGCAGCAGCCCCCACAGCAGGCTTACATTTTACACCGGAATTATTGGATGAAATTCAGCGCAAAGGGGTACAAGTTGGATTTGTTACATTACATGTAGGGTTAGGTACATTCCGCCCTGTGTCGGCAGAATCCATTGAAGACCATGATATGCATAAAGAGTTTTATCACGTGTCAGAAGAAACTGCAGAGCTGGTGAATCGTGCCAAAGCGGAAGGACGAAGAGTGATTGCCGTAGGAACTACATCGGTGCGTACATTAGAATCAGCAGCGACCGAGGTAGGTCATGTAAGGAGTGGTTCTGATTGGACTCAAATCTTTATTTATCCTGGCTATGAGTACAAGATGGTAGATGCGTTGATCACTAACTTTCATCTGCCACAGTCTACCTTACTCATGCTTATTAGTGCCTTAGCTGGTAGAGAGCATTGTCTAGAGGCCTATGAAGAGGCGGTACGTGAAAAATATAGATTTTTTAGCTTTGGTGACGCAATGTTCATTCGATAAGTTGAAAGTTGTGTTATAATACAGAAGTAATAAAGGAGTGTGTATATGGCGATTAGATATGAATTGCAAAAACAATGTCCCCACACAGGTGCACGGGCAGGGTTATTGCATACTCCTCATGGGACATATGAAACACCGATGTTTATGCCCGTTGGGACACAGGCGACGGTGAAAACATTAGCCCCAGAGGAGCTGAAAGCGATGGGCTCTCAAGTTATCTTGAGTAATACCTATCATTTATTCTTGCGCCCAGGTCCAGAACTAGTAGAAGAGGCTGGAGGCTTGCATAAATTTATGAACTGGGATCAAGCTATTTTAACGGATAGTGGAGGATTCCAAGTGTTTAGCTTGGGCAAATTGCGCAAGATTACTGAAGAAGGGGTTAATTTTAGATCCCATTTAGATGGGTCGAAAAAATTTCTCTCTCCTGAAGTGGCCACTAAGGTACAAGAACAATTAGGTTCTGATATTATGATGGCATTCGATGAGTGTATTCCATATCCTGCGGATCATCGATATGCTGATGCATCAACAGCACGGACCACACGTTGGGCAGAACGTTGCCAAGAAGCACGTCGTTCTAAGAATCAAGGCATGTTTGGTATCGTTCAAGGTGGTATGTATAAAGACCTTCGTGAAAGAAGTGCTAAAGAGTTAGTGGATATGGACTTTGAAGGGTATAGCATTGGTGGCCTTTCGGTAGGGGAACCACATGATTTGATGTATGAAGTACTAGAATATACAACACCATTGTTGCCTACCAATAAAGCTCGTTATTTGATGGGTGTTGGTACTGCTGACTGCTTAGTGGAAGGGGTAGCTCGTGGAGTAGATATGTTTGACTGTGTATATCCAACACGAGTAGCGAGGAATGGCATGGCCATGACATGGAAAGGGCGATTGAATTTACGCAATGCTTCTTTCATGCGTGACTGGGGTCCGATTGAAGAAGGTTGCGGCTGTTATGCGTGCCAAAACTATTCAAGAGCTTATATTCGACATCTATATAAGGCAGAAGAAATTTTGGCTTTCCGATTGGTGTCGTATCATAATTTATATTTCTTACTAGAATTTATGCGTCAAATGCGTAAAGCTATCCTAGAGGATCGCTTTGTAGCATTCCGCGAAGAGTTCTGGCAGTATTTTACTAAATAGGAGGACTTATGGATTTCTTAGAATTTTTCCAAGGACAAACAGGGCAAGCGATTTTACCGTTGTTGATTATGGTCGTGATTTTCTACTTCTTGTTATATCGTCCGCAAAAGAAACAACAAAAACAACGTCAAGTGTTATTGAACAGCCTTAAAAAAGGTCAAAAAGTATTGACTGTTGGTGGTATTTATGGTGAAATTGTTTCCTTAACAGAAGATACATTAGTGTTACAAGTGTCTGAAAAAGTGGAAATGAAATTTGCTCGTACAGCCATAGCTCAAGTTCTTGGAAAGGAACAGAAGTAATGGATAAAACGGCATTGCGTAAGAAGTTTTTAGAACGTCGTCGCAATGTACAAGTCCAAGAGGTTGCAATTTGGTCTCAACAATTAGCTGATCGACTTTGGTCTATTCCTACAATATCTGATGCAGAGCATATTATGGCGTACTTGGCTATGCCTAAAGAAGCCAATGTAGATATGTTGATTACAAAAGCGTTGCAACAGGGTAAGTATGTATATGTGCCTGTGTGTGTGACGAAGACAGAAATGGTAGGAGTTCGCATACAGAGTTTAGAGGACCTTGATAGGGGAGCTTTGGGAATACGGATTCCTAAAGAACCGTATGTAGTTGTAGAACCTCAAACATTGGATTGTATTCTCGTTCCTGGTTTAGCCTTTGATCGTAGAGGTGGCCGCATGGGAATGGGAGCTGGATATTATGACCGATACTTACAACAGATTGCTGTAGAGAACCGAATCGGTATAGCCTGGGATAATCAAATTTCAGAAGAAATGTTACCCATGGCACCTCATGATGAGTGGATGCATACCATTGTGACCCCATCAGAGAGTATCCATTGTTATAAAGAAAAGGAGGGAATCCATTGAACACAAAAGCAGCTTTACGCTTTTTCGGCGTAGTAGCAGTGATTTTAGGCCTATTTATTTGGCTCATTGGACCACTTGCTAACTCCATTAAACAAGGGTTGGATTTACAAGGTGGTACTCACATTGTATTAGAAGCGCAAGATTCTGGCCCTAACGTGGTTACAGATGATGCAGTAGAACGGGTTATTCAAATCTTAGGCCGTCGTATTAATGAAATGGGTTTAACTGAGCCTATCATTCAACGAGAAGGTAAAAAACGTATCATTATCGAATTACCTGGTGAAAAAGATCCGCAAAAAGCCATCGAAACAGTTGGTAAAACGGCGGTTCTTGAGTTCCGTGATGAAAATGGAAAAGTCCATTTAGATGGTAATGACTTAAAAGATGCAAAAGAACAATTAGAAGGTAAACAAGCATCCGTTAATATCCAATTAACAGATGAAGGGGCGAAAAAATTTGGCGCCTTAACAACAGCTAATATTGGTCGTCACATCGGCATTTATTTGGATGGTGAGCAATTGACAAATCCAGTGGTCAACGAACCAATTACTGGTGGTAGTGCTCGTATTACTGGTAGCCGTGACTTGGAAGAAGCGAAAAGCTTAGCTATTTTACTACGTTCTGGTGCATTGCCTGTAAAAGTAGAAGTTATGGAAGTGCGTACCGTTGGTCCTACCTTAGGTCAAGACTCTAAAGATAAATCTGTCGTAGCTTTTGGTGTTGGTATTGCCTTAATCATTGTATTTATGCTTGTTTTATACAGATTGTCTGGATTCGTAGCAACTATCGCTTTATTGGTGTTTGTGTTAATTTTGGTAGCAATCTTAGGGCCGCATGCTTTGAATGCGACCATGACCTTGCCGGGTGTAGCTGGTATTATCCTCAGTATGGGGGTTGCCGTGGATGCGAACATCCTAATCTTTGAACGGTTCAAAGAAGAAGTGGTGGAAGGTAAAACATTGCGTATGTCCATGGAATCTGGTTTCCGTCGTGCTTTTGATACAATCTTTGATGCGAATACATCCGTTATGATTACAGCAGTGATCCTCATTGTTCTTGGTAGTGGCCCTGTAAAAGGTTTTGCCATCAACTTGGCATTAGGAGTTATTGTATCTATGTTTACAGCTGTATCCATGAGCCGTACCTTAATGCATATGCTTATTGCAGCACAAATTACGAATCGTCCATTCTGGTATGGTTCTAACATATCTCCATCTGTTACAATTGAAGCATTTAAGAAAGGAGATAAGAAAAAATGACATTTGATGTAATAAAACGTCATCGTTGGTGGTTTAGTATCTCCTCCATTGCGGTTATTCTAAGTATTATTTCCATGTTTATGTATGGATTTAACTTTGGTATCGATTTTACAGGCGGTACCATTGTAGAAGTGGAATTTAGCAAACCAGTACAGGTGTCTGCTGTACGGGAAAATTTGAAAGCCTTTGAATTAGAAAATGCAGTGATCCAATTATCTGGTGCAGATGCTACTGAATCAGAAGGTAAAACGGTAATGATTCGTACTCGTAACCTTGAGGCTAGTGAAAGTCAAGCTGTGGTAGCAGCATTAAATAAAAATCTAGCGGAAGGAACAGTAAAGCGTATTGAATCAGTAGGCGCTGTTATTGGATCCGAAGTAACAGAACATGCATTGACGAATTTATTAATTGCTTTCGTAGCGTTAGCTTTGTATATTACATATCGTTTTGAGTATCGTGTGGCCTTGTCATGTTTGGCAGCTATCTTCCATGACCTTATCATGGTATTGGGGATATTCTCTTTCTTCCATTTAGAAATTGATTCCTCCTTTTTGGCGGCGATTTTGACAGTTATCGGTTACTCTATGAATGAATCTGTCGTAATCTTTGACCGTATTCGTGAAAATACACACACTCATAAGCGTACCGATACATTTGCAGATCTTGCGAATGCAAGTATCCATCAAAGTATCCATCGTTCCTGCTATACATTATCCACAGTATTGTTCGCATGTTGTTCCTTGTACTTCTTTGGTGGGGACACAACAAAGAACTTTGCTCTATGTATGATCGTAGGTTTCGTCAGTGGTGCGTACTCATCCATTTGTGTAGCTACATCTTTGTGGGCAATTTGGAAATCCAATAATAAAAAAGATGCACGAAATCGTCTCTAATGAAGCTATTCTGTTTTTGCTAGAATGCTTGATTGGTGAAAGGGAAACGAGCAACATATTCCTTCTCAAGCTATACAGTGGTTATGCTTGTTCAGGAACATGTTGCTCGTTTCTGCATTTCGGCATTTAGGTAATAAGGATATAGCAAAACGTTCTACGCAAAGATGGCATTCCTTGGTGGTGTCATTAGAAACGAGCAATATAGTTCTTCTCAAGCTATACGGTGGTTATGCTTGTTTAAAAAATATTGGGAAAGGGGTTGCAAAATGTTTAAAAATATCATATAATACATTCAGTGCTTGAGACACAAGCACTTTTAATTTTCTTACAGCTTAGTAACTAAGAAAATTAAAAAGATTAAAAATAACTGTTGACACGATATTGTAAATCTGTTATTATAATCTAGTCGCCACAAC
>NZ_KQ960768.1:0-24766 GCF_001553345.1 Veillonella sp. DNF00869
ATGTTTACTTCTTTCGAAGTAATTACCTTTCATTGTTCAGTTTTCAAAGATCATCAATATCCTTATACTATATGAATAGTAAATGGTGACCCACCCGCGACTCGAACGCGGGACACCCTGATTAAAAGTCAGGTGCTCTGCCAACTGAGCTAGTGGGTCATAAAATGGCAGGGGTGGATGGGATCGAACCATCGCATGTCGGAGTCAAAGTCCGATGCCTTACCGCTTGGCTACACCCCTGTGTTGTGGGGTGAGTAATGGGGATCGAACCCATGCATAACGGAGCCACAATCCGCCGTGTTAACCGCTTCACCATACCCACCACAGGATATTTATTCTGTTTAGCACTGTCGTGCCTTAGAACGATATTTAGTATATCAGTTAATTTTTTTTGTGTCAACCACTTTTTAAAAAACTTTTTTAACTGCTATCATATCTCATCTTCGATACAAAGTAATAAAATTATTGCTCTATCGCTGATGTTTTTAAAGTATATCAAAAAACTTTTTACATGTAAACCCCTTTTTTCATTTTTCTTTCATTTTATAACTAAATAGAGAAAGTTAAGGGTTTCCTAACTTTCTCTATTCTCTATATTCTTTTAAGGTATCATTATCTCTGTTAATAGTTTACATCACATATCAGTTGACCTTATTGTGTATATACTATCTGTCTTCTTAAATTAATTTAGCTAAATCATTTAAGTTTTCAGCCATTGTAGGATGTGTAAAGATTTGGTCACGTAAGTATGTATACTTAATATCGTTGTCCATGGCCATTTTAATAATGTTAATTAACTCTTCAGAGTTTTTACCAAATAAGGTAGCTCCTAGAATTAAACCAGTGTCTTTGTTAACTGTTAATTTAAATACACCGCGTGGATCTTGGTTTACTGCATGACGCGGCATATTATTTACTGGTAATGCCACTGTCACAGCACTTGGATATTGTGCTTTCGCTTCTTCTTCATGTAAACCTACATGGGATAAAGCAGGTGTAATGAAAGTAGAATATGGCACGTGTGCACGATTCCCTAACTTATAACTTTCATCCCCATGTAATACACGATTTACAATACGGAAGTCATCTAAAGATACATAAGTAAATTGCTGTCCACCGTTTACATCACCTACAGCAAATATCTTTTGAACAGCCGTCATTAATGTATCGTCTGTTACGATGGAGCCATTAGGACGAACTTGAATATCCGTATTCTCTAAGCCAAGACCTTCTGTATTCGCTTTACGTCCTGTAGCATGTAACAACGCATCGAAAACGAACTCTTCTCCACTCTCAGTCACTACTACTACAGTATCACCTACGTTTTTAATTTCTTTGGTGACAGCGTTAAAGTGGAATCGAACGCCATCTTCTTCTAAATATTGTTGCGCCAACGCAGCTACATCTGCATCTTCACGTTTTAAGATTCTATCGCTACTTTCAAAAGCAGTCACCTCAGCACCTAAACGTGCGTATAAATTAGCGAACTCAATGCCAATGTTACCGCAACCAATGATACCTAATCGTTTTGGCAATGTAGGCAACGCTTGCAACTCAGTACTGTTATATACAAATTTAGATGTAGATAAACCTGAAATTGGAAGTACTACATTAGTAGCCCCTGTGTTGATGATGATAATTTCAGCTGTCAATGTTTCCACACCATCTGCTGTTGTTACTTCTACTTCTTTATTGGAAGTAAATTTACCATGACCAGTATACACTGTTACATTCGGATTGGATGTTAACATGTTTAAGTTCTTTGCATTTAACTTTCCTACTACTGTATCACGAGTTGCCTTTGCAGCTTCGTAGCTTTTGCCTTTATCCGCACCAACAATCATCGTTTTTGTAGGGATACATCCGATGTTGATACATGTACCACCATACATAGCTGGATCTTGTTCAATTAAAGCGACTTGTTTTCCTTCTTTGCCAAATGTGGCAGCTAATGTTTTACCTGCTTTCCCAAAGCCGATAACGAGTAAGTCATATTGTTTCATTATAGTCTCCCCTTTTGTTAATTCACATGAATAAAATATATTATATGTTTCATTGTAAATACAATATTGTTTTTATTGTATACCTATTTACTAGGAATTTCAATACCATGTATCACAAATATTTTTCTAGCTCCATAGTTTCAACAAGTTTTTTAACTAGCTGCACTTAGATACTGTATTTTGATATATCTACTTAATGACAAAATTATCATGCGTTTACCTATTATTTATAAACTTGCCCTATTCGGTTGTATAACTCATACGCAAAACTAGCACTTTCACAAAGAAAGTGCTAGTACGTCACTCACTATAGCACTCCTAGGTAAAGAGTTTATTCTGCAATTCGAGCTTGTAAATATTGTTTTACAAATGTTGGCAATACGAATGCAGATTTTTGGATGCCATAGTTATAGTATTTAGTTGTAAAATCTTGGGCACGATTTGGATCCCATTCTAATGGGTCATGTTTCTTAGATCCCATAGTAAAGCAATGCATACCTGTTGGATATAACGGAATGAATGCTGTATATAGGCGAGTCACAGGGAAATGTTTATTTACATAGTAGAATACATCAGATACTAGTTGTTGATGCATTACTGGAGATTCTGTTTGTTGTACAAATAAACCATCTTCCTTCAAGGCACGATATGTATTTTTGTAGAATTCTTCTGTAAATAAACCTTCACCAGGTCCGATTGGGTCAGAGCAGTCTACGATAATCACATCATAGAAATTTTCTTTTCCCGCTACATGACCAATACCGTCACCAATGGTTACCGTCAATTTTGGATCTTGGCGAATCATAGCGTCAGCAATAGATGGCAAATATTGTTTTGCCAATTCCACTACTTTACCATCAATTTCTACCATTGTCAATGTTTCTACACAGCTATGGCGTACACATTCTCTAGCCACGCCACCATCACCGCCACCAATGATCAATACATGCTTAGGGTTTGGGTGCAAGAATAACGGAATGTGGCTCATCATTTCATGATACACAAATTCTTCTCGTTCTGACGTTTGAAACACACCATCCAACACAAGCATATTACCATATTCTAAACTATGAGCGACTTCTATGGTTTGAAAGTCGGATTTTCCAGAATATAAAATTTCATCCACTTCTGCGCATAATGCAAGATGAGGGGACTGTAATTCTTTAATCCATTGTGTCATTTCTTACTCCTCACATTGTGACTGGATGTATAAAAAAGCTCCACCCAGTAAATTATCTCGTAACCAACGGCGTAGTGAAAAAGTTCGTTCCATACCTTCATCATAGACAACACATCGTGTGTCATCATGATTAACTTGCATAGATACGATAGGAACCCAATGCCATGTAGATAGGCCTTCTTCCTGTCCACGATGACGATTTAAAAAAGCAACAGGACAATTTTGTTCCAGTCCACGTTGTATGAAAGCCGTTACTTCTTCCACCGTATAAACGCTTCCTTTCAGAGGGAAAATCGGCAATCGTTTCACATTATAAGACAAGTTGTTATCTGCCATATATTGGTTGACACCTTGTTCCCACCAAGTACTTTTATAGAGCCCCCCACCATAGCGAGGGCGCACGTATTCCCACACTTGATTCATGCGTACCAAAGCTTGGTCTCCGTCTGCTACAGTTTCTAGTGATAAATGACCATCGCGAAAGAGGACATAGGAAATCACTTGTGTCGCCGTTGTAGGGCCACAACCTGCTAACCGTTTCCAAGCATCTTCGTACCATTCTTGGTCATACCCATAGGAAAAGTTCCCATCCTTTTTCACTTGTAACCATTCAGGATGTTCAATACGATAGCGTTTGATTCCTGCCATTAGTCTTCTACTACCTCAACAGTTTGCATGCGGTCACCTTGTTGAATTTTATCTACTACATCCATGCCTTCGATGACTTGACCGAATACAGTATGAACGCCATCTAAATGAGGTTGTGGTTCATACACGATAAAGAATTGGCTACCCCCTGTGTTAGGTCCACGATGTGCCATGGATAAAGCACCACGAACATGTTTATGTGGGTTATCTTTAGTTTCGCATGGAATTGTGTAACCAGGGCCACCTACGCCAGTACCCATTGGGCAACCACCTTGAGCCACAAAACCAGGGATAACACGATGGAATTTCAAAGTATCATAAAAACCTTCTTTGATTAATTTTTCAAAGTTAGCTACTGTACCAGGAGCTTCATTTTCAAATAATTCGATAACAATGTCACCGTATTCCATATGAATAATTGCTTTTTTCATTACTGTACCTCCAAAAAAGTTCTAATTACATGACCCGCTAAATGCAATCCTGCTACAGAAGGAACAAATCCACAGGAACCTGGACTTCTTGAATCGTCATCTCGGTTCGGTGTCATCGGTTGTTCTGTAGAGAATAATACAGTTTGCTTTTTAATGCCACGACGACGCAATTCTTTACGCATAACTTTCGCCAATGGGCATGTATGGGTCTTATTAATATCTGTAATCTTCAATTGATCAGGCCACATTTTATTACCTGTTCCCATAGAAGATATACAAGGTATATTTCTATTATAACACGTTTCGATGATAGATAATTTAGCACTTACCATATCAATGGCATCAATGACAAAATCCGGATTAATATCGGCAATGAAAGTAGGATGGCTTTCACCGGTATATACCATATCATAAGCCTCAATATGTAGATTAGGATTGATTGCTAAGGCTCTCTCTTTTGCGACCTCTACTTTACGTTGACCTACCGTGCTAGGCAAAGCAATAAGCTGACGATTAATATTGCTCACCGTCACTTTGTCACCATCGACAATAATTATATGCCCTACGCCAGAACGAACCAATGCTTCTAGGGCAAAGGAGCCTACTCCACCGCATCCAAAAAGAAGGACTTTTTTACCTTGTAGGGTTTTAATTTTTTCTTCTCCTACCAACCATTGTAAGCGCGTTAACATATGTTCCATATTAATAGGCTCCTGCTGGGATAATTTCAGTCCAATATCCATCTGGATCAGCAATAAAATAAATGCCCATCGCTTCATTCTCATAGACAACGCAGTTCATAGCCTTATGTTTTGCTAACGCTCCTGCATAATCATCTACATAAAATGCCACATGGAATTCATTATCCCCTAAATTATAAGGACGATCCCAATCACGTAGCCATGTCAATTCTAATCGATGCGGATTGATACCATCCCCTAAATAGACGATTTTAAAAGATCCATCTTCTCCATCGATATGACCGACTTCTTCTAACCCTAATGCGTCTTTATAAAAGGATAAACTTGTATCCAAATCTTTCACGTTAATATTATTATGAGCAAAGCTAAATTTCATACTTCCTCCTTAATTCCTAGTAAATAACAGTATTATTCTAACATAGGTACTACGGGAATACAATCACTGCACTTGAAAGTAGGCCCTGCTTCCCTCATCCGTTTTTATCACCACCAAGTGTGCACCAATTTGTTGTTGTAATTCTGGCACATGAGATATGATGCCTACCAATCGTCCTTGGGATTGCAATGCTACTAGTGTTTCCATTGCCACATCTAAGGTATCTGGATCCAAAGTTCCAAACCCTTCATCAATAAACATGGTATCCAAATGAATACCTCCCGCATAAGATTGAATGACATCCGCCAATCCCATAGCTAAACCTAAGGACGCTAAAAAGGTTTCTCCTCCAGACAACGTATTGGCAGGGCGGCTTGCCCCTGTATAGGCATCAAAGACAGCAATATCCAACCCCCGTGCGCCACGACCTCCTTCTTCTACCGATCGTTCCAATCGATAGCGACCACGACTCATATCATGAAGTCGTAAGTTCGCCGCACACAACACTTCTTCCAGGATAGCACCTAGTACATAGCGTTCAAAGCTGACCCCTTTCATACCTGAATCACCGCCATTGGCTAAATCGGCTAAGCCGAAGATAAATGCCCGACGGTCCGACAATACTTTAGTGGACTCTTCCAACCCAGTAATTTCTTGTATTGTCTTTTCTTTAGCTAGAACTTGAGATTTCAGGGTACCAATAGTTTCCCCCAATTCTTTTAATTCCTGTTCTATTGTTTCCACAGCACCCTTGGCTATTTCCTCTGGCACTGTAGTATAGTTGGCTAAATCACTTCGCACTTCTTCTAACAGAGAGCTTAGTCGCAATGTTTCGTTGTTATAGACACTAAAGGTTTCTTTCCATGCTGGCAATTTATCAAATGCATGAGATTCCTGTTTAAATGCATCAATGGTAAGAGATTCCGCTGCTAACACTTGCTCGATTTCCTTGTCCAAGAATTCTATATCCTGCGCCATGCGATCCTGTTGTTCTTTAATAGTCCCTATTTCTGTGATGAGCGCCACCTTTTGTTCTTGGCTAGCTTGACGCACGGCTTCTACCTCTTTACGGTCCGCTTCATACCGTTTCAGAGAATCTGCGAGATCTTTCACCTCAGCCGTATACGTTTCCACCGTAAAAGGAGCTATACTCTTTTCAATACGATGCATTTCTGTTGTCATGTGGTGAACATCTTGTTTAATCGTCTCTATCTGACCAGCTAAAGTAGTCAGTTCCAGTTGTTTTGTATGAAAGTTAGCTTCTTCTACTTGTATTGCCTTATGTAATGTTTCTAATCTTTCTTCCAATTCTACTTTAGTGGTTTCAGCAACAACTAACTCATTTTGTATCGTTTTAAACGCTTGGTCTATAGTTTCTATATCTGCAGATACCTTCCACCATTGGAGGCGTTCAGCTACCCTATCTATGTCCTTGACCTGTATAGCCGATTCCAACATATTCCCCAAGTGAATAATAGCTTTTCTTTGCACACCTTCTGTTACATTTGGATAGCTTTCACATAAACGATTCCATTCTTTACTATATCGTTCTACTTCTTCTTCACTGTGGCTTAGCTTGGTTTCTATCGTTGCCACCTGTGTTTGACTAGCTTGGAACTCTCTGCGGAATCTATCTACCGTTTCTCTAACAATGTCTTCCGACGGGGCTTGTGCTAGTTGTGGATGTTCTAAGGAACCACAAACAGGACACGGCGAATCATCTTCCACTTGCAAACTCACTTCATAGGCTTGGTGTTGTCGTAATAATTGCTCATTATGATGATATAGACCTTCACGCGTCTTGCAGACCTGTCGTTCTTCCTCCAACTGTTGACTATGAAGGTTTCTAGTATCCCAAGCAGTTTGGAGTTTGTTAACAACCCCCTTTAAAGAATCCCACCAACTCCGCAGTTCACTGGTACATAATTTTTCCTCACCTAAGGAAGCATAATTTTGTAACTTTGTCTTTATACCTTCTAATGTTTTACGATGCAACTCCAGCTCTGCCTGACTTGTAGTTACCTCCTGTTGTAGAGCCTGTTGTTGCTCCACTTGCTGTGCTTTCGAAGCCTCTATATCATTCCTTTTTGTCACAAGTTCGCCATACCACTCCACCTCTTGTTGCAAGGCCTGTAATTGGTGGTATTGCTCTTGTTGCTTTGCATACGTTTCCTCTTGAGCTATTAGCTGTTTCCACTTAGACTCTAAGGTTTGTAAACTTCCTTCCACGGACTGCAACGATGTTTTCAAGGCTTCTAATTTTTCATTGTCCGTTCTGAAAATATCTTGCAATTTCTCATAGTCTTTCATAGACCTCCGAACTTCTTGCAACCGTTCCCAACGGCTAATAGCCTCCCCTAATGCAAGATGCGCCGACTCTCCTTCTTGATGAGTAGACAAGGCTTGACTGTATTGATCTTTGCGCGATACTAGGTTGGCATAGGTTTCGTACTTAGCATAGGCTGTTTGCAAAACATCGCACTGCTCCTGTTTCTCCTTACGTTCTTTTTCACGAATCCCTAATACAGCACGTTCTTCTTCCGTCAATGCCACTAAGTCCTGTAACGTATCTACTGTGTAGGTACTCAATAAAAACTCAACCTTTTGCAATGTATCTTGAATCCCTACGGTAGATTTAGTCAATTCTTCCTTCAATACATCTTGCATGCGTTTATACACAGAGGTTTTAAAAATCGTATGTAGCAATACTTCCCGTTCTGATGTGGGGGCTACTAACAATTTTCTAAAATCACCTTGCGGTAATAGGACAACTTGCAAAAATTGATCTACACGAAATCCAATGATCTGTTGTACATAGTCACGAATTTCTTGGGCTTTTGTAGCGAGTAATTTCCATTCTTCATCAATCCATTCACTGATAGAAGCAGTTGCTAATACCGTTCTTGTACCAGTGCCTCGTTTTTTCTGTAATTCTTGTTTTGGAGTTCGCTCCATCCTATATCGATGATCACCTACTTGAAACTCAAACACCACTGATGTAGGTGTAGTAGCATCTGCATAATCGCTACGCATATCAGATCCATCA
The DNA here is from genome assembly GCF_001553345.1 of Veillonella sp. DNF00869. GTDB lineage: Bacteria > Bacillota > Negativicutes > Veillonellales > Veillonellaceae > F0422. The sequence goes on from NZ_KQ960768.1 coordinate 8,386, forward strand.
CGAAGGCCACCACTGGTTTGACCATATAGGGCATATACAATGGCATCTAATATACTTGTTTTTCCTGCCCCTGTAGGACCCGTAATTAAAAACATGGATTGATTTGCCAATACGGCAAAATCAAGGATTACTTTCTTAGGATACGGGCCAAAGGCAGTCATTTCTAATCGTAAGGGTCTCATGCTTCTTCCTCCCTTAATACACGATGCCACAAACCTTCCATATACTCTAATTCTTTCTGTGAAAGTTCTTCATTACGAGCTTCCTTAGCAAATTGGGCAAATAAATCTTTCTCATTTAATTCCTTGAATCGTTTAGCACCTGTTGTATCTCGCACCACTTCCATACGACCTACTAATTCTAATCGCATACAATATGGAAATACCTTTCGCAAGCGGCGCATTCCGTCCACTACAGGTGCCGTATCTAACAATCGTACTTCCACATAATCATTATGATGCCGTGTATGAAGACTTTCATCTGCAAGCAAATCGTCAAAATATCCCGTCAGCCTCACAAATTGGCGGCGACCTACAATAGGAATCTCACTGATTGTTGTAGCTCCTTTGCTGTCTATATCAACGATAGTGAAACTTTTACTATACCCTACCTCGTCAAAGGAATAGGTCAACAAAGATCCACTGTAGCGAATATGGTCCACCCCAATCCGTTGTGGTCTATGCAAGTGACCTAAGGCAGTATATGTAAAATCTTTGAATACCGTTGTTGGAACTTGCCCAGAACCTCCTACTAACAGAGGCCGTTCCGACTCACTTTCAGCACCACCTGCCACAAAAGCATGAGCCATACAAAGACTGCGGTGTCCTTTAGAGCAACGCTTCGCATAATATGACCAATGTTCATAGGCATCTGCGATAGTCCAATTATATTTATTTGTATCAACACCTAACGCACATTCCGCAGTACCGACAACAGAAATCTCATCATTACCTTTATACGAAGAGTTGTCTAAATTTACAATATCTTCATTACTTAAAGAGGCAAATAAATCTGCCGATTCGCATTGCGTTCTATGTTTTTTAGATGCCTTAACAGATTCGATATGCTCTGTTATTTCTATCTTTTCATTTCCAACACCTTGCCGATTCAGAGCACTTTGCATATCACGCACCTCTCCGTAGGGCAATGCCCATACATCGAGTTGACCATACGCATCTTGGAAAGAGATGGGATTTATCCCTTGGTGAGCATGGCCTAACAAATGGATACCATGAGTTTCCCAAGCACTGTGACCCATCGCTAAGCGTGGTCCGCTATCGTGATTTCCAGAAATAGCCACCATTGGAATTTTTTCTGTAAATGCTAATCGATGCAAAACTGAATCCCATAACTCAATGGCCTCAATAGGTGGCACTGAGCGATCAAAAACGTCCCCACTGAGGACCACCAGATCAATCTGTTCTTCTTTCAGTAAAGGGAAAAATTGATGATCCAATATATGGGCTTGGTCCGTTGTTAAATGTTCGTTATAAAATAGTCGTCCTAAATGCCAGTCTGCTGTATGTAGTATGCGCATACTTACACCTCGTTTGCGTAAATCTCCCGTAAGATAGAAATTTCTTTCGCATATCCATCTAGTTCATTTGGCGTTTCCAGATAAAATGGTAAATGACGTAATTTTGGATGGGTAATGAAATTAGCAATGGCCTCAATGCCAATATGGCCTTCCCCAATTTTCTCATGTCGATCTTTATGGGCTCCCCTCGGATTTTTGGAATCGTTCAAATGCACCGCATGGATTCTGTCTAAGCCTACAAAATGGTCAAACTCCTCCAAAACGCCATCTAAATTTTCAATGATGTCGTAACCGCCTTCGTGGATATGGCACGTATCTACACAAACTCCGATATATTCTTTATATTTCACGCCGTCAATGATGCGCGCTAATTCTTCAAAATTACGACCTACTTCGGTCCCTTTCCCTGCCATAGCTTCTAATAAAACTGTCGTCTTCATACCTGGAAAAATCACTTCATTCAACATATCTACGATGTATTCAATGCCTTGGTCTACGCCTTGCTTCACATGACTACCAGGGTGAAAGTTATATAAATGTCCAGGTAAATACTCCAACCGCTCCAAATCTTCACGCATTGAATTTTTAGCAAACTCACGGAGCCCTGGATCGGCGGCACATGCATTTAAAGTATATGGTGCATGTCCTAATAATTTACCAAATTGATGTTCTTTCAGGAAAGCATCTAAGGCTTTCATATCTACTTCATCAAAAGCACGTGCCTTACCACCACGAGGGTTTCTCGTAAAGTATTGAAATGTATTGGCACCAATAGACAGCGCCTCTTTTCCCATATGTAAATATCCTTTGCTAATGGATAAATGACATCCAATTGTTAATTGACTCATGTATAACTCCTTCTCTTACTGATTCATTTTCTTACTTTTAAGTATATCATGTAACCTTCTACGACATATACAGTTACATAGAAAATAGGGGATAATTGTTTATGTAAGCAATTATCCCCTATTCATCTGTTTCTAATCTAAGACTAGATGGTTTCCATTACTGTTAATGTGAGCTTTTACGCAAACATTCTGGACAAATGCCTTCAAAAGACACATGAAGTCCTGTAATTTCATATTCACTGTGGCGTGCCACTTCTTCTCTTAGACAATTTACTTGTACATCATGCAAATCATTAATACGATTACACATTGTACAACGTACATGTGGATGATTTCTTGTATCCCAATCATATCGGCTACAATCATCGCCCAAGTCTAAGACACGAACTATACCAATGCGTTCAAAAATCTCCATCGTTTTATATACAGTCGCCAAGCTCATACTTGGATGGTCTTCCCGCAAACTTTGGTAGATCATTTCCGCAGTGGGATGGTTGTTTTCTGCGTAAAGAACATTATAAATGGCAATACGCTGTGGCGTTACTTTATAACCTTCTTCTCGCAATTTTTGTGCAATATCCATAAAGCACATCCTTTCCACTTGGAAGCTTAACTGTGAGATTAAAACACTACTACTCTAACTGTATTATATCAGAAAGTTCATTCCCAAACAATAATCAGAATTGTTTAATTTTAAATATCGTTACTTAACGAAATTATTCTTTAAAATACGGCTTGAAACCGCTACCTTGATGCTTTTGTTGTTTTTGTCCATCACGAGAACGGCGCTCTCCACTATTGGAACGTTGACTACGATCGCGAGAGGAACGTCTTCTATCTCCGTCACGACGATCATCACGACGGCGACCATCTCTACGACGATCATCACGGCGACGGCCATCTCGACGTCCACTGTCACGGCGACGACGTATGCGAAGTGGCGCTTCTTCTGTAATGCTAACAGGAGTTGTATCTGGCTCTTTTGTCAACAATTTCAAAGCAGCTGCTAATAATGTAACAGAATCGATATCATTCAATAATTCTTCTGCACTAGAACGATAGCTTGCTAATTCTTCACGATTATCTGCTAAAGCAATCAATTTCTCTACGGCAATTTTTTGTTGTCCTTCTAATACTTCTCCCAAAGATGGAGCTTTACGACGAGCAATCTTGCGTTTTGTCAAACGTTCAATGGCATGTAAATGCTCAATTTCACGTGGAATAACGAATGTCATTGCCACGCCCGCTTTACCAGCACGACCTGTACGACCGACACGGTGTACATAGCTTTCAGGATCTTGTGGCAAATCGTAATTATACACATGCGTAACGCCACTAATATCTAAACCACGAGCCGCTACGTCTGTAGCTACTAAGATATCGATAGTACCTTCACGGAATTGACGAATCACAGAGTCACGTTTTTGTTGAGACAAGTCACCATGAATACCTTCTGCCATGTAACCACGTTTTTTCAATGCTTCTGTTACTTCGTCTACACGACGTTTTGTACGACCGAACACGATAGCCAATTCTGGCGCTTGGATATCTAGTAAACGGCACAATACATCAAATTTTTGACGATCTTGTACTTCGATATAATATTGTTCGATTAAATCCATTGTTACTTGTGTTGGTTTCATACGGATTAATGTTGGCTCTGTTAAGTATGTTTCTGCCAACTCTTGGATTGCTTTTGGCATTGTAGCAGAGAACAATAATGTTTGACGCTCTTTTGGAACAGCTGTCAAAATTTTATTGATATCATCTACGAAGCCCATGTTTAACATTTCATCCGCTTCATCCAAAATGACAACTTTTACATGGTCAAAAGAAATAGATTTTCTCTCCATGTGATCCATTAAACGACCAGGTGTCGCTACAATCACTTGTGGATGTTTTTTCAACATACGGAATTGACGTCCAATATCTTGTCCACCATAGATTGGTAAGGCTTGAATGTTAGTATGTTGCGCCATTTTATTTAACTCTTCCGCCACTTGAATTGCTAATTCGCGTGTGGGTGAAAGAATCAATACTTGTGGATCTTGGATTGTTGGATCCACTTGCTCTAACGCTGGGATACCAAAGGCAGCTGTTTTACCAGTACCAGTTTGTGCTTGACCAATCATGTCTTGACCGGACTTCGCCGCTGGAATGGCTTCACGTTGAATCGGTGTTGGTTCTTCAAATCCCATGTCATTTAAAGCTCGTAAAATGGGTTCGCTAATTTGTAAATCTTCAAATTTAATTTGCATATATGAAAGGGTCCTCCTTTAAAATCTTGTTATGTATTATGCGAATTAGTATATTATATCACACTGGGCATCGGTTTGTATATCAAAGTATGATAGAGCACTATATGTTTCAATCCTTCACCATGAGGTTCCCTATTGTACTGACCATTATTTCATGGTATACTTTAACGGTATACACGCGCCTATAGCTCAGGGGATAGAGCGCCGGTCTCCGGAACCGGGTGCGCAGGTTCGATTCCTGCTAGGCGCACCAAATAAAAGGCTTCTCAAGTTTTGAGAAGCCTTTTTTATATGTATTCAACGCTTAAATTTTCAAGTCAAACGCAGCTCTACTGAATGATAAATCTCGTATAGTCCTTACAGCATACGCTATAAGGACTATTAGTACAAGATTTAATTAGAAGTTATACCGTACTCCCGCATCAATACGCCATGTAGTGTCTATAGTAGCACCAAAGTTTTTAGTGAATGTACCATATACATATGTACTTGGACGAACGCTCCAGGAGCCTCCAATTTCAGCATCAAGCCATGTATCTTTCAAATCAAGTTCTGTATGTACTGTTGGATTACCTGGCGCGGAATATGTCGTATTGACCTTACTAGAGAATTCATGAGCCAATGCGAGTTTTGCAAAGATGTTGGATGTTTCTGTTTCTCTACCAATGCCAAGACCCAATCGACCTACAGCAGAGTTAACAGCGTCAGCTTTCACATGCATAGAGCCACCACCAACAAGATTAGCATCATAGGATACGCCATTCAAACGACCTATAATAAATTCTACACTAGGATCCACGTAGAAACCATTTTGTTGTTTAATACGTTTACCGTATTCAGCACTTAAAGAGGTACCAAATGTATGATACTCCCCATTCAATTGATGTCCCCCTAGTGAATGAAGTTTGTAAGTATTGGATAAGCGGTTTCCACGAGCGATGATATCTAAGTAACGTCCATCATCATGTTGTTTTGTACCATATAACCCAATACCAACGGTTTTGCTGTCTCCGTTGCCAACGGCATAGGAATTACTAGACGTACTGTAATCTAGAGCGCCACCAAAAATCCAACCATTGGATACCTTATGATCATAACCAACTTGTACACCATTATATGTCATATGAGCATCAGCACCATTTGTCATGTTAGATTTGCCACCAATGTATTTAGCCCATACACCTTGGTTTGTATTAGTCAAACGAAGGTCCCCTAAACGACGTTGTAAATCGTTCGTAGTATTATGCCAAGCTATCGCTGTAGATGTGAGAGCAGATTTCGCACCACTTACCAAGGAAGATTCACTAGCATGTGTTACCGTCGCGGTATCAGTAACGACAAGATTACCTTGTGCATCAAATGCATTTGTACCAAGTTCCGTCATAGCAGCCGGTCTTGTAATACCTTCATTAACTTGAACAGCAGCAGCTAGTTTCTTATCATTCCCAGTATATTGTAATTTAGTGGCTAACGATTTCATTTCTGCACGATAACTTGCATCATCAGTCAAATTCTTAGCACTATCACCTTGTACAGTGATGTGGCTATGATCAGCGGCATGTTGAATTATGATTTGTCCATTGCCAGCTTCGCTCGCTAGCGCACCTGTTTTATAATCAGCATTTACAAAACCACTATAGTTTTGAATCGTAATAGGACGAGCATCGATAGGATGGATAATACCTGCTGAGGTTAGATTTACACCACCTACAAGATTACGAACTTTACTGCCTTTATATAAGTAGGCTGCATCATCTCCTGATGGACGTGGTTTTTTTGGTGTAGGTCGTTCCATACCAATCCATTCATTATTCCAAGTAGCACCATTTTGTAAATAGATATCGGCACCAGAATTATGCGGATTTTTATTACTTTCAGCATATTCATTTAACACAGCACCAGTAAGCTTAGAGTTAGAGGTTGTAAAAGCTAGTCCTATATTTGCTGGCGCTTCATTAGGATTTGGATTATCACCATAATCTTTATTAATTAACCCTACATTACCAATAGCCACTAAATCTTTCGTACCTGGGTGTTTACCATCGGTACCTGCATTCACATATACATCGCCCTCTTCTGCCACAACAGAATAGATATCTGACGTTGTAACAGGATGCGTTATAATACGACCACCGCCATCAACGATAATATGGCCTCGGTGATTAGCTTGTAATCCTACTCCCACAGCGTCAATATCTACATTGCCTTTCACATGAATATTGCTATCACCATAGTCTCTGTTAGGATTATCATTATGATGTGGCACCTTACCACCAAGACCAGAATAGACAGCACTCATATAATAATGTCCCAATTCACGCTTAGATGCTGGCGCATCATTTTTTAATCGTACAATGAGATCTTTATCTATGGTCAATTGAGATCCGTATCCAATAAAAATCCCTGCTACATTTTTACTTTTACTTTTACCGTTCTCCATTTCCATCAAGCTTTTACCATGTACATTGACGGTCAACGTGTCTTCTATATGCTTAACGTCAGGTTCCGTTTGCTTTTGAGAGCCCATCGATAAACCAATTAAGTTTTCTGCTTTATCACTATACATAGTAATATCTGTAGCCATTACGGAATAAGACATTCCTGTTACTACTAATGCAGCCATCACTGCTGATACATGACGTGTAATTTTCATAAAAGCCTCCACAATCAATAATAGATATCAATAAACTACTGTCATTATACATTGTTATTTATACTTCGTACATACTTATATACCTATAAATATGCTATTATGCATACTTTATATAGTAAAGTATTATTATACCAATTAGTTATAATTGATAAAATTATCATATATCTTTTATGCAGATATTATAAGAATATTTAATTCTCACTGCTGTTGATAATCCTTTTTTGCATTTGATCCTAATTTTGATCCCAATTTGAATTTTTTTCTTGCCAAACTTAAATGAATGGAGTATACTAAACGCAATTATTGAAAGAAAGGAGTCACTACAATGATGAAGCAAGCCAATTTAGCTACAACAAATGCAAATACATTTTTTTGGTTCTTTATCCAAACTACGGGTAAAGAACTATTTGAGCTACGCTAATTTAGGTATCATCACTGAGTGGCTTTAAATAGTGGTAAGGGCTACCCGTACTAGGTATAGGCGGGTAGCCCTTTTTATATATCTTCCTATACCACCACTCACAAATGCCTATACATATTAAGATTTTTAGGAGGATCTTATGATTATTCGATTACACACTACAGCAACAGAAGCACAAATTGCAGAACTACGTCAACAGTTAGAAGCCACTGGCGTTTCATTACATCCAGTACATGGAGAACAACAAGATATCATCGGTTTGATAGGCGATACATCCCGTGTCGATTTACGCACCATTGAATCCCTTCCATACGTTGAAAAGGTTATGCGTATCCAAGAGCCTTTCAAAAAGGCAAATCGTAAATTCCATCCTCAAGATACGGTGGTTACTGTAGGAAATGCAAAAATCGGTGGCGGTCACTTTGCTATCATCGCAGGCCCTTGCTCTGTAGAAACACCAGAACAAGTTATCGAAGTAGCGAAGGCTGTAAAAGCGGCTGGTGCTGGCATTCTTCGTGGTGGCGCTTTCAAACCTCGTACTTCTCCATACTCTTTCCAAGGCATGGGACCAAGTGGTTTAGCCTTATTAGAAGAAGCTAAAAAAGAAACTGGTCTACCTATTGTGTCAGAAGTCATGGATATTTCTCAATTAGAATACTTCGACAATGTAGATATGTTACAAATCGGCGCTCGCAATATGCAAAACTTCAACCTTTTAAAAGAAGTAGGTAAATTGCGTAAGCCAATCTTATTAAAACGTGGTTTATGCGCAACCTACGAAGAATGGTTAATGGCTGCAGAATACATCATGAGCGAAGGTAACGAACAAATCGTTCTTTGCGAACGTGGTATTCGTACATTCGAAACACGCACTCGTAACACATTGGATGTCACTGCTATTCCAATGATGCACGAGTTATCCCACTTGCCAATCATTATGGACCCAAGCCATGCAGCAGGTATGAGCCGTGTGGTTCCCTCCTTGTCCTTAGCCTCCGTTGGTGGCGGTGCTGATGGTTTAATGATTGAAGTTCACAACAATCCAGAAAAAGCACTGTGTGATGGTCCTCAATCCTTACGCCCAGAGCAATTCGCTACTTTGGCAAACCAAGTGTTCACACTTCGTGACGCATTAGGTCATAAATAGGTCACTCCTATGGATACAATTCATATTCAAGCCTCCACTTCTTACGATGTGATTATCGAGCGGAATAGCTTGCCTCACATTGGTAAGTACTTACACTCCATCAAAGCTGCTTGTTCCGTCATGATTGTTACTGATGACAATGTGGGCCCCCTCTATGCTTCTACTGTTTCAGATTCCCTACAACAGGCAGGTTACACCGTTCATACCTACACGTTTCCTCATGGTGAAAGTGAAAAGAACGGCCATCGTCTCATGGACCTAGTAGAAACATTAGGAAATGCAAAATTGACTCGGAAAGACCTCATTATTGCTTTAGGTGGTGGCGTCGTCGGCGACCTAGCTGGATTTGCTGCTGCCACCTACTTACGGGGTATCGATTATGTACAAGTACCTACGTCACTGTTGGCTGCTGTCGATTCCTCTGTAGGTGGTAAAACAGCTGTTAACCTAGAGTGTGGTAAGAATTTATGGGGTGCTTTTATACAACCTATCCTCGTTCTCTGTGATCCAGAAACACTTTCTACCTTACCTAAAGAGGAATGGATTAATGGATGTGGGGAAATCATCAAATATGGTTTCTTAGACCATCCAGAGTTACTAGATCAACTTCGAGAACGACCAATCTTACAACATCCAGAAGATGTAGATACTGTCATCGCTCAATGTGTGCGCATCAAAGCCCATGTGGTGGAAGTAGATGAAAAGGAAAGCGGCCTTCGTGCGACGTTGAACTTAGGTCATACCTTTGGACATGGTATCGAGCACGGTAGTGCTTTTACCATCCCTCACGGCAATGCCGTTGCTTTGGGCCTCCTCATCATGGCAAAAGGTGCTGTAGCCAACGAAGAGCTAGACCCTACCATCATTTCTAGTATTGAACAGTTGCTAATGGCCCATGAACTACCCACCACAACGACGATTTCAAAAGATGTAATTTTAGAAGAAGCCAGTCATGATAAAAAAGCCTCTGGCTCTTCCATTACCATCGTAGTTCCTACGGATTATGGCGCATCAGTACTAAAGGAAGTGACCTTCCAAGAACTTGCTACCTACTGTCATATATAACTCAATGTGTTATAGTTAGTATACTTAACTAATTATGATATACACCCATTCTAGAGTTACTATGTATGATATATTAAACAAATTATACTTACCTTTTATAGTTATACTTGTAATTATCACCTCATGGTGATAGCTCAACCATAACAGAAAGGATTCCTATGCAACATGTTTCTAATGTGCCCTTATGTGGCACAATCCCATCTATACCGGCTAAGGCTCATGCCCATCGGGCACTCATTGCAGCTGCCCTTGCCACGAGTCCTAGCTCAATTTTAATTTCCCACTCTTCCAAGGACATTGATGCTACCATGGATTCCTTGCGAGCCCTTGGTGCAACGATTACCTATGAAAATGGTGTGGCTCATATTACTCCAGGTCCTCCCCCTTCTATAGGACAAGTATTACCACACGAATCAGGTACGACATTGCGATTACTCTTACCTGTGTCCGCCTCGATTTGTGACACTGTGAAAGTAGATGCCAAAGGACGTCTACCAGAACGACCACTAGAACCATTGTTGAGCGAAATGAAAGACCACGGCGTATCCTTTTCACAAGATGCACCGCCTTTCACTATGACAGGTCGTCTACAAGGTGGTACCTTCACCATGACAGGTTCCGTCAGTTCCCAGTTTTTCTCTGGACTGTTATTAGCTGCACCACAGCTAGGACGAACAACTGTGAACTGCACAAGTCCACTGCAATCGAAAGACTATGTGACATTAACCATAGAAACGATGAAAGACTTTGGTGTACACGTAACAGAAGTTTCCACGGAGGAAGGATATCCAAGTTTTACTATCGAGGAGAAGCAACACTTCCACGGCAATGAGCAATATCCAATCGAGGGAGATTGGTCTAATGGTGCCATTTGGCTAGTAGCAGCCGCTATGACAGGACAATCTATTTCTGTCACAGGTTTACGTTCTGATTCTGTACAAGCAGATAAACGGATTCTTTCCATTTTAGAAAGCGCTGGTGTCACTTGTACGTGGAATGGATCTACTATCACGATCACTGGCAAAGCACATAAGCCAATCCATGTAAATTTAGAACAAATGCCAGATTTGTTACCTATTTTATCTAGCTTAGCTTGCTCCATAGAAGAAGAATCTACTTTCATCAATGGAGCTCGCCTTCGATTGAAAGAGTCAGATCGTTTAGCAGCGGTGGCACAACTTGTTCGTGATTCTGGTGGTATCGTGCGCATGGAAAGGGATAACCTGTATATTACAGGAACAGGTACGCTTGATGGTGGCACTGTAGACTGTGTGAATGACCATCGCCTCGTCATGGCTGGTGCCTTAAACGCACTCATCGCTACCTCCCCTATAATCTTGCAAGACAGTGAAGCCATCAGTAAGTCGTATCCTCACTTTTTTGAAGACTGGAAACGATTAGGTGGGCAGACACATACTATATAAATGTATTTAACAAGTAAGGAGTAATTATGGCATCCTATTTCGGTCGTACTGTGAAAGTCTCCACCTTCGGTGCCTCTCACGGTCAAGCTATTGGCGGAGTTGTAGACGGACTTCCTTGTGGATTTCCTGTCAATCTAGAAACCTTGCAAGCCTTTCTAAAACGACGAGCTCCAGGGCAACATCAATTACAAACACAAAGAAAAGAAGCAGATATCCCTGAGTTTCAATCAGGCATCGTACAAGGAAGACTGAGCGGTTCTCCTTTGGCTTTCACAATTAAAAATACATCACAACGAAGTGGGGATTACGATAACCTACGAGATGTGCCACGCCCATCTCATGCAGATTACACCGCTCGCATGCGCTATGGTGAGTATGTGGATATGCGTGGGGGCGGTCATTTCTCTGCTCGCATAACAGCCCCTGTTTGCGTAGCTGGTGGCATTGCTATACAACTATTAGAATCCATCGGCATTCATGTGCGTGCACACTTAGCACAAGTTGGCACTGTCCCAGATACATCTATCGATTATACTAACCCACCTATGGACAAGCTCGCTAGTATCAGCACTGAAGCGATTCCTATGTTAGACCCTGTGCAACGTCATACAGCAGAGCAACTTGTATTGGAGTTAAAAACATCGGGCGATTCCACTGGTGGCATCGTAGAAGTATTTGCCACAGGTTTACCTGTTGGCATGGGGAATCCCAATTATGATGGTATTGAAAATCGCTTAGGCGCTACGCTGTTCGGCATGCCTGCAGTGAAAGGCATTTCCTTTGGGTCTGGTTTCCCTGGCTGTGCATCCCGTGGAAGTGAGCAAAACGATCCTTTCATCATCACTGATGAAGGTGTTCGTACCAAAAACAATAACAGCGGTGGCATCCAAGGTGGTATTACCAACGGTATGCCCCTTGTGATGCAAGTAGGGATTAAGCCCACACCGTCCATTTATCATGAGCAAAACTCAGTATCCCTCAGTAACCATAGTGCTGAAGTATTACAAATTAAAGGTCGCCATGACCCTTGCGTAGCGCTACGTGCCGTTCCTGTAGTAGAAGCTCTAACGGCTCTTGTCATCTTAGATTTTGTACTGGAACATGATCCACGTGTATTCCGTCATTTCAGTCATCCCGCCTTGGAGGTGTAAATGTTTGGATTATTAGGCCGCACCTTGGGCCACACCTACTCCCCTATGATTCATCAATCCTTAGGAAATACATCCTATGACATATTTGAAATGGAACCAGACCAACTACAAGATTTTTTTAATCGTTCTGACTTGCAAGGCTTAAATATTACTATTCCCTATAAAATCAATGCCTTACAGGCTTGTCATCGCATCAGTGATATTGCAAAAGCAATTGGTTGTGTCAACACTATGGTGCGCCAAGCAGATGGTTCTTGGTATGGAACCAATACAGACTATGAGGGCTTTCTAGCCACCTTAGATTGGTCTGGTATAGAAGTAATACATAAACATTGTTTAATTTTAGGTGATGGAGCCTCGTCCAATACAGTGCACGTGGCATTAGAAAAATTAGGCGCCGCCTCTATTACCCATATCAGCCGTCATCACTTTCCTACATATGAATACATTACACAATTTTATGAACGGGCACAGGTAATTATCAACTGTACTCCAGTTGGTATGTATCCTCATTGTCCTGACCAAAGCATTCGATTAGCCCCTTTCACTCACTTAGAAGGTGTTATCGACTTGGTGTACAATCCACATCGTACTGCCATTCTAATAGAAGCGGAATACTTAAATATACCCCATGTGAATGGCCTTGTATTTCTATTAGCCCAAGCCATGGCGGCTAGCGTTTTGTTTTTACATCGCACCTATGATGAAAGTATCCTGTCAGGCCTATACAAACAATTCCGACGAAACCAAGAAAATATTGTTCTCATCGGTATGCCCGGATCTGGTAAAAGTACCATTGGTGAAGCTTTAGCAAAGTTAACGGGACGACCACTAGTAGATATCGACAGCCGCATAATAGAGGAAGTCGGTTCCATTAGTGATTATATATTAACCCACGGTGAACCTGCATTCCGCGCCATAGAGTCTAAAATTATCACCGATGTGGGTAAACAGACAGGTTTGATCATCTCTACTGGTGGTGGTGCTATCACCATACCGGAAAACTATGCCCCCCTTCGTCAAAATGGACGAATATATGAAATTTATCGCCCCTTAGAAGAGCTAGATACAACGGGACGTGTTCTCTCCTCTGGTGGCATAGAACGATTGCAAGAATTGTACACAGTACGGGCTCCCCTATATACACGATTCCGTCAAGCACAAGTTCTGAACACTGGTACTCCTGAAAGCGTGGCTCAACGCATCCTAGAGGACTTCCATAGCAATCTAGTATAACTTGCTATTAAGATATATACTGTATCAGTCTTTCTTTTCTTATATCTACTCATCACTATTGGGATTCAAAGTTGAATGTATCAGATAGGTTTCTTATAGATGAATATATGCTACTACAATATATATACAAGCTATTGTCTACATCCTCTAGAAAAAATATATAAAATCATGAGATTATATAAAAGAATGTAATCTATTTTTAAGCATACGCTAAGATATTAAATACACGTAATCGGCTTTCAAAGGTATTTCTTAGAAATACATGAAAGCCTTTTTACTGTCTAACCATAGTAATTTACTAGCATTAATTGACATTCTATAGAAAATAGTTTACTATTATCAAATATAAAAGTTTATATTGTTTAAGGAGGTTTTACTATGACGGACTCGCAACAAGAGTTAAAGCGTGGTCTTAAAAATCGCCACGTTCAATTATTAGCCATCGGTGGTGCTATCGGTACAGGTTTATTCCTCGGCTCTGGGCGATCTATTAGTTTAGCGGGCCCCTCTATCCTCCTCACGTATCTGATTACAGGTATTATCTGTTTCTTCATGATGCGTGCTTTAGGAGAGTTATTGCTTTCCAATTTGAATCACCATTCTTTCATTGACTTTGTAGAAGAATATTTAGGTGACCGAGCGGCCTTCATTACTGGTTGGACCTATTGGTTCTGTTGGCTTTCACTGGCCATGGCGGATTTAACTGCGGTCGGCTTGTACATGCAGTACTGGATACCGTGGATGCCACAATGGATACCGGCCCTCATCGTACTAGGCATATTACTAGTTATGAATTTGACAGCGGTCAAACACTTTGGTGAAATGGAGTTTTGGTTCGCTTTAATAAAAGTAATCGCCATCGTATCACTCATCATTATCGGGCTTATCATGATTCTTACAGGATTCACTACCAATGCTGGAGCGGCTGCCTTTGATAACCTATGGAATTACGGCGGTTGGTTTCCAAATGGAACCATGGGCTTTATCTTATCTTTCCAAATGGTAGTATTTGCTTTCACAGGCATTGAACTAGTAGGCCTCACAGCTGGGGAAACGGAAAATCCAAAAAAAGTTATCCCTATGGCCATTAACAATATTCCATTGCGAATTATTCTATTCTATATTGGATCTCTGGCGATTATCATGAGTATTTACCCATGGATTGCAGTAGATCCAAATTCTAGTCCCTTCGTGGCTGTGTTTAATGCAGTGGGTATCCTGGCTGCTGCGAGCATCGTAAACTTCGTTGTTCTAACATCGGCAGCATCTGCTACCAACTCCGGTATCTTTTCCACTAGCCGTATGATCTACGCATTATCAAAACGCGGACATGCACCGAGTCGAATGAAACGATTGACGAACCATGCTGTACCCTATCAGGCAACACTATTCTCCGCTGCAGCTTTACTATTTACCGTAGTCTTGAACTATGTCATGCCTGAAAGCGTATTCATCATGATTACATCTATCTCTACATTCTGCTTTATCTATATTTGGGCCATCATCGTCGTATGCCATCTCAAATATCGCAAGCAAAGACCAGAACTGGCGAAGCAATCTACTTTCAAAATGCCACTGTACCCATTCATGAATTACCTGATCCTAGCGTTCTTCCTATTCATCTTGGTCGTACTAGCATTGCAAAGTGACACACGCATCGCCCTCATGTTTACACCATTCTGGTTCATCCTACTTTGGGCCTTCTACTCCATGTTGGCACCTAGCGATGACGATGAAAGCAATAATAACTAATACAAAAACATAAAAGAAGATCACGATGTACTCCAAATACTATGACTTATCATTTGTGAGGAGAATACCGTGATCTTTTTGATTGTACTATGCTTTGACAAATTCATTTATGTGTATACCATAACAATATCATATGTCGTTCATAGCAACAGAGAGTTATACATAACAATTTTTGTAATTTCTATAAAAATATGGTATACTATATGTAATAAAAAGAAGGGCCACCAACGTGTCGAAGGCGTTAGGCTCATCTCTAAAGTGCTAAAGTAGATACGCCTAACGTATTAAGGTCTAGGAAACCTTATGTCGTTAGGCGTTATCATTAATTATTTGAACAAATCAATGATTTGTACTAGTAAGTCTAAAATTAAAATCATTAAATAGATTTTTTCAAACTTTGTCATAGTACCACCTCCTCCTATAGTTAGGAAGAGATGAGCCCAACTCACGTCGGTGACCCTTCTGTATTTTCATTATAGCATAAACTATGCAAAACGTTATCTTTTGAAAGATATTTTTTTAGAAAATAGATAATCTATCCATAAGGAACGCAGCACTAGCGTAGAAGATCCTGCGGCGCCCTTATTGACTAAATCAAACAACACCAAAAACGAGCAACATGTTCCGGAGCAAACCTAACCACTGTATCAGTTTGTGGAGGAATATGTTGCTCGTTTCCTTTGCTATATAAACAAGCACCACAAGATTTCATAACAAAACAAGTGACGACCACCTGTGGATGAGTTCATTCCGTGTGGTATCAAAATTAATCCACGTAAGAAACGAGCAACAATTCCTTAAGATACACTACCAATGATAGCGTCTCTGTGGCGTTTCTTTATTACCTAAATACAACAAACACAAGAAGAGCACGGTGTGCCCCGAACAA
>NZ_KQ960768.1:24866-81919 GCF_001553345.1 Veillonella sp. DNF00869
TTGTGAGGGGTATACCGTGCTCTTCCCTTTGCTAGCTTAAATCCCGTACGCCACAGACTTCATAGAGAAACAAGTATCCATTCTCTCCTCGGCGCCCCACCTGTGGATGAGTTCTTTCCATAGGGCATCAAAATCAATCTATGCAAGAAACGAGCAACATATTCCGGAGCAAACCTACCGTAGGATCAGTTTGTGGAGGAATGTGTTGCTCGTTTCCATTATTTCAAACGCCGAAAGAACTCATACACAGCAAGCGCCGCTTTTTTGTTCATTCCCTCAACACTTTCCAATTCTTCCAACTCCACCACTCGCATAGCATCCAAGTTCCCAAAATGCTTATACAGCGCTTTTCTTCGTTTCGGACCGATCCCCTCAATATGGTCGAGAACGGATTCTAAGTTCCGCTTTCCACGCAATCTACGATGGTAGGTAATAGCAAAGCGATGAGCTTCGTCACGTATTTGTTGGAGCAATTGTAATTCTGGCGTATGATGTTCTAAAATAATACTTTCTGACTCCCCTTCGACGAATACTTCTTCGATTCGTTTTGCCAAAGATATGACAGGTACATCAGTAACTCCCATAGCACGGATGACTGGTAATGCTGCATTTAACTGACCTTTACCACCATCAATAATAATCAAATCTGGCATAGGCCAATCTTTTTCATTACCGTAGCGTCGTTCCATAATCTCCGCCATGGAAGCAAAATCATCAGGCTTCCCTTGTACTGTTTTTAGCTTAAATCGACGATATTCTCGTTTCGCCGGCTTTCCACCTTCAAAGACCACCATGGATGCCACCGTTTCTGCCCCTTGCATATGAGAAATATCGTAACATTCCATACGCTCTGGCAATCTTGGCAAGTCGAGTACTTCTGCTAATTTTTTCACGGCCCCACCGGACTTATCTATTGTGTATTGCCACTGACGACGACGTTCTGCCAAGAAGTTCTGAGCATTTTCCTCTGCCATCTTGATAAGGTCTTTTTTATAGCCCCGTTGAGGTACAGATACGTCCACTTGTTGACCTTTCATAGAGGTGAACCATTCACTAAATAATTCACGGTCCACACTGTCCATAGGTAATAGCAATTCTTTAGGAATGAATGTAGATCCTCCATAATACTGTTTGATGAACTCCGTCATCACTAGCTCTGGGCTATCCCCTTCATGTTGGACAAAGTAATTTTCTCGTCCCAATAAACGACCACTGCGAATGAAAAACAGTTGAATACAAGCCATTGGACCATCGATGGCCATACCTAGTACATCCATATCGCCTCGCTGTGTGACCATGCGTTGCTTTTCTTGTACCTTTTGGATACTTAACAAGTCATCACGGTATTTTGCCGCTAACTCAAACTCCAGATCCTCTGAGGCTTGCTCCATCTTGGACGTAATCTCTTGGATCACTTGGACTTGTTTTCCTTCAAAAAGGGCTACAATGTCATCTATGTATTTGCGATAGGATTCTACCGTCACATAGTTCATGCAAGGACCTTCACAATAGTGCATATGATATTGCAAACAAGGTCGTTCTACTTTCATACTTTTACAAGTGCGCAATGGATAATAGGAACGCAAGATACGCAGTACATGATGTACCGCTGTAACGTCCGTGAAAGGTCCAAAATACTTGGCTCCGTCGCGTTCTAAGCGACGAGTCATAAACAAGCGGGGATACTCTTCTTGGACCGTCACTTTCACGTAAGGATATGTCTTGTCATCACGAAGCATAATATTATATTTCGGATGATGCTCCTTGATTAAAGTCGCCTCTAGGATAAGAGCTTCCATTTCTGTTTTCGTTTGGATCGTCTCCACATCCCACGCACGACGCATCATAGCGGTCACTTTCACGGAGCGATTCACATCTTGCTGCACATAAGATCTCACTCGATTGCGCAAGTTGATGGCCTTTCCCACATAGATGATGCGCTGGTACTTATCACGCCATAAGTAAACCCCTGGCGTGGTAGGTAGATGACTGACCTTTTCCAGTATATACGCTTGCTGTTCTAAATCTCCCATCATCATATCTTTCTGACTAGAGGCATTAAAATTCACTTCTTCTGCTTGCAACTGTGGATCTATGGGATTCATAGTATTTCCTCATCAACCAAAAGATGTTGTTCCATATAGTTCCTAGTTTTATCTAACACAGGACCTAAGAATTTACCCGTGTAACTTTCAGGCAAAGCAGCAATCTCCTCAGGTGTACCAGTACCCACAATGGTCCCCCCACGGAAACCACCTTCTGGACCTAAATCAATAATATGGTCTGCTGTTTTGATCACATCTAAATTATGCTCGATAACCACCACAGTATCCCCACCATCTGTGAGCTTTTGCAATACCTCTAAAAGCTTGCGGATATCTTCTACATGTAATCCAGTAGTCGGCTCATCCAGAATATATAAGGTTTTCCCTGTACTGCGCCGAGCCAGTTCAGTGGCTAGTTTAACCCGTTGTGCTTCCCCACCAGACAAGGTAGTCGCCGCTTGACCTAAGCGAATATAGCCTAAGCCCACCTCTTGTAAAGTTACCAATTTACGGTGAATTTTTGGGATAGCGCTAAAGAAATCTACCGCTTCATCCACGACCATGTCCAATACATCGGCAATGCTTTTACCTTTGTACTTCACTTCCATCGTCTCTCTATTGTATCGAGCTCCTTTACATACCTCACACGGTACATACACATCTGGTAAGAAATGCATTTCGATTTTGATGATACCATCACCACGACACGCTTCACAGCGACCGCCTTTGACATTAAAGCTAAAACGCCCTGCTTTATAGCCACGAATCTTCGCTTCATTGGTTTGACTATATAACTCACGGATGGCATCGAAGACCCCTGTATAGGTAGCAGGATTAGAACGTGGTGTTCTACCGATTGGACTTTGGTCAATGTTGATGATTTTATCCACATACTCTAAACCACGAATCTCCTTATGGGCTCCTACCTTATGATGACTTCTGTAGAGTGCATTGGCTACACCTTTATATAAAATTTCGTTGATCAATGTCGATTTACCGGATCCACTCACACCGGTCACAACAGTAAATAAACCGATAGGGAATTTCACATTCACTTGTTGTAGGTTGTTCTCTTTAGCTCCACGAATCTCTAAACAAGCTTTTGTTGGTTTTCTCCGTTCTTTTGGTAATGGAATATACTTTTGACCACTTAAATATTGACCAGTAATGGATTCTTTCACAGCCATTACCTCTGGTACTGTACCTTGCGCCACGATTTGGCCACCATGTTCACCTGCCGCAGGCCCAATATCTACCAAATAGTCCGCTGCTAGCATCGTATCTTCATCGTGCTCTACCACTAATAAGGTATTCCCTAAATCACGCAAACCTTTCAGTGTTTCAATTAAGCGGTCATTATCTCGTTGATGCAAGCCAATGGATGGTTCATCTAAAATATATAAGACCCCAACGAGTCCCGAACCAATTTGTGTGGCCAAACGAATTCGCTGTGCTTCCCCACCAGATAAGGTGCCGGCACTGCGGTTCATCGTCAAATAATCTAAGCCCACATTGTTCAGAAATCCTAGGCGAGCATTGATTTCTTTCAAAATTTGAGCCCCGATAAAAGCTTCTCGTTCCGTTAACTGTAGATTGCCAAAATAGTCCACCGCTTCACTAATGGTTAGCTGTGTCACTTCATCTATATTTTTATCCCCTACACGGATGGCAAGGGATTCTGGTTTCAAACGAGCACCCTTACAAGCTGTACATGGTTTAATAGACATATAGGATTCGAACTCTTCCCGCATGCTATCCGTAGTAGCCTCTGCATGACGGCGTTTCACCATTGGCAAAATACCTTCATATTCGGTATGGAATGTTTTTACCTCTCCACGCATATTTTCGTAGTCGAAAGTCACTTTCTCAGTACTACCATACATGATTTCTTTTTGTAAGGCTGTAGGTAGTTCTGAAAAACTTGCTTCTAGTGTATATCCATGCGCTTTCAACAAGCCCTCTAATTGACGCATGAACCACGCATTAGGATTCGAACTCAATGGGGCTACTCCCCCATCTATAAAAGGAACCGTTGGATCTGGAATGACACGATCTTCATCTACCTCCATGGTACTGCCTAATCCCAAACAGGATGGACAGGCACCAAAAGGACTGTTGAAAGAAAACATACGAGGTTCAATTTCTGGCAATGAAATGTGACCATTAGGACAGGTGAAATGAACACTGAATTGGTGGGCTGGGCCGTCTACCTCTTGAATGATAACAAAGCCTTCCCCATGATGAATGGCCGTTTCCAAAGAATCCGTTAAGCGGCTTTCTAAGCCTTCCTTAATAACAAGACGGTCCACAACAATTTCAATATTGTGTTTCTTATTTTTATCTAAATTAATTTCGTCCTCAAAGGTATGAATCTCTCCATTGATGCGAACGCGAGCAAATCCATTTTTACGAATTTGTTCCAACACTTTTTCATGGCGACCTTTTTTACCTCGCACCACTGGTGCCATCACCATAATCTTAGTACGTTCCGGCAATTTCATGACTAAGTCTGTTATTTGCTCAATAGTCTGTTGGGCAATCTCTTCTCCACAAGTAGGGCAGTAAGCTCGACCAATGCGAGCAAATAATAATCGCAAATAGTCATAAATTTCTGTCACCGTTCCCACCGTAGATCGAGGATTACGGCTCGTCGTTTTTTGGTCGATGGATATAGCCGGTGAAAGCCCCTCAATGTAATCTACATCAGGTTTATCCATTTGCCCTAAGAACTGGCGAGCATAAGCAGATAAGGACTCTACATATCTCCGTTGGCCTTCTGCATAAATCGTATCAAAGGCTAGGGATGATTTACCAGATCCACTTAATCCTGTTAATACGATGAATTGATTTCTTGGTAGAACCACGTCAATATTCTTCAAATT
Organism: Veillonella sp. DNF00869; assembly: GCF_001553345.1. Lineage (GTDB taxonomy): Bacteria > Bacillota > Negativicutes > Veillonellales > Veillonellaceae > F0422. The sequence continues at coordinate 29,794 of NZ_KQ960768.1, forward strand.
ATGTTGACGGGCTCCTTTAATAATTAATTGATCTTTCAAAATAACTCCTATTCTTCATTCATGTCTGACCAAATTTGGCGCAATCTGCCCAATTCATCACGCAACTCTGCAGCTCGTTCAAACTCTAATTGTTTCGCCGCTGCTTTCATGAGGCGTGTAGTCTCTTCAATGGCATTGAATACATCTTCTTTCGTTTCGTACTGTATTTTCTGTGAAAGTTGCTCAACCGTTTCTGCCACCACTTCTGTCGGCGCTGTGCTGTCATACACCACAGGCGTTTCTACTTTAGGCTTGTGACCTTTTTTAGGTGCAGCAACTTCACCTTCTACTTTGGTCAACTCAATTAAGTCTTTTACTTCCTTGCACACTGTGCGTGGTGTAATACCATGTTCTGTATTGTAGGCCTCTTGCAAGGCACGACGACGTTCTGTTTCATCCATGGCGCGTTGCATAGAACCTGTAATACGGTCAGCATACATAATAACTTTCCCTTTTTCATTACGAGCCGCACGGCCTATGGTCTGAATCAAGGACGTATCACTGCGCAAGAAACCTTCCTTATCTGCATCTAGGATAGCCACTAAAGATACTTCTGGCATATCTAAGCCTTCCCGTAGTAAGTTAATTCCCACGAGAACATCAAAAACACCGGCCCGTAAATCACGGATAATATCGGCACGCTCAATGGTAGCAATGTCGGAGTGTAAATACCGTACACGAATACCCATTTCTTTTAGGTAATTCGTTAAGTCTTCCGCCATTTTTTTCGTCAATGTCGTTACTAACACACGTTCATCTGACTTGGCTCTATCTTTTATTTCCCCTAGTAAATCGTCCATCTGTCCTTTAATAGGTCGGATTTCGATAATAGGATCTAGCAAACCTGTTGGACGAATGATTTGTTCTGCCACATTCGTCTGTACTTCCATTTCATAGGGCCCTGGTGTAGCAGAAACATAGACAATTTGGTTGATTCTCTCCACAAACTCTTCAAATTTTAAAGGCCGATTATCCGCCGCCGATGGCAAGCGGAATCCGTAGTCGATCAAGTTATGTTTCCGAGCTTGGTCACCATTATACATGGCACGAATTTGTGGCAAGGTCACATGGGATTCATCAATGATGATAAGGAAATCATCTGTAAAATAGTCGATAAGGGTCATTGGCGCTTCTCCCGGTTGACGGTTAGACAACAGACGGGAGTAGTTTTCAATCCCCGAGCAATAACCCATTTCCTGCATCATTTCAATGTCATATCTTGTTCGTTGCTCCAATCTTTGCGCTTCTAAGAGACGGCCATTTTCATTAAAGTATGCCAAACGTTCAGCCAATTCTGTCTCGATGCGCCCAATGGCAAGGTCTAACTTTTCCTTCGTCGTTACATAGTGAGAAGCTGGATAGATAGCCACGTGTTTACGCTCTACAATCACATCACCTGTAAGCACATCAATTTCTACTAAACGATCGATTTCATCGCCAAACATTTCTACACGAATGGCTCTTTCACTGGTGCCAGCTGGGAAAATTTCCAACGTATCCCCTTGTACTCGGAAAGTACCTCGCACAAAGTTCATATCATTTCGGGTATATTGGATGGATACTAATTTACGAAGAATATCATCCCGGCTATATTCCTGACCTTGTCGCAGGGATACACAAAGCGTGCTATAGTCCTCTGGGTCCCCTAAGCCGTAGATACAGCTGACGGATGCGACGATGATTACATCTTTCCGCTCAAATAAGTTCATTGTCGCCGAGTGGCGCAATTTATCGATTTCTTCATTGATGGACGCATCTTTTTCAATATATGTATCTGTAGAGGCAATGTACGCCTCTGGTTGGTAATAATCGTAATAGGACACAAAGTATTCCACTGCATTCTTAGGGAAAAAACTTTTGAACTCACTAGCCAATTGGGCTGCTAATGTTTTATTGTGGGCAATGATCAAAGTCGGCTTTTGTACGGCCTCGATGAGTTTCGCCATGGTATATGTTTTTCCCGTACCTGTAGCACCTAGTAATACCTGTGCCCATTCCCCTCGTTCAATTCCCTCTGCCAAGGACTGGATGGCCTTTGGTTGGTCACCCATCGGTGAATAGGGGGCCTCTACTTGAAAAGGTATGCCTTCCTCAGGAAAATGATGCAATCCGCTCATAGTCCCTCCTTATATATCTATCTCTATAATCCTGAAAGTTCATTGTTAATTCTATATCTAGTAACTTCTATATTATATCACGAATGGTTATTTTATTGTACTGTATGTTCGATACAAATCAGACACAACGAGTAGACTGTACGCATCCCCTATATACAAAAAGAAAAGCTGAATCTAAGATCCAACTTTTCTCCATTGCTTATATAGTTTATCCTTTGCCACGAATCCGACGCAGTTCTTCTTCTGTGATAGGTGTATCCCCTTGTAAGGTTTGTGTCACGGTGTCATCCCCCTCTAACATTTCAATGAAGATGGCAATACCACAATCAGATAAATGATGAGTTTCATCACCATGATCATGTTCTAGAGAGTCCTTCATGTTCTCAGCAATACGATGGACAAAATTCCATTGCTCATCCGTATAACTTTCAATACGGCTAGCAATTTCTTTCCAATTACTTAAGAGTAAGCGTGTGAGAGGTCTGTACAAATCACCGCCTACAAATTCCATAATATCTACAGCACATTCAATACTGTCTCTATCGATACCATAACCATTCATCTCATTTTGGTCCACAACGTATTCATATAATTTATTTCTAGTCATGGTCCACTATTCTCCTTTGTCAAAAAGAGCATTAGCAAATTCTTTTGCATTGAAAGGACGCAAGTCATCCATTTGCTCACCCACGCCAATCCAACGCACAGGAACGCCCAACTCTTCTTTGATAGAGATAACTACACCACCTTTTGCGGTACCATCTAATTTGGTCACCACAATCCCTGTGACAGGTACTGCTTCACCAAATAGTTTTGCTTGACTCACCGCATTTTGACCTGTAGTGCCATCTAATACTAATAAGGTTTGATGCGGTGCACCTGGAATTTGTTTGTCTGCTACACGGCCGATTTTTTTCAATTCTTCCATAAGGTTCACTTTGGTGTGCAAGCGCCCTGCTGTATCTACAATGACTAAGTCTGCTTCTTTAGCAACTGCTGAGGCACAGGCATCGAATACCACTGCTGCTGGATCCGCACCTTCCTTATGTTTTACAATGGATACGCCTACACGGTCTGCCCAAATAGATAATTGTTCAGAGGCAGCTGCCCGGAATGTATCTCCTGCTGCAATAATTACTTTTTTACCTTGCTCTGCATAGTAATGAGCCAATTTAGCGATGGTTGTCGTTTTACCAACACCATTCACACCCACTACCAAGATTACTTCTGGTTTGTGGAGCTCCAATACTTCTTCTTGAGCTCCCAGCATTTCCGTAATGCGTTCTTCCATGAAAGGCATCACTTCGCCAGTATTATTGATAATCCCTTCCGTAACACCTCGGCGGATTTCTTTCATCAAATAGGCCGTTGTTTTAGGTCCTAAATCACCTACTAGCATAGTAGCTTCTAAATCATCTAAAAAATCATCATCGATTTCAGCATAACCAATAACGATGGTTTCTACTTTTTTTACAAAATTATTTTTTGTCTTTTCTAAACCTGCTTTCACACGGTCAAAAAAACTAAATGCCATAATCGTCATTCTCCTTTACTTCATCAAAGGCTACAGTTAATAAGCGAGACACACCTCGTTCCACCATAGTCACCCCTTGTAAGACATGGGCTGATTCCATGGTCCGCTTACGATGGGTTACCACGATAAATTGTGTGGCATTCCCCAAATTATGCAAATATTGGCTAAATCGTTCCACATTGGCATCATCTAAAGCGGCATCTACTTCGTCAAGTACACAGAATGGAGCTGGTCGATAATCCAGCAATGCAAACAATAAGGCAATGACCGTCAACGCTCGCTCCCCACCAGATAATAAGCTCAATTGTTGGCGCTTCTTTCCTGGCGGTTGGATATAAAAGTCAATGCCACTTTCTAAAATTAATTCTGGATTCGACACTACAATCTGCGCTGTACCGCCTCCAAACAATTGAGAGAATACATGCTGAAATTTCTCACGAATCTCTGTAAGAACTCCTTGTAGTTGCTCAGACATCGCCCCATCAATTTCAGCAATAACGCCTTCAAGTTGTTCTTTAGCTATCACTAAATCCTCTTTTTGTGCATGATAGAATGCTAGCTTTTCTTTCGCTTCTTCATATTCCACAATGGCATTAGGATTGATAGCTCCTAAGCTTTCAATCTGTTTTGCTAAGTTCGCCTGTTGTTGTTTCCACTCATGTACGGAGCCACCTAACTGTATATTCTGTGCCTCTTGTTTAGTATACCCTAAAGCGCCCAATTGTTCCAATGCTTGTTCGCCTTGTAGTTGATATTTTGTTAACCCTTCTTGTAGGTCCACTAGTTTTTTCTGCACAATTCGTTGACGCTGTTCTTGTTGATTTCGTTCTTCTTGCAATTGACTTAATTGCAATTCCCAAGTACGTACTTTTTCTTGTCCACCTTTACGAGCTTCTCCAATAGCTGCTACCCGTTTTTCTATTGCTTGTTTTTCTGATTCTAATGCTAAAGCTGGTTCACAACCTAAGCGTATGACGTCCTCACCTAATTGGCTTAACCGTCTATCTAAACTTGCAATATTTACTTCCTTATCTTTGATATATTGTTCTAATTGAGCTAATTCTTTTTTGCTTTGTTCTAACAACAATCTAGATTGTTCCCATCGTAAGCGTACTTCTTGCAATTCTTCATTTTGCTCACGTTCTAGGTCTTGTAAAGTTTGCTCTCGGGCAACCAAAGCTGTGACTTGCTCTTGATGTCCTTCTCGATTCTCTAACTGAGAAAGTTCATCTGCTAGCCTTTTAATATTCTCCCCTAAAGTTATTTGCTTATCTTGAACCTTTTGTACTTCCTCATGATAGGTCTGCACCATTCCACTTAAGTTAATTTGCTCTCCTTGGGAGCGTTGTTGCTCTTGCTGTAAGCTACGTAACTGCAATTCTTCTTGTTCATAAGTTTGACGTAATCCCTTACCAGACAGTGTTAAAGCTTCTATTTCTTTGTCTAGTCCTTGTAAAGTCTGTTGTAACACCTGTGCTGTATCTCGTAATACATGAATATCTTGCTGTAATGTGTCTTGCTCTTCTTTACGGGACAAGATAGACACTTTTTTTCGTTTTGTAGCACCACCTGTTAGAGCACCACCTGGTTGCAATTGCTCTCCTGTTAAGGTAACAATCCGCAATTGTTGATGATATTCTTTTTGCAATGCTAATCCATGGTCCAAGGTATCTACAATAAGAGTACGCCCTAATAGCTGATTAAATACGCCTGTATATTGTGTATCAAATTGAATGCAGTCTACACCTAATCCCAATACATAAGGCGATGTTAAGGCTTTATGATCGAGTCGTTTTCCTCGTACCATATCCATCGGTAAAAACGTAACTCGACCACCTTGTGTGCGTTTTAAGTATTGTACTGCTTCAGAAGCAATCTTTGCAGTCTCTGTGATAACTTGATGAATAGCACCACCTAAAGCAGTTTCAATGGCCACTAAGAATTTTTCTTCTACAGTGAATACATCACCAATAGCTCCACGAATATGAGAAGACCAAGTTTCTTTCGCTTGTAATACATTTTTTGTGCCTTCCAAATAACCTTCATGCAGCTCTTCCCAACTATGTAACAGTTCTAAACGACCTTCTTTAGCTTGCAGTGTTCTTTGTACTTCTACTAATTCCTGATTTTTTTGTCGGCGTGTATCCTCTAGCTGTTGTAATGATTGACGTGCTATCTCCAACGCTTCCTCTACTTTACTAACAACCTGTTGTTGCGCCTCTAATTGCCCTTGTGTTTCTTCTACAGATTGTTTTATATCTTGTAAAGTAGCCTTCAAACGTTGCGCATCATCTTTCTTTTGTGTTTCTAACTCTTCCGCTCTTGCTAATTGATGGCGAGCTTCTTCCAACTCACGAACAACACGAATATGACGCTCATGAGCATGTTGCTCCGCTATGCGCATACCATCTAAATTAGCCTTCACTTGACTAAGAGAGTCTCGAGTGCTTTGCAAATTAGATTCCGCTTGTTTTACATCTTGTCCAATGGATGTTAAGTTACTTTCTTGGTCTTTCAAAGATGTCAAGTCACAATCATATTGTTGTGCTTTAACTTTCAGTTCTTCCTTCCAAGTTCTTAACTGTTCTTCTCCACCTTTTAACTCTTCTACCATATTGGCTTCTTTTAAGCGAGCTACTTCAATTTGTCCAGTCAGTTCCCCTAATTTACCTTGTAAAGTGGCATATTCATCTTCCATACTTCGGTGGGTTTCACGAAATGATTGAAGCTCATTTTGTGTGGTTTTATAAGTCTCTTGAATTGTATCTAAGCTAGTTTCTAATTCTTCTTGCTCACGAAGGTAGGATAAGTTTTCATTTTCTTGGCGTGTAAATAAACGATCCGCCGTTTTATATTCATGAAAAGCAATAGCTCCATCATAGCTACGCTTATCCTGTGATAATGTATTGTACTCACGTGTTACATTAGCTTTCGCCTCTAATTCTACTAATTGATCTCCTAGCGTACTCATCACATCATCTAATCGTTCCATATTACGATCTGTACTATTGATACGCCGAATAGCATCTTCTTTATTCATTTTAAAGCGAGAGATACCCGCCACATCTTCAAATATTAAGCGACGTTCTTCTGGTTTACTATTCAAGATAGCATCGATACGATTCTGCCCGATGATGGCCATAGAATCTTTACCTAAGCCTGTATCAGCCAATAATAGATGAATATCTTTTAACCGGCAATTTCTCTTATTGATTTGGAATTCACTTTCACCATTGCGATACATACGGCGTGTGATAACAACTTCTGCTAATTCTTTGCCCAAAGTGCCATCACTGTTATCAAAAATTAAGTTTACCTCTGCCGTATTGTGAGGGCGACGAGCTTCTGTGCCAGAAAAAATAATATCTTCTGCTTTTTGTCCACGCAAATGGCGTACATTCGATTCCCCTAAAACCCAGCGAATCGCATCAGTAATATTACTTTTACCACTACCATTAGGGCCTACAATCCCAGTCATGCCTGGAGAAAAAGACACTACCGTTTTATCAGCAAAGGACTTGAATCCTTTCATTTCTAGTCGCAATAATTGCATGACTGCTTCCTTTCTATGTATACATAGGTATGTTTCAAATTTACACAATATAATATATTGTTCATACTATATCCTAACCTGACACCTATTTCCAACCTCTCATCACATACTCTCTCTACAGAATATTAGTTAATCCATTGTTGTATAACCATAACCCACTATTTAAAGAGGCAAGCTATATAGTATATGATCTATCATGACATGCAATACTCCAGTATTATTATTTTCCTGTTTTTCTTGCCAAGTCCATTCTATCTGCTTATATTCCTGTCCAAAATACTCTATATTTCTGTTCTTCAATCCACGTATCTTTGATGTGAAAGGTCTTGGATATTCTACAATGACCTTATGAATCACACCAAATACTTCTAGGTGTTCTTCTATGGTTTGCTGGATAGCTTGAAGCCATTCATAATTGACTACCAATTCTCCAAAGGCAGGAGCATAGGGTCCTCCTACAATACCACGACCAGCATCAAAATCTTCTGTACTTTGTAAACCTACACGTATGATCTGTGTACCTTTGCCTTCTAAATAGGATTTTAAAAAAGCACTATAGGCTACCGCTTGTTCTATTGTTAATGGTACATAACTACCTTCACGAACACGATCAGCTAGTTCTGTATCTTCAATGACAATCACAGGATAAATGCGACATAAGTCAGCCTGCAATTGACCGGCTTTCACCGCCGTTTTTACTAAAGTGGTCCAGGTTTCGCCAGGTAACCCAGGGAGTAATTGTATACCTAAAGTTATTCCTTCTTCACGTATCATTTTACACGCCTGTTCCACATCTTCTACCGTATGCCCTCGTTTAGCTTCTACTAGCATGGATTCCTCTAATGTTTGTACTCCTAATTCAATGGTTCTTACACCACTAGTAAAGAGCTCTTTCAATCGATCTTCTCTGATAGCATCAGGACGAGTAGACAAACGAATTCCTTGAACTATTCCTTGTTGAAATGCTTCTTTAGCTGGTTCCAATAATGTATCTTGCATTTCTTGTGGTATCGCCGTAAAGCTACCACCAAAGTAAGCTACTTCCCATTGTCCACTATATCCTTGTTCTGATACGGCTCTTTGTATGGAAGAACGAATGATTTCTGGACTGACCATCTCTTGTTGTCCTGATATACGTGGCTGATTACAAAATACACAAATATATGGGCAGCCAATATGAGGAATAAAAAATGGAAGTAATCTAGTTTTCTCTTTTTTGATAGTCCTCATGAAAGCCTCCTTTTATCTATACACCTACTATATGCATACCATCGTAACCTAAATACGTTTATTCGTCCTAGTACACCTCAATTTCTCGTACACGTGAAGGATATCCTCTATTGTACCATGAGAATGCCTACTCTCCTATGTATCACATAGAAAAAGGAGTGGTTCCCCACCCCTCAATCCTTACTATTGTATAAGCTTTTCATAAGCCTCTTTAGCTGCTGCTTGGGCTGCCACTTTTTTATTTCGCCCAGAACCTACACCTGATGGGACTCCATCGATGACTACTTCCATAGTAAAGAATTTATCATGATCCGGTCCCTCTTCATCGATAACATGATACCGTATCACACATTCCCCTTTTTGTTGTACTAACTCTTGGAGCAATGTTTTAAAATCTTTTCCTACTTTCCCGGAAAGTGCCATATTCATATATCCATGCAAATGACTCAAAACAAACTGTTTTCCCACATCATAACCACACTCTAGGTAGATAGCCCCTAAGACAGCCTCAAAAGTATCTGCCAAAATGGAGTTTCTATTGGCTCCACCACAATGCCGCTCGCCTCTACCTAAGCGTAAATATTTTCCTAAGTCTAGAGTACGACTACATTCTGCTAAAGAACCTTCACAGACGGTGCATGCTTTTAAACGGGTCAGTTCACCCTCAGTCATTTCTGGATATGTAGTAAATAAATATTCTCCTATAATAAGATCTAACACTGCATCCCCTAAAAACTCTAATCGTTCATTATGATATTCATGGGATAATTTATGTTCATTCGCATAGGAAGAATGTGTCAAAGCACGATTTAATGTACTTATATTGCGTAAAGGCAAATGTAAATTCGCAATAAGCTCGTGAAGTAATGCTTCACGAGCCTTGCTAGTTACTTTGCTACTTTTAGGAGCATTCACAATTACGCCTCGTAACGACGAACAACGATAGTTCCGTTGTGTCCACCAAAACCGAAGGAGTTAGAAAGAGCTACATCAACTTTCATATCACGAGCTCCATCAGATACATAATCTAAATCCAATTCTGGATCTGGATTATCAAGGTTAATTGTTGGATGCACTTTGCCAGTCTCAATAGCCATTGCCATAACAATTGCTTCAATAGCACCAGCAGCACCTAATAAGTGACCTGTCATAGATTTTGTGGAGTTTACTGCTAATTTACTAGCATGATCTCCAAATAATTGTTTGATTGCCAATGTTTCATTTGCATCATTGATGGATGTAGATGTACCATGGGCATTAATATAATCAACTTCTTCAGGTTTGATCCCTGCATCATTCAATGCTAATTCCATGCATTTGCGAGCTTGTGTACCACCTGGTGCTGGAGAAGAAATATGATATGCATCACCATTTGTACCATATCCCACTACTTCTGCGTAGATATGAGCACCACGTGCTTTTGCATGTTCTAATTCTTCTAATACAACGATACCAGAACCTTCGCCCATTACGAATCCATCGCGATCAGCTGCAAATGGACGAGATGCTTTTGTAGGTTCATCATTACGTGTAGACATAGCTTTCATAGATGCGAAACCAGCTACTGCTGCTGGAGAAACTGCCGCCTCTGTACCACCAGCAAACATTACGTCTGCTTGACCATGTGCAATCATGCGGAATGCTTCACCAATCGCATTTGTACCAGAAGTACACGCTGTAACAACAGTTTCTACTGGTCCTTTTAAGCCTAATTGAATAGATACACGACCAGATACCATGTTTGCAATCATCATAGGTACTGCAAATGGACTTACACGACCTGGACCTTTTTCAAATAAAGTCACATATACATCATGGATAGAATCAATACCACCAATACCAGTACCAACTACAGTACCACAACGATCTGCTTCTTCTTTGTCTAAATCTAAATCAGCATCTTTTTGCGCAAGCACTGCCGCTGCAATGGCAAATGCTGCAGAGCGGTCCATACGGCGCGCTTCTTTTTTATCAATTCCAAATTGTGTTGGATCGAAATCTTTAATTTCACCTGCAATACGAGTTGCATAATCACTTGCATCAAATCGAGTAATTGGACCGATACCAGATTCGCCACGTAGCAATGCATTGTAAAAGTCATCTTTACCGATTCCCACTGGTGTCACAGCACCTAAACCAGTAATAACAACACGTCTTTCCATTATTCCACCTCTTTATAATCTCATTTAATCAATGGCTGCTGCCTCTGAAACTAGGCGAGCAAAAATCTCTTTCACAGGTAATATGGAGTCTACTTTACGCATATTATTACCCGAGAACACTAATCCCGTTTCCACGTCACCTTGTTGAGCACGTGAAAGGGCTTTAATAATACAGAATTTGTGAGAACAATGCTTTAAGCATCGATGACACTCTGTAGGTGGCGGTACTGTACCGTCTAATACTGTTTCTGCAAACTTATTACGCAACGCTTGTCCTAGAAGTCCTACTGGACTTTGAATCAAGACAATATCATCTGGAGCATCTGCACGAACGTACATTTTTTTCAATTCATCAGAGGCATTACACTCCACACTAGCAGCAAAACGGCTTCCCATTTGCACTCCACTAGCACCGAGCTTAATCATCTCCACAATATCTGCTCCATCAAGAACCCCACCAGCACCGATGACTGGAATATTTTTCACAGCTACCACTACTTCAGGTACTAATTCACGAGAGGAGCGATCTGTACCTAAGTGACCACCTGCTTCACAACCTTCCACGATCACAGCGGAGGCTCCTAATCCTTCAGAAATACGAGCTAATTTAGGAGTGGATACGATTGGTACAATAGGTGTACCAGATTCACGACCTAAGGCAAACATATCTCTGGAAAATCCAGCGCCAGCTACTACGAGGTCAATACCCTCATCAATGGCCGTTTTTACAAGACCTAAAAATTCTGTAGCGGCTACCATTGCATTTATACCGATAATGCCCGTAGGCGATAATTTTCTTGCTAATTGTATTTCGTATCGTAATTCATCAAAAGGCATGCCAGATGCTGCAATCAGGCCGATACCACCTTCATTTGCAACTGCTGCAGCCAACCGAGCTGTAGACAATCGGATTGCCATTCCACCTTGAATTACCGGTACTTTGGCTACCAATTTCCCTATTTTAAGTTCAGGGAGTTTCACTATTATTCCTCCTATGTGCAAATCCACTCAGGGAGCCGAGGCCCCCTTTGTGGTGCATAAGTGCTTAGACTTATTTTGTAGAATCGATGTAATCAACTGTATCTTTTACAGTTTTGATTTTTTCAGCAACATCATCAGGGATTTCAATATTGAATTCCTCTTCAAATGCCATGATCAATTCAACGATGTCAAGAGAGTCAGCGCCCAAATCATCGATGAAAGTGGAATCGATAGCCACTTCAGATTCGTCAACGCCCAATTGTTCAACAACAATAGCTTTTACTTTGTCAAATGTGCTCATTACGTACACCTCCTTTCATGTAGTCTATGTATAGAATCTTGCGTTTACATCACCATTCCGCCGTCTACATTGAGAACTTGGCCAGTAATATAACTTGCAAAGTCAGACGCTAAAAACGTTACTACACTAGCAATTTCTTCCGGTTGACCCATGCGACCAAACGGCACAGTAGCTGCAATACCTTCTTTAATTTTTTCAGGTAACACATCTGTCATTGCTGTTTCAATAAATCCTGGTGCTACTGCATTTACAGTAATACCACGAGCTGCTAATTCTTTGGCACAAGTTTTGGTAAAGCCAATTACCCCTGCTTTAGCAGCAGCATAATTGGCCTGACCCACATTACCAGTAACACCAGATACAGATGTCATATTGATAATGCGACCAGCACGTTGTTTTACCATAAGCTTAGCAACTGCTTTAGTCACAAGGTATACACCTTTTAAGTTAATGTTTAATACTTCATCCCAATCGGAATCTTTCATGCGAATCAATAATCCGTCACGAGTGATGCCTGCATTATTTACAAGAATATCGATATGACCAAATGTCGCAATTGCTTCATCTACCATGGCTTGTACATCGTCTGCATCGCCTACATTAGCTTTAATTTTGATAGCCTTACGGCCCAATGCTTCAATTTTTTCAACAGTTTCTTGTGCTACTGCTTCATTACCAATAAAGTTTACAACTACATCTGCTCCAGCTTTTGCTAATTCAATAGCAGTGGCTTGTCCGATACCACGGGAAGCACCTGTAACTAAAGCTACTTTACCTGTTAAATTCATTTTATTCTCCTTGTAAGAATGCAATCGCTGCTGCTAAGGATGCTTCATCTTCAACATTGGCTAATTCCATTGCTTTGTTAATTTTTTTAGTGAATCCTGTTAACACTTTACCAGGACCTACTTCTACAAATCTTGTAGCACCAAAGTCTACCATTGTAGCTACACAATCTTCCCAAAGTACTGGTGCTGCCGCTTGTTTTACTAAGGCCGCTTTAATAGCAGCTCCATCTTTTAAGATTTCCCCAGTAATATTCGCTACAACTGGAATTTGAGCATCTTTCACTTCGATATTGTCTAATTCTTCTTGTAAACGTTTTGCTGCTGGTTCCATTAAACGACTGTGGAAAGGAGCGCTTACTGGCAACATAACAGCACGTTTAGCACCAGCTTCTTTCATTTTTTCAGCTGCTACTTCTACGGCTTTTGTAGCACCAGCAATCACGATTTGTCCTGGACAGTTGAAGTTAACCGCTTGCACAGAGCCTACAGTATCGTTTACTTCTCCACAGATGCGAACTACGTCTTCACGAGGTAATGCTAAGATCGCAGCCATTGCGCCTTCACCCAATGGTACAGCTTCTTGCATATATTCTCCACGTTTATGCACTACGTATACAGCATCTTTAAAATCAAGAACACCTGCTGCTACTAAGGCACTATATTCACCAAGGCTATGACCACCTACGATATCAGGTGTAAAGCCTTTTTCTTTTAAAATTTCATAGCACGCCACACTAGCTGTTAAAATCGCAGGTTGTGTGTTTGCTGTTTTTACTAATTCCGTATCTGGACCTTCAAAACATAATTGTGAAATAGAATATCCCAATGCTTCATCTGCTTGTGCAAAACGCTCTCTTACGATAGGATACGCTTCGTACAAGTCTTTCAACATACCCACTTTTTGAGACCCTTGACCAGGGAATACAAATGCTGTTTTCATAAGGTTTCCTCCTGCTTATCGGATAACAGATTTTAAGTTCAACATTACTTCTTCTGCTTCACGAACAATATCTTGAATGATTGTTGCGCAAGGTTTTACGTCTGTCAACATACCTGCAATTTGTCCAATCATAACGGAACCGTTTTTAGTTTCCCCTTCAATAGCAGCTTTTCTAAGTGTACCAGCACCTAGATTTTCAAGAGCTTCTTTTGGTGCTCCACTGAACTCAAGGGATTGATATTTACGAGCCAATAAGTTCTCAATAATACGAACTGGGTGACCTGTTGTCAAACCAGTCATTACTGTGGAACGATCTTTAGCTTTTAATACTGCGTCTTTATAATTTTCATGAGCAATACATTCTTCAGATACAACGAAACGAGAACCCATTTGGATAGCGCTAGCGCCCAATGCTAAGGCTGCTGCCATACCGCGACCATCAGCAATACCACCGGCTGCAATTACAGGTACATCCACTGCATCTACGATTTGAGGGATTAAACACATAGTAGTAATATCCCCTACGTGGCCGCCAGACTCAGTACCTTCTGCAATGACTGCATCAATACCGCCACGAAGTAAGCGTTTTGCTAGTAGCACAGATGCCACTACTGGAATAACTTTTGTACCGATTTCTTTGAAAGCTGGCACCCATGTAGATGGATTACCTGCCCCTGTTGTGATTACTGGAACACGTTCTTCTAAAGCAACTTCCATAACTTCGTTCACAAATGGAGACATTAACATAATGTTGCAACCATATGGTTTACTTGTACGTTCTTTTAATTTATGAATTTCAGCACGGAATACGTCTGGAGGCATATGTCCTGCACCGATAATTCCTAAACCGCCTGCCTCAGATACTGCAGCTGCTAATTCAGCTGTACCTAACCAAGCCATACCACCTTGAAGAACAGGATACTCTATCCCTAATAAATCACAAATATCAGTCTTAATCATCTTTTCCTCCTTAGCACCATTTCATTACTAGACTTGCCCAAGTTAATCCTGCACCAAATCCAGCAACGGCAAGATTATCTCCTTTGTGTAATTTTCCTGCACGCACTGCTTCATCTAAAGCAATCGCAATGGATGCTGCTGATGTGTTTCCATACTTAGGTAAATTAATAAATACTTTATCTTCTGTCAGATGCAAACGATCTGCTGCAGATTTGATAATGCGAGTATTCGCTTGATGTGGAATGAAGAAATCTAATTCTTCCAGTTCCATATTTGCCATTTCTAGAGCTTTTAATACAGTTTTACCCATAGTTTTTACAGCAAATTTATATACTTCTTGTCCATTCATATGAATGAAAGTTAACCCTTCTTCACGGCGCTCCGTAGTCGGTGGCAATGCAGTACCTCCAGATGGAATACATAAATGCATTCCACCACTTCCGTCAGCACCCATATCCATACCGAGCATACCATAGCCTTCTTCTACTGTAGACACTACAGCAGCTCCAGCGCCATCGCCGAAAAGAACACATGTATTTCTATCTTCCCAGTTTACTACTCGAGATAATACTTCAACGCCTACAACAAGGACATTTTTAAATAATCCTGCATTAATATAGGAACTAGCCGTAATCAAAGAGTATACATATCCTGAGCAAGCTGCCGATAAATCAAAGGCTGCCGCTTTTGTAGCTCCTAGATTCGCTTGTACTAAACATGCCGTAGATGGAATTGCCATATCGCCTGTTAAGGTAGCAACAATGATGCAATCGATATCTTCTGCTGTTAACTTAGCTGCTTCTAAGGCTTTTTTTGCCGCTTCTGTAGCCATATCTGAAGCATTTACACCTTCTGGTGCGATACGTCGTTCTTTAATACCTGTTCGTTCTTGAATCCAAGCATCGCTAGTATCTACCATTTTTTCTAAGTCTGCATTTCTAAGAACTTTTTCTGGCACATAGCTACCGGTACCAATAATTCCGACTGGCTTATTCAGCATTGTCATATGTTAGGGTCCCTTCTTCTTCAATACTTGAGGAAATATGTTCAATTAATTTCCGTTCTACTAGATCTCCAGCAATTTTAATTGCTGTCATAATTTCCTTAGATTTGGAGCTACCATGGCAAATGATAAATACACCATTTACCCCTAATAGAGGTGCTCCGCCATTTTCTGTGTGATCTAGTCGTTTTTTTATTTTCTTAAACACAGGAACAATCAATAAGGCTCCTAGTTTAGAGATAATGCTACTTTGTTTGATGCCTTCTTTTAGAATATCTTGTACCACAGATACAAGACCTTCTGCAAATTTAAGCACCACATTACCTACAAATCCATCACATACTACTACATCTACCGTTCCTTTTGGAATATCACGGCCTTCCACATTTCCTTTAAAAGGGATTGTTTTCAGTTTTTGTAGTAACGGATAGGTTTCTAAGACAACTTCATTTCCTTTAGTGGATTCTTCACCAATATTTAACAAGCCCACAGTTGGGTTAGGTTTACCAAGTAATAACTGCGCATAGTTATATCCCATGATAGCCCCTTGCACTAGATGTTTTGGCTTACTATTCGCATTAGCACCAGAATCTAGCATAATTGTCACGCCATTCGCTGTTGGTAATGGTGTAGCAATACAAGGGCGCTCAATCCCTTTGATTCTTCCCAAACCTAATAGAGCCGATGCTACAGCTGCTCCAGTACTACCTGGTGCAATCACCGCATCACATACCTTTTCACGAACTAAACGTGTAGCCACTGCAATGGACGCATCTTTCTTCTTGCGCAAGGCAATACTGGGATGCTCATGCATTTCTATGACTTCACTAGCATGATGAATGGAGATTCTTGGATTATCCAGTTCACCTTCTGCTTCCAAAATTTCTTTTATTTTATTTTTATCACCGACAAGCACGATATCCATAGTATCGTATTCGTGCACAGCGGCAATAGAGCCTAAGACTATTTCGAGGGGGGCAAAATCGCCACCCATAGCATCTACTGCAATCTTCATAATTCACCCTTATTCTATCACAGATTCCATAATAAATTTAGCGCGAAACACTTCTTTTATGGTATCTTTGATTGTTACTTTTATAAAGAATTTTTCTCCTCGTTGTCGCACTAATTCAGCTTTTGCTGCTAAATTAACATCGCTTTTAACGAGACTCTTATATTTAATATTTCCAACTCCAGCAATCATTGTAGGAACCCCTACAATAGCTCTTGCCAACGAGTTAGCCTGGGCGTATAAATATTGTGCCTCCACATAGCCTGATCGATCTAGCATCTCTTTTGTAGTGCGAAGAACACTGATGCCATATTGTCCTACTGCTAAATCAATGACATCTCCTACTACATCTGCCCGATCAATATGCTGTCTGTCATCAGAATGCTCCTGTGCCATTGCCTTAATCCGTTCACGTAACTCAGGAATGCCTAATGCCAAACGATCCAATCGAATGGTCGGAACACTAACTCCAAAATATGTGGCCAATTCCTCATCCGTCGTGAAGGGACTTATATTCAGTTTTTCGCGCAATAACTGTTGTCGTTCTTCCTTCTTTATACGACTCATATAACCACCTTTTATGACCAAGTAATAATACTTCCATACAATTATACTCTAAAATGATAATAGTATGCAAGCTTTTCTTGATTCCTATGCAAAATATGCATACTTATTTGAGAATGGTAAGTTGTCCTCTATTGCTTATCACTCGAATGGGCGCAGTTGTATTTGTTGCATTAGGCCTACGATCTACTATTTTTACATACCCCTGCAATACATCTACTACAATAGGTTCTGTATCTTCTTGGTAAATAATACCTGCCGTTTCTGGCGTATCACCGCCGATTAATGTTTGAATATGACTACCTGTAAAAGTATATCCTTTGCCAGTTGCTAGCAGTAATTCTTCATGTCCACTGCGATGTCGCTTAGCTCCCATCCATCGATTATGCCACGTTGCCTGATTTTTCAATTCTAGTGTAACGCCAGACTGGTAAGGGTTATTTCCACTTTCAGCAAATTCATTTAAAGCCCCACCAGTCCAATTGGAGTCCTTTGTGCCAAGATTCATCGCAATATAGGAGCCATGACGACCTGGATTAGGGTTCAACCCATAATTTTTGTTAAGCACACCAAGATTACCCGTCACTTGTACTGTCGGATACTGATCAACCTGCTCCACAGAAGAAATCGTTGTGCTTGTATAGGTATCAGCTAATCGGTTAGTACCAATGCCAATGCTACCTTCTTCGACAATAGCAGCATACACATCTGCCTGCTTAAATGGCACAGTTTCAATTTTCACAGGACCGTCCAACGTAATATAACTATCTTTATTAGCCTGCACGCCATTACCAACAGCACGAATCACCGTTGGACCATGAACCACAACTTTCGTATCGTACTTAGGATCATTAATCTGTTTTCGTCCAAAGCCTGCATAGATACCGCTCATGTAATAATGTGCCATTTCATCAGCTTGGTCATAAGGATGAGCATTACTTAGATCTACTTGCAAGCCCTTGTAGACAGTTAACTTAGTACCATCCAATACATAAATACCAGTTACATTATGGTGCTTTTGCTGCACCGTGTCATACCCTACACCATTTACCTTAATATGCAGTCCCTCTGGATAGTTGAGTACCTCATGGTATTTGCGCATCGCCACAGCTCGCCCCGCTGTGCTTACCTCAATGAGCTCTGGTTGCGTCACAACCTGTTGAAAGCCTACCTCTGCCGACGCTCCATACACAAATGGTACAGTGCTCAAACATGCCATAACAAGTCCTGCTAGTACATTTCGCTTATAATTCATACATACTCCCCTTACGAATCACTTGGACCTCTACTATGAATATCTTTATATCCTCTTTAGTATACCATTGGTAAGAGCCATTGCCTATGGTAGTGCTATTCCAATTGGTCATACAACATCTAGTAGGTAACAAAATGAGACGCCCCTCGTCGGAACGTCTCATATTATTAATATTATAGTTGTATTAGAATTTGAATTTCATACTTGCAGAATATGTGCGGCCTGCTGTGGCTTCATCATCAAAGAAAATGCGATCAAATACATTTTGTACTCCAAATTGGATCGTCGTTTCTTTTGATAATTTATAATTCACAGAGAGATTCGAGATAACATAGCTATCCCGTGAACCATATTGTCCCGTAATCTCATCCACTGATTGTCGACGGCTTATATATTGAGTATCGAAAAGAGCATTCCATTTTGAGCTCGTGTATTCAACCCCAGCATGGATGATATGTTTAGGAATATCAAAATTAGTTTCTTCATATGCCTTAGCATTAGTTTGCGGAATAGCATTATGATTTACCCGTCCTGTTTGCCATGTGTAATTGCCAAACACTGACCACTTTGGAGACAATTGATGACGAAGTTCTAGTTCCACGCCACGACGAGTTTCAGAGTCTACATTACTGTACATTTTGTAATCAACTTTTTTATTTTTATAATATGTTACAAATTTCACTTTATCTTTTGTGTTTACATAGAATCCTGTTATACCCAATGTAGTCTTCGTATCCCAAGATTTTTTCAATCCAACTTCAAAAGTATCTGACTTTTCTGGATTTAAATCTGGGTTCGCTTTCACAGTACCACTATAACGATAAACTTGACTTAATGGCGGTGGATTAAAGGAGTGTCCATAGGATGCATATATATTTAAAGAGTCTGTTACATAATGTTCTACACCAACTTTAGGGCTCCACTCTGTATATTTACCTTCTCCATGTTGTACTGTATCATATTGTTTCTTATCTTCATTATATGTAATATGCTGACCATCAAATTTTTTGAATTGATCCACACGAAGTCCCGTATACACAGCCCAATCATCATTTGGACGATACGTATCTTGTAAGAATAACGCTATATTACGAGTAGTCCCTTTATTCACTTCATAAACCCCATCTGGATACGTCGTAGAATCATAAGAACTATGGTCTCTCCAATTGGTTAAATCTCTACGTGTTTGATCAAAACTTTCTTGTTTCCAGTTAAGACCAGCTACAACAGTATGTTTTCCTATATGTTCCCATATTTTTTGAGTATCAAAGTTAATTGTTTTTCCTGGATAGAAGGAATCATCTCCAGGTCCGTTATAGTCCGCTGTCTTAGGGTTATTTGGACTAGAAAATCCATCTTTCTTACGATCTAATATATTGAAAGAGGCCTGTATTTTATTAGCGTCATTTTTATATTGTAAACCATGAGAATGATATTCTCGTAATCCATCATACCCTA
This sequence comes from Veillonella sp. DNF00869, assembly GCF_001553345.1. Classification (GTDB taxonomy): domain Bacteria; phylum Bacillota; class Negativicutes; order Veillonellales; family Veillonellaceae; genus F0422. The sequence continues at coordinate 49,691 of NZ_KQ960768.1, forward strand.
AATATCTATATGTTTTTAGTTCTACTCCCTCATTGTCATTTACTTTTACAATACCAGCAAATACAGGTTTCCCCTTTTCTGTAATTGTACTCATAGGATTCTTATACACATATGTGTTATTAGTATATAAATAAGAATATGTTAGGGATTCCTTATCTCTCAATTTCACAGTTGCATAAACAGACAAGTTTTTATTATTGAAAGCTTTATCTCCACGACTACCTAACAAATAGTCACCATCCTTTGTTTGCGGAATAGGCGTATCTGGAGTAATTGTTTTATCACCCGCTTCTAACTCGTATGCACCTCCTACGATAAAGAATCCTGGGAATCCACCTGTCCTACGTTGTTCTGCAGAAACGCCTACAGATACACGATCAGTTACGCGCGCATCAAATCCTAATTCATTATTCCATGTGCCATGGGAGCTATGTCCTATTTGTCCATGCCAATGAATATCTCGTACAGATTCTTTAGGTGCTACTTGTTTTGTTTGAATGCTAATAACACCGGCTACACCTCTACCACCATAAAGTGAGGAACTAGCACCTCGCACCAATTCAATACGATCAATCGTATGTACTGGAATAGCTTCCCAATCTACGCCATTATTAAAAGTATTATTCATTGGTACACCATTAAGCAATACTAATATATTAGTAGAACCAAAGCCACGAATTTGTAAACCACCATTCCCAACTTGACTTTTATATACACCTGGTAATAGTTGTAACGCATCTGCTACAGTATCCACCCGTTTGGCTTCAATATCTTTTTGTGTCACTACAGATACTGAGCTAGGTGTTTTAGCAACGTCTTCCATCGTCCGTGTAGCTGTTACTGTCACTGTTGGCAATATAACGGTTTCCTCTGCTGCAGAAGTATCCACTGCCTGTACCGCTTGACTCGTCATAGCAGACAAAATCATGGACAATAACGCTAATTGTGCCTTACCTATTTTTGTTTTCATACGTACTCCCCTTGTCTATACTAAAAATAAAATATCCTATTTTATAGTATAGCACTAATTTTCATCATTGAAAGTCCTCACACAATGAATGTTAGTTATTTTTACACTTAATATTATGATATTCTCCCTTTTCTATGTCTTACACTTATGAACATACACCCTTTAAAAACTTATTATGAAAAATGAGACATTCATACAATGAATGTCTCATTTTACAGATTTCTATATTAGAATTTAAATTTCATGCCTACATTATACGTACGGCCGCCTGTTGCTTCTCTCGCATAGTATTCACGATTAAAGATATTTTGTACTCCGAATTGCAATGTCGCTTCTTTGGATACTTTATAATTTACGGACGCATTAGTCAAGAAGTACGCATCTTCTGACTCTGGCTCGCCACCTGCCGTATCTTTGCTGTTGCGGGATCTTACGTATTGCATATCCCACAACACATTCCACTTGCCACTATTGTATTCCAAACCACCATGGAATAGGTGCCTTGGAATTTCAAAGTTTTGTTCTTTTCCATCACTTTGATCTGTATTGGCCAAAGCTTTACTTTCTATATATCCCATTTGCCATGTATAGTTTCCAAAGACAGACCATTTGTTAGACAACTTGTGACGAAGTTCTAATTCTACACCACGACGTGTTTCTGATCCTATATTGATATACTTTTTGTAATCCTCAGTACCATCTGTCTTTTTAAATGTAACATATTGAATTTTATCCTTTGTATTCACATAAAAGGCTGCTACGTTTAATTTTGTACTTTCATTCCAAGATTTTTTCAAACCAAGTTCAAAGGTATCGGAATGTTCTGGATCTAACTCTGGATTTGCATGAATAGGAGTTTTAGATGTTTGACCGAAGCGGTACACTTGGTACAAGGTTGGCGGTGCAAAGGAGTGACCATAGGATGCATAGACGTTGGTAGAATCATCAAGGTATCTTTCTACGGACAACTTAGGACTCAACTCTGTGTAAGATCCATCATTATGATGTGCAACATCGTAGGACTTTGTTTTCTTATTGTACTCCCCGTGGGACCCATCGTACTTTTTAAAATGATCTAAACGAAGTCCGGCATAAATAGCCCAATCATCGTTAGGGCGATACGTATCTTGTACAAAAACTGCCATCGTGCGAGATGCCCCTGTATTCGTTTCACTCACACCGTTAGGGAATACCTTAGTATCTTTAGAGTTTTTATCTCGCCAATGTTGCAAAGAAATCTTTTCTTGATCAAACCGCTCTTGTTTCCAATTCAATCCCCCTACAATTTGATGTTTTCCTTCAGGTTTCCATGCTTTTTGCACATCTAGATTGTACGCTTTGCCTGGATAGAAGGAGTGCGTCCCTGGACCTTCATAATCTCCTGAAGTTGCTTTTGTTGGCACAGAATAGCCATCTTTCTTTTTATCTAAATAACCCAAGGAAATCTGTAATTTGTTCGCTTCATTTTTATATTGCAAACTATGAGAATGATATTCTCGCTCTGCATCATGACCTAAGAAACTATTGCCATTAAGAGATACATATTTTTTATCACTAACCTTGATATCTCCTGTAAAAACGGTCTTTCCATTTACTGTAACCGCACTAATTGGATTGTGGTAAGAGTACTTATGGTTCGCATATACATAGCGATAAGTTAGCGTTTCTTTGTCGCCTAGGTTCATCGTAATATAAGCAGACAAATTCTTATTATGCAAAGATTTATCCCCACGATTCCCTACCACATATTTACCACTTGTCAACTGTTTTAATGGCGTGTCAGGAGATACAGCTTTTACATCTTCTTTGATAGCCTTGCTTTTTTCCGTCACAAAAAATCCTGGGAATCCATTTGTGCGACGTTCTTCTGCAGATACACCAATGGCTACCTTATCCGACACGCGAGCATCAAAACCTAGCTCATTGTTCCAGGTGCCATAAGTCCCACCATTGACCTTACCATGCCAATGAATCCCTTGACGATTTGCCTTCGGTGCCACTTGTTTCGTTGTAATACTTAATACACCTGCTACCCCTTTACCACCATACAAGGAGGAACTAGCACCACGCACCAATTCAATTCGATCGATGGAATGCACGGGAATCACTTCCCAGTCCACCTTATTATTGAAAGAATTATTCATCGGCACGCCATCAACGAGTACCGATATATTTTTAGAATCGAATCCACGGATTTGTATTTCACCTGCCGAAGCTTGACTTTTATACACCCCTGGTAATAATTGTATCGCATCTGCAACCGTATCCACCTTGCGATTTTCAATATCCCTCGCTGTCACCACAGACACAGAACTAGGCGTTTTTGAAATATCTTGTAAGGTTCTCGTTGCCGTTACCGTTACATCTGGCAAGGTCACCGTTTCTTCTACCGCTTGCGCATCATGAGCATACCCTGTATAACTGCCCAACGCTACCGTAACCATAGATAATAATAGTAACCGCGTTGCATTTCGTTTCACTTGTTTCATTCGTACTTCCCTTCTTACTATAAAACAAACATCAAGTTTCCTATTAGTATACCATTCATTTTCAATATTGCAAATCATTTTGTGAAAATATCTTCATATATAACAAAAAAGCGGCCGAAGCCGCTTTTTGTAAGTACGTAAAATTATTTACGTAAGCCTAATTTTTCTAAGATCGCACGGTAGCGTTCGATGTCTTTACGACGAAGGTAGTCAAGCATGTTACGACGTTGACCAACTAATTTTAAAAGACCACGACGGGAATGATGATCTTTTTTGTGCTCTTTTAAATGCTCAGTTAAGTATACAATGCGGTTAGTTAAAATCGCGATTTGTACTTCTGGGGATCCAGTGTCACCTTCGTGAACAGCAAATTCTTTAATAATAGCTGCTTTAGCTTCTGTAGTTAACATATTTCATGTCCTCCTAAAAATTACAATTCCATAGGCCAAAGTAATGGGCGGAGACTCAATTACCTCGCCTAGGTTAATACATCGGTATCTATAATACTATACTTTCATATAAATGTAAAGTATTTATCCTAACATCATGCGGTCACTGAGGGTATTTTCGCTAGCTACTTCAAAGCGCTCTAATAAATCTTGTACCGTTAAGCTAGCCTTCTCTTCTCCTCGTACATCATAGATAACTTTACCATTATCCATCATGATCAAGCGATTGCCGAATCGCAAGGCATCACGCATATTATGGGTAATCATCAAGGTAGTCAAATGATGTTCTTTTACTAGTTCATCTGTGAGCTGCAATACTTTTTCTGCCGTTTTAGGATCTAAGGCTGCCGTATGTTCATCTAGTAACAGTACTTCTGGCTTCAACATAGTGGCCATCAACAAAGTAATAGATTGACGTTGACCACCACTTAATAACCCCATACTGGATGACAAACGATTTTCTAAGCCCAAATCCAAACGAGCTAATTGCTGTTTAAATAATTCTCTTTCATTTTCTTTGAATGCCCAAGACAATCCCATTTGTTTTCCGCGACGCAAGGCAAGAAGCATGTTCTCCTCAATTTGCATATTTCCTGCTGTGCCCAACATAGGATCTTGGAAGACACGACCAATGTATTTGGCCCGTTTGTATTCCGCCATGTGAGTGACGTCTACATCATTAATATGCAATGAACCTTCATCGACGGAGAATACACCGGCAATGGAGTTCAACAATGTACTTTTACCAGCTCCATTACCACCGATAACAGTCACGAAATCTCCATCTTCTAATCGTAAATCAATGCCACGAAGAGCAATTTTTTCATTCACAGTGCCTTTATGGAAGGCTTTCACAATTCCTTTTAATTCTAACATGTGCGCACCCTCCTCTTAACTACGACGAAATTTACCTTGCCACGTTGGTAAGGATAGAGCTAAGGCTACTAAGATAGCAGTAAATAATTTTAAATCATTTGGAGGCATACCTAGGTATAGTACAGTAGCAATAACAATACGGTAAATAATGGAACCGAATACAACGGCTACTAAGCTCAACACGAAGGAAGAATTACCAAATAGTTTGCGCACTACCGAAGAAGAAGCAAATAATACTTCTCCAATAATAACTGATGCCAGGCCGATAACGATAGTTCCTACGCCCATACCGATATCTGCAAAGCCTTGGGATTGAGCAATTAACGCCCCAGATACAGCTACAAAACCATTGGATAATAGTAATCCAAGAACAATCATGGAATCTGTGTTTACCCCTTGGGCACGAATCATTTGTGGATTTACCCCAGTAGCGCGGATAGATGTACCTAGTTCAGTACCAAAGAACCAGAATAAGAATAATCCCACTACCACAGTTACCACTACACCAATGATAGTCAATGCTACCGCATTGGAAATACCCATGCTATGAATGGCGGAGTACACCGTATCCATGCGCAATAAGGAGATATTTGCTTTCCCCATAATATGTAAGTTCACAGAATACAAGGCAATCATGGTTAAGATACCAGCTAGTAATGCAGGAATTTTTAATTTGGTGTGTATCCACCCTGTTACAGCTCCGGCAATCATACCACCAATACCTGCAACTATCACTGTGATCCAAGGGTTCACACCCATGGTAATCAATACTGCAGAAATAGCAGCTCCCATAGGGAAACTACCTTCTACTGTTAAATCAGCTACATCTAAAATTCTGAAAGTAATAAACACACCCAATGCCAACAATGCCCACAATAGGCCCTGTGCAATGGTACTAATAATTAAGTTTGTCATAGATCCTCCTACTCGGGGTTGCCCCCACTACTATACTACTGTTGTCGCAATGACTCTGGAATCTGGATATGCAAGCGATCCGCTTCGTCTTGATTGAATACAAATTTAATAGGCTCTTGCATCTCGATTGGCATGCTATCCGGTGTGCTTTCACCACGAAGCACACGGGCCGCCATATGTCCAGTTTGAACTCCTAATCTATAAAAGTCTACAGAGTAGGCTGCTAGTCCACCTGTTTTTAACCATGTCTCATCAGAGGGAAACACTGGTAAGTTAGCGCTACTAAATATAGTGACGATGTTCGCATAGGATGAAGCAATGATATTATCTGTTGGAAAGTATACTGCATCAATACCCATAATAGCTAATTGATTCGCCGCCTGCGGCACATCATTCACGTTGGAGACGGTTATTTCTACTAATTCCATACCGTATTTTTGTGCTTCTTTTCGAAAACTCTCTGCTTGTAATTGTGAATTCACTTCACTGGATGAATAAATAGTACCGATTTTTTTCGCATTCGGTAATAATTGATGCACTAATTCCACTCGTTTTTCCATAGGCACCATATCTGTGGTACCCGATACATTACCACCTGGATGTTCATCACTATCTACAAGTCGTGCTGTGGTAAAGCTCGTAACCGCAGTGCCTAATACAGGAATGTCCTTCGTAGCATTCGCCATAGCCTGTACCGCTGGAGTTGCAATGGCCACTACTAAATCGGAATTACGCGCCACAAATCGTTGGGCAATGGTGTTTAGATTGGATTGGTCTCCTTGAGCATTTTGGTGGTCAAGAATCACATTATCTACAAATCCCTCTTCCCGTAATCCATCTACGAAACCTTTATTTGCTGCATCTAGTGCGGGATGCTCCGCTAATTGCAAGATACCCACTCGGTACATCTTGCCTCCTCCTGGTGCTTCTAGTGAAGATTCATGCCATAGTAAGAATCCCACCAGACAGACCACCAACAGGGCCAGTCCTTTTTTCCACATAAAAATCTCCTTTCTACTATACTACATGGTAGCCACGCGCCACCGCCTACAGTCTTTCTATGGGAAAGATATAGAGATTATACCACATGTGAAAGTAATAGAAAATATATAAATTAAAATTTCTATAGAATCTAATACCGTCACGAGACATTATCCTCACAGATAAACAAAACGACTAGATTATTACAATCTAGTCGTTTATCTTTAATTCTACTATTTACGTACTAATGCGATATGCACCATACCGATAAGGAAACCGATAATGGACGGCACAATCCAGCCCATACCGATAGAAGCAAATGGAAGCATTCCGTAATATGGCAACGCCCATTGTACAAATCCAGATTGATTGATAAATGCTGGTGCTGTTGCCATAGCATCACCTAATGCCGCAAATAGGGCAAAGGCTGTTGTCCACGCATACACAGCTTGTCTGCCTTTGAAAATAGGTGCTGCAAAGGATAACAAGATGATTGTAATAGACAATGGATACAAGAACATCAACACAGGGATAGCTAATTCGATGATTTTTGTTAAGCCTACGTTAGCAATTAAGAAACCCACTGCTGTTGTTAAGTATGCATAACCACGGTAACCCAATGTGTTTGGGAACATTTCATCAAAAGTTTCACCACAAGCACCAATCAAACCTACGCAAGTTTTTAAACATGCTAGTGTAACAATGATGGCCAACAAGATAGCCCCTACATTGCCGAAGTAAAATGCATTCATTTGCGCCATGGTAATACCACCATTTTTAGCAAGGCCTAATGTTGTGACACTTGTAGCACCACTGTAGGCTAAGAAACCGTAGATAACAGCCATAATAGAGCATGCCACGAAGCCTGCTTTCACAAGTCCCATAGCAATGTCCTTAGGTTCTGTGACCCCCACACCTTGTAAGGCACGGATAACGATGATACCAAAGGCTAACGATGCCAATACGTCAAGTGTATTATAGCCTTCTGTAAAACCTTTGAAGAACGCATGGGTAGCATATTCCCCTTGTGGTGCTACTGATGCGTAATCTCCCATTGGCATAACCACTACAGTGATTAATAAAATGCTTAGGAATACTAAGAATAATGGCGTTAACACTTTACCAATGTATGTCATCAATTTTCCTGGATTCAAGGAGAACAAGATGGCAATAATAAAGAACACTGCAGAAAATACACCTAAGGCAAGATCAGGATTGACACTGCCAAGGAATGGTTCAAATCCGATTGTATAGGATACTGTACTCGTTCTTGGGATAGCAAATGCTGGCCCAATCGTGATGTACAATAACAAGGTGAAAATTTTACCATAGGTCGGGTGTACACGACTTACCAAGTCTTGTAAGCCATTACTACGAGACACACCCATAGCGACAATACCCAAGAATGGTAGTCCAATAGCTGTCGCTAAAAAGCCTAAGATAGCTGGCCACAACGCTTGACCTGCTTCTTGTCCTAAGTGAACAGGGAAAATTAAGTTTCCTGCTCCGAAGAACATCCCGAATAACATAGTTCCAATAAAGGCTACAGAGCCCCAAGATAATGTTTGATTCATCACTATTCCCCCTTACATAATGATTTTTAATACATCTAGTACTTCATTTGGCAACTCATCTTTTGTTCCTTTTAATTTTTCAATGTAATCGTAGCGGAACTCAAATGCTTTGTGCAAAATATGATGGTACTCACGAACTGTAAAATCTGGTTCAAAACCTTCAACTTTTACATATTCTAAGTTTTCATATTTATAGAACGGTTCAAAGTTAAGGCTACCCTCAACCAAACCTTCTAACAAGCCTAATGTTACTTCTTTTGGAATTTTTTTGTCCAAGAAGAAGCCCGTATTCATAATGTAGCAATCTACACCAGATTGAGTGAATAGTTTTTTGTAACTTTCATAATCGGTACGTAAAGAATAGGTACGGAATGGATTAGCATAAGGTTCGATCACCAATGCATTAGGATCTACGTGAGCATCCAATTTCTCTGCTGTAGAACGACGTGTTGCCAAAGTAGCACCCATAGTAGCCGCTAAAATTGGATCATCCACTTTTAAAATTGGTGGCAATGTTTTATCTTTCATCAACCACACGATAGCATTCACTGGATCTTTTACAAAGTTCACACGATTATCTGTCCAGAATTGTGATTTAATAGCACGACCATTGTTATTGCGCACATCTTCTGCTAACACAACTTTGTTACCATCTTCATCTAAAGTAACACCCACATTTTGCAATGTTAATAGGTATTTATTAGCAGGATGTTCCACTGGATAGTCTTGCATTTTATCAAAATATGTTGGTTCTAAGGCAATGGAAGACAAATCTTCTGTATGAATGATATAGGCATCATCATGTAATACAGAAATATCATATCGTCCACCATGCTGTTCATGAGTCAATGTAGATTTACCAGACCCTGATAACCCAAATACGCCAATCGTATAAGAAGAACCATCTTTTAAATTGTATCGTTTCATGCCACCATGGCATGCCACATAACCATAACGATTTGCCAAGGACCATCCTAATGTAAGAGTACCTTTTTTATGCTCCCCAAAATAACGCATACCTAAAATCATAGCACAGTTATGAGCAGGGTCAAAAATAGCCAGTCCACCTGGATGACCTTCTACCACATAATCTGGGTCAGAGTAAATAAAAATATCCCCTTCTGGAATCTCTTTACTACCTCTATAAAAGGCTTTTACTTCCTCATTGAAAAATTGGAAATTAATAGCCCAAGAATATAGGATCGATGCGTGCTCTTTAGGAATCATCAAGTGCGCACGAGCAGTAAAAGCTTCATCCAAACCTACGATAGCTTGCGCTGAAATCCATTCTTTATGACGGCTATCATATACTGCATCCCGCGCAATATCACATAATTCTACTTCATTAATACCTTCATCGCCAATAATACGGCGAGCTTTTGCATAACGACCTGTTGTTTTACCATTATTTGTAACTAATACTTTGGCATCTTGCGGTAAACCTTGCTCTTCCGCACGGTATACGGGCATATCTAATACAACGACCCCAGGTTCTTTCGTGGCTAACTCATAAGCCTGTGCAATAGACTTCACCGGTGTTACATTATTTCCATAAAAAGCAGTTTCTATGGTACTTCTTAATTTGGAAAAGAGCGGATTCTCTTTAATTTCGGAATGTTTCCATTTTAATCTTGTTGCCATATGTTCCTCATTAATTCTAACTTACTATACTTATGCATATTCTTATATTCTAACATTTAATTAAGTATTTCACAATATGAGACCAATCATATATACTGCATCAGTCTAGCAAATACAGGCCTCTGTGATATGTATCACAGTGTATTTTTACTATGCGATGAATAGTTATGAAAAAACGGATATCACAAGGCATTCACCTCACAATATCCGTTGATTCTATACAACTAAGATCTATGATTCATAATATAATCAATATCTAAGTCTTGCAAATACAATTTAAATGCCTCAGCCAACTGTGGATTTCGTAAGCCGTATTCTACAGTCGCTTTTAAATATCCTAATCGATCGCCTATATCATAGCGCACCCCTTCATAAGAGTAAGCTAAAATTCTTGAGGAAAGTCTAGCAATCGCGTCGGTCAATTGAATTTCATTGCCCGCCCCTTGGGGAGTTTTTTCTAATTCATCAAATATATCTGGCGTCAAAATATAACGACCTAATACCGCCAAGTTCGATGGGGCATACTCAAGTGGTGGCTTCTCCACCAAACCTGCTACTTCGTACACATTCGGTTCGATTTCACTACCTGACACAATACCATAGGAGCTAACTTTTTCTGGAGCTACAAATTGAGTTCCTAAAATTGTTACGCCATCATGGGCATAATGACAATCAATTAATTGCTTCAAGCACGGTCTTTGTGGGTTATAGACCACATCATCCCCTAATAGAACAGCAAATGGCTCATCCCCTATAAAAGACTTCGCACAATAGATAGCATCACCCAATCCACGGGCTGTTTTCTGACGAATGTAATGAACTTTAATATTCGCCAAATTTCTCACCATATCAAGATGTTGTTGCTTACCTTGTTGTTGCAATAATTGCTCTAACTCCACACTAGTATCAAAATGATCTTCAATCGCACGCTTATTGCGTCCCGTAATAATTAGAATATCTTCAATACCTGAATCGATAGCCTCTTGCACAATATATTGTATTGTTGGTGTATCCACAATAGGCAACATCTCTTTCGGCTGTGCCTTAGTGGCTGGTAAAAAGCGTGTACCAAAGCCTGCCGCTGGAATCACTGCTTTTCTAACTTTTTTCATGGTTTCCCCTTAGATTAAAAATCTTTCGCTACCAATGTATATTCCCATTTCTTTTGTTTTGTACGATATGTCAAGGATCCTTCAAAGGAATGTAAATCACGATGCCATGTAAGATCTACATACCGTAACTCATGAGTCTGCATATCTCGTTGTATCTGTACACTAAAGCGATCTAATCGAGTAGCTTGTACACTTAGCCCATAGTATAAATTATACTTCACATCAATTTGATCAAATGGATATGGAGAGTCGGCTGAGACAGATACATTACTTTGACGATATCCAGCCCAAGCTTTCACACGAGGTCCTAGGTTGGTGTTGGCAGCTACACCCCAATATGGCATAGAACGAACCGACGAATTATATCCGTAGTAGTCACGTTGGTAACCACCATAGAAGGTAACCTCTGTATTAGGCCCTATATGAACTGGGTCATGAGATACTTCACCATACATCTTAGCATGAGTTCCCTTGATATGACCTTCATACCATTTACCATAGCTAACACCACCACGAATAGTCACAGGAGTGCTACCAAGATGATACGCATGCGTATCTACCGATAATTCAGGCTTCTTCTCGACCCATACTTTTTTCGCATTTAATGTAGCTGACTCGCGACTATACGCTATTTTTGCTTCCCCCCAAGGCAAGAAATGAACATATCCAAAGGATGGTTTAAACCCAATATGAGTTCCCCAAGTATAATGTAAGAAAAGTTCCCCATGTTTAGATACTGGATAATCAATTTTACCATTTAAACTCAATCCATCAGAAGAATTATATTTCGGTCTTGGTACAAAGGAAAATACGCTCACTTGTCCTTGTTTATCTTGACGCAAAGACACCGTATATTTATTTACAGAAATAATCCGTTTATTTTTAATATAAAAACTTGCATTATGAATGACTGCTTTATCTCCAGGGAATACCTCTATATAGTCCCCTTCCACACGATAATCAGGTGCCCCTTTAAAAGCAATGGCATGTTTTGTCGTTAACCAACCTTTTTCAATGCGCCCTGTTTTACCATCAAAGTCGCCCACTTCTGCTTTTACCCAATAGGGATCGGCATAGCCAAATACATTTTTTGTATGAGCTGCTCCAGTAGTAGCATTATAGGTAATATGAGAACCTTTTAAGTCCTTTGTATCCCCTTTATCTTCTAAAAAGTGATAGTCCGATACACTTTCATATTGCTGGGTCTTCGTATTACCTTCTAGTCTTTCTGACAATAGTTGTTGATTGCCCCGTTCTACTTCTACAGCGCCATTGGCCCATACACGACCAGTAGTATCGTTATAATACATTTTATCTGCATCAATACGAACTGGTACAGCCGGTTTTTCTACCACTTGTTTGCCTTTTTTTTCAATTGCTTTAACCTGCAAATTGGGCGCATACTGTGTATCTGTAGATACTGTGGAAGTCTTAGGCATTTGCACATACTGAGTTTCGGCAACCTTTGGAGCGGCTTCGAATACTGGGGTCGTAGCATCTACTGTTTGGGCATGACCTTGTGTACATGCCAATGCCGTCAAAATAGCAGCGGCTGTTACAGAATATCTTTTCATGCTCATCTCCTAGTCTTTCTCACGTTTTACAATGATGACAGGTTTTTCAGTTAAAGAATCATCTGATACCACTTGTACAGGTTCTTCTTTTGCTTTTACAGCCGGAGCTGGCGTTGATTCAGCTACTACTTTTGATGCTGCTACTGGTTCAGCTGCTGCTTTTGGTGCTACCACTGGCTCCACAGGAGCTTTTTGCACAGCTCCCGTATCTACACCATGCACTTCCACCCCAGAAATAGTAACAGAAGATTCAGGCTGTACATACACAAGAGTTCCTACTGGTAAATCAATAGATTTACCTTTTACAAAGAAGCCCCCTACAAGGCCTACAGGTCCTAATAAAACAGCCCCTGCTACAGACGCACCAGCCGCTTTTAGTTCTCCTTTTGTTTTAGACTTAGCTTCTTCACCTTGGATGGCTGTGAAAACTGTACCATCAATACCTTGTAATTTATCAAATACAATATTTAATTTTGCATTACGTCCAAAAGATCTTGCTTTTGTAATTTCCGTAATATGGCCAGTACCTACTGTTCCTTTAGGAATCAACAGAGTTTCCCCATCCATTACATCTTCTGCTACTTTGACATGAACTACATCATCTTTCACATTTTTTTGAGATGTTACTGGTTCTGTTAATTCTAGAGTAAATACTTGATCAGCCCCAATAGTTCCTAGTTTTGTTCGCAATGCTACTTGTGTTCCAAAAATAGATTGCTTTAATTTTTGTACACGACTTTGTAAAGAACCTTTTGCTTCTAGTCCATTCACACTGCGTTCCATTTCGCCAATGCGTTCTACGAGAGAGCCACTATGAACTTCATCATAATACATCCATTCCAAAGCATTGACTTCTTGATGCAATGTTACCTTTGTTCCTTGACCTTCCACAGATGTATACAAAGATTCCACTTGCCCTGTAATACTACCTTGTTGTTTTGTACCATAAATAGTATCTTGTAATTGATGTACTCGATCTGTTAATGCACCTACTTGTACTTTACCATACACAGTACTTTCCAAAGCTTCTGTTTTTTCTAATACTGTGTCTGGTGCAGCCCATACACTTGTTGCTAAAAGAGCAAATACAGCTCCTAATACAGCAGAACGTTTCATAGTATCTCCTCATCTCTACTAACACATAGATAGCACGGGCAAGCCCGTGCTAATCCATTAAATCTTCAAATCTATAATTGCGGATACGCCAACCCCTTGAATGCGGTTTGCAGTCGTTGGGTTCGTACTGTCAATCGGTACTAGTCCTTTTACGCGAGCTACGGAATTAAAACTAGCCTCAATTTGTGCTACCGCTTCCACACGTTCCACTTCACTACTAGGTCCTGTTATCTGTGCTGCACCAATATGGCCGCCTTTACCAAGACTAACAATAGGAACTACTTTTGTTGAATAGGTAGTACTCAAATTATTTTGCTTTAATAAATTGTTCAAAAAATTATTAATGGAGTCTCCATATTTATCTACTAGAAAGCCCACGCCTCCCACTTTCAAGGCGCCTCCTAATAAACTTCCTAAATTGAACGCCTGAGCTTGTTGCACTCCAACAACACCCACAGTGGCTACTGAGAATGCTACCATAGCAGCTACGATTTGTTTTTTCATCGTAATATCCTCCTTTTCCTTTCCATTGTATCAAAAAATAAATTTTTATTCTATACAAAGTATATGAGATATCCATGATTTTTTCATGAAATCTTATATTTTTTAGCAAATCCGTGGAACTTGGTCTTCTCCGAGCATATCTAACAAACGAATTCCGCCTACTGCCGTTTGTAAACCTACTTTACCAGCATTACCATTCACTATATCACCAATGATGACAGCATCACAACCTTCTGTAAAAGTCCGCATCATCTGCACTACATCATCTGCCACATCAGCACGTACAATGGCAATCATTTTACCTTCATTGGCTAAATACAATGGGTCATACCCTAATACTTGGCATACGGCTTGCACTTCCTCACGGACAGGAATGGCAGACTCTTGCAATCGAATCCCTTTTTGAGCAGAATTTGCAATTTCTTGTAATGTGGTAGCCAATCCACCGCGAGTAGGATCTCTAAAAAAAGCAATATTTTTTCCAAATGTTTCCAATAAGGCATGGGACATAGTATGTAAGGGAGCACAATCTGTCTGAATTGTGTCTGGCAAATCTAATCCATACCGAGTTCCCATAACAGCAATGGCATGGTCACCCAAGGTGCCGGATACAATAACTTTCATACCACTTTCAATATAGGGAGTACCTAACTGTACATAGTCCGGTACAATACCTACACCGGCTGTATTGATGTAGATTCCGTCAACAGAACCCTTTTCTACCACCTTCGTGTCTCCTGTAATGATAGAAACACCCGCTTGTTGTGCCATATCAGACATGGTTTGTAGCACCACTTCTAACGTAGGGATAGGCAACCCTTCCTCTAAAATGAGTCCACAAGACAAATACTGAGGAATAGCACCCATCATAGCTAAGTCATTCACTGTACCACATACAGCTAACTTACCAATGTTACCACCAGGAAATATATGCGGCGTCACTACATAGGAATCTGTGCTCATAGCCATACGCCCATTAGTAACGGAAAATACAGCCCCATCATGTAATTCATTTAATATTGGATTAGAAAAATATTTCACAATATATTTGTCCACTAGTTCGTGGCTAAATTTACCACCATTACCATGGACTAACCGAATCCGTTCCATTTATTCCTCCCAGGTCATTCCACCGCTGGAAAAACCGTATTTATACCAAGCTGAACAACTACCTTCTACGGATACCATACAAGCTCCTACTGGATGCTCTGGCGTACAAAGTTTGCCAAATAAAGGGCATGCATCAGGATGAATCATCCCTTGGATAACAGACCCACATTGGCAACCTTTCGGTCCATCACTAGTGGTAAACGGAGGCAATGGTAATTGTACTAATGCATCATAAGCAGACCATTCACCTCGCAACTTTAATCCTGATGCAGGTAAGGTACCAATACCACGCCAACCATCATCAGACGGCTCATACAAGGTATCCATTAATTGTTGTGCTACTGGATTTCCCGTTTTTGCCACCACAGACCGATATGTATTTCCTACATAAAATTTCTTTTCTTTACGTTGTTCTAAGAGATTTACAATGGCTGCTAAAATTTCCACACCATCAAAGCCAGCAATACAACTTGGCATATGATATTCATCAGCTAAGAATTGATACGGCTGTTCTCCAATGATAACGCTTACATGACCTGGCAACAAGAATCCATCAATTTGATGATCTGGATTACTTAATAAAGCGCGTAATGCAGGAGGCACCAATTTATGAGAAATCAGGAAAAATACATTTTTTAGTCCCTTTGCATGAACCGCCTGTATTGTAGCTGCTATGACAGCTATAGTTGTTTCAAAGCCAATGCCTAAAAAGATAATCTTCTTATCTGGATATTGTTCACTTAAGGAAAGCACTTCCATTGGGCTATAGATAATCTCAATGTGGGCACCCTCTTCTTTAGATTGCCATAAATTACCTGTCGTACCAGGTACTTTTAGCATATCTCCAAAGGTGGCAATCACTACGTCATCTTGAGCTGCATACGCCAAAGCTTGGTCCATGTATTGTTGATCTGTCACACACACAGGACATCCAGGACCACTAATCAGCTCGATGCCTTTTGGTAGCATTTGACGGATGCCTTCACGGAAGATAGCCACGGTATGGGTCCCGCAGACTTCCATAAACCGCACCCTTTCTTCCGGATTATGTAATTCACGAATGCGCTCTAGTAGACTAGCAGCGACCTTCGATTTTTCTGTTAAAGTAATCTTGTTCAAGTTCTTCTAACTCGCGGAATGCCTCAAGGGTCAAACGAGCTTCCTCCTCATCTACAATTTGTACGGCACAGCCCGCATGGACTAATAGCCAATCTCCAATTTTTGCTTCCGGCACCAATAACAGGCTACACTCCCGTTGCACTCCTGTTAATTCTACGGTACCGATGGATTCATTAATATGCACCAACTGTGCAGGTACTGCTAAACACATAGTATCTCCTATCTATTCATATAATTTCCCAACCATAATTGTCCTAAAGCGATACCACCATCATTCAAAGGGCTTTGGTTAGGAATGTGGATATGGTACTCTTCTAATTCCCGTATCACTCCTTCTAGGAGAATGCGATTTTGGAATACTCCTCCACACAAGACAATATGCGAAATTTGTCGCTCCTTACAACATTGTTTCGCCATCTGTCCTATATAATATATCAAAGTTCTGTGAAAGTTTGCTGAGATTTTTGCTACACTTTCACCACATTCTAATTGTTCTATCACAGATCGTACTAAACTCATTGTATCTAATACCGTTCCGTCCAGCTTCATGTCTAGGATAGTGCCCCTCTCTGAAAGCGCCAGTTGTTCTAACTCGATAGCAAGTTGCGCATCATAGAGATGCTCATGGCCTACACCTAACAAAGACGCTACTGTATCGAATAAGCGTCCACCGCTCGAAGATCGTATCATCTGCATATGAGGCATCATTTTCTCTAATAGTTCCCATCCCTTTGGCAGTGTTTTCTTCCACTCTTCTATAACTGTGGGTCCCCCTGATGGATAGGTCTGATTCACATACCATAATGCTTGACGCCACGGTTCTCGTACTGCCACTTCACCACCTGGCAAAGGGGCATAACTCAAATGTGCCATACGTTCCATATGCTCTTGATGACAATATAAAAACTCACCGCCCCATAGAGTGCCATCTGTGCCATATCCTGTCCCATCAAAGCAAATACCTAACACTGGTTCCTGAATATTATACTCTGCCAGTACCGCTGCCACATGGGCATGATGATGCTGCACTTCTATGACAGGTAATTGATATTTCTCTGCATAGATTCTACCACACTGTGATGTGTAGTAATTCGGGTGGGCATCCACGATGACCTCTGTTGGTTGTAATTGAAATAAGTCTTCATAGCGCTTCGTTGTGGACCATAGCAAATCCTGTACTCGCTGATGCTCCATATCTCCCATGTAGGGGCTAAGGATAGCATGAGAACCTCGATTCATCGCAAATGCTGCCTTCATATCTGCACCCATAGCTAGCATAGTTGACCTCTTCTCTAATGCTACTACAGGAATGGATACAGGTACGTATCCTCGGCTACGGCGAATCATGATTGATGTATCATGCACCACTTGTACCACAGAATCGTCTACAGGAGAGATAATCTCCCGATTGTGAGTCAATATATAGTCTGCTATCCCCTGTAATTCTTCCAATGCCTGGGCATCATTATATAATACAGGATCACCACTTCGATTCGCACTAGTCATGACCCATAGAGCATTAAACGGTACTAAACTGTAGTGATACGGAGCATAGGGCAGCAAAATGCCTAAGGTTTCCATACCAGGAGCTACACTTGGTGCCACCGTATTATGCTCTGTTACCTTTCGCAACAACACAATAGGCCTTGCTGGGCTCAACAATAGTTCTTCTTCCTTTTCAGATATGTATACATACTGTTTTGCCGTTTCCAAGGATCCTGCCATGACCGCTAAGGGTTTTCTAGGCCGTCCTTTACGCTGACGCAAGGTTTGTACTGCATTTTCTTGTAACGCATCACAGACCAAATGATAGCCGCCTACACCTTTTAATGCCACAATGGCACCTTGTTGTATGTACTCTTTGGCTTGCTCTATGGCATCCTGTCCAGTAGCCAACACCATCCCATCTGTACCTTGTAATGTAAACATCGGTCCACACTGCTCGCAAGCATTAGGCTCTGCATGATACCGTCGCCCTTCTAGATCCTCATATTCCCCTTGGCACTCCTCGCACATAGGGAATGCTTTCATCGATGTTTTATGACGGTCGTAAGGAGTACTTTCAATAATCGTATACCGAGGACCACAGTTCGTACAATTTGTAAACCCATAGTGAAAGCGTCGATTCACAGGGTCTTGTATATCTTGCAAGCATGCCTCGCAAGGTGCCATATCGGCGCCAATAAAGGCATTGCCCTTAGCACCTTGGGAAAGGATTATCGTAAACGAGTGCAATGATTGTACTGTGCTTGGTTCTACACGCAAAGTATCAATGCGTCCATGCATAGGTAACTCAGATTGCAATCGTTCTACAAATAGTTGGCAATCTGCATCTACACCTTGTATGTGTATTTCCACACCGCTCGTGTCATTTCTCACTGTCCCCACTAGTCTTAATTCATGGGCTAGTTTAGACACAAAGGGGCGGAATCCTATGCCCTGTACAATGCCTGTTACATGTATGGTGTATGCTTTCATAGAACCCGCCTCCCTTCAGTTATAAAATTTTAGTGATTTTCTTGTCGGATCCCCGCTGCATCCAGTTCAGCTTGGATCATAATAGCACATTCAATACGTTTTTTCTGTAATTTACATCCCATTTCGTATGGTGTGCTAAGGTCTCCACCTAATGTTTCATTATTTGCATGGCAACCGCCAGAGCAGAAGAATTTTGCCCAACAGTTAGCACATGTTTCTTTCGTAAATACGTGAGTGTTTCTGAACTGCGTTGGTATGTCATAATTTTTCAAACCATCAAAGACCGTACCAATCACATAGCCATCCTTACCTACGTATTGGTGACATGGGTAAATATCTCCATTTGGTACAACAGCCATATACTCATGACCAGCTCCGCAACCACGTAAGCGTTTCGCCATACATGGTCCACGGTATAAATCCATACGGAAGTGGAAGAAGTTAAATTTCTCCCCCCAACCTGCTAGTTGACGTTCTAAATATAAGTCTGCCAATTTTTCATATTCTTTTTCGATGATCGGCATATCCTCAGGACGTAACACATAAGCTCCATCTTCGCCAACCACTGGTTCCATAGACAAATGTTCAAACCCTAAATCTGACATAGCTTCTACATCTTTGCAGAAGTCCAAGTTATTATGTGTATAGGTACCACGTACATAATATTCACGGCCCTCACGCTGTTTAACAGCATTCACTAAGTTCTTCGCTACTGTATTGTAAGTGTCTT
Source organism: Veillonella sp. DNF00869 (assembly GCF_001553345.1). Lineage (GTDB taxonomy): Bacteria > Bacillota > Negativicutes > Veillonellales > Veillonellaceae > F0422. The sequence continues at coordinate 69,329 of NZ_KQ960768.1, forward strand.
TGCCACCAGAACTTGGGCGCATACTATTATGCACATCTTCACGACCATCTAGGGACAGCACCAAACTCATGTTATGCTCATTCACATAATCGATTTTATCCTGTGTCAATAACATGCCGTTAGTGGTCAATGTCAATTTAAAGATTTTTCCATGTTTTTCTTGAATGGATTCAATGTATTCTACGGTTTGTTTCACTACATCCCAGTTCAACAATGGCTCACCACCAAAGAAATCGATTTCACAATGCTGGCGTGGACCACTCATAGAAATCAAGAAATCTACAGCACGTTTCGCCACGTCAAAACTCATTAATTCTCGTTTTACTCCGCCGTAATCACCTTGACTAGCGAAACAATACTTACAAGCTAAGTTGCAATCATGAGCAATGTTTAAGCAAAGAGCTTTTACAATTGGTTTTTCATCTACCACTAGTTTGAACTCTGCAGACATAGGAGCAAAGAGCATTTCCTCTTTGATGAGTTCATCTAACTCATCCATAATTTCATCTAACTCCGCTGCATCCTCTGTAGCATCTAATACACTATGTACAGTATCACGGTTGGTACCGTTATAGATATCTAATACACGATCAATGAGCTCATCGATCACATGGATAATTCCACTATTTACATCCAATAGAAAGAACTTATCTTTCATTTTAAATTTATGAATCATCGGTTGTAATTCTAACATTCATACCTCCATTAACTTACTAAAGTCTACCGTATATTATATCACTTTATACTCGTAACGTATAGAAAGCTATCAATATAGAGTATACTTTTTCTAAAATTATAGTATGCAAAAAATTGTACTTTTGAAGTACAGATATTATAATTTAGACAAGCTAAAGACATAAAAGGGTTAGCATACAGAATCCCCCTAGATCTGGTACATCTAGGGGGATTTTTGTATGTTTTATAGTAACACTTTTAGTATAATCCTAGAAGTAATATAAAGCAAATAAGCTGCCCACCATATGGTGAACAGCTTATTGCTAATCGAATGATTATTTTTGTTTGCACACTTGGTTACCTACTGTACAGCTAGTTTTGCAAGCAGATTGGCAAGATGTTTGACATTCGCCGCAGCCGCCTGTTTTAGCAGTTTTTTGTAGGGATTCAGTGTTAATTGTACGAATACGTTTAGACATCTTCATTCCTCCTAAGCACAAACTTACTCTATTATATTATCATCTAATACCGTTTCAAGCAAGCAAAAGGCATAGGAATTAGTGAGCTAACGCTTCTTTCAATGTTTTAAGGTTTTCTTCCATGATGTCAAGGTATGTCACATTTTTTTGTGCTTGTTCTTCTGTTAAACCTTCTGCAGGGTTTAATACATACACTTTTACGCCAGTTTCAGCAGCGATAGCATTAGCCAATTTAGGGCTTACCAATTCTTCACTGAAGATTGCTTTTACATTATGTTCTTTGATGAAAGCCACGATATCTGCCATGCGTTCTGGTGTTGGTTCAGCATCTGGAGATACTCCCATAATACCCAATTGTTCAAAACCGTATGCGTTTGCTAAGTACCCAAATGCCATATGGCTAACTACTAAATGTTTGTCGTGTTGTGTTTTACCAAATTCTTCATATTTAGCATGCAAAGCTTGTAATTTTTCTTTGTATGCTTTGCCGTTAGCTTCATAGTATTTTGCATTCGTAGGGTCTGCTTTAGAGAAGGCTTCTACAACGGCATCTACTTCTTTAGCAACATTCATTGGATCTAACCATACATGTGGATCAAACTCGCCATGTTCATGTTCGTGCTCATGTTTATCTTCTTTTTGAGCTTTATTATGGTCATCTTTGTCGTCTTTATGATCTTTGTCATCTTTATGATCTTTGTCATGATCATGTTCGTCTTCATCTTCATCTGGAGCTGGCAACAAAGTAACAGATTTAGACAATTCTACAGGTTGCGCTTTTTGTAGCACATCTTTTTCTAAAATCTTTTCTGTTGGTTCCAAACCTGCACCGCTATATAAGAACACTTTAGCAGTACCAATTTCTTTTAAATCTTTTGCAGTTGGATCCCAATCATGTGGTTCTGCTCCTGGAGGTACTAATAAAGTCACATCAACTTTGTCTCCCCCTACTTGTTTCGCTACATCATATACAGGGAACACGGTAGTAACGACCTTCATTTTTTCAGCTGGTGCTGCTTGTTTTGTATCACTGCCACACCCAGCAATACCTACTGCAGTAGCCACCATAGTAGCTCCTAGTACAAAATAGGTTAATCGTTTTTTCCAATTCATGAGTATACTCCTCCTAACACATAAAAAAACAAGAAGTGATCAGTCTTTGCTAATTCACTTCTTGATTATATCCGATTTAAAAAATCCGTACTTGAATGCATGAGCAGTCTATACACTCAATATCATTATCATTTAAACTTCTTGATCACCGCAATTGCCACTGGTGTTACAACAGCTACTGCTAACAAGGCTTCTGGAATACCATGAGACCATACGATACCCATCACAACATTAAATACTGCCTCTTGTGAAATATGTGTAGCTTTTGCAAATTCTACACCATAAATTGTGTAAATACCAGTCATCACAAGGATTGTATTAGTAGCTGTTCCCAAGAATGCAGCTAAGCCGATACGGATGGCTTTCACCTTAATTGGTACATACATATATACCAACGCTGCCACTAAACCGATCAACATTCTTGGCAATACAGAAATAATAGGATTCATAAATGCAAAGGATAAAATATTAGGCGCCATGTAAGCTTGTACCATACTGTACGCACCGAATAAGAAACCTACTGACATACCTACTTTAGGCCCTTCCACAACACCACCTAAGATAGTTGGGATGTGCAAGATAGTAGCACTAATTGGTGGAATTGGCACAAAGCCCCAACCTGTCATACCAAGTACAATGGTAATCCCTGCCAATAAACCAATAATCGTTAATTGACGTACCGTAAATTTTTGCGATGGTTGTGTTTGCAACGCTGTTTCTTTTTCCATGTTTTCCTCCGTTCTTATTCCCTTAGGATATAAGTCGAACCAATACTAAAAAATGGAACTCAGTTCTGTTCTTCTTGATACAGACTATACAGTTAGTTCCTCGTATAGAGTAGTACAAATCAGCGGTTCTGTCAATCATAAAATGTAATTTTTCTTACAGTTATAAAAAGGCTCTTTGTCAAATGTAGCGACTACTTGTCCCAACATGTATTAATAGATCCTATAAAAAACGAACACCTTATGAGACTCTCATAAAAGTGTTCGTTGTTAATTTACAAACCCAACAATTTTCTGCCTTCTTCCCAAGCAAAGATAGGTGTTAAGAATGTCATTAAATTTTCTTCTTCAAATGGATACGCACGCATGCCAATCGCTTCAGCAGCCTGTACATCAGAAGGTTTATCACCCACAAAGTAGATTAATCGTTTTTCCAATTCATGAGTATACTCCTCCTAACACATAAAAAAACAAGAAGTGATCAGTCTTTGCTAATTCACTTCTTGATTATATCCGATTTAAAAAATCCGTACTTGAATGCATGAGCAGTCTATACACTCAATTTCATTATCATTTAAATTTTTTGATGACAGCTAGTGCCACAGGTGTTACAACGGCTACTCCTAATAGTGCTTCTGGAATACCATGAGACCATGCAATACCCATCACCACATCAAATACAGCTTCTTGTGAAATGTGTGTTGCCTTTGCAAATTCTACACCATAGATTGTATAAATACCAGTCAATACAAGGATAGTACTTGTGACTTTTCCTAAGAAAGCGGCTACACCAATACGGATAGCTCTTACCTTAACTGGCAAGTACATATATACCAACGCTGCTACTAAACCAATCAACATTCTTGGTAATATAGAAATGATTGGATTCATAAACACGAAAGATAAAACATTCGGTGACATATACGCTCGTACCATACTGTAAGCACCAAATAAGAACCCTACTGACATCCCCACTTTAGGACCTTCTACGATACCACCTAAAAGGGTTGGAATATGCAAGATGGTCCCACTAATTGGTGGGATTGGCACAAAGCCCCATCCTGTCATGCCAAGTACAATCGTAATCCCTGCCAATAAGCCAATAATCGTTAATTGACGTACCGTAAATTTTTGCGATGGTTGTGTTTGCAACGCTGTTTCTTTTTCCATGTTTTCCTCCGTTCTTATTCCCTTAGGATATAAGTCGAACCAATACTAAAAAATGGAACTCAGTTCTGTTCTTCTTGATACAGACTATACAGTTAGTTCCTCGTATAGAGTAGTACAAATCAGCTATTCCGTCAATCATAAAATGTAACTTTTCTTACACTACAAGAAAACGAACACCTTATGAGGTGCCTCATACAAGTGTTCGTTCTACCATTACAGCCCCAATAGCTTTCTGCCTTCTTCCCAGGCAAAAATAGGCTCTAAGAATGTCATTAAGTTGTCTTCTTCAAATGGGTACGCACGCATGCCAATGGACTCAGCAGCCTGCGCATCAGATGGTTTATCACCGACTAGGAAGCTACCATCCACATCTACATTCCAGTCCTGAATTGCTTTCGTCAACATACCAGGATTTGGTTTGCGGCAATCACAGTCTTTCGTGTACTCTGCCACAGATCCTTCTGGATGATGTGGGCAGTAATAGTAGGCCAATACTTTCACACCTTCTGCTTCTAAACGACGGGACATTTCAGCATGTAACGCTTGCACATCTTCCTCTGTATAGTAGCCTCGTGCAACCCCACTTTGGTTTGTGACCACAATGATATCATACCCACGTGTTTGGGCTTCTTTCATAGCTTCAATAGCACCAGGAATAAATTGTAATTGTGCAGGATTACTCAAATATCCTACATCCACGTTAATAACCCCATCACGATCTAAAAATAATACATTTCTAGTTTCCATTATTTTACATACCCTTCATTATCACGTAATAACGCACAATACTCATGGACTGCTTGTTCTAATGGTGTAAATCCTTTATCATAGCCAGCAGCTAACAATTTTGTTGTATCTGCTTGCGTATAGCTTTGGTATTTACCCTTTAATACTTCTGGGAAATCGATATAACGAATCTCGCCTTTTCCAGCGAAGGAAATAACAGCTTTCATAAACTCATTAAATGTATGTGCATGACCTGTACCACAGTTGAATACACCACTAATTTCAGGGTGTTCCCAGAAATAGAAATTCACATTTACCACATCGTTTACATAGATAAAATCACGGGTTTGCTCACCGTCACCATATCCATCGATGCCTTTAAAGAGTGTAATTTCACCAGTTTCCATCAATTTATAATACATTTGACGCACCAAAGATGCCATCTTATCTTTATGTGTTTCATTCGGTCCAAAGACATTGAAATAGCGTAAGCCCACACATTGAGATTGTAATTGGTTTCTAAATTTTGCTACATAGCGGTCAAATAGTAGTTTAGAATACGCATATGGATTTAAAGCTTGTTCGCAAGATGGGTCTTCGCGGAATCCATTAGTCCCATGTCCATAGGTGGATGCAGAAGATGCATAGATGAAAGGAACTCGACGTTCTTGGCAATAATGAAAGAGATTTTTAGATCCTTCATAGTTATTTTTCATCATATATCTACCATCATAATTCATAGTGTCTGCACAAGCACCTTCGTGGAATACCACTTCGATAGGTCCACAATCAAAGGTATTTTGTTCTACCGCAGTATCAAAATCTTCATAATCGATATAATCTGCAAAATCCAACATTTCAATGTTGCGGATTTTACGACCATCCGTTAAATCATCAACAATCAAAATATCATTGCGACCTTTATTATTCAACTGTTTTACAATATTGGAGCCGATAAAGCCAGCACCACCAGTAACAATAATCATAGTTTTCCTTCCTCTATTAATCCTTGAATACGTTCAATGATTCCTGTTGTGGAATATCCCTCTTGGAACGGCAAGATTTGTACTTCCTCTACAAACTCCTTGCCAATGACGTCTTCTGGCTTATAATCTCCACCTTTAACCAATATATTTGGTCGCAACTGTGAAAGCACCTCTGCTGGCGTATCTTCTTCAAATAGAACCACACCATCTACAAAGCCTAAAGAGCTCATCAATAAGGCTCTATCTAGTTCATGATTGATAGGACGACTATCCCCTTTTAAACGGCGCACAGAGCTATCTGAATTGAGGGCCACCACCAAATGATCACCCAGTGTAGCTGCCTCTTTTAAATAGGTCAAATGACCACGATGTAAAATATCAAAGCATCCATTCGTAAAGACAACCACTTCGCCCCGGTCTTGCCATAATCGGATTTTTTGGGCTAATGCTTCTACAGAATAGACACTTTCTTTATCTTCTTTTTTAGCTTTCATAAAAGACAGTAAATCTAATAGTTCTTGACGATGGATCGGATAGGTACCAACCTTAGACACCACTACACCTGCTGCTGCATTGGCAGCTACTAAAGCTGCTCGGATAGATAAGCCTGAAATTAATGTAGTAAGCATCATAGCCACTACCGTATCCCCGGCACCGCTCACATCGAATACATCTTGCTGTTTCGTTTCTGCATTGTGCCACACATTGCCATCTTTACGAACTAAGGTAATCCCTTTAGCAGAACGCGTAACAATGATAAAGTCTAGCTCCATGTTATCCAAAATATGACGTGCTGCTTCAACAACTGCTTCATCTGTGTTGGGCACTTCATAGCCTACAGCTTCACTGAGTTCCTTCACATTAGGAGTAATACAAGTAGCACCGTTATATTTTGACCAGTCAGAACCTTTCGGATCCACAATAGTCATAATGCCAGCAGCACGAGTTTTACTGAATACTTGACTTAACAAGGATGGTTGGCAAATACCTTTACCATAGTCAGAAATCACAAGGCCTTGCAATCCTTTGTGCAACAACTCATCTAGCCAAGTAAGGATAGCTGTTTCACTGGCACTAGACACAGGCTGATTCACTTCATAATCTAAGCGAATCATTTGCTGTTGTCCACCTAAGATGCGTGTTTTCGTGGTAGTCGGAATAGAATCTTCAGTAAAGACGCCAGTACTTTGGATACCATTATCTTCTAATAATTGGCGTACTATCTTACCATGTGCATCATCGCCAATACGAGATGCCATATGCACTTGGCAATCTAATTGAGCTAAGTTATTTGCTACATTGGCGGCACCGCCTAACACTTCCGTTTCACGTTGCACTAAATTCACAGGCACTGGAGATTCTGGAGAAATGCGACTTACATCGCCAAAAATATAGCGATCTAACATGCAGTCACCAATAACCCCTACTTGTAATTGTGGTAAATCACGAAGCAAAAAGGATTGTAATGTACGATTAGGCATAGTCTTCTTCCACCAATTCACATAAAATATGACCAGCTAAAATATGCATTTCTTGAATACGGGCTGTCACTTTAGATGGCACTGCAAAAGTTAAATCGCATAACTCTGCCATCTTTCCGCCACCTTCACCAGTAAAAGCAAAGGTATGCATACCAATATTACGAGCAGATTCTACGGCTTTTACCACATTTTTACTATTTCCAGATGTAGAAATACCAATCAAAATATCTCCAGATCGGCCTAAGCCATCTACTTGTCGGGCAAATACTTCATCATACCCATAATCATTACCTACAGCTGTCAAAATAGATGTATCTGTGGTCAGCGCAATGGATGCTAAGGAACGACGTTCTTTTTGAAAGCGTCCCACTAATTCCGCTGCTAAATGCTGAGAATCTGCTGCGGAACCACCATTACCGCAAAATAAAATTTTATTGCCTGCTGCTAGCGCTGCCTTACAACGCTCCGCCATAGCTTCGATAACACCCATTACTTCATAAGTAGCACTCAATGTATCTACATGATCTGAAAAACGGGCACTAACAATTGGATGTAACTCACTCATGTGTTGTATCCTTTCCATGATTGTCCAATAATTCGTGTAATTCTTTTAAAAAACTTTCTACATTATTAAATTGTCGGTAGACAGAGGCAAATCGCACATAGGCAACTTGGTCTACATCTTTCAACAAGGACAATACAATTTCACCAATTCGCTCCGTAGTCACTTCTTGCTCTACTTCCATGCGAATTTGTTTTTCTGTTTCATTTACAATCGATTCCAATTGATCTGTGGAAATGCCTCGTTTACTACAAGATCTCCACAAGCCATTCATCAATTTAGATCGATCAAATAATTCTTTTTTCTGATCTCGTTTAATCACCATGATTGGTAAATCTTCAATGACTTCATAGGTCGTAAAGCGTTTTCCGCAGCTCATACATTCTCGACGGCGACGAATATTATTATCATCCGTAGACCGTGAATCTGTCACTTTAATTTCATCATGATGACAATAAGGACATTTCATACCGTATCCTCCTATTGGTTGCGCAAGAAGGTCTTTCCTTGCTGTTGAATTTCTTCTATAAAAGTATCTAACATTTCATAGCGTTTACGATACATATTTCGTTTATGTGTTTTCGCTGTTTCGTAGGTTTTCCGTTCCTCTTCTAAAGGAATCACAAAGAATCGAGAGTCTTGTTCCCATACGTGACCGCCTAATTCTTCCCAAAAGTCATCAAATTTCACTAATTTATGGCGATTAAAACGAATTAAATGCGTATTTGTATAGAATCCTTCATCGGACACTGCATACAAGATCTCAATACCTAAGCAAGTGGCTAATTGACGTAATAGAAAGAACATAAAGTTTTTAGGGCGATAGCCATGCATTTTTTTCGTCAGCTTCTTTGCCTTATCTAGACCCTCTTTATATCCCTGAATAGTACCAATCCAAATACATGGTTGTCCCGATGGATCCACACCTAATCGGAAGTTGATATGATAGATTCCATCCCCTTCGTAGGTTAAGAGCAAACTTAGCAGTCCTTCTTTACGTTGTCCTGGCATATATTGTAAGGTAGCTTCTAAAGCTAATTCTTCAGAATGCCATAATTGAATGCCGCTTTCAGAGAGACTGTACAAGGATCGAATCGCATCGTCTGTCACATATTTCGGTAGCATATCAAAATGTTGTGTAATACAGGTTAATCGTTCTTGGGCTGTAGATTCTTTGTAGAAGAATACACGATTAATAATCTCCCAGATTCCTTCTTGCTCTTGTAACAAATTTGGATAGCTATAGTAGTGTTCAAAATAGGCTTCCAATTGTTTCAACTGAGATTTATTTTTATAGGAACGGGCAGTAAATAAAAAAATACGTCGTTTTTCACGCCAGCTATGGTATCCATATATTCTTTTACCTAATTCCCATTGTTGCTTTGCATATGTAAACACGGTACATCCTCCTTAGGATAGACTATATCAAACTATATTATACTCCATTTTAACAACGAAATTCAATGATATGCAAAAAACTAGAGAGTTCTAAGACTAAGCCTTAAAACTCTCTAGTGAAAGAAATGTGGTTACATTCCTTAGTATATGTTGTTATTTACTGCCTGTGCTACCGATACCACCAGTACGAATACCGCGCGCATCGTCATCATTTGTGAGTAAGTATTTAGAGAAGATACCTTGTGCTACTCGTTCTCCTTTTTCTAAGGCAACGGGAGCGTCTGTAATGTTATACACAGCAATCATAATATGACCTTCGTTATCTTCATTATTATAGTAATCAGAGTCAATAATCCCTGTACTATTAGTGAGCATCAAACCTCGTTTGATAGCCATGCTTGAGCGAACGTGGATCGCTAAATATTCATCATAATGCATGAACGCTTTCAATCCTGTAGGAATCAATACTGTTTCCTTAGGGCCTACTACAACAGATTCTGCACATTCAATATCATAGCCTGCACTTTCAGAAGTCTTACGCTTCGGTAAATTGATACCTTGTCCTTCAAAGGCAGAAACTACTTCAAATCCACGAATATCCATAGTGCACCTCAATTATTTTAATAGCTCTTTGCGGGACAAATTGATACGACCTTTGTCATCGATTTCGATAACTTTAACCATAATTTCATCGCCTACATTGACTACATCTTCTACTTTTTCTACACGTTCTCTTGCTAATTGAGAAATATGAACTAAGCCTTCTTTACCTGGCAATACTTCTACAAAAGCACCAAAATTCATCAAACGAGTGACTTTACCCATGTACACTTCGCCTGCTTCTACTTCTTTTGTCAAGTTCGTAATGATTTGGATTGCTTTTTCAGCCGCTTCTGCTTCTACTGCAGCAATAGAGATAGTGCCATCATCTTCAATGTCAATTTTAGCACCAGTTTCTTCAATAATGCCACGGATAACTTTACCACCTGTACCGATAACGTCACGGATTTTATCTGGATCAATTTTCATCGTTACGATGCGAGGAGCCCATTTAGACATTTCTTCACGTGGTGCTTGAATAGCTTCCATCATTTTACCCATGATGTGCATACGACCTTTGTGAGCTTGCGCTAATGCTTCTTCTAAGATTTCACGAGATAAACCGGAAATTTTAATATCCATTTGGATGGCAGTCACACCTTTTGTAGTACCTGCTACTTTAAAGTCCATATCACCTAAAGCATCTTCCATACCTTGGATATCTGTTAGGATTGTATAATGTTCATCTTGTGTTACAAGACCCATTGCTACCCCAGCTACTGGCGCTGTAATAGGCACCCCTGCATCCATCAAGGATAAAGTAGAACCACATACGCTGGCCATGGAGCTAGAACCATTGGATTCTAATACTTCAGATACTAAACGCATAGCATATGGGAATTCTGCTTCTGTTGGAAGAACTGCTAATAATGCTCTTTCAGCCAACGCACCATGACCAATTTCACGACGTCCAGGACCACGAGAGGAACGAGTTTCCCCTACGGAGAAGGATGGGAAATTGTAATGGTGAATATATCGTTTTTCTGTATCTAGACCAATGCCATCGATGGTTTGTTTTTCAGACAATGGAGCCAAGGTACAGATATTTAATACTTGTGTTTGACCACGTGTGAACAAGCCAGAACCATGCGTACGTGGCAATGCGCTAACGCGACAAGAAATAGGGCGAACTTCATCTAATTGACGGCCATCTGGACGGATTTTTTCTACCGTAATCATATGACGTACAATTTCTTTCACCATTTTTTCTAATGTAGCGTAAATATCGCCTGCTTGTTCTGGGAATTGTTCCGCAAAATGAGCCAATACCTCTTCGAACACAGCTTGTTGTTGCTCTTCCCGTTGTACTTTATCTGCACAGCGTACTGCTGCATCTAATTTGGCATGTGCATAAGCACGAACTGCTTCTGCCACTACTGGATCTACTTCTTTAATTGGGAATGTGCGTTTTTCATGACCAATTTCAGCTACCATAGTTTCTTGGAAAGCTACAATTTTTTTGATTTCTTCGTGAGCCGTCATGATCACTTCTAAGATGATATCTTCAGGAATTTCATTCGCTTCCCCTTCTACCATCAAGATCGCGTCTTTTGTACCAGCTACTACCATATTTAATGTAGTTGCTTCTAATTGTGCTTTAGTTGGGTTCACCACAATATTGCCATCTACAAGACCCATGCGCACACCAGCGATAGGACCTGCCCATGGAATATCGGAAATGGATAATGCTGCAGAAGCACCAATCAATGCACAGATTTCAGGTGCATGGTCATGATCAACAGATAATACAGTAGCTACTACATGTACTTCATTACGGCTACCTTTATCGAATAAAGGACGGATTGGACGGTCAATCAAACGGCTATTCAAAATAGCAGACTCTGGTGGACGTGCTTCACGTTTAATAAACCCACCTGGGAATCTACCAACAGCATACATTTTTTCTTCGTAATCTACTGTTAATGGGAAAAAGTCAATATCTTTTGCCTCTTTAGATGCCGTTGCTGTAACCAATACAACCGTATCACCATATTGTACTAATGCAGAACCACTTGCTTGTTTTGCTAACTCGCCAGTTTCGATTGATAACGTGCGACCAGCAAGTTCCATTTGGAATCGATTCATTCCATGCCTCCTGTTTAATTCTTTATCCTTAAAAATCTTTATAGTTGTTATTATACACGAGTGGAGAGGGAAATACAATTTACTGATAATGGTTCGTGAAAGTTTTAAAAAAAGATTAGACTGTGTAATCCCAGTCTAATCTAGCCTCTCATATATTCAAACGTATCATTTTCATAAAAAGCATGTTTGGCATTCTTTCTATTATAAACATACTATTAATTTAACCTTTATACATGCACAAGTTACATGTGGTTACTCACATAATTAAAAGATTGAGATATTTACAGAATCACACTACTCTCAAACCACACTTTCAGCTAAAGTTTAGAAGCTTACTATATCGCAAAGCACGTAAACTTTATATGTATTTAGTTGATACCTTTTGAAAATATATATCAGCTACTGATAGTATATCATATTTTGAAAAATATTTGATAGTTATTATTAACATTTAATTACTTATAAGTAAAGAATATGGCTATATACCAAACGTTTTAGCTTGAAATATTTACGGAATCACACTACTCTCAAACATAACTGATTACCATTAATGGCTTTTTTAGGTTTGAGACATTTACAGAATCACACTAC
>NZ_KQ960768.1:82019-82370 GCF_001553345.1 Veillonella sp. DNF00869
CATTTACAGAATCACACTACTCTCAAACCCATCCTCAATATCAGGTTGTTGCCTAATCGTTTGAGACATTTACAGAATCACACTACTCTCAAACTACTAGGAAAGCCTATCAACCGCTGATATAGTTTTAGACATTTACAGAATCACACTACTCTCAAACAGCGACTTTTGCAAGACTATTCGTGACGGCGTTTGAGACATTTACAGAATCACACTACTCTCAAACCCTAGCTTCACTACCCATTCCATCAAAATGGTTTTAGACATTTATAGAATCACACTACTCTCAAACATGTTGATTTTGGTATAGGTAGATACACGTGTTTGAGACATTTACAGAATCACACTACT
>NZ_KQ960768.1:82470-82753 GCF_001553345.1 Veillonella sp. DNF00869
CATTTACAGAATCACACTACTCTCAAACCGATGGGCCAGTTTTTTGTACGTTCTTCTGGTTTGAGACATTTACAGAATCACACTACTCTCAAACAGAACAGGTTGAGGTTGGATCTGACGATTGGTTTGAGACATTTACAGAATCACACTACTCTCAAACCTTGCGTCAATATTTGCGATTGCGTCATTCGTTTGAGACATTTACAGAATCACACTACTCTCAAACAAGACTAGCACTATCACTTTTTAGGGTGATGTTTGAGACATTTACAGAATCACACTA
>NZ_KQ960768.1:82853-83137 GCF_001553345.1 Veillonella sp. DNF00869
ACATTTACAGAATCACACTACTCTCAAACTGCCCTCAAATAAGTAAGCACCTGTAATACGTTTGAGACATTTACAGAATCACACTACTCTCAAACAACCGTGGAGAATACCACGTTATCTCCTGCGTTTGAGACATTTACAGAATCACACTACTCTCAAACAATGCAATCTGTAGCGACTTCACGATACCCGTTTGAGACATTTACAGAATCACACTACTCTCAAACCGTAGATACGCCACTTCGTACATCTTCTACGTTTGAGACATTTACAGAATCACACTA
>NZ_KQ960768.1:83237-192458 GCF_001553345.1 Veillonella sp. DNF00869
ACATTTACAGAATCACACTACTCTCAAACCATTGCCATGGTAGGCTGTATATTCATATTGTTTGAGACATTTACAGAATCACACTACTCTCAAACCCCAAATACAAGTTCAGGGTTCCAAAGCTTGTCCAGTCACCACCAAGTGTAATCCTGTAAATACCGTTAAATCAAGCAGAAGTCATTATCTAAAGTATACCCATTAATTAAAGATTTATCAATATTTTGTAGCCCATATGAACCTGAAGATATACATAGAAAACATAGATGTTTAGCTAATATAGTATTAAAAAATTGATCTAATTCCTCTAGGTCTAAATACAAATCTATATTCATAATTACAAATAAATCTGGATCTAATAATTCATGAACAATATCAATGTAGTCTATTAAACGAGCCACTGTATCTGTATCACTTTCATGTATTTTAAATCCTCCTAACTTAATAAGATCCGCTGCTACAATTTCTTCTTTATGTTCAAGTGCAATGTTGGCTTCAAACTCTAATTTATAGAAGAACTGATGCAGCTTACATACTACATCATGCAAATCTTCCATCATCAAATTACTTTCTTTCACTAAATTAGCATTCAACTTTGTTAAGATTGTTTTACTATTTACATCTACTTGAATGGGGTTCATGATGATATGAAAAGACTTATCAATCGCTATCCTTTCAGCATTCACATTATATATCCAAGGTCCTTCTCCCCCATTATATTGCTCATATAGTTCTAGAATCATATGTCGAAAAACACTATGCTTTTCAATACATAAATAGTTAACTTTTGTACTATTCAAGTCTATCTCAATGGTTGAATCCTGATAAAATAGCTTCATAGGACTATCACTCTTTCTGTTGTATCTAACACTTCAGACTGTGTTTCTCCTATCAATATTTCCATTTTAGAATATTGCTTTTCAGTTACGGTTAATAAACAAATATTTCCATCTGCTGGTTTATGTTCTCGAAGTTGTTTTTCCAGCAATTTAACACTTGTTGTATTTAATACCAACTTCACATACACCGATTCTTGTAGCATAATAAACCCATTGACTAGTAAATATTTCCTAAAATCACGATAGGCTTTCCTATGAACTGATGTTTCTGTCGGTAAATCAAACATTACGAGTACTCTCATAAATCTATAACTCATATGTAATAAACCTAATTAAATCTGGATCCTTATATGTCAGTGCATCCAATACACTTTTGCAATAGATTCCTATGGCATCTTTTAAAATAAAGCTAGTACCTTCTACTTTTACATCTAAAGCTAGTAAACTCACTAGACTAAGTTTTTCTTCCTTTCCAAACTCCTTAGGGGCTAAGTCAACTATTTTGTTATCCACAAATACTCGTAATACCTCTACTAGGTCTGACCCTAAATTGTAAGAATTAAATTGATTTCGATGATTAATTCCCAATTGTGTTATATATCCATTTCTAACAATCTCACGATTAACAGCAGATAAAAATATACTGTACCCATAATCCAATCCAGCATTAATAGGGTTTTCTTGCTCTCTCGTAAAAGTACTGCCAAACAAGCTATTAAAATATACTTTCGCTGCATGTCCTTCTCTCTGAGTTATGTCATTAAAGCATATACCATCAATATAGCCATATAGCATATTGGTTTCATTAGTATGCCCATTCTTTTCAAGCACACGAGCTTGATTATGAATCTTCTCAGCTACGATACGACTCCAAATATGCCCCTTAATTTCATCATCCCAGTTAGCTTGTTCGCGGCATCGTTTACTTGTATTATGACAACCATACAATGGCATTACTTCACTACTAGGATTCCTCTTTTCATCGCAAAAAACTATTTTAACTTTAGCTTTTACTAATGCATTGAGAAGCACGGCAGTTAAACTAACTGCCGTAGATTCAATAATCACCATGTAAATCTCATCAATAAACACTTTCTTTACATCGAATCCCTGCCGAACAATCATATAATTCATCTTAAAATCAAGTTTTGATTGCTTAGTGATAACTACCGTGCGCCAACTCATAGTGTCTCCTATTTTATTTTAATTTCTTGTTCATATAAGCCTGTGATAGATGTTGTAATAACGCTAAATTGTTCCGTATTAGATATATTAATCCCCAGTGTAGAACGAGAACTAGTCATGCCAATTTTTGTAATATCTCGTTTTGTTTTAAAGTTCGTTAACACATTCAACACTTCCAATAGCACACTAGCTTGGTCCTCTAAAGATAATGCTATGAATGTATCAAAGCCAACTGTTCGAAACTCTTCTAATTTATTTCCTTTCATCTTAGAAAATAGAGGCGTATCAAGTTTTTTTAACAACTCTTGATATAAGGCAATATTTTGTTCTTTACTAACTGTAACTTCTTTATGGTTATAAGATGTTTTTATATTCTCAATACGGAATGTTTTTGAGTTTTCTATCTTTTTAATAGCTACTTTTTCTAGCAATTTAATATATACACTCGATGTTATATCCATTACCACATCAACCGCACTATCGACAGAAACATTAGATCCTGTTTTACCACCCATATAATAAGTAAAACCATTAATATTTACTTTACTACCAATATATAGTCCTCGATATAGTATTTGGATATCTACCACTGATGCAGGTTTTTTACAAGTAGATAAATATGCCTCTTCTATTGCCTTATGAATATCTTTCTTACCTGCTATATAAAGTGGTAAGGAAAATATTTCAATTCGATCTTGGTCCGAAGTATCCCTGATATTCAAAATGATATATTCAGAAATGGTAATCGATGTTCTTCCGCCATATTTTTCCACATCTCTTACACGTTCATCAGATGATTTCAATGGCAGATATACACCACGTTTAGCGATTCCTTTTTTGTATATAGTTTCATCAGATAGACCACCTTTTTGAGGTACCGCCCGTTGTGTAACACGTACATCATTACTTTTCATCATCTTTTTCACTATGTCCATATGAATATTAGGATCCCAGATCACCTTCTTAGATTCTTCTGTTAATTTAATTTCATATTCAAACATTTTTGTTAAATTATATGTACGATGTGTCCCTTTTTGTTTAGCAAAGGATAAAAAGTTTTTTGTAAACTTTTCATGATACACATTGCCTACTACGATATTTAGGTACGCATCTTTTGCATGATGATGATGATTAATAGAGCGCACTTTTACAAAGCCATAATCACGTCTAAAATCAGATATATTTTCTGCTTTAGAAAATACTACTTCTGTCTCTGGATACAGTTGATGTAATAAAGTAGTAACCGCCTTAACAGACTGATTCGTAGATACTATCTGACGATTTATAAACTGATTGAGTTCCTCATCGGTTAAGTCTGTTGTACGAACTAAACGATCATATTTCTTTTCGGAAATAAATCCCCTATCCCATAATAATTTCCAAAATCCTTTTTGCTTAGATTGAATAGCCGATAAAATTGGAAACCGGTCTGTTTTCTCTGCATTTAATTGTTTTTCCACTAACACAATATTATGCCAACTGTCATCCTTTGTTAAGCTACGCGGATATATATGGTCAATATCATACGTATCTGTAAACAATTCATGAATATCGATTCTACGGCCAGAATACATACAACGCCCCATTTGTGTAAAGTATAAGTATAGCTTTTTACTATTCAGAGCAGAATCTTCTTTAGATTCCAATTCTTGTTGCAAAACATGTACATCTTCATCTTTAATTTGTTCATATAACTCTTCCAACAGTGCTTTTCTAGACTGAGTCCGTTTTTTATCCGCTTTATTTGTGCGAGCTACTTCTACAAATATTTTCTTTGGTAGTTCTTTACGTATAGATACGATCTCATCAAGGATGCGCAATGTTTGCCATACGCTACGTTTTACCATCGGCGATAAGGATAAATCTTCTAACATTTCAAATGCTGTCTTTTCTTTCGCCCCCAATACGTTTGTCACATATTCTTGGACCACATCAATGAAAGAATAAGAAGAGCTCAATAGTTGCATTAAATTTTCCTGCCCCTCACGCATATGCTCAATGATAGTACCTGCTTCTGCATCGTCATCATTCTTTTTCATACCCCAAATATCTGACAAGAATTTTTTAGACAATCTACCCCAACCTGTATAGGTAAGTTTCCCTAATTTTTTAATTTGTTCTGTAGTAAGACGATCTCCATAATAGTTTTTCAACACTTGTCGCAACATATCTTTACTTTCACCAAAGATAGTGATATATCGAATGATATCTTCTGCCATGGCATAGTCAAAATGTTCCCCTAGGATACGAGTCATGTCTCTGTGGGATGTTAACTTCGTAGCAATCTGTTGGTCCATGCCTGTGATGATAGGCGGTTGTGACACATAGTTATTATCTACTAAATATTTTGCCACCACTTTTTTCGTAGCTGTTTTACTATCTTGCAAGGATATAAAATGGTCTCGGATAAATGCTTGTTTCACATCTGCAGGTAATGGTTTATCGTTGACACGAATATTGTTCAATTCATTCAGCAACGAAAACTCCGCATAGAGCAAGGAATATTTAGGTAACACATCTTGGTCGATTAAATAGGTACATTTGTTAGTTAAGTTTTCAATGAATTTAACCGCCGATGCTTGGACGTCAACTTTTTGTTCAAAGTTCCATGGCAATACTTGTCCTGCTTCTTTACGGACAACCCAAGCAAAACCACCATTTTCAATGGAGTGTGTTGGATTCAATGGCCCCACATAATACGGGATTTTAAATTCTAAGATAGATATAATTTTATCCGCTACGGTCAATCCATCTTCTACTTCATTTAAAAATGGGAAGTTTAGCTTTGCTTTTTCTAGAATGCGTACTAATTCTTCTTTATGCAGTTGATAAGGTACTACCCCATTTTTACTAATTCGTTGAAGTGGTAAAAATGTTCCTTCTTCTAGTTTCTGCACTATACATCTTGTATTTTCTGTTTCTGGTAATACGGAGACTACTTTTCTAACATACTTATAAAACGCTTCTTGTGTTGTAGAGGTATTACCATTCACACCTTGTTTAATATATTTAACGTAATTTGTACCTTTATCTATATCTACAACAAACATGTCATCATATAATTTTTTGTCCTCTTTCAGCACAGATTTTAAAAGCACTAGATCTTCTTTATGTTGATTATAGGATTCTATTTTTGCCTCTGACAAAGATTGCCCAGGCTTTATAATAGAGCTAATCACAATGATATCGTGTAAAACCTTACATTGATCGACAATAGCAAATCGGTCACCCCAAGCATCTTCATAAGCATCCCGTACATCCTCATAGATACCTTCATGTAAATTAATACTCTTAAATTCTTTTTCTTCTGGAAGTACTACTTCTACATCCTCATCTGTAAATAGATTGACCAAATTAGCTTTCAAGCCCATGATGAGATAAGCCCAAGCTTTTAACCTGTTTTTTTCTACACTGGATAATTTTTTTCCTTGTGCAATCAACGGCTCTATCTGCTTTACCTTTTCACTTCGTGCAATACCTCTATCTAGCACTAAATTGGCTATAGACTGGAGCACATTTTCATCCTCCACATAGCTTCCAAAACCTAGTTCTTCTAAAGTAGATCTAAGAACTGAATACATCTCTCCATCTACAGAAAATTCTTTTTTCCCATACAAAAAGTTTCCCCGATATTTTAAGATATGATGAATCGCCAAAAATAACAAACGAATATCTTTCGTGCCTTCTGTCATCAAATGATGGCGCAAATGATAGATGGTTGGAAATTCCTTGTAGTAATCCACATCTGTGTAATTCTTGTCTATGAATAATGTATATTTCACTAGATTTGTTTTATCTTCTACATGGTAGTTTGATTCATGAAGGCGCATGAAAAATGTTTCATCTACAGCATTTATTTCTTTAGAAAACAAAGACTCTAGTAAAATCAATCGAAACTTTCGACGTTGCAGGCGACGACGAGCAGACCGTTTCATACGTGTATCAACAGCTGTTTGTGCCTCTGCAAACAGTCTAGATCCCCACATTTTATGAGATTTAAATTTCAACAACTCATATTGCTCATTTGTAGCTGCCCAGCCTACTGAATTCGTCCCAATATCTAACCCTATATAGTAATTCCCCTTCTTTAGACCTTTGTGTTTACAAATTGAATCCTTATGATTGTCAAAATTACTCATCGTTCTTCTCCTTTTGATCAACTACCATGAAATAATCCCTTATAATAATTCAAGATGAATATCACCATTTGTTATTTAATTGTATTATACTACTAAAAAACCCTTGACTCCATATCTTTTTCTGTATACAATAAAGGTGTCTCAAGGAGTTGAGACATTTACAGAATCACACTACAAGTTCAAATACGAATTTATTTTCATCGCCCTTGGGGCGCCCGCTGTGGGTACTTAACTCAATTCATTAAGAATTGAGTTTTTTTATTATCCTTCTTTAAAAGCACGATACCATACATAGATTATATTACGTTATACTAGCGACTAAACAAAGTATCATAAGACCAAAAAAAGGAACGTTGATCAAACATTATCAACGTTCCTTTTTATATATTTACTCGTATATTAAGACCATAGATAGTCCTAGTAAATACCTCACTGTCTCAAACAGTGAGATACGCCAATCCTACAAATAGTAGGAGGCATCATTTTATATTACCGCTGTTTAGCCCATCGTTGGTATCCTTTCCACAACAGGAAATAGATAACCGTAGCAATGAGCACCACTACTGCCAATCGTCCTAGATTATCTTGTAACAGCACCGTATCGTGACCCACAATCACTTCTAGCGCGGTAGATGGAAACTTACCAATCAAGTTCGCAATGATGTAATCCCGTAAGGAGATTTGACTAATGGCTCCTAAGGCTGTGATGATTCCACTTGGAAAATATGGAATAGATCTAGCAAAAAGCATCATAACTAAACCATTTTTACCACTAAAGTCATCTACTTTCAGTAAAAACTCGCTCTTTTCAATGACCTTATGTGCCGTATCTCGCAAAATGTAGCGCATAATCATAAAACTAAGCACCACACCTACAGTCTCTGCTAACCAAGAAATAATAATCCCTGGCACCACACCAAATAACAAGCCATTGGCTGTAGAAAAGAAGATGGATGGTAAAAATCCCAATGCATTGATGAGCACATCCAGAGCAAAGCTTATCACCATGGCCCATGGCCCATAGGATTGTAATACCTCTGCCATGCGTTGTACATCACCAGAAAGGATTAATTCCCACATATCATCATAGAAACCTGGAACAAGGACGTACACTAGAAGACCCAGTGCTACTAATCCGCTTAACAACCCTAGTTGTATATACCGTTCCTTTTTCTTATCATTCATTCCTATACCTTCTTTTCTAATTGTTACTTAACCTCTGCCGTCTAAAATTAATTTATCGTGAATAGCTCGTACAGCTGTTTTAATATGTTCCTCTCCGATAAGGCAGGAAATACTGATTTCAGATGTACTGATAATCTCGATATTCACACCTTCATCAGATAAAATACCAAACATTTTTGCTGCTACACCTGGTTGTCCCAACATACCAGCACCGATGATGGAAACTTTTGCCATATTTTCATTAATTACACATTCTTCGATAGACATGGATTGACCAAGTTCTTCAAGTACTTGCTTCGCTAAATTCACATCATCACGTGTAATGGTAAACACGATATCCGTGCGCTTGTCATCTGTAGTGCGAATACTTTGTACGATCATGTCTACATCAATGCTCTTATTTGCCAACGCTTGGAATACTTGATGCGCCACACCCGGTACATTTTCTACACCTACAAGACTTACTTTTGCTACATTTGTATCATCTGCAACGCCTGTAATAGCGTATTGATTTGCTTTCATTGTATACTCCTCTCGAATTATCGTGCCTTCTTCATCACTGAAAGTAGATCGTACATGAATTGGCACCCCATACCGATGTCCCATTTCGACCGCTCTTGGTTGCATAACCCCTGCTCCTAAGCGGGCCATTTCTAGCATTTCACCATAGGTGATTTCTTTCAATTTCACGGCTCCTGATGCCACTCGTGGATCTGTGGAGTATACCCCATCTACATCTGTAAAGATTTCACATACATCGGCTTTCATAGCGCCTGCTAATGCTACGGCTGTTGTATCAGAACCGCCACGACCCAATGTAGTAATGTCCCCAGCTTCCGTCATGCCTTGGAAACCCGCCACAACCACAATGTTACCGGCTTCTAAAGCATCTAGCACACGTTTCGGTTCAATATCTAAAATACGTGCTTTCCCAAAGGTATCGCTAGTCGCAATCCCAGCTTGCTCACCTGTCATAGACACCGCTGCATGACCTTTTGCTTGGAATGCTAATGCCATCAATGCAATCGTCACTTGCTCACCGGTGGACAAAAGACGGTCCATTTCACGGCCATACGGCATAGATGTAACTTCTTTCGCCAAGCTCACCAAGTCATCAGTTGTATCGCCCATAGCTGAAACAACAACCACAACACGATCATCTGGTTGTTTGTCGCGCAACACGCGATTTACAATGTTAAATATTTTTTCAGGTGTCGCTACAGAGCTACCACCAAATTTTTTCACAATTAATGCCACTGCAATCCCTCATTTATAAGATACAAAGTATAAAATAATATCTATATTAATCTACCATACTACGCTACTAAAGTAAAGGATTTTTGTAATATTTTACTATTTTTATCATACATTTGTCTTTTTAAGGTAGATATTTCTATATATATTTTTACTATATTATACAACAGTCTATGCCTATACAAATTCTATACGTAATAATAAAGGACTGTCATCCCTTACTAGGGGTAACAGTCCTTATCATAATCAATTCAGTTAGATGTCTAATCCAAAATTAGCCTTCTACTACGATATCTTTTTCAGATTCCCATAAGCCGTGGATGTTGCAGTAAGAAGTTGCAATCAAACGACCAGATTTTTTGAAAGATGCAGTAACAACACCTGCTGCTTCCGCATGTACAGGACCTTCGTTAGCACCTGTAGGAGCTTCACCGTGTACATTGAACTCAAGACGAGCTACTTCGTAAGGAAGTTGTGTACCTTCTTCTACATAGTACAATTTGATCCAAGAAATATGATGTTCTACAGTGTTAGGATGAGCAATTTCTTTACCCACTTCTAATTCGATTACAACGCGTTCGCCAACTTTAACAGTGTCAGGTGCTGTGATTACTGGAACGTGTTTTTCTGTTGCAAATTCAGCTGTTTTTACATAATTTGTGATAGCCATAGGTATAACCCCCTTGAATTAATATCATATCCAAACATGGAAACCTTTCCATGTAAAGCACTAAATTAGTACACTATTATTGTACTTGTTTTTCTTCACTTACGCAAGAACTATTTTTAAGATTTTCGATGTGGTTTTTGCATACCCCTTTTATTTTATGCAACATCCAGTAGTCAATCATACACTTAGATTACCAAAGTTAAAATTCTATGCCACGCTTTGCTTTAATCCCTTGTTGATAGGCATGTTTGATAACTTTCATTTCCGTTACCGTATGCGCCAATTCAATAATCTCTGGGCGTGCATTTCGACCTGTTAAAATCATGTCTAAGTTCTCTGGTTTTGTTTTGAGTAAATTCACTACTGTTTCTACATCTACTAAGCCATAATGAATAGCATAATTGATTTCATCAAGGATAATCAAATCCCATTGACCAGACTTCACTTCTGTTTCCACCATAGCCCACGCTTCTTTTGCTGCTTGTTGATGTTCCTTCATTTTTTCTTCTGATTCATCTTGCTTATGAAAGATGAACCCTTTTCCCATGGATCGAATCTCTACAGTTGGTAGTAATGCAATGCCTGCTAATTCACCATAATTAGCACCACTTTTGATAAATTGTAAAATAAGTACCCTTCTGCCACATCCAGCTGAGCGTAGTGCTACACCTAAAGCTGCTGTTGTCTTGCCTTTTCCATCTCCTGTATTGACTAAGATTAAACCTTCACCCATCTGTCTCTCCACCTTTCTTAGGATATATGGAAATCCCATGCCAAAGCACAGGATTCCTAATGATTGTATTATTGTTAGAATGGATTACGTATATGATACGCTAATTTACCAAGTACATGGTCCACTGGTACGAATCCGATGAACCGACTATCTGAAGAATGATTACGATTGTCTCCCATGACAAATACATGTCCTTCGGGAACAGTAATTGGTAAGGAGCGTTCAAACTTCATAGTCTCTTTTTTAGTATACGGCTCATTTAGCTTGGTACCATTTCTCCAAACATGTCCTTCTTTAAATTCTAATGTATCACCAGGGCGACCAATTACTCGTTTTACCCATACATCATGACCTTGCAAAGATGGTACTACCACACTGGCGTAATTCATCAAAGGTTCCATCACATCATCTTTCCAAGAACGCTCTCGTTGCACGCGACTATCAATGATAACGATATCTTCATAGTTTGGTACATCTCGCATTACATGAGACCATTTACTAATTAATAGGAAATCCCCATTATGTAAAGTATCCTCCATAGATTCGCCGGACACTCTCGTGGGCTGCACAATAAATATATGCGTTAACATGGCTACAATAAGAGCTACAACAATGGCTTGTAACCACTCACGAACTTCTTTCAAAATTTGACTTCCTATGGCTGTATCTTTTTCCATAGACCCTCCTATTCTAAGGATACGTAATGATACGTATCTTACAATTATCTATTAATGAATTGATTTTTTACCAAATTGACCACCAAATACATCATGTACATCATTGATGGTGATAAAAGCATTCTCATCCACTTCGTAAATAATATCTTTCAATTTTGTTAATTCCAATCGCGTCACAACACAATAAATAATACGCTTTGGGGTCTTAGTATAGGCCCCTTCGCCGTACAATAAAGTAACTCCACGACCTAAGCGATGCATCACTACATCAGCGACTTCTTCCGATTTATCAGTAATGACCATAACTCCTTTAGATTCTTCCACCCCAGTAATAACTAGGTCCATCATTTTGTAAGCTACAAAATAGGCAATCAAGGAATACATGGCACTATTCCAATCATATACAAATCCCGCTGCTCCTAAAATAAAGAAGTTCAGGAACATAACGATTTCACCTACGGAAAAGGAACTCTTTTTATCAAA
The DNA here is from genome assembly GCF_001553345.1 of Veillonella sp. DNF00869. Lineage (GTDB taxonomy): Bacteria > Bacillota > Negativicutes > Veillonellales > Veillonellaceae > F0422. Next base: position 94,400 of record NZ_KQ960768.1, read on the forward strand.
AATGATAGCTACAATTTCAGAGCCATCTAAGGACCCACCATTTCGTATAATAATACCTACTCCAAGCCCCAGAATAATACCGCCGAAGACTGAGGCCAACAAGGGATCATGTACAATAGGAGGTACTTGATGCATGAAAGCAGAAAATACGGAAATACACGCTATAGCAAATAGGGTTGATATGGTAAAACTTTTACCAATTTGCATATACCCTACATATAAAAATGGTAGATTAATTAACATAACGAGTACACTAAATGATATACCAGATAACTTACTAGCCATCAAGGCAATACCTACAACACCACCATCGATAAGGTGATTTGGCACTAAAAATACATCTAGTCCATAGGTATAAATGGCCGCTCCAATAATCATCATAAAGTATCGCATAACCATATCCATTATCTTTCGTTTTCTGCTTTTATGTTCTTTCATCCTTTGGATACTCACTCCTCATTAACTAATAACCAACGTTCTCCAATAATCCATGCCGTAATATCATCGACCGGAACTGGAGGATATAACATGCCTTTAGGCACTAATTTTTTCCACCCTGTCGGCGGATGCACCTCAAAATAACGACGCCTTGCCTCTTCTGTGGTATGCTTTTCATTCATGAATGCAAATACTCTTTCTTGTGATATTGCTAGTGTTTTAACTATGGATCCCACCACTTTGTGATTCGTTCCATTACCACAAACCATATAGGTTATTGTTGGATACATAGCCAGCAAAGTTTCTAATTCCTTTTGAACTGATGCAGTAGACACAATATCCATCATCACTAATTGAGCTGTTTTTGTTAGAATGGCAACGCCTGTTTTATCACGCCCTGGATCAACTGCCAATACATAGGGTTCCAATACCATAGTCCACTCCTCACTGATTCACTGGAATGACACGTAACATTATTTGTACAGGTCCACTAGTGAAAGTATCTTCTCTTGTGACTGCCTCTAATCGTACGGGGCCACGTTGATTTTCTATTTTACGAATAGTAATAAATAACTCATTTCCCGGTAAAGAACCGACTTCACCTGTAATAGGATCTGGTAATATACCGTGTTTTTTCGCTTCCCCATTGACTTCTTTTAAAAATGCCAACACTTGGTCTTGCGCACTTTTACCACCATCTATCAGAGATGACCAAAGGACTGTATCTTTTTTGAAAACCATATCATGAGGATATGCATGAATTTCTGCTAGCGCCGGTTCTCCATAAATAATATTTGCTGAAGCAGTAACACGAATCATCAATGGTTTATCCGTAGAGGCTACTACTTTTGCTACTTCATTTAAGTTGTCCCGGCTCACATAAATGACTGTCTTTTCTTCTTCCATTTGGAATCGATTTAAAATAAGACGATTCGTGTCTTTCAAGAAGCTTGTTAAGGCAGCCATACTTTCTACTTCTCCTAAGCCAGGTCGAATCACAGCTTGGGATAAAACTTCTCCATTACGGAATACCACGTTCCCTTCACGCACATGATTGATACCATCTTCTAATTGTTTCGTAGTTAATTGTAGATCTTGTACATGGCTTTCCAATTGTGTACGTACCTGTTCTAACCTTCCTACTTCTGCATTAGAGTTAACAAGTTTTTGTTCCGCTTCTGCATAAGCATCTTGAATCGATACTAATTGATCTCCCATGCTAGATAAAGCGCTGCGAGTTTCTTCTAGCTCTTGCTCCGTTGCTTGTACATCACTTTGTACCTTTTGCAATTGTTTATTTTTTTGATTCAATTCATCATTACTTTGTTGTAATGCCTTCGTTTTTTGATCTATATCTGCTGAAAGTTGCGCCATTTCAGCTTTCAATTTATCCATACCAAATAAAGCGGTCCGTACATTGTTTGAAGCAATACTCAACACGCCTATCGTAGCAGCAGAAATGAATATCCCCGTTACAATAGTCACAATAATAGATGTATGTTTAGGACGCAACCCAAACAAACTCATCCTCCGTTTCCCTACTTTAGTGCCGATTTTATCGCCTAAAAATGCAATTAATCCCCCCATAATGGTAATAATAAGGAGAATCCGTAGTCCTACTAACATGGTCATATACCTCAATGTAAAATACTAGTCCTATATCTTTACTTAGTATATCAAAATCCCTAGTACACTACAATGGTTATACAATAAAAGGTCTCCATATACTCATCTGCAATCAAGATATAAAAGAGTAGCATTACTTACTAAATTAGTAATGCTACCCCTGTAAAATCTTATTATTTAGATACTCTCCAGTTTAAATATAAACCAGCTAATACACCTAACGTATTAGGAATCCACGCTGCTAATACTGGTGGTAACGCCCCTCCTTTACCTAGAGCGCCAGACAATGTCATTACCCCATAATAAATAAAGATAACTAACACAGAAATGCCAAATCCAATAGAAGAGCTAGACCGTTGTTTTTGTAAACCTAATGGTGCTCCTACCAAGGCAAAAATAAAGCTTGCTACAGGAATAGTAAAGCGTTGATACATTTCCATTTGCCATTCTGTAATTTTACCACCAGTAGCCTCCATCGCTTTGATTTGCTGTCTAATCTCTTTGATGGTCATCTCTTCTGGCTTACGTTGAGATCGACTAATTTTATCTGGATCTTGCGTAATTGGCAATACTTGTTCTTCAAACTTCATAGTTCGATCAATACCCTCACCAGATGCATTAATATCATAAATAGTACCATCGTGCATAATCCAGTATTGACCGTTCCAATTCGCAGTTTTAGCACGTTCAATTTGTGTCACTTGTCCATCCGTAAATTGTTGCACTGTAATATCAGACAACAGTTTAGTAGAGCTATCATATTTACCTGCATACATTAAGGTGTTAATCTTTTTGTCTGCTAATGTTTTTAATACAATATGTTCCTGTGTTTGTGGAGTAGCACGTTTCATAATCTCCTCACGGATAATCGTTTGATACGCATGGTTCGCTGCTGGCACTACATATTCATTAAAAGCAATAGAGCAAAGAGAAATAAGAAATGCCATGATATATACAGGTGTGGCCAAACGTAAAAAGTTTTGTCCCCCCGCACGCATCACGATAATTTCACTACTACCACTTAATCGACCAAATGTCATAAGCGATCCTAGTAGAACAGACATAGGAAAGGTTAATATTACAATATTCGGTAATGCCAATAAAAAAGCTCTAGTCACAGACCATAAACTAGCCCCATATTCTGTAATATATTGGGCAATACGAAATAGCGTACCTGTTCCAATAAAAATGCTAGTAAAGGCAAAAATCCCAAACAGAAATGGCCCTATGAAAGCTTTCAATATATATTTATCTAAAATTCTCATACCCACTCCTACATTCGGAAATCATCACCTAAATAAAACTTACGAGCCACATCGCTCGTAGCTACTTCATCGGCTGTACCTTCTAATAAAATCGTACCACTATTTAAAATGTAAGCTTTATCTACAATCCCTAATGTTTCACGTACATTATGGTCTGTAATCAGCACTCCAATCCCTCGATCTTTCAAATGACGAATAATAGATTGAATATCTGCTACCGCAATAGGATCAACCCCTGCAAAAGGTTCATCCAGTAATATAAACTTAGGATTTAAAGCAATGGCTCTAGCAATTTCTACACGACGTCGCTCACCACCAGACAACTGAATGCCCAAGCGGTCACGTACATGGGTAATATGAAATTCTTCTAATAAAGACTCCATGGTTGCCTTTTGTTCTACTTTAGAAAGATCCGTAGTTTCTAACATAGCTAAAATATTATCTTCAACGGTTAGATTACGAAAAATAGAGGCTTCCTGTGGCAAATATCCAATACCATAGGCAGATCGTTTATACATCGGCATATGGGTCACATCCACATCACCGATGCAGATACTTCCTGAACTAGGTTTTTCTACACCTACAATCATATAAAAAGTAGTTGTCTTGCCTGCTCCATTGGGGCCTAACAATCCCACAATTTCGCCTTCCTCCACACGAACACTCACTTTATCCACTACATTTCTTGATTTATAGGTTTTTACTAAATCCTTGGTTTGTATAAACATAAATTCTCCTTACTTTGGAGTAATGATTAAGGTACTGCGCCCACCAAGCGTTTCTGCACTATTATCACTAAGTTGAATTTTTAATTCTGGCGCTTCTAAGACATTACCATTTTGTACAGCTCTTGCATTACCTTTTAAATAAGCCACTCCATCATTTTGATTTGGAGTCTGCGTATATACAGCTTCATCTGCTGTGGCATTTATATTACGACTTGTACTAGATACGGTTACATTTCCTTTCGCTGTGGCAGAGATTTCATTTGTAAATGCTGTAATATGTTCTCCAGTCAAGATGTTATCAGCCACCATTAACTGTCCATTACCAATAATTTCACCATAACCAGTTTCCGTATTATAGTTTACATGATCACCGTATAATTGACGATCATCTTTTTGTAAATGCACATTACCTGTAGCATCAAATTGATGATTATGTAATACATGCACTTCTGATGCTGCCATTGACATATTAGTGCCTATCATACTCACTCCACCAGTTAAATATCCTTCTTGTGTGTTCGTATTATACCAACCTATAGCACCAGTCATAGTCTTATCATCTTTGGTAATAACTACACTGCCTTTTACCTCAGCACGACCACTAACTCCATCATATGTCAACTGATCGGCTGTAATCATTAAATTACTGTTGCCAGCAGGATTTGCATCCGTTGGCGCTGCCCATACGGGAATCATCATAGCACCACCCATAAGAGCAGCCATGATTAAACGTTGTATTTTCATGAATATCCTTCCTACTTGCGAATCAATTTAGCATGACCTTTTGCTGTTACTTGCTGCAAAATCATATCGCCTTCTAACACATCACCTTCTAATGTTGTGTCAACATCGGTGTAAATAAATTTAGAAGTTGATTTAAATAACTGTTCTTTACTTCTATACTCTAGCCCTTCTGTGCGAAGAGTTGCACCCGTACTAGAGGTAGCCTCAATGCCACCAGATAATGTAATCTGTCCATGGTCTTTAGATACCACGCCTTTTGGGGCTTTCACTGTAAGTATTTTTCCATCCTTATGAAACGTCCCTGTTACATTTTCTAAGGTAACTACTTTTGTGACCTGATCAACACTTATCTTTTCTGCTTTGACAGACCAAATAAGTTGTCCATTTTTTTCTTCTTTCAATTCTGTTCCATTAAAACTAATAGAATTTCCAGAAGGTCCCATCGTGGTGGTTTCTACTCCACCATACAAAAAATATCCAAATCCCAAAAGAATTAAAATGCCTACCACAATCGTGAGGAGAAGTTTTTTATTGTTCTTCATGCACAGCCTCCCGTACTTGTAGTTTATGTTCAATATCTACAATTTCATGAATTTTAGTATTCCAACGATGTTGGAACCATAACCATTCATCTGGATGTTCCTTAATAAAATCTTCCGTAATTTTAACAGTCGCTTCTGTTAAGCGGAACATATCTTTCTCTACATCACCTGTATCTTCATAATATAAAGGAGGTAATATATGTACAATGTGCCCTTTCTCTTTACGAGAAGCAAATACAGGAACTACAGGGGCTTTAAATTTTTTCGCAAATGATGCTGGTCCCGTCACTGCTGATGATTCTTGTCCCAAGAACATGACAGGTAATCCTTGATACCATCCATCTTGATCCGCTAAAAATCCCAATAGTTTCTTCGCTTTCATTGCCTGTGCAGCGCCCCTCATTTCGGATCCACCACGAGCAAATACTTCTAAACCTACCATTTCACGGTATTCATTCAGCAATCTTGTAAATTGAGCATTAGGCTGCTTTTTAACAATCGTTGTAGATGGATAACCATGGGCCGCTAAGGCTGCTCCCATCCATTCCCAGTTGCCTACATGAGCCGTCAAAATAATAACACCTTTATCTTCTGCTAAGGCTGCATCTAAATGCTCTAATCCACGCATTTCAATATGTTCTTTAATGAACTGAGGTGTTAAGTTCGGCATGTACAACATTTCCATAACGGAGCGACCTAAGTTTTGAAAGAGTCGACCTAATATAGCATTCGCTTCTTTTTCATCTATAGAAAGGCCAATCATGAGGTTATGTAGTCCTCGTTTGACCTGTTTTTTCCCTACTAATCTATATAAAGGTCCTAGAGATGCTCCAATGGATAAGATTGTAGAATAAGGTAATGTACAAACTAACTTACTTAGTGTTTTTAAGGCTGTATATTGCCATTCTCCTGCCATGAAAGCCTCCTTTCTATTGACCTACTTGATAGGATTCCTCACGATATGTACGCACAGCATCCTCCCAAAGTCCTTCTTGCTTTAAAATATACTCCACTGCTTCTCGCACAGCTCCTTCTCCACCTTTTGCTTGACAGATATAGTGAGCTACTGCTTGCACTTCTGATACACCATCTTGTGGTGTCATAGCTAATCCTACTTTAGACATAATGCCTAAATCATTGAGATCATCGCCCATATAAGCTACTTCATGAGCCTCTAATTGTAATGTATGTAAGAGTTCCTGTAAAGCAGCACTCTTATTATGACTTCCCATTTGAATATGAGAAATATTTAACTCTTTTGCCCGTCTCTCTACCATGAGAGATGTGCGCCCAGTAATAATGGCTGTTTGCAATCCCATACGCTTGGCCAAAGCTAATCCTAAACCATCTTTTGCATGAAAAGCTTTCACTTCTTCTCCACTAGATGTATAAATAATCTCACCTTTTGTAAGTACTCCATCTACATCTAGGGCTAAACAACGTATTGCCATTACACAATACCTCTTCGTAATAAATCTGTAATATGTACTAAACCAAGGCTCATTCCATCCTGTCCAACAACTGGTAATACAGTAATCGGACGAGGCTGATTTTTCTCCATCATATGTAGCGCTTCTGCCGCTAGTTTATCTTTAGTAATGGTACGCGGTGATTTTGTCATCATATCTTCCACAGACCATACTAGGAAATTGCATCCAGAATCTAGACCACGTCGAATATCTCCATCCGTTACTAATCCGATTAATTTACCTTCTTCATCTACTACGTTAGCTGCTCCAAGTCCTTTGTTGGTCATGACAAATAATGCATCTTGCACAGTAGCACCCTTATGAATAATAGGATTGTTATCTCCGCTATGCATAATATTTTCTACTGTGAGCAATAATTTACGACCTAGGGAACCACCTGGATGGAATACAGCAAAGTTTTCTGGCGTAAATTTATGTTGATCTAATAAGCATACTGCTAATGCATCGCCTAATGCTAATGCTGCGGTGGTACTACTAGTGGGAGCTAGCCCTAACGGACAGGCTTCCTTATCTACACACACAACCAAGACTACATCAGAATTTTTTCCCAATGTAGAACTTGGGTTTCCCACTACAGAAATTAATTTAGCACCAATACGGCGCAAGGAAGGCAATAAGCTAATGACTTCACTAGTTTCCCCACTATTTGAGAAAGCTAATACTACATCATCAGATGTTACCATCCCTAAATCACCATGTACCCCTTCACCAGGGTGTAAGAATAATGCAGGTGTACCTGTACTCGCTAATGTAGCCGAAATTTTTCGTGCAATATGTCCAGATTTTCCCATACCTGTACAGACCACGCGTCCCTTAGCTGCTAAAATTAACTCTACAGCCGTTTCAAAACGATGATCTAATGTTTCAATTAAGTCTAACACTGCTTTTGATTCTTCTTGGAGCACCTGTGCTGCTCGTTCAAGTATCTTCATAGTTCACCTGCATCCTTTACATCTGTACTATTTTTTTACGATTTTGTCGATAGCCACTAAATCAGTTAATAGTTCTTCTAGAGAGTCTAAATATAACATGTTTGGCCCATCTGAAAGCGCTTCTTCTGGATTATCATGAACTTCAAAGAACAATCCATCTACACCACTTGCTACAGCACCGCGTGCTAGGTTCGCAACAAATTCACGTTGACCAGAAGAAGCTGTACCTGCCCCACCTGGTAATTGTACGGAATGCGTAGCATCAAAAATAACTGGATACTCAAAGGAACGCATAATCGGGAAGGATCTCATGTCTACCACTAAATTATTGTAACCAAAACTAAATCCGCGTTCTGTAAGCATCAAGTTTTGATTTCCTGATTCTTCCATTTTCTTCAATACATTGCTCATATCTTTCGGAGCCATGAATTGACCTTTTTTCACATTCACGCATTTTCCAGTCGCTGCTGCTCCGTATACCAAATCAGTTTGTCGACATAAGAAGGCTGGGATTTGAAGAATATCTAATACTTCTGCAGCCGCATCAATTTGAGTAATATCATGGATATCACTTACTACTGGTACCTGCAATTCTTCTTTAATAGCTTTCAAAATTTCTAAACCTTCTACGAGACCTGGGCCACGGAAGGAAGAATAGCTAGATCGATTGGCTTTATCAAAGGAAGCTTTGAATACATAGGGAATACCTACTTTATCACAAATTGCTTTCGCACGACGACCAATCTCTAATGTACGTTCATAGCCCTCAATTACACATGGACCTGCTAATAGAAATAAGCCTTTCCCTCCACCAAGTGTAAGGTTGCCTACTTGTACTGTTTTCATTGTATCTCCTTTCTAAACAAAATTGTTTATGCTTCTAATTGGTGAAATATTTCATTCACTCGTTCTAAATCTTCTGGTGTATCTACTCCAACAAAGCGCTGGTCTGTAGTAATGACTCGGATCGTATATCCATTTTCTAAGGCTCGTAACTGCTCTAAGGATTCAGTTAATTCTGCTGGTGTCGGTTCCATCTTAGCATATGTTAATAGAAACTGACGATTATATCCATACATACCTACATGCTTGAGTGGAGCAACCACAAATGCATGTCTAGGGTGAGGAATTAAAGAACGGGAAAAATACATGGCATTCCCTAGGCGATTTACAATTACCTTGACAGCACTAGGCTCATTATATTCTGATTCTAACAAAGGACAGCCTACCGTCCCCATTTGTAAGGTTGAATCTTCTTTGAATTGACGTGCCAATGCATCGATAACAGAAGCATCAATCAGTGGCTCATCACCTTGTACATTGATAATCACATCAATATCAGTTCTTGTAGATGCTACTTCTGCTAAGCGGTCAGTACCCGTCAAATGATCAGCTCTTGTCATCATAACTTGCCCACCAAATTGGATGACCGCCTCATATACCCGTTCATCATCAGTGGCCACAATGACCTCATGAATTTCAGTGGCTTTTGAAACTTGTTCATACACTCGTTGAATCATTGGCTTATTACCAATCATCGCCAACGGTTTTCCTGGTAATCGAGTAGATCCATAACGAGCTGGAATAATACAAGCTATACGCATATTACTTCCCCTTTGCTATTTGCAAGACATAAGATTTAAAATCTTCTTCACCTTTGGTAAATTCAATACCTATCACTAATACATAAACAGGGATCTTTAAATCTCGTATAGCCCGTACTTGTGATAACTTAACTGCATCTTTTTCCGTTGTAATGATGCCTTGAATCCCCGTTTTAAAGCAGTGTTGCCATAGTTTTACAACATCATCTTCGGAATAATCATGATGGTCACCAAAGCTCATCATATCCTGCACCGTAAATCCATAGCTTTCTAAATTAGCAATGAACGAACTAGGTTGCCCAATGCCACTAATCGCTAGCAATGGAGTGCCATCATAGTCACTAATATGATGAATCGGGCCATTATGACTCCACTCTTCCAAGGTTTGAAAGCCCACTGTTTGATGAATGGTTTCTGCTACCGGAACAAGAGGTGCCAAGGAATGAATCTCTGCACGTAGTGCTTCTAGTTGTTCCGAATCCACTTGATTCGTTTTCGTTAACACAATATAGGTAGCTCTCTTCAAGTTTTCCAATGGTTCTCGTAGAAGCCCTCTTGGCAATACCGCACCATAACCAAATGGGTGACTTGCATCAATCAACACAATATCTGCATCACGGCCCAAGGCACGATGCTGAAATCCATCATCCAAGACAAGCACATCGGATTGCATATCTTCAACGGCAATTTTTGCAGACTCTACTCGTTTTGAACCTATAATAACATTCGCATTAGGTAATGTTTTTGCCAATAACCAAGCTTCATCACCACTAATAAAAGAGGATACATCAACAGCCCCTCGTCTAGATACGACAATAGGCTTTTTATTATTATCTGCTTTGTAACCACGGCTTAAGACGCTCACTGTATGTTGGGCTGCATCTAATGTTTCACAGACATAACGTACCATGGGTGTTTTGCCCGTGCCTCCAACTGTAATATTTCCTATACTAATGACCGGCACTGGCATTCGCAACACTCGGTGTGGGTGGTTATAGCGTTCATTGCGATATTCTACGACTCTTTCATAGACTTTACTAGCCTTTTCCAAACCATTGCGCAGAGCATCTCCTAAGGAGCCTTCCATCTGTCCACTAATGATATGCTTAAAGAGTTGTTCTCCTTTCATGAGTAAACCTCCTCCGTATCCCCTTAGTATAACTTAGGATATTAAAACTAATATGAATCGATTATGGTACTATGTGAAAGCGTTCAAAAAGACGGCGTAACTCCTCGGTATTGCGCTGTGTAGCCCCCCGATTTTCACTGACTACTTCCAAGCAATGACGACTCATCTCTTCTCGCATAGCATGGTTAGCACACAAAGTTTGCAATACTCTTAATAATTCTCTTTCATCATGTACCATCGTACAAGCACCACGGGAGCTCAACAAACTATAGATTTCCTTAAAGTTAAACATATGTGGTCCTACAATAATTGGCTTACCATGAGCAGCTGGTTCCAATATATTATGGCCTCCAGTTTTTACTAAAGATCCACCTACAAAAATAATATCCCCCAAACTATATAGACGACCTAATTCACCGATGGTATCTAAAATCACCACTGGAATTTCTTCATGTACAGGTTCTGTCATCGCACTACGACAAATCGCTTTCAACCCATATTTTTGAGATAATGCTTTTACATCATTACCACGCATAATTTCGCGAGGTGCAATCAGTAATCGCGCATTGGGATAAGATTGTAAAATTTCTTTAAACGCTTGAAACAACTTATCCTCTTCCCCTTTATGGGTACTACCTGCCACGATAATAGGATGATTATGTCCAAATCCAAACTCATGTTGCAATTGTTCTTTTTCTTCATCTGTTACCGTTGCATAGGTTTGATCATATTTCGTATTCCCTGTAACGGTTACCTCTTGTACATTTGCCCCTAATACAGTGATATATTCCGCATCTAATTTAGATTGCATACAGAATCGATCTATGGACCCCAACATATCATGCATAAAAGATTTAATATGCATATACCGTGACATAGAACGATCACTGATACGACCATTGACCATCATAACTGGAATCTGTTCAGCTTTGGCAATACGAAGAAAGTTTGGCCAAATTTCAGTTTCAACCAATAAAATTGCAATGGGCTTAATCGTTGTCAAAATTCTTCGTGTCAAAAATGGCAAGTCTAAGGGAAAGAAAATAATCCCTTCTGCTTCTGGAATGATGCGGCGTGCCATGGCATGTCCAGTAGCGGTTACCACAGATACAACTACAACTGCATCAGGAAAGCTTTTTTTGATATCTTTCACCAATGGGCTGGTAGCTACAATTTCGCCTACAGAAGCCGCATGCAACCAAATAGCCCGTTTACCTTCAATTTTTTTCATCAATGTGCTAGGCATGAATCCTGCACTTTGTTTGATCCGCTCGTAGAATCCTTCTTCAAAGGCCAAACGGTAGAGAATCACCGGTATCAAGCCAATCCAATAGATAATGAGAAGTATATTGTATATCCAATACATAGTTTATCCTTTTCTGGCAAATTGAACAGAATATAAATGACTATATAAGCCATTCAACGCTAATAATTCATCATGTGTGCCTTCTTCTACAACACAACCTTGCTGTAAGACCACAATATGATCGGCATGTTTAATAGTACTCAATCTATGAGCAATGACTAGAGCCGTTCTATTTTTCATTAGTCGTTCTAACGCTTCTTGTACAATTTTTTCACTTTCAGTATCTAAGGCTGAGGTAGCCTCATCAAGAATTAAAATGCTCGGATTTTTCAAGATAGCTCGTGCAATAGCAATACGTTGACGCTGACCACCCGATAAAGAGTTACCTCGCTCTCCCACAATCGTATCAAATCCATTCGGTAATTTTTCAATAAACTCATAGGCATTCGCTGCTTTAGCCGCCTCAATGATTTCTTGTTCAGTAGCATCTAAGCGACCATATAAAATATTTTCACGTACTGTTGCATTGAATAACATCGTATCTTGTGGTACTAAACCAATATTTTCTCGTAAGGACGTAAATGTGACATCTCGCACATCTACACCATCAATGCGAATGGCGCCACCTGTTACATCATAAAAACGTGGTAACAAGTTCGCAATCGTTGATTTGCCGGCTCCAGAAGGACCAACAATCGCCACGGTTTGCCCTTGTTTCACCGTTAAGTTGACGCCTTTTAAAGCTAAATTATCTTCATCATAAGCAAATTGTACATTGTCGAATTCTACAGTTCCTTGTACATCAGTTAATGCTTTTGCCGTTGGTGATTCTTTCACATGTGGTTCTGTTTCTAAAATGTCGATAACACGATCTCCTGCTGCCATTGCTTTTTGCAAGTTACCATAGACTTGAGTTAAGCGTTTCACAGGGTTAGATAAGTTAATAGCATAAATTAAGAATGCAATCAAGGAACCTGCTGTAATATAACCTTGCACTACAGAATATCCGCCATACCATAAAATAATCACTACTGCAATGGCCGCTGCAAATTCCACCATAGGCCCCATGACAGCTGTTAATTTGGTAGCTTTCATAGCAGCATCAAAGTTATTTTGGTTCTCTTGTTCAAATCGCTTAAATTCATATGTTTCACGAGCAAAAGAACGAATCACGCGCACCCCTGAGATAACTTCTTGTAAAAACGCCGTAATATCCGCTGTTCTACCTTGTACCTCATGACCTGCAGAGCGCAATTTTTTACCAAATATATTCGTTAATCCTAATACAACAGGCACAATAATCAAGGTTAAAAGGGATAGTTTCCAATCCAAGTAAAACATGAAGACTAAGGACCCTACTAAGGTAACTCCTTCTGTCATGAACGATATAAGATTGTCTACAATAGCTTGTTGTAACGCCCCTACATCACTAGTCACATTACTCATGATAACCCCTGTTTTACGACGGTCAAAATAAGCTTGATCTAACTTTTGTAAATGCTTAAATAAGGTTTCACGAATATCGATAACCACGCGCTGTCCTACATAAGCCATCATATAGTTTTGCCCATAGGTAGCAAATCCACGAAGCAAGAAAATTACTAAAATAGCAATCACAATTAATGTTAATAAGCCTAAATCTTTATCTTGCAATACGCCATCCACTACATTTCGGATTAACCATGGTACCACTAAATACCCCATGGCAGCTGCAATCATGCAAAATATCCCTAATATGAGTCGCATCCTATATGGCACAATAAATGCCAATAGTTGTTTATAACGATTCATTTACGCCTCCTTCATTGCGACTGATGCAATGACATCAGCTACACGTTGCACCGCTCCCGGTGCCCCTAATTCTACTTTCACTTGCGCTAAATCAGCTTTCATCTGCGTATATACCGCCTCATGATCTAAGATATTAGCTAGTTCTCGTTCTACATTTTCTGGCGTTACATCCCCCTGTAATAACTCAGGAATAATGCGACGCTTCGCCATAATATTAGGCAATCCAATATGATCTATTTTTACCAGTAATTTACCAATTCCATACGTAACAGGTGCCACTTTATAAATTAATACAGTAGGTACATCCATCAAGGCTGTTTCTAAGGTAGCTGTCCCTGAAGCCGCAATACATGCGGTACAAATCTGCATTAAATCATAGTTATGACCTTCTGTAACAGTGACTGGTACAGAATAACTTTGTAAAATTCTGTCAATATCTTCTCTAGGTATTGTATGTGCCCGTGGTAAGAAGAACTTCAAATCTGTATGATTTTTATATAACCGTTCTGCTGCTGCCAGCATTGTTGGTAATAACCCTTCTACTTCTTGTTTACGACTACCTGGCATCAAAAGAATATTACGACTCCTTGTATCTGCACCAAAATGAGCAAGTGCTGCTTCGACGGACATGGTAGGATGTACAATATCTACCAAAGGATTCCCTACAAATTCCACATCTACACCAAATTCACGGTATGCCTCTGCTTCAAAAGGAAAAATAGAAGCTACTTTTGTCACCGTTTTAGCGATATCCTTGCCTCGTCCTTTATTCCAAGCCCAAATGGTAGGGGCAATGTAATACACCACAGGTATATGTAATTCTTTTGCCACCTTCGCTAACTTCATATTAAAACCTGGATAGTCAATACACACCAACACATCTGGCTTTTCTCGTAGCATAGCTTCTTTTAAGAAGCTGCGAAGTTTAAAAAATGTGGGCAAATGTTTTATTATTTCAACAATACCGATGAACCCTAGTTGCTGAATATCGTATATAATATTCACACCCGCTTCCTTCATCAAGTCTCCGCCCATGCCAAATAGTTGTGCTTTTGGATATGCCTCCAATAAAGCCTTTGCCACACTGGCACCATGCGTATCTCCTGATGCTTCACCAGCAGAAAACATAATCTTCATGCTTACTCCTCATCCGGCCCTTCTACGGCACAGATTACGATACCTAATTCGTTTGCTTTTTGCAAAACTGCTTCTTGCTCAACAAAAATCGTCCGTTTCGCCTCCATAGCTAGGACCTTGCAGTTACCGGTAATCATAGATTCTAACGTCTTCATACCTACCGCTGGAACATCAAAACGTACGTCCTGATTAGGTTTTGCAGTTTTTACCACCACAGCCCCTTCACGACCCAAGGCACCGCCTCGCTTGATACACTCATCGGTTCCTTCAATGGCTTCTATGGCCATCGCCGCTTGTTCTTTCACTACTACGGTTTGTCCAATGTCAAGTGCACCCATTTGTTTCGCTAAGGTAAAGCCAAACTCAATATCTAATTGCTCCACCTCTGTTGGTTTTCTCATTGTCATGACACCTACTGGTGGCATAAGAGATCTCATATATTTTGTTTGATCCGCTACCGCTAGTCCTTCTTTTTCTAATTCCTCTACGATAGCTAGCATGATCGTATCATCTTTACGATTGCGCAAACGATTCAACAATTTGATCGTACGCATATCTGGTATGGTTGTTATCTTTTTATACAGATGTTCTTTTGTTACTTTTCCTAACATAGTCACATCTGTGACGCCCTCTTTAAGGAACGTTTTAATCACTGTATCTGATTTAAAGACGCTGATTTGGTAGTATGCATCGGCCTCTGCTTGTAATTCAAGAGCTCCCTCTGTTACAACAGAAATGACCACAACTTCATAGCCTTCATGTTGAGCAGCTCGCATAAATTCAACTGGCAGATTACCAATTCCTGCAATCAATCCTACTTTCGCCATAACGCCTCCCACTAACTTTTAATTATAAAAATTCTAATCTATATTATACCATATATAGGGCATAAATGGCATGAAAGTTCACAATAAAAAATACATGGAAAAGCATACATTGTATGCTCTTCCATGTATTATAATTCCATTATTAATCTCTGCGTACGCGCATGATACCACGATCTGCATTGCGTAAGAAACGTAGCATGTGTTCAATCTCAACAGAAGATATTAAATTCAATTCCATTTCTTCAATTGCTTTAGACAGACTATAGCCACTGCGATATAGAATACGAAATGCCTTCTTCAACTCACGACGCACTTCTTCAGATACTCCAGCGCGAGCTAACCCTACAGAGTTCAACCCAATTACATGCGCTGGCTGTCCATCCGCAATGACATAGGGAGGGATGTCTTGTACGACTTTCGCCATACCACCAACCATAGCATTACGGCCAATTTTTACAAACTGATGGACCCCTGCAATACCTCCAATAACCACGCGATCTTCTACAATTACGTGACCTGCAAGGCCTGCACAGTTACTCATGATAACATTATTGCCTACGATACAGTTATGGGCCACATGTGTGCACGCTTGGAACAAACAATTGTTACCAACTCGTGTCTCTTCCCCTTCACCAGTAGCACGACTGATAGTTACGAATTCACGAACTACTGTATTATCGCCAATAATGCAATAACTTTTTTCACCTTTAAATTTTAAATCTTGTGGTTCCAAACCGATAGCACAACCCGGAAAAAATTCATTATTTTTACCAATCGTTGTCCAGCCACCAATCACTACATTAGCGCCAATTTTAGTACCATCTCCGATTTCAACATGTTCTCCAATGACTGCACCAGGACCAATAATAACATTTTTACCAATTTTTGCATCTGGATGTATGACTGCAGTACTATGAATTTCAGATGTTGCATTTTCCATGCCAACTACGATCATCTGTGTCACTCCTTACATTTTGAAAGTTATTCTGGCTTCACTAAGGCGAACATGTACTCACCACTTGCCACCAATTTATCACCTACATACGCACGACCTTCTACTTTACCCATACGACCTTTGATTTTTACTACATCAGCCTCGATGCGTACTTGATCACCAGGTTTAACTGGATGACGGAAACGTACTTTATCTATACCTGTAAACATTGGTGTTAAGCCACGATTTTCTTCAGGATACAAGAGTGCAATACCACCTACTTGAGCAATTGCTTCTGTAATCAATACACCTGGCATCACAGGGTTACCTGGAAAGTGACCCATGAAATGTGGTTCATTGAAAGTACAATTTTTAAGACCTACCGCACGTTTCATTGGTTCCATTTCAATAATACGATCTACCAATAAGAATGGATAACGGTGTGGTAGAATTTCCATAATTTCTTCAATTGTAAGAATCATGTTATGCCTCCTCTTGCATTTCTTTTAAAATTTCTCGACTTAATCGCGAGTTTAAATTATGACTCGATTTCACAGCAATAATATGGCCTTTTAGATGGCCCACCAAGAATAAATCGCCTAATATATCTAAAATTTTATGACGTACTAATTCATCTGGAAAATTAAGTTCCGATAAACAAGTTGTATCATCATAGACAATCACGTTTTCCGTGGATCCGCCTTTAGCTAATCCCATCGCTTGCAATTGTTCGATTTCTTTTGTAAAACCAATCGTTCTTGCTGGTGCAATTTCTGTAGCAAATACATCAGGATTAATCTCATAATCTGCATGTTGCGTACCTAGCATAGGATGACTATTAATACTTGTAAAAGTGACACGGAATCCATCATAAGGACGAATAATGATAAATTTATCTTCTTCATAGATACCATGAGATTTTTTCACCACATAAACTTGACGGTCTGCCTCTTGTTCGATAATTCCTGCCTCTTTGATAAGCTGCACAAATGTGGCTGATCCACCATCAGCTATAGGAGGTTCCGGTGAATTCAATTCAATAATACAGTTATCAATAGCCATACCATAAAAAGCTGCTAAAATATGTTCAACTGTAAATACTTTTGCCTCCCCCTCTTCTAATGTGGTAGCACGCATCGTATTTGTTACATTACGAATGTCCGCTTTCACAGAAGGAGTGCCCGGCAAATCTGTACGTACAAAGGTAATCCCTGTATTGGGCTCACTAGGAAGGATACGCATTTGCACAGGTAAACCACTGTGCAATCCAGCCCCTTCATAGCTTATTGCTTTACTAATTGTTTGTTGTTTCATAAGGACCTCCTTTCTACAGTTTTTGGTTCATCACATCTGGTGGTACTTCTATGGTATCACCATAAAAGCGACGTGTCCATTTCCATCTATTATGAAGCCAGAACCAATCTTCTGGATATCTTCGAATATAATCTTCCACCCATTCATTGAGCATCGTCAATGTAACCGCAATATCACGTTTCCGCTCTTCTGTTTTTTCAGCGTATACAGGTGGATGTACAGTAATTTCGTATTTCTCAGTATATTCATTAAAACGTATTGTTATAGGAATAATCGGCACATCCTGCATACGAGCCATTGCCGCAGGTCCTACGGGAGTCAATGTTTCATAGCCAAAAAACGGAACCAACTGACCTTTATCTCCTGGATCCTGGTCCATAATAAGACCTATAAAAGAACCTTGTTGCAGTTCTTTTACCATTTCACGAACACCTGTTTTATAAGTGACGTGTTGTTTCATAAGCGCACGATATTCATTGATAAATTTGTCCGCATCACCTTGTTGCTGCATCGCTACTGAAATCAAAGGATATCCTTCAGATGCTAAAATACCTCCTAGTAATTCCCAGTTTCCACTATGGAGAGCAATAATAATAGCACCTTTTCCATCTTCTTTGGCATCTTCTAGATATTCTCTACCTTCCATGGTGAACATCTCTTTGTATTTGCCATCTTTAATTTCAGGATAACGAAGCACATCCACAATCATGCGACCAAATCTTGTCACACTGGCTTTGGCAATTCGTTTTGCCTCTACAGGATCATCTGTAATACGACAAAATAATATTTGTCCAATGGCCAATCGTTTTCGATTGCTTGGTGTAAAAATCCATCCTAATTGCCCTAATAGATACCCAATAGCATATTGCATTCGATACGGCAAAGCACATAGGATAGCACTTAACACTTTCATACAGGTATATAACATATCTACACCTATTTATCTTCTAATTTAGCTTGTAATGCAGCTACTTCTTTTTCTAATGCTTTTAACTGTTTTACCATATCTGGTAAACGGCTTTCATAGGCAGCTAATTTTAACCATTCTTTATGTGGTCGCATTGGGAACCCTGCATAAAGTCCATTCGATGGCACATTACCTGTAATGCCTGTTTTTCCTGCAAAAGTAACATTATCACCAATTGTAATATGTCCTGTACAACCAGTTTGCCCAGCAAAGATAACATGGTTACCACATTTTGTACTACCTGCGATACCGACTTGGGCAATTAAGAAACAATCTTCTCCAATTTCTACATTATGGCCTAGGTGAACTAAATTATCTATTTTAGTGCCACGACGAACTAAGGTAGATCCCATAGTAGCATTGTCTATACAAGAACAGGAGCCTACTTCCACATCATCTTCTAAGATAACATTACCTACTTGTGGAATATGTGTGTGCTTACCATTTTCAGTAGCAAAGCCGAAACCTTCTCCACCTACAACAGCATTCGCACGTAAGACAACTCGTTTTCCTAAAATACAGTTCTCATGCACAATGGAACTTGCATAAATCGTTGTACCTTCACCAATACGCACATTATGTCCAATATATACATAAGCGTGTAATGTAACATTATCTCCAATAATAGCATTATCATAAACTACACAATAAGGTCCAATTTTTACATTGTTTCCGATTGTTACATTCTTGCCAATAATTGCTGTTTCATGAATCCCCTCTGGGAATACCACTGGAGGGTGAAATACTTCTAGCAATTTGGCAAAAGCTGTTTTAGCATTAGACACCACAATTTGAGGAGTCTCACACCCCTCAATCTTAGCATCTACTAACAAAGCTCCTGCTTTGCTATCTTTGGCAAACTCTCTATAATCACCGATAGCAAAACTAATAGCATGAGCTGCACCTTGATCTAAACTACGGGCTTCTTCAATATTAATGGAACCATCGCCATATACAGTGCCCTCAACCAATTTGGCTAGGTCTTCTACTGAAAACTTCACTATGAAGCCTCCTTACTTTTTACTCTCTTATTATTTACTAGTTTCTCCGGAGGAAGCACTTTCATTCATTTTTTTAAGCACATCTTCTGTAATATCAACTCCACCACTTACAATGGCTTGATCATTCGCTACTACAGTCAATTCTTTTTCTTTTGCTACAGCTTGGATATTGGATTCCACATAGGCTTTAAACTCTTTACCTTTTGCTTGTCCATAAATTTGCAATTCCTGTTGTGCATTTAATTGTGTTTGTTGGAATTGCTCTTCAGTTTGTGTACCTTGCACTTGAGCTAAACGGTCTGTAACTTCCTTTTGTTTAGCTTCCATTTCTTTATTAATATCCTTAGCTTTTTGGCTTTCTTGCACTAACTTTTCAGTGTTTACCACACCTACTTTTTCACTTGATCCACAACCAGCTACTAAGCCTAATGCACATACCATCATGGCACCTGTAGCCATACGTTTCCACATTGATTTCATCACTTTACTCCTTTATTGTCCATACGATTGAATGATTTCTTCTGTTAAATCCATATCCGTACGATCTGTAATATGATCTACCAGCACTAAATCTAACTGTTTAGCTCTAGCCAACACTCCTGCACGAACTCGAATATCTTCTAAAATGGCATCATGTAGGGCTTGTACTTCATCCCGTTTTTGTGCCAATCGTTGTTCCCATTCTGCATCCCACAAAGTGGTGCCCTCACGGTGAACCTTAGCCAACACTTCTTGTTGCGAATCCACCAGACCTTTCATAGATTGATCTCGCTGTGCCCCTAAGGCTTTTGCCTGCTCAGTAGCATAGGCACTTAACTTCTGCTGTGCTTCTGTCTGGGCAGGTACCATCGCCTCAGCCACTTTGGCTTCTAGATCTTTC
Source organism: Veillonella sp. DNF00869 (assembly GCF_001553345.1). Lineage (GTDB taxonomy): Bacteria > Bacillota > Negativicutes > Veillonellales > Veillonellaceae > F0422. Next base: position 115,055 of record NZ_KQ960768.1, read on the forward strand.
CATTGTTGAGATCCGTTGATACGATGACTCCGTTGTGCTAACAAATCAGATAATCGTTGTTCCTTCTCAGCTTTTAGAGTGTCCCAACGTTTTCGTTGCTCTTCATCAATCGGCTTTACTTTCATTTCAGTTGTTAACCACAATTGTAAATTTACAATTTCTATATCTGCTTCACTAGGTTCTACTTTGTAATTTTTACGATATTGTTCAATCAATTCACGTTGCTTAGCCGCTAACTCTTGATTTAACTCAGCTTCACGTAAGGCAATTTTAGTTTGTAGCTCCTGATTCAAACTTTCAGTTAAATTTGATTCTAACTGTTTTAGATGTTCTTCAGATTTTCCCACTTCAGTACCCAATTTAGATTTGAGAAGTTCATCCTCTCTGTCCCGTTGAGCCTCCAGTCGTAACAATTCTTTCTTTTGTTCATCATAACTATGAAAGTTTGGATGCTTTTCTACTACCTCTTGCAAACGTACAACCCCAATCCGTGGTCCTTGCAAAGACACCGGCTGATGATGTACATAATAACTACCGATACTAGCAGCACATACAAATATACCTAATAAAGCGAAGATAGGTCCTTTTCCCATTTGGATGTTACCTTATTTAGTTTCTGCTAGCTTCTTGCTCACTTGGTCTGTAATATCAGTACCACCAAACAATACAGATTCACGGCTCAATACCACGCTAAGGCCTTTGCCATCAGCTACTGTTTTAGAAGCTTCATCTACACGTTTTTTTAGATTTTCTTGAATTGTTTGTTGTTTTTCTTGCATCTTTTGACGAAGTTCATTAGATAATTTAGCCTTACCTTCTTCATCTAAATTAGCAGATTTTTCATTAAATTCTTTTTGTAGTTCTTCATTATAGGCAGCATATTCTTGTTGTGCATCTTGCACTAAGTTTGGATTGCTTTCTACAATTCGCTGCATATCAATAACACCGATATTGCTCACTGCATTGGAACCACCATGTCCCGCCATCTGTGTATAGGCCAAAGCCCCCACACTGATGACAAAAAGAATGCCTACAATGATAGACACTGTTTTTACATTCTTTTTATTATTCAATAAACGCATCATAGTGTATCTACCTTCTTTCCTTATATTCGTCCTATTAGGCGTAACCATCGATCCTGGTCACCCCAGACATATTCTAATCGTAAATATTCATGTACATCATAGGAAAGAGCAAATTCATTAGCTTTCGCAGTTATATCTCTTTCATATCTTGCATTCCAACGTGTACCAATATTTTGGTATACAAAACCATGATGGTGATGATTCGGCAGGCTGTATTGATAACCTACCTTTGTATCTTTACTGAATTGATACCCATACGATGGCGCAAAAGACCATTTCAAACGATTGGGTAAAAACTCTGTTTCTAAATACCAATCATGGGGACCTCGATGAACCCCCGTATACACTCGTAATCCTACAGAATCCACACCACGCCCCATATCCAAATACCCTTCGCCTCGAAGGATATACTTAGAGGAATCCACGTGAATGTCTAATCTTGTGTCCGTACCTACCTGAAGTTCTGGAGTCATGGTCACACCAAATTGCGTAACACCCCGACTTGTATTAAGTTCTTCTTGTATCTCCGATTCTATCATCAACTTATGACGTCGCACAAACGACACAGGTAGTCCCTCTAATTGTTGTAACTTTTTTTCATAATATTGACGCATATTATAAAAAAGAGCACTCGGTAAAGTATTAGAGTGAATAGCCACATCTGTACGATGTACGCTATTACCATGAGGTACTAAATATACGGTAGCCTTTGCTAATTCTCCACCTACAATATCAATTTGTGGTGTAAATTCAGGAAGAGTTCCTTCTAATTCACTTCGAATTGATTTTTGTGCTAATGGTGTAATCCAACCTAAGGACTCCAGGGATGCTCCCAAAAGAATTTGCTCTAACCGGGGCTTTACATTTCCTATATCTCTATGTATGAGAGATTGTCCATAAGGAGATATATTCCCATAGTTAAACTTAGTTTCTATAGATTGTACCACATTTCCATAGGGTTCTAATGTAAGGCGCATATACATAGATTCACCAATATCCATAGATATAGATTTTACCGTATATCCATATAGAATGCGATCCACTACATCTATTGTAGCCTTTTCATAGGCCTGCATAGATTCCTTGATATAAGAATCCTCTTTACCTTTGTATATATAGGAAGCTGCACCTTGAATACTAGCTACCATACGTGTTTTTAAGGCTGCTGGAATCGTTCCTGTTGTACTGTGTAGGTCCACATCCACAGTCTGAACAGGCGCTCCATAGACGGAGGGAATCCCTAATGTAACCATTAGGAAAGCCCCTCCTATCCATTGTTGTATAGTCATCAATTAGAATTGTCCACCAAAGCTAAAGTGGAATTTCTTTTGATCTTTACTAATACCATAGTCGATACGTACTGGACCAATTGGTGTTGTCACACGCACGCCGGCACCTACAGAAACATTAAATGTTTTAGAATGTTTGAACCAAGGTACATTTGGTGCATCCCATGCATCACCTAAATCTGTAAATAATGCACCGCTTACTTTATTCCAAATTGGGAAGCGATATTCTGCCGTAAAGTTGTACATTTTTTTACCACGGTATTGATCATCCTCATAAGCACGAAGAGAATCAGAACCACCGATTGTATATAATTGACTATATGGTAAATCACCCATTGCCCAACCTAATCGTGCACGGAAGGCAAGAACTTGTTTATTACCTACTTTTTTATACGTTCTAGCTTCGCCAGTGAATTTATAGAAGTTAAAGTCACCACCTAAGCCATGACCACCCCATTGTAATGTACTGGATAAACGTTTACCACGTGTTGGTTCGTATACATTATCACGGGAGTCAAATACTTTTTGCCAGCTAATGCTGTTTGTTGTGCCAAAGTTATGTTTAATATATCCTGTGCTAGCAAACTTATAGCCCTCATTATTCCAACGATATCCTGATCCAGGACCGCCATTTACATCTGTATCATACCGGAAACCACTGGAATCTTTATTATCCCAAACATAAGTATCTTTACGATGCTCTAATGTGACATAATCACGAGTAAACTCACCCGTTTGACGTCCTAAAGAAATATTAAAGCCATTAGATTTTCTGTCATAGGTAGCTTTCGATTGTCCTTTTTCGTTGTAATCTATATATTCGTTTAATTGATTGTAGTAGGTTACCCCTAAAGATGTGCCTTTTCTATCAATCCATGGACGCAAGTAGGAAACAGAGTAGTTTTTATAACCTGCTGTGCCTCCAAACTCCCAGTGAACTTTCACTTTATCACCAGTACCGCGTAAGTTTTCTTCACCCACTTCTACAATACCTACAAAGCCATCAGCACCAGAATAACCTGCACCTAATGTAATCGTACCTGTTTTATGTTCTAGTACGTCCACTTCAATGTTCACCATTTCTTCTGTGGAGCCTTGTGTTAAACGTACATTTACATCATCAAAGAAACCTAAGTTATATACTTTCTCTACAGATCGACGTACTAAGAATTTATTAAATGGTTGTCCCACTTTTTGGTTAAATTCACGAGTAATCACACGATCTTTAGTCTTTTTATTACCATGTGGAGTAATACGTTCTACAATACCTTCTACTACAGATACGTGTAATACACCATTGTCATCTACAGCCATATCTTTTACATGAGCTAAAATATATCCATCACGTTGGTACGCTGCGTTGATACCTTGTACTTTTTCACCAACTGCAATAGTATTTAACACAGTGTTAGGTTGTACATCTAAATAGTTCAATAATACATCTGTTTTGTATACCGTATTACCCTCTACAGACACACCTTTAATCACTGGGTTTAAGGTTACATGATATGCTACTTTTACACCTTCTGGTACTTCTGTAAATACTGGTGTAATTTCTGAAAGAACACCGGAACCACCTAGGTTAGCAATCTCTTTAGAGATTCCTTCTACTGTAACAGCATCACCAATTTTACCTTGTAATAAAGAAAGGAAAGCCGGTTGATTTGCTTGGTCAAGACCTTCAATAGAAATATGAGTGATCGTTTTGCCTACATATTTTTGTAACTCCGCTTCAGTTAGGGATGTGAAATAACGAGCTTGTACTTGAGGAATCGCTGTTTCCACACCTGCCGCCTGTGCTTCTTCTAATTTATCACCACCAGCTTTTGTGATAACTTTAACTTCTTTGTCATTAGTAGCTAAGGAAGAGTTATCAACACGTTTACGTTGTTCTTCAATAGCATCACGTTGTGCAGCCTCAGACAAACCTTCACGAGCTGCTGCAATCGCTGCCTCTGTAGCCGTATCACCAGAGGCTACTGTTTCTTGGCGTGTAGTATTTTGCTTTCCTAAATCCTCCATGGATAATTTAGCAATTGTTTTGCCACTTTCAGTCGTAGTAGCAGTATCAGCAAATACTGGAGTTGTACTGATTGCCGCTAGGACAGCAAAGGTTAAAAATTTCTTATAAGATAGGTTTCCCTTCATATATGTTCCTCCTTAGAATATAAAAGGTGCTAATCTCGCAAAATACGTCCACCAGTTTGCACTGCATGTACCATGTCTTTCGAGCTAATAGTAGGATCTTTTCTAGGTTCTACATTGGGCTGTGTTGTTACAACATGATTGGTTTCTATCACCGTCTCTACGGGCTTAGGTTCAGCCTGTTCTATGGTTGGTGATTCTTTCACTACCACTGTGGAAGACACAGGTGCAGGTTTCACCTCTACCTTTGTTTCTATGACAGGAGTATGTGTTACGTTCCCTGCTTCATGTTGTGATAGCCACCAATGTGTTACCCCTATGACTCCTACTAATGCAATAGTTAACATAGCTCGTTGTGCGTAGGACACAATAGAGGGTCTACCCTCATTCATTTGCTTCATCTCTGCTTGAGCCAAGAATAAATGAAAGTTCCCCTTCACACTTCCCTTTGTAGCATAGGACTTAGCTGCTGCATCTAACCAAGCACGAACCATGCGAATGCGTTTTTCCATAGGTGTTGTTACAGGTTTCATACATTCCTCCTTTCATAACTATATAATCGTAGTTAGAAAGAAAAAAGTGAACCTATTTCTTACTATCTTTACTATTATACCAATGAACCGCTATTTTGCCTATTTTTTTCTGCTAACTTTCTTTATACTACTCTATTTTTTTAATATTTTAATGAAGAATCTATTTCAATTTCATTCCATTTGACCACAGTTCGCCATATATCCTAATCTATGCTATACTTATTCATAGCATATAAGGAGGTTCCTTATGGACATACTGATTAATATGGGCCTATCATTTCTAGTAGGTGTAGCAGCCCTCTTTCTTTTACTTGCGCTAGAACCACACAGTCATGGCGTATTAAATTCATCAGGTCGGATGAATCGATTTCAATTTATCATTGGCATACTATTTTTATCTGCTACTATGCATATTTTTAATATGTTTATCCAACAGCTATTAGATGTAGTTGTAATATTGCCGGCTTATTTTGGCATCAAAGTATTAGCTTACGCAGGATATATCATATTGCTCCCTCTATACTATACCCTATACATACGACGATTCAATGACATCGGATTACCAGGTCGTCTCCTTGGTATACTATTGGGTATGTATATTATTTGTACAAATTTATATCTACCATTAAAGAATATTTATATTCTGCACACTATTATTGTAGTAATTATACATGGATTCTTATCTTGTTTCCCTGGTTCTACTGGAAACAATCGCTACGGACCTCCTAGTCCTTGGCCAAGCAAACGTAAGAAAGGATAGTGATTATGGGACTCTTCGATTGGTTCACGCAAACTCCAGACCATATCATAAGCTATGCCCCTGGCGGTCATACATTGCAAGTTAAAATTACTTACAATACAAAAACAGGTCTATTTACGTATCGTGGTCGCTATGGTACACGTGCTAAGTTTTATGATACAGATATCGACCATATCGACAACAAAGAGGTGAGTCGCACCCATCGAGTCTTGCTCATTCAAGGTCGAGATACCTGTCTTGCTACATTAGATGTATTGACTAATTTAGTAAATGAAAATTTACAAGCATGGATTGAATCTCGTGGCACTGTAGCCTACGATTATGATCAACAACAACGTGGATTATGGGTTAATACAGCTGCTGTGAAAGCTGCCATCGATGCAGGTCCTCCAGTGGAAACTGCTACCATTGAAGTAGAGGATACATCAGAGAATACTACCACATCTGATGTAGTACCAGCCTTGGATGATCCCATTCTTCGTATCAAACAGTTAAAAGAACTCCTTGATATGGGGGCCATTACTGACGAAGAATTTCAACAGAAAAAAGAAGAATTACTCAATAAAATCTAAATACTAAAAGGACTGTTTCCAGTGTCTCTTTCACTGGAACAGTCCTTTTCTGTATTGTATTCAAAGTTCTCTTCTTTAGGGCTTTCCCTGTATCGATATATTTCCTGATAACCACTCTGATTTTAGATGTATTGCTGACACTATAAACCTATTACAGGAGATATACATTTTCTCTTATTAAGGCATAATAATACCACCAACTAAGTTCGACACATGATCGATGTGTTGGCTTTCACAATAAGCGCTCATTTCACTAGCGATGATGCCAATAGCTCGTGGATCTACCATCGTTGCCGTCCCCACAGACACGATATCAGCTCCTACTAGCATAAATTCTAAGGCATCTTCACCAGTCATGATGCCGCCGCCCCCCATAATTGGGATTTCAATAGCTTGTGCCACTTGATGTGTTAAGCGCAATGCCACTGGTTTCACAGCTGGACCAGATAAACCACCATAGATATTCCCCAATAATGGTTTACGAGTCCGTAGATCTACAGACATCCCTAATAGGGTATTAATCATACTGATACCATCTGCACCTGCCGCTTCTACAGCACGAGCAATCTCTACGATATCTGTTACATTGGGTGATAACTTCATAATTACTGGCAAATCTGTATGCCCTTTTACCGCTTTACATACAGCAGCCGCACTCTCCGCCTGCACACCAAATGCCATACCTCCGCATTTTACATTAGGACAACTAATGTTGACCTCTAAGGCTGCTATCCCTTCGACGGTCAATGTTTTTGCCATATATTCGTACTCTTCCAGTGTATTACCAGAGATATTCGCAAAAATTGGCACATCATATTGTTTTAAATTTGGTAATATATCTGCTACGAACGCTTCTGCTCCTGGATTTTCTAATCCGATACAGTTCAACACCCCAGATGGTGTTTCAGCGATACGTACACCAGCATTACCAGGTCGAGGAGTAGGTGTTAAACCTTTTACAGAAATCGCCCCTACCTCTGTATCAAGGTCTAAATATCCATCATATTCCAATCCGAACCCAAAAGTGCCCGATGCTGCTACAATAGGATTTTTCATGGAGATACCACAGAACTCCACTGCTAATTTAGGATCTACAGTAGCCATTAGAAAAACACCTCCTCAGCAGGGAATACAGGACCATCTTTACACACTTTATATCGTGTGCCACTTTTACCTTGGCATGCACAGCCTACGCAACCACCGGTACCACAACCCATGCGTTCCTCTAAGGACACTTGGCAAGGCACTCCCATTTGTTGAGCTACAGCGGCTACCCCTTTCATCATTGGTGTAGGACCACATGTCAAGACCGCATCAAACTGCTCTTCTTTCATCAGCGTTTCCATCACAGACGTAGGATATCCTTTAGTACCCAGTGAGCCATCATCTGTGGTGATGTGTACAGTCACAGGACTATCTTTAAATAAATCAGCCCAAAATGATTCACTTGCATTACGGAATCCTAATATCACATGAGCCTCTTGACCTGGTTGTAACCGATCAGCGATACATAGCATAGGCGCAATTCCAACACCACCACCCACTAATAACATGCGGTCTGCAGTGGTAAAAGCTTGACCTAATGGTCCCAAGCAATCTAAGGTATCCCCTTCTCGTAGCTGAGTCATAATCTCTGTACCTTTACCTACCACACGATATAATAAGTCGATGGTACCTGCTTCGGCATCAAAGCCGGCATAACTGATAGGTCTGCGCAACAAGGGAGCTGTGCCCCCTGTGACGCGAACATTGCAAAACTGTCCTAGTTGTGCCTCTTTTGCTTGTTTGGGTGCATATACGGATAGTCTCCATACATCACTGCCTATTTGGGTGTTATGAATCACTCGACCCATTTCTACATATCCACTCATTTATGATTACTCCATTTCATAATCTTGCACTGCATCCACTGTAATAGCATCACCTGCGGTAGCTCGACTAGCTACAACATGTAATACTTCACGAGCTGTATCCAAAGATGTTAAGCATGGTACGCCCATTTCTACAGCTAAACGACGCAATTGGAATCCCTCTCGTTCTGGTTGTTTACCAAAGGTTAGGGTATTTAGCATCAAATCTACTTTACCTTCACGAATAGCATCTGCACAGTTTGGACTACCTTCAGATAGCTTATTCACTATAGTGCAATCTACACCGTGTTCTGTGAAATAACGACCAGTACCACCTGTAGCTTGAATGTGGTACCCCAATTCGATAAAACCTTTTGCCAAACGGGCTGCTTCTTCTTTATCACGATCGGCTACGGTCATCAAAATATTGCCTTTATCTGGAATGCGCATATTGGCTCCGTGAATCGCTTTGAACAAGGCATCTGCATAAGTACGGCCAATTCCCATTACTTCTCCAGTAGATTTCATTTCTGGTCCTAGTGCAATTTCTACCAACCCCATTTTTGAGAAGGAGAATACTGGTGCTTTTACAGCCACATGTGGACGGGCTAGCACTAATCCAGTTGGTAATCCCAAGCTTTCCAAGGTTTCTCCTAAAGCAATTCGTGTTGCATACTCCACCATGTTGATACCAGTTACTTTACTAATGAAAGGCACTGTACGGCTAGAACGAGGGTTCACTTCGATAACATGTAACTCATCATTAACCACAATATATTGGATATTGAGTACCCCTTTTACCTGCAACCCTTGAGCAATGCGACGAGTATAATCTACGATTTGATTCGTCAACTCTTCCGACAAATGTTGTGCTGGATATACCGCAATAGAATCTCCAGAGTGTACCCCTGCTCGTTCCACTTGTTCCATAATACCCGGAATGCATACATCGATACCATCAGAAATCGCATCTACTTCTACTTCCATGCCTACCATGTAGCGGTCGATTAACACTGGGTGATCTTTCGATGCTACTACAGCTTCTTTCATATAACGATCTAATTCTTGGTCATTATATACAATTTCCATAGCACGACCACCTAGTACATAAGACGGACGGACAATCAATGGATATTGTAAGCGTTTTGCTGCTTCTAAGGCTTCTTCATCGCTAGTCACCAACGCCCCTACTGGACGAGGAATTTCCAATTTTGCCAATAATTCATCGAAACGTTCACGGTCTTCTGCCATATCGATGCTGTCTACAGATGTACCTAGAATATTTACACCTCTTGCAGCCAACGGTCCTGCTAAGTTAATGGCTGTTTGTCCACCGAACTGAGCAATAACCCCTACTGGATTCTCCTTGCGGATAATTTCCATCACATCATCTACTGTCAACGGTTCAAAGTACAAGCTATCAGATGTATCAAAATCTGTACTTACTGTCTCTGGGTTATTGTTAATAATGATGGATTTCATGCCCGCTTTACGCAATGCCCAAGAGGAATGAACAGAGCAATAATCAAATTCTACCCCTTGTCCGATACGAATTGGACCGGAACCAAGAACGATAACGCTGTTTTCACCACGTGGTACTACTTCATCTTCTGTGGCATAGGCACTGTAATAATATGGTGTGTGCGCTTCAAATTCTGCGGCACAGGTATCTACGTATTTATAGGTTGGATGAATATTCCATTCATTGCGTTTTGCCAATACGTCTTCTGCACTACAATTTGCATATCTAGCAATGACTTTGTCTGGGAAAGAGTAACGCTTCGCAGTTTTTAAATTTGTTTCTGTTACACCATTAGTGGCCAAATCTTTTTCTACTAATATAATATTTTTAATTTTATTGATGAAGAAAGAATTTATTTTTGTAATATAGCAGATTTTCTCTACACTAATACCCACACGAAGAGCTTGAGCGATGACATAGAGACGTTCATCATCCACTAATTGTAATCGTTCAATCAGTTGCTCAGGCGTTTCATGAGCAATCTTTTTCAGTTCAATATGATCTAATCCAATTTCTAAAGAACGAATGGCTTTTAATAGAGAACCTTCTAAGGTTCTGTCGATAGCCATAACTTCGCCAGTGGCTTTCATTTGCGTTCCCAACGTACGGTCCGCCAAATTAAATTTTTCAAATGGCCAACGAGGAAATTTTGTTACCACATAGTCCAAGGATGGTTCAAAGCACGCTTTAGTTTCCCCTGTAACTGCATTTGTAATTTCATCTAAGGTCATGCCGATAGCAACCTTAGCTGCTACCTTAGCAATAGGATATCCCGTTGCCTTAGAAGCTAATGCAGAAGAACGAGACACGCGAGGATTTACTTCGATAACATAGTATTGATTACTATATGGGTCCAAGGCATATTGCACATTACAGCCACCTTCAATTTTAAGATAGCGAATGATATCAACCGAAGCCGTACGCAACATTTGGTACTGTGTATCATTCAACGTTTGCGATGGTGCCACTACTACAGAATCGCCTGTATGCACCCCTACTGGGTCAATGTTCTCCATATTACATACAATGATACAGTTATCTGCGCGGTCACGCATCACTTCGTATTCGATTTCTTTCCAACCAGCTACAGATCGTTCTACAAGAATTTGATGGATTGGACTAAGCTTGATGCCACGAAGAGCAATCATGTACATTTCTTCTTCGTTATGAGCAATACCGCCGCCTGTGCCACCTAGTGTATAGGCAGGACGGATGATGATAGGGTATCCAATACGATTGGCAAAATCCACTGCCTCCGCCACATCACTGAAAATATCAGATTCTGGCACAGGTTGGTTGATACGTTTCATTGCCTCTTTAAACAATTCACGGTCTTCCGCTTGTTTGATAGCCTCTAAAGTAGTACCCAATAATTTTACATTATACTCCTTAAGGACTCCTGCCTCTGACAGTTCTACCGCCATATTGAGACCAACTTGTCCACCTAATGTAGCCAACACACCATATGGGCGTTCTTTACGGATAATCTCTGTAACAAACTCCAAAGAAATCGGTTCAATATAAACACGGTCCGCAATATCACGGTCTGTCATGATAGTAGCCGGATTGGAGTTCACTAATACAACTTCATAACCTTCTTCACGAAGAGATTGACAAGCCTGTGTGCCTGCATAATCAAACTCAGCTGCCTGCCCGATAATAATTGGACCAGAACCAATTACAAGAACTTTTTTCTTTTCCATCATTAACCTCTTCTCATCAATGTTTTAAAACGTTCAAACAAATATACATTATCAGTCGGACCCGGAGACGCTTCTGGATGATATTGTACCGACATAATCGGCAATTCATTATGCACTAATCCTTCTACAGTACCATCATTTACACTGCGATGGGATACGCGCAATCCAGAACCCTCTAGGCTTGCTTCATCAACTGCATAACCATGATTTTGAGAGGTAATATGAACACGATTCGTATCTAAATCTTTTACTGGATGGTTAGATCCACGATGACCAAAACGCAACTTATACGTTTCACCACCAAATGCACGAGCAATCAGTTGATGTCCCATGCAAATGCCAAAAATAGGTTTTTGGCCTACTAATTTTTTTATTTCTTCAACAATTTCAGGTACGTCTTTCGGATCTCCCGGTCCATTGGACAAGAAGATTCCATCAGGATTGCAAGCCATCACTGTTTCAGCTTTTGTATGAGCTGGGAAAATTGTCAATCGACACCCTTCGTTTTCCAAAGATTGAAGAATATTTTCTTTTACACCAAAATCGTACACAGCTACATGAAACTCAGCTGTATCTTGACCACGGCGACCTTCCCATTTTGTGGTAACACGCATAATGTGATCTGTCGCTAGTGGTTGCGCTAATAAAGCATCGATTTTCTCTTGTGGTGTATCTGTTGGGCAAATAACCCCTTTCATCACGCCATGGCTGCGGATAGCACGTGTAATTGCACGTGTATCCACATTGTATAAACATGGAATACCATGGCTTCTCATATATTCCTCAAATGTCCCCTCATTTTGCCAATTACTAGGGAACGTACACAATTCTCCTACAATCATTGCCTTGCAATAGGGCTTAGAAGATTGATCTACCTCACGTGTGACACCATAATTGCCTACTAATGGGTAAGTTAAAGTAATAATTTGATCTGCATATGACGGATCTGTTAAAATCTCTTGATATCCCGTCATCCCTGTATTAAACACTACTTCGCCAACGATTGGCATGCCCCCCAGCAATGTGCCCTCAAAGATAGTTCCATTTTCTAATACCAGTTTTCCTGTCACCCGATTACAACCCCGTCTTTCATTACAACTTGTCCATCTACTACTGTTAATTTTGCTCTACCAGTGACTGTCATACCATCAAATGGACATGATTTACCACGAGTGTAGAATTTATTTCTATCTACAGTCCAAGTTTCATCTAAAGAAAGGACTGAGATATCCGCAGGTTTTCCTACTTCAAGTACGCCTCCGTCTACTCCGATTAATTGAGCTGGTTTAGTACTCATTAAATTGATGATTTCATCAATTGTGAGGATACCTGTTTTTAATACATGTGTAATTACTGCCGCAAAGGATGTTTCCAATCCTGTGAAACCATTTGCTGCACAGCAGAATTCCACATCTTTTTCTTCGTACGCATGTGGTGCATGGTCCGTAATTATTGCATCAATTGTGCCATCTTGTAATGCTTCTAACAACGCTTGGCGATGATCTTCAGAACGAATTGGTGGAGCCATTTTAAAGTCTGGATTATAATCTCGTAAATATTCATCTGTGAATACTAAATGTTGGCTTGTTACTTCACAAGTTACTTTGATTCCTTTTGCTTTCGCACGGCGTACTTGATCGACAGCTTCTTTTGTACTCACATGTGCAATATGGATATGTCCACCAGTCATTTCTGCTAGCATAATATCACGAGCTACCGCTAAATCTTCTGCCACAGCTGGGCGACCTTTTACACCCATTTCATAGGAAACGATACCTTCATGCATGTGACCTTCACAAGTTAAGCTACATTCTTCTGCATGGTCTACAACCATTTTTCCAAACATGGATGAATATTCTAAAGCACGACGCATGAAAGCAGCACTTTCTACATAATGTCCATCATCGGAGAAACCTACTACACCAGCTTCTGCCATATCACCCATTTCTGCAAGTTCTTTTCCTTGCAAGCCTTTAGACACAGCGCCCATAAAATCTACTTTTACAACCCCTGTCAATTCCGCTTGTTTACGCAATCCACGTACTAGTGGAGCGTTATCCACAACAGGGTTTGTATTTGCCATAGTTACAACACGTGTAAATCCACCTGCTGCTGCCGCTTGTGTACCACTGTGAAAGTCTTCTTTTGCTTCTTGACCTGGCTCACGCAAATGCGTGTGAATGTCAATTAATCCAGGAGCTACGATAAGACCTGTTGCATCGTATACCTCTGCTTGATTCGCTTGTAAATTTTGTCCAATTGCTGCAATTACACCATTTTCTACAAGAATATCTGCTACTTCATGTTGTCCTTTTGCCGGGTTAACTACCGTACCATTTTTAATCAGCAAGCTCACTACCGTCACCTCCGATAATTGTTAAGTATAAAATCGCCATACGGATGGCTACACCATTACGCACCTGTTCTTGGATTACTGATGCATCACCATACGCCACATCTGGCGCAATTTCAAGACCTCTATTCATTGGTCCTGGGTGCAATACTAATACATCATCTTTTGCATTTTCTAACACAGATTTATTAATACCAAAGATACGTGCATATTCACGATTACTTGGGTATAACGCGGAGTGAATCCGTTCTAATTGGATACGCAATACGTTTACCACATCTGCATCTTTCACAGCTTCACGTACATCATGATGAACTGTAACACCCAATTTTTCTAGTTCTGGGTATACTAACGTACGTGGACCAGCTAGATGCACGTCAGCACCCATTGTTTTTAATCCATAAATATTGGAGCGCGCTACACGGCTGTGCATGATATCGCCTATGATAACTACTTTTAAACCTTCTAATGTAGGTTTATGTTCTAAGATAGAGTACATATCTAATAAGGCTTGTGTTGGATGTTCATGAGCTCCATCTCCAGCATTGATAATAATTGGATCCACACATTTTGTGGCATATAAAGGAGCTCCTTCTTCACTAGAGCGCATTACGATGGCGTCTGTTCCCATATAAGACATCGTTAATAATGTGTCACGGAAACTTTCCCCTTTTGCCATAGAGCTACCGCTCTTGGAAATGTTGATGACATCAGCCCCTAAATATTTACCTGCTAACTCAAAAGAACTTCTTGTACGTGTACTATTCTCCATAAACAAGTTAATAATAGATTTGCCTTTTAATAATGGATGTTTCTTATTGTCCGATAAAACAATTTTTTTCATTTTTTTAGCTACACGTAAAATGAGTTCAATTTCTTCTTTTGACCGACCTTGCAGTCCTAATAGGTGCTTACCTTTTAAGCTGATTTCTCCCATCATAGCCTCCTTTGTAGTACTTCTATTACACGCAAAAAGACCCCTTGCCGTAAGGCAAGAGGTCGCATAGTTATAGTGATTCTATTATAGAGTACACCTATAGATTATAGGTAAAGTACTCCTACTACGTTCCCTTACTAGCCTCACAGGACTAATTTAAAAGGTTCAAATTACGCTCTTCGGTCTCTCGTACCGATTCATTAAGCTTATAAGTATTATAAGGCAAGGACGCTTATACGTCAAGAGATTTATTTACATTTTATACTATCTATACACATACTAGCATGTTATCTTCGTAAATGGAAAAAACTGCCATTTCTGGCAGTCTTTTTCGGAGTGTTATTATATTGCAACCTATTACATAGGTAGAAAACTTATAATTTAGCAATAACTTCTTCAACAAATGCTTTTGCATTAGCTAAGTCGTTTTCATCTGGATGAGATGCAGCTTGTGCATGACGTGCATCACGTTCAGGGCTTTTACCATGGTTATGGCCTTCTGGGAACATTTTGTACATCATTTCGATTACTTTCGGATCTACTTTACCTTGGCATTTGAAGTAACCTACTGGTGTTTGACCATTTGGTAACAATTTCGCAGCTGCTTCTACAGTTTCTTGTGCATGAGGAGATACTGGAGGAACCCCTAAAGTACAGAATAAAGCTACTTTTTCATTTGTGATTTCTTTAAGTACTGCTTGTGCCGCTTTATCAGCGTTACCTTGGTCTGCCCAGAAACCCATAAATACTACATCGTAAGATGCTAAATCAGCTGGAACTTCTTTCACAGATACACATGGTGTACCAGCAGGCAAAGCACTTGCCATAGCTTCTGCTACTAATTTTGTATTGCCTGTACGGCTTGAGTAAACTACGATTGCTTTCATTCATTTTCCACACTTCTAGGAAGTGCGCTCCTTTTACATAACATATAAATACTATAAATAGTATATCATTATTTTTGTATCTAACATTGTAGCCTAAGGCACAATGTTCATTTATCAGATATACATCCGCAGGCATTGCCTGCGGATACTGCACTCTCATTACTGAAGTGATTTTAAACGTACTATAGTATGATGCAGCCTACCAACTTTGACCTGGTATACCTGATTCCACTCTATGAGTGGCTATAGAACTATTACAGGAAACTATATTGTTTGGTTTGGTAAGGTGTGTAGGAGTTCACCTGTAATAGATACTACCTAAATATTTTTCTTAAATGGACTATGTCCTACTGTGCCATGAGCACGTGTAGTTTCCATATCTGTAGGATGCCCTTTTGGAATGCCCGCTGGATGTCCACCTGCTCCATGTGGATGCTTAGGTACACCTGCTGGATGTCCTCCCATTGGTACTCCTTCTGGATGTCCTTTTGGAACACCTGCTGGATGACCGCCTGCTCCCTGTGGATGTTTCGCCACACCTTCAGGATGACCACCACCTACATGTGGATGATCTTTTGGTCTACCACCATGGTTTTGAGCCGCAATATTTTCATGTAACAATGTGCTTTCACCCGTTAAGATGTACTGAACACATTCAATAACGGTTTGTGTAATATTGACATTCCAGAATCCACCAGCCGTTGTTAAGCGATATAATACGCCATTATATTCCATCAAACCACGAGTTACCCAAGTATCAAGCAACCAACGTAAGTCCTCTAATTTTGCATCCATTTCGATCAAAGTGTCTAGATTTAAAACACCTCGTTCCAAGGAACTGATTACATAATTAGAGAATTCTTGTAGTTCAGATTGTTTCATGAGAACCATAAATGGTTTTTTACCTTCTTCTACAAGAGCCTCATATGGAGGCAATACACGGTGTAACATTGTCATATATCCACCTAAATTACCACCAGCACCACAACCAAATGGATACATTGGGTATCCGGCTTTCGCCATAGTGTTGTACATAGAGCGTTCACGCGGTGCACGACTCCAATGAGCTGCACTTAAACGTGTAAAATCACGTTTCATCAAGTATTTTACAGCTGCCTCATACATTAATGCTTGTTCTTTAGTGGTAGCTGCTGGGCTTACTTTACCGCGTTCAATTAAGCTTTGTAAATCACTATTTTCAAACACATTTAATTGATATAGGTCCATACCATCTGCTGCAGATTGTTCAAGAATTTTTAAGTCTTCCATCCATACATCCATCGTTTGATCTGGTAAACCGTAGATTAAATCCACAATTACAGAACATTGTTGGTATGCTTTTAATTGTTCTAATCGAGACAACACTGTATCTTGATCATCTAAACGTCCCAATTGACGTCGTACGTGAGTATGGAAAGACTGTACCCCTAAGGACATACGGTTGACACCATGGCTCATCCATACATCCATTTTTTCAGGCACCAAGTCGTGAATACGACCTTCTAATGTCAACTCATAGTCATTGGCCAACGGGAAATATTCTTGGATGGCAGACAACATGCGTTTTGCATTATTAGCAGATAATGATGTTGGCGTACCACCACCAATAAAGATAGTGTGAATCAAACCATCACGGAACCGTGGTTGATCGGCAGCCATTTGCATTTCTTTCAATAACATATCTACATATTTATCTTCTGCATCTTGATTCGTAGCATGTTGATAGAATCCGCAGTAAGTACATTTAGTTTGACAGAATGGAATATGAATATATGCCGTTTGCATTTGCCCTGGAACAGGCGGTTGGTGCATTAATTCATTCCATACACGTTGTGCCTCATCCTTTTCTAAAGGACGACCACTTAGACCAGCATGTACTGCACGTTTGCTTGTAAAAGCATGTGTCAACGGCGTTGCTGTATCAAAACCAAGTTGAATATTACGTTGTTCCTCCGACATGGAGTCAAATAAAGTTTTTAAATCCATAATTCCTCCTGAATTATTTCTTGTGCCTTTGCACTAGTCACCATTCAAAGTGTAGTACACAGTGAATGTATTTGATACTGATGAGCCACTACCATTTGGATAATTGCCTATGCCATAGACAACATCTTGGGTATGACTGTTTAAAATACCAGGTCCTCCACCTGCCGAAACAGAGGCTATATTACCGCTCGCATCAATGGTTACGCTAACTGTAACACTACCTTGTAAGTTACGTTTTACTGCCATTGCAGGGTACGTACCTTGTGCTTGGGCTTGTACAGTAGCCACAAATCCTGCCCAGTCAAACGGTGCATTACCAGATGTAGTACCTACACCATCTCCATTACCTCCGCCACTGCCAGAGCCAGATCCACCACCGCTACCAGAGCCGTTACCGCTACCATCGCCAGTACCGTTTCCTGTTCCGTTACCGCCACCAGATCCACCACCAGTACCTTGGTTTGTAGATGTTCCATCACTTGCACCTGTAGCTGCGTTGGTAGATGTTGGCACATTCACAGCATCATCAACTGGCACTGGAGATGATAAACTTTGTTGCGCTGCTTGTACTTTAGCTTGTACAACTTCTTGTGAAAGTGGTTGAGGGAAAGATACCCCGCCGCCACCGCCACCGCCACCTGCGGATGCTTTTAAATCGTCGGAAATAGACATGTCAATTTCAAAAGCATTTTCGGTTTGTTTATGCTCTACTACGGATACTAAAGCAATACCTAACACAACAGCTAGGACAATGTGGATTACAACAGAGATTATGTAGGATTTTTTCCAGGAAATATATTGTTCCATGTGTCATCCTTTCTAGCTAGCAGCAATTGAGAACTTCTTAACCCCAATCGTTTTTAGCATATCCATAATGGCAACCACGAATCCATGTTGCGTATTTTTATCTGCTTGTAATAGTACCGCTGTATTTGGATTTTCTCCAATTTTGCTTGTAATATAGTTACGAGCTTCATCGATACTATATGGTTTAGAGTCAATCAAGATATGTCCTTCTTTATCCAATGTAAGAATGATAGGACTTTGTTTGACTTGTGTTGCTGATTGTGCTTGCGGTAATTGTACACCCAAGGACTTTTGTGCCACCGTTTCAATACTGTTCATCATGAAGAAAACCAGTAAGAAGAAAATGATATCGATCATTGGCACAATCATGAACTCAGGTTTCATTTTCAATCGACTATTTTGAAACATGAGAATCACTCCATTGTTCTTTCATACCATTTAATAATACTACAGATAAAGTTTCTGTATCATTGATAATTGCATCCATACGATGACTGAAGTATGTGTACACACAGAATGATAAAATAGCCACTAACAAACCAGTAGCTGTGGCAATCAAGGCTTCACCAACGCCGCCAGAAATAGCGGATGCACCAGCACCATTATCCAATACACTGAACGTGCCAATCATACCAGATACTGTACCTAATAAACCTAATAATGGAGAAATTGTTACGATAGCGCTCAAGTAATCTAAGTGAATTTTTAAATGAGAGGCTTCAATCATCATTTGTTCGGAAAACGCATTTTTCATACTTGTTTCGTTTTTGGAGTATGTTAATCCTGCATTCAAGATACGACCAGTTGCCGTTTGATTTGCCTCACATAACTCTTTCGCTTTCTTCCAATCATTATCTTTTATTGCAAAATACACATCATGACTAAATTCCTTTAGCAATGCAGTATTAGCTTTGAAATACGTATAACGCTCAATTCCAATTGCGATCACAATGATTGACAAAATAACCAATGGATACATTACTAATCCACCGCTGTTAAATAAATGTACAATGTATAAAAGGCTGTCCATATTATTACCTCCATTAAAAAAATATGATAATTTTTATCAGCTTATACTTATAATATCAAATTTAATAATTTCAAATCTACTCTAAATAGCTTCTACTTAATCCATTCCGACATTTTATTTATTTTCCTATATTCACTAGGTTTATGTCCCATAATAACCCGAAATGCTTCTGCAAACTTACTAGCATTTTCATAGCCATATCGGTTAGCTATGCTGAGAATACTATCATCCGTATTAGTTAAATCCTTTGCCGCCTCCTTTATCCGCATATGCTTAATATATTGATGAATGCTACTACCATAAATCCCTTTGAAACATTTTTTCAATGCTGTCGGTGCTAATCCATATGCTTTTGCCAATTCTTCAATAGTCGGTTTTTTGTGCAAATTTTTCATCAAAAATTCGTGCATACGTTTCACACTTTCCACATGTTTTCGTTCAAAATATGGCATACAGCAATCATCATCTGATGCGATGGTGCTTAATAACAATATGATTTCCATACATTTCAATTGAAATAACTGTGGCATCACTTCATCGGGAAGATCATATAAACTTTTAAAAATGTCACTAAGTTTAGATTCTCTACGACATACAAACCCAAATTCAAAATCCTGACAAAAGCGATTACATATGTCACGAAGATCAATCCGATCATGTCCTACGAACTTATTCACCATCTCTTGGGCCTTGGGGATATAAATAGATAAATTGATACCTTTATAATAAGAGGTAGGAAACTTTGTAGAGTGCACATAGCTAGGTGACTCTTTCCACCCTACAGAAATATCGTTTTCATCCATATATAATACTTTTCCATTATCAAAGGCGCACTCAATACGCCCTTCTTTGCAATAATGGATTTCAAACATACCATCTAAGGGTTTTGCACGGTGACGGATTTCTTTCATGGTCACCTCTTGGAACGTCAATTCTACTCCACCGAATACAGGATAACTATACATCTTTGCCTTACCTCGAGGCGTATTCATCTCATAAATGGTGCCATGTTCCACCTCGGTGGCAGACAACATGTCTATATCCATTACTTTAGGTTTGAACTTTTCTATTTTTTTCATACAATTTTGATTCATGCTCCTCCTTTCAAAAAAGCCCATTTGCTGTCTCATACGACTAACAAATGGGCCTCTTTGCCGAACTACATCGCCTACTTTAATCTGAGTATCATTTCTATTACTCATTATATTTATAATTAGCAATGATTGTCAATATAAAGTTTGTCTATCTAGATTGTTTTAAATTATATCATAAAATTTCAATTTGCATAGTTTCTTATATCACTAAGATTATTTGCTTATATACAACTAATTAAATCACTATTAATTTAAGATACCTTTTTGGATTATTTATATAAAGACTTGATTATTTTCCCAAAATTTTATGTACTAAATTAGTCACATATTGCGATCTACTACCATCTGTATTCTCACGTTCTGGAACTTGTGGAATCAACAAAAGTCTAACTGGTAAATTAGACGCCCCTGGTGACATGTATTCTAATAGTAAATCTTCTGGTCTATCAAATACATCTAATAGCTGTGTGTCATAAATAGTTTCATGTCCCAAATACGGACCTTTTACAGGCACATCATAGGTGCGTACACCTTTAGAAGATGTAATCCTGAATGTACCACTAAAAGCACCACCTAATGGATTAAAATACAAGGCATAGGGAGTGTTTCCTTCTGTGTGTAACACATATATATTAGAAATACCATAATTTCCTTTGTTTTTTACCGACTTATTATTACTAGTCTCGTCAACACCACTAATAAAGGCATCTTCTCGATCATTGGCAATTTCAAAACTAGCTGGGCCTGCTTCACTATTAAACTGCGGTTCCACCACATGGAATCGACGCATTCCTTCATAGGTACCACGCAACTCTACTTCATCTATAGGATGAATTGGTAATAAAGGCAAGCCATATGTAACGGTTGACTTAGGTTCCATCACCGCTACGGATGCATATACTGGTTCCGTAGTAGAAACATCGATAATACCACTGAATAAATCATCTTTTTTTATAAGAACTTTTTCCAACTCAGTAAAAATAGGGCGCACTTCCCCAGGACGCAATACAAATTCTGTACCACTAGTATCTTGTGATACTAACGAAATAGTTCGGGATGTAGCATCCTTTTTAATTTCTTCTTCAATTCTTTTTGTCTTTAGCTTCTTCGATTGTGCAAGATTCTCTTTTTGTTTTTTGATTTCTTGTTGCACTGCTTTAGAGCGAACTGGGATAGTTACGCCTTCATTAGCCCAAGCACCTAAGTCTAATGCAGTACTATTCAGTTCTTTTTTCGAAAGCTCTCGTCCCACTTTAAAATAGTCTGGGCTTGGTTTTGCATAAATAGATCGTTCTATTTCTACAAAAGCTGGAACATTCCCCTTATTTTCCAACAAAATACCTACTTTCATAGGTTCTGTTCGTTCGTTCACATGATAAAAGTAAATACGGCTATTTCCTCTCAGTGTACCTGCCGCTACAATCCCCGGCTCTTTTACATATTCCGGACTATCGGACAATAATAAAGTATCTATCTCCTTAACGGTTTTCACTTCTAAGGGTGTAAATGTATACTCATCAATATTTACCGTTCTCGGTACTTGTCCATACGTAGTGCCTAGCCCAAGTACTGTTAACATGCTCCCTAATAACCATTGTTTCCATTGTATTCGATTCATTAATTTCATACTACCTCTATTCTATCATAAGCCCCTCTGGCTCCCACTGTAAGGCGAGGGCTTCTAATTTACGTAAACGATGTCCAATACCAGATTTTGTCAATTCTCGTTTGTACTTTGTTTCATAGGCATCTACCAATTCTTGCAAACTACCATCCGGAAATTCTTGACGTAATATAGCTACCTCATAAAGACGAACTGGCAAGGAGTTGAGACCTTGATGTTTATCAATAATACGTATTGCATCTAATTGACGCACTGCTGCATTCACCGTTTTTTGTAAATTTGCTGTTTCACAGTTTACTTGACGATTAATGGTATTACGTACATCTTTCATAATTCGTACATTTTCAAAATTCATCAGGGCTGATTGAGCTCCCATAATTTGTAAACAGGAGGTCACCGCATCCCCTTCTTTTAAATATACTACAAACTCCTCTTTTCGCTCTACCTTTCGAGCATGTAATCGGAACATTTTTAAGACACGAATAATTTGATCTGCAAAGTCTTCCTTTGTAGTCATAAACTCCAAATGATAGTCACTTTGTGGCTTATTAACAGACCCGCATCCCAAAAAAGCGCCTCGCAAAAAAGCTCTTCGTGATTCCATGTCTTTTAACCATTCATCTGGAATCATAGCATCCACAGGCCATAATTGTAACTCCTCTAACGCAAGACGACTCTGTTCTGTAGGCTCTACCGTCAACGTATACATGTTCTTTTTGCGTAGATTTAGCCCTTTACGCACTAGCACAGAAGTAGGTAAATCATACTGTTCTTTAATAATTCCTAGCACTCGTCTAGCTACTGCATTATTAGCCGTCACCAAACGTACCCCTACGCGTCCTTGCATACCTAGTAAAATGGACCCACCCATCCGTAATAAACAAGAGGCCTCTACCTTGGATGCCCACGCATCTTCTGTTTTAAATTGGCACAATTCATTTTTTACATCTTCTGCAAATGACATAGCCTCTCCTTTACTATTTCTACTAGAAAATAGAGCCTCTAGAGGCTCTACTTTCATACTTAATGATCTTCTCGCTGTAAGTAATATTCTAAAATGTGCGGTTCAATATCCGTCTGCAAAGCATAGACAACATCCATGACCACTTTCGCTAACCGTTCAGAATTGTGGACCGCTTTATCTTGACTATCTACAAGATTTGCACGAACTGTCCGAATCCCCATCGATTGCAACACATCCATATCTACGTCTACTGGTTCTTGCCCCGCTTGTTTATAGTGTTCTAATGTGGCATCTTGGATTCTGTTATCATTCACAAGAACTGTATCGATAATTCCCACCTCACTATGTGCTTCAATGGCTTTCACATGGTCAGACACAGTATACCCATCTGTTTCACCTGGCTGCGTCATCACATTGCAAATATAAATCTTAGCCGCTTTAGAGTTAGCAATGTGATCCGCTACCTTATCAATTAATAGGTTCGGCATTACCGAAGTATATAAACTGCCCGGGCCTAAAATGATGGCATCGGCTTCATCAATAGCTTGCAAGGCAGCTCCTACAGGAGATGGTCTATGTGGCTCAGTATAGACCTTCGCAATTGGCTTACCCGCATTAGGGATATTACTTTCCCCTTCTACGATGGTACCATCCGTCAATTTAGCAATCAGTTTGATTTCTTCTGTAGATGATGGAATAACACGTCCCCGAACTCGCAAGATCTTGCTAGAGGCTTCTAAGGCTTTTTCCACATCATCTTTCAGCACTTGAGTCATTGCTGTTAAGAATAAATTCCCAAAACTATGGCCCGATAATTCTGCTCCTTTAGTAAATCGATACTGGAATAGTTCTTCCATAAGTCCTTCTTTTTCCGCTAATGCTACTAAACAGTTGCGTAAATCTCCAGGAGCAATCATTTGAAAATCTTCTCGTAACCGACCAGAAGAACCTCCGTCGTCTGCTACTGTAACAATAGCAGTTAAGTTTGTGGTTTTACTCTTTAGCCCTCGCAATAGCATAGACAATCCTGTACCACCGCCAATCACTACGATTTTGGGTCCTTGTCCTAAGCGAATTTTTTCAAAAATATAATCACTCACACCATCTTCTGTATTAGGCAAAATCGCATTCACAATGGTCTGAATGAGCTTACGTATCCCCCACAACATAGCTACCATACCCGCCACAATACCTGCTAAACCAAGACTGGCTATGACCGTATAGTTATAGGAGCCTGTGAGATGGAATAAAAATTCTAAGAAAATATCTTCAAAGTTGCTAATCCACTGGTAGTTCATCATCATAAGGACACCCACTACCAGCCAAATCGTGCCTAAAGAAAATAGGAATAGCCACCGCTTAATATTAATGCCTGGCGCAAACCAGCGCATCCAATTATTATATTTCATAGGCTTGAGAGACGAAAGAATCGTCCCACTCCTTTCTTTATAGGTCTAATCTAGAACGTGGATTCACATCTTCTTCTACATGATTACGCATCATATCACGATGTTCCACAGAAACATTACAGCCTTTTTCTTTCAAATGTGTATATAATGCCTCTGCCATTGCTACGCTACGATGCATACCGCCTGTACAGCCTACAGCTACCACAAATTGGCTTTTTCCCTCTTGTTCATAGTTTGGCACAAGGAAATCTAGTGTAGTAAAGAAATGCTTTTTAAATTCATCAGTCACTTCAAAGGAGTGAATATACTCTTTTACCACAGGTACGCGCCCCGATTTATGACGATATTCGGGAATGTAGTATGGGTTCGGCAAAAATCGCACATCCCATACCATATCCGCATCATTAGGCATGCCAAATTTAAATCCAAAACTTACCACTGTAATAGCCATGCCATCTGTTTGTTCTTTCACGTGACTAAAAGTACGGCGCATAAATGATTTCAAGGCAGATGTTTTCATGTTTGTGGTGTCGATAATATGATCCGCCTTGCTACGTACATCCGCCAAGAGTGCCCGTTCTTGTGACAGTCCTGTACTAATACGACCTGATGGTGCCAATGGGTGACTACGACGTGTTTCTTTATACCGGCGAATCAAAGTATCATCGCTAGCTTCCATGAACACAATTTCATAAGGCACACTCATAGCCGTCAAATCATCTAAAGCACTGTTTAAATCATCAAAAAATTCACGACTGCGGATATCTACCACTAAGGCTACTCGACTCACTTTAGTGCCTGCACTTTGACGACAAATTTCACTAAACTTAGGAATCAACACAGGAGGAATATTGTCGATACAGAAATATCCCATATCTTCCAAGACTTGCATCACTTGTGTTTTACCTGCTCCGGACATACCGGTCACAATGATTAAACGAAACCCTTCCATGAGGCCCTCCTACAAAATTTTATAACACATTCGCTTCAATCCATTTAGCGACCCCATCGTTTTCATTTGTGTCGCATACTTCTTTGGCAATTGTCTTCACATGTTCCTCTGCATTCCCTACTGCCACGGAATGACCTGTTACTTGTAACATAGAAATATCATTTTCTGAATTACCAAAGGATACCATATCTGTTAAACCGATGCCCAATTGCTCACCCATAAAAGCCAAGGCTTCCCCTTTAGATACATGAGGTGCTACGATTTCTAAAAAATTTACCTTAGACCGAACTAAATCAACCATATCGCCTACTTCTTTGGAAAGAATAGCAATCACCTCTGCCATACGTTCAGGTTCTTCCACTACTAATAGTTTGTTTGTCCCTTTTTGAGGTTCATAGATCGCATCTCCTACATACATAGCCTTAGCACCTGTAATCTCTTCATAAAGACGAGAAAACTCTGTTTCACTGTGTACTAACAATTCATCATCAATATAGGACTGAATATAGATATTATGCTCTTTTGCGATGGCTAATACCTTATGCGCTACCTCTGGTGGAATAGCTCGTTCCCAAATAAGTTCCTTGCTTTCCACACGTTGGATAACTCCGCCAGAATACAATACCATCGGTACATCACCTAAGCCTAAGCGATGTGCTACAGGATATGCCGTTTGGTACATTCGACCTGTGGCAATGAGTACCTCAATTCCCTTGTCCTGTGCTTTTTTTAGGACTTCTTTTGTATAATCAGACACGGTACTATCATCACGTAACAGCGTATCATCTAAGTCTATAGCTAACAATTTCATGACATCACTCCTTTATCATATCTTTCATTATACCATATAACAACGTATAACTACTGCATAAGTATTACTAAGATACAAATAATTCTATCTAACATGATACAAATATAGCTCAACCACGAATGTTGTCCACAACGCTTAAATTAGTAGCCACCACATTGGCGAAAAGCAAAAAAATACGACAGGTTTATAATCCAGTATGGTACTAGTATGCAAACCTGTCGCAATTTCATCACTTTATAATTTAATACCCTATTGATACATTAGGAAAACAGATGATCTATACCATCCATATCCAGAATCGTGCCAATCGTAAATGGTCCAAAGATACCAAAACGAGCACTTACTTCATCAAATCGCATTTCATTGACAATTTTTTTAAACTGAATTGGATCATCACTCATCAATGTAATACCCCATTCCCAATCATCCATGCCAAAAGCACCCGTCGTAAACTCTTTGATAGTGTCTTCATATTTTTTGCCAATTTGTCCATGAGAACGCATCATGCTACCACGGCTTTGACGATCCAACATATACCAATTATCTGTTAGATTACGTTGCTTCGCCATAGGATAAAAGCACATACACGCCAATCTAGGAATTTTTGGATATAACCGAGCTTGTACTTTTGGATGGTCTTTCGGAGATTTCACATAATTGCTTACTTCAATCACAGATACAAAAGAAGATTCTGGCTGTAATACACTAAAGATTGGTAATTTTTTTAGTGTCAATTCTACTTCGTTCAAATCTTGCAAGCTTGGTTGCAAGAACCAAAACATAATATCTCCCTTGTGACCATTGATTTGGTACATAGCATAGCTACTTGTATGGGCCTCATGAGCTGTTTCTAAATTCCCAATAAATGCTTTGAAAGATTGCAATACTTCAATTTGTTGCTCAGCAGACCAGCTTCTCCATTTTTCAAAATTGATGGAATAATTAGCGTGTAAGCTAAACCAACCTTCGTATGTTTCAGGTACTTTTTCTAGTCCTGTAGTATGTCCATGCATAGGTGTTGCACCTGCATGAACAGATTCTGTATGTGTATCCATAGGAACTACCTCCTTAGTTTCTTCTTTCCATGCTTCTACCAATTCATAGGCTTGTTTGATGCCATCTGGCATGCCGACCCCTTTAAATGGAGTTCCAATTAATGCCAATCCCGGATAGTGTTCTTGGGCATGGTCCATGAGGGTTGCCACTCGTTCTTTGTGGCCCACTTCATATTGGGGCATACTTTTTTGTAACCGTACCACTTCTATCCATTCTGGATTTCCTGTAAACTTCAATATATTTCGTATTTCTGAAAGCGCCAATTCACACAGTTCTTCTTCACTGTGCGTATCTACCGTAGAGTCTGTAGGCTTCCCTAAAAAGACGCGTAGTACCACCTTGTCTTGTGGTGTCGTTTGTGGCCACTTACTAGAAATGTAAGTACATGCCGTCAATGGCGTCTCTGTGCTGCGAGTAATCACAAAGCCTGTGCCTTGCAATGGTTTTGTAAACGCTGACTTCGGCAAACTCATAATGACAATGGCACAAGAAGATTGTTCCATATGCCGCAAGTCTTCAAATTTTTCATCTCCCAAAAAAAATTTTTCATAGGCTTTAGGTGGCGTAGTAATCACAAGACGGTCATAGGAGTCTGTACCGTTTTGTGTTTGCACTGTATAGAGCTTATCTGTGTATGATGCCTCTAGCACCTCAGTCGATGTGTGCAAAGAAACGTTCTTTGGCATTTGTTCCACAAGAGCATCTACTAATGATTCTAAACCTCCCGTTAATTGGGCAAATTGTCCTTCGGTAGCCGCCCCAGATTGTTTGCGCATACCTTGCATAGCCATCATACCTTTGACCAAGTTTCCATGCTTTTGTTCTAATTGACGAAATTCTGGAAAGGTTCCCAGTAAACTTAAGCGTTTTAAGTCTCCACCGTAGATACCAGATAAGAGAGGTTCAATTAATAAATTGACTAGTTCATCCCCTAAATGATACCGGAAAAAGGCATCGATACTCATATCTTCATTTCCTGGATATGGTTTCTTAAAAATATCTAATCCAGCTCGTAATTTACCAAACCAACTTAATAAGCTAGACATAGCAAAAGGAAGAAATTCTGTAGGGATGCCAATGATGGATCCTCCAGGGATAGGCTTCATTTGACCTTGATGATAAATATAGGATTCTCCCGTAGCATTACGTACCAAGGTATCACCTAATCCCAATTCCTGTACCAAATCTGTCATAGATGTTTTTCTGGCTAAATACGAATCAGGCCCCACTTCTACCACATAGCCATCGCGACGTTTTGTTTGTACCTTTCCACCCCAACGATTCGAAGATTCTAGGACATGAATGTCCCAGTTAGGAAATGCTTTGCCCATATAATACGCTGCAGATAAGCCCGTTAGACCACCACCAATAATTGCTACTTTCATATTATCCCTCCTTCAAGAGAGCTGTTAATACACCATGCGCCATGGCTTTCACAAAGAGAGTGTCACGATCTGGCATAGGCACTCGCACATAGGTCATCCCCAACTGTTCACATTGGTCCCGCCGTTCTATATCTAAATCATAGGACACTTCCATATGGGTGCAAGTAAATCCGATAGGCATATATACCACATGGGTATGCCCTTCTACGCCCGCTTGTTCTGTCACCTTTTCTACTGTAGGTGTTAGCCATTCCCCACGAGTACCTGCACTTTGCCAAGCTAGGGTAGCATTGGGCAACACCAATTGATCTGCTATAGATTGCATCACCCGTTGTAAGCTATGCACATATCCATCATAGGAAATTCCTTGCATCAGTGGCACACTATGGGCAGTAAAGACATACAGCGGTTTTGCCGTAATAGGCAATGTACGCATAGTCTTCTGTACTCGGTCTGTCCAAGATTGCACTAATGTCGGTACATCTGCCCAATGTTCTACTACCTTCCATCGGTCATTCATAAACGGTTTCAGTGGCTCTAGATAGGAT
This sequence comes from Veillonella sp. DNF00869, assembly GCF_001553345.1. Classification (GTDB taxonomy): domain Bacteria; phylum Bacillota; class Negativicutes; order Veillonellales; family Veillonellaceae; genus F0422. The sequence goes on from NZ_KQ960768.1 coordinate 144,357, forward strand.
GCATTTAATATGTCTGTTCCATAAGGATTCATCATAAGTACCACTACTGTATCATAGTGGCCCAATTCCTTCGCTACATCCCCGATGAGTGGTTCTATATATTTATGTGCTTGTACCACCGTTACCTTTGCAAAGGGTAGTTCGTTTTGTAACTCTTCTTGTAACCGCTCTACTTGCCATGCGGTAGACTCCATTAACTGAGATTGTCCACCAATGCGTTCATACTTATGTCGCAATCCTTGTAATTCTTTGTCACTTGGCCCGTGACCTCTCCGTATGCGGGTATAATATGTTTTCACATCTTCTAAGGAGCGGGGAGAGCCATAATCTAATACCAATACACAAACTTGTTGTATCTCTTTATCCTCTGTCATGTACATACTCCACTATGTTTCGCAATACTTTAGGATTCGCATCTGGCACAACACCGTGGCCTAAATTAAAAATATGCTTTCCATGAGCAGCACCTTCTTCCAAAATACGATCAATTTCACCTTGAATTGTCTTCCAATCTGCAAATAAATAGGCAGGGTCCAAATTCCCTTGTAATGTTTGCTTGATGCCCATCGCACTTGCTTCTGCAATGGAGCATCTCCAATCGCAACCGATTACATCTAATGGCAATTCTTTCCACACTGGGAATAAATGCTTAGTACCTACGCCGAACATAGTGATAGGAATATGAGGATATCGTTCTTTAATAGTCCCAATAATATGTTTCATATACGGGAATACGCCACATTCATATTGTTCCATGGAAAGGGCTCCAATCCATGAATCAAAAATTTGAATTGCATTCACACCCGCCTGAATTTGACCTTCCATATAAGTAATGGACATAGTAGTCAATCGCTCCATCAAAGCATGCCAAATCTCAGGGGTTGCCACTAAACATTGACGAGTTTTCTGGTAATTCTTAGAAGGGCCACCTTCAATCATATAGCTAGCCAATGTGAAAGGAGCTCCTGCAAAGCCAATTAAGGGAACTGTGAGCATTTCTTTCGTCAACATTTGGATCGTTTTCACCATAAAGTCCAATGATTCTTCTACTACAATATCCCGTAGCTTTTCCACATCATCTTTGGACCGAATAGGATTGGAAATCACTGGCCCTATACCAGATTTTATGTTCACATCTACGCCCATAGGCACCAAAGGCGTCATAATATCCTTGTACAAAATAGCCGCATCCACATCATACTCATGAACGGGAAGAGCTGTTACTTTTGCACATAATTCCGGTTGATGAGTAATCTCAAATAGGCTATATCGCTCTTTAATCTTGCGATACGCCGCTTGACTTCGTCCCGCTTGACGCATAAACCAAACTGGTCTACGGGACACCGACTCACCTGCAATCATTTGCAAATAATCCTGTCGTTTTTCCATATATAATTACACCTTACCTTTTATCAAACCAAACTTGGATTCTATATTCTATTGTAGCATATGGCGCATGTATTTACCTATATATTCTGTCACTTCTAAATGACTATATATTGATTTATATCTATAAGTTCTGCCCCTAACATATGAGCAATTTCTTTGGCGCGGTTCATGCGAACAAAACTGGTGTCTGTATCGATGACCGTCGTTTGTATTCCCTGATTCGCAAGCCATCTACCGATGTCGTCTAGTCCCTGCAGTGCTTGTGAGGTGACCTTCCCATCTGTAATAATTACAACCTTTGCCTGTACATGCCCCATTTGAGACATGTCATTGCCTATCTGTTTGACCGCTTCCTCAATACCTTTTACAAAGGGCGTTCTGCCCCCAATACGAGCTTCTCCCAATGCTTTGGGGATGGTCTCAATTCGCTGTGTCAGCGGCACCACACATTGCGCCCCATGCTTTTGAAAGGTGATGAGCGATACATACTGTCGTTTTACATACATCATCTGTACCAATTGCGAAAGTAACTTCTCTGCCCCCTGTAATCGTTGTCTCTGCCCCATAGATCCACTTGTATCAACTACTAAATAGATGGCTTCTTTTGGTATTTCCTGATACATAGCATATCTGATATCTTCTATAGTTAGCCGAATCGGTACTTTCCGACTGTGTACAATCCCTTGTACTATCGTTGGTATCCATGCAATGGTTCTCCCCATAGTTCCTTGACGATGTACCTTAGGGCCTCGACCGTCATCACTGATGTCTATGTGTTTCTTTGCCAGCCCAGATTGCAACATCCCATATAAATGTAACACCTGCGTTTCCACTGCTTCTGAAAGTGCAAAGGACTCCTCTACCTTATCTCTATGGGACTCACGTTGGCCCTCTCCGCTCGTATCCTTTTCTTTCCCTATTCCATCATATCTAGTAGCTAGTTCCTCTTCTGTCTGATTAGATTCTAGAGTAGTTTCCTCTATTAGTTGTTCCTCGTGAGAACTATCCCTATCTGTCGTCATCCCTTGAGTCACCTTTCCCGTTGACTCATCACGATCGTTCTTCCTATCTATTCCCTGTGAGATATTGTCCTCTTCCTTTCGGTTTGAAGTCGTCTCTTCCGTTTTTTCTTGTTCCGTGCTTGTGTCCTCAGATGGCATTCGGTCAGATGAATCCTGTGCCTCTCCATCTTGCTGTATCCGAGGATTCACTAGGTTCTTCATTTTCTGTGGTAATGTCCAAGGAAGTACTGTTTTTACATCAGTAGGCTCCACAAACTGATGGCCTTTTTCTCTAGCTAAACCGATGGCCGCTTTTAGTAAAATATATTCCATACCCATAAAGGAAATGTTGAATCTCTCTACTAGACTGGAAATATATGTATATATGCTATCATGCACGAAGGGGGTTCCAGGTGCATCCATTAATTTCCCCTTAGAACAAATCGACTCTTCTTCATGAGTTTTATATACATCTACTAATGTTCCCTCGTGAAAAGTTCCCTCCCCGTGGTAACTTTCACGAGTCGTACCATTCTCATATATATCTGCATGGTCTCTATCTGCTAGGATCCGCACTCTAGTATCCGCATCCGGTGATTCTATGGGTATCCACAAATCCATATCATAGACCCATTCTGAAAGCCCTTCTGCTCCCGTATAGGTCCCAATGATTTGTAGCGGTCTTCCCTCTTCGTACCGACGATTTTGCTCGTAAAGAATCCGTAACCACATGGACCGGTCAAAGTGATCCAATCCTTCGCAGATAAGCAAGTCATACACGTCCCAAGGATGTGCTTGTTTTACAATTTGAGCTGTTTCTAAGGTCCTTTGTATATCCACTGCTTCCTGCATAGCACTCACATCTGTGTGGGATGTAATCGTCGTATAGGTTCGGCCCCTATCAAGCAATGCGTGTAACAGGGCATAAGTTTTTCCCGTTCCCACTTCACCTGAAATCAGTAATGTCCGCAACAAAGGTTCTTGCAAAAAGAGGTGAATGCCTGTATTCAGTTGTACACTCATACCATTTACCTCCTTTAACAAAATCTTTGATAATTCTACTACTTCTGTATCCCTTCATAGGTAGCCCATAGATTGTCCAGCATAGTTTCATCAAATTCACGTTGCTCAAAGGGTTTTCGCTTCATCCGATGAGATACCACAAGCGGTGTCAACTGTTTCAGATGATCCATGGTCACATGGGGCTCCCCTTGTAAGGCCGCCAAAGCACGGCTACTATTGAGTAAGGTAATATCAGAACGATGTCCCTCTACGCCTAGGGTAATAGATATATTGGCAATCAATTCTAATAGATTTGCATCTACCCCAATGGTAGGCAATGCTTTGCGCGCTGATTCAATAGTGTTACGCAATGCTTCATCGTCCTTCCTGTAGGATTCAATAAATGCTTGTGGAGTATCTTCAAAAGCCAATCGACGACGCAATACTTCCATCCGCAACGCTACATCTGTTTCTGCTTTCACAGTCACCGATAGACCAAAGCGATCCAACAATTGCGGGCGAATAGCCCCCTCTTCGGGGTTCATGGTGCCCACCAAAATAAATCGTGATGGATGACTATGGCTAATGCCCTCACGTTCAACCCGATTCACACCCATCGCCGCCACATCTAGCAATGTATCCACTAAGTAGTCCTCTAGTAAATTGACTTCATCCACATAGAGAATATTTTCGTGAGCCTCAAATAAAATGCCTGGAGAAAACTTTTGCTTCCCCTCTTGCAGAATCCGCTCAATATCCAAGGTTCCCACCAATCTGTCTTCCGTGCAATGCAATGGAAGGTCAACCACTTTCATCGGTGTGCCATCACGATGCATCGGCAGCACCTTGGCTAAGCCTCGTACCGCCGTCGATTTTGCCGTTCCCTTATCACCCTGTATCAATACACCACCTACCCGTGGGTCTACCGCATTGAGGAGTAAGGCCAATTTCATTTGATTTTGTCCTACTAAGGCTGTAAAAGGATATATAGTACTCATGTTAGTCTCCTTACGTTTCATCATAATACCCCTCTAGATCATCTTCCAAGGACATTGCCACATCGCGCAATCCTTCTATACGTACCGCACTGGCCTTCCAAAGTCCTCGTTGTTCTGCTTCTAATAAAGTAGTACAAATGGCCCCTAATGCCCAAGGATTGACTTGGCGCATCCAGTCCTGTACGTCCTGATTCATGACATACTCGTCTGTATAGGCATCATACATCCAATCTTGAATCATATCACTAGTGGCGTCCCATTCATAGGTATGTTGTACATAGGAAGCCATATCCGCTGCCCCCTTGTAGCCGTGTTTCATCATGCCCTCTATAAAAATAGGGTTCATTGGTTCACTACGGAACTGACGCTGAATTTCATCTTCTAAGGAACGCACCAAAATATCTTTACGATACGTGGTATCTCCTATAAATGATTTCGGCTTAATACCTTTCACCGCCTCCACAGCCGCAATCATACCCCCATGATAGGCATTGAAATCATCTGCACTCAACAAACTAACTTCACGATTATCTTCATTTTTCACGGTCACTTCAATGGAACCTAATCGCTTGCAAAACTGTTGATGGCTTGGAATAATTTCCCCTTGCTCATCATATCCATAGCCACCCCAGGTGACATAGGCATTGGCTAAATCTTCACGAGTAGACCAGTTGCTTTGTTCTAGAATTTGATTCACTCCTGCCCCATAGGCACCTGGTGCATCGCCAAAGACACGAATTGTAGCTGCTTTGATAGCTTCTTCATAGTCCATACCGTCTTCTACTAATGCAGCTGTATCCAAGTCTATATGTTTTTTTACGTAATTCACACTATGATCTTCATCAAGAGCGTTTACCATTTGCACCGCTTTTGCAATCCACATGACACCGGAAGGCATCATATCTCGGAATAGTCCACTAATACGGCTTGTTACATCGATACGTGGTCGCCCTAATTCCTCGAGAGGTATGACTTCCAAATCGGACACACGACTACCTGTATAAACTGGTCGTACACCCAATAAATAGAATACTTCACCAATACATTGTCCATGAGTGCGTTGCGTGTTGTCTGCCCACAAGACAATACCAATTTCCTCTGGATATCGCTGTTCTTCTCGAATATATTCATTGAGCAACGCATCGCCTAGTTCACAACCGATGGCATAGGCAGGAACGGTCGGCAAGGTCCGTTCATCGACGCCATAAAAATTGCGCCCCATCGGTAGCACATCGATACCACCATTAGTAACAGCACCTCCAATATTAGGCGGGATATAGTTTCCTTCTAAACCTCGTAACAATTGGCACATTTCTTCTGTGGTTTGGCGCAACCCTGCGAGGTAGGTCTCACACAGCGTTTCCTTCTGTGCATCGTCTGGCACACCATACATGTCTATGAAAGCATCTATATACCCCTCCTCTTCCTCTGTGGTTGGATTTTGTCCTAAAATATGCAAGCCACAACGAATATGACGATTTTGGATATCCATCAAATAGTTATGAACATCCCCTAACAGTTCTTCTGCCTCGTCTGCATGAATGGAGTCAGCTAAGGCGCGCCACTCTTCTTCACTGACAGATCTATCTGCCACAAAGTATGCCTGACCGCTCTCTTGATACCAGTCGAAGGGTTCGCACAAGCGTTCCAGATGACAATCTTTCACAGAAGATAAGATATACCCTAGCACCACATGCTCTTGGTTTGTTTCCTGGGCTTTCATATAGTCATATTCGTCCAAATACCGTTCTAGCGTTTCATAGTCACCATATAAGCCGGACCGCTTCATAGGTGGCGATAAATAGCTAAGTAAAACAGCATGGCTACGCCGTTTTGCTTGGATGCCTTCACCAACGATAGTTGTCCAGTACGGATAGAGATTAGGTATATCTTCGATACCTAACTGAGGGTAACAATAGGAACTTAAAGCCGTTCCCTTACCGGGCAACCATTCTAAGTTACCATGGGTTCCCATATGAATCGCCACATCGGCTTGAAATACAGTACGCACCCAATGATATACTCCCTCATAGTGATGCGTAGGCGGAATGTCCGGCGAATGGTACAAAGCATCTGGATTATCACTAAATCCACGTGGCGGTTGTACTAATACCCACACATTGCCAAAGGCCACACCGGGAATAATGAGCTCATCCTCTTCTACAAAAATCTCTCCTATAGGCTGTCCCCAATGTTGTAGTAGTGATTCTTGGGTAGCACTATCCAGCTTTGAAAACCACGTCCTATACACTTCTTTCGGTAGTTTCGGGGCTTTCTCTACGGCTGAATCGGTCAAGCAATCTACATCATTCGTAGCATGTTTGGTCAGTATCATCATTAGATCTTCACTCGTTTGAGGGATACCATCTACTGTATATCCGTTCTGTTGTAATTCTTGCAACAACCGTAGTACAGATTCTGGCGTATCTAGCCCACAGGCATTGCCAATATGTGAATTTTTGGGAGGATAATTATGAAGGAATAGAGCAATCTTTACTTCTGACCTATGTTTCTGTTGCAATGCAATCCATCGTTTGGCTTGGTCTACTAACTTTTGAATCCCTTCAGGATATGGTTTGAAATAGTAGCCTCTTTCCTCTGAGTACGTTCTGGTCCCTACAATATGACCGTTTAAAATGCCATCTATTTCCGGCAATGACAAGGAAAAGGATATATCCATAGGCTCTAACCCTTGTGAACGTGTTTGCCAGCTTTCAAGAGTAGTATAGGTAACAAAGCCCTGCAAGATAGGGATTCCTAAATCCGTCATTTCATCACGACTCGCCCCCTGCAAGCCAATGATGGAGAACTTGCATGTATTAATGATGAGAGATATTTTCTCTTTCACTTGATGATCAAACAACATGTGCCAACAATCGTACCACCGCAATTGTCCACCAGATTTACTGCTGTATTGACCAAATACTAATACCGGCGATAACCCTTGTTCTAATGCACAATCATACAGTGCATAGGGATAGTCTAATTGACCTTGCACCCATTCATCTCGATAGAAGAAAATGCCTACCACTGGACCATCATGATCATAGTCCTTACGATATGCCTCATAGGATGGATACACTTCCCCTTGTCTGCCTAAAATACCTTGGTATGGTAGTTCTTTCACCGGTTCCACTGGCCCTGTATAACCTTGTAAGGATAGCATATATTGGCACAGTCCATAAAAGTTTTCTGTTCCTCCTTGATGTAAATAAGCTTGAATTTGGCCGATGTCTTCATCTGCAATACCATATCGCTGTACATCCGACGCTGAATCATGGAATAGTAATACATAAGGAACTTGTTTCTGTGTAATATATTTGTGAATCCCTTTTACCAAAGGAGTATCTAAGGTACTGCCTACATGAGTAAATAGTACTATATCCGTACCATCAATCGCCCTCTGAACATCTTCTAACTCTATATTTTCAGATGACAGAAAGACTATGCCCAAGGACATAGTCTCATCTGTATACTTCTGTTCTATTTCTTTAGCCCATTGCCAATGCTTCGTCATAGACGTAATGAGTAATATAGAATATTTCATATCGTACTCACCACAATACGTAATGTCTTCCCTTTCATCATTACCTCTCCTATAGTTGATTTTTATTACCAAGTGTATATCCACTGCCCATAGTGAATCACTATGTAGTACATATTAATCAGCATGTACTCTCTATACTTAAATAATACTATATTTCGAAGTAATAAGTAAAACATACAAAAAAAAGCCGTCACAATAGTGACGGCTTTTACTATGTATAAGACTATCTAATTAGTCAATATGGATACCATGGATTTCTTCAGCTAAACGTTTTAACGCTTTTACTGTACGAACGCCTGGTGTAATTTCAGACAATTTTACACGAACAAAATGGTTTTCTTGTACGGCTTTAATTGTTTGTAATTGAGGGTCAGCTTTAATTTTAGCTACTTTTTCTTGGAAATCATCATCGTTGCGGATGGAATTACCATAGTCAGGAATGATGATGTAATCAGGATTTTGTTGAACTACAGTTTCCCAAGAACCTTTCGCCCAAGTTTTATCTACCCCTAAACCACTCATTACGTTATCAGCACCGATTAAACGCAATACGTTAGTTGTGTAACCTTCAAATACTGTGAAAGGTTGTCCATCTTGGGAGTCATATACGAATACACGTTTATGTGGAAGGTCTTTCAATTTAGCTTGTACTTTTTCTAGCAAAGCACGTTGACCTTTTACCCATTCTTCTGCTTTTGCTTTCACGCCGAAGATTTCACCTAACTTAATCATATCTTTGAAATTAGTTTCTAAGTCAGCTTGTGTAGATAAAGCAGACTCTGGAATCCAAATGTTTACTTTTTGAGCAATCATTTTATCTGCAGGGATACCTTCTTTACTGAAAGAATCTTCCCATCCTGTAGCAAAGTCAGGTTTTACAGACATAAACACTTCATAAGAAGGCCATTTTTCAGCTAACACTTTTACTTTGCTATAAGCTTCTTGTAATGGTGGATAGATTTCTTCTTCTTGGAAAGCTGTACCCGCCATTTTATCTTCCAAACCTAATTGTAACATCATTTCTGTTGTAAATTGAGACATGGATACGGCATGTTTAGGAGATTCTTTCACAGCAAATTCTGTTTGTTTGCCTTCAAATGTTTGATTCCAAGTCACTTCTGTGCCAGTTTTCGCTTGTTCTTTTTCAGAACCACAGCCTGCTACTGCCAAAGCACCACATACTAAAGCTGTTAATACAAAGCCTTTAGATTGTTTCCAATTACTTAACATAATCTTCCCTTTCTTACCTTAATTAGTAATACAAATGATACACGCCCTCTTCCATAGACACATGGAAGGGCACTTCAAAAATAGGCTCTAGCAACTCAGGCGTTAGCACCTCTTGAGGTGTTCCTGTTTGTAACACTTTGCCATCTTTCATCAACACGATGTGATCACAATAGCGCGCCGCTAGATTTAGGTCATGGAGAACCACAATACTTGTACCCGAAAAGTTTTGCAATTCTTTCATGAGCGCTACCTTGTATTTCATGTCTAGATGATTTGTTGGTTCATCTAACAATAATACCTCTGTTTGTTGTGTCAATGCTTTTGCAATGAACACACGTTGCCGTTCACCACCCGACAAATGTCCCATTTCCTCTTCTGCCAAGTGGGATACCCCCACTTGATCCATATAGGACTGGGCAATGGCAACATCTTCCGCTGTATAATTACCAAAATGACTTTTATAAGGATATCGTCCCATAAGGACAATATCTTTCACTAAAAAATCATCGATCATAGCATCATGCATTTGTGCTAGCACTGCCACCTTCCGTGAAAAGGTGGGGCCATCAATAGTTTGTAAAGGTACACCATCCAGTGTAATCGCATCAGTGGGATGCAATTGGCTCAAATGTCCAAGGAGTGTCGATTTACCACAACCATTAGGTCCAATGATAGCCGTCATTTTATGTTTAGGAAAGCTGAGCTTCACATCATCTAAAATTTGTCGTTTTCCATAGGAAAAGGACAAAGAATTTACCTCGTACATAGTCCCTCCTATTGTCTAACCTTGATGACGGTATCTCGTCATAATAATCCAAATAAATAGCGGTGCCCCTAGTAAGGATGTCAATACGCCGATAGGAATTTCTTCGGGGCTATACATAGCTCGTGAAAGTACATCCGCCCAGATCATCACAATACTACCAATGAGTGGCGCAAAAATCAGTAATCGTCCATGTTTAGGGCCCCCAACCATGCGTGCCAAGTGCGGAATAATAAGGCCCATAAAGCCTACTACACCTACTTTTGCTACTAAAGTAGCGATAGCCACAGAGGATACGATGACCATAGATAATTGCAAGGATTTCACAGATAAGCCCATTTGCTTTGCTTCTTGTTGCCCTAATAAGAGGACGTCAAAATCCTGTTTATACATGTACATATAGAGCATCAACAAACCAATGATGATGGCTGTTAATGGTAAATCTCTCCACTGAATGCCTGCAAAACTACCAAGCAACCAGAACATAGCACTTCGTACTTGTGCTTCATGCTTCGCTCCATAAATAATCATCATCGTAATGGAGGAGAAAATACCGGTCATACCCATACCAATTAAAATTAATTTTACTGGACTTTGGCTACGTCCCACACAGAGTAACACCAACAAGATGGAAATACCTGCTCCTAAAGCCGCAAAGAATGGCACATTATAGGATGCCAAGAATGGTAATCCTCCCATAATGATAGCAAAGACCGCTCCTGTACTAGCACCTGACGAGACACCTAATACATAAGGATCGGCTAGTGCATTGCGTGTTACTGTTTGCATCAGAACCCCTACTAAAGATAATCCAATCCCTGTCAGTACCGAATACAACAACCGTGGCAAACGAATATCTTGCACAATGGTGCTCAACATTTTCATCTCATCTGTTGGCACTGGACTGGTAAATGCCTGGTACATATCCCACACCGGTATGAAAGAAGCCCCAAATTGAGGGGCTACTACGAGTGAAATCACCAGTAAGATCAATAATCCTACGATTTTTAATTTCATGTTATACGCCCTTTAACTATACCCAATATACGCTTAGGAGTTTCCCTCACGAAGTTCGTGCCTCCTACAGTAAAAAAAGAGCAACCTATGATGGGCGCTCTTTTGTCTATCTATAGTATACTATAATTTTCGATATAGTGTAAAGGTGTTTACTTGATTTTTAACACGTCACAATTCCCATGACATATTACTGTAACATATAATTTCAGTCACATATTATTTCAACAGACCTTTCCCTAACAATATGTGTCGTATGGTCATGATTGGATGTATCCATAACATACGAGGACCACTATATCGCATAACTTCTTTAATTCGTTCTCGATAGGTCGGTGCGTAACAGTGTGTTTTGCACATGGCACAAAATGTTTTTTCTTCCATATGTGGGCATCGCTCTACCCTTGCTTCTGCATAATGCATCAATTCTGCACAACTTTCACAGAGGTCACCAGACTTACGTCGGTGCTGTCCTTTGCAGTAGATTTCTATCATCTTGCGCACCGTTTTTAATTCTTTTAATCGCTTATTTTCGATAGCTTGTTGTTTCTCACGTTCTTTCATCACTAACTCCTCACTATTTAATGCTCAGTAGTTATGAATGTTGTACTCACATTTCCTCTATACTGTAAGGGATATTTATAGTCCCCCTAAAATTTACAGTGTAATCGGCAAGAATGTCATGAGCATTGCTATAAATATTGCTGGTAGCAAGTTAGCCACTCGAATCTTGTTGGGCCACAATACATTAATGCCTACACAGAAAATTAAGATGGAGCCCACATAGGATAAATTATCAATCGCCTTTGGAGTCATAAGCGGTGCCGCTAAATGAGCTAAGCCCGTTATAATCCCTTGGGTAATCCCTACTGGTAAAAAGGAGAACAAAGCCCCTTTTCCCATGGAGGATGCCATGACCATTACAATAATACCATCTAGAATACTTTTGACAACCATCGTACTGTAATCACCAGTCAAACCATCTTGAATCGATCCAATGACGCCCATAGCTCCTACGGTAAATGTCATGGATGCCGTAATAAAAGCATTGGTAAACTGTGGGTCCCGACTGTTACCTGTTTTCAACTTTAGCCATTCTCCAATGGCAGTAATACGCCTATCAAAATCAATCAATTCTCCAATAATCGCCCCTAGTACCATAGAGATAATCATCATCATAGGTCCTGTTGTATGCAAACTGTCGCTAACAATAACTAGCATATATTGCATAGTGCCACTCATACCTAATAGAAGGATAATGATACCACACACCATCATGAGTGTTTCTTTTAAATTTTCTTTCATACGATGTCGAATAAAAAGACCTAATAGGCTACCACAAATGATCAACACCACATTAAGGATGGTTCCCATACCATGCATTGGTTGTTCCTCATCTTTCTAAAAAATCACTACACTATCATCCCCATCCACTTCGTGCACACGAACTTGCACCGTTTCCAAGTGGGATGTAGGAATATTTTTGCCTACATAATCAGCTCGTATAGGTAGTTCTCGATGTCCTCGATCCACTAGTACAGCTAATTGGATGGCGCTCGGTCTACCGGCATCCATAAGGGCATTCAAAGCAGATCGAATCGTACGACCTGTGAATAATACATCATCTACTAGAATCACAATTTTACCCGTCGTATCCATCGTAAACGGATGCCCTTCCTTCGGTTGATTGCTCCGATCATCTCGATACAAGGAGACATCCATTGTTGCCACATCTACTTGAATCCCTTCAATGGCTTCAATTTGAGCTTGTAATCGTTTTGCTATATATACACCACGGCGCTCAATGCCAATGATTAAGGCATTGGATAATCCTTTATTACGCTCCAAAATTTCGTGCCCAATACGACGAATGGCACGCATCATACCAGCTTCATCAATTAAGATACGTTCTTCCATAGTATCACTCCTTATCGATTATGCTCTTTCGCATACTCAATACATGCCAAAAAATCTTCCGGCAATGGCGCTTCAAAGTGTAAGGCTTCCCCTGTGATAGGATGTTTCACAGATAATGTTTTAGAATGCAAGGCCTGCCCTACAATAGGAAAATCCATTTTACGGAATCCATAGAACGGATCATTCACCACAGGATGTCCAATATACGCTAAGTGTACACGAATTTGGTGAGTTCTGCCCGTTTCTAGTTGGCATTCTATTAATGTGTGCTTGCCATATCGTTCTAGTACACGGAAATGGGTTACTGCGTCTTTACTATTTTCAAAGACCACCGCCATTTTCATACGATCTTTAGGGTGGCGACCAATAGGAGCCTTGATAGTCCCTTTTTCTTCTGCAATATTGCCTTGTACTAATGCATAATAGGTTCTTGTAGCACTATGTTCTTTCACTTGCTCTGCTAAGCCCAAATGGGATTCATCATGTTTGGCTGCCATCATCACACCAGATGTATCCTTGTCTAATCGATGCACAATGCCAGGGCGAATTTCTCCATTGATGCCAGATAAATCTTTACAATGGTATAGCAAAGCATTCACCAGTGTCCCTGAATGATTGCCTACCGCTGGATGTACCACCATACCACGAGCTTTATTAATGACAATCATATGCGAATCTTCAAATAGAATATCCAGTGGAATGTTCTCTGGTTCTACTTCTACTTCGTGCACTTCAGGAATAGTAACGCTGATTTCACTATCCTTTGAAAGTTTCAAATTTGATTTTCCTGTTTTGCCATTCACTTGTACATTTCCCTCTTTCACTAAGGATTGCACATAGCTACGTGACTGACCAAGCTCTCTCGTGAGGTACACATCTAATCGTGTACCCTCATCTTGAGCCTCTACTATATATTGTTTTGTTTCCATTATTTACCTCACTGTTTTTGGCTTTCATAGGACCAAAAATATAGAATCAACAAAGGTACACCAATGCAAATACCAATATCCGCAATATTAAAGATAGGCCATACTCGAAAATCAAAGAAATCCACTACACCACCTAAGTACAAACGATCCCAGGCATTGCCCAAGGCACCACCTAGGAGCGTGCCTGTCCCAATTCGTGCATATAACGGTGCCATAGCTAATTTCTTACGACCTACGTACATAGCGCCTAACAAAAGCACCACTACCAACAACAATATCCATCGTTGGTGCATCAACATACCAAAGGCTGCTCCATGGTTCACAATATAGGTCCAATGAAAAACATCAGGTACAACTGGCACAGATTCACCTAACCGAAAGTGGCTACGTACATACCATTTTGCTACTTGATCCAATAGGAAGGTCAAGATACTTATGATATAGATCATCGTTTACGTCCTCCACGGTCAGCCCATTGTTGTAATAAAGCGCCTAAGTCCTGCTCTTTTTCTTGCCCTTTTCCACGATTGTTTCTATCTCGAATAGGATTACCTGAGCCACTTCTTATATCCTTAACATTGTTAGAGTTTCGACCCTGTTGTCTTTCGCCTTTTGGTTGTTGACCATCCTTACGTGGTGTATCTCGACGGGGATTTCCATCGCCATTGCGTCTATGACCTTGACGGTTTGGATCTTTTGGTTTTTCTCGTTTCATGGATAAACCAATGCGGTTCCGTTTTGCATCGACAGAAATAATCTCTACTTCGATAATATCTCCTACTGCTAATACATCAGATGGATGTTCATGATAGGCACAAAACTCGCTTTTATGCAGCAGTCCATTGATTTTCACACCAAAGTCTACAAAGGCACCAAAGTCCACCACATTATGAACTGTTCCTTTTACCACGGTACCGACTTGAATATCTTCCAAACTCATAATTTGTTTCCGAGTCATCGGTGCTGGTAAATCTTCCCGTGGGTCACGACCTGGTTTTTGCAAGGCTTCTACAATATCTCGCACCGTCGGTACACCTGCATCTAGCTGTTTCGCCAACTCTTCCACATTCACCGTTTGCAGTTTCGCTTTGGCCGTTTCCAGTGTCGCTTTATTACGTAAATCGTCTAAGGACATCCCCAACTGTGTTAGCACTCCTTGGGCAATCTCATAAGACTCTGGATGAACTGGCGTCGCATCTAAAGGGTTCTCCCCTTTACCGATGCGCAAGAAACCGGCACATTGTGTAAAGGCGGCAGGACCTAAACGTGCTACTTTCAACAATTGCTTACGACTAGTAAAAGCACCATGTTCCTTGCGGTAAGCAATAATATTATTCGCCACGGTGCTAGAAATACCAGACACATGCTTCAATATCGCTGGAGACGCTGTATTGAGCTCTACCCCTACATGGTTTACCACCGTTTCTACTACTTGATCTAAGGTGGCGCCCAATTGTTTTTGATTCACATCATGTTGGTATTGACCAACACCGATTGATTTTGGATCAATCTTCACAGATTCCGCCAATGGGTCTTGTACACGGCGCGCAATAGATACGGCACCACGGATAGATACATCTAAATCTGGCAATTCTTCGATAGCCAACTTAGAAGCGGAGTATACAGAGGCACCAGCTTCATTAGTGATAATATAATGACAATCTAATCCTTCTTCCGCAATCATGGAAGATGTGAATTGCTCTGTTTCATAAGAAGCAGTACCATTGCCGATAGAAATCAAAGTAACTCCATATTGACGAATCTTCTTAGCCAATTCTTGTTTGGCACGCTCTGCTTGTTTATCACTCATCGTAAGATAGTAAGCATCATAATCTAAGACATTGCCTTCCCTGTCGATGATGGCCATTTTACAACCTGTACGATATCCTGGATCGAGTCCCATGATGACATGTCCAGATAAAGGTGCTTGGAGCAATAAATTGCGCAAGTTCGTACCAAATACTTTGATGGCCTGCTCTTCTGCTTGCTCTGTCATTGCATTTCGTGTTTCACGCTCTAACGATGGATACAATAGTCGTTTATATCCATCAGCAATAGCCTCAGCAATATACGAATGCTCTACCCTTGCAGTACCTTGCACAGTGTCTACCATATATTGGATAAATGTTTCATCCGGTACCACAAAGCTAACTTTTAAAGCGCCCAAGCTTTCCCCACGGTTCATCGCTAATACACGATGGGATGGGACTTGGCGAATGGGTTCTTTGTATTCTTCATTGTACTGTAAGAATCCTTGGTTTACTTCTTCTTCGCCTACTAGCTCCGTTTTCATATGACCAGTTTCCCACATAGCTTTACGCAAATATTGGCGAATATCTGCTCGTTCACTCGCTTCTTCTGCTACAATATCCATCGCCCCTTGTAAGGCATCTTCCACAGTAGGCACTTCTTCATTAAGGTACTCTGCTCCCATTTGGCGTAACTCTTCTTCTGTAGCCGTTGTAAACAATTCCTGTGCCAACGGTTCCAAACCACGGTCTCTGGCCATGGACGCACGAGTTCGTTTTTTCGGACGGAATGGCAAATACAAGTCCTCTAACTCCTGCAATTTCATGGCTTTCGTAATGGCTAGGGACAATTCTTCTGTTAATTTGCCCTGTTCTTCAATAGATTTTCTTACTTCTTCTTTACGTTGTAACAAATTGCGCAAATATTTCATCCGCTCTTCGATGTCACGCAATTGTTCATCTTTTAACTCACCAGTCACTTCTTTTCGATACCGTGCAATAAATGGTACTGTATTGCCCTCATCTAATAAAGTAATGGCTGCTTCTACTTGATGTGGCTTTACCGCTAACTCTTGGGCTATCACTACATGTATTTCCATTCTATTTCCGCCTTTCATAGGTTACAAAATCATAGGACAAGTCCTCTTGCCCTGCGCCGGGTATACGCTCTATCTCCATCCATTCTGGCTTGGTATGCTCAGTAAATGTCACATCCCCTGTGAAAGCTCGGTGTAACTCCGTCACATACAAACGATCTGCATAAGGTGCCATGCTTGCATACACCTGCGCACCGCCAATGCAATACGCTAACTCTATGTCTTGTGCCTCTTGTGCCGCTTCCTCTGGACTATGGAATACTTTCACTCCTTCATAGGGTGGTATGTAATCCAATTGTGATGTAATGACCCAATGTTCACGATTAGGTAACAAAAACGGCAAAGACTCCAATGTCTTCCGTCCCATGATGATGACATGCCCAGTAGTGCGCTGTTTAAAATATGCTAAATCTTCTGGAATGCGCCAAATCAGTTGATTATCCTTGCCTATAACGCCATTCTCAGCCACTGCTACAATCATTGCTAACATAGATAACTCCTTATACAGCTACTGTCATAGATAGTTTTCCTAAATGCTCATAGCCTTCTAGAGTTATATCTTCCGGTGTAAAATCATAGAAATTTTTGATCTCTGGGTTTAATCGTAACACCGGGGCCTCTAAGGCTTCATGTTTACGTTCTAATTGAGTACGTAAAGCTTCTACATGGTTCTCATAAATATGAGCATTATTGATGACATGAGTAAATTGTCCCGCCTGCAATCCAGATACTTGGGCAATCATATGAACCAACGCTGCATACTGTGCTGTATTAAAAGGCACTCCTAATCCCATATCCCCACTGCGCTGGATAAGCATACAATTTAAACGACCATCTGTGACATCCCATAATGTTTCATAGGCGCATGGTTGCAACGCCATATTTGGCAAGTCCTCAATATTCCACAAGGTCACAATCATACGACGGCTTTGAGGGTCCTTTTGTAGCATATCCAATAAATTATCTAACTGTTTATATTTAGCAATTTGGTATCCATAGGCCTTACCAATCGTACCATCTTCACGCATCCATTCATCCCAAACTTTTACATTCATGGCCTGTAATTGACGTACATCATTAGATTGCAATTGCCAAATCCAAAGCAATTCTTTAATGGCCGTTTTGAAAGCCACAAATTTCGTGGTTAAAATAGGAAATTCTTCTGCTAAATTGAATTGCATCACTTGATGCGGTAATTTATAGGTCGCAATGCCTGTACGATTGTTGGCATAATACCCATGATCTAATATATTCTCTATAATCTGTAAATATTGCGTATCTGCTAAACTCATCTATGCCTCCTTAAACCCGGCAATGACCTTCAAAAATTCATTGCCATATTTGCGCAGCTTCATATCTCCTACGCCTTTCACATTCGCCATATCTCCTAAGGTCAATGGTTCTTTTGCTACCATATCCAATAAAGTAGCGTCTGAAAAAATCATGAACGGTTTTACCCCTTCTGTTTTTGAAAGTTCCAAACGATGCACACGCAGAGCCTCAAATAAGGAGTTATTCTTAGTGGCTTTTGCTAGCCCTGAAGCATTTGATTTAGAACGGCCCTGCATAGGACGATGTTCCCCTACATCTATAGGCACATCTTTCACAGTGACCCGTCCCGCTAATACTTCATGACCTTGTTCCGTAACGGATAAAATAGGATATTGCCCTCCCGAAGACGTCACATACCCCATCGCCATTAAGCGCTTAATAAAGGCTTTTACATCTTTATCTGCCCAACGATTTAATTTGCCAAATACGGATAATCGGTGTAAGCGAAACCTCTCAATACGCTCCGTCCGATTCCCACATAGGATATCCGCAATCATGGTCACTCCATATCGTTCTTCTGTATTCCAAATCGTCTGCAATACTGCGCTTGCCTCGGCTGTTACATCCACCGCCACTCGTGGTTCATCACAAGTACTGCAATGATGACATTGATCCCAAGGCACTTGTTCACCAAAATAAGATAACATGAATTTACGTAGACACATAGGTGTATGACAATAATCGATCATAGCTTGTAGCATATTCCTCTCAATCCGTTGTCGTTCTGGTGGCAAGTCACTTTGACTCAAAATATATTGGTGCACTGCCACATCTTGCCCATTATAGAGCAAAATACAATCTGCATCAGCTCCATCCCGTCCAGCACGGCCTGCCTCTTGGTAATAACTTTCCATATTTCGTGGCATTTGGTAATGGATCACATAGCGCACATTACTTTTATCGATGCCCATCCCAAATGCATTGGTAGCTACCATAACTTGCACTTCATCAAAGGCGTAACGATTCTGTTGGTACTTACGTTCTTCATCAGATAAACCACCATGGTAGTAACCTGCTTTCACGCCGTATCGCAACAACTCACGATATACTTTTTCCACATTCGCCCTAGTAGCGCAATAGATAATCCCCACATCATTTGGGTTGTGTAGCACATAATCCCGTACATATTCCATACGCTTACTTTCGTGGATCACAGAAAACGCCAAGTTAGGACGATCAAATCCCGTAATATGCACACGGGCATTCTCCAATCCTAAGAGTTGTTTTATATCACGTTCTACTTCTTCCGTAGCACTGGCTGTGAAAGCCCCTACCACAGGTCTATGGGGCAAGCTCTTAATAAAAGGTCCTATGGCCGTGAAAGAAGGCCTAAAATCATGCCCCCATTGTGACACACAATGGGCTTCATCAATAATCACTTGGCTAATTGGCAGTCCTCTTAAAAACTCACAAAACCCTTCGGACTCTAATTTTTCTGGTGCCAAGTATAATAGTTTAATGCGCCCTTCCCGTAAATAGTACAAAATTTTATTCTGTTCTTCTCGACTGAGGGTGCTATTCATATACGCCGCTGGCATACCTTGCTCTTTCAAGGTATCCACTTGATCTTGCATCAAGGAAATCAACGGAGAAAATACAATGGTAATGCCCGCCTTTAGCATAGCAGGAACCTGAAAGCAAATCGATTTACCTGCCCCAGTAGGCATAATCCCTAGCACATCTTGGTTCTTTAACAAAGCTGTAACAGGTACCTCTTGAGCGGGGCGAAAACTGGAATATCCATAAAAATGTTGCAATGCTCGTAGGGCTCTAGCATCCATATGTCTTTCCTCCTTTCTAACTGTACATTTATCGAATCGTATCTATTTATTATACCATTTTTATAGGCCAGTATAAACCGTTTACACTAGAACTACACTATCCTTTCCATAATCTACACATCTTCTACAAAAAAATGTTGGCACTACCCCAAAGGAGTAGTCCCAACATTTCGTTTACTATGTGTATGTAATTATAAAATATGCATTTGTTCTGATGCATCGAACTCCGCTTGGATTTCTTTACTTGGCTCATGATCCAACAAGCTTACTACAAAGATAGCAATGGCGGATAAGATAAAACCTGGTACGATTTCATACAAGCCGAACCAACCGAATTGTTTCCACACAAGAACGGTAATACCACCTACCAAGATACCAGCGATACAACCTTTCAGAGTCATACGTTTCCAAGTCAACGAGATCAAGATAGCTGGACCAAAGGCAGCGCCAAATCCTGCCCATGCATAGGCCACCATCGTCAAGATATAGCTTTGTGGATTCACTGCCATCACGATGGCAATAGCAGATACGATCAATACCGTAGCACGGCTAACCATAACTAGTTCACGGTCTCCTGCATCACGGGCAAACACATTGCGGTACAAATCTTGCGACACAGAAGATGCAGTTACTAACAATTGTGCAGAGGCTGTACTCATAATCGCTGCCAATACAGCGGACCAAATCAAACCTGCCACAAATGGGTTAAATAAATGCTCGCTCATCACAAGGAATACTGTTTCTGCATCAGCATCGACTAATGGTGTTGTTAAATATACTTTACCAACAAGACCTACTGCCACTGCAGCCAACAAGGAAATAACCACCCAAATCATGGCAATATTCGTAGCTTTTTTCAATTCTTTCGCGTCGGAAATCGCCATGAAACGCACTAAGATATGAGGTTGACCAAAGTAACCAAGCCCCCATCCTAGGCTAGAAATGATACCTACCACCAAGGTGAAAGTATCTTGTTCCGGTCCCCAAACGGACAAGCCTGCTGGGAACTCCGTAGCAATTAATTGAGAGGTTTCAACAGGACCACCTAAATACATGGCTGCCGTCACCGGTACCAATAAGATGGCGAAGAACATCATCATACCTTGGATACAGTCAGTCCAACTTACGGCTAGGAAACCACCTAAGAAGGTGTAGAAAATAACTACCCCTGCTGTAATAAAGAGGGATGTCATGTAATCTAGTCCAAAGATAGTATTAAATAATTTACCACCTGCCACAAATCCGGAGGACGTGTAAATTAAAAAGAAAATAACGATGAAGATAGCAGACACTACCGGCACAATTCTTGATGTATCATGAAAACGGTTTTTCAAATAATCCGGTATAGTCAAACTATTATTCGCTACCTCTGTATAATTGCGCAATCGTTTCGATACGAACACCCAGTTCAGCCACGTTCCCAAAGCTAAACCAATGGCAATCCATAAGGCCGATATCCCTGTTGAGTAGGCAAATCCAGGTAAACCCATCAACATCCATCCACTCATATCTGATGCTTCCGCACTCATGGACGTGATCCAGGGGCCTAGCTGGCGACCTCCTAAAATATAGTCGTCTAAGCTATTAGACTTGCGGTAATAATATACCCCGATGTACATCATGAGGCCTAAATACAATGCAAATGCCCCAATCACTTCAAAATTGTTGTACACCCTACTCCTCCTTTCCTAATCCTTTCACCTTTACTTAAAATTCTATAGAATGCATTCAGCATTAATCTTTTCTATTATATCATAGATTATATATATCGTCTTTCATGGATTTTATACAAAAAAATAAACACCTTGTATAAAACAAGGTGAGTGCTATCATTGATCTATGTAAGTAGACAATGAAAATACCTAACGCATGAGGACTACCACTCCTCAACACGTTAGGTGTCATCAAGCTTTATTAACTCCTAGATGAGCCTAACGCCGAACGCACGTTGATGGCTCTCCTTTTCTTATTTATATTATATCACAAACTACTATCTAGTCAATTTATATTCCATATATTATTTTATGTTGCATAATGCAATACAACAGTTTATAATTTACTTAACATAGTAACCAGAAAGGAGACCCTCATGAAATCTGCTAGTGTTAATGTCCGAATTAATGAAAATATAAAACAACATGCTGAATCTATTTTAGAAGACCTTGGACTAAGTCGCGCTGTCGCTATTGATTTATTCTATCGACAAATTATCCTACATAACGGACTCCCTTTTGATCTAAAGTTAAATACACCGCCCCTTAGTACATCTGACTTTAGCCCTTCAGAATTAGAAGATATTTTATCTCGTGGAGTCGAAGAATCAAATAACGGTAATGGACGTTCTGCTAAAGAATTTTTCGCTACTTTATTAGAAGAATAATTATAGCTTGTTTCTACAGGAACTTCCCGCAATATACGGAAAATACATATAGGTTTTATACAAAAAGGACCCCGCAGGGTCCTTTTTCATTTTCACATATTCTTATCGTTTGATGTTATAGAACACATCGCTACCACGGTATTGTGCTGTTTCTGCCAACATGTCTTCAATACGAAGTAATTGGTTGTATTTTGCTACGCGTTCGGAACGAGCTGGAGCACCAGTTTTGATTTGTCCAGCATTTACTGCTACAGCGATGTCAGCAATTGTGGAATCTTCTGTTTCACCAGAACGGTGAGAGATAACAGCTGTATAGCCTGCACGTTTTGCCATTTCAATAGCATCAAATGTTTCTGTCAACGTACCGATTTGGTTCACTTTGATCAAGATTGCATTCGCTGTATCTTCTTTGATACCACGAGACAAGCGTTCTGTATTCGTTACGAATAAATCGTCACCTACTAATTGAACTGTTTTACCTAGGCGATCTGTTAATAATTTCCAGCCTTCCCAATCTTCTTCTGCTAAACCATCTTCGATGGAGTAGATTGGATATTTTTCGCAAAGTTCTGCATAGTATTCTACCATTTCAGCAGCTGTTTTTACTTTGCCTTCACCAGCTAAGTGGTACTTGCCATCTTTGTAGAACTCAGAAGATGCTGCATCAATAGCAAATACAATATCTTTACCCACTACAAGACCTGCTTTTTCGATAGCTTCTGTAATCACTTGTAATGCTTCTTCATTGGAACCTAAGTTCGGAGCAAAGCCCCCTTCATCACCTACACCTGTGGCCAAGCCTTTTGCTTTCAATACACCTTTCAATGTATGGTATACTTCTGCACAATAACGCAATGCTTCCATAAAGCTAGATGCACCAATTGGCATAATCATGAACTCTTGGATATCCACGTTATTATCTGCATGAGCCCCACCATTTAAAATATTCATCATTGGTACTGGCAATTCTTTTGCATTCGTGCCACCAAGGTATTGGAACAATGGTAAATCATAAGATTCAGCCGCTGCACGAGCTACTGCCATGGATACACCTAAGATCGCATTAGCACCTAATTTTGCTTTGTTAGGAGTGCCATCTAACTCAATCATCACCCCATCAATAGCCACTTGCTCAGATGCATCAAACCCTAAAATAGCAGGTCCAATGATGTCATTTACGTTTGCTACCGCTTGTAATACACCTTTGCCTAAGTAACGAGAAGACTCGCTATCGCGCAATTCCACCGCTTCAAATTGACCAGTAGACGCTCCAGATGGAACCGCTGCACGACCAATCGTACCATCTTCTAAATATACTTCTACTTCTACTGTTGGATTGCCACGGGAATCCATAATCTCTCTTGCGTATACATCAGTAATTACTGCCATTGTTACTTCTCCTTATTGTACTAACAAACTTTCACCACTCATAGCTTCAGGCTGCTCAATACCGCCTAAAGCCAGCATAGTTGGTGCTAAATCACATAGCCGACCTGGTCGCAAGGTGACACCCTCTGGGGCTCCCACTAAAATGAGTGGTACCGGATTCGTCGTATGCGCCGTGTGCGGAATTTCTGTGGTATGGTCCACCATGACCTCAGAATTTCCATGGTCCGCTGTAATTAATAACTGACCATTCCTATCTTGAATGGCTTTCACAATCTCTGAAAGTCCCACATCCACAGCTAAAATCGCTCGTTTTGCTGCTTCAAAATCACCCGTATGGCCTACCATATCTGGGTTTGCATAATTCAAGATAATCATATCATACTCGCCACTGCGAATGGCGGATACAACCTTTTCTGTTACCTCTGGAGCACTCATCTCTGGTTGCAAATCATAGGTAGCCACCTTCGGAGAAGGCACTAAAATTCTATCTTCCCCAGGGAATACATCTTCCTTACCACCATTGAAGAAATACGTCACATGAGCATATTTCTCTGTTTCTGCAATGCGCAGTTGACGATAACCACCCTTAGCTAGCACTTCTCCTAGGGTATCTGTTAGCAGTTCTTTATCATACACCACAGGCACTGGTAAGTCTGCTTCGTACCGAGTCATACTCGCCACATAGGAACCTTGCAATACATGTTTTCGTTCAAATCCAGTAAAATCCGGATCTACCACAGCACGCACTAATTGACGAGCCCGATCAGGACGGAAGTTAAAGAACAAAATCGCATCTCCATCCTGCATACCTGTATACCCTTCCACTACCGATGGAATGACAAATTCATCTGTTGTTTCATCAGCATAACTGTGTTCTACCGCTTCATGAGCACAACCTACTTCTGTACCACTACCACATACCATGGCATTATACGCCAGTTGCACTCGTTCCCATCGTTGATCACGGTCCATACCATAATAACGACCACCTATTGTCGCAATCGACCCTAGACCCAACTCGTTGCAGTAGTGAGCAATCTCATCAATATAGGCCAACGCACTTTGTGGTGGTACATCACGACCATCTAAGAAGGCGTGGATATAGACTTTTCCTACACCAGCCTCTTTAGCGCCACGAAGTAATGCCTTCAAGTGATCAATATGCGAGTGGACACCGCCATCCGATAACAAACCTACTAGATGCAAGGCTTGTTTAGCCCCCTCTTCATAGGCTTTCACCAAGGTATGACGAGTAAATAAGGTTCCTTCCTCTGCCTCTTTCGTGATGCGCGTCAATTCTTGGTACACAATACGTCCGGCACCAATATTCAAATGCCCCACTTCAGAGTTTCCCATCTGTCCATCTGGCAAGCCTACGGCCATACCAGATGCATCCAATAGAGTGTGAGGGCACTTATCCCATAATTCTAAAAATGTTCGGGGGTTCGCTTGTACCACCGCATTGGTTGGGTCTTGACCATCCCCAATACCGAATCCATCAAGGATTGTTAGCATCACTGGTCCTTTTAATTTTGCCATACGCTACCTCAAACCTATGTTAACAGGCATTAATAATTCCCGTAAAAGTCTCTGCTTCCAAGGAAGCACCACCCACCAAAGCACCATCCACGTGGGCTTGGGCTAAAATATCTTTCGCATTCTCCGGTTTTACACTGCCACCGTATAGAATGCGTACTTGTTCTGCAATGTCCGGCGTATACATTGCGGCGATTTTCTCACGAATGCTTTGGCATACTTCCCCAGCTTGTTCCGCTGTGGCTGTACGACCTGTGCCAATGGCCCAAATCGGTTCGTAAGCAATCACCACTTCTGTCATTTCTTCTGCAGGCACTCCATGCAATCCCATTTCTAATTGGGAATGAATGAATGCCACCGTTTCCCCACTTTCACGTTGATTTAAACTTTCACCTACGCAAAGGATAGGGCTCATGCCATGTTGTAAAACAATGCGCACACGCTTATTCACACAACGATCTGCTTCTTTAAAAATAGAACGTCGTTCAGAGTGACCCACAATTACGTAGGACACACCTAAGTCCGTCAACATCGAAGGAGATACTTCCCCTGTATAGGCACCAGATTCTTCGTGGAACACGTTTTGTGCCCCTACACGAACCTTGGTGTCTTCCGCTAAATCAGCTACAGTGCTAATGGCTGTAAACGGAGGGCATACTACCACTTCACAACTAGCATCTGCCACTAATGTTTTCAATTGTTCTACGAATACAGTGGCTTCTGTATTCGTCATATGCATTTTCCAGTTCCCTGCAATGATCGGTTGTCGCATGATAACCTCCTATGCCTCTTGTAAGGCTGCAATACCTGGTAATACTTTGCCTTCTAAGTACTCTAAGGAGGCGCCGCCACCAGTGGAAATATGAGAAATTTTGTGACTTAATCCACTTTTTTCAATAGCCGCTACAGAATCGCCGCCGCCTACAATTGTAGTTGCATTCGCCTCTGCCACCGCTTTCGCTACCGCATTGGTACCACCTGCGAATACTTCCATTTCAAATACGCCCATAGGACCATTCCAAACGATCATTTTCATCGGTGCTAAAGCCTCTGCGAATAGCTCACGGCTCTTCGGACCAATGTCTAAGGCCATCCAACCCTCTTCAATAGCCGTTGCATCTACCACCTTGTGATTAGCAGTTTCACTGAAAGCATCGGCTACAACGAAGTCTACTGGCAATAATAGGTTAGTGTTAGTTTCTTTTGCACGAGCAATTAATTCACGAGCTAGTTCAAATTTGTCAGCTTCCACTAAGGAAGTACCCACATTATGACCTTGAGCCGCTACGAAAGTATTTGCCATACCACCGCCGATGATCAATACTTCTACTTTTGGTAATAAGTTAGAAATGACTTCAATTTTGTCGCTTACTTTGGCGCCACCGATGATGGCTGCAAATGGGTGTTCAGGATGCTCTACAGCACCTCCCACATAGCGAATTTCCTTTTCTAACAAGAAACCAGCTCCCATTGGTAAGTATTTCGTAATTCCTTCCACAGAGGCATGGGCACGATGAGATACGCCGAAGGCATCATTCACGCCCACTTCTGCTAAATCCGCTAAGGCTTTGGCAAAAATAGGATCATTTTTTTCTTCTTCTTTATAGAACCGAAGATTTTCTAATACCACCACATCACCGGACTTCATTTCACTTACGGCTTGTGCAGGGATGTCACCGATGCAATCTTTTACAAAACGAACTGGTTGTTCTAATAATTCACTCAATCGTTTGGCACAAGGAGCTAAGGTAAACTCTGGTTTACGCTCTCCTTTAGGGCGACCTAAATGAGAGGCAATCACTACCTTCGCACCTTGGTCAATCAAATGACGCAAGGTAGGTAATGTGGCACGAATACGAGTGTCATCAGTGATAACACCGTCTTTCAAAGGTACATTAAAATCAACTCGTACAAATACAGTTTTATTTGCTACATTCATATTTGCTAGTGAAAGTTTCATACTGTCTCCTATGTATATACAATAAACATGCCAAAAAGGGACTACCCTCGTAGTCCCCGGCAGATTATAAGCCTCGTTTGCTCATGTACACAGCTAGGTCAACAATACGAGAGGAATAGCCCCACTCATTGTCATACCAAGCTACTACTTTTGCCATATTGCCTTCCATCACCATTGTCAAGTCTGCATCTACGATAGAACTACGAGCGTCACCATTGAAGTCTTTGGATACTAATGGCAAATCAGATACGCCAAGAATACCTTTTAACTCACCTTCAGCTGCTTTGCGGAATGCCGCATTGATGCTTTCTTTAGTTGCTTCTTTTTCAAGTTCTACTACTAAGTCTGTTACAGACACATTTGGAGTAGGCACACGAAGAGCAAAGCCATTTAATTTACCTTTTAATTCAGGTAATACTAATGCCACTGCTTTTGCTGCACCTGTTGTAGTAGGAATAATGGACATCGCTGCTGCACGAGCACGACGTAAGTCTTTATGTGGTGCATCCAATACACGTTGGTCATTTGTGTAGGAGTGCACTGTTGTCATCATACCACGTTTGATACCAAATTCTTGATGCAATACTTTTGCAAATGGAGCTAAACAGTTTGTAGTACAACTTGCATTAGATACTACATGATGCGTAGCTGGATCATATTCACTTTCATTGACACCCATAACGATTGTTTTATCTTCATCTTTACCTGGTGCGGAAATGATTACTTTTTTAACAGTGCCCCCTAAATGAGCTGCTGCTTTTTCACGAGAACGGAATACACCCGTACATTCGATAACCACTTCTACCCCTTCGGAGGACCAGTCTAATTTTGCTGGATCACGGTCACAGAATACACGTGTTTTTTTACCGTCTACTACTAAATATTCGCCTTCTACAGACACGTCACAGCTTAAGTTGCCATGAATTGAGTCATGTTTAAACAGTAAAGCGGAACCTTCAATATCACCAGTATCATTAATGGCTACTACTTCCACATCTGGGTTGTTAAGAGCCGCGCGCATGACGCATTTACCAATACGACCAAAGCCATTAATACCAATCTTCACTGCCATAATCAATTCCTCCTAATAATTCTTGTACTATATAAGTTGTTATACCTCTATTTTACAAGAATAGAGGGGTTGGTGCAAGTTTTTTGTACCTTCAAGTAGACGACAAAAAACCGGGGCAATACAGAGTATTGCTCCGGTAGAAACTAATCTTCTATCATTCTCTGACATAGGTCTCCTACATTTGTACACTGAGTATCATATGAGATACTAGATACATTCCTTGTATTTTCAAAGGCTTGAGTAAAATGTTTTACTATTGCCCTTAACTGGCTTACATTTCCTTTTTTGTATTCTCTTCGTAAATAATTTGACAATCGTTTCTTTAATTCATTTGCTGAGAGGAACCCTTTTGTAATAGGCTCAAAATGAGCTAATAGCCATACTTCAAAAGCAGAGTTAGAAAAAACTACCTCGATTTTACTATCAAACGCTTGTCTTAAAATAGTATCAAAATCATCTTTAGTCAAAGCATCTTTATCTATGACAATAACTGGATTATTATAGTTTGATAAAGTAAATCTTTCTTTTTTCCAAACTCTTTTTGCAGCACTAAGTATTTGATTACTACAAGGTTTAACTCTCTTTATTTTAACGCCGCTACAGCGACCTTCTTGTCTAAACTCAGAAAAATACCTTTCTTCGGTTTCACCCTCAGTGATTATGTAAAAAGATTTTTTTGCTCGCTTCCCCTTAGACAATCTACTCATAATCTACTCCTAATGTCTCTGCAATAGCAGACTCATTAATAATTTGATCAGCTCCATAAATCCCTTGCAAGTATCTTCGTTTATATTTATAATCATGACGCTTTAATCTCACATCATCAAAGTCGAATAAACTATATAGTTCGCTTTTCCCAAATCTATCTTTCTCTACAAAATAAATTTGATCTGGACGCAGATTCTTATCCATCAAATCAAATGAATGAGAGGTTACTATAAATTGACTTCTTTGATTCCATTGATTAAATAATTTTAATAACACTTCTGTCAATTTAATATGTAATGATGCATCAAATTCATCGATTAAGAATACTGTGTTTCTTTCTAAATCTCTTAAAATATAGGTAGCTAAAATTAAAAATATTTTAGTTCCTTCACTTTCTTCTGATAGGTTTAATACAAATTTATCATCATTGTTTTTTTGATGTATACAATAAATTTCTACTACTTTTCTCTCCACAAGCTCTCCCGTTTTTAGTTCGGGATTATCATTGTTCAAGCTAAATGAAAATATGCTCGGTACTTTTCTCACCCTTTCACGTACCTCGATGTCTAAAATATTAAAATCGGCCGCTTGTAGAAATAATATTAACTTTCTTTTTAACGCTTTATTTTGCTTTAACTCTTTAAGAATAGAAAGATTTAAATCATTTGTATCAGGTATAACAATATCTACCACAAACCATTCATACGCCTCTTTCGCTTCCAAAATATTATTTGTTTGAGCAAAAAACAATAATAACTGATTTTTCCGTATCGTTGAGCTTAATGGTGTTAATGAGTCAGGCAAAAATACTTCATCGCCATTTCGAGAAAAAATCATACGGTCATTTACTACCAAGGACTCTTTTATGACACGTTCTTCGATATATTCTAATTCATAAGTAAAAACCTTATTATTTTTCAAAAATTTTACAAGAAAAGACGTTGGTTTAGAATCTCCCGCAAAGGTATCTGTTATTAACTCTTCCACTTCTGATATTGTTGGATTCATAATAAGTGCTTTTAACAGGTAAAAAACATTGATAATATTCGTCTTACCATTTGCATTACCACCAAAAATAAAAGCAGATTTTAAAAGTTTCAATCCTTTAAATCTATGAGTATTTGTCGTAGAATATGATCGCAATTTAGACCCAGTTTCCATGGAAAATACAGTTCTATCATAAAAGGATCTAAAATTTTCAACTTCTACAGATATAAGCATGGATATCCCCTCCTTAAAAACGAGTTTTCGTTTTCTTCAGTATATCATATAGAATGTAAAGTTACTACTAGATTATATTAACCAATAAAATAATTTAATCTATATCTTCGTCCCAATGTGTTTTAAAATGATCTTTCGCTCTATTATTGTTTAATACGACACCATCAAAGTAATCGTATTCTTGAGTTTCATTTAAGTTTATTGTAATATATGTTTGTAGGGATTCCCCTTATGTATGAACATATTATGAGTAATATTGAAAGCCATAAAATAAATGACATTTTTATTATCATATTTTACCAGGGGGTATAAGTGAAAAAGCTAACTTTACTAATACGCAAGTATATTTCATATGCAAAATTTTTAGCAAATAATAATACGACTAATTTCGAACGATTTAAAAGTTGGATGTATACCTATATTGCTTACAAATCAAATGAATCTAAATTTAATCCTACTTATCTTCCTAAATATGACCAGGGTCAGATTATATTTGTTGATTTTGGCTGTGGTATTAAACATGAATTTAGCTACCCACACTATGCAATTGTCTTGAATACACAGGATAGAAAGAAAAATGATCTACTTACTGTTTTGCCGTTAACATCTAAAAAGTCAAAACATAGTGCCTTAAAAGAATGGGAATATGAAATTGCATATCCTATCAAAAATTTATTAGTCGATAAGGTTATTAATGATTTCAACATTTTTGAAACAAAATACATTAAACTCCGCAACGAAATTATTGAACTTACCAAAAGCGCTCCTGAAATAGATAACGACGAGTTTGCAAGACAGTACTCAAAACTCATCGAATCTGGTGTTAACGAGATCTATTCTGCCAACAAAGATATACTGGAATTTTCTGATAAAATGTCTAAAGGAAGTATTGTTGAAGTGAATCAAATAAAGACTATCAGTAAATCAAGAATTATATTTCCTATAAAGAAATCTCATCCTTTATATGATATAAAAATACATCCTAATGATTTAAATATCATTAGGTATAAATTAATACATCACCTTGTCACTGACTCATTTAAGATTGACATTCCTCAATAGTAAATGTATAATAAATGTACAAATTGGGCTATGAATCCCAAAACTAACTTTATATTATCCTTCGGGATAAAAAAGAAAAAGCGCTCCTGATTGGAGCGCTTTTTCTTATTCCTTATATAAAATAGCCTTTATAATACTTTTTAGTAAGTTACAGCAAAGCGTAGCAATATAGAGCATCACTCCGATAAAAACTTTCCAGTTTATTGCCTTGTAACAATTATATCATACCTGTATATTCTTACCATAGAGTTTATGGTGAGCGCTCCATCTGGCATTCCTAATATTTAATGCTTTGAAGTATACGATACATCAAATAAAATCACAACTTATGTACTTTATTAAGTTTCACTAACTTTATAGAACCATATAATTGTCGTAAATTTTGATCAATAACAATCCATACACCATTTGACTCATGTAATCTGAAAACAGCATCTATCTCTTGCTTTTTTAGATTCATCTCCATACGCCTTAGGACTCTTATAATATCGTTATATTTTAGAACATCTGCAGTAGACTCCCCACTACATACCAAGCCTAGTGCATTCTTTACATGAACAAGCAGCGTTCTCCGTGTTTTTTTATCATATACTTCTTCGAATAAAGTTATATGACTTTTTCGTAATTTTCTTTTCTGTACTTCAGTAACGGATATATTTAATTTCGCACCTTTTATTATCCCTAACATTTCAGGCCATGTATCATATATTCTTTGCAACAATTCATTCCTAGTCCATGGAGAGGGTTTATGGTCGTATACACCTAATACTTTAATCTCTGTTTCTGTATTGATTAAAAACAATAATTCTCCAGTCCGTTCAATAAATCTAGAATCTTTCTTATCTTTCCGTTTACCTAAATGTATATGCAATATATTCCAATCATTAAACATTAAATCTCCAGGATTATTTAAGTTAATACTTTGTTTAGATAAATAAGGAATTATATTTCCACCATCAGCTAGATACTCCAATATATGATAGACTCGTTTTTTATATTCTTTAGGTATTCTAATTCCCTTTGCAAAAGAAACTTTCTTTTTATTTCCTAATCCTATCTTCCTATTAAAGCTTAAAATTCTAATACAAGTACTATCGCTATCCAAATCAGAAAATATAAGTCCTTGTTTACGAGCATGCTTAAGGAGGATTTCTTTAAAATCTCTAATTAAATCCATAGCCACAACTTTCTATTCTTAACCTTATAGTCAAAAATTTTTATAATGTAGGATAATTCAATCATACATTATTTTCAAGCCATTTTTTCAATACCTCATAATTTAAATTATAACCTAAAGGATTAGATATTTGAAAATTACAAACATCCTCTACTTTATATAACTCAAATTCTAGTACTTCTTCTTTGAATTCCGCTTTAAATGCCTCAGTTAATCGTTCTTTTATTTCTTGATAAGTTCCAGTACCAATGCCTCTTTCCCACTTTCCATCACTAAAGTATCTTTCACTCATTGATCCAGACTTTGTTATAAACACTGTTTGTACACTTCCTTCCGATTTAATGAGTAAAATAAAATTAACAATATCCCTTAAAATAACATCCCCATAGCAGATTTTATACCACTCTATTGAATCTAACCTATCTATGACATTTCTTGGATTTCTTTTTAAGTTCTTTAAAAATTTATAATTTTGACCCCAGAATTTAATTCTACCTTTCAATCCCGATGTAGAAAATGTACATATGGAATTCCCATCAACAAGCTTTATAAATACTAAATAGTTTTCATTTAGTAAGACCTTATAATCAATAAGGCAATTCGATACCGGATCCATCTCTATTTGAAAACTGCGACGAGATTCCACTAGCAAAGGAACATCATATTTCTTAATCAACAACTTCTTTTCGTTATTAAAAATCAGGTATACCTCTCTAATACTAATAGAAGATAACGAAGTATTATATAATTGCAGTATAAAATATTCCCCTAAAAACTGTTGCCGTTTATATTGAACGAATAACCCTCTAATCGATGCAGATCCTAGTTGTAAAAATGTAGTATAAATCGTAATGCATAGAATACATATATTTGTTATGATCTGTAATACAATATTTATATCATTTAAAATCTCCATGCGATCTCTCCAATCTGTTATACGCCCTATATTCCTTGTATCCTGATAAATATAAATCTATATTTATTATACAATAATAGTATTAGCATATAAAAACAGAGCGATTACTCGCTCTGTTTTCTTTAAATTATCTTTCATGCATATGATCTATTTTTTAAACACTGGATCATCCTTAATGCGATATTTATTATGTACAGTCATCGCATTATCAAGGTTTATCTTGTACTTATCACTAGATATATCAAACTCAGGATTATAATCCAATGGATGCGCCCCTAGTAATGATGATATTAACTCAAACATTAGGTCGTTGGTGAATACTTTGTCTTTATTATTCACTAAATTTTCATATATTTTAGGTGATGACGCTTTAAATGAGTCAGATAAATACAACCATATTGGTATATGCACCATTTCATAATAAAATGGATTGTCTGTATGACCATATTCTAGATTTTCTCCATGATCCGACATATATACCATTGCATTCAAATTAAGATGTTCGTTCCCATAATTGTATATATTTTCCAACAATGTATCTGTATACTCTAGCGTTCTCATATATTCACCATCTTTTGTGTGTGGGTATTTATCTGGTTGGAAATCCGCTGGAACTCTATCTGTATATCGATCATGACTACCTAAAATATGAATTACAATAAAATTATTATCACTTATATCGATTTCCGAAAGTTTTTGATACACTTCATCATCATATCCATTTAGCCAATATGTATAATCAGCTCTGTTTCCAATGGTTGTAGCAATAGAATCATACATTCCATCATTACTTTGTGTTGAAATCCAAAATGTTCTATAATGTGCTTTTTTTGCTAATCCAACCAAGGTAATTGCTTTAGATAATTCTATTTCATTATATTGATTTGACTGTGTTAATGCTTTAGACAAAGACATATTAGTATTTGGATAATTAGAATATGCTAAATTTAAAAATATAAAATTCAAATTGTTTTTTTGTTCTAGCTCCCATGGAGTAGTATTATACTTCATATTAGTATTGAAAGATGACATATAGTCTCTATTTGCGCTTTCTCCAACAACTAAAATTATTGTCCCCTTTAAGGACCCAACATTATCTTTTAAAGTAATATTATCATCATTTTTATCAATATTTTTTGATAGCTCAGTAAAACTATTGAGAATGCTGGAATTCCTGGTTAAATGTATATATTGATCAAAGGGAAACATTTTTCCAACTACACTTAAGAGACCTATGAAACTACATAAAAAAAGTATATTTATATAAAACGATACTTTACGAGAATACTCAACTTTCTCAATTCTAGATAGTGATAGATATGAAATAAATGGTAGTAATATTACTATGCTTAATATTAAGAAACTAATTAATGGAGATATCATAATTGATAAAATATATCCTAAAGCCTCTTTATATGTCGTCGAAAGAATTGACAGGAACGCCACATCAGAGACAATAGCATGATATTTTATATAGTAAACTACAAATGCACCAATAAAAAATAACATGGATATAAGAACGATATAATTTATCCATTTAATAATAGAACAAATTAGCTTATTTAATTTAACTTCTGAAATTACATACCTACTAAGTAATACAAAAAAACCTAATACAATACAAAATCGATAATATCTAATATACTTTTGTATTTCTCCTAGGTAATTTTTATCATCATATTGCATCGTTAGAAAAATATAGGTGATAGAAATCGCTATTAATACTGCCGGAAAAAAAGCCTTTATCAGATTTGTCCTAAATCTAGAAGGATCTTGTATTCGCAGAAAAAACAGTGTCCCCCCCCCCGAAGACAAACGAAGGGATAATGCCCTTTATGTACATATGCGCAGGAATCTGAAATTGTTGCATCATTACGCCTACAAAAAAAATCTCAAGTAATA
Organism: Veillonella sp. DNF00869; assembly: GCF_001553345.1. GTDB lineage: Bacteria > Bacillota > Negativicutes > Veillonellales > Veillonellaceae > F0422. The sequence continues at coordinate 179,428 of NZ_KQ960768.1, forward strand.
AAATAAGCATAATACAGCCAAAACTCTTTATTAAGTTTTCTTTTAAATCCACTTCTAAATTAAATTTCTTATCCATTAGTATATTCTCCCTATATATACAAAACCTTGAAGATGATTTATATTGGAAGTAGTTATAAAAATAATCTGCTATCCATTGCTACATCTATTCTACCAATATCTCTCCATTGCTTGTCCTATAAATGATGTTTTAGGGAATGGTTCATTTTTATTAATTCCATTTTGTCGCCACATTTCATTCCACAAATGCGCTGCATACGATACATCTTTTAACTCATCAATACTTATGCCATCAGGAGTCAAAAATTTGTCCCACTCCCAATATGGAATGCTATAGAAAACACTAGATTTAAGTGGAACGACTTCAAAGTGGTCCTTTTTATAAAAGTATTCATTTGTTAATCCTTTAGGTCCAGCAACTTCTCCCCACCCTATTGCATTTATTTTGAAAGGTGCTAGGCGTTTTAAAAATCGTTTTCTTTTCATTTTTACTGAATCATATGGTCTACTCTCTAAAGGATGCAATGCATTATAGAGCATTTGTTTTGCTAAAGAATGTCCGCCTTCTTCAAAACCCAAAACTGTAGGCGTTAATAATATACCTTCATTTTCCCAACCTATTACAACATCTTCTCTAAAATCAAAAGGTTTCAAACAAATAACGTCTGTATCTACATAGTATCCACCCTTTTCATACATAAGTTTCCACCTAAATAAATCTGCAAAGGCAGCATAACTCCCTTTATGTTTAAATACTTCGTTCTTAGGGATAATACAATTCGCATCACATAACTCTACATCTTGTGGTACCCCCTTCAATAAATTGTATACATATAATTTTACATGCATACAATTTTCTATAAACGACTTCATACACAAAGCTTCTATTGGGCTGATACTATCTCCAATCCACACCATATTAACAATATTATTCTTCATTACAATCTCCTCAAGAGTATTTACGATTATCTATTTTCTGCTTTACATTAATACTCCAAACTCTCAAATGGTTTATATAAAACTTTTGATAATCGTTTTAATTGTGCTTGTACTTTTTGCTTACACGGTAATTCTGTATATAACTCTTTATAAGCTTTATTTTTTAATGCAGTCCGATTATATACCTCATGTCGTTCCGCTTTAATATTAGAGACTTGTGCTTCATCTTGTATTACTAGATCTTCATTTAAGCAAAATAAATCTAATGCTCCTAGCCAATAGTAAAATTTGAATGCATCTATTTCAAAACGTATAGGGCTTTGTACCTTTAAAATACTTTCAGCTCCTGCTCTATTAATAATATATCCATGTGTACAAAAAAGGTTTCTAGCAGAATATATAAAAAGATTATCTTTAACGTTATGCAGTTTTTTATGATGATAAATACTCTTTTGCAACACTACAACAGCTGGTCTTGTCATATGGTTGACTATGCCCATAATCTTTTTAATAGTTTCTATAGTACACTCATCTGAAAATTTAATATCATCCTCAAATATAGCTATCGAGTTTTCATTTGTTCGTAAAAACTCTTCATATACTTTCTTATGACTTAAGGCACAACCTACTTCACCTTTTGATAAAAATGTGTTTGCTATCGTATGCGCATACACTTCTTTATCATTCATTCTTGTGGCCATAATGGCATCTGTGAAATTAGGCTCTTCAATCCCAATCTTGTAAAACTCATTATACACTAACTTTCGACGTTTCTTATTATCCCTATCGGATATAACTGTGTAGTTTATCATCATTCTTTCACATTTTGTTTACACTACTTTTCAATAGAATTATCCTTCTAAAATTTGCTGAATCAAGTGTTTTCCACTATATTTTTGATTTGCAGCTATTAATCCTTCACTAAAAGCTTCTGGATAATTATGAATAGCATGTACAAACTCCTCCAACCCTTTCACAATTGTGTCTTTAGATGTCAAATCTAACGTATGTCCAATATGATAGTTTTCTAACACTTCAGGGTTAATTTCTTCCGACACTAAGACTGGTTTATTAAATCCTATAGCTGTAAATAAAATGGCACTGCATTGATATCGATATCGTTCTGCTCCATATGGTAATAACAAGGCATCTACATTAATCAATTGATCGTCCCATTCTTTACCTATTAAATTTTTATGTAAGAACCGAATATTGTCATATGCACTGTATTCTTTCATCATAGATTCAAATAGTTCTGCATCTGTAGGTGTAACTGTTGCCCCCTGTACTAGTAAATTAACTGGACAATCAAATTTCGCCTCTATAAAGGCATCTAAAAACTGATTTAATTGTTTTTCTTTTCTAAACTGTCCAAAAAAACCTATTGTTAATAGCTCATTACTACTAGTTCTTACTACGCCTTCTTTTGGAGTATACACTGGAGGGACTACAGATGAAATATTTTTCTTATTCCCATCATTATATTCATCTCTAAATGTCAAAACTTTTAAATGAATATTTTCGTAGGGCTCACACTGTTTAGCTTGTAGTTCAAATCGTGATCGCTCTTTTTCCATAATTCCATGAAATAGCATAATAATAGGAACAGGAGAGTGTTTCAATTGAGTACGAATAATAGACCTAGCAAATCTAAAGCTCGCCGTAGGGATAATTAAAGCATCACATTTGCCATCTAGTATTTTTTTATAGGCAGAATTAAACCAAGCTTTTCGTCTTTTCTCTCGAAGCAAGGACAGCCACATACGTTTCCAACGACTGACTCCTGCGTAGGAAATCGCTTCACCGCCCTCTAGATATTCTACATCTACTCCATAATCAACTTTAAATGGAAAGTTTTCTGGAACAAAAAACACTGGTTCATGACCTTGCTTTTTTAACTCCTCAACTAAAATTCTATCAAATTCTACTTCATGCCCTGCCGGCATAACTATACTCTCTAATATAGCTACTCTCATTGGTGTCTCCAGTATTTTATATCTTCTTACAACTTACCATTAGATTTCAGTAAATAATATAATTTTACATATTTTGTCATCGTATAAAAGTAATGATTAATAGATAAAATAAATCCTATTTTTCCATCTAAAAATCCACGATCCAATATATACATTTTAAAGAATGCCCACATTGGTCGTAACATAATATCTCTTACAAAAGAGCACGATTTTCCTTCATCTTTATAACGATTAGCCGCCAATGTTGTATAGCTATTAAATTTATTAAAATATTGTTGCCAATTGTCATACGTATAATGATATAAAGCCCCTTGTAGCTTTTCTTCAGAATAAGGGCTACTTATTTTTTCGTGCACATATCCAATAATCGTAATTCCGTCTTTTGGTAATAGCCGAAGAACTCTATCAGGTCTCAATACGCCATGCGTAGCCTTATTATGATGAAACACATTGTGCCGTTCTAAGAGATATGCTCGTTTTTCTTCCTTCACGACTTTCGTAATAGATGTATTTAGTTTCTCTGAAATACGTTCATCTGCATCTATAAATAGTATCCATTCATATTGAGCTTGTTCAATAGCAAATAATCTTTGTTGAGCCCAATTATTCTGTAAAGGATGGGAAATAACTTTAGCTCCCAAGCTTTCAGCTAATGATACTGTCTCATCTGTACTTTCATCATCAATGACTAATATTTCATCAGCACATTGAATACTAGTAATACAATCGGCTATATTTCTTGCTTCATTTTTTGTCAAAATAATAGCTGTTACACTCATATGTATTTCCTTTACCTATCCCAAATCTAATCGTCTTTTTTAGTAGTAAACTTACTTAATCCCTTTACTCCATTTAGAAAGTTTAGAAAACAACTTGAACACACTAAGACAGTTGTTATACAACCACCATAATATGCGTTCTTTTTTTCTAATCGTATTCCATGCTACTGTGTCTAGCATGGCTTCCGCTAACCATTGTTTAGTATCTTTATATTCTTGTTCATACTCTGCAATCATATCCGTATTAGAATAAAACACCGTTAATAAAGAGATAGCATTTTTTATAATTTCACCATGTATATAATGTAATTCATCATGATAGCCATGCTGCTTAGCAAAGAAAATTTTTTCATGATTTAAATACAAGCTATCATATTTTGGTTTCACTCTAAATGACCGTTGTGTAATAGAGTTTTCTCGTTTTATGTAATGATAAAATTGATAATCCAACCATCCCACTTTTTTACACTCATTAAAGATTTTATATAAAGTGCCCAAATCTTCAAAGACTCTACCTTCTGGGAAATGAACTTTTTCCAATAGATTTTTTTTGTAAATTTTGCCCCACGCACTAACATTTTCATCCCGTAATCCCATAGAAACCGCCGTATGATGGTCATACAACTTTAGCATCCCACTTCCAATAGATTCTATTGTTTCTTTACGTGTACTACTACAAGATATAATATCTAAATTATGTTCTTCTATATACGAAATCATAGTTGCAATCATATTGGGATGAATAAAATCATCACTATCGATAAATGTCACTAGATCTGCATAAGCATGTTCAACGCCTACATTTCTTGCCTTACTAAGTCCACCATTTTCCTGACTAATAATCCGAATTCTCTTATCTTTTTTCTGATATTCTCTACAAATATCTACTGAGGAATCAGTACCTCCATCATCTACCAATATAATATCTAAATTTGTATAAGTTTGAGTTAGGACTGAATCTAAACACTGCCCTATATATTTTTCTACTTGATATACTGGTATAATTACCGACAATAACGGGCTTAACATATTTCCTCCGTAATATCTAATATATACTATATATAGCTAATGGACTTAATTTCTAATACTATCCTAACTTTTTAAGGTATCCCCATACCATTCCACAATTCCTTTTAAAGAATCTTCCATGGTATACTCCGGTTTCCATCCTAAGCTTTGTACTTTGCTACTATCAACAGCATAGCGTAAATCATGGCCTAAGCGATCATTCACATAAGTAATGAGTTCATAAGGCTTATCTAGTATACCTAGGATTTGTTTTACTAAATCGATGTTTGCAATTTCTTTGCCACCACCTATATTATATACTTCTCCTATTACGCCTGCTTGTAAAATGGTATCAATAGCCCTACAATGGTCCACAACATGAATCCAATCTCGTACATTCAATCCATCACCATAAACTGGCAATGGTGCCTCCTGCAAAGCGCGTTGTATCATAAGGGGAATTAATTTTTCCGGATACTGATGAGTTCCATAATTATTAGAACATCTAGAAATAGTAATAGGTAATCCGTAGGTTTTATAATAGCTCAACACCAACAAATCTGAGGATGCTTTCGAGGTTGCATAAGGGCTACTAGGTAGTAACGGGCTTTGTTCCGTAAATGGGCTCCCTCCTTGCAAAGGTAATGTGCCATATACTTCATCAGTAGATACATGATGAAATCGTTCTATACCATGTCGTAAACAAGTATCTAATAAAATTCCTGTTCCAACAACATTCGTCTCTAAGAATACTTGTGGTCCAATAATACTTCGATCCACATGAGTTTCTGCTGCAAAATGCACTACCACATCTGGCTTATACGTAACAAACAAAGTATCTACGAAAGAAGCATCTCGAATATTCCCTTCCACCATAGTCAACCTAGAATCTTCTAGTAAGTCTTTTATATTATTCTTATTTCCTGCATAGGTTAACGCATCTAAGCATATAAAGAAGTCCTTTGCATAGATGTCCATCATGTATCGTAAGAAGTGGCTACCTATAAAGCCACAGCCACCTGTTACTAAAATATTCATATTCTCTATGCACTCCTATACAAAAAGAAACTACTCCACCGTATTCCCTCGAACAATCCGCCACACGCTAATGGTCCGCAACGCCTTAATATACTTCGCATACTCTTCTGGCATGGATGCCCCTTGTTCATGGATACCACTATTGTCAACATACAATCGATGGTTAAAACCCATCTTAGGCGATGTAAACAAGCTCGGCATTAAACTCATATAGGTATCGCCCTTACGACCCACTAGCTCTGCCAAGGTAGGATTAATTTGCAAGGCACTACCAAAGCTACTTTCACTCAGCCAACTAGGGTTTACGCCTTGTCCATAGACGATAAAAGGAATAGCCGAGAAAGTTGGAATATCCACTTGGGTAGCAAAACTAAAACGTTCAGAGTGGTCACCTGTAATCAAGGTTAACATCGTAGGATCTATTGCTTCTACCTCACGAATCATGTTACCCATTGTCATATCTGCATACCAGAAATGGCCGATTTCGTTCACCGTTTTGTCATCCTTTTTGATAGAGTCATCGCCTTTACCAATTACCTTTGACGCATCAAAACCAGCTTTTGCTAAATCTACCGAATACGGTGGATGATTAGAGGATGTCATAATAAAGTGGAATACTTTTTCACCTGGTTCTTCCCCTTTTACATAATTGGTAATCGCCTTAAACAAATCTCCATCAGGGGCTCCCCAAGCATTACCTCCTTCATAAGGGAAACTAGTCGCACCATGGAACTCGTCAAACCCTTGCGCTAGGGCAAATCGTTCCACATCTTGCCAAGTCCCAAATCCACCATACCAGAACACTGTTTTATATCCAAAATGCTTCATCATTTGTGCAATACCAGTACCATACTTCGATTTATAGGACTGCCCTTCATAGTTCGGATATAAACCAGCATCAGCTAAGCCTGTGACAAATCCATTAATAGCTGGCATAGTGCCCGTACCATGAGCTAGCATATATTTCGTGTGCATCGCTTTTGGCGAACTTTGAATTGCCTTGCCTTCTTGTACAATATAAGTACCTAATTCTTCATAGTTTGGCAAGAACGGCCACAAACCATAGCTTTCACCTAACACAAAGATAACATTATGCGGCTGAGTAGGTAATTTTTCTTCTGTAATGGTCCGTGTGAAAGCTTCATCAATGGTAGCAGCCTGTGGATTTCCTCCCACAGATTGGATCACATCTTTGAGCTCAGCCCCTGTGATGGTAATCTTCTTAGCTTGTTTAGACCGTTCATAAATGGTAGACACTCGTTTCAAGGCTTGTCCATCATCTAAAATCGCTTCATTTAATAGATTAGACTTCGTCCGTGCTGCATTTTCCCAATGGATGGAACCATTATAGGTAAAAGCTCCGCCAAAACGTAATCCAATACCCACTGCAACTACTAAGAAAATAGACCCTAATACTGTGGCAATTTGTTTAGCCTTACCACTTACTTGTATCTTCCATGTACGATTGGTATATACTTTCATAAAGACATAAACCATAATAACACAGAAGACAATCGCTAAGGGTAAGCGCCAAAGCAATCCATATTCAGAAATCCCGGTTTGCAACGTAGCTCCAATATCGTCATGAGCTCCGTTAATAATCATAGCATTAAAGCTAGCATGGAAGATTGTAAAGTAAGGAATACGTAAGCAAAATAAAAATGTAAATATAGCGGTACTAATTCCATACATCCATCGACGTATTGCCCAAGATGAATACCATTTACACCCTTCTCTACATAGAACACCGGGTAGCGTGGAAAATAAAAAACTGAGTAATACAATAGCACCTGCTGTTTTTAAACTAATACGAAACCCTAGCCATAGTGCCTCAAGAATATCTCCTAAACTAACCTCCCCTAATTGATCTTGAAAGAGTGCAATAAAGGCAATCCGAAACACCATAAATAGTGCAGAAAACCAAAGTAATCCTTTTACATCTAACTGTAGTCCATGTATCCAGTTAGTCAGCTTTGTATGTCCCATGAGTCTATTCCCCTTGTTATGAATTGTGTTGGCATCTACTTTTTCAGATTACCGTCATCGTTCGTCATCATTACCTTTCATTATACTCCATATTCCTTTAACAATCAAAAAATCGCATACCATGACGTATCATGATATGCGATAGTTCACATTGTCTTATGCAGTTCTGAAAGTGCCGTGTTTCACAACCGGTTTGCCTTCTCCTGTTTCACGTTGACGCAAAGTGCGACGTTCTGCACTACGAATCACTTGGGATAAATGTTTCACAAATAATTCTTGAATGTATGGATTTTCTCCTAAACCTTCATTCCAAATGGAAACACCATACCCTTGTTGTCCCAACAAAGTAGCAATAGAATCAGATCGTTCACCTCCTAAGTAATCCATTAAGTGAGCGGAGCCAATCAATGCCAAAGGCACCACCAATACTTCTTGATGATCTAAGCGTTCTAACAATGTCAGTGCTTGTTTAAAGTTAGGGAATCCATTGGCTGTGAATACCACCACATTTTGCCCTGCTCCGTACAAACATTTCAATTGTAACGCACTGTATTCCAATTGATTTTGACCATTAGCCATAAGCAATACAGTTTTATTTAATGCACGAATGTTAATGTGCTTAATGATTGCTTCTATGGTATCAGAGTAATCATCTGCATAATTTTTCACCCCTAAAGAGTTCAACAATGGTTTGCCTACTGTAGCATGCAAGCCACGGTCGTGTGCTTCTTTCATCACTTCTTTACGCATTTGTACATAACATTGATCCCATACTAATGCAAATGGCTGAACAAAAATCTCCGTTACCCCTGCAGTAGCCAAACTTTCAATGGCACCCGTTAAAGTAAATACATTTGCCTCATATTTTTCATTCCATTTATCCACTAATGCATCCGATAAAAATACACGACGTACTTCTACACCTGGATACATTTCCTTAATCCGTCGTTCCATAGCTCCTACTGATGCTTCCACCGCATCTCCGTAGATAGAGCCGAATGTTGCTAACACAATACCACGTTGATTCATATATGCCTCCATATTCATTCCTTGTTTGTTGGGTTACATAAACACACTTCTTAATACCTATGATACGTCACGTTTCCTATTATGTCAATGATAATTTTTCTCATTTATTAAAATAATTAGAAGATACTAAAAAAGGTCTAACAATAGATAGCATTATCTATTATCAGACCTTAGATGATTAGCATATACTTATGGTTGTGAAATAATTCGCGGTGCTGCTACCTTGAATACATCACGCAATAACGGCAAGAACCGCCCTTCAATTAATGTTCGATTTCGTTCACTTTTTGTAATTAGCCATAACGCTGTCCCATTGTATTTAATAGAAATTAAACTATTAATATATTGATCAAAATCGGATTGTCCCATTTTCTCACGCAATTCTAACAATAAAGAATGTAAGGGCTCCCCTTGATACTCAGGGCGTTCCAATACTGGTGTAAAGACTACTTCATACACAGAATCACTATATTGATTAGGACCTGCAGAACTTTGAAAATCCATGAATGACCTCCTATACACTATATGTACCAGTATATGTATTAAGCTAATGATACATTATATAACTATGCACTTATACACTATTTGTCCATTACTACTGTATGCAATTAGTATCTTTCTTCTGGTTGAAATCGTTTCATATAGGCATGCATGAGTCGTCTATCCAGTCCTTTGTATACACGAACTACACCACGACGTAAAAGTTTATTATATAGAGCAGTTAAAATCCATACTAAAATGAAAGCCCCTAGTATGTCCCCAGGGTAATGATTCCCTACAAACACCCGAGAGATTCCTACTAAAATAGATCCATAGACCATCCAGGTCCCCAAATTCCAACGATAGAATAAAATACCACAGGCAAGAGCCATAGTCCCTACCGCATGATCACTTGGGAAACTAGCATCTGCTGCATGATTCACAATTAACACCACAGTATGGTCTACAAATGGACGATTTTCATAGAACATAGATCCTAAGATGAAACTACCAAGTAAGCAAATCACAAAAAGTACACCTGTAGCAAAACTTTCACCACGTAATTTAAAGTTACGAGTACGGAATCCTTGCATATATAGCCCAGCTAATATAAAAATATAAATGTACGGTACAACTTTAGAAATGACTATCATTAGGGCATCTAATACAATACTCTGGTTAGCCATATCATTGATAAGCGAAAACAACCAATAATTCATTATAACACCTTCCGTTTCCTAGAAATGAATATATTATGTCTTATTATATCATGTTCCTTCTAGATTGTAATGTGTTGATTATAAAGTAAAATGAAAGATAGAAACGTATATATAATATAAACAAAAAAGAACTCCCGAAGGAGTTCTTTTCATATGTGTAACTATCAAATTAGAATTTGTAGTTAAGTTCTGCACGGTAGTATTCTGGCAAGTCAACAGATTTGTTGTTGTCATCTTTTTTCTTGCTATCGAATGTAGCGTAAGCAGAAAGACCAACGTTTTTAGCTACAGTGTAATCAACAGTTGCTAAGTAACCTCTGTAGTTTTTATTTTGATCTGCTAAATTCCAAGTATTAGATACTACTGGAGCTTCTTTTTTCAAGTCAAAGTATTGAACTTTTGCACCCCAAGTGCCAGATTTAGCCATATCAGCTTCGCCATAACCTACGCCTGCAGTCCAAGCTTCACCAGCTGCACCTTTAGTTTCTTGTTTAGCATATTCGCCACCAACCCAAACTTTTTTACCAAGTTTAAGATCTAAGGATGTACCATAAACGCTATTTTCTCCTTTTTTGTGAAGGTCAGCATAGAAACCTTTTACAGCTACTTTTTCAGTTGGCATGTAGTTTAATTGGTAAACTGTGGTTTGAACATTAGCTTTTCTTTCAAGGCCTTCGTTTTCACCACCCATAAGATAACCGTATGCAACAGATGCGTTTAATTTGTCTTTACCAACAGTTCCCACAGCACCTTCGAAATAATCATCATATACTAAGCCATTACCAATCATTAAATCTTGACGGCCAGCTGTTGCTGTAGCATATTTACCGAAGTTATGTTGTACATATACATGGTCAACAGATGCTTTTGTAGTATTGTCTTTATCATTTTGACCAAATTCTTTTTCAGTAGCTACACGAACCACTGCTTTAGTGTTGTCATTTACTGTAGCATCGAATTGTACACGAGCACGGTAATCAAATTTAGATTTATTAGAATCAACTACACCATCTTTATCTACGTTTTGATAACGAAGACGAGCATCGCCAGTAAATGCGAAGTTGCCTACTTTGTTTTCCAATGTAGAAACACGAACACCTAAGTTGTTCAATTCAGCGGAGAATTCGTTAGCTAAACGGTTGATGATTGCGTTTTGTTCAGCGTCAACACGATCTTGACGAGCCATAGCTTTTGCTACCATTTGAGCCATTTCGAAACGAGTGATGTTATGTTGGCCTTTGAATGTGCCATCTGGGTAACCGTTAACGATACCTTGGGAAGCTAATTGAGATACTGCTTGGTATGCCCAATCTTGTGGAGTTACATCGGAGAATGGGTTTGCTGCGAATGCAGAAGTAACACCCAATACTGCTGTTGCAGCTAATACTGCTAAATGTTTTTTCATGATTATTACCTCTCAATGAAAAATAAAATAATATAAATCGTCTCCTATAGCGAATTAGATTGGATCATATCATCCTATTACTTTTCAATGGAGTGTCCACGTTTCCTCACATATTAGTAAACGGTTTCTGTAATCTAATCTAAACCTTCCATATTTGACTTGAGACCATCATAACATAAGAAATAATAAAACTCAACAATATTTTTCCGTTTTTTACTCAATTCGTTTAATTTTCAACAAAAAAAGAACTCCCGAAGGAGTTCTTTTTATATGATTAACTTGCAAATTAGAATTTGTAGTTAAGTTCTGCACGATAGGATTCAGCTTGTGCTTTGTTAGCTTGATCTTTAGTATCAATAGTAGCAGTAGCTGCAAGACCTACGTTTTTAGCTACAGCATATTTAGCTGTTGCATATACACCTTTATTACCTTTTGTCGCTAAACCTAGTGCGGAATCGATTACAGGCGCATCTTTTTTAATATTGTAGTATTGACCTTTAACAGACCAAGTACCTTGTTTTGCCATGTTATAATTTCCATAACCTAAGCCCGCTGTCCAAGCTTCACCATTAGCACCTTGAGTTTCTGTTTTCACATATTCACCGCCAGCCCAAACTTTGTTGCCAAGTTTAAGATCTAGAGATGCACCATATGCATTATGTACATTTTTTTCATGAGCATCAGCATAGAAACCTTTTACTGCTAATTTTTCAGTTGGCATAGTGTTCAATTGATATACTGTTACTTGGGAGTTTTCAGCACGAGTCGCTTTACCAAGTTCTAATTTACCATATGTTCCACTTTGTAGATAGCCATATGCCACAGACGCATTCAATTTATCTTTACCAGCTGTAGCAACTACACCTTCAAAAGTACCACCATCAAATGCAAGACCATTACCAACTGTCAAATCTTGGCGACCAGCAGCTACAGTTGCATATTTACCGAAGTTATGTTGTACATATACACGGTCGATAGCTGTATCAGGGTTGCCTTTTTCACCAAACTCTTTACTACCCATTAACCGTACTACTGCTTTTGTATTGTCATTTACAGTTGCTTCAAAATTTACACGACCACGATAGTCAAATTTAGATTTACGAGCATCCTCTGTACCAGTATAGCGAAGACGAGCATCACCAGTGAATTTAAAGTTGCCCACTTTGTTTTCCAATGTAGCAACACGAACGCCTAAGTTGTTCAACTCAGCGGAGAATTCGTTAGCTAAACGGTTGATGATTGCGTTTTGTTCAGCGTCAACACGATCTTGACGAACTAATGCTTTAGCTACCATTTGTGCCATTTCGTAACGAGTGATGTTGTTTTGTCCTTTGAAAGTACCATCTGGGTAGCCGTTAACTACGCCTTGTGCTGCCAATTGAGCTACTGCTTGGTATGCCCAATCTTGTGGTGTCACATCAGAGAAAGGATTTGCTGCAAACGCTGAAGTTACACCCAATACTGCTGTTGCTGCTAATACTGCTAAATGTTTTTTCATGATAATTACCTCTCAATGAAAAATAAAATAATATACATCGTCTCATATATATAGCTTGACTGATTATATCATCGTATTACTTTTCATGGAGTGTCCAAGTTTCCTCAACATTCAGTAATGACATATCTATAATCTAAATCATAGCAAACATACTTG
>NZ_KQ960768.1:192558-197551 GCF_001553345.1 Veillonella sp. DNF00869
CATACTTGACTTGAAAGTATCATATCATAGAATATCCATATAAAGCAAATACTTCCTAATAAATAAGCGTTTCGTTTATTTTTTGTATTCAAGATATATATACTTTTAATAATCATATCTAACTATTGGCTATAACATTTATTATTCCAATCTTTTCATACATCATTTTAGACCTTTAAAACTCCTATATCAAGATAATTAATAAAGACTTACTTAGCCCCAAGTTTCACTTAAATTGCAAATAAAAATTGAATACATTGACTCCATACTTTTAATACAATCCCTAAGTATATGGAGTAATCCTATTTACAATCCATCATTTATCATATAAAAAAGAACTCCCGAAGGAGTTCTTTTTGTATGTGTAACTAGCAAATTAGAAATTGTAGTTAAGTTCTGCACGATAGTAATCAGCTACGCTATTACCGTCTTTATCTTTAGCATTAATTGTAGAGTATGCTGCCAAGCCAACATTATTAGCTACTGCATACTTACCGGATACAGCCCAAGTTTTAAAGTTTTGGTTGTATGGAGTCCAGAATGTAGAAGAGAATACTGGAGCTAATGTATCAAGGTTTACATATTGAGCTTTCACCATCCATGTACCTTGTTTTTTCATATTATAATCGCCATATGCAATACCTGCAGTCCATGCATTAGAATGTTTAATATCTTTGAATTTTGCAAATTCACCATCTACAGTTACTTTAGAACCTAACATAGCTTTTGCATTAAAGCCGTAGAAATCTAAAGATTTTTTAGCTAAATCTTTACTTACTTTTTCTGGTAAGGCCCCTTCTCCACCAAGAGCAAAATTAACTGCATCAACAGCTTTTACACCATTAACTTTAGTATAGAATCCGCCTAATTTAACATTCTTTCCAACCATACCATTTAATTGGAAAATTGCCAATTGTGCATTATCTTTTTGATCATCTGCATATAAAGAGATTTCTTTAAAGTCTGTTCCTGGTTTATCTTTTGTACTACCAACTACAGCATTATATTTTAATTCTGGAGCATAACCATAAACAACTGCCACATTTAGACTATCTTTACCCGCCATAACTGTAGCACCTTCGAATACATCATCATATGTTAAACCTGCACCAATTGTTACATCATGACGACCTGCAGTAGCAGTCAATTGTTTACCAAAGTTATGTTGTACATATACACGATCAATAGCAGTTTCAGGATTTCCTGCTGCACCGAACTCTTTACTAGCTGTTAAGCGAACAACTGCTTTTGTATTTTCATTTACAGTTGCTGCAAATTGTACACGACCACGATAATCAAATTTAGACTTTTTGACAGTTTTTGGTTCAATAAGTTCTCCATCTGCATTTGCCTTATCAAGAACTTCAAATGTGTTAGTTTCTTTTTCTGTACCAGTAAATTTCAAACGAGCATCACCAGTGAATTTGAAGTTGCCCACTTTGTTTTCCAATGTAGCTACACGAACGCCTAAGTTGTTCAACTCAGCGGAGAATTCGTTAGCTAAACGGTTGATGATTGCGTTTTGTTCAGCGTCAACACGATCTTGACGAACTAATGCTTTAGCTACCATTTGTGCCATTTCGTAACGAGTGATGTTGTTTTGTCCCTTGAAAGTGCCATCTGGGTAGCCATTAACTACGCCTTGTGCTGCCAATTGAGCAACTGCTTGGTATGCCCAATCTTGTGGAGTTACATCGGAGAATGGGTTTGCTGCGAATGCAGAAGTAACACCCAATACTGCTGTTGCAGCTAATACTGCTAAATGTTTTTTCATGATAATTACCTCTCAATGAAAAATAAAATAATATACATCGTCTCATACACATAGCTTGACTGATTATATCATCGCATTACTTTTCAGGGAGTGTCCACGTTTCCTCAACATTCAGTAATAACATACCTATAATCTAAATCATAGCAAACATACTTGACTTGAAAGTATCATATCATAGGATATCCATATAAAGCAAATAAATTTTAAAAATAAACATCTCATTTACTTTTTCTTGAAATATATTTAATAGTAATAACCATATCTAGCACTTTGTTATAACATTCTCTATTACAATCTTTCCAAACAATATGTTAGAACGCCCTATCTCCTATGTATATGATAATAATTTAATTACTTAGGTCTCAAATTTCAATCCCCCCAATAAAGGTGGTAATTCTATTATAGTCTATCATTTGATATATAAAAAAGAACCCCCGAAGGAGTTCTTTTCTATATTCACTAACCAATTAGAATTGGTAATTTAATTCTGCACGGTAGTAATCAGGTAATGCATAACCATCTAGATTTTTACTACGTAATTGCGCATTTAATGTTACACCTACGTTTTTAGCTACTGCATAGTCGATAGTTCCCAACCAACCACGGAAGTTAGAGTTGGAAATATCTGGTAAGTTCCATGTAGGAGATGTTACAGGAGCTACCTCTCCAAGACGGAAGTATTGAGCTTTTGTGCTCCAAGTACCTGGTTTAGTAATATCATATTTACCATAACCAATACCTGCTGTCCAGCCTTCACCAGCCGCGCCTAATGCTTCATAACGAGAATACTCGCCACCCAACCATACTTTGCTATGTGGGCCAAAATGCGTATCTACTGCGCCGCCAAAATAATTTTCAGATTTATCACCATGATATTGAACATAGTAACCTTTGGCATCAACATGTTTACCTAATTTTGCATTTACTTGATAAGATGTAGTTTGTGCATTTTCTTCACGAGATCGATCTGCTAAATCTCCATCAACCATGTAACCATAGGATACAGTTGCATTTAGTTTATCTTTACCAACAGTTGCTTGTGCACCTTCAAATGCTCCATCATAAGTAAGACCGCTACCGATAACTAAATCTTGACGACCTACTGTAGCTGTTGCATATTTACCGAAATTATGTTGAACATACACTTGATCTACAGAAGCTGCTGTTGTATTATCTTTATCATTTGCACCAAACTCTTTTTCAGTAGATAAACGAACTACTGCTTTTGTATTATCATTTACTGTTGCTTCGAATTGTACACGAGCACGGTAGTCGAATTTAGAAAGACGTGGAGATTCAGTGTCTTCATCATTTACATACAAATTTTCTTTTGTATGAGAACCTTGGTAACGAAGACGAGCATCACCAGTAAATGCGAAGTTACCTACTTTGTTTTCCAATGTAGCTACACGAACGCCTAAGTTGTTCAACTCAGCGGAGAATTCGTTAGCTAAACGGTTGATGATTGCGTTTTGTTCAGCGTCAACACGATCTTGACGAACTAATGCTTTAGCAACCATTTGTGCCATTTCATAACGAGTGATATTGTGTTGGCCTTTGAAAGTGCCATCTGGGTAGCCATTTACTACGCCTTGTGCTGCCAATTGAGCAACTGCTTGGTATGCCCAATCTTGTGGAGTTACATCGGAGAATGGGTTTGCTGCGAATGCAGAAGTAACACCCAATACTGCTGTTGCAGCTAATACTGCTAAATGTTTTTTCATGATAATTACCTCTCAATGAAAATAAATAAAATTTGTGAATACTATAAAACAACCAGTACCTTTCACAGTTTTTTATTGGAGTGTCCTCGTTTCCTCCACATATATACAACTTTGACTGCACCAATTTTTTATTATACATTCACTTGGATTAAGATATATAGTATCACAATCTAGCTACCATTGCAAATGCAAAATGATTTTTTTCGATATTTATATACCACTTATAATTTTTGACTCTCTACTAAATAGTCTATAAGGCACTATATGTCTTATACCTCTTAAGTATGTTCTTTATACGTTAGAGAATCTATATAGGTATTGGATATCAAAAGCGATTAGTTGGATGTACCAACTAACCGCTTTTTCATTCGTAATTCAATATTATATTGACACTACATATTTCTTATTGTATTAGAAGTTGTAGTTTAATTCAGCACGATAGTATTCAGCTACATCATTGCCTTGTTTATCTTTCGCGCCAATTGTGGAATATGCTGCTAAGCCGATATTTTTAGCTACCGCATATTTACCAGATACTGCCCAAGTTTTGAAGTTTTGGTTATATGGAGTCCATAATGTAGAAGAGAATACAGGTGCTAATACATCAAGATCTACATATTGAGCTTTTAACATCCAAGTACCTGCTTTTCCCATATCATAAGCGCCATAGGCGATACCTGCTGTCCAAGCATTAGAATGTTTCAAATCTTTGTATTTAGCAAACTCGCCATCCACCATTACATTGTGACCCAAATTAAGGCTTGCATTAAATCCATAGAAATCTAAGGATTTTTTATCATATTTTTTGTCAATTGCTTCATTAACTTCCTTAGCCTTATCAGATTTAAGCAATTCAATACCAGTAGTAATAGTTTTAACTGCTTCTGCTGCTTTTACTCCATTTACTTTTGTATAGAAGCCACCAACTTTTACATTTTTACCAATCATACCTTTCAATTGGAACACAGCTAATTGCGCATTATCTTTTTGTTCTTCAGCATAGAATGATACTGTATTAAAGTCAGTGCCTGGTTTATCCTTTGTGCTACCCATCACTGCATTATATTTTAAATCAGGCGCATAACCATAACTTACAGATGCATTTAATGCATCTTTACCTACCATAACAGTAACCCCTTCAGCGACTCCATCATATGTTAAACCGCCACCAATAAATAAATCATGACGACCAGCTGTTGCAGTTAGATATTTACCCAAATTACGTTGTACATAGATACGATCAACTTCAGCTGCTGGAGTACCCGCTGCACCAAATTCTTTGCTAGCAGTCATGCAAATCACAGCTTTCATATTTTCATTCACAGTCGCTGCAAATTGAACACGTCCACGATAGTCAAACATAGATTTTTTCATCATTTTTTCTGTAAGAACTTTTTTATCATCTTTATCTTTTTCAACTACATAAGTTGTTCTTACTGCATCATGACCAGTAAATTTCAAACGCGCATCACCAGTGAATTTAAAGTTGCCCACT
>NZ_KQ960768.1:197651-209497 GCF_001553345.1 Veillonella sp. DNF00869
AGTGAATTTAAAGTTGCCCACTTTGTTTTCTAATGTGGAAACACGAACGCCTAAATTGTTCAATTCAGCGGAGAATTCGTTAGCTAAACGGTTGATGATTGCGTTTTGTTCAGCGTCAACACGATCTTGACGAACTAAAGCTTTCGCTACCATTTGAGCCATTTCATAACGAGTGATGTTTTGTTGGCCTTTGAATGTGATATCTGGGTAGCCGTTAATGATTTTATATTTTTAATAGAGTATCCATGTTCCCTCTAGTAATTTATATCTATGATTTATATATATATTCTATAAAGTTTTGTTATATCCCTTTACTTAAATGTATTGAAAAAAATTTTTTATAATAACATAAATTTAAAAAAAGCACAACTATTTTTTTCGATATTCCTCTATGGTGTCAAACAAATTTTGTTTAAAACACTGATAATAAGCCATTTTGTCTATAAATTATAAACTTGTAGAAATAACAAAAAAGAACCCTTAAAGGGGTTCTTTTTCATAAACAACTTTATTTTCTCTCCTCCAATTCCAACCATCGTAAAGTACTCATATCCAACTCTTCTACCACTTGTTCTCGTTCTTTGATGGTACTTTCAATGGCTTCATAGTCACTACCCCCTTGAGCAATCATAGCATCATAGGCTTTCACTAGACCTTCTAGTTCCGCAATGCGAAGCTCTAATTGTTCAAGTTCTTTCATCTCCCCTAAAGTCAGTTTCTTTTTTCCGCTCTCCTTGCTATCTACCGTAGTCTCTACTGCTACTAGGTGCACATTAGTATTCACATCTGTAACTGTATCACATGACTGTGTTTGTACGCTTTCACTTTCAATATCCACTACCATTCCTTCATTGGCATGGTGTTCCGCATTCTGCTCCCTAGAACCAGCGGAGCCACCCTGTACCTGCACAGCATGACGTAGGACACCACGTTTTGTATCACTACCCATGGCGCTCGTTAGGGTCGTGTCTGCTTCATAATCAGAGTACCCACCATGGTATATCTCGATATGACCTTCTCCAGTGAATACAAAGAGTTTATCTACCACCCGGTCTAAGAAGTACCGGTCATGACACACGGTGATGACAATGCCGCTATAAGAATCTAAGAACTCTTCTAAGACTTCTAAGGTTGGAATGTCTAAATCATTGGTAGGCTCATCTAGGAGTAACACATTGGGTGCATCCATTAAAATGCGAAGTAAAAATAACCTTCGCTTTTCCCCACCAGACAGTTTACGGATGGGCAAACCATGGTGTGATGGAGGAAATAAAAATCGTTCCAATAATTGACCTGCACTTAAGGAACTGCCATCGGGCAAGTGCAAGTATGAACGATTTTCTCGAATATAGTCCAACACCCGTTGGTCTTCTTTAAAGGTCGGTAATTGTTGCGAGAAATATCCAATGCGAACTGTTTCTCCACGCCCCATAGTCCCACCAGCTGGTTCCAATGCTCCTTGAAATAGTTTCATCAACATAGTCTTACCAATCCCATTAGGTCCTACCACACCAATTCGATCATGACGTACCATATGATAAGTAAAATCTTTAATCACTTCTCGTCCAGCATCATAAGAAAAAGATAGATGTTCTATATCGAAAATTGTATTTCCCAAACGAGAGGCTAATACTACGGGATCCACAGTGCCTACTTTTTGTCGTTTTTCCATAGCTTTCAGCTGCTCGAACCGTTGCAATCTTGCCTTTTGTTTCGTGGTACGCGCCTTCGCACCACGGCGCACCCATTGTAATTCACTGGCAATCAGCTTTCTGCGCTTTTCCTCAATGGCATCTAACTGTGCTTCTCGTTCTTCTTTCAAGGATACATAGGTTTCGTAAGTCTCTTGAAATTCATATATAGTCTGATTCGATAGTTCCCATATGGTGTTACATACGGCATCTAGGAAATATCTATCATGGGTGCTCAATAATACAGCCCCTTTTCTATCTTTTAAATATAGTTCTAGCCATTCAATGGTGGCCTCATCCAAATGATTCGTAGGTTCGTCAAGCAATAATAAATCACAAGGATAGACCAAGGCTCTAGCTAATGCTAATCTTCGGCGTTGTCCCCCAGATAATGAGTTTGCTGGCCCATGTACATCATGAAAGCCAAGGCGTGTCAATATCATTTTTGCTTCTTGTTCTACAACCCAGCCATCTTCTTCATCCATGCGCGCTAATAATTTCATATACTGCGGTGATTCTGGATCTTGTAACGCTCTTTCAAAATCTCGAACCAGTGAAAGTTTAGGATGGTCTCCTAATAATACATTATCTAGCAAGGTACTACTTTCATCAATATATGGATCTTGTTCCAATCGATGGATGGTAGCCTTCCCATTTCGTTCTATGCTACCTGTATCTGGTTCTTGTGTTCCTTCTAACACCTGCAATAAAGTTGTTTTTCCTGTCCCATTAACGCCAATTAAACCAATGCGATGATGAGAGGCTATGGTGACATTTACGTTTTTAAACAATAAGCGGGTGCCATACGATTTTTCTATGTTTTGTAATGTTAAGATATTCATACTCGTTTATATAATTCCTAGTTCTTGTTTTAATGCACTTTGTAATATTTTAGAAAAATTAAGATTCTCTTCTTCTGCTTTATGATTAAGCCAACTAGGAATAGTAAGCGTTTTTTTCACAGCTCTATTATCTGTCTTTCTTAAATAAGCTTCCTCATCCCATTTTACTAGCCCAATAAACTCCCCTGAGCTACATTGTATATCCGTTGGACTCATAGGAACTGGAAATTCTTCTTTATCTTCACTCAAAGAATACAAATAAAGTCCCAATGCATCTTCTGCCATGTCCACCGCCTCGGCTAATGTATTACCTTCTGTAACACAGCCTGGCAAATCTGGAAAGCTGACTGTATATCCTCCATCTCCATCACTGCTAAAAATTGCTGGATACATTTCTTTTCTCATAGTATACCTCCTATTTCATCGTAACTACTTTATTTAATTCCTGCTTGCTTCAATATTGTATGTAATGTTTTAGGTTTTAAGTCTTCTTTATGTACAGGTACTGTAACACGCCCCACTTTACTCGTATGCTTTAACATATGATGTGAGCCTCGTATTCGATCAACATACCAGCCGTCCTTTTTTAATACTTTTAGTAGTTCTTTTGGTGTTACCAAAATAATCACCATCTTTCACGAAAATAGACATGAGATTACTAATTACATACAAAACAACTTCTATTTTTATTATAGTACGTACTAACACGTATGTAAACTATAGATTTGCATTGACACACCTACTATCATGGATTAGAATGAAAGTAACACATTCATTATTTTATAAGGAGGTTGTCATGGACACTGACACGGTTCAGCAAGAGTTTGAAGATATTGGTTTTGAAATTGTAGAAGTTGACGAACGGGACGTCCTATTATACGAACTATCTGATGGTAGTGAAGAGGAAGATGGTCAATATGCCATTATTTCCGATGAAGATGGACGTATTCCTACTGCAATGGATACACCTGTAATTGTATCCGTGTATGATGATAATGATGCATTTCAATGGAGCGTAACACTTCCAAATGGAGAGGAACTAAAAGAATTATTCCTTCGTGTGGAAAGTGCAGAAGAATTGCTAGATACTTTGCAAGATATTCGCAATGAAAATATTGAGCGTTACGATTCTGAAATGGACTCCTATAGCGAGTAATACGGCAAAAAGGCTGTCGCACCATGTAATTTACATGTTGTGACAGCCTTTTTTATTACAACTGTATAAGTAGGAGGCCATACTAGTCGGCATCCTAAGTCCTGTATTATGTTATCTTTCTATTCAAGTATCCCCTGTTTATGTGCCAGCATGTCCTCACAAGCAGCTACGATTTCCGCTGCTCCATCTACTTTCCAAGCCTTCGCTGCTTCATGCATAGCCTGTAACCGTTCATGATTTTGTAATAAAGCACCTACTACATCATCCAAGTTTTCAATATGACGTGCCCATTTGCCACAGCCCTTTTGTTCTAACAATTCTGCATTAGCCTCTTCTTGCCCAGGAATGGCATTAAAAAATACCATAGGTACACCTATAGTAACACCTTCCATACAAGTCAATGCTCCTGGCTTTGTCACAAGCAACGTCGCCTTTCGCATCAATTCAGGGATTTCATTGGTATAGCCATATATGGAAATAGGCGTTCGTAAGGATTCTTTCATATGATGCAAAGAGTTATATAACCCATCGTTCAAGCCTGCCACTACATGAATTTCATCAATCCCCGGTACATGATCTAGCCGTTGTAAGGCTTCTTCTACACAGCCTAATCCAAGTCCACCACCCATGAGCAATACCCTCTTACAAGAATCACTGCCATAAGGTTCTTTTAAAGGTGTAAAGAAGTGACGCATAATAGGAATACCCGTGACATGAATTTTTTCTAAAGGTACACCCATGTTCAACACTTCATACACCATGGATGGCGTAGCTACATGATAGGCATCGATTTCATCATAGCGCCAAAATTGGTGGGCTGCAAAGTCAGTCATAACGGCTACAATAGGAATCTCTATTTTTCGATGTCGTTTCAACACACTTGCTGCCCCACAAGGAAATGGATGGGTACACACAATTAAATCTGGCTCTTCCTTTTCTATGAGTTTTTCCATCCGATTCTTTAGCATCCAAGACACTACCGTTTGGGCTACGCTTCCTTTCCATTCAGCACCAGACCAACGATAGACAATATCATAGAGGAAAGGAAAGAAGTCTAACATTTTAAAATAGGTTTCTTTCAATAGGTTATCAAAGGAAAATGTATCTGTCCCTAAAAAGTCTACATGATGCACGACTGCACTTGGATCTTTCTGTTGCCAATATTCTTGAATCGCCAGTGCCGCTTGCGTATGACCCGTACCAATTGACGCCGATACAATTAAAATACGTTGACCCATGTGCCCTCCTTTCTTTAGATAGCCTCTAATGATGTATCTTTACCTCACTGATTCTTACTAAGCAATTACATTATGTCTATTCTATCATAGATTCGAAGAGATATGAATATTACGTATAAAAAAGAACGCTATCATTTCCATGCAAATGTAAGAAAATATCAATTTGCATAGGAACTGTAGCGTTCTTTTTGTATCTTAGGAATATCCTGAATTATTTTTTACGAACTTTAGTAGCTGCTTTAGTAGTTGCTTTAGTAGCTGGTGCGTTCACAAGGTCTTTTAATTGTTTACCTGCTTTGAAAGCTGGGGATTTGGATGCTGGAATTGTCATTTCTTCTTTCGTACGAGGGTTGCGGCCAATGCGTTCAGCACGAGTACGAACTTCGAAAGTACCAAAACCAATTACTTGTACTTTTTCTTCTTTAGCTAATGCTTCGCCAATTGTGTCGAATAAAGCTTTTACTGCTTTTTCAGCATCTTTTTTTGTCAATTCAGCTTTAGCTGCAACGCTTGCGATTAATTCAGTTTTGTTCATGATTGAACCTCCCTTAAAAATAGTATTCCTTTAACTTAATCATGCGATTAAAGTTCCACCTTTGCCGCCTCCCAAAATTCATCTAGCTCTTTGAGAGTAAAATCCTCCCATTTGTTTCCACTCTGTTGGACCTTTTTTTCCACATAAGAAAATCGCCGTATAAACTTTGTATTTGTGCGGTGTAGTGCGTTTTCTCCGATTATTTTATACCATTTAAACAGATTTATCAAGGAAAAAAGTACATCTCCCCCCTCTTCTTCCGCTTTTTCTATATCTTTTTTGAATATTTCTCGCTTAAATTCATCTATTTCTTCATAAAACTTAGTCCACACCCCTTCTTCACTAGGCCAGTCGAACCCCACTTTACTTGCCTTCTCTTGTAATTTTTGAGCCCGCAATAAAGCTGGTAATCCTGGAGAAATTCCATCCAAAATAGATGTGCGTTCATGCCCTTTTTCTTTTGCTTTCAATTCTTCCCAAGTTGCTAATGTATCTCCTACTGTTTCTCGGTCTGCACTTTGAAACACATGCGGATGTCGTCTCACCATTTTAGCGGTAATATCATTCACCACATCTTGCATGGTAAAATATCCATTTTCCTCTGCCACTCGTGCATGAAACACGATTTGCAACAATAAATCTCCTAATTCTTCCCGTAAATGGTCCACATTCTTTTCATCAATGGCTTCTAATGTTTCATATACTTCTTCTAGCAAATATCTACGTAGTGAACTATGTGTTTGTAATTTATCCCAAGGACATCCATTAGGGCCTCGTAATTCAGCTAATACATCTACTAATGGATCCAATGTAAAGGAACTCGTTTCTTTTTGACTCACTTAGAACCACCTTTCTTCATGGCTTGTTTTGCCAAACCTGTAAACTCTTTCACCTGCATGGTTTTCGTTATACTTAGTGCTAATACATATAGTACAATTCCTAAAAGAATAGATAATGCTACACTCATGGTATTAGATAGGATAGTACTCATAAAATTATAAAACATCACTGTGCCACCACCCATGGCTAAGGAGGAGAATAGAATTTTTCCAATTTCTAGGAAAGAAATAGTAAATGATGTACATCGATACAATATATACAAGTTTGCTACCGCAGCTATACCAAAATCTACATTAGTGGCCCACGCAGCCCCTTCTATCCCCCATTGCGGTGTTAAATAGAGATTTAATAAAATTTTTAATACTGCCCCTAAGAGTAACGTAAACATAGGAATCGCCGTACGTCCTAACCCCTGTAAGGCACCGGTTGTTACTTGTTGTACACCTAGTAGCCAAATGCTAGTGCTAAGAACAGCAATAGATCCACCTGCATTCGGCGTATCAAACATCATCTGAGAAATCGGTGTAGCCAATACACACAATCCTACAAAGGCAGGAATCGTTACGATATTCGTCATCCGTAGCGCGGTCTCCATGCGATGATGGATTTCTTCTTTATCTCGGTCTCTATGCAGTCTAGATATGGCAGGTACTAAGCTAGTGGCTAAGGACATAGTCACTATAACAGGTAAGCTGATAAGAGAGGTCGCCATTCCTGTTAAATATCCAAATGCTGTTGTAGCCTCTTCTTTGCCATAACCAGATAGCATCAATTGTTGTGGTACTAGCCATAAATCAATGGCTCCAATGAGAGGTATCATAATATTGGCTACGGCCACTGGAAAGGCTAGTGTCATTAAGTCTTTTATAATGGTCTTCGGTGATTCTAAAGGAAATATTTGTCCTTCTAATTTAGATTCTCGACCATAATAATACAGTAACACCACTAATCCTAAGCCTACGCCAATGACAGAAGATAAGGCCGCACGACTAGAGGCTAATTCAATCCCCTGTGGTAAAAAGTAGATAGCTGCCCCCACCATCACTAGTACACGCCCTAACTGTTCACATACCTGTGATATACCAGTAGGCAACATATTTTGAAATCCTTGAAAATAGCCTCGAAAACAAGCCAATAAAGAAACAATCCCAATGGCAGGTGCTACCGCTAATAACGCACCTTCTGCTCGGTTATCTGTAATCAATCCGATTTCGATAACATAAGGAATTGCAATATAAAAGGCTACACTTAGCAATACACCTAGCATCCCCATAGTAGTCAATGCTACCTTGAAAATATGCCGAGCTCCTCTATAGTCCTCTTGTCCCACTTTGCGAGCAATCATAATAGAAAGAGCGACTGGTAATCCTGCTGCTCCAATACTGATAATTAGTTGATACAAAGAATAGGCCATTTGGTACAGACCCACCCCTTCGCCTCCTAAGATACGAGCTACAATGACTTTACTGACCGCCCCTATGACCTTCACCAATAACCCTGCTACGGTTAAGATCATAGCTCCTTTCATAAATCCTGTCATATTAGCCCTCCTTTGGAAGTTTTCGTTCAAATTCACTCAGTACTTGTTCTACTTGGCGGATTACATCGCCAGATTGTAATGTATAGGCCCATACAGTGGAGTTTGAGCCTCGATGTTTCATATGTTTCCATATATCTTCACTGATGGCACCCATATCCCAGTCTTCCATTTTAGACTCATCTTGCCAAGTAAAGAGAATATTCCCATCCTTGCGAATGACACTCTTCATACCTAAAGCACGAGCTCGTTCCTTAATCATGGCCAATTTAATTAGACGTTCCACTGGTTTTGTAGGCGATCCAAACCGGTCAATTAATTCATCTACAAAATCGTCTAAACCAGCTTTTGTATCAATTTGTAGTAATCGTTGATACACAGAAATCTTTCGTGCCTCATCATGAATATAATCACTATCGATAAAGGCATCTATGCCTACATCCACCACTGGTGCTGGTAATGGACGGTCTGGCATATCTTTTTTCTGGGATTTTGCAATCGCTTCTTCTAACATGGCGGCATACATAGCAAAGCCGACAGCTGCGATATTGCCATGTTGTTGCGCACCTAATAAGTTGCCTGCCCCTCGAATTTCCATGTCTCGCATAGCTAACTTAAATCCTGCGCCTAATTCGGTAAATTCCTGGATGGCCTTCAACCGTTTTTCGGCACTTTCATTTAACACCTTATCTGGGCGATACATAAAATACGCATACGCCCGTTGACTAGAACGCCCTACTCGTCCGCGCATTTGATACAACTGTGACAAGCCCAAATGATCTGCATCAAAAATAATAATGGTATTGGCGTTTGGAATGTCTAAGCCCGTTTCAATAATACTAGTACATAAGAGTACATCATATTGTCCTTCTGTAAAATCCTGCATCACATGTTCCATCATGGTACCCGCCATTTGTCCATGAGCCACTGCAATGCGTAGGTCCGGCATAGCTCGCTGTAACTGTTCTTCCATATGCGCAATAGACTGTACCTTATTGTACACAAAATATACCTGTCCACCTCGTTGTAGCTCACGACGAATAGCTTCCGTCACTACTTGCATATCAAACTCTACAACATAGGTTTGCACTGGCAATCGTTCCATCGGTGGCGTATGGATGACACTCATTTCACGAACCCCTACCAAGGACATATGCAAGGTCCGTGGAATTGGCGTAGCGCTAAGGGTTAAAATATCAATATTAGTAGCCCATTGTTTCCACTTTTCTTTTTGTGCCACCCCAAATCGTTGTTCTTCATCTACCACTAATAAACCTAACTTTTGGAATTGAATTTTCTTACTTAATAACGCATGTGTGCCGATTAAGATATCTACCTGTCCATCTTGTACAGCCTTAATAATATCCTTCTTTTCTTTCGCTGACCGGAATCGATTTAACACTTCTACGCGCACTCCAAATTGTGAGAATCGATACATGAATGTTTTAAAATGTTGCTCTGAAAGCACCGTTGTAGGTACTAACATAGCCACTTGCTTACCGCTCATAACAGCTTTAAACATAGCGCGCATAGCCACTTCTGTTTTACCGAATCCAACATCCCCACATAACAGTCGGTCCATAGGGCGTGGTAATTCCATCGACGCCTTAATCTCTTGAATCGCTTGTAATTGGTCATCGGTCTCTTCATACGGGAACTGGTCTTCAAACTCTCGTTGCCATGGTTGGTCTGGTAAAAATGCATAGCCCTCTATAAGTTCTCGTTTCGCATACAACTCCACTAAGGTATCTGCTAAATCATCAATAGATTTTTGGGCTTTCGATTTTGTCTTAATCCATTCCTTACCACCCATTTTATGTAGTTTGGGCGTAACTCCTTCATTACCAATATATTTTTGTAATTGATCCAAATGGTCTGCCGGTAAAAATAAACGATCTGTACCAGCGTAATCGATTTCAATATAATCTCGATGAATGCCTTCCGTCTCTATGGTCTTCAGTCCTCGATATTTACCAATACCATGGATGCTATGTACTACATAATCCCCAACGGTAATATCTGTAAAATATTTAATCTCCTGACCTTTATCTACTTTCTTACGAAGTTTTTTCTTCTGAAAGCCAAAAATATTCCCTTCTGTGATGACCGTTAGATTTGAATGTGGTAATTCAAATCCCTCTGAAAGTATGCCCTCCACAATAAGAACTGCAGGTGCTGTCCATTCCCATGTATCTCGATACACATAGGATATCTTATTTTCAAGTAACGCACTTTCTATTGCTTCACGGCGTTGCTGATTGTGTAACACCAATACGATTTGTCTATTCAAGGATGCATTAAACTTAATATCATCCATAAGCATAGGAATTTGACGTTCATAGGAGGCAATAGATTTTCCCATCATGCCGATGGTCTCTACCTTCCCCCATCCTGCAGAGCGTTGCATCATACTGAATAAAATAGTGGTATACGCCTGAGAAGATGCCTTCCAATCCTTCCAACGCAGATATAACTCTTCATTCGACGCATCTTCTTTATGAACTTTACCTAACGCTTCTTCTAACCGTTTTGGCTCATCTAAAATTAATACGCCACTACTTAAATAAGAGAGTATAGAGCAAGTTTCCTCATCATTATCCGCGTGTATAGGTAAGACCATACATTCCGAAGCTTCCCCCATAGAGCGTTGCGTATCCACATTGAACTGACGCATAGTATCAATCGTATCGCCAAAAAATTCAAGACGAAAAGGAAATTCACTTTGAATAGGAAATACATCTAAAATATCTCCACGCACGCTAAAATGACCACGATATTCCACCTGGTCCACTCGTTCATATCCAATTTGTACTAATTTTTCTAACAGGATTTGCTGATCTATGTCTTCCTCTACCTGAAGCGTTAACATATGATCTAACACGGTACAAGGTTCGCCTACAAATTGACTAGCTTCTTCTATGGTAGCTAATACAATCACTGGTTTACCCAAAGCTAGATTCCCTAAGGTCTCCATCCGTTTTGCCTGTGTATCTAAACTTTTTGCCGTCCATTGTGAAAGAGATCGATCCACAATAGGATAAGATAATACTTTAGCATCTGGTAATAGACATTGTATATCCCTTTCCCACAGCTCTTTATGGGTTTTATCATGGGTCACAATGAGGGTTGGTCTTTGCTCACCTTCTAATGTAGCTTGACTATACAGAAAAGATTTCTGTGATCCTCCTAATCCATAGATTTGGGTAGCTCCTTTTTTATAAAAAGAGTCTACAATATCCTTCATAGTCCCTTTTATATCTAATATAGGCTTATATGTCATCGACATATAGTATTTCCTTTCTTATATGAAAAAGAGCTATAGTTATCTATAGCCCCTGTGATTATTCTAGGTTTTCTTTAATCGCCGTATTCGTGGACTCTTCAATATAATGAAGGGCTGCATAAATTAAATATGCACCTACAGTAAGACCGAAGAAAAAGGCTTTGAATATTTCTTTGTTCCAACGAGTTTCACGTAAACCAGAAACCGCAGATGCTAAAAAGCTTAAGTCTGTAACTTTCATAGCAACCTCCTTGTATCAACACTTAAAATTATATTCTTACACTAGATATACAAAAAAAGCGAATATAACTATTCGCTTATCTTTAAAATTGGTGCGGGAGAAGGGACTTGAACCCCCACGCCAATGGCGCCAGATCCTAAGTCTGGTGCGTCTGCCAATTCCGCCACTCCCGCATAAGATGGTGACCCAGGAGGGATTCGAACCCCCGACCTTTTGATTCGTAGTCAAACACTCTATCCAGCTGAGCTACTGAGTCATATGTAATTTAGTTGGCAGGGGCAGTAGGACTTGAACCCACAACCAACGGTTTTGGAGACCGCTACTCTACCAATTGAGCTATACCCCTATCTTTACGACTTACTCAGTATAACGTAAAGTTGATACTTTGTCAAGTGATTCTTGTAGCAGAACCAAGTTTTTAGCTGGGCTAGCAGATGCTAGCCCCCGCTAAGTTTAATCAGCAACTTCCTATCCTCCCAGGCC
>NZ_KQ960769.1:0-23299 GCF_001553345.1 Veillonella sp. DNF00869
TTGCGGAGGAATGTGTCGTGCTCTTCCCTTCTACTCAATTAAGAATGGCAAGAAAGCCGATATTAAAACAAGCTTTCGTCTTCTTTTAGATCTTCTCCAGAGATAACCGCTACAGAAGCAATTTTATCTCCTTCATCTAAGTTCTGTGTTTTCACGCCAGAAATAGCTTTACTTTTCTTCACCGCAATAT
This sequence comes from Veillonella sp. DNF00869, assembly GCF_001553345.1. Taxonomy (GTDB): domain Bacteria; phylum Bacillota; class Negativicutes; order Veillonellales; family Veillonellaceae; genus F0422. The sequence goes on from NZ_KQ960769.1 coordinate 191, forward strand.
CATTTACATCAAAGCGAATGATTTTGCCTTGTTCAGAAATAAGCATCATTTCATCGTTGTCATTCACGATTTCTACGGCCACTACTTCACCAGTTTTTTCCGTGATTTTAAAGTTTTTCGTCCCTTTACCACCACGTTTTTGTACTGTATAGGAGCTTTCCACATTGCGTTTGCCATATCCTTCTTCACTGATAGTAAAGACTTGGCATTCTTCGCCAGTGCCGTGGATGATGCTAGCGCCTACAACTTCGTCACCAGTATTGAGATTAATACCCTTCACACCACGAGCTGCTCGTTTCATTAAACGTACATCAGATTCATGGAAGCGAATAGCCATACCTTTTTTCGTACCTAGCAATACATCTTGGTTACCATAGGTTAATCCTACGGAGATTAACTGATCTCCTTCATCCAATGCCACTGCATTCAAACCACCGCGACGAATATTGCGATACTCATCAATAGCCGTACGTTTTACAACGCCCTGTTTTGTAACCATAAACAGGTTCACATCGCTAGAGATACGCTCTAAGTCGATCATGTTCGTCACTGTTTCCCCTACATTAAGAGGTAATACGTTAATGATGGCTGTACCCCGTGAATTACGACTAGATGCTTCTGGCACTTCGTAGGCTTTTAAACGGTACGCACGACCTGTAGATGTGAAGAATAACAATGTATTATGTGTACGTACATGCATAATTTGTGCTACATAATCATCATCTTTTGTTTTCATTCCCACAACACCTACGCCACCTTTATGTTGGTTGCGATACACATTAGCATTCATGCGTTTAATATAACCTTGACGAGTTAATGTGATAACCATTTCTTCATCAGCAATTAGATCTTCTACATCGAAGTCAGACGTATCAATCGTAATTTCACTACGGCGTTTGTCGCCATATTTTTCTTTCATGGCAATCAATTCTTCTTTGATAATTTCACGTTGACGTTCGTCGGAGGCTAAGATTGCTTTTAAATCTGCAATCAACACTAACAATGCTGCATGTTCTTCTTCGATTTTTTCGCGTTCCAAACCTGTTAAACGAGCTAAACGCATATCTAAGATAGCATTCGCTTGAATTTCTGTAAGGCTGAACTTTTCAATCAAAGCGGCACGAGCAATATCTGTAGTTTGAGAACTACGGATAGTATGAATCACTTCATCAATGTGATCTAAAGCAATCAACAAACCTTCCAATACATGGGCACGAGCTTCTGCCTTCGCCAAGTCGAATTCTGTACGGCGTACGATCACTTCTTGACGGTGCGTTAAGTAATGACCTAGTACTTCTTTCAAAGTCAATACTTTTGGATGGCCTTTCACCAATGCTAGCATAATTACGCCAAATGTATCTTGTAATTGTGTATGTTTATATAATTTATTCAACACAATATCTGGTTGTACGTCTGCACGCAATTCGATGACGATGCGAAGACCACGACGGTCACTTTCATCACGAAGGGCCGTAATGCCGTCCACCATTTTATCACGGCTTAAATCTGCAATGGTTGCAATTAAGCGCGCTTTGTTCACTTGGTACGGAATTTCTGTGACCACGATACGGTGTTTACCTTTCGTCATAGCCTCAATATGAGCTTTCGCACGCATTTTGATGCTACCACGACCTGTGGCATAGGCTTTTTTTATGCCCTCACGGCCAAGGATAGACGCCCCTGTTGGAAAATCTGGACCTTTGATAGCTGTCATCAATTGGTTCACATCTACCTCTGGATCGTCGATAAGCATCACTAGACCATCTACCACTTCCCCTAAGTTGTGGGGCGGAATGTTCGTTGCCATCCCAACGGCAATGCCGGCGGAACCATTGATTAACAAGTTCGGAATCTTTGCAGGAAGCACGGTTGGTTCTTCCAAAGATTCATCATAGTTCGGCATGAAGTCCACTGTTTTCTTCTCTATATCTGCTAGCATTTCTGTAGCAATACGAGACATACGAACTTCTGTATACCGCATAGCCGCTGCGGAGTCGCCGTCAATAGAACCAAAGTTACCATGACCATCTACCAGTGGATATCTTGTATTAAAATCTTGGGCCAAACGCACCGTTGCATCGTACACAGAACTATCACCATGTGGGTGGTATTTACCAAGTACGTCGCCGACGATACGAGCCGATTTTTTGTACGGTTTTGACGGTGTCATGCCTGTTTCATGCATCGCATATAGAATACGACGGTGTACAGGTTTCAACCCATCACGTACATCTGGAAGGGCGCGCATAACGATAACGCTCATGGCGTAATCGATGTAGGAGCTACGCATTTCTTTATCGATTTGGACTGGCACAATCTTGCCATGACTCCAAGCCTTTTCCTCCATTGTATCACCTCATTTTTAAAAACGAATCTATTAACTAAATTATTATACCATTTTATGCACTTTTTTTCTATCTTTTTACACAAAAATTTCAATATGCTCAAATATAAACACTTGTGAACGTATATATTGAATAAATATTCTCACAGATTTGTAGCTACCTGTCCAACATCATTGTATTCAATCGATTCATACGAAATTGCTCTACCACCTCAATCATAAATCGTTCATCATGGATAGGATTCACATCCATTTTGAATAAATGTGAATCACAATGACAATCGCTACAGCCAAAGCCTTTCACCTCGTCTACGCTAATAGCCTTCATCGCCTTCGCCAATTCGCATTCTAAATCACTGGAACTGCGAATCGGTAAAGCTGCTACAACAGTACTAACACTTCGCAAATAATCTAAGTGCCAATGTTTCTTTTTCCGCTTCCGTTTGTGACGTTCAATACGTTTTTCTAAATTGGCTTTCGCTGACCCTACATACACATAATAACCGGGTTCAAAGTACATATCTCCTTTACTTCCAATAGTTAAGGTCACTGGCTCTTCCACCTGCAACACCATGAGGTAATCGCCTCGGTCCTCTGCTTCTATGCGCACAGCCACATCATTGTACAGGCACTCTCGTACCACCGTAGGCCTGTGAAACTCTGAAGTCCACTGTAATGCCATGGCCTTCCAATCTAATTGTGGTGCCACCTCAATAAATGTCTTAGTAAATTCCAAATCCGTGTGAAAGTCTGGGGAAAACCACAGAGCTCGTCCCCATTGCACTAAGAATAAAATACCTGTACGATATCCCTCTTGCTGTAATTCTTGCAAATGTAGTAAGTGCTTTCGACCTCGCTCTGTCACCGCATCAGGAAACATCGCCCCTTGATTGCCAAATAGTGTACAAGATTTTACTTCCAGTAAAAAATGTTCGCCCTTATCATTAGTGAGTAATAAATCAAAGCGGCTATGACCGACTGTGTACTCTCGTCGTACCACTCGCCATTCTTCCCATCCAGGAATCAGTTGTTCCTCGATCATGTACTCTGCCATGTCATTACAATAATTAGTGTCCAACATAATGGGAACACCCTCTCGTTCAATACCGATGACACGATATTGTGTTTTCGCACCTTCTTTTGGATGATGCACCACGTACATCTTCACCCCTACAAAAAGAAGTTCCCACATACGACCTGGATTCGGTAAGTGAGCAGCTATGATTTGTCCCTGTAATTCTAAATGGACCACAAATCGATTAGGTCTCTCTACAAAGGTAGCAGTCTGTACATTTTCATATAATACTTTCATATATATCCTTATCTTTCTTTTCTATCACTTCATATACAATAGTGAATTCCTTATAACACTTATGGGCTTCATAAGGTATTTAGCTAATGTATTTTCAACTAGTTATATATAAATTAAACCACATACTAAGATGCTATAACTAACTTGAATAAAATACTCTATAAATATTTTTTACCAACCATATATACACTATTTGTGGATAATTCTGTGGGTATCTTGTGTATACTCTGTGTGCAACTTCTAAGTATTGCAACTATTATACCGAGCTGTGGATAACTATGTGATTATCTTGTGTATATTCTGTGTGTAATACGTAACTAACTATATTTTACATTTATTTTTCTCTTAACTTAATCACTTTTTGTGGATAATTCTGTGTGTAACTTTAAATTTTCAGTGTATAAGCCGTGTATTATTTGTGAATAAAAACAGTTGCCTCGGCTACATACAAGATTCACTTCTTATAGTATACTAAGAGCATAGGCTTTCGCCTAGTCATATATAATATTTCATAACTTTCACATACATAAAAATTATCAACATTTACTCGATACTAAGGAGATACACATGGCACAAGTGGCAGGCAATTTACAGCGTATCCGTAATGGAAAACGCACCTATGCGATTACCCCTCGCATACCTGGTGGTTTCGTACAACCACAAATGTTACAAAAATTTATCGATGTGGCAAACACATTCCACGCAACTTTAAAGATTACAGGTGCACAACGCATCATGATTACCAACCTAAATGCAGAAGATGTAGACAAAGCATGGGCAATGCTAGGTATGGAACCAGCACACACTGTATCCAATCGTGTGCGTTCTGTAAAAATTTGCCCTGGTACAACATTCTGTAAACGGGCAAAACAAGACAGTGTTCACTTGGGCATGCAATTAGAACGAAAATACATTTCTAAAGAAATGCCGTCCAAAATGAAAATTGGCGTATCTGGCTGTCCTAACTCTTGCTCCGAAGCGATTACCAAAGATATCGGCGTTATCGGCAACGATCAGGGTTGGCAGATCTATGCAGGTGGTAGTGCTGGCGCTCATCCACGCTTAGGCGACTTAATCACAGAAGTAGCTACTGAAGAAGAAGTACTCACTATCATCGATCGCATGATTGCCTACTACAAAGAAAATGCCCAAATCGAGCGTATCGGCCAATTCATTGACCGCATCGGTCTCGACGCATTCCGAGCTGCTGTGTTAGATACAGTGGATTCCCCAACATCTGCTGCTAAAGCATCGGCTGAACCAGTGGTCAAATTACCAGGTCAAGGTAATGCAGGACTTGCAGAAGCTACTGCACCTGCTAACGACAAAGGAGCTACTCCACTTTCACCGGGACAACTCATAACAAAAGATACCATCGTTCGTCATATCGTCGACGTATATCCAGAATTGATTCCTATTTTACAATCCATGGGAATGGGCTGCCTAGGCTGTCCTTCTTCCACAGGGGAACCTCTATGGCAAGCGGCAAATATCCACGGCATGGACATCGATGAATTAGTAGCAAAACTCAATGCAGGTCGTAATGTATCTGAAATTGCTATTACAAAAGATTCCATTATTCGTGATATTATAGATATGTATCCACAAACGGTGCCTGTGTTGCAATCCATCGGTATGGGTTGTCTAGGCTGTCCTTCCTCCACGGGGGAACCATTATGGCAAGCCGCTAGCATTCACGGCATGGATGTGGATGAACTTGTTTCCAAATTAGAAGTCGCACGAAAAGGAGCTTAACATGTCAGCAGTACTGGGACACATTCATTTCTGGTTATACAAAAAAATTCAGCTTATCGCTGAACGCGAACAATTGATTAAAAAAGAGGCACACACTCGCCTCGACGATTTAGCAGATGAGTTATATGCAACCGCTATCGATTTGTATGGAAAACCAATTCCTCCAGATCGCCAGTTGGATCGTATCATCGACCATAATAATATTCATGGTTGGTTACACAACCAATTACAAACATCTTCTGTTCGTGAAGCTACTTTTATCAAAGATTTAACTGATTGTGGTGGCGATGATGGCATTGACGCTGTATTAGAAGCTTTTATCAAACAAGGTGCAATGTGCGGTACAGAAGCGAAAGAAAAACTGACAGCTCAAACAGCACCAGCGATCTACACTGTGATGCAAGACTACTATGTGAACGGTATGCCTTGTGACCCAAGTGATACTGTGATCGAGCAAACCGATACTACCTTTAGTTGGTACGGAAATCACCAAAATCAAATTTCTTATTGGAAAACAGCGGGCGTGAATCCAATTATTATGGCCGCTGCCTTCCAAGCATGGTTCAGTGCCTTCGTCAGTCACGTAGCACCGGACTTTGCGTTCAGCGTGAACCTTGATGGTGATATTCCTGTATATACAATTGCTAAAAGCTAAGTAGCTTATCCTTTTTATATTATATATGGCAGCACATTCGCTGCAGTGATTGACTTTCACCACTGTGAAAGTCCCCAGAATAGGAGGTTCTACTATGGCAGGAACTGTAAAACAAGAACTAGGTTTAATTTTTGATGGCCCAAACTACAAAATCGTGAAAAAAGGCGGCGTCGCTGGTGATCAAGTGGAAAAACACAATCACCCAGAGGCTAACGTTATCTTCACTGTGGTAAAAGGTAAAGTGAACGTATTCCTTAACGAAACAGAATCCCATATCTTAACACCAGGGGAAGTATTGCACTTCGATGGCAACAACTACATCCAAGCTACATTGGTGGAAGATAGCGAGTTCATTGTAAACTTAATTCATAAATAAGCCAATATAAAAATAACCCTCAGACCTTGCGATCTGAGGGTTTTCTTTATATCTTATTTGTTGATACGTGCTACTACATCTGGCGTTAAGTCGATAACTTGGTTACCTTCTTTAACAGCGCCAGCAGATGTTGGATTAGCCACTAATACATCGATATTTTTTTCTTTTGCAATAGCTTGAATTGCTTCTGCTACTTTTTTATCCAATGGAGCTAATACACTTGCTTCTTCTTGATTATATTTTTCTTGGATGCCACGAACACTTTTATCAAAATATGCTTGTTTTTCTGCATCTGTTTTAAAGTTATTTAGTTTCTTGAATTCACCTTCTAATTTAGGACCGTATTCAGCACGTAATTTATCAATTTGCATTTGGATAGCACCAAAGCCATTATAGCCCGTGTAGATAGCTTCTTCGTTAATTACGCCTACATTAGCAGCGTTAGATACTGTGAAAGCACCAACTACAGCTAGTGCACCTAAAGTTGCAATCTTTTTAGTTAAGTTCATGTATAAGCCTCCCTGTGAGAAATATTTTCATCTATTTATCTAGTATAGCAAAGTTATTTCCAATTAGCAAATCACCTTGCCCCCTTACTATACTTTATATATATGAAATCTAAATGAAATATATTCTACACATCCATATGATAAGTTAATTATTATTTATCCTCACTTACATAGACATATTCTTCTTTTTTCAATTTACTGATAATTTCTGGAACCATGCCGATTAAACGATCAAAGCCAGTATATTTAGCAGATCCTTTAATATTGAATAATTCAATGCGTTCCCCTTTGATTACAAGCACAGCTGTTGGCTCAACTTTTGCTCCGCCACCGCCAGCTTTTTGGCATCCCCCTAAACCAAGGGATACATCCACAAATGGTACAATCGTAGTATCCCCTAACTGCACAGGTTCACCCACTACTGTTTCTACACGAATCATTTCTTTAAATTGCTCAAATAAAGGCTCTAAATTGTCTTTTAAGTTTGTAAGTTTAGTATCCATCATGACCTCCTACTATTCTTCAACTTCTGAAAGTTTTTATTTTGCACTTTGCTTACGACGTCGATACTGTACAAATGCTTTTACGCTGTCCAGTAGACACTCTCTAACTGCTTTTTTTACTATAAATAGAGTTCCATAGAAAGCAAATACACCTAACTGCATATGTCCTTTTACTTCTAAACTGCCTGTATAGGCAAATTCCGTATAAGTGAAATTAACCTTTTCCACTTGTTTGGGACACACTGTATAGGCTGTTGCAGTAATGAGACCCATTTCATAAGGTTTAGGAATTCCAAAATCCCCTTCTAATCGGAATACTCTAGGACTAGCATGACTAACACATTGCTTACTAACTATAAACAGTGCTTCATAGAGTTTAGGATTTGATACATGTTTCCACCACCAAAATGTTGGTAAATCTTTTGTATCTTCTTTCTCTTCCGTCGTTTCTTCTTGTGGTGATGTAGAATCTACTGGATCCAAGACATATCCATTCGCATCAAATCGTACAGATGTTACTGGCTCTGGGCCCGTATATCCAGATAATGGATACGGATCTCTTTCTTCTTCCACGTGTTTTGTGTCTACATCATCTTGCTCGTCGTCCGTCGCTAAGGGATCTAGCTCTTCTTTTACCCTACGATTTAACCAATCCTCGTAATCACGGGCAGAGCCGACTTTCATAGACCCTAATACATAAACTTCCTTAAACAAGGAATGGCCTTGCTTATAGGCGAGATGCACCTTTAACACTCGGTACATCCATTCTAATCGGAAGTCAAATTCATAGGGCTTGCGTGAACTTACTTTCAGACTATATGTGATAGGAATACATAGAATGGCTATGATGACAGCTATTACCAATAGCAATAGAATCATCCATAGTGACACGATACCACCTACCTTTCAGTATGTTATACGATGTTAATACTTAAATTATAACATTCTTTACCCTTAATGCTCAATACCAAGACGTGCTTCTACGCCCTGATCATAATAATGACGATATGACTCCATAACAGTGACTAAATCCGCTTCGTCAAGAAGCCATTGTGGGGCACCACGGCCTGTAAATACCACTTCTACATTTGGATTTCGAGCTGCTAGGAGCTCACGCCCCTCTTCTTCTTCAATTAATCCAAAAAACAAAGCCATATTGTATTCATCTAAGATAACAATATCGAAATCTCCTGTTGCCACAGCATGTAAAGCTCTTTCTTGACCTATGTGAATCAAATCCTTGTATTCTTGTGGCGGCTGCCCCTTCGGAAATACAACTACATCATCTCCCCATCGGCGCAACTCTTCATCGCTTTTCATACCTTCGGGAATAATAAAAAAAGGTTTTCCTACGGTTTCTACTGTTATAGGATCTAATTGATCTAATACAGCATGTTCTGAGTACACCTTAGATTTCATAAATTGAAGTAGTAGTACTTTCTTTCCTACTCCTGCAGCACGCACTGCTAGACCGATGGCTGCTGTTGTTTTCCCTTTGCCATCACCTGTATAAACTTGTACATAGGATTTCATAATTGCCTCCTATTGAATGGGCAAAAATAATAATGGATCCGTAGCCACACCATTCACCCTCACTTCGTAGTGAACATGACTACCCGTACTTTTACCAGTACTACCCATAAGTGCAATGGATTGTCCTTTTTTCACAGTCATTCCCGCTTGTACTAAGAGTGCTGAGTTATGCCCATATTTTGTAATAAATCCATTACCATGATCAATTTCTATTAAATTTCCATACCCTCCAGCATAGGCTGCATAAGTTACAGTACCTGCCGCCGTAGCTACTATTGTTGTTCCTGTATCATTAGCAATATCTAACCCCTCGTGGAAGGCACCACCACCATAGACAGGATCTTGTCGCGCCCCAAAGGTAGAACTGATGACGCCTTTAGCAGGCCAGATTGATGGCATGTGGCTATTAGCATCACTAGCATCTCCTTCCATGGCTAGCAAAGATTGTAATTCTCTAATATCTTTGCCTACCCCTTCTCTTAGCACATTATATAAGGTATACATAGATACCATACGACGTTGTGCTTGACGATCTAAGCTAGATATACGTGCAGATAGTTGAGTTGTTGTGAAAGTCTTATTTGAGCTTTTGGGAGAAGGGTCCTCTTTCTCTTCTTTATTTTGGGTGTTTCCATCTGCTTTCTGCAGTGTACCAGACTCTGTGCCTTTGATCATATTTCTAATATTTTGATCTAGCTCATCAAGAGTTTTCATTTTTTTATCCAAGACTTCTACTTTTTGGTCTAATAATCGTAATTGCTCTTTTTGTAATTGATTTTCTTGGCGCAATTGCAACACTTCTACTTGTCGCGCTATCCCCCAGATACCAAATCCCAAAAAGATAACTAAAATGGCAATTAATATAATGGCTATCGTCTTTATTTGTTGTTTTGTAAACTGCAAATTCCAGTCATTACCATCTTGTTTCAGATGTGACTGCAACCACTTAGGTATTTGCATATAACATCCTTTCTATGCTGACACAGAAGAACTTGCTAACACATCTCCATTGCTTCGTTGTCCCATAGCAGATTGCAGGCTAGCTAACTCTTCTTGTGAAAGACTGGCTAAACTTTTACCATTTACAATTGGTTTTGTAAAAATACGCGATTCATTTCGTCCATATACACTAGAGATGACAATACCATTGAAATTTCCATCTAATAACGTTAAGGAAAAGGACAATTCATTGCCAATATTTTCAAAAGCATTATATTTCACAAATCCAATATGCTGAAATGTTTGTGCTTGTGTAGATTGAATCACTTTTTGTTCTGATAAAATGGTTTCCCAAGTACTTGCCATATCTCGTAATTCTTTCACTTCAATAGCAAGACGTCGCTCAATACTTTGTCCATTTTCTCCATCCATAAAATATCGATACCGTTTGGTAAGGCGACTTACTCGTATATGCAAACTGAACGCATGTAATACTAACAGTAACACAATACTTCCTAGTATCCATGGTAACCAAGGTAATAGTTGTTCTAACACAATAATCCTTTCTATTCTAATTCATGTTCAAATGGCTGTATAGCACGTTGCAAGATGCCATGTAAGGAGGCTATCAAAACACCATAATTAACAATTGGCACCCCTTGGACAGTGGCTACATCAATACGTCGTAATACCTCTCGGCGTGTCAACATACACCCCCCACAATGAATGATAACATCATACTTAGATACATCATGAGGAAAATGCCCACCACTGGTCCACTCTAACTGTAAGTCTGTGTAGCCTTTTGCTGTTAGCCATCTTGGAATTTTTACTGTTCCAATATCTTCACATTGTTGGCGGTGTGTACAGCCTTCACTGATCAATACATGTGAACCCGCTCGCAATTGCTCTATAGCATGTACACCTGCCACTAAATCTTTTAATTTTCCTTTAAATCGTGCCATCAAAATAGAAAAGCTTGTTAAAGCTATATCCTTTGGCACAATTTGACTCACCGCCTCAAAGGCTTGGGAATCAGTAATAACCAATTTAGGTGATTTCTGCAATTGCTGCAATGTAGTGGCCAGCTCCTCTACTTGGCACACCATAGCCATACCATGATGATCCAAAATTTCACGAATCATTTGCACTTGTGGCAAAATAATACGACCTTTAGGAGCTGATTCATCAATAGGGCATACTAAAACAAATACATCCTTTTCTTCAATGTAACCACCTAACAAAGATTGTACCTCTTCATCAACTGGTTTTAATTTACTTAATGCCTCTAATAACACCATTCGGCTTGTACTATCACTCACGTCTGCTACTATGACCTGTGATGTATAAGGTTGTAATTCCCCATGGGATTTAATAAAATCAGATCCCTTGCATCCTTTTACTTCGTTAATCACTACTAAGGTAGGAATATGTCTACTTTCTAATTGTTGTAACCACTCTATATCTTCCGGAATTGGCTCAACATCAGTACGCATCATATACACTGCTAGATCCATCGTTGATAATACTTGTTTCGTTTTGTCTACCCGTAACAAACCTAGTTCCGATGTATCATCAATACCCGCTGTATCTACAATCATCACTGGACCCAAGGGCAATAATTCCATCCCTTTAGACACTGGATCTGTCGTAGTCCCCGCAATGGGAGATACCAAGGAAATCTGTTGCTCTGTAAGAGTATTAATCAGAGTAGATTTACCTGCATTGCAACGCCCAAAAAAGCCTATGTGCAAGCGATTCCCTTTAGTTGTTTCTAATACCATAGACTTCCTTTCTATTCACCTTCAATATAGCTAATTAAACGCATTAGTTCTTCTTCACTTTTAAAAGAAACTTCAATAGTACCTTGCACTTTTTTAGTATTCTTTAAGCGAATATCTACAGGAGCACCTAAACTATGTTTGAGTCTCTGCATTAACTTTCGTAACTCCGCCGTTGCTTTTGGTTGTGTAGATGTCAAACGTTTCTTCCCAGATTGTAGTTCTTTCACAAGTTGTTCTATTTGACGAGCATTTAAGCCTTTTTCCTTAATGCGTTCCAGCGCTTGTAGTTGCAAATGTTCTTCAGCTAATGCCAATAAAGGTCTAGCCTGACCCACTGTTAGCGCCCCTACTTCCAATTCCTCTTGTAAAAACTCCGGTAATTGTAATAATCGCACAATATTGGCCACATAGGAACGACTGCGACCTACAATAGTAGCAATTTCTTCTTGTGTTTTTTTGAAGGTATCCATTAAATATTGATACCCAAAAGCTTCTTCGATAGGGTTTAGGTTCTGTCTCTGTAAATTTTCTACTAAAGCAATTTCACTCACTTCTTCTGTGGTATAGTCTCGCACCACCACAGGAATTTTAGTAAGTCCCACCTGCTGGCAGGCACGCCACCGTCTTTCACCAGCTACAATTTCATAATAATCATCTACCTTGCGAACCGCAATAGGCGCAATCAATCCATGAGCCTGAATAGAAGCTACTAAAGTCTCCATATCTTCTTCTGAAAAGCGTTTACGAGGCTGATTGGGATTAGGTTTTATTTTAGTAATATCAATTTCATAGCCACTTTTATGTCCATCTTTAAAAGAACCAGACAATCCAAAAGACCCTAGGCCTTTACCAAGTCCACCTTTTGTTTTTTTAAGCACCACGTTCTATTACCTCCCGCGCTAAAGCACAATATACTTCAGCTCCTTTGGATCGTTTATCATAGATAACAACTGGTAAACCATGGCTAGGAGCCTCTCCTAATTTCACATTTCGTGGTATTGTTGTTGTGTATACAGACTCTCCAAAGTAATTTGTTACTTCTTCTGCCACTTGTACAGCTAGTTTGGTACGTCCATTGTACATAGTAAGAACCACACCTTCTAGTTCTAAATCTTCATTTAATTCTTCTTGTACAAGTTCGATTGTTTTGATTAATTGGCTAACACCTTCTAGAGCATAAAACTCTGTTTGTATAGGAATTAACACGCTATTAGAAGCGGTTAAGGCATTAATGGTTAGCATACCTAAAGATGGTGGGCAGTCTATAAGGATATAATCATAGTCCTCTACGATAGGTGCTATGCACTGTTTCAAAGTATAGCCTTTATCTTCCATAGCTACCAAATCCACCTCAGCCCCAGCTAGATCTATCGTTGTTGGCGCAATTTGCAGAGTATCTATTACTGTAGATTCTATGATATCTGTGATAGATACATCATCTACAAGCATTTCATATACGCCTTGTTCAATGTCTTCTTTATCTATTCCTAATCCACTTGTAGCATTTCCTTGAGGATCTAAATCTAATAAGAGTACTCGTTTTCCCTCTACGGCTAAAGATGCGCTTAAATTTACAGCAGTTGTCGTTTTACCAACGCCACCTTTTTGGTTAGCTACGGCAATAATTCTAGCCATTATTTCACCTCTTTCTTATAGTCTTATCACATTATAACATATATTTTTGTATTTTATATGAAAGCTATGAGTATTTCTCCATCTTTTTATATATTTTTATGTTTCACGTGAAACATTATGACCTCTATCTAATTAATTGTTTCACGTGAAACATTTTCTCTATGAACTCACTATATAGACACTTTTAAACATTGACAAATAGTTTTATATACAGTACGATTTTCATATGATTTATAGTAACTATGAAAGGATAGGCTCATGATGAAACAACTACGTCCTTGGATACTTGTTATCGCCTTTTTATTCTCTCTCTTTTCCACTTCACAATTGCAAGCGATGCATGTAAAAGGAAATGAACTACCAGCAACAGACTTAATAGTAGCAGGCATCCCTGTAGGATCTACTACCGATGCTATTTATAAAAGTTTGGGGGACCCTACTGCTCTTAAACCAAATAGAGTAATTTACGGAGGCATCACCTTCCACGTAAGTAACAAACACTTTCCGGAAACAACAATGACAACTATAGATAACCGAGATGCTGTCACTGCTAGAGGTATCGCTGTCGGAGATAGTATAGCAGACATTTATACAAAATATGGTCAACCTAGTATGGTATATAATAAAGAAGGCGTTCACGTTCTTTTTTATGGCGTATATATGCCAACTTACGATTATAGAAAAGGAATCGAGTTTATTACAAATGGAAATTCTATCATAAGAATTAAAATACTCAGCGGTATTTCTCAGTAATGTTTCACGTGAAACATCCTACAGGTTAATCACAATACACGTGTGATGGAGTCCGTATTCAACGCATATCTACATACAAATAAAAAGGAACATGGCATGATTTTGCCATGTTCCTTTTTATATATTTTTTTATAAAGGATTTTAAGCCATCTAATCCTTCTAGATACCTCATCTCATGGAGTAACTCTTCTGGGAATTCTGCCTACTAAGTGTTATAGTATGCTAACTATTCATCACCTAATAAGCCTTTCACTATATTCACCGCGGAGATACCATCTTTGGCATAGGAGTCAGCCCCGGCTTCATCTGCGTAGGCTTGTGACAATACAGCTCCACCTACCAGTACCTTCGCATCCACTCCTGATTCACGGATGGCTGCGATGGTTTCATTGATCATCGGCATCGTTGTAGTCATCAAAGAGGCAATCCCAATAATCGGGGCATTATGCTCTTTTGCTGCTGCTACAATTTCTTCTGGAGATACATCTTTTCCTAAGTCCACGATTTGGTATCCATTGTTTTCTAACAACGCAGATACTATATTCTTACCTAAATCATGGATATCACCTTTTACCGTAGCTAAGATAATCGTCGCTTTCTTCTCTGCTGTACCTTCTGGCAACACTTCTTTAATCGTTGTGAAAGCCGCTTGCATCGTTTCTGCTGCTAGCATAACTTGTGGCAAGAACGCTTTACCAGAGCCGAACTTTTCACCAACTACTGCCATAGCATCGGATAAACCTCTACGAGTCACCTCTAGTGGATCTAGGCCTTGTGCTAAGGCTTCCTTTACCAATGGCACAACCGCCTCTTTTTCCCCTTGTTCTACGGCATGTTTAATGCATTCAATAGGATCATCACTATGGAAGGCTTCTGCTGTAGCTTTTACCTTTTTCGTCACCACTGCATTTTCATCGTCATCACCATATTCAGCAATAAAATCCGCTGCAGCTGGGTCAAAGCCCATAAATGTGCGGCCTGTAATAAAAGCTTTTCGTACGATTTCATTCATTGGGTTCATGATAGGACAAGTCAAACCACTGCTCAATGCCATCGTTAAGAATTGTGCATTCAAGTACGCCCGTTGTGGCAAGCCAAAGGATATATTAGATAAACCCATCACTGTTGGGAATCCAAAAGTTTCTGCATAGAGTTTTAATGTTTTTAATGTTTCTCTTGCTGCATGTTGGCTACTTGCTAAGGTCAACACCAATGGGTCAAGCAATAAATCATTTGGTCGCAATCCATAGTTGTACGCTTCTAAGACAATTTCTTTTGCTAAAGACACACGCTCTTCTGCCGTTTCTGGTAATTCTTTTTTACCTAATGGCAAGCATAATAACGCTGCACCATAACGTTTTGCTAACGGTAATACCGCTTCCAATTGTTCTGGCTCTGCGTTCACAGAGTTCAACAATGGACGACCTGGGTAAGCTTTCAAACCAGCTTCCATTGCCACTGGATCCAATGTATCGATGGATAAAGGAACCTCCACAAGCATCGTTAATTCTTCGATAGCTCGTTTCATCGTTTCCCCTGGATCAACACCTGTGACACCCATGTTAACATCCAACACGTCTGCCCCAGCTTCTACTTGGGCTAAAGCATCTTTTTTTACCATTAAGAAGCTACCCTTGCGAATTTCTTCTGCTAACACTTTACGGCCTGTTGGATTAATACGTTCCCCAATGATGATCGGTTTTTCTTGCAAACCTACTTTCACTACGCTAGTACGACTTGTGAAAGCCGTAAACGGTTCTACATGTGGTCGTTCTGCCGGTGTATGTGCTCGTGCCGCTTTGGCAATAGATTCAATGTGTTTTGGAGTACTACCACAACAAGCACCTAAATACGTTGCCCCTGCGTCGAGGAAACGAGGTGCATATTCGCCCATCTCTTCTGGTCCTAATGGGAAGATAGTTTCTTTCCCTACGAGTTGTGGCATACCTGCATTCGGCTGAATACTAATTGGCAAGTTCGTTACTGCTGCCATGCGTTCTACCAGAGGCAATAATTGTTCAGGTCCTAAGGAACAGTTAATACCTACGATATCTGCTTCCATAGCATCCATCAAGATAGCTGCTGCTTCTGGTGGTGTGCCTGTAATAGTACGTCCATCTTCGCTGAAAGAGAACTGACAGATAATTTTTACATCCTCTTTTGTTTTTTCTAACTCATCACGAGCATCTTTAGCCCCCAACAAGGCAGCACGCATTTCTTGGATATCGATGATCGTTTCAATAATCAGGTAATCTACCCCTGCATCGATAAGGGCTCTTGCTTGGTCTTTGAAAGTCTCATAAATCTCATCAAATTGAGCCACCCCTAATGGCGCCATAAAACGACCACTAGGACCCATATCACCTGCGATTTTTGCATTCGGATTAATCTTATCACGAGCCGCTTGTGCTACTTTCACGGCAGCACGATTGATTTCATCCATACGATGACCCAATTGGTATTCATCCAGTTTTAACGCTGTTCCACCAAAGGTATTAGTCGTAATAATATCACTACCGTGACGTAAATATTCTGCATGGATATGCTCCACTACGTCCGGATGTTCTACGTTAAATAATTCTGGACAAGCCCCGTCACCAAGACCTGCCGCTTGCAGCATGGTACCCATGCCGCCATCTATAATATATACCATATGTCCCTCACTTATGTATCAGGCACATTGCTCGCCCAAGGCAATATACTTCGTATAACGATGACTATACTCTTCCCCAGTATCAGTACATCACGCTACTTATCTATACATCAATTTATTATTTAAAAAAAGTATAACTATCGTAAGGATATCCCACATAGGATACCTTTTCAGTACTATCTATCACAAACGATACGTTTGTTTAAATGCACGACGTTCTCCCCTTCTCTGGCAACTTACGAGATGCGCACTCTACTTGGCTACAAGATGTGCAACCTCGTTGTGTTTTTGGTCCTTCTTCATCTACTGTTTGACAGCCCACAATAGCCGTTACTGATTTACGTGGAAATAGCATGCTTGTGTCTGTCACCGTCAATCCAATTTCTTCTGTCTTAATAATCTTAGCAAATTCTTGTTGTACTGTGACAGGCCAGTTGCCATAGCCTGGGCTAAAGCGCCATGTCGTTTTAAAACCTTGTTTTTTTGCCTCTCTGTCGATGAGTTCATTTACCTGATCTGCCACTTGTTCTACAGCGGTTGTAGCCGCTGCATCCACAAGAAGACCTAGTGTAGATTTGCCTTCTTTAAATAAAGCAGAACTGCGTTCTTCTACGGCTTCTCCTACTGTGACAGCGAGAACATATACTTTTTTAGCATTCCCTAAATGACGAATGATGCCTGTAGCATCCAGCACCATAGGCGGGTTACTAAGAATTGTATGTGTGTCTGCATCGTAATCATAGCATTGGTACACACCACGAGGTTCTGCCACTAATTGTACTTCTAGGGCAGCTTCTTTCACATACTGCTCTGGAAATCCCTCCGCATGTTTTAATCCGGAGTATCGTTTTATTTCATCTTCATTGAGTTTTGGTAATCGTCCGTTATAGATTGCCATTGTCTCACCTCAATCTTGTATTGCAAATATAAAACATGTGCGAACACAACGTGACCGCACATGTAAAGAGTACTCATTAAGTATATCATAGATATAACTTATAAGCATTTTTCTATATTTTATTATGAGTTATAGTGCATAGCTATAAAGGTTTTATTTTAATCTCTTTTGGTTTTCGAGGGTATTTCTTAGCCGTAGGTTTTACCTTTTTGATATACACAATAGCTCGTTTATCCTCTAAGGTCGGTAACGTCACTTCTTTGACCTCTACAATTTCACCGCCCAAGATGGATACAGCACGTTTACTTTCCTCTAATTCTTCTTGCACGATAGAGCCTTTTAATGCCACCATGTAGCCCCCTACTTTCACATAGGGAAGTCCCCATTCCAATAAGATGGATAAGCGAGCCACCGCACGGCTAGTGAGAAGATCGAAAGATTCCCGGTACTCTTGATGTGCCAAATCTTCTGCACGGCCATGTAAAGTTTGTAATCCTTGTAAGTCTAAGTCCTCAATAACAGCATCTAAAAAGCGGAGTCGCTTTTGTAAGGAATCAAATAAAGTAATCTGCAAGGACGGATCATAGATGCCTAGGGGAACCCCTGGAAAGCCGGCTCCTGTACCTAAATCGATAACCGTTGCACCCTTGGTAAAATACTTAGGGTCATAACAAGATAGAGAGTCTACCACATGTTTTAAAGCAAATTCTTCTGGGTCAGTAATTCCCGTCAAATTCATATGCTCATTGGTGGTCACTACTTGTTCATAAAACCGTTGCAGTTGGTCAATTTGTGTATCTGTGAGATCCAAACCATAAGTGTTGGTGTGGGCTTTCACATAGTCTGAAAATATCATATTAACCTCTTTCACGGTAGTACTGCTCAATTTGCACTAAGAGCACAGAAATGTCCGCAGGGGACACCCCAGAAATACGGCTCGCTTGACCAATGGAATGGGGGCGTACAGCGTTCAATTTTTGAATGGCTTCTAAAGATATACCTTTCATCGCTGTATAATCCCAATCTTGAGGAATGATCTTAGCCTCTAATTTGCGAACCTTTTCTACTTGTTCCATTTGTTTTTTTATATATCCATCGTAAGTAATGGTAATATCGATTTCTTCTTCTACTGGCGCTTCGTAGCGAGGCAATCCGAATGCCTCTGCCACTACTCCATAGGATAGTTCGTTACGTTTCACCAAATCGTACGCCTTGATGCCCGTTTTTATGCGAGGTGTACCAATACAATCTAAGATTTGTTGCGTTTCTTCGCTAGGGTTTACAGGTGTATCCGCTAATAATTGAATGGCTGCTTCAATTTTACCTTGTTTCTCTTTGAAAGCTTTATATCGTTCTTCCTTAACAAGTCCGATTTCATAGCCTTTTTCTGTTAAGCGCATATCTGCATTGTCTTGACGAAGTAACAAGCGATATTCACTGCGGCTCGTCATCATGCGGTACGGTTCTTTCGTTCCTTTCGTTACCAAATCGTCGATAAGCACACCGATGTAGCCTTCGGAACGAGATAAGATAAATGGCTCTTTTCCTTCTAACCATAAGGCTGCATTGATACCTGCTATCAAGCCTTGTGCTGCCGCTTCTTCATAGCCAGATGTACCATTCGCTTGACCTGCAGAATACAAACCTTGGATATGCTTCACTTGTAAAGCAGGTGTCAATTGCAATGGATCTAAGCAATCATACTCGATAGCATAAGCTGGACGCATGATTTCTACATCTTCCAAACCAGGGATAGTTCGTAGGAACGCATATTGCACATCGATTGGTAAGCTTGTGCTCATACCTTGGACGTACATTTCGTTGGTGTGATTGCCTTCTGGTTCCACGAATAATTGATGGCGTTGTTTATCTTCAAAACGAACCACTTTATCTTCGATGGATGGGCAATATCTTGGGCCTGTCCCTTCAATGACGCCCGTGTACATAGGGGCACGATGTAAATTGCCACGAATGATATCATGTGTATTTTGATTCGTGAAAGTCAACCAACATACTTGTTCATTGCGGTCGATCCAATCAGACATAAAGGAGAAGGCTCTATGGTGAGAGTCACCAGGTTGCATTTCCATATTCTCTGTGTGCAAGGTTCGTTTATCGACACGAGCTGGTGTACCTGTTTTGAATCGCATTAACTTAATGCCATGGTTCAATAACGATTGAGACAACAATTCCGCTGTTCGCTGTCCATTAGGACCACCTGTGTACGCCAATTCACCAGTAATAATCTTGCCTTTTAAGTACGTACCCGTACATAAGATGATTGCCTTGGCTTGGTATACTTCTCCTAATTCAGACACAATGCCTTTCACAACACCGTCTTCAATGAGCAATTCATTAACCATGATTTGCTTCACATTGAGGTTCTCCGTGTTTTCTAAAACTTCTTTCATACGGCGTTGGTAGGCTACTTTATCAGATTGGGCCCGTAGGGAATGTACCGCAGGTCCCTTTCCTGTGTTAAGCATGCGCATTTGGATAGCCGTCGCATCCGCATTGATGCCCATTTCACCGCCCAATGCATCTAGTTCGCACACTAGATGGCTTTTACCAGGTCCCCCAATCGCTGGGTTACATGGCATAAGGGCAATGTTATCTAAATTCAATGTGGCCATCAAGGTACGGTGCCCCATGCGAGCTGTGGCTAAAGCAGCCTCACAACCAGCATGACCACCGCCAATGACGATCACATCATACGTATCTACTAAATACATGTATTCTCCTATTTTCCTAAACAGAATCGTTTAAATAATTCATCCACCATGGATTCACGTAAACTTTCACCAGTAATATCACCCAGTAGCTCCCAAGCAGCGCGAATGTCCGTGACGATTAAATCGATAGGCATACCGCTATCTATGGCAAGAATGGATTGGTCCAAGCTAACTTTCGCCTGTTCCATCAAGGTGATGTGGCGCACATTGCTGAGCATCGCCTCATGACTAGCCTGCACAGAACCTCCTTGCACCAAGGATGTAATGACCCTCGCCATCTCATCCATACCTTCCCCTTGGGCCGCGCTGATGGTGACAATCTCTGTGAAAGTCCCCAGTGCCGCAATCTCTTCTTTGCTAACACATTGCGCTTGGTCTGCTTTATTCAAGAAGATAATACTTGGACGATTCGTAATGAGCTGTAGCAACTCTTGCTCTTCCGGATCCAGTGGTTTGGACCCATCAATGACAAGGACTACCACATCTGCTTTATCTAAGTATTGACGTGCTTTTTCAACACCCATACTTTCCACAATATCTTCGGTCTCACGAATCCCTGCGGTATCAATTAAGCGCACAGGAATCCCTTGGATAGTTAAAAATTCTTCAATACTATCACGGGTTGTGCCTGGAATATTCGTCACAATGGCACGATCCTCACGAAGTAAAGCGTTCATCAAACTAGATTTGCCCGCATTAGGACGACCAATAATGGACACCATCACACCATCACGCAATAACTTGCCACGCTGTGCCGTCGCCAATAGATTGTCCATCTTCTCAAGGATGGGAGCTAATCCCGTCCGTACCTCTTGAGCCGATACGTCTTCAATATCTTCTTCTGGATAATCGATAGTTACCTCTAGGTGGGCAATCATAGCGATTAACTCATCTCGCAAGGCGCGAATATACTTGGATAAGGTACCGTCTAATTGATTCACTGCCACTTCCAAAGATTGCTCCGTCTTCGCATCAATAATGTCGATAATGGCTTCCGCTTGGGTTAAATCAATGCGACCATTCAAAAACGCTCGCTTCGTAAACTCCCCTTCTTCTGCCTGACGTACTCCCTCTGAAAGAAGGACTTTCAGTATTTCACGGACTGACACAAAACCGCCATGACATTGAATCTCTACCACATCCTCCGCCGTATAGGAATGAGGACCTTTCATCAACACCACGATGACCTCATCCAAAGTTTTGCCCGTCTTAGGATGGACAATATGACCATAATGAATCGTTCGCGTCTGGCGCTCACCCAGTGGGATAGATTGTTTACTGTGAAAGATACGATTCACAACATCACAAGCCTCAGGACCACTGACTCGGATAATACCAATACCGCCAATCCCTGGAGCCGTCGCAATCGCTGCAATCGTGTCATCTAAAAACATAGTATCTCCTGTCTACATCAATGCCGTTGCTATCACACATAGAGGTAACATATACAACTCATATATAGCATGTATAAGCCTTACTATACATTATGCATATACTATGGTTACACCATACACTGTACGCATCACTATATATTACTATCCGTACTGCTATACATACACAATATATATTGTTAACATACCACTATTCATGTATCAATACGATACATTCTCTATGAAATAACATACCTGACATCGAGTAATACCATTTCATATAAAAAGAAAAGGCCCTTTGGCCTTATATAAATTATATCACGCAACCAAGCTAACATCAATGATAGATAAAAGAACCCCCTCCCCGAAGAACGCCATTACGAGTAGTAGCCTTGTGGCGTTCCTTAACTCCCCGAATCACACAAACATAGAAGCCCGTAACATGCCCCTGAACAAACATAACCACTGTATAGTTTGAGAAGGGGTGTGTTACGGGCTTCCCTTTGCCCTATTCAATTACGAACGCCACAGGCTATATAGCGGAATTAGTTTCTTTTCTTAAACATCCAATAGATGTAATAGATCACTAGTCCATACGTAAGTACATCATATACTTGTAAGAATGGAACCATCGCAGATAAACGTTTAAATCCATGTACGTGAATATTGGCACCAATTAACGCTACTAAATTCAATCTATGAATCCAAACCGCTGCTTTACGAGGCATAGATGTAGCAATACCTTTAAACCAAGGAGTCAGGAATAGAATCCCTACTAAAAAAGCAATAAACATCCCTACAAGAGCTACATATCCGCCCCACCAGCCTAACGGTGTTTTTGCATGTCCAAAATATACATACCAATGAATACCTAGCATTGCCGTTACTACAATACCTACAATACGGTGTACCTTGTACATTTCACCTACATTATAACGTGTAGTAAACCATTTTGGTTTTGTTGTCAAATACGTTAATATCACCCAAGATGAAAATGGAATCAAACCTAAATAAATCTGCCATTTGAATGGAGGTCTATTTTGTAAATAATATCCATACTCAACCATACCAATCAGTGCTAATGATAATAGAGCAATCCATACTAAAATATGGTACTTGCTCTTAAACTGTTTTTGTCCTGAACTTTCCATCGTCACATGACACTCCTTATCCAATAATACCAAAATTAAAAAATTTAATATTGTTAAAGTATAACAATATTAATTCTCACTGTAAAGTAATTCATAGTATAGATTTATCATACTATATAGAACTTTTATACATTCATATTAGATAAAATATATCATATACATATTACTATCCCTGAGGAACGCCATTACGAGTAGTAGCCTTGTGGC
>NZ_KQ960769.1:23399-61967 GCF_001553345.1 Veillonella sp. DNF00869
GCCATTACGAGTAGTAGCCTTGTGGCGTTCTTTACTACCCGAATCACACAAACACAAGAAGCCCGTAACATACCCCTGAACAAACATAACCACTGTATAGTTTGAGAAGGAGTGTGTTACGGGCTTCCTTTTGCCCTATTTAGTTACGATAGCCACAGGCTACATAGCGAAACAAGAGACAACTCTAAGGAGCGCCCCTTTATCGTAGAAAGCCTTGTGGCATTCCTTAACTACCCGAATCACACAAATACAAGAAGAGCACGGCGTGCCCCCAAACAAGCATTATGAAATACCGTTTGAGAGGGGGTATGCCGTGCTCTTCCCTTTGCACTATTCAGTTACAAACGCCACAAGCTTTCATAGAGAAAATTAGCGACGGTCTCGTTTACGATACACGATAAATGGTCGTGCTAAGTAGTTAAATGGTACGCTTAAGCAATGTACTAAACGGCTGAATGGGAATACAATAGCCACAATCATCCAGGATAGCATATGGAACTTAAAGATACCAGGTACGTTTTCCATTAAGGATGGATCTGGCATAGCCATCAATACGCTACGGAACCAAGGTCCAATAGATACACGATAGTCAAAGAATCCAGACGCATTCAATAATGTACCAGCCATACCACTTACGATAGCTAGTGTAAAGAACAAGTACAACCATACATCCATTTTAGATGTGTTTGCACGTAATTCAGGTGTTGTGAAACGACGTTTCATAAGCATTAAGAATCCTAGGATAAATAGGAAACCAGCCACAGCCCCCATATACAATGCGCCTTGATGGTACATATGGTCATCAATACCGATCATAGCAGTCCAAGTTTTAGGAATCAATACCCCTACCACGTGGCCACCAATAACGCAAAGCAAACCAAAGTGGAACAATGGGTTCGCAATACGCAATTGTTTCTTTTCTAAAAATTGACTTGATTTTGTGGTCCAGTTTCTTTCAAAGTAAAAGAAACGAACAAGAGTCCCTACGACAAAGAAGGTGAAAGCGATATAAGGCAGGGCGCCCCATAGAAATAAACTCATAGTACACCGTCCTCCAATCCATTAGCAACAGATAAAATAACATCAAATAAGAATGCATACGGCAGTTTCGCTTCGATGAAACGTTCCCGGATATATTCTAATTTTGGTTTACAGTATTCATAAATTTCTTTTGCTTTTTCTTCTTCGATAAGCGCACATAATTCAAGAATAGCTGGGACAAAGTCTGGCATTTCTTTTGGTAAGTCATAGCCATTTTCAAGGAAAAATGCTTTGTATTTAACAAGTTCTTCTGCTTGTTCCCCTGTACCTTGTAATTCATAAGTAGATAAATACATATTCGTATTTTGACTAAAGTCAAAGGTACGCACATATTGATCTTCAAACTCTTTACGAGGTGTTTCTTCCACATAGTCGAAAAATTCTACCAAGGCTTGACGGAGTTGAGGGTGCGCAACAGATGTTGCGTCCCCCTTCCATTCTTGTAATTCATCATACCAAGTGGCATCGGGATAGCGAAGCAGAAATGACGCGATAAGCGCTATTTTCTGAGCATCATTCATTATTGACATCCCCCTGTAGGACAGGCAAAACCACGTTTATGTTGCATATCTGCACGACCTTCACGGGACGCTTTGATATCTGTAGGAATCACGAAACGATCATTGTATTTAGATAATGCTAATAATTTGTACATTTCGTACATTTGATCTTCTGTTAAATCGATTGGATGCTCAGGAGCCTCTCCACCTACATCGCGACGACGCATATATTCCCGCATATCTAATACACGTTGTAATACGCGAGCTAGTGCATCTGCATTACCTGCTGTAAATAGATTCGCAAGATATTGTACAGGCACGCGCATTTCGTTTGCATCTGGTAAGTATACTTCAGATGTAATGCGTTGTACGATTGGACTCAATGGCGGCACATACCAAACCATTGGTAATGTACGATATTCTGGATGTAGTGGCAAGCCCACTTTCCATTCCTTGATCAATTTGTAAACTGGAGATTTTTGTGCTGCTTTAATCCAAGCTTCACCAATACCTTCTGCACGAGCCGCTTTTACTACTTCTGGATCATGAGGATCTAAGATTAAATCCACTGTATTTTCGTAGATATCTGTATCATCTTTAGTAGCTGCGGCAGCTTCTACTTTATCCATATCATAGAAAACAACGCCTACATAACGCATTCTACCTACGCAAGTTTCCGCACAAATTTGAGGCAAACCATTTTCCAAACGTGGGTAACAGAATACACATTTTTCAGCTTTATTTGTTTCCCAGTTATAGAAGATTTTTTTGTATGGGCAAGATGGTACGCAATGGCGCCAGCCACGACATACGTCTTGAGATACCAGAACCACACCGTCTTCATCACGTTTGTAAATCGCACCAGATGGGCACGCTGCCACACATGCTGGATTCAAACAGTGATTACATAGACGAGGTAAGTAGCGCATGAATACTTTTTCATAGTCAAACACAATATCTTCGCCCATTTTAGCTAAGTTAACATCAGAGCGAGCGTGTTCACCACCAGCCAAATCGTCATCCCAGTTAGGACCCCATTTGATTTCCATTTTTTCTTTTGTTACCAACGAACGTGGACGTGCTACTGGTTGGTTATTTTTACGACCAGAATGGATCAATGTTTCATAGTCATATGTCCATGGTTCAAAGTAGTCTTTCAACTCAGGTTGTTCTGGATGATAGAACAATTTCATCAGACGATTTGTTTTGGAACCTGTAGCCAATGCTAATTTTCCATCGTTACCAACAGTCCAGCCGCCTTTCCATTTTTCTTGGTCTTCCCAATGACGAGGGTAGCCAACACCTGGGCGGGTTTCCACATTATTAAAGTACATATATTCCGCACCTTCGCGGTTTGTCCATGTATTTTTACAAGTGATAGAACATGTGTGACAGCCTAGACACTTGTCTAAATTTAGGACCATAGATACTTGAGCCTTAATCTTCAAGCCAATCTACCTCCTTCATTTTACGAGCCACAATAGTCATATCCCGTTGGTTGCCAGTTGGGCCATAATAATTGAATCCATAACTTAATTGACCATAACCACCAATCATATGTGTCGGTTTCAAATGAATGTGAGTTGGTGCATTGTGTGTACCACCGCGTTGTTTTTTAATTTGTGCAGCAGGTACGTTGATGTGACGGTCTTGGGCATGGTGCATGTAGGAAATACCACGAGGAATACGTGGGGATACTACAGCACGGGCTGCAACGATACCATTTTTATTGAAAGCTTCTACCCAATCATTATCTTGGACATTGATTTCTTTCGCATCATCTTCGTTTAACCAAATTGTTTGTCCACCGCGGAACAATGTTAACAATTGTTGGCTATCGAAGTACATACTATGTGTAGACCATTTATGATGTGGTGTTAAGTATTTCAATGTGATTTGAGGAACACCCTCTTGTGCATAATCACCTTTCACTGGTGCGTAGGACAAGACTGGTTTGTAAAGCGCCATAGCCTCACCATAGTCACGCATCATTTCATGGTCACAATAGAAGGATTGACGACCCGTAACCGTACGGAATGGAACTTTATCCTCAGTAGATGTTGTAAATGGAGAATAACGACGGTCTTTATTATTTTTACCTGTACTTGTCACAGATGGAATGATAAAGCGTGGTTGACGTACCATATCGTCGAAGGTAATGCGTTCTTCTTCACGACCTTTTGCATTCTTTTGAAGATCTGTTAAGCCTGTTTTTTCTTCCATAGCCTGCCAAGAACGAACTGCTAATTTACCATTCGTACAAGAGGACAAGGTTAACACAACATTACAAGCTTCACGTGCTTCGTAGATGCTAGGACGACCATGAGATACGAAACCTGGTTGGTCGATCGTTCCATTTTGTTCATATAAGGATTGATATTCATCTGTTACATCCCATGCTAAACCATGAGCGCCTACTTTATTTTCAATATTAGGACCTAAGCCGATGAATTTTTCAAAGATTTTACTGTAATCACGTTTTACGTGTACAAGATTTGGCATAGTTTTACCTGGAATTGGTTCACATTCGCCTTTGCTCCAGTCTAATACTTTACCCAATGGTTGAGCCACTTCGCCTGGGCTGTCATGACCCAATGGTTGTGCTACGATATCTTCGTATTCAGTGAAACCAGACTCTTTCGCTACGCGAGATACAGTTTCTGCCAAAGTACGGAATGTATCCCAGTCAGATTTAGTGTCCCATGCGCAATCAACAGCCGCTTGGAATACGTGCACGTATGGATGCATATCTGTGGAAGATAAGTCTTGTTTTTCGTACCATGTTGCTGCAGGGAATACGATATCGGAATATAACGCCGTAGAAGCCATACGGAAATCGATGTCGATCAACAAGTCTAATTTACCTGTTTCAGGAGCTTCACGCCAGTTGATTTCTTCTGGACGTACTGGTGCATCTTCATCTTCTAATACGCCATTTTTTGTACCTAATAAATATTTTAAGAAGTACTCATGACCTTTAGAGGAGGAACCAATCAAGTTCGAACGCCATACGAACAAGTTGCGTGGATGATTTTCTTTCGCAGAAGGATCTTCTACGCAGAATTTCAACTCTTTATTTTTCAATGCTTGTACGATGTATTGGTTAATTTCAGCTTCAGTACCTGCACCTGTCGCACGAGCATCATTGATTAAATCTTGATAGTTACGGTTGAAAGTAGGGTAGGACGGCAACCAACCTAAACGAGCAGCCAATACATTATAGTCACCAGGGTGTCTGTAACGAGGTGTGGCTAATTTAGATACACGGTCTGCTAGGTCAATGCAGTCAGAACGATATTGTTCTGTAGCAAAGTAGAACCAAGATGTACCATTTTGTAAACGAGGTGCTTTACTCCAGTCGTTCGCTGTCATAATGCCAGCCCAACCTTCTACAGGACGTAATTTTTCTTGTCCTACATAGTGAGCCCAGCCACCGCCGTTAACGCCTTCTGTACCACAGAACATGATCAAGTTAAGGATCGTACGGTAAATTATGTCAGCATGATACCAGTGGTTGATACCAGCGCCCATGATGATCATGGAGCGACCTTTTGTTTGTTCTGCGTTGTCTGCAAATTCACGAGCTGTACGAATCACTACGTCTGCTTTCACGCCAGTAATTTTTTCTTGCCATGTTGGTGTATATGGAGTGTCTTCTTCATAGCTAGTCGCCACTTCACCGCCTAAACCACGATCGATACCATAGTTAGCAAGAATCAAGTCGTAAACTGTTGTTACTTGTACAGGACCTTCTTTAGTTTGTACTGTCATAACAGGAATAGCACGTTCAATAATACCTTCATGAGCTTCGTCACCGAAGTATGGTAATTTAACTAATGCTACGGAATCACGTTGGTCGATGACAGATAAACGAGGAGATATTTTTTCTCCTGTTGCACGGTTTTCAAGACGTAAATTCCATTTTTTAGGATTTGTATGACGATCACCTAATGTACCATTTGGTGCCACTACTGTATTCGTAATTTCATCGATAACGACAGTGTGGAAATCAGCGCCATCTTCTGTGCTACCTAAATCTTGATTGTTCAAGAAACGGCCCGCTTGTAAAGCACCATTGATTTCTTCTACACGTACTAAGAATGGTAAGTCAGTAAACTCTTTCGCATATTCTTTGAAATATGGAGTTTCTTTATCTACATAGTATTCTTTCAGAATGACATGACCCATTGCCATTGCCATCGCTGCATCTGTACCTGCTTTTACATTCAACCAAGTGTCGGAGAATGTAGTAGATTCTGCATAGTCAGGAGATACAGAGACTACTTTTGTACCTTTATAACGTACTTCTGCCAAGAAGTGAGCATCCGGTGTACGAGTCAATGGTACATTGGAACCCCATGTAATGATGTAACCTGCATTGTACCAGTCACCAGATTCTGGTGTATCAGTTTGTTCACCCCAAACTTGTGGGCTTGATGGCGGCAAATCAGCATACCAGTCATAGAAGGAAAGTGGAGTACCACCCATAAGGTTCAAGAAACGCGCACCACCTGCATAGGACAACATGGACATAGCTGGAATTACAGAGAATCCTGCGTTGCGGTCTGGACCATATGTTTTTGCTGTATATAATAAGGAAGCTGCTACGATTTCTGTAGATTCATCCCAAGTAGAACGTACAAAGCCACCCATACCACGAGCAGATTTATAACGTTTTGCTTTTTCAGGATCTTCTACAATAGATTTCCATGCTTCGATAGGATTTTTAGCAGTTTTCTTCGCTTCTCTCCAAAGCTCGATCAATTCACCACGTACATATGGATATTTTACGCGTAGTGGGCTGTATAAATACCAAGAGAAAGTAGATCCTCGAGGGCATCCACGTGGTTCGTAATCTGGCATATCATCTGGTGTTTTAGGATAATCAGTTGCTTGATTTTCCCACGCTACAACACCATTTTTTACGTAAATATTCCAGCTACAAGAACCAGTACAGTTTACGCCATGTGTGGTGCGGACTACTTTATCGTAGGACCAACGGTCACGATAAAAATTTTCCCATTCACGACCACCTTCTTCTGTGATTTGATGGCCTGTTGGAGATACGTCCTTCTTGCGAAGAAACTTAAATTTTTGAGATAAAAGACTCATCTCATGTCCTCCTTAAAAATACAAAAAAACCCTTGCCTTCGTAGTGCTCACAGCAAGGGGGGATAACCTTAATCATTCGATATTGCTAATATTAGGATCGATAGTTTCTATATCTAAATCTAGCAAATCGATTAATGCATCAAAGTCACAGATTACCAGATGGTGTTTATCATAGGCTACATAGCCTAACTTTCGTAACTCACTTAGCATGCGGTTTAAACCTTCCCGTGATGTGGCAGTAAATTCAGCTAATTCTTGGTTACTCAAAGCAATATCGATATAAATACCGTCATCACGTTTGATACCATAGCTATTAGCTAAACGCAATAATGTAGAATAAAATGCACCTTTCTTACCGTATAATAATAAGTCTCTATACTTAGCTTGTTGTCGACGCATATGAAGTGTATAAATCTTCATCATCGTAATCGCTAATGAATGATCCTTAGCTATAGCAGGTTCTAATACATCATACCGTATGCAATAGACCGAGCAATCTTCTCTTGCTATGGCATTAAATACATACGATCTCGTATTCGTCTCATACAAAGGAACTTCTCCAAGCACATTATTTTTGCCTACTAAACGCAGTGCAAAGGTATGTCCAGTGGATTCAAATTTCTTAATACTCAGACGCCCTCTCTGAACGATATAAAAGTGTTCTGCCTTATCGCCTTCGTGAAATAAAAATTCTCCCTTTTTCAGATGAATTACTTCACCCGGCAATGCTAGCAATTGATTGATTAACTCCTGTTCCATACTGTCACCATACATCTTTCAGTAACATTGATACTTATGAAGTTTTACTGCTTTCATCATACCAATCCGTCACATACATTTTAAATTTTGCGTACATTACCATTATAACTTATTAATAATTATATAAGTTGTGCTTTTTATCACATTCACATTATATTATATCTTATATAATAAGTGTGTGATTTTAGGCACATATTATAATGAAAGTATGGCATAAGTCAATATTTTTTTATACTAATTTGTGTCTTCGATTTACTGTGATACAAAAAGTATCACAAGTTGTACGTTGAAAGGATTAAAGGAGTGTTCTCATGTCAGAGATGAAAATGCCTCAAGTGGGTGCGAGCCGCAAAGAAATTATTGCGAACTGGCAACCAGAAAATCCCGAATTTTGGGAAAAGTTTGGCAAAAAAATTGCTAAACAAAACTTGGTAGTTTCTACCATTGCATTAACGTTATCATTTTGCGTATGGTATTTATGGTCAACCATCGCAGCACAATTAAATGGAGCTGGATTCCATTTCACAACAGAACAGTTATTTACACTGGCTGCCTTCCCAGGTTTAGTAGGTGCTACATTCCGTTTTATTTATACTTACATGCCAGCTTTAATAGGTGGTAGAAACTGGACTTTTATTTCTACAATTATTTTATTAGTACCTGTAGTATGGTTAGGCTATGCTGTACAAGATACAACAACATCTTATGAAACATTCATGATCTTAACAGCTTTGATCGGTTTAGCCGGCGGTAACTTCTCCTCCTCCATGGCTTACATCGGTAACTTCTTCCCTAAATCTGAAAAAGGTACCGCTCTTGGCATTAATGGTGGTATTGGTAACCTTGGGATCTCCGTTATCTATTTCTTAGCTCCATTCGCTATGGGTTCTGCTACATTAGGTAATATCTTCGGTGTCACACCAGCTATCGTTAAAGGCAATGCAGTATACTTAGCCAACGCGGCGTTTATGTGGATTGTGCCTTTAGTAATTATCTTAGCGTGCATGACTCGTTACATGGATAACTTGCCACTAGCAAAACCTAATCCTAAAGCGCTGGCTCAAATTTTTAGCAACAAACACACATGGGCTATGACATTGTTATATACATGTTCCTTCGGTGCCTTCTCTGGATATGCAGCAGCACTTGGTCTACTTGTTAAAACAGAGTTCCCTGAAATTCCATTTGCTCACATCGCATTCGTGGGACCTTTAGTATCTGCCAGCCTTCGTCCAGTAGGTGGTTGGTTAGCTGACAAAATCAATAGCGGTACAAAAATTACTTTCATCGGTTTGATTGGTTTATGTATCACTACTGTATTAATCGCTGTAGGCGTGGATATGCATCACTTCGACTTTTTCTTTGGAATGACTGTATTAATGTTCGTATCCTGCGGTTTCGTAACAGGATCTACATTCCGTATGATTCCTCACATCTTCACAGATGGATTACAATCTTCCTTAATTGCTGGTTTCGTAGCGGCAGTTGCTGCGTACGGTGCGTTCATTACACCAAAGATCTTTGGTTATGTGTACACAACATTTGGAAGTATCCACCCAGCATTCGCAGTATTACTAGCTTTCAATATCGTAACAGTATTCGTATGTTACTGGTTCTACGTTCGTAAAGCAGCTAACATGAATGTATAATTAAATCTGATAAAAAAGAGCACGGTTCAGGCCGTGCTTTTTTGTATGCTTAACGATTCTGTTGTGCCATATGAGTTGTATTGAAAGTTACTAGAATTTGCTATTGATTCGCCTATTGTAATATTTAATCGCCTAAAAATATGGTATAATTAGGCGAATATAGAAAGGAGTAGGCGAATGAAAACTTTTAATTATTCACTCTATGAAAGTACTCTATGGGATAGTGAAATTATTAATTTATTAGCACAGATCCATGAACACAAGGGAAAACAGGAACTATTCATACAACAAAAGCCTGCTGTGCTAGATACACTAGTGGAAATTGCAAAGATTCAAAGTATTGAATGCAGTTCCAATCCTAAGTAAATCCACCATAGAAAATATGTTGAAACAATTAG
The DNA here is from genome assembly GCF_001553345.1 of Veillonella sp. DNF00869. Classification (GTDB taxonomy): domain Bacteria; phylum Bacillota; class Negativicutes; order Veillonellales; family Veillonellaceae; genus F0422. The sequence continues at coordinate 32,859 of NZ_KQ960769.1, forward strand.
TAGAAGAAAAGTACATTGAACGACACGGAAAAGGGAAAGCCACCTTTTATGTGAAGAAATAATATACCAATGAATTTAATTATACTAAACTAGTAATGCCTCGCCAACTAGTTTTACCATTGGATTATGGCATGTTGATGATAAAAGAAACAGCTCCTATGCGGTTACTCGATGCTGTATTGAAGGAATTAGACTATAAAGAGTTACAGCATTTGTATTCTTCTAAAGAAAATTTGTCAACTGATCTTGACAATATCAAATCCCATTGTTGTCATAAGGATTGGTTTGTTGTAAAATGAAGTTGAATAGCGAAGGATATGACGATGATTACTTTAACTGAGCACCCTAAAACGATATAAAATACGAATTTTTGAAAGGAGCAAACATCATGGTAAATGAAATCACAAACGATTTTGCAACGCGACGTTTTCGCGTGGCAAATGTGGCAAAGGCGGGCAATGTCGCAACGCGCACGCCAATCTACAGCACGGAGTCAACGAGCGGTGTCGTCTGGGTCATAAAGCCTGGGCAGACGATTCAGCCGCACGGTCACGCCAATGCAGATGATATATGGATTTGCATTGAGGGAGAGGGCGTCTTTTACCCTACCCCCGGAGAGGAGCACCCCATCGCGAAGGGCGATGTCATCGTCTCAGCGAAGGGCATGTGCCACGGGATGAAAAATACAGGCACGAAGGACTTTGTCTTTGTTGGCATCCTTGCCCCCGTCCCTGCGGATTATTTCCCCATCGAGCCGTAAAGAGTCTGTAGACAGTAGGAACTGATCTTGACAATATCAGTATCACCCTATGGGAAATTAATAACCGTGGATATAACTGAACCACTAAATAGCTATATAAAACCTAATAACTATATTATTTCTTTTTAATATATACACCATATAAAAAGGGGCTGTAACAAAACAGCCCCTTAAACTAAAAAAGCTATGAGTTGATTTTATATATTCAACTCATAGCTTTTTTCTATATTTCTAAGAAAAAGGACCCCGAAGGGCCCTCTTCATAGTTATAGATAATCTGTTACTATATGCCACAAATCATCTATTGTCATCTCTACAGATATGCATATACATCAATATAAAAGTTGATGATATATAGTAGAAGTCTATCGTTTGTAATAAATTACAATATGACGATATGGTTCTTGTCCTTCGCTATCTGTTTTGATATTTTTTTCGTTTTGCAAAGCTAAGTGAATAATTTTTCGTTCAAAAGCATTCATTGGTTCTAAAGCAATTTTTTGACGTGTACGTCGTACTTTAGCACCTAAGCGATGTGCCAATTGAATCAAAGTTTCTTCACGACGGGAACGATAATTTTCTACGTCCACAACAATTTGGCAACGACGGCGAACTTCTTTATTAGCCACAAGATTTGTTAAATATTGAATGGCATCTAATGTTTGACCATGTTTACCAATCAAAATACCTAAGTCTTCTCCATGTACTTGGAATGTGATCTTATCTTTAGTAGTCAATTTTTCAATCTGTACAGATAAACCCATCTTTCCAAACATGCCTAATAAAAATTCTTTACCTGTATCGGCAATGAAATCTTGTTCTGCTTTTGTAATACCATCTTCGACTACCACAGGAATTTCAGTTTCCACTGTTTCCACAGTGTCTACCGCTACTTCCGTTACAATTTCTACAACCGGTACTACTGGCTCTTCCGTAACAGCTGTATGAGTTACCGCTGCTGCTTCAAAGTATACTCGAACAAGAGCATCTTTTTTACCAAAGCCTAAAAAACCTTTTGATGGCTCTTCTAACACTTTCACAGACGTAACAACACGACCTTGAGATTCAATTTGGGCTGTTGCTTGTGAAGTTGCCTCTTCAATCGTTTTTGCTGACACTTCAATGTAATCCATGCCTAGCCTCCTATTTGTTATTACGATAAATTAATGTTTGTTGTGCTAATTGGAATAGATTTGAAACTACCCAGTAAATTACCAATCCACTAGCAAAGTTTAAACTAATATAGCCAATGAATAGTGGCATAAAGATATTCATAATCTTTGCTTGTTGATTATTACCACCGCTAGCAGATGTTTGTTTACTCATGATGTAAGTAGACAAGGCAGATAACACTGGTAATACATAGATTGGATCTGGATCACTCAAATTTGGTAACCATAAGAATTGCGCATATTGAGGATCATATGGATATCCTTGCAATGCATAGAATATAGCAATCAAGAATGGCATTTGCACAAGAAGTGGTAAACAACCAGCTAATGGGTTGATGCCTAAGTCTTTGTACATTTTCATAATTTCTTGCTGTGCTTTTTGTGGATTGTCCTTATATTTGTCTTGGATGGCTTTCATTTTTGGTTGTAAATCAGCCATGCCTTTCATAGACTGCACTTGTTTTTGTGTCAACGGTGCTAATATAAGTTTAATAACAATGGTAAGCAAAATAATCGCGATACCATAGCTCGGGAAGCCCATCGCTTTTGTGCCCAAAAACGAATATTCCACAAGGCTTCTCATAAAATCTACTAAATATTGAAAGATTTCCATGTCTACTCCTTTTTTTGTTCTCTGTAGTATACACCTTTGTGTACCCATATACGTTATGGTATGGTCTATATTTCATCCATACAGGTACTCAGGTATTTCCAAAACTGTGCTACGGCAAAGGATCATATCCACCCTTATGAAAGGGATGGCATTTCAAAATCCGTTTTATGCCTAAATAGCTACCTTTTAAAGGTCCATACCGTCGCAATGCTTGCAACATGTACATCGAACAGGTGGGATAAAAACGACAAGTACTTGGCTTTAAAGGAGATAGAGCATATCGATAGAACTGAACTAATCCAATTAACAAGTAATTTACAAGTTTACTAATACCCATTAGTTTCTATCCTTTACTAATTTACATTTTTTGAATAGACGCATCATTTCACGTTCTGCTTGTTCATACGTAGCATTGGCTAAATAACCTCGACCTACAACTACAATATGATGACCTTCGCGCAATTCATGTTGATGCAGACGATACACTTCTTTCATCAAACGTCGTGCTCTGTTGCGCTGTACTGCGCCACCTACTTTTTTACCTGTGACGAAACCAATTTTACTTTTTTGCTTTGCCACTGGCATATGATAGACCACACAAAGACGTCCCACTTCATAGCGACCGTGCTTATACACTAATTGATATTCATTGTTTTTCCGTATTCTTCTATCTTTTGTTAAACTATTCATAGTTATCCTTTAATACCGTACATACAGAAAAACTTGGCTGTACGGCCAAGTTCTCTAGCTGTATATTTGATTATGCAGATAAGCGTTTTCTGCCTTTAGCGCGTCGACGTTTTAATACTAGACGGCCACCGATGGTTTTCATACGTTCACGGAAACCATGAGTACGTTTTCTCCAAAGTGTATTTGGTTGGTAAGTACGTTTCATTACAACAACACCTCCTCATGATAGGTTTATTTTTTCGTATACCATAACATAGTAATTATATGTATAAACCCTAATTCTGTCAATATAAACCTTGTTTTTAATAGCATATATATAAACGATATGTAATATTGTTGTAATAGATATCTATATACATCTATAAATATCTCATATCTTTTATGATACTCTTTATTTCCTTATGCTAAATTCTTTACTTTCATTATAACTTTTATAGTAATAAGTAAAGATTTTTGGGAAGAACTATAGAAAAGTAAAAATGAATCCCAGAGAATGCATAGTAAAGAAAAAAAGTTTTTGGTATAATAATGACATACACCAACGAAGGGTTATAAACAAGTATTTTTATTTTTCACATGTTATCCACTGACTTATTCACATTATTGTGGATAGAAACAATTCTACTTATTATCTTGTTTATGAACTCTTTTTCTTTGTCTAATTTTTAGTTATCCACATTATGATGATGTGGACAAATAATTCTTATACACATGCAGGAAGGTTTATTATGAGTGACTTAGATCTTTACTCCCTATGGGACCAAGTGATGCAAAAAACAAAAACGAAAATGCCCCAGCAAATGTGGGATTCCTTGGTTGTTAATTCATTGATGCCCTATTCTATGACATCTACTATTTTGACTTTATTTGTTATGGATCCTAGCAAGCTAAAATATATTCAAACCCCATTAGTCCATAACCAAATCGTAGAGGCAGCAAAAAGTTTACTCCCTACCTTGCAGACCATCGACTATTTAACAGATACGGCAACGGTAAATGCATCTCCTGCGGAACAGATGAGTACACCTCCTACAGAGATTCCCCCTATGCCGCCTATCGATATGCCTTCTATTGAAGACACAACAATAGAAAGCTCTCCATCTCCTATCATCCCTCCCCCTTGGGATGCAGAAGAGTATAATGAAGTATTACCAGAAGGAGTAAGCCGTCCTAGTTATGATTCTCCTGTCATCATTCAAAGAAATACTTCTCCTTCACAAGGCATTCAAAGACCAGTCCCTGCCGATTTATTTGCTTCTAAAACAACCGTTCCTGTACCACCTGTACAACGAAACATGAGTAGTTCTTCAAAATCACATCTAAATCGTGCTTTCACTTTTGATAATTATATCGAATCTAATTCTAACCGTATGGCTTTCAGTGCTGCGAAAGCAGTAGCTGAAAATCCAGGACTTCGTTACAATCCACTATATATTCACGGTCAATCTGGTCTTGGTAAAACCCATTTAATGCATGCTATTGGCAATGAAATTTTAGCCCTCAATCCATCTGCTAAAATTATGTCTATTACCAGTGAAGATTTTATGAATAGTTTTATTGAATCATTACGGACAAAAACACCGGATCAATTCCGTCGTAACTTCCGAGATATCGATGTACTCATCATTGACGATGTACAATTCTTAGAAGAAAAAAATAAGAAAACGACGCAAGAAGAGTTTTTTAATACCTTCAATCATTTATTGAGTCACAATAAAGCGGTTATCCTGTCTAGCGATAAACCACCAAAAGATTATAAAGAAATGGAAGAACGCTTAATCACACGATTCAACAGTGGTCTTACTGTAGAAATTGAAGCACCAAATCCTGAGATGATTGAAGCCATCATCCATGAGGAAATCGATCATCGTCGTAGTGAATACCCAACCTTATATGTTCCAAAAGAGGTTATCCACCTATTTGCACAGTATTTTAATAAGCGAAATATTCGTGAACTAAAAGGCGCCTTTGAAACATTAATTACACAAGCGGCTATTACAAATCGATTAGAAACAATTGATGTAGAATTTACAAATAAGGCAATTAAAGACTTTATCATCCATACAGAAAAAATTGTATTATCCATTAAGTATATTCAAGAATTTATAGCAGATTACTTTAAAATCAAGCTAGAACATTTAGTAAGTCAAAAACGAAATAAGCAATATGCTCATCCACGCCAAATTGCTATGTATTTAGCTCGTGAATTAATCAATGAAAGTTACCCTCAAATTTCCTTTGCTTTTGGTAAAAAAGACCATACTACCGCATTACATGCATATGAAAAAATTTCTAGAGAAATAGAAAAAGACCAAGATTTACGACATACTATCGATCGTATTCGCAAAGAATTAGAAGAAGCAAAGTAATATTAAATTTGTGTATAAGTATGTGTTTAACTTGTTTACATTTTGTGATTACATTGTTAACAAACATACACTTACACACAAGGTATTTATAGACCTGTTACTATGTGGATATATAAAATTTTCTAATCCCAATGTTGTAAACATGTGTAAAACATTGAAATTTATAAGTTTTATGGACCTATCCACTTATACACGCGTCCTACTACTACGTCTACTACTTTAAATAAAAAACTTTAACATAGTTATATTAGTCATAAGGAGTTAATAATGAAACTTCAATTTAACAAACATGAATTAGTGAAAGCCATGTCACTATTCCAACGTGTAGCAAGTAATAAAACAAGCTCTAATTTACCAGGATCTATTTACATTTCTACAAAAGATAACTACGTAGAATTACAAGCTAACGATTTTGAAATTGGAATGAGATCCCAAGTAGATGCTACTATTCTTGAACCTGGTACTATTGTAGTAGGTTCTAAATACTTTCAAGAAATTCTAAAAAAATTACCAGGTGAACAAGTAGAATTATATAAGCCAGACAATTCTAATCAATTACAGATTAAATCTGATCATTCTGAATTTAAACTTGTGACTATGCAAGTAGAAGATTTTTCCTTGGTGGAACAAATCCAAGATGATAATAGTATTATGATTGACGGAGAACAGCTAAAACAATTAATCGACTTAACTGTATATGCTACTTCTACGGATACAGATCGGCCTATCTTCTGTGGTACCTTAGTGGAAATTGAAGGCAATGAGCTTACTATGGTAGGCACTGATACACATCGTATGGCTGTTAAAAAAGTAACCTTAGATGCAGCTCTTGAAAACCCAATGCGTATTGTCATTCCAAAACGCACTGTAGAAGAAGTATCCAGAGTATTACCATCGGATCAACCTGTTATGGTTAAATTAATTTGGAATAGAAATCAAGTAGCTATTGTATTTGATACTGTATATATTATTTCAAGATTAATTGAAGGTACATATCCTGATTATAAACGTGTTATTCCTGCTAAATTCGATGCTAGTGCTATTTTAAATCGTCGTGAATTTGCTAGTTCCTTAGATCGTGTCTATTTTATGGCGAAAGATATGAGTTATTCTGCCATTCGCTATGACTGGGAAGAGAATCAAGTTACATTAAGTTCTCAAAGTGCTGATATTGGTATGGTAAAAGATATTGTTTTATGTACCTTTGAAGGAAATCCTTTCACTATTAATTTTAACGGTAAATATATAGATGAATTATTGAAACATAGCACAGGTGAAAGAATTCATATGTACTTACAAGAACAAGGGGCTATGGTAATTCGTCAAGATAATAATGACCATTACACCTATGTGGTAACACCAGTTCATACACATAATTAAGAGAAAAGAGGAAATTATGAATCAAGAAACTGTATCCATTCATACAGAGTATATTCAATTAGATCAACTGTTAAAATATGCCAATGTATTATCAACAGGTGGTCAAGTTAAAGTGTTATTAGAAGAAAATAAAATCATTTTAAATGATGTAGTAGTTACAGAAAAACGTAAAAAAATCTATCCTAATGATGTAGTAACCATTGCTAATGAAATAAGAATTACTGTGGTGAAGGAGGCTTAATTGTGTATGTGACTGAATTGGAACTCATACATGTTCGCAATCATCGTCATAAAACTATTACTTTCACACCAGAAATCATTGTCATCCATGGTCCTAATGGAAAAGGGAAAACAAATATCCTAGAATCTGCTTATATTGCCACGATGGGACATAGTCATCGTACATCGGATATGAAAGATGTCATTTCTTGGAATGAGGATGAGGCTAGTATTATCGTTCACTTTATGAAAGCTGATACGCCTCATACGTTGCAGATTAAATGGGGGCGTCAAGGAAAAAAAGTCATTCGTTTGCATGATAATCCTCTATCGCAAAAAGAATTAGTAGGCACTTTGAATACAGTCATTTTTTCTCCAGAAGATTTAGATTTAATTAAGGGAACTCCTTCCTTACGTCGTCGTTTTTTAAATATGGAAATTAGTCAGACTAGTCCTCAATATTATCATCAGCTTACGATGTATCAGCGAGCTGTACAACAGAGAAATCGTATACTTAAAGAATATAGTCATACGAGTAAGGTACCAGTACAAGATTGGGATGAACAAATAGCTACATTAGGCTCACAAATTATTCAAAAACGATTGGAAAGTTTAAAAAAATTAAATCAATTAATGGATTTAATGAATCGGAAACTAACCAATGGTAAAGAAGATTTGCGATTGCAATATACTCAACCTTATAGTGAGAAACAACTATTAGTAACAAAAGATGCTTTATTACAGGCTTTACAAGAAAATTTATCAGAGGATCGGCGACGGTTACAAACATCAGTGGGACCTCATCGTGATGATATTATCTTTTATTCAGGTTCTATGGATTTAAAACGATTTGGATCACAAGGACAACAACGGACAGCAATTTTATCAGTTAAGTTAAGTGAATTAGAATATATTAAATCGGAAGTAGGAGAATATCCTATTTTACTATTAGATGATGTACTCAGTGAATTAGATCAGGAACGTCGATCTAATTTAATCAAATTCATTCATAAACGTGTACAGACAATTATTACTACTACTGATACAACAGATACAATGGACTTAGACAAGGTGCAGTATATAGACTTGACGGAGGAAATGATACATGGAGAGTAATCTAGAATCTTTTACAGGAGTAATGGATCTTCGTGATGCTATGTTACAAGAACTAGGCATTTATGAAATGTATCGACTTATGAAACTCTATCATGATTGGGAATCTGTCGTAGGACCTATGGTGAATGGACAAGCAAAATTAGTGCACATAAAGCCACCTGTTATCGTAGTTGAAATTGGTCATACTGTATGGATGCAAGAGATGACTATGCGCAAACCACAGTTATTAGAAGCATTGTGTGAGTATTATGGAGAATCTATTATTACAGATATCAAAGTACAGCTCCCACGACGTGCTTTACAAGATCAGCTTGTATCAGGGGATGCCTTAGATATGACACCTGTTTATGAGGAAATCATAGACTTTCAACAAATTGTATTGCCCTCTGAGATTGTGCAAAGTATAGAAGATTCTGTTCGTGTAATTCGCCATGAGGAACTTCGACAAAAAGTATTACAAACACGCATGGAGCAAGCGAAGAAAGAATTTGTACTACAGCAAGAGCATTTTCATCAATGTCCTACCTGTGGTCGTTGGCAATCGGAAGGTTCTGCGAAGGTATGCCCTCAGTGTGAATATAAAAAGTATAGACATATCATTCGTACGGTAAAAGGTTTATTGAAGGATTATCCTCATTATAAGTATGACCAAATGAAAGCAATTGCTCCTTGGTGCACCTATGAATGGTATGAAGTGGCAAAAGAAGAAAGTATTTATTATTATTTAACTCGCTTGTTCCAAGGATCTACGGATGCGAATGATATGTATTGGGCTACTATGTTAATTACATCGAAATCGCAAGAAGAATTGTCTTATGAAGAAGTTGTAAATATTACAAATAAGTATCGTTGGAATGAAACAGATAAAATGCAAGTGAAATAAAGGCTTAGACTTTCACAGAGATAGTAAAGTATTGTATAATAGAATGTATTATATAGAATATGGTGACCAGTATGGGATGTCATTATATAAATAGTAGGAGGATGTCAGATGGCAGAACAAACAAATTATGATGCCGGTAATATACAGGTCCTCGAAGGCTTAGAAGCCGTTCGTATGCGACCTGGTATGTATATTGGTAGCACATCTGCCCGTGGATTACATCACTTGGTGTATGAAGTTGTAGATAATAGTGTGGATGAGGCCCTAGCGGGGTATGCAACGCATATTGAAGTGACCATTTGTGAAGATAATAGTATTGAAGTTATTGACGATGGTCGTGGGATTCCGACAGGAATGCATGAAACAGGTATGCCTGCGGTAGAACTAGTATTATCCAAACTTCATGCAGGTGGTAAATTTGGCGGTGGTGGATACAAAGTGTCCGGTGGTCTTCATGGGGTAGGTATTTCCGTAGTAAATGCTTTAAGTGAGTGGACTATTGTCGATGTATACCAACATGGAAAAATTCAAGAAATTTCCTTTGAACGTGGTAATAAAACGTCTGATTTGAAAGAAATCGGTACGACGGATTGCACAGGTACGACAGTACGATTTAAACCAGATGCACAAATTTTTGAAACCACCATCTTTGAGTTTGATGTATTAAAAACTCGCTTACAAGAGTTGGCGTTCTTGAATAAAGGTTTACGTATTACTTTGTCCGACAAACGTGGAGAAGGTCGCAGTGAAAGTTTCCATTACGAAGGTGGCTTAGTACAATTCATTGAATATTTAAATGAAGCGAAAGAAGCTATCACACCAAGTGTTATTTCCATCGATAATACTCGTGACGATGTGGTAGTAGACGTGGCATTACAATATAACGATAGTTATAGCGAAACGATTTTGTCCTTCGTTAATAATATCAACACCATTGATGGTGGTACGCACTTGAGCGGTTTCCGTACAGCCTTAACACGTACCTTAAACGATTATGGTCGCAAGGCTGGCATTTTGAAAGAAAATGAAAGCAACTTGACTGGGGAAGACGTACGTGAAGGTTTGACAGCTGTGGTGAGCGTAAAAGTATTGGAACCACAATTTGAAGGCCAAACAAAAGGTAAACTAGGCAATAGCGAAGTCAAAGGGATTACAGATACTATCGTATCTGATGGATTGCGTGTCTTCTTAGAGGAGCATCCAGCAGAAGCGAAGAAAATCATCGAAAAAGCAACCAATGCGAGTCGTGCTCGTGAAGCAGCCCGTAAAGCTCGTGAATTGACACGCCGTAAAAATGCGTTAGAAGTGAGCTCCTTACCTGGTAAATTGGCAGATTGTTCTGAAAAAGATACAACTATGACAGAGATTTACCTTGTCGAAGGTGATTCTGCGGGTGGTACCGCAAAACAAGGCCGTGATCGTCGTTACCAAGCGATTTTGCCATTGCGCGGTAAAATTTTAAATGTAGAAAAAGCTCGTCTCGATAAAATCTTAGCCAATGCAGAAATTCGTTCTATGATTACTGCTTTTGGTACAGGTATAGGACAAGACTTTGATATTACGAAGAGCCGTTACAATAAAATCATCATTATGACAGATGCGGACGTGGACGGCGCACACATTCGTACTTTATTATTGACATTCTTCTATCGCTATATGCGACCATTGATTGAAGAAGGTCATGTATTTATTGCACAACCACCGTTGTACCAAATTAAAAAAGGTCAAAAACAATGGTATGCCTACAGTGACCAAGAACTTTCAGATAGATTGGATGAAATTGGCCGTGAAGGCATTACGATCCAACGATATAAAGGTCTTGGTGAAATGAATGCAGAACAATTATGGGATACAACTATGAACCCTGAACATAGAACCATCCTACAAGTCAGCATGGAAGACAGTATTGCAGCAGACAAGATATTTAGCGTTTTGATGGGGGATAAGGTAGAGCCTCGTCGAAAATTTATCGAAGATAATGCAGAATATGTACGAAATCTTGACTTATAAGGAGAAGTCTCATGGAAAATAACAAATTAAAAAGAAGTTTGAAATCCCGCCACATGAATATGATTGCCTTAGGCGGTGCTATTGGTACAGGTTTATTCGTAGCCGGTGGTGAAGTAGTGAGTACAGCAGGTCCTGGTGGCGCGTTAATTGCTTATAGCTTCATCGGTATCATGGTATATTTCTTGATGACTAGTTTAGGGGAAATGACTACGTATTTGCCAGTATCTGGTTCTTTTGGTACTCATGCCTCTCGCTATGTAGATAAAGCTTTGGGCTTTGCCTTAGGTTGGAACTTTTGGTTTAACTGGGCTATTACATTAGCAGCGGAATTGGTAGCCAGTGCATTCATCATGAAATACTGGTTCCCTGATGTGCCAGCTATTGTTTGGTCTGCTTTGTTCTTATTGATTCTGTTTGTGTTGAATTATTTATCAGCTCGTTCTTTTGGTGAAAGTGAATATCTATTCTCTAGCATCAAGGTTATTACTGTTATTGTATTCTTATTATTAGGATCTTTATTGATTCTTGGGGTTGGTACTGAATCTCCAGGATTCCATAACTGGATTATCGAAGAGGCTCCATTTGTAGGGGGATTCTCCTCTATCTTAGCTATCTTTATGATTGCTGGTTTCTCTTTCCAAGGGGTAGAATTAATTGGTACTGCTGCTGGTGAGTCTGAGGATCCAGAAAAAAATATTCCTAAAGCCATTAACTCTATTTTCTGGCGTATTTTATTGTTCTATATTGGTTCTTTCACAGTCATCGGTTTCTTAATCCCTTATAATGATCCAAATTTATTGAACAGTTCTGTGGAAAATGTGTCCATCAGTCCATTTACATTGGTATTTGACCGTTTTGGATTTGACTGGGCGGCACATTTCATCAATGCTATTTTGTTGATCGCTGTATTATCGGCTGGTAACTCTGGTTTATTCTCCTCTACACGTATGTTATATGCATTATCTAAATCAGGAGATGCACCAAAATTATTTAGCTCTATTAACCAACGTGGTGTGCCAATTCCGGCATTGTTAGCAACAGCAGCCTTTGGTTTGTTTGCTTTCTTAACATCCTTAATTGGGGAAGGTCAAGCCTATACTTGGTTGATTAATATCAGTGGTATGAGTGGATTCATCACATGGGTGGGGATTGCGATTGCACATTATCGTTTTCGACGTGCTTATGTGGCACAAGGTCATGATGTATCCAAATTGCCTTACAAAGCATCTTGGTTCCCATTTGGTCCATTGTTTGCCTTAGCATTGTGTTTGATCATTATTGCTGGTCAAAACTATACAGCCTTCATGGGTGAAAGTATTGACTGGTACGGAGTATCCGTTGCTTATATTGGTCTTCCAGTATTCTTCGCTGTATACTTATGGTATAAAGCAAAATATAAAACAAAAGTAGTTCCTCTAAAAGAAGTGGATTTATCTCGCGATTTTGAGGACTAATAGAAACAGCCTATGGGAAGAAGTTCCCATGGGCTGTTTTTCTGTTCATTAATTTTATAATTAAAATAGGATACTAAAGGAAATAGGTTAAAAAATAATCTTTTATTAACCTATTATATATTATATAAATATATAAGTATTCTAGAATTTGATAGTATAGTAAAAGTGGCACTAAGTTATTTGTATCCATGTACATATTTTGAATATATATGTATTTAATCATTTATATAAAATAATTGTCAGTATTTTATAAAATTTGATAATCTAGTAATACTAATGATACACGATGAAAGAAAGGATGGTATATATGGAACCTAAACCAACAAAAAATACAATAATATCTGCCTTTCGATATGGTTTTCTTAAAACAACACCGTTATTATTGGGATTTTTATTTTTAGGGCTATCCTATGGCATTTATATGCATTCTATGGGATTTTCCTGGGGCTATACATTGGCATTGAGTGCTCTCATTTATGCAGGATCTATGGAATTTGTAACAGTAGCTATGTTACTATCTCCTTTCGATCCAGTAGGTGCTTTTTTAATTACACTCATGGTCAATGGGCGTCATATATTTTATGGAATTTCTATGTTAACTATATATAGACATATGGGATGGCTAACACCATATCTCATATTTGGAATGACGGATGAAAGTTTTTCCATTAACTATACATCACAAATTCCTGCTGAAATTTCCAAGAAATGGTGTTATTTTTTTGTAACTTTATTGAATCAGTTATATTGGGTTGTGGGTTCTGTCATAGGTAATCTTTTTGCATCTGTATTATCTTTTAATGCAAAAGGACTAGAATTTGTACTGACTGCACTCTTTATTGTATTGGCTTTGGAGCAATATAAAATGCAACGAAATTTGATTAGCTCTGGCATAGGATTAGTGATTCCTGGCGTTGCCTTGATTGTCTTTGGCAGTGAACACTTTATGATTCCTGCTATGATTGGAATCGTAGTCATATTAAGTCTGTTACGTAGAACAATGGAGGGAGAGCAATGACTTTCACGGAACAAATCATAACCATTGCCATTGTTGTGCTAGGCACTATGGCAACACGGTTTTTACCATTTGTCATATTTAATTCGAAAACGAAAACACCTGCTTATGTGCAGTATTTAGGGAAAGTATTGCCGTCGGCAACGATGAGTTTGTTAGTAGTATTTTCCTTACGACATGTAGATTTATCTGGCGTATATCATGGTATGCCGGACATAATCGCAGTAGCTGTGACAGTATTACTACACCTATGGAAAGGAAATATGTTCCTATCCATTGGGGGTGGAACAATTCTGTATATGGTACTGATTCAACAAGTATTTATATAGTGTTATATGGAAGTATTCTAAATATGATATAATACGAATAATAAGGTTTAAATCATATCAATATGAGAATAAAGGAGACACCTATGATTATTACAACAACGATGCAAATTGAAGGACAACCAATTAAAGAATATAAAGGAATCGTCTTTGGAGAAGTTGTAGAAGGTCGTAACTTTGTGAAAGACTTTTTCTCTTCTATTCGAGATGTTGTAGGGGGTCGTAGTAATAGTTATGAATCATCTTTATCTAGCGCTCGTGAGGCATCTTTAAAAGAAATGAGTAAACGTGCGAAAGATATGGGAGCTAATGCGATCGTAGGTGTATCTGTGAGTTATGAAACATTAGGTGAAACGAATGGTATGCTCATGGTAACATGCACAGGAACAGCGGTTGTTATTTAGTATGTATTAGAGTTACTTTTACAAATAGCAAACAAGTATTATATAAGAATGCAGAAGTATTTCAATATATTTTTAAGTATTGAAATATAATTTAGTAAAAATAGACAGTAAGTATTGTACTAGAATACATAACTATTTAAAGTTAGTAGATGATTAGTTAGATACATATAGTATAGTTTTATAGATAGGAATCGATAAGGAGAGATAGAATCAGTGGGCAGTGACATAGGTATAGAAATTTTAATTGTAGTCATACTCATCATTTTAAATGGTTTATTTTCCATGACGGAATTAGCCATTATTAATGCTCGTAAAGGATTATTAGAAGAAAAGTCAGAAGCCGGTAATCGTGGAGCTCGCATGGCCATCGAGCTAGCGGAAGATCCGAATGAAATGTTTTCCACTATACAAATTGGTATTACTTTAATTAGTATCGTCACTGGTTTGTATTCAGGGGCTACTTTTTCCGATCCTATGGCGACCTATATCAAAGAACATATCTTGTGGTTAGCTGATTATGCCGATACAGTGAGCCCTATTTTCATCGTATCTTTAACAACCTATTTATCCTTAGTCATAGGGGAATTAGTACCAAAACGGTTGGCATACAATTCTCCAGAATCCATTGCCATCATGATGGCCATCCCTATGAAATACTTTGCCACCATCACAAAACCATTTGTGGCACTTCTCAGTATGTCTACAACGGTGCTACTGAAAGTATTAGGCGTTAAACACAAGGAAGAAGCACCGGTAACGGAATCGGAAATTAATAAAATGCTTGTACAAGGTGTGGAACTAGGCGCTTATGAAGAGGAAGAGCCAGTGTTAGTAGAAAATATTTTCCGCTTAGCTGACCTCGATGCCAGCGATATTATGACACCTCGTACGCAGTTGACGTGGATTGATATTAACGCTAGTGATGAGGACATCCTAGAAACCATTATGGAATGCAACGAACATCGTATTCCAGTAGGTGATGATTCCTTAGATGAGTTGAAAGGCTTAGTCTCTTCTGTAGATGTGTTGGCACAACAGATGAAAGAAAGTCATCGTCCGATGAAAGATATTCTAGCTTATTGCATGCGTAAACCAGTGCTCGTACCAGAATCCTTGTCCTTAATGAAAGTATTATCTACTTTCAGAGAAGAAGGTACTCATGAAGCCATTGTGCTAGACGAATATGGTGGTATGAGTGGGATGATTACATTCCACGATATTATGGAAGAAATCGTGGGATTGATGCCATCTGGGGAAGAGGAAAAGAAAGAAGAAGAAAATCGCATCGTCCAACGAGAAGATGGTACGTATCTTGTGGATGGTCTTATCAGCATTGAAGAACTGAAAGAATACTTTGAAGTGGATGAATTATTACCAGGTGAAGAAGAGGATCTGTATAAAACATTAGGGGGATTCGTGACCTACTTAATCGGTCGTATTCCTAAAGAAGCTAATCGCTGTCACTATGGGCCATTGCAATTTGAGGTCATGGATATGGATAACACGCGGGTGGATAAAGTAATGGTGACACGAAAAGTAGGGTTGGAGAGTAGTTCAGTATAAAGTAAAAAGTATCTATATTGCCACTACTTGGAAAGATACGATATAATAGAAACAGAATACATCAAAGTATGAGTATAGTATACATCATAACTTATGTTAGTCATGAAAGAGGGTACACCATGGAATGGGTATATTTAGCAATTCATTATGGAGATAATGAGCGAGGTCATATTGCGTATAACAAAGAAACAAAAGAATGCCAAGTGGTATTAGAGGATGTAACTTGGAAAGAGAAAGTAGAATCTTATTTGCAAGCAGAACAAACAGTAATGCATGCCACAGGATTAAACACATATGATGAGTTGACAGTGCAACCATTGGACTCCTACGATAACTTAAAATTAGCCTTAACTCGCATGTGGAACAAAAATGGCGTACAAGTTGATTGGGGCATTCCAGTAGAAGTGAATGGTCAATTACACTTTGCTGAATAAGTGAGAGCATATGGCGGATAGTCAGTACTTATAAGATACGATGCGGTGCATACTGAAAGTATCCTGGTAAGAGAAAATCTGATATATACCATGTATATGATAAAGCCTATAGAACAGGTTAGCTATGTTCTATAGGCTTATTGTGTATGTAGTAGATGATGAGATATAGCTTTGTATTATCGTATATGTAAGTAATAGTACATCTATGTCATGGGTAGATAGACAATACTAGTGGATATAGTGTAAAAATAGAACAAAAAAGATACTTTTATCGTACATATGGAACAGTTATCCACTAAACTGTGGATAACTAAGTGTATAACTATGAGTATAGGTTGTGAGTAGATTGTTAATACCTTGTGTATTTGATGTTAATAACTCTATAGTTATACACATCTTATACACAAAAAGTGAATAACCCTTGTAAAATAAGGCTTTATTGAATCTTAAAAGGTTAGAAAAAATGTTCTGTATTGTGGATATGCACATAGGATACAGATCGAATCTTATTTTAGATTTCATATTGCTAGGTATAGTACAGTTAGACTATAATAGATGTATACTTGCGTTCATAGCTCAGTAGGATAGAGCGACAGTTTCCTAAACTGCAGGTCGGGGGTTCAATTCCCTCTGGGCGCACCATAGATAAAAACCGATGTCATAGAAAGATATATCTGTGACATCGGTTTTTTCATGGGTTTATAAGAAAGACTACCATGAATATATTATAGAGTTTCTCGTATTCGAGTATAGTGTTGATATAAAGAGTATATAAATAGTACTAAAGGAATCAATAAGCAAATAGCACCAATTGTTTCTGTCATAGAATTAGGCCACATTGGAATGATAAGACCACAAGCGATGAATACACTAGATATAGCAGGAATTCTCCAAATATGAGTAGGAGATAAGGTAGATTTTATAGATGTAGTTTTCATAGGGATATGATATCGTTTCATAATCGTTAGGATAATACCTAATAACATACCAATGATGATAATAGTATCCCATATGGCCCATAATATTTTTAATACCATGGAATTATGATTATGAATATGTAAGTTTATCATAGTTTTCATTCCGGTGAAATACCAAGGAATTTCTTTTGTTGCATATTGATCGAGAGTTGAATCACTATATAAATTGGCATATACAGGCTGACCTAAAAACATGGCAGGATCCTCATCATTTTGGCTACCTAAATAAAAGGCATAGTGATAATTGTTAAATTTTGATGGATAATCCATAGAAATAAGTTGACGATTAGGATAGGTTGATAGGATTCGTTGAATTGCTTCAGAAGGAGATAAAATTTCGGATGTATGATTAGCTAATTCTTGTGTTGCTATAGAGGCTACATTTTTTGTGTAATAATCATTAGCAATAAAAAAACCTCCAATCCATACACCTGTTAGAGATAATATAATTCCCCAAACAGAAGCAATCATAGAAAATTCACGATGCAGAGCGCTGATTTGTAATCGATTTGATGTTTGTGTACTTCGTTTATAGGCGGAACTGAAAGGGCCGTATAAAAAGATACCACTAAGGATGGATAAGAAGCATATCATAGATAGAATAGTTACAAGATAAATACCAAATTTTCCTAAGGCTAATCGAGTATGTAATTCATGAATTGTGTGTAGTGCACTTCGTACCCATGGATGCGTAGGGGTGACACGATGAGATTCAACAAGTGTATTAGAATTTGGATTATATAAGGTATAGTCTCCTCCCATACCCATTCGTGCAGGTGGGGCAGATGTGGCTGATGAATCAATAATTCTATAGCGTAATAGGTTAGATCTATTCATGGTTGGAGAAATATTCAAAATATCTTTGGATGGATATTGTTGTTTTACTAATGCAGCACCCGCATCTGCTGCATCAAATATAGAGGATGAGTATGGACTCATTGTCATAGTAGATGTACTATGAGAGGGTTGTCCTAAAGACCAAGCATTTAATTCATTTCTAAATAATAATAATAAACCGGTAATGCAAAACATAAGAAAAAATATAATAGAAAAGATAGATATTCTCTTATGCCATTTGTAAAAAGTTGACATATAGTTACTCCTTTCATATAAAATCATAGTTATAATAGCTTAAATAGGCTAGAAATTCAATCATCTATGACTATGAAAAAAAGTTTTAATGTATATAATTTATAGTTTTTACCTATTAATAGTGTAATAAAATTTATATTGGGCAAGAGAAGATTCTTATGATATTCTGTATACTCAGAATTGAAATATAAATTTTATTAGTAGTATTTGTAGTTATGAAAGGATAGAATTATGAAATTAAAATCACTATTCACACCACTATTGGTGGGTATATTGGCGTTAGGTATTGCGGGCTGTAGTACATCGACAACAACGCAAGAAATTAAAATTGGCGCTACGGCAGGTCCTCATGCACAAGTGGCTGAGGCGGTAGCGAAGGAAGCACAAAAGCAAGGCATCCAGTTGAAAGTAGTAGAATTTTCCGACTATATCACACCAGATAAAGCCTTGGCAGACGGAGATATCCAATTGAACGCATATCAACATGTGCCGTTCTTGGAAAACTTTAACAAGCAAAATAATTCTAAACTAGTGCCAATCGGCAAAACCATTTTAATGCCAATGGGTATCTACAGTAATTCTGTAAAATCTCCTATCGATGTGAAAGACGGCGACACAGTAGCAATTCCAAATGATCCAACGAATGGTGGACGTGCCTTAGCCTTGTTACAACGAGCAGGTCTTATTAAATTGAAAGAAGGCGTTGGTTTTAAAGCTACAGTAGCAGACATTGTGGAAAATCCTAAGAACCTAAAAATTCAAGAGCTAGAGGCAGCACAATTACCTCGTAGCTTAGATGATGTGACATTAGCGACGATTCCGATGAACTACGTGCAAAGCGCAGGTATCAACGTAGGTGAAAAAGGATTGTACTTAGAACCAAAAGATGAGCCATTAGCAGTGATGATCTTGGCTACACGTGAACAAGATAAAGACAACGCAACATACAAAAAAATTGCAGAGATTTATCAGTCTGAGGCCATTAAACAATTCATTGCAGAAACTTTCAAAGGAACCATTACATCTGCAAACTAATCACTATGAATATAGAGGTCTACCCATGAGGTGGACCTCTTTTTTGCATCGTTGCAAGGATAGTGAAACGATAGGCGTATCGTTTCATAATATATAAAAATACATAGTTACACACAGTGCGCACATATGATATACTATAGAATATATCTTTTAGTACTTTCACTAAGAAAAGGAGCACTTATAGTCATAGATATAGCAAGGGTGTAGCCATTGTTACAGTGAAGTATAGTTGCCTATGGTATACTATAGATATGATATCGGAATCAATAAGAACCTATACATAGAGTATATAAAGGAAAAGTGTGTCACCAGAGTGGTGCAAGGAGGTCTTTATGGAGTTAAGACATGAACTAGAATTTGATAAAGATTATACGATGGAAGAGGCCTTTGCAGAGGCAAAGCGTTGTTTGAACTGTGCGAAGCCATTGTGCCGTACAGGTTGTCCTATTGAAAATGAAATTCCTCGTTTCATCCAAGCTATTGCACATGGTAATTTTGGATTAGCCAACGATATTATTGCAGAGCGTAGCAGCTTGCCAGCGGTGTGCGGCCGTGTGTGTGCTCGTGAAAAACAATGTGAAGGGGCATGTATTTTAAATCGTGCGAACAAACCCATTAATATCGGTAAATTGGAGCGCTTTGCTGCAGATTTTGAAAGCAATAATAATCTTCGCAAGATAAAACCAAATCGTAAAGACCAAGGTAAAATCGCTATTATTGGTTCTGGCCCTGCTGGATTAACAGTGGCTGGAGATATGGCAAAATTAGGCTATGATGTGACAGTATTTGAACGCCAAGATGAGCCAGGTGGTATCCTATTGTTTGGGATTCCGGAGTTCCGTTTAGGCAAAGAAATTGTACGTCGTGAAGTGAAGCGTTTAGAAACATTAGGTGTTACTTTTGAATGTAATGTCACTATCGGTCCAGATCGTAACTTAGATGCTCTGTTTGAAGAAGGTTTTGATGCTATCTTTATTGCTACCGGTACTCATGTGCCAATGGAAATTTCTTTACCAGGTGATGACAAAGCAGGTATGTTACAGGCGATGGCATTATTGACATCTGTACAATTAGTACAAAATGGTAGAGCTGAAGAATCATTAATTCCTGTATATAAAGGTGATAAAGTTCTCATCATCGGTGCTGGTAATGTGGCGATGGATGCGGCTCGTACTTGTGTTCGTCTTGGTGCTGAAAGTGTAACAGTGACGTACCGCCGCGGAGAAGAACAAATGCCAGCAAATCCATCTGAATTTGAAGAAGCAAAAGAAGAAGGCGTTCATTTTGAATTCTTAGCCGCTCCAAAAGAAGTAATAGGTTCAGATATCGTGGAAGGGTTGACATTTATACGACAAGAATTACAAGAAGATGGATCTGTGAAAAGCACTGGCGAAGACTTTACGTTACCAGCGGATAAAATCATCGTGGCCATCGGTCACAAACCAAACACACGCTTAGTGGGTCCTGGTAATGGTATTGAAGTGAATGAGTCTGGCTATGTGGTGACACGAGATATGCCATATGGTATGACAAGCCGTCAAGGTGTATTCGCAGGCGGTGACGTAGTGCATAAACCAGCTACCGTAGTATTGGCTATGCGTGAAGCTAAAAAAGTAGTAGAAGGTATCGTAAACTACTGCGAGGCAAAACGCTTTTTAGGGGAATAAAATACTTGCGCACAGTGGACAAAGGTGTTACAATAGTAGACAGTTATTTTGTTTTTAAAGTATTACACTTATAGTTAAGATTCGTACGCATATCGTACAGAAAGGAGATTATCATGGCATTGTTAGCAATTCTCGTGCTCGTCCTGTTCATTTTAGTGAACGTCATTAGAACTAACAATTCCATAGAGGTCGCCTTTTCTTCGGTAGAGCTACCATCTTAGGTTTCTTTGTGTACAACATAAGGAATCTAGGTTGTTGTAGTCTATTTGATTAACGTGCATACATATATATGAAAAGGCGATTCCTCAGGGATCGCCCTTTTTTATGTCTAATATAGTATGTCAGAATACTAGATGTGGATTGGGAACCTGTTGGATATAAAATCATAGAACTATCCAATAGAAATCCCATTCAATTATTTCAGTGTTATGCACATAGTATATAGACAACAATATATAACTATAACAAGTGTTATAAATCATGTTTATATAAGTAGAAAGGATCATTATATGGTACGCAGTGATAGAGTAGCAAAAGGAGCAACAAGAGCTCCACATCGTTCATTATTAAAAGCATTAGGATTTATTAACGAGGAAATTGGAAAACCAATCATCGGGATTGCCAATTCTTTCAATGAAATCATTCCAGGTCATGTACATTTGAAAAATCTCGTTCAATCTGTAAAAGATGGTATCCGCGAAGCTGGCGGTATTCCTATGGAATTTAATACTATCGGTATTTGTGACGGATTGGCTATGAACCACATCGGTATGAAATATTCCTTGGTGACACGCAATATTATCGCTGACTCCATCGAGGCCTCTGCCATGGCCACACCATTCGATGCGATGGTATTTATTCCTAACTGTGATAAAGTCGTGCCAGGTATGTTGATTGCGGCGGCTCGTTTGAACTTACCATCTGTATTCGTCTCTGGTGGTGCGATGCTAGCAGGAGTGCACAATGGTAAAAAAATTGGTTTATCCGATGTATTTGAGGCAGTAGGTAAATTTGAAGCAGGCCTCATTTCCGAAGAAGAATTAGAACATATTGAAAACGTAGCATGCCCAACTTGCGGATCTTGCTCCGGTATGTATACAGCGAACACTATGAACTGCTTAACAGAAGCATTGGGTATGGCATTGCCAGGTAATGGTACAATCCCAGCGGTTTACTCCGAGCGTTTACGTCTAGCAAAACGTGCGGGTATGCAAGTGATGGAAGTGTTACAAGAAGGCTTACGTCCAAAAGATGTATTGACGAAAGAGGCTTTTGAAAATGCGGTAGCAGTTGACATGGCATTGGGTGGATCTTCCAATACGGCGCTACATTTACCAGCCATCGCTCATGAAGCGGGCGTGTCCTTAACATTGGACGACTTCAACCGCATTGCAGGAGACACACCACAATTGGCGAAATTGTCTCCATCTGGTAAATATTTCATCGAAGACTTACATGCTGCAGGCGGTGTGTATGCGGTAATGCATCGTTTACAAGAACAAGGTCACTTGCATGAAGGTGCGAAATCTGTGAGCTTGGTGGACCAAGGTACGATTGCTAAAACTGTGAAAGTCCTAGACGAAGATGTGATCCATCCTTGGAGTGACCCAGTGTACACCACAGGTGGTATCGCTGTACTGAAAGGTAACTTAGCTCCGGACGGTTCCGTGGTCAAAGAAGGTGCTGTAGATCCAGAAATGTTGGTTCACTCTGGTCCAGCAAAAGTCTTCAACAGTGAAGAAGAAGCAGTAGAAGCGATCATGGGTCATAAAATTGTGAAAGGCGATGTAGTCATCATTCGCTACGAAGGTCCAAAAGGTGGTCCAGGTATGCGTGAAATGTTGACACCAACAGCGACGATCACAGGTATGGGTCTTGGTAAAGACGTAGCCTTGATTACAGATGGTCGTTTCTCTGGTGCTACCCGTGGCGCATCCATTGGTCACGTATCTCCAGAAGCAGCATCTGGTGGTACTATCGCTATCGTAGAAGATGGAGATATCATCGAAATCGATATTCCAAATCGTTCCTTGAATGTAAAACTTTCAGAGGAAGAAATTGCACGAAGAAAAGCAAACTTAGCACCGTACAAATCAGATGTCACAGGGTACTTGAAAAAATATGCTATGCATGTATCCTCTGCCGCACAAGGTGCCATCGAAATCCTAGACGAAGCATAAGAGGGAATGTAGTCAGGATACATATCTATGAGGGAAGTACAGGTCCGTAGATAGAATACATACTTAGGAAAGGACGTTTATATGCATAAATTATACGATTTCATGGAGGCTAGGGAGCGATTGGCTACTATCGCCGTGAAAACAAAATTAATTCATAGCTCTGTGTACTCGCAAGAAACAGGCAATCATGTATATATTAAACCGGAAAATTTACAGCGCACAGGGTCTTTCAAATTACGGGGCGCATACAATAAAATTTCCAAATTAACAGAAGCAGAAAAAGCCTGTGGCGTTATCGCCGCCTCTGCAGGTAACCATGCGCAAGGTGTGGCGCTAGCAGCACAACGATTGGGCATTAAAGCAGTTATCGTTATGCCACGCCATACACCGCTCATTAAAGTAGAGGCGACGCGCCAATACGGAGCAGAAGTAGTGCTCGCTGGCGAAGTCTATGACGAAGCTTATGAAAAGGCTTGTGAACTACAAGAGAAGCACGGCTATGTGTTCGTCCATCCTTTCGATGATGAAGATGTCATTGAAGGGCAAGGGACCATTGCCTTAGAAATTTTAGAAGAATTACCAAATGCAGATATTATTTTAGTACCAGTTGGTGGTGGCGGATTGATCTCCGGCGTGGCAGCAGCAGCTAAGCTAAAAAATCCACAAGTAAAGATTATAGGCGTAGAACCAGAGGGCGCAGCCAGTGCAAGAGCTGCTGTAGAAGAGGGAAAACCAGTAGCACTTCCATCGGTGAGTACCATTGCAGATGGGGCAGCCGTAAAATTAATCGGTTCCAAGAATTTGGAATACATCCAAAATTATGTGGATGAAATCGTAACCGTATCGGACTATGAATTGATGGAAGCTTTCCTATTATTGGCGGAAAAACATAAAATCATCGGTGAAAATGCTGGCTTACTTTCAGTGGCAGGTTTGAAAAAATTGCGGGTGCGAGGCAAAACAGTGGTTAGTATTTTGAGCGGTGGTAACATCGACGTATTGACCATTGCGTCCATGATTACTAAAGGCTTAGTCGTACGAGGTCGTATTTTTACATTTGCTGTGAATTTATCAGATAAACCAGGTCAATTAGTGGCAGTATCTGAAATCTTAGCAGAACAAAATGCGAATGTCATCAAACTAGAACATAATCAGTTTAAGAACCTAGATCGCTTCCATGAAGTGGAGTTGGTGGTGACTGTAGAAACGAATGGGGAAGATCATATTAAAAAAATTACGGCTGCCATGGCGGACCGTGGATATACGATTCACCGTATCAGTTCTAATGAATTTAATGAACATGACTAATGGATGAGATGGATATAGAAAGAGGACAAACTATGAGTGAACAGAAGATGATTCGAGGAGCTCGCATACTCCTAGAAACATTGAAGCGATTGGGAGTGACAGACATATTTGGTTATCCCGGCGGCGCCGTAATTCCTATATACAATGAAATTTATGATTTTGAGGGAATCAACCATTACTTAGCACGCCATGAACAAGGGGCGGCTCATGAGGCAGACGGCTATGCTCGTGCTTCTGGCAAATGTGGAGTGTGCTTAGCTACCTCTGGCCCAGGGGCGACGAACCTTGTGACAGGCATTATGACGGCGCATATGGATTCTATTCCTCTCTTGGCCATAACAGGTCAGGTGGCTAGCCACTTGCTAGGAAAAGATGCGTTCCAAGAATCCGATATCATTGGGATTACCATGCCAGTGACGAAAAATAATTACTTGGTACAAGATATTCGAGATATTGCGAGAACGGTGAAAGAAGCTTACTATTTGGCCACAACCGGTCGTCCAGGCCCTGTGCTAGTAGATATCACACGAGATGCGCAATTAGCAGAAATCTCTTATGAAGAATTTGAAGCAATCTTTAATGAACCGATTTCCCTAGAAGGCTATGATCCAAACTATATTGGACATAAAAAGCAAATCAAAAAGGCTATCGAAATTGTAAAAGCAGCGAAACGACCGTTGATTATCGCTGGCCATGGGGTGTTATTATCAGGCGCTACAGAAGAGCTATATAAATTAGCTACTACCTGTCACATTCCAGTTACAAATACTTTACTAGGATTGGGTTCTTTCCCGGGAGAACATCAATTATCCTTGGGGATGTTAGGTATGCATGGCACCGTATATGCGAACTATGCCACCAATGAAGCGGATGTAATTTTGGCATTGGGTATACGATTTGATGATCGTATTGCAGGAGTGCCAAAAGAATTTTGCCCACAGGCAACAATTGTACATGTAGACATTGACCCAGCAGAAATTGAAAAAAATAAATTAATCGACGTACCTATCGTAGGGGACTTGAAACATGTGTTGAATGAAATGAATCATGAGCTAACACCACAAACCCATGAAGATTGGTTGGAACGCATCCGTGAATGGCGTGAGGAATACCCAATTCGCGTTCGTCCTCATGAGGGAGAGTCTTTATTGCCGCAAAAAGTAATTCAAGAAATCGATAATATTGTGAAGGGCAATGCCATCGTGGTCACAGACGTAGGGCAACATCAAATGTGGG
Source organism: Veillonella sp. DNF00869 (assembly GCF_001553345.1). Lineage (GTDB taxonomy): Bacteria > Bacillota > Negativicutes > Veillonellales > Veillonellaceae > F0422. Next base: position 58,762 of record NZ_KQ960769.1, read on the forward strand.
CATCTCAATTTATTACCTATTCGAAACCGAATACTATCATTACATCTGGTGGAGCTGGTACGATGGGCTTTGGTTTGCCAGCAGCTATCGGTGCGCAAGTAGCACAACCAGATACAAAAGTGGTGCTCATCACAGGGGATGGGGGCCTACAGATGAACAGCCAAGAATTACTCCTATTAAAAGCTTATAATATCCCTGTGAAAGTGGTCATCATCAACAATGGTTTCTTGGGCATGGTTCGCCAATGGCAAGAACTCTTTAATAACCATCGCTATTCCTTCGTGGATTTATCCATTAGTCCAGACTTTGAAGTGTTGGCACAAGCTTATGGCGTGCGAGGGGTGACACTGTCCACCATCGAAGACTTGCGTAGCCAATTACGAGACCTTATCCTATCCGATGAGCCAGTGGTGATTAACTGCGTTGTGGAAAAAGAAGAAAATGTGTTCCCAATGATTCCAGCAGGTTGCAGCGCCAAAGATATGATTGGATTGAAAGGAGGCCCTGACAATGAGTAAAGTACGACAACACCAAGTGCTAGTCATTACTAAAAATAAACCAGGTATCGGGGCTCGTATCCTGTCCCTCTTTAATCGTCGTGGGTACTCCGTTACACAAATGACATCTGGCATATCTATCCCTAATCATCATGCACGGATCACATTGACCGTAGAAACAGACGAAGTGCAATTAGACCAAATTCAAAAACAAATCTATAAATTGATTGACGTCATTAAGGTCAAAATTTTCTCTCCAGAACAAGTGGTGCGCCGTGAATTGATGCTTATTAAGGTGAAAGCAGATGTATCTGTGCGACCGCAGATTATCCAATTAGCAGATGTGTATCGTGGTAATGTACTCGATGTAGGTCCTAACTCCATCATGATGGAAATTACAGGAGAAACACAGAAACTAGATGCTTTCATAGAAATTATGAAAGAATATGGCATTCTGGAAATTGCAAAAACAGGTTGCACCGCTATGAGTCGTGGAGAAAAAATGTAATGGCTATACCAAAGCAAGGTGAGTTGTTACATTACGAAGGAGTTACCTTTGTCCGCAATGGAGAAGCGATTTTACAAGGTGTGGACTGGCATGTGAACACAGGGGAAAACTGGGCATTACTCGGCCTTAATGGAGCAGGGAAGTCCACCTTGCTAGGCATGATTATGGCCTACACCTGTGCCACCCGTGGTGAGGTGCGTGTCCTAGGGCATACCTTTGGACAATGCGTCTGGAAAGATGTGAAAGATCGTATTGGATTCGTCAGCTCTACCTTGGGGCAATTTGAACGTACTATGCGAGACGAAACGGTGCGACAAATTTTGCTATCTGGAGCGCATGGCACTATTGGTGTGTATCGAGAAGTGACAGAGGAAGAAGAACAACGTTGTGATATGGTCCTAGCAGATATGGGATTACAACATTTACAACATCGCCACTTTGGGTTATTGTCCACCGGTGAACAACGACGAGCCCTCATCGGTCGAGCACTGATGACGAGGCCAGACTTGCTCATCTTAGATGAACCATGCAATGGGTTAGACGTACCGAGCCGAGAACAATTGCTCCGTCATCTCAATCAACGTGGGACTCAGGACAGTCCTTGTCCGTTTATCTACGTGACCCACCAAATCGAGGAAATCCTTCCCACAGTGACCCATGTGGCACTATTAAAAGAAGGCAAAATCTTTCGATCGGGGCCGAAACGAGAGGTCATTACCGATGAGATTTTATCGGCGCTCTATGGTTTGTCTGTGAAAGTAACTTGGGTCCAAGATCGACCTTGGCTGCAAGTACTTTTATAAAATGTTTTTATAGAGTGCACAAAGATATTTTTAATTATACAAATTTATCATACTAAGTATGGTAAATCAGTAAGCCGAAAGGCTGAAAATCAGTTGAATTTCACTAGAAAATCTAGTAAATTATAAACATTAACACATGTATTACAAAGTAGGAGGTTATCACAATGGCAGGTAACATTTTAGGCACACAAGTATTTTATGATGCAGATTGCAATCTACAAGCATTAGTAGGTAAAAAAATTACAGTTCTTGGCTACGGTTCCCAAGGTCATGCGCATGCATTGAACTTGAAAGAAAGCGGCATGGACGTACAAATCGGTCTTCGTGAAGGTTCCAAATCTTGGAAAGAAGCAGAAGAAGCTGGTTTCGTAGTAAAAGAAACAGGGGATGCTGTAAAAGGTGCAGATGTTGTGATGATCTTGATTCCAGATGAATTGCAAGCAGAAACTTACGAAAAATCCATCGCTCCTAATCTTAAAAAAGGTGCATACTTGGCATTTGCTCATGGTTTCAACATTCATTTCGGTAAAATTAAACCATCTGCTGATGTAAACGTATTCATGGTCGCTCCTAAAGGACCTGGTCACTTAGTACGTCGTACATTCCAAGAAGGTTCTGGCGTTCCTTGCTTGTACGCAGTATACGCAGATCCAAGCGGAGACACTAAAGAAGTGGCATTGGCATGGGCATCTGGTGTAGGCGGTGGCCGTTCCGGTATTTTGGAAACTGACTTCCGTCAAGAAACTGAAACTGACTTATTCGGTGAACAAGCAGTACTTTGCGGTGGTGTATGTGCGTTGATGCAAACTGGTTTCGAAGTATTGGTAGAAGCTGGTTACAATCCAGTTAATGCATACTTTGAATGTGTTCATGAAATGAAATTAATCATCGACTTGATCTACGAAGGTGGTTTCGAAACAATGCGTAAATCTATCTCCAATACAGCTGAGTTCGGTGACTATATTACAGGACCAAAAGTAATCCCAGCAGCAGCGAAAGAAGCTATGCGCGGTGTATTGAAAGATATCCAAGACGGCAAATTTGCTGATCAATTCCTTGGTGACTATGCAGCAGGTTACCCATACCTTAACGAACAACGTAAACAATCTGCAGCACATCAAGTAGAAGAAGTGGGCGGCGAATTACGTAAATTGATGCCTTGGATCAAAAAGTAAAAAGTAAATAGCCTTCATATAAATCATGAAGTAGTATAAGGAAAGCACGCAACACACTCCTTCACAAACGGTATTTCATAATGTTTGCTCAGGAGCATGTTGCGTGCTTTTTGCTTACAGGATACTTAGAGGAAAAGAAGGCTATTTACTTTTGGGGGCTTTTTGTGACGGAACTTGTTTCGCTATGTAGCCTTGTGGCGTTTGTAACTAAATAGAAGCAAAG
>NZ_KQ960769.1:62067-62573 GCF_001553345.1 Veillonella sp. DNF00869
AGGCTACTACTCGTAACGGCGTTCCTCAGTAAGAGTCATTGACGTGTTGTTAGGCTCATCTCTTCCTACTTTGGGAGGAGGTGATTTCTATGAGAAATTTTAGAAAGTTATCTTTATTGATAAAGTTTTTGAAGTTGATTATAGATATTTATCGTTTCTTTCAATAGAAATGAAAAAGCCTAACGTAACAATAAGTATTCGCAGTACTTATACACGTTAGGCCATTTCTCTTTATTCTTCTGAGATGAGCCTAACGCCAGCTACACGTTGATGACTCTTCTTTTTGATACCTCAAGTATAGCATAGTTCAGAGTTAAATACAATTGTCACTTGTTTCACTATGTAGTCTGTGGCGTTTGTAACTAAATAGAAGCAAAGGGAAGAGCACGACATATTCCGACCCGAACTGATACAGTGGTTAGGTTTGCTCCGGAACATGTCGTGCTCTTCTTGCGTTTGTGTAATTTAGGTAGAAAGGAACGCCACAAAGGCTACTACTCGTAACG
>NZ_KQ960769.1:62673-62918 GCF_001553345.1 Veillonella sp. DNF00869
TAACTAAATAGAAGCAAAGGGAAGAGCACGGCATACCCCTCACAAACGATATTTCATAATGTATCGTCACTTGTGATGCTATTCAGTCTGTGTTATTCGTAACTGAATAAGATAAAGGGAAGACCGTAACACACCCCTTCTCAAACTATACAGTGGTTATGTTTGTTCAGGGGTATGTTACGGTCTTCTTGTATTTGTGTAATTCGAGTAGTAATGGAACGCCACAAAGGCTACTACTCGTAACG
>NZ_KQ960769.1:63018-67482 GCF_001553345.1 Veillonella sp. DNF00869
AAGGCTACTACTCGTAACGGCGTTCCTCAGGAGAAAGCAGGATTCAGCAATAATTGTTATTTCTAATTATACTATATAGATACACAGTTTTTAAATGCAACATACAATATATTGTGTAAATTTTAATCGTATAAATTGATGAAGGATTTCAGCAAAATAGAAACATAATATCTAAATTCTTCTACAATAATATATACAATAATTTAATTATAAACATTTTGAATAAATAGTGTAAAATTGTTTGCTTGGGATGTAATAATACATATCTATTGATGCTTAATTTTATTTAGGAATAAAAATGCGAACTATTGCTTAGAAATTGGTAATTTATACATAAAATTAAAACTTAAATGAATTAACATGTAATAAATGAATAGTATATGAAGATAGTGGTAGATAGTAAGAATACTATTATTCTATAGATTACAGATAAATTGTGAAAGTTTTTTAAATTAGTTGTTGATAATGTATACAAATTCATGTATAATGATATCGAAATAATTTGAACTAGATTTACACAATAGATTATTTGCTAGGTCTTGGCTAACAAGTATATGTAGTGTGTATGGTTCGTGTATAAATATTGCTTTCCACGAAAGAACCTTTAGGAAACTAAAGGTTTATTTTGATAGTAGAAGAATACTGGGTGAGAAGAATATAAGTTATTCAATGTAGTCGATGTATAGGACTTAGTTTATAAGTAATGTTGTAAAGGAGATTTATATGGGATTAAATCGGATTTATAAAGTAGTTTGGAACAAAACTAAGGGATGCTATGTAGTAGTATCTGAATTGGCAAAGCGTGTAGGTCGTAATAAAGCAAAAGCGATTGTGATGACTACAGCTGCCATGGCGATGGCGGTAAGCCCTATGATGGCAGATGCAGCCCCGGCAGGAAATGCAGTTGGGCAAGGTCATGCTAATGCGGTTGCTTTAGGACCTGATTCAAATGCATCTCAAGATGGAGCTGTTGCACTTGGTAAGCAATCCAAAGCAACAGGAACTGAGGGAGCAGCATTAGGTAAGGGTGCTAAAGCTGAAGGGAACTTATCGGTCGCAGTGGGTTCTATGTCTCAAGCTACTGCTGATAGTACGATGGCTTTAGGTGTAGAAAGTAAAGCCTCAAAAAATAAAGCTGTTGCTTTAGGTAGAAAAGCAGAGGCTACTGCAGACAATGCTATGGCCCTTGGTGAAGCGGCAATTGCGAATCAGGCACGTGCTATCGCTATAGGTAAAGCAGCAATTAGTAGTGGTCAAGATACAATTGCGATTGGTACTGAGACTAATGCAAAAGGTCACACTAGTATTGTTATCGGTAAAAATGCTAAAACTACAAATGATGCGGAAGGTACCGTTGTTATTGGTCGTGATGCATTCAGTGAAGGATCTGGTAAACCGGACCGTCCTAACACAGTGGTTGGTCGTGGTGCCTACACAGCATTTGGTGAAAATGGGACGTATCGTATGAACGCGGCTACAGCTCTTGGTTTCCAAGCCGGTTCAGGTATTCGTGTGGATAGTAAAGCTAATAATAAACTAGTTGACAATAATACAAATGCCGATAGTAATGAAAATGTATTGGTAAAAGCAGGCTATGGGCTTCAAGATATTAAAGATGCAGCTCAAAAGGTTGAGATGGATAAAACCAAAGCCTTTTTACAAGCTGGATTTGCACATAATGGACTTGATAAAACGGGGGATAGTGGAAAAAGCACTGATATAGCAAACGGTTTAAGTTTCTATCGTAAAAGTGCTATCAATGAAGCGACTGCCATAGGTGCGGAGGCTCGTGCCATTGGTGACCAATCTATCGCTATCGGTGGACAAGTGGTTGCTGGTGACGGTGTTGTTGCCTTAGGTGGTAATGATACAGATCAATTGCGTGGTAATAAATACCAGGTGGTAACAAACGATGCGGTGAACAGAACGAATGTAAATACTATTGATGACTATAATTTAGCCTATACGGAAAGTACAAGAACAGTAGCGGGACAATACAAAAACCTTGTAGGTCGTGATATGCCAACTGGGTATCGATCCACGTATGGTCAATCTGGTTCCGTAGTTATTGGTATGGAAGCCCATTCCACTACGGCTTTGGGTACAGCTATCGGTACTAACTCTGTAGTTCGTATGGGTGCTTTCGGCGCTACAGCTATCGGTGCTGGTTCTACTGTACAACCAAATGCGGAAGCTGCAGTAGCTATCGGTATGGGTTCCGTAGCGAATGGTGCCTATGCGTTAGCAGGTGGTACAGCATCTTGGGCGGAATATGGTGATATTGCCTTAGGTTACCAAGCGAAAGCAAGCGGTAAAGATGGCGCTATTGCTATGGGTCGTGCTACGAATGCACAAGGTGATTCCTCCATCATGATCGGTGGTGCGAATATTGCCTCTGCAGCGGCTCAAAGTACAAGCTTTGAAAAAAGTAATAACACAGTAACTAAAAAAACAGTCACTGAAAAAATCAATGGTAAAAATGTAAACCGAGAATACACATTTGCGGGTACAACTAAAACTAATGACACCGTAGCGGCAGCCTATAAAGAGCTAACTGGCCGTGATATGGAAACGAATGCGCTTAACTTCGCGGATAATAAATATAAAAATGGTCACGCCTCCACATCCCTAGGTGTACATGCATTATCTAGAGGTGATTTAGGTACAGCTATTGGTGCTGGCTCTCGTGCTGACTCAATTGGATCTGTAGCCTTAGGTGTAGGCGCTCGTGCTAATCGTCAAAATGCGGTGGCTATTGGTACTGGTTCTACTACTGATTTAGTAGGTACACGTCAATTAAGTGTAAGCTACGATAAAGATGGCAATGTTGTTGACGATAACTCACCAAATAAGGCGTATACATTCAACTGGGCTGGTGGTACTAACACATCTGAAGGTGACGTAGTATCCTTTGGTAGTTCTGGGGCAGAACGTCAATTGAAAAACGTAGCAGCTGGTCGTGTAGCAGATGATTCTACAGACGCTATCAATGGTTCTCAGTTAAACTCTGTTTCTAAAAAATTAGCTACAGGTTGGAACATTGCTGGTGATTCTAAAACTAAAGTGGCTGGTATTGGTACAGAAGACCAAGTAAACTTTGTGAATGGTAATGGTACTACTGTGACTGTTACGAAACAAGAAGAAGTAAAAAATGGTACTACTGTAACTACAGCTAAAGGTGCGAATGTAAAATTTGATGTTAAAGCTGCAGATGGATCTATTACATCAGATGCAAATGGTATTTCTGTGAATACAGATGGTGATACAATTGGCAAAACAACAGATGGCAAACTAAAAGCTAATACTGGTACTATTAATACTGGTGATGACGGAAAAGCAGCTCCTAAGACAGGAGATGGAAATAAATTAGCTACTGTAGATACAGTGGTAAATGCTGTGAATAATGCTGCTTGGAAAGCAACTGCTGGAAACGATGGTTCTGGTACAGAAACTGGTAAATCAGAAGAAAAAATTAAAGCTGGCGATGTAGTTACTTTCAAAGCTGGTGACAATCTTGCTATTAAACAAGCTGGTAAAAACTTTATCTATTCCCTAAAACCTGAATTGACAGGTTTAACGAGTGCTGGTTTCAAAAATGCGGCTGGTGACACCACTGTGATTGATGGCAATGGTATGACAATCACTCCAAAAGATGCGCCAGCAAAGCCAGTATCTTTAACAAAAGATGGCTTAGATAATGGTGGCAAAACAATTAAAAATGTTACATCTGGTTTGACAAATTACCCAACAGGAACACCAAAAGCAGGTCTTGTAGATTTAAGTAAACCAGCTACAGGTACTCCAGTTCCTGATACTACAGCAGCTACTGTAGGTGATTTACGTAATATGGGTTGGGTTGTATCTTCTGACAAAACAACAGGTGAATTAACAAAAGCCTACACAGACCAAGTAAAAAATGCTGACGAAGTAAAATTCGTAGGAGAAGGTGGAGTTACTGTATCTGGTAAAACAGAAAATGGTGTTCGTACTATTACTGTGAAAGCTGAGGCTCAAGAAATGCCTGAGCAACCTGTAAGTTATACAACTGCAGATGGTACGAAAGTATATCCTAAGACGGTAACAAAACCAGATGGAACCAAAGAAGTTAAATATTATTCTGAGCCAAATGGAAAAGGTACTGAGATCCTTAAAGAGAATGTGATTGCATCTATCAATGGTCCAGAAGGTACTAAGGCACCAACTACATTATCTAATGTAGCAGGTAACTTGGATGGTGCTAAAAAAGATACAAAAGCGCCAAGTACTGAACATGCTCCTGTTAATACAACAGATGTAGCAGCTCCTAACTATGTAAATCCTAATAATGCGGCTACTGTAGGTGATGTATTAAATGCAGGTTGGAATTTACAAAATAATGGCACTGCAAAAGACTTTGTAAAACCATATGACACGGTAAACTTCGTGAATGGTGCTAATACAACAGCTGTAGTAACTACATCTGCA
>NZ_KQ960770.1 GCF_001553345.1 Veillonella sp. DNF00869
TGTGATGTTGTATGTAGGGCCTGTGAAGGATCCGTCAGCATCAACTTTAGAATCTCCACCGAGTGCTGTAGCTAGGTCAGATTTCACAGTATGTAATTGTCCACCGTTTACAGCATCTTTGGAGTTTGCTGCTACTTTGCCATCAGCGATGTTGGACAAGGTAGTAGGAGCTGTAGTTTCTCCATTAGGATTTACCACACGAGCTTGTGGAGTTTTTACTTCTTCTGGTGCTTTACCTTTGTTTTCCTCAGCAGTTTTCACAGTACCATCAGCTTTTACTTCATCAGCTTTATAGTATTTACCATCTTTAGCTTTGACAACACGGTCACCAGCTTCGTTAGTGTACACCACAGATCCAGCTTCGCCGTTACGTAATGCATTCACTTTATCTGTTAAAGTTTTGTCATTTAAGCCGTCTTTACCAGTTAAGCCTTGTGCGCTAGATGTACCATTTACACCATCACGACCGTTAGATGCTGTGTCACCAACATTGTTAATAGCATTTAATTTTGCTTTTACTGTGTCAGATAAATCTAATGTGTAGGCACGAACTTTAGTCGTAGTATCTGGAGTACCTCCGGAAATAGCTAATGTATCTGTATTGACTGCTACTGTTGTATCATTAGCATTTACTTTATATGTAGTGACACCTGCAGTAGTCGTTGTATCAGTTGTAACAGTTGTGTTAATACCATCTGCCACTTTTACTGACGCTTTAGCAGCTTCTCCAGCTAATTCTTTGACTTTATCTTTACCAGTGACTGTCAAATTACTTAGGTCTTTATCTGCCGCATTATCTACTTTAGTGCGTGTCGCTTTATCTAAACCAAACGTTACTTTGCCATTATCTTCTGCTTTGATAGCTAATCCAGATTTAGGACCTTCTGTTGCAGTATCTGTAACATTACTTGCTACGAAGTTAAATCCATCAGCTAATTTAACAGATTTAGCTTTACCTACCTCTTCATCGTTGGCACGATATTTGATGGACGCATCTAAGTTAGATGCTACTACTTTCGTTTCACCAAAGTCGACTATAGCTGGTGTAGCAGGGTTAGTACCTTCTGCCTCTTTTTTAGGTTTCAAGGTAATAGTAGCATCACCATTTTTAATCACTAAGTTATCTTTGCCATTACCAGAGATTTCTTTCATATTAGCAAGGTTTGCTGCTAATTTCACATCAAAACCATCACCTGCAGTGTTTTTCACTACATCAATATTATTCTTAGCATTAGCCTCACGAGTGAAGTTGTCAGCACCTTTGATTGTCAAAGTAGTACCTAAGTCACGGTGTACTTTCGCAGTTGTATCGTTACCTGTGAAGTCTAAGCCTTTAGTAGCAAGTGTAGTATTCGCATTGTTGATACGTCCATCTAATTTAGAAATCGCAGCGCCTACATTATTTACAGCTTCTGTCTTATTGCTGCCATCATCTTTTGTGATGTTGTATGTAGGG
>NZ_KQ960771.1:0-86674 GCF_001553345.1 Veillonella sp. DNF00869
ATAGGCCTGGGATCCCCAGTGAACCACTTTTAAAGGAGCGAAGCACGCGCATAAGCAGGACTCATGATTTGAAGGAGTGAAACGACGCGCAAATCATAGAGTATCGCTTAGTTCCTAGCGTAAGGTTTTGTAGCTCTATAGGAGCTAACAAAACCCACAGCTAGGAACAAAAAGGACAAGGGATAAAAGTCCTTAACGTAAGATTTTCTACGACCGAAGGGAGTAAAGAAAATCCACAGGGCAGAACAGGAAGTTGAAAATGACAAGGTTATATCCGCTTTGCCAGTTCTCTCTACTACACTAACTTTATATCCCCATAACATATACAAACTATCTCATAATGAGGTAGTTTTTTGTATTTTTTGTCCCATTATATACAAAAATGTCCCAGTTTGTAGTATAATATAAACAATATAAATAATATAAATAATAGGAGGGGACGGTCATGAAGAAAAAGAATATACTTAATTTAATAAAATACCATGTAGAGAAGAATGATAGTGCCTTCAGAAATGAGAGCATTTCTATTGCTAGATATTTTGATAGTATTGGTGATCAGGATTTAGCAGAATATATATTAGGGTTACTATCTGAATTACCTCAATTTAGCCCTCAAAATCTAGAGGTTAATAGTGAATTTTTAGAACAATTAGATACGACTAAATTAGAGCCTTTACATTTACCAATAGAAATTGTGAATGATATAAAAGGTATTATTAACGCAGTGGGGCATAATGTCGGAATAAATAAGTTTCTTTTTGAAGGTTATCCTGGTAGCGGTAAAACCGAGGCAGCTAAACAAGTGGCAAGATTATTAAATCGAAGTTTATATAGAGTAGATTTGGAAAGTTTGATTGATAGTAAATTAGGAAAAACTAATAAAAATATTATTCAAGTTTTTGATGAAATCCACTCTCTTCCTAATGCTAGACAAGCGGTAATACTATTTGATGAGATTGATATTATTGCACTTGACCGAGTGAACTCTAACGATGTGAGAGAAATGGGAAGGGTTACCTCAACTATATTACGAGAGTTAGATAGATTATCTGATATTAACAAGGATATTATTTTAATTGCCACAACAAATTTATTCAATAATTTTGATAAAGCTCTACTTAGACGCTTTGATGCTACTATAAACTTTAATCGATATACAAAAGAAGATTTAATAGAAATTAGTGAGTTTTATTTCTCTTCTTTTATTAAAAATTTTAAAGGGCTCACTAAAGATATTCGACTATTGCGTAAAATTTTAAAAGTAAGTGAAAAATTGCCATATCCGGGTGAACTCAAAAATATTATTAAAACATCTATCGCATTTAGTGATGTATCATCAGAATATGATTATTTAAAGCGGTTATATAATGCATTAATAGGAAAACTCGAACAAAAAGATATCTCAGACTTACATCTGGAAGGATTTACAGTACGTGAAATTGAAAAATTGAAAGGAGAATCTAAAAGTACTGTATCTAGGAAACTACAAAAGGAGGTAGTATAGTGTGAATTATGTTCTTGAGTTAAAGAATAAACGATTTATACAAGCAGATAAGAAAAATAAAGGTGGCGGAATTACTATGAATAGTAAAGTAGATGTTACCGTTACGCATTTAGATACTTTGATAAAGCAATTGCGTTCTATCCAAGAGTTTTGGAAGAGAGAAAATAAACTATTTACAGGACTTTTAGTCAGTGTTCAGTATAATAAAATTGCGGCAAAAAGTAATCGTATTTCTGGATTATTTAAAGGGATAGATTCTAATGATGCTGTAGTAGGAGCCAAGTTTAATGATGATAAGTCTAAACATATTATTACGTATTTTTTAGAAGATGTAGACCTTACTAACAGCATTAAATTACTTTTACAAGTAAAAGAAGTTCTAATTGATATATATGACGGGAAAATGAGTAAAAAAATATTTGATAATGCTGAAAAGGTGCACTCAAATATTTTTATAAAATATCCGATTAGTATGTCTGTATTTAAAAGTGTGCTGGCTGATGTTTCATATATTGAATCATTTGAAGTACAACAACCTAAGCTAGTCAAAAGCCAAAGTATTGTTACTTTATATGATGTAAAAAAAGATATCAAAGAATTGTTAGATGAAATAGGAATTGACCCTTTACATGTGACTATGTTAGATGATCAAACTATATATTTAACAGATATACAAGTACAAATTTTATTTGAAAATGCGGCGTATTTGGTGGCAATGGCTACTTTTGATGTATCCCAATTACCACCAGATGAATTTATAGATACATATGAAAGTTATAGGGTTAGCATTCCAGAACCAACAATTGAGCCAATAATAGGAGTCATCGATACATTATTTGATGAAAGGGTATATTTTTCTGAGTGGGTAGAATATCATGAGATGGTTTCTAGCGATATCGAGAAATCATCACTTGACTATAATCATGGCACAGCGGTATCGTCTATTATTGTAGATGGTCCCAGATTAAATCCATGGTTAGATGATGGTTGTGGTCGGTTTAGGGTTCGTCATTTTGGCGTCGCTGTAGGAAAAAGTTTTTCATCATATACTATAATTAAAAATATAAAGAAAATTATAGCTAACAATAAAGATATAAAGGTTTGGAACATATCTTTAGGAAGTAGTTATGAAATTAATGATAACTTTATATCAGTGGAAGCAGCTACATTAGATAGGATTCAATTTGAAGAGGATGTTATTTTTGTGGTAGCAGGTACAAATAAATCTAGTGAAGATGTTACAAAAATAGGGGCACCAGCTGACTCTATTAATAGTGTCGTTGTAAATGCAGTTACAAAGGAGGGCTTATCTACAGCCTATACAAGAAGAGGTCCTGTGTTATCTTTCTTCGCCAAACCTGATGTAAGTTATTATGGTGGAAGTAAAGAGGCTTATATTCAAGTGTGTGAACCCAATGGAGTTCAGAGCGTTGCGGGCACGTCGTATGCATCGCCGTGGATAGCTAGAAAACTATCTTACTTAATCGATATACTGGGCTTACAGAAGGAAGTAGCGAAAGCATTACTTATTGATTCCGCTCGAGGTTGGGAGGAGAATTTAGATCCTAATGTAATAGCTACTTATGGACATGGTATTGTACCAATTCATATTAACGATATTATTCAAACTAAAGACGATGAGATTAAATTTTTGGTATCTGATATAAGTGAAAAGTGGAATACCTATAATTATCACTTTCCAGTCCCTCTTAAAGATGATAAATATCCGTACATTGCGAAAGCGACTATGTGCTATTTTCCGTTATGTGATCGATTACAGGGCGTTGATTATACCAATACGGAGCTTAATTTACATTTTGGAAGAATAGGTAATAATAAAAAAATTATAGATATAAAAGGTGATAAACAAAACTCAGATATTGTATTTGATGAGGGTATATCTTATCTATATGAGAAAGAAGCTAGAAAACAGTTTAGAAAATGGGATAATGTTAAATATATTTCTGAAAGCATCACAAAACGCATGAGAGCAAAGACTTCCTATGAGTATAAAAACTGGGGTATGGAAATTAAGACGAACAATCGATTAGATCCTAAAGATGGAATTGGAGTACGATTTGGTGTTGTAGTGACATTAAAAGAAATAAATGGAGTCAATCGTATAGATGAGTTCATTCGTAACTGTACACTAAACGGGTGGAATGTGAATAAAATAGATGTGAAGAATCGAGTTAATATTCATCAGAAGATGAATGAAGAGATTGAATTTGAGTGAGACGTATACGTTATTTTTTAGGAGAAAATATGATTTTTACAGAAGAGATGTTAAAGAATTATGCACGACCTTTAAGTGAAACTGAGGAAACAATGTGTAAAAATGCTATTAGCATGGTTATGGATGCTTTAAAGGAATTAGGGTTTCATGCTAAAGATAATATTATAAAAGCTTATGAAAATACCGCTTCTTTTGAAGTGAAAATGAGTAGAGAAGAAGAAGGATATGATGTGAAAATTTTTTTACAAGGATCTTACGCTAATAATACAAACGTTAGAGGGCATAGTGATGTAGATATTGCAGTCGTCCAAGAAGATAGATTTATACCATTATATCGACCAGGGGTATCTAGAGAAGATTATGGTTTTTGGACGGTTAATCCTAATACTAAAGTTTTCAAAGATTTAGTTTTTGATTCTCTACGTAATAAATTTATTGATGATGTGGTTAGAAAAAATAAATCTATTAAAATAAATGGGAATACATATAGAAAAGATACTGATGTTGTACCAGCAATGAGATATAGAGATTATTCTAAGGATGAAAGATTGGACCCTAATAATTTTACAGGAGGAATACGGATAGATACTGACAATGGTGAAGTAATAATAAATTATCCGGAACAGCATATTAAAAATGGTATAGAGAAAAATAAAAGGACTAAGCATTATTTTAAAAAGATGGTGAGAATAGGAAAAGAAATAAGATATCAAATGAATGATCTTGGATATAAATATGCATCTGATATTAGTTCCTTTGGTATTGAATCTTTGTTTTATAATGTACCAGACTATGTCTATCTTAGCAGTAAAGAATATAGGTATATATTTCAGATGGCTATAAATTATTTGTATTTTAATAAGTCTAAAGTTGTAGAGTTTTATGAAATTAATGGTATAAAGGAACTATGTAAAAAATATTCTGAAGATGAAACAAAGTATTTAGGATTTATAGATGAGTTGAAAATGTATTATGAATATGAAGAATGAAATAAAACACCTAACAAAGTTAGCAAGTGCTGTTGTGATTATATTATTTTCCATATTATCTTATTTCAATGAACTTTATTTTGCTAAAGAATATTGGGAAACTTTAAAAGATTCCTTGGCATATACAATTATAATAATGGGAATATATGAAAAGTATCTTTGGAGATATGACCCTTTTATAAAACTACCCAAGTTGAAAGAAAACTATTCAGGCATAATAAGTTACAATTATGAAAATGAGATAAGAGAAAAAGATATTAAAATTAATATTAAACAATCTCTTTTTTTTACCTATATAAATGTACAAACGGATGAGATGCATAGTGCAACGATTACTAGTGATATAATAGAAGAAAATGGTCAATATGTATTATATTACACATATATAACAAATCCTGATAGTAAATATAGTGATACTAATCCCAGTCAGAGAGGAACATGTAGGTTGTTAATTGATAATGTTAATGAGATTATCGGAACGTATTGGACAAATAGAAAAACAATCGGCGATTTAAGACTTAAGTCAGAAAAAAATAGCTTAAATAGTTATTAGATTTTAAAAAGTTATTTATGGAATATAATCATGATAAATTTAAAACCCTTTACTAAATGGACTGGTGGTAAGCGTCAGCTTCTGCCAGTTATATTAGACAAAAAACCAAAACAATTTAATACTTATTTTGAACCATTTATTGGAGGAGGAGCTGTTTTATTCGAACTACAGCCTAATATAGCTGTTATTAATGACTTTAATACTGAACTAATTAACTGCTATAACGTAATTAAAAATAACCCTAAAGAGTTAATTGCATTATTATCAAAACATAGGGATAATAATAGCAAAGATTACTATTTAGAAGTAAGATCTTGGGATAGAGATAGTACATATGCCAAACTAAGTGATGCAGAACGTGCTGCAAGGATTATGTATATGCTACGAGTTGATTTTAATGGATTGTACCGAGTTAATAGCAAAAATCAATTTAATGTGCCTTATGGAAGTTATAAGAATCCTAAAATTATTGATGAGGATTTAATTTGTGATATAAGCTCTTATTTAAATAATAATAATATTACGATTCTTGAAGGAGATTTTTATAAGGCTGTAGAATTAGTAAAAGAAGGCGATTTTGTATATTTTGACCCTCCATATATTCCATTAAATGAAACAAGTTCATTTACATCGTATACACATGAAGGTTTTTCTTTTGAAGATCAAGTTAGGTTAAGGGATACTGTAAAAGAGTTAACAGATAGAGGCGCTTATGTTATGCTTTCAAATTCTGCAAGTGATCTGACACAAGAATTATATTCTGATTTCAATGTACACCTAATTGATGTAGTGAGAACTAATGGAGCAACACAAAAGAGCCGAGGAAAGATAAAGGAGATTTTAGTAACAAATTATGAACCATGATATATTCAAGGAGGAAAATATGATAACACCGTATTATCATAAAGAAAGCTCTATATTAATTTGTGAAAACACATTTTCTTTTTTAGAAAAAATGAAAGATAATAGTATCGATATGATTTTTGCGGATCCACCATATTTTTTAAGTAATGATGGTATTTCAAATTCTGGTGGACATGTTGTATCAGTTAATAAAGGTGATTGGGATAAAATCAACTCTTTAGAAGATAAGCATCATTTTAATCGTACTTGGATTAGAATGTGTAAAAGAATCCTAAAGCCTAATGGTACCATATGGATTTCTGGAACGTATCATAATATCTATTCTGTAGGTATGGCCTTAGAGCAAGAAGGTTATAAAATTTTAAATAACATTACTTGGCAAAAAACAAATCCAGCTCCTAACCTATCCTGTCGATATTTTACACATTCTACTGAAACTTTATTATGGGCACGTAAAAATGATAAAAGAGCAAGACATTACTATAATTATGAGCTGATGAAGTCAATTAATTCAGGTAAACAAATGAAAGATGTATGGACAGGGCCATTGACAAAACTAGCTGAAAAATGGGCAGGAAAACATCCAACGCAAAAACCAGAGTATTTATTGGAAAGAATTATTTTGGCGAGCACAAAAGAGGGGGACTATATTTTAGATCCTTTTGTGGGTAGTGGCACTACTGGAGTAGTAGCAAAGCGTTTAGGTCGTCGATTCATTGGAATAGATGCAGAAAAAGAGTACTTAGATATAGCAATAAGAAGAATTGAGCATGAAGGAGAGAAAACGTGGTCTTAAGAAACTTTGATGAATGGTTAAATACCATGACGGATTCAGTAGCAAGTTGGACATATTATACAGATTTTGAAAAAGTGTATGAAAATGTCAATGATATTAAAATTCCATTATGCCTTTTGAATAGCTTAATAGGAAGTAAGAATATAAAACAAGATTTTTTAAAGTTATATAATGAGTATCCAGAAGTATTGCGCGCTGTGCCTATTATTATTGCTAAAAGACTTAAAGACATCGTTGTTGTAAAAGATCCAGAAAAAGATTTCTATTTTGACTTTAGAAAACATGATTATACACCTGAGGAATATTCTTTATTTATGGAGAAAACGGGAATATATGATTTACTAGAACATCATTTAGTTGCAAGTCTATTGGACTATGTAACTGGTGTAGAAGTAGGTATGGATACGAATGGACGTAAAAACAGAACTGGTCACTCAATGGAAGCTATTGTTCAGCAATACCTAGAGCAAGAAGGATATGTTATGGGAGAGACTATGTTTAAAGAAATCTATCAAAATGAAATTGAAGAACGCTTTAACGTTGACTTATCCGCTATTACTAATGAAGGAACAACTCAGAAACGATTTGATTATGTAATTAAATGTAATACAACAATATATTTAATTGAAGTTAACTTTTATGCTACGGGCGGGTCTAAGTTAAACGAAACAGCAAGATCGTACAAAATGATTACAGAAGAAACTAAGAATATTCCTAATGTAGAGTTTATGTGGTTTACCGATGGAAAAGGTTGGCATAAAGCTAAAAATAACTTACGGGAAACATTTGAGGTATTGCCTAACTTATATAATATTAATGATCTATCAAATGGGGTATTAAAAAATATTATTTAATATATTAGGAGTATATCCTTCTTTCCCCTACAGAGAGGACCACTATGGAACAACTTTCTCCTAATCAATATAACAAACAAAACACTGATACAGATCAAGACGTAATTCACACTTCTCATCCTACTATTACAGGCAAAAGTGATGATATTATTTTTCCACGTCCAGATATATATCTAGTAGAGGTTGAATTTAGCAATTCCAGAGAAATAGGTACTTTCATTTGTGAAAATATGGATGTATGGGAGGGAGACTTTGTCTATGTAACTGGTCCGATACAAGACAAAATTGGAACAGTACGGGAGGTGGACTATTTTTGCAAGATACGTCCTTCTAAATATGAACGGGTGGTAGCAAAAGTTGATACATCCTTATATGGTGAATTTTCTCCCATAGAACACTTATGGATAACGTTTCAACGTAATAGCATTGAAAAAGACAAAATGCGCCTTTGGTTTCTATCACCTTTGTCTGATGGGCCTTGTGTGAGTAGTAATGATATGCTGCCTTTTCCATTACGCAATTTAAGTCAATTTCCTATTTCTTCTATTCGTGCAGAGCGTGGGGAAGGCTATTATGAAGAACATCGTGTGGCATATCTCTCTATTGATAAGGGAGAGGGTTATGCCATTGTACAAGGTTCTGAATACTATGAGATTACTTTCGCCTATGAAGATGAACAAATCAAAACGATTGCATGTAATTGCTATTGTGAGGCCATTGCAAGCATGAATATGCTGTATTACTACAGTTGCAGGACTTAGTGGCTGATTGGGCAGTAAACTTTGACGAGAATTACCCTAAACAGGAATACTTTGCAGCGATTGATAAAACGGTAGCTTGGAATATGAGTATTAGTCGTAGACAGAAAGAAATCATTAGATTAACAGAAGATTCCTATGAGGGACTTATTATATATGAAGATTAAGGAGGACCCATGCAAGAACGTAAACTTTCATCGGAAATGAAATTCGATGGTAAATTGATTAAGGTAACTTATGATGTAGCAGAGGTCAATGGCAAGGAAGCTTGGCGTGAGGTGGTACATCATCCAGGGGCAAGTGCAGTGGTAGCCATTGATGAAGACAATCGCATTATTATGGAAAAACAGTTCCGCTATGCATTGAACGATTATTTATTGGAAATTCCTGCGGGTAAATTAGATGCTGGTGAAGATCCTTTGGTATGTGCTAAACGTGAGCTAGAAGAAGAAACAGGTATTGTAGCTTCGGAATGGATTAGTCTTGGAACTATTGCAACATCTCCTGGTTTTTGTAATGAAGTCATTCATTTGTATGTGGCAAAAGGACTTTCCAAAGGGGAAATCCATTGGGATGAAGATGAATATGTGGAAGTTGAGCGATATACGTTCGACGAATTGCTACAACGCATTAAGGAAGAGAAAATCAAAGATAGTAAATCTTTATCCGCGTTGTTATTAGCTATGCCGTATTTGAAATAACGAAAGAATGCCTAAGAGTCTAACTTCCTAGGCATAGATTGTTTACGAGTGTTTAACAAAGAGGAGGTCTCTATGTTTAAACGAATTATTACGATTGTCACAGATAGTGTAGGAATTGGTCACAATCCAGATGCAGAACGTTTTGGAGATACGGGTGCTAATACCTTGGGCCATATTGAAGAGGCGGTAGGGCCTTTACAGATTCCGAATTTACGAAAATTGGGTATCGGTAGGATTGCGGATATTACACCGCAACAAGATACAGTGGTGGGTGCCTTTGGTCGCATGCATGAACAAAGTACAGGGAAAGATACGACCAGTGGTCATTGGGAAATGATGGGTCATCCTGTGAAAGTTCCTTTCCCAACCTTTTATGATGGATTTCCTCAGGAGTTAATGGATACTTTCACGAAAGAAACTGGCTATGGATTCCTAGGCAATGAAGCGGCATCGGGGACGGAAATCATTGAGCGCCTAGGGGAAGAGCATATGAGAACGGGGAACCCCATTGTGTATACGTCTGCCGATTCGGTATTTCAAATCGCCGCTCATGAAAGTATCATTCCTTTAGAGGACCTATACAAGATGTGCCAAATTACACGGGAACGAGTATGTATTGGGGATTACTATGTAGGGCGCATCATTGCTCGTCCCTTTGTAGGGGAGCCAGGTCATTTTGTGCGCACCTCAAATCGTCATGATTATAGTCGATTGCCAGAAGGACGTTTCGTGTTACAAGCCTTACAAGATGCGAAAGTGCCGACTATCGGAGTAGGAAAGATTGGAGATATATACGCTCATATCGGTTTGGATCAATCCTTTCCAACAAAATCTAATTCTCATGGCATGAACCTAGTAGCTGCCTTGTTGGGGCATACTGCAGATGGTACACATAGTATACAAGATACATCAGATACTACGTTAGAAGGTAGATTTACTTATGGCTATATGATGGTCAATCTAGTAGAGTTCGATAGCTTGTATGGGCATCGTCGTGATGTACAGGGTTATGGTCGTGAGCTAGAAATGTTTGACTATCAACTAGGGGGATTGCTAGAACTATTAACGGAAAGTGATTTGCTACTGATTACGGCAGACCATGGTAATGATCCGACTTGGAAGGGGACAGACCATACACGAGAGCTAGTGCCAATCTTGGCGTACTCACCATCTTTCACAGGGCCCATTGATCTAGGGGATAGACGTAGCTTTGCAGATATTGGACAAACTATATTGGAAAACTTTGGGGTTAAAGAATCATTTGCGGGGGAAAGTTTTTTACAATTATTAGCAAAATAAAGGAGAGGCTTACTTTTTATACAGTTAGGCTTATACTGAGCCCTGTGTTTTATCGGTGTAAGAATAGAGTAAAATAATAAAGCTAAACATAGCAAAAGAGGCTATCAGTACTGAAGAAATTTCTTCCTGACTGATAGCCTCTTTTTTGAGTACATGTACCTTCAAAATCTTACGCGCGTGTAATTTTATCAGAACGAAGGCAGCGTGTGCAAACGTTAACTCGTTTAGTTTCGCCGTCTACAATTGCTCGTACTCTTTGGATGTTTGGTTTCCAAATTCGTTTGGAACGGATATGGGAATGAGAAACATTCATACCCGTAGTAGTGGATTTACCACATACTTCGCAAAGGTTTGCCATTTGTTTCCACCTCCAAAGTGTTTACTACTAATATAACATATGTATTTTATCATAAAAGGGCATAGCAATGCAAGTGCGTTTCTTCCTTTTAGATAAGATTATACTAGCTTATTAACTATATACTAAAATAGTAAACACTGTCAAATTTTATTAAAATATGACTTGTGTTTAATTTAAACAAGATGTATAATTTAATCATAGAAGGACACTTTGTTATATAACCTAACTCACGTAACTCTTTTACAAAGTGCCCTTCTTTTTTTGCGCCTATTTTTAGGTAGAGTTCATATTGTATTGTCTCTCTATGGTATAATATAAAGCATCAAGTAGCAGTTACGTATGATAGTGTGTCATAGGATAGATACACATATAGATGCATACCATACCATACGTAGGTACAGTAAGGCTGATTATGACAGAGTATTAGCGAGTGTTTACAGTATGGCGATTCTTATGTATTAAGCAACTAATACAAATTAGTCATGTAGCATGCTTTCAGAGTGGATAGAGTAGAGGGTACTTTTAGAAAAAAGGAAAGAGTACAGATAGAATATGAACGAACAATTGCAATCTATAAAGAGTGTGGGACCGCAACGAGTGAAACAATTGAATAAATTAGGAATCTATACGGTAACAGGTTTGTTGCATTATTTTCCACGTACTTTTGAAGATAGACGGCAAGTGTATACGATCTGTGAAGCTCCTATAGGAGAGATGATAGGTGTGACAGGGCAGGTAGTAAGGGTCAGTGAAAAACGCCCAAGACCACGTATGCATATTTTAACGGTTACTCTATCTGATGGAATACGTCAATTAAACTTGATATTTTTTAACCAAGCCTATAAGAAAAACTTTTATAAACTAGGTCAACAAATATATGCCTATGGGAAGATAGAACATACTTATGGTGCGTACCAAATGAATACACCACAAGTGGAAATGATAGAAGAAGGACAAGTCATAGACCGTGGTATTGTACCGGTCTACGGTTTGACGGAAGGTATGAAACAGTGGGGGATTCGCGTAGCCATTAAAAATTGGTTTGACCATAATGGCACTTTAGAAGACGTGGTCCCTCAAGATGTGATGGGAGACAAGTTTACCATGAGCCGTTATGATGCCTTTCGAGAAATGCATTTTCCTACATCGTGGGAACGCTACCAAGAGGCACGTGCACAATTAGCCTATGAAGAACTATGGATTATGCAAATGGGGGTATTGCTTCTTCGTGCCCATGAACAGGACCAGGGGGGATTCCCTATGACTGAGAATGGTTCCTTAGTGAATCGCATACGCCGAGGATTGCCATTTACGTTAACAGGGGACCAAGAGAAAGCCTTTGGGGAGATTGCTAAGGATATGGAGCAGCCCCAAGCTATGCAGCGGTTAGTACAAGGTGATGTAGGCTCTGGTAAAACGGTAGTAGCTGCTTTGGCGTTAGCTAAAGCAGTAGAAAATGGATTTCAAGGGGCGATTATGGCGCCGACGGAAATTTTAGCCACACAACATTTTGAAAGCTTTCAGGAACTCTTTCAAGATACTCCTATACGAATGGCATTGTTGACGGGTTCAACGAAAAAAAAGCAAGATCTCTATGAAGCCTTAGAACGAGGAGATATCGATATCTTAGTAGGTACCCATGCATTGATTCAAGATAGGGTTATATTTCATCAATTAGGTTTGATTGTAGTGGATGAACAACATCGATTTGGTGTAGAGCAGCGGGCGAAACTACAACGAAAAGGAGGCCATCCTCATGTGCTAATCATGACGGCAACCCCTATACCACGGACTATGACCTTATCCATTTATGGAGATTTAGAAGTTTCTCTGATTAAGGAAATGCCTCCTGGTCGTAAGCCAGTGAAGACCTACGCTGTGGATTCTTCCTATAAAGAGCGATTGTTACATTTTTTTGAAAAAGAAATGCAAGCGGGTCGTCAGGTCTATGCCGTGTGCCCATTAGTGGAAGAGTCTGAAAAAATGGATTTGCAAGCTGCGGAACAGATTGCTTATGAATATAAAGAATATTTTGAGCCACACTATCGTGTAGGTTTGGTGCATGGTCGCATGCGTCCAAAGGAAAAAGAAGAAATTATGGATGCGTTCTATCGTCGAGAGATTCATTTGTTAGTATCGACTACGGTGATTGAAGTAGGCGTGAATGTGCCGAATGCGACGATTATGTGTATCCATAATGCGGAGCGGTTTGGTTTATCCCAGTTGCATCAATTGCGAGGTCGTGTAGGTCGTGGATCAGCACAGGCCTATTGTATTCTGATTAGTGATAGTAAAAATCCTGATAGCAAAACTCGACTTTCACTGATGGAACAAACGCAAGACGGATTTGAACTAGCAGAACAAGACTTGCTTATCCGTGGCACAGGGGAATTATTTGGCTTGGCTCAGTCAGGTCTGCCAGATTTGAAAGTTGCGAACATTATCAAAGATATACCGATTCTTGTAGAGGCACGTGAAGATGCGAAGGCTTATTTGCAAGCTCATGGCTTTGATGAAGTGCAAGAAATATTACGACATCAAATGGAATCTCGTTTTGGTCCACAATATATGCGTATTTTGTATATCTAAAGTTGTTTATTAAGGGCTATCTATGATACAATAAGGTGAGATTTTATCTGTAGCATGGTGCTATAGATATCTAGTGGTGAGGGAGGAAAGACTCATGCCTATTATTCATGTAGAACTTGTTGAAGGTCGTACTTTTGAACAAAAGAAAGCTCTTGGCGAAGCGATTACAAAAGCAACTGTAGAAACTGTAAAAGTACCGGCAGAAGCGGTAAAAGTAATTTTCGTGGACATGAAAGCTGATAACTATATGGAAGCTGGCGTTATGCGCTGCGAAAAGAAATAATTAGGAAAATTACCTACCAGAAGGATAGGTCTATGACAGGGTATAGTCTCTTTCATATGTCCTGTCCTTCTTGTTTACATACTAGAGTAGATGAGGTGAATGGTGCAGAATCAAATACATGTGCTATCCGTCCCAATTGATGTGGTAACGATGACGGAAGCCGTAGATAGAGTGCTTTCATTAGTGGGACAGCCAAAATTACATATGGTGGCAACGGCCAATGCAGAAATGATTATGATGGCACAGGATGATCAAAGATTGTTAGAGGTTCTGCAACAAGCGGATCTCGTTGTACCGGATGGAGCAGGTGCTTTATGGGCAGCTGAGCAACAAGGACAGCGTTTTCCAGAACGAGTGACAGGTTGTGACCTATTGCAACAGTTATTGAAGGCAGCTAAAGCACATAATGTTAAGATATACTGTTTAGGTGGAGCTGAGGGAGTTGTCAAAAAAGCCTTAGAAAATATGACAGCAGAACTTGGAGAATTGCCGATAGTGGGATATCATTCTGGATATTTCACAGCGGAGGAAGAAGTAGACATTCTTGATGAGATTCAACGTAGTGGCGCTCAATTAGTGTTTGTTGCCTTTGGGGTGCCGAAACAAGAGTTTTGGATTCAAGAAAAATTAGCCCAATTAGATGGTGTAGTTGCCATGGGAGTGGGCGGTTCTTTCGATGTGTTAGCGGGCATGTTGAAACGAGCTCCTGTATGGATGCAAGAAAACCGCTTAGAGTGGTTATATCGATTGGCATTGCAACCGAAACGTATCATTCGTATGTTAGCATTGCCTAAATTTATGTGGACTGTATGGCGCCATAAACGTTGATACAGTATAGTTGTATCTTGTTGGAGCTATCACTAGTTAAGAGAGGTTTAATATGGGTTTGATTGTTAAAGAAGGATACCCTTTAATCGGTGCTTGTCTTGTTGTGACAGCACTGGTAGGCTACTTTCTATCATGGTGGTTAGGAATTATACCATTTGTACTGGCATTATTCTTTACTTATTTTTTCAGAAATCCTAATCGCCGTATTCCTCATGATCCAATGGTGTTAGTATCACCTGCGGATGGGAAAGTGATGGAAGTAGTAGAAGTGTTTGAGGACACATATTTACATCAACAATGTAAAAAAGTAACGATTTTTTTATCTGTTTTTGATGTCCATGTGAATCGGGCTCCAATGGCAGGTGAAATTACGTTTCGACAATATACAGAAGGTCGTTTCTTACCTGCCTATAAAGATTCAGTAGGATATGAAAATGAACGTCATACAATTAGCATTAAAAATGACAAGATGGAAATTGTGGTGACACAGATTGCGGGCTTGTTGGCTAGACGTATCGTGTCTTGGACAGATGTAGGAGATACCTTGGAGCAAGGTACCTTGTATGGTATGATTAAATTCGGTTCTTGCACAGAGCTATTTGTTCCATTAGACGTAGAGATTTGCGTCACAAAAGGGCAACATGTAGTTGGTGGAGAAACGATTATTGGGAGGGTGAAAGATGAATAAGTCTATATTTCCCAATCTTTGCACAGCAGCAAATTTAGCCTTCGGTGTGATCGGCATTAGTTTATCTGCTACAGGTAATTTTACTGGGGCAGCCATATGTGTGCTTTTATCCTTATTAGCCGATGGCTTAGATGGACGGATTGCTCGTGCTTTGGGTGTTTCTGGAGATTTTGGCCGTGAATTAGACTCTTTAGCCGATGTAGTTGGCTTTGGCGTATCTCCAGCTTTTATGCTGTATATGATGAGCTTGGATCACTATGGTTGGTTAGGCTATGTGCCATTGTTGGTATTCTCTGTGTTAGGGGCTTTCAGATTGGCACGATTTAATATTATGACGGAAGAAGTACACGGTTACTTCCAAGGGTTACCGATTCCTGCAGCAGGTTGTATGGCAGCTACCTATGTGTTAAGTGGTGTTCGTATTCCTGATGTGGCATTGATGTTGGCTATGATCGTCGTAGGTTACTTGATGGTCAGCAATGTGCATCATCCAGATTTCAAAGGGAAAGGTAGCGATCCAGTACAACCGATTGCCGTAGGTATTACTGTAGGTTGTGGTGTGTTTTGTTTATTGATGGACTATCGCTCCTGGCCGGTTTTGATTTTTGTATTATATGCTGTATATGGTATTAGTAATACTATCATCAACAACATTCGTAAATAGGAAGGAACTAGAATGAATTACGTTTGGTTTGACCTAATTATGATTCCCATACAGGTAATTATCGTATTTTATACCTTGTATTACTTTGTGTTGATGGTCTGTGGCATGTGGCATAAAAGTGATAAAACAGAATGTCCGCCGAAACATTCCTTTGCTATTATTGTCTGTGCCCATAATGAAAGTGCCGTGATAGGTCAATTGGTGAATAATCTACAAGTCTTAGATTATCCTCGCCACTTATATGATATCTTTGTGGTGGCAGATAATTGTAAAGATGACACTGCTAAGATTGCCCGTGAAGCTGGTGCTGAAGTGTATGAACGTTTTAACACAGAAGAAGTGGGTAAAGGATATGCCATGGGCTGGATGTTTGACAAAGTATTCGCCATGGAACGCAAGTATGATGCATTCGTAATTTTTGATGCGGATAATCTAGTGCATCCTCATTTCCTCTATGAAATGAATCGTCATTTGGAAAAAGGGGAGCCAGTGATTCAAGGGTACTTGAATGCGAAGAATCCAACCGATACATGGGTAGCGGGTACCTTTGCCATTGCCTTTTGGATGGTCAATCATATGTGGCACTTGGCTAAATATAACTTGGGACTTTCCACAGCCTTGGGTGGTACAGGTATGTGTATTCGTACAGATATTATCCGCGACTATGGTTGGTCATGTAATAGCTTGACGGAAGATATGGAATTTTCCTTGAAACTGTTAATCCATGGCGTGAAAACAACATGGGCGCATAATGCTATCGTCTATGATGAAAAACCATTGACCTTTATGCAGTCTTGGAATCAGCGGAAACGTTGGGCTCAAGGGCATTTTGATACAGGAGAACGGTATATTCCGAAACTTTTTGTGCAAGGTATTAAGAAAGGAAAATGGACGATTCTAGATGGGATTGTGCAGATTACACAGCCCTATTTCTTGTTACTGTCCGCCTTTTATATTATTATGACCTATATCAATGGTATTGTACCGTTGTATACGAATATTATTTACCAAATTTTACCAGTACAAGTATGGCAGATTATTGGTATTGGACAATATTTATTTCCACTCATTGTGTTAGCACAAATTAAAGTGCCACCAAAAGTTTGGATCTATTATCTATTGTATCCGCTATTCATCTATTCTTGGGTACCCGTTACCTTCTTAGGATATTTGAATCGCCACGATAAAGTATGGTCTCATACACAACATACTCGTGGGGTAGAACTAGGGGAAGTGAAACTAACCCGTATGGGCGATACCAGTCGAAAAACAAAAGAATAAACTATGATAAGAGCAACAGGATGTGAAAATTCTGTTGCTTTTTTTTCTAATAAGAAAGTGCTTACTATTCTTAAAATTTACTCTACGCAGTGCCCATTCTCTATGCTATAATGTATATTACGTATCAAATAATGTAGTATATATTATTCATAATGGAAGGGAAGACGAATGATGCCACCAGAGTTAGAAGAACCGCATCAAGGGCTCGGTTCAAGACAGAAAAAACGTATTATAGGAGTCAAACCAGGTCAGTTTGTGAAAGGCCTTGACGGGCTAAAAGGGTTAGCCATTCTAGGGGTCACGATCTTTCATTTATTTCCCCATGCAGCCAGTGGCGGGTTCATGGGGGTTTCCCTTTTCTTTGTCTTATCGGGATATTTATTAGCTTTTACCACAAATCAACAATGGAAGGTGGGAAATTACAGCATTTCCAAATTTTTTCAGCGTAGAGCAGAGCGGATTCTTATCCCCTTAGTGTTGATGGTGACGGTCATATTAGGGCTATGGCATTTGCTATTACCTGAAAAATTAGCGGGCATACGTCCAGAAGTGATTTCCATTTTGCTGGGGTATAATAACTGGTGGCAAATTGCACAAAATGCGGACTATTTTACCCGTTTAGTAAACACATCGCCATTCACCCATATGTGGTTCTTAGGGGTAGAAATTCAATATATTGTCATTTGGCCAATTCTATTTTGGATCTATACAGCACTGAAAAGACAATGGAGTTATACCATCGGTCTAGTATGGATGTTGGTGTTAGCATTAGGTTCCTCTGTCATTATGCCTCTACTATATACAGAGGGCATGGACGTATCTCGTTTTTATTACGGCACAGACACACGGCTATTCGCGTTGCTATTGGGCGCCTTTTTGGGATTGCACCGGAGTGAACAAAAACTATATCCTTTGGGCACTATGAAAGGAAATGTCATCAGCAGTGTACTTCTACTGGTAGGTATCATTGTAACAGTGCTAGGGTACATCTATTTAGATGGGCAAAGCCCTTCTCTTTACACCTATGGCATGGTAGCATTTACTTGTCTATTTGGTTTCATGGTGTGGTTAGTAGAACGTCCTAACACGCCACTTGGAAAACTGGTTGATGTGCCACTCCTTGCATGGTTTGGTAAACATAGTTATGGATTATTTTTATGGCAATATCCAATGATTTATCTCTTTGAACATATGGGTTTCATGGAATATTTTGCATCACCCATAGCCTACTATATCGTTTTAGTCTCGGCCATCATAGGCCTTACACTTTGGTCTGAAGCGGTGACGAATTGGTGTGTCCGTCAACATAGTGTCCGTGCCATTGTGGATGTCGTTCGTTCCTACTATGTGAAAGTTGTTTCTATCGTAGGGGCTATTTGTATTGTCCTAGGTATCTATGCATTTGCTACAGCATCAGAAGAGAAGCAACAAGACGTGACTGAATTGCAAGTGCGATTGGCGAAGAATGCAGAATCCCAAGCTGCAGAAAATGCGAAGGTAATCGATTTGTCTACTGTCAGTGATCCACAAGATATGGTGCATATGGCAGCCATTGGTGATTCCGTCATGCTTGGTTCCGCGCATGCATTACGAAAGGACTTTGCAGGTATACAAATTGATGCCAAAGTATCTCGCTATGTAGGAGCAGGTTTAGGGATTGCAAAGCAAATGGATGCTAAGCAACAATTAGGCAATGCGGTCCTTATTGGCCTTGGTACGAATGGTCCCATTACAGGCTATTATGAAGATGAAACAAAAGCATTGGTGCAGTATTTAGGGTCCAATCGTCAGATTTTCTGGGTCAACAATTATGCGCCAGGCATCCAATGGATTGAAGCCAATAATACATACTTAACTAAGCTTGCCAAAGAACATCCGAATGTGCATATCATCGACTGGGCTAGCCTAGCAGCAAAACATCGTGACTGGCTTGGAGATGACGGTATCCATCCGAATGATACAGGAGTGAAAGAATACTCTAAATTTATCCATGATGAAGTAAAAAAAGTATTGCTCCAACAAGCAGAAACAAATAAAAAACAGAAAAAGCGCTAAGCACTTATCTTACGATAAGAGGAATTAGCTAGACATGCCAATATATAAGGGTTGTAACAATATGTAGATTCTACATCTTTGTTACGACCCTTTTTTGATTAATTACTCCTAAAATAGCACTACTAGTCAACGTTGACTGGTAGGAGTGTTTTCTAGGGTTTTAGAGGATGCATAGAGAAATCCTAAGTACGCAAGTAAAGGAGGTGAAATTATGTACCATGTGGAGATTGAGCTGGATCATTTCTTTCAGCGTGCCTATGAAAGTGGAGCCAGTGATATGCATTTTGATGCCTTAGAAAAAGAGGTGCAAGTTCGATTCCGCTTGGATGGCCGTTTGCAAGAGATAGATCGGATTCCCATGCCAGAAGGTGAGCAGTTGATGAATCGTTTGAAAGTCTTAGGATCTTTAGATATTAGTGAAAAAAGATTACCTCAAGATGGGCGGTATGTGTGGACCCATGGAAATCACTCAGGAACGATACGTATGTCTTCCTTACCGTCTGTGTATGGTGAAAGTCTTGTATGCCGACTCTTTTGGCATGATGAACAAATAAAATCCTTAGAAGAATTAGGGATGCCTGTTCATATCAGTGCAGAGGTACGCAGGTTATTGGCACGCCCACATGGATTACTGCTTGTGTGTGGGCCTACAGGGTCTGGTAAAAGTTCTACCTTGTATGCATTATTACAAGAACTTAATGGAGAAGAGGAGCAAATCATTACCTTGGAGCATCCAGTGGAACGTATCGTAGAAAAAGCCGTTCAAATTGGTGTACAGCCACAGATTGGCATGACTTTCAGTAAGGGATTACGTGCTATTTTACGGCATGACCCAGACACCATAGTAGTTGGTGAAATTCGTGACCAAGAAACGGCGCAGCTAGCGGTACAGGCAGCGCTTACGGGGCATCGTGTGCTCTCCACAATTCATACGAACCATGCCCTCGGTGTGGTGGAACGATTGGTAGATATGGGTGTAGAAGACTATCTTGTACGTGCCACCTTGACCGGTGTTATCTCGCAACGATTGGTACGAACGCTAGTAGATGGAGCGTATCATGGTCGTTGTGGATTGTATGAGTTACTAGCTATTCCGAATCATGATTGTCATTGGCAACAGCTAGATTCCTATCTGCTTTGTTCTTTGGAAGAGTCAGCTCGCCGAGCGATCGAGGAAGGTTTGACTACGGAAGAAGAGGTACTTCGTGTGGGGGTAGTACTATGATTTGGTCACAGGTATTACACGAAGCTATCAAGCGAGGGGCTACAGATATTCATGTACAAAGTGGTACGGTCTTTTGGCGCTTGGGCATGGACGTAGTACCTACAGAGTACCACTTATCTGATGAAGACATGCTAACGTTTCTAACCGACCAAGTACATACCATATCGGATACTATGATGTCCTATGATGGAGCCATGACCTTTGAAGGCTTACGCATTCGGGTTCATCTATTCCGTTGGCGTTCTGGTTGGGGCGGTACCTTACGTATTTTGTATCCCCCTAAAACAGGTCTCGATACATCGGAAGAGGGCAATTTATTGCGCCGTATATCTTCTTTCAAAGAAGGTTTAGTCATTATCGCTGGTGCTACTGGTTCAGGAAAATCTTACACTCTTACCTCTTGTTTAATGCACATCAATGAAAGTATGCGACGCCATATTATTACACTAGAAGACCCCATAGAATATGTATTGGAACATCAACAGTCCTTAATACATCAACGGGAGTTGCATACACACTTTCATCATATGGCAGACGGTATTCGAGATGCATTGCGAGAAGATCCAGATGTGATTTTAATCGGTGAGGTACGGGATAAGGAAACATTGGAAGCGGCACTACATGCGGCGGAAACGGGGCATCTCGTATTTGCTACCTTGCATACGCAACGTGCTACTATGTCCATTAATCGGATGATTTCCATGTTTCCAGCACACCAACAAGAGGAAGTGCGGACACAACTTTCACAGATATTACGAGCCGTCATCTGCCAACGACTGGTTGTTATCGACGATAGATTTATACCGGTACGAGACATTTTAATTAATACCCCTGCAGTGGCTAATTTGATACGGCAACGAAAGGAACCGCAAATTGTATCCATACAAGAAACACAAAGGCCGATGAAGACCCTGGAAATGGCAGTAGCTGAGCTACGGTCTATTTATGGCTCATCGCCAATATTAGAGTCAGTATTACAGGTAAATTAGTGGAGAACATCTATGAGTTGGTATACGTATGAAGGATTTACGACGGATAAAAAAATAGTGTCAGGCAAAGTATGGGGGGACTCTGAAGAGGAAGTACAGGCAAAGCTAACCTATCAATCGATAACGCCTATTCACTTGGAATGTCTTGTTGTGAAGACAAGAAAACAGCAATGGAAAGCAGCTCATATGATTCACTTTGCCTATCGATTACATATGTTGTTGGGCGCAGGTATTTCTTTACGAAAAGCCTTAGATATGATGGTCAATACGAAAGGCTCTACCATCCCTTATGAAGATATTCGTGAAGATGTAGGACGTGGCATGACACTATCAAAGAGTTTATCCAAGTACCAGTGCCCTATCATTGTCACCACTATACTGCAGGCGGGGGAAGCATCAGGAACCCTAGTTGAATCATTAGGCATGATTCAAAGTATGTACGAAGAAGAGCATCGATTACGCCAACAATTAGTATCAGCTATTACATACCCATCATTTTTGGTGGTACTTATGATAGTATTTGTAGGTGTTGCAGTAGGTTTTATTTTACCGCAATTTAAATCTGTCTTCGAGAGCATGCAAATCGAATTGCCACCGCTTACAGCAGCTCTTTTTGCAGGAGGCACATGGTTACAACAAAAAGGAGTGTATCTCCTGGTTATTTTACTAATATTCGGTATGGTTTTATGGAAATCGTACGAACGAGAATCTGTGAAATTCAGTGTGCATCGTAAGGTTTGGCTATGTATGGCACAAAGGGAATGGCTTATGGCGTATACGATGGTACGCATGTGTCAGATTTGGAAGCTACTTTTAAAAAGCGGTATACCTTTGTTACAACTGTTGGATATGACAGAATCGCTGTGGGGCAACCGCTGGGCAAGTGCGCTACAAAAAGAGGTGAAAACTCGTATTTCCCAAGGGCATGGATTTACGGATTCATTAGAAAAGGTGCAATTAGGAACTTCTTTTTTATGGGATTTGCTTCGTATCGGAGAAGAAACGGGTGACCTAGAAAGTATGTTAGACCAAGGGCATGCGTATTATAAGGGGATTTTGGACCGGACTGTGAAACGAGGAGAACAATTATTAGAACCTATTATGCTCAGCATTATGGGCAGTATAATCGCTTTACTTGTGGTAGCAGTAATGTTACCGATGTTTAATTCAATTTCAGCCATTCAATAGGAGGAATTATGGAAGCATTTCGACAACGTTTGTCTTTTCGACAACGGAAGCAACAAGATGGATTTACCTTAGTGGAATTAATGGTTGTGGTAGCAGTCATTGCCATTTTAGCATCCTTGGCAATGCCACAGTTTTTAAATGCCTCAAACAAGGCGAAGGAAGCAAAAATTAAATCAGATGTTACAACGATTTCTAATGCAGCACAGTTGTATATGATGGAACAATCTACCGATACAGTACCTACGGTAGAGACATTGTACAAAGAAGGCTATTTAACAGAACATGTGAAAACTCCTAAGGGTGGAGAATATACAGTCACCAGTGTACAAAATGAAGGTGGTAAAGGTAAACATATTGCTGTCACTGCACCTGATGCGGCTAATTAATTAGTTGAAGGAAGAGGGAAATATGGTGTATGTATTAGGAGGTATTGCAGGTATCACAGGAGTTGCAAGCCTCTATCTCATTGTTTCTTGGACCTATATGAAAACACATAGTATGTGGTGCCTTATGTCCATTTTTGCTCATGTCATAGGGACAGTAGGGCTTTGCTATGCCTATCAAGTTGGATACATTACGAATATCTATGAACTGGCACTTCTTTATATGCTGGAGGTAACGCTCTTTTGGGGATCAACCATCGATAAGCTATATTATATTCTTCCCGATGAGGGAGCTATTCTAATTTGTATATGTGGATTTGTTTACCAGTGGATAGGTAATGGTGATGTATTGATGATAGTAGTCAATGCCCTCTGTATGGGCGGATTGTGGTGGTCATTGCGGTGGTTTAGCCGTGGTGGTGTGGGATTAGGTGACATCAAATGGTTGATGGCCATTAGTTGTTGGCTCACATCAGTGGAATGTTTGGCATTATGCGGACTTTCCTCTGTCATTGGCATCTTGTACAGTTGTGTGTGGCGTGTTACATCTCCGAATCATACCTATATTCCCTTTGGCCCTTCTTTCAGTATGGCAACCATATTACTATTCATATGCCCTGTAGGGAGGTGGCTTTAGTGAAAAGCCAAGAGAATATAGAAGGGTCCTTATTAGTGGAAGTTTTACTATATATGACTATTTTTTCTCTTGTTATAGGCATGGTTTTATTATTACATAATGAAGAGCAACGAGAGTATCATGTATTTGATCGAGAAGGTCGTATCTTATTTGCCCATGTGAA
This sequence comes from Veillonella sp. DNF00869, assembly GCF_001553345.1. Classification (GTDB taxonomy): domain Bacteria; phylum Bacillota; class Negativicutes; order Veillonellales; family Veillonellaceae; genus F0422. The sequence goes on from NZ_KQ960771.1 coordinate 23,886, forward strand.
ACGTATGCAACTTGCTACTTTGTATGGAAACTTACAGAATAATAATGGTGCCAATCGTGTTGTCCTAGAGCGTATGCGATATGGATATATTAATACAAATAACTCTTTAGTGTACCGTAATTTACCAGAATCTATGCATATCGAATTTACTGGAACTTACCCCAGTATTCGATTTACAGCTCATAAAGGAGTTGGGAAAGTATTTACTGTTACATTAGTAGATGATCTAATTCGCTATAAACGTACATTCATTTTTGCCCGTCAATCAGGGCGTATACGTTGGGAGGAATCAAAATTTTGAAACTAAAAGAGGAAGGATTTCTCTATATGGATGTATTGGCTTCGTTGTTTGTAATGAGTCTATTATGTTCAACTTTATTCGTACTCATGATGAGCAGTATCCAACAATATGGAAAAATGATGGAAGAAGATAGAATATTACAAGCTATGATTTTGTATATGGAAGAGGGGAAGGCTAGTTGGGCACATGGACAGATTCCGGAGTCTGGTGAACCACCAACTGTGGGAACAACTACTTTTCAGCGTAAGACAGAAATAAATCAAGAAGGAGTACGTATATTAATGGTAATAGCCTATCGTCATGGTGAAGAAATACATCGGTTCACTACTTATTTATTGCCTTCTAGCCAATGAGATACATCATCAAGATGACGAAAGAGGCAAACTGAAAATATAGTGCAGTTATCTGATATAGATTAAAAAACGAATTGTTATGATTTCGAGATAAGTATATAAAAAATTGTGATGTGCAATGGCGAGGTAAAATGCATGGGTATGGTATTACGCTTGAAAAAGACGAGGACTTTTTGTTGGATACCCAAGGGTAAACAGGGAACAGCAGGATTTTTACTGGTGGAAGCAGTATTAGGAAGTCTGTTATTAATGACCATCGTAACAGGTTTTTTCTTAATCACATCACATAGTGTGAAGTGGATACATATGTTGCATCATCGTCATGAGTTGCTGTTAGATGCTAGGTTTAGTCGTATACAGATTATGAATCGCCTTCGCTATAGTGAGAAAAGACCGATAGTTAGTAAAGATGGGTCATGGCTAGTATCTCCATCAAACTGGAGGATACGCGTCTATCAAGATGCCTTTGTGACCATATTATCTGATGGACAATTGCAGGATATTACAGAAAATGAAATTAGTCCCAAGATTGGAAAAATACATGTGTTTCCGCAAGGGTCTACATTTTTTCAGGAACGATCAGATGGTCTTGTTGACTTACATTGGTATTCAGAGGTACGTCCCTATTGGCGGCGAGATCATATTCAACTTATGGAAGGTGGACAGAACCGATATCATGTACAGACAGGCATTCTGCCGTATGCCACCTATCTTCAGAGATTACAACATATAGCAAAGTAAGTTGGTACTTTGTCATAATAGATAGAAATACGCATATGAGCAGAAATACTAAGCATACATGTTAATATGCATAATCTATCTATAGGGTTATGAATTATGTCAGAAGCCGTAAAATATATACAAAAAAACAGTTAGTTAGAAATAGATGCTTGTAGAGCACTTATATTAGGTAATGTATGCGAGGTTAACTATTATGTTGCGCTGGAAAGGGCAAAAGAAAAATGGCTTTGTATCATACATGATATTACTAATAGCGATGATGACCATTGGTACTTGGGTGGCTTGGCTACATACGATGCAGATTACGTATCAAAGCATGATGGATGAATATCGTTTTGTTCGATGTCAATATGGCATAGAGCGAGGCATAGTATTAGGTACAAATAAAAAATTCTTTTTAGCTCATCAAAAGGAAATAACTGGTAGTGGTTCACCGAAATATGTACTAGAAGAAACGGATACGGAGCGGATTGAGGCTATTTTATATAAAGAACAAGAAGAGCAACTTTATTGTTTACGGCTCTTATGTACTGATGTAGAAACAGAAACGAATATAAAAAAAGATGTATACATTAAGACCATATATAAAAATGACATATTAGAGACGATACAAATAGAATGGGTCAGAGAGTAAGGAGGTTTGTAGTGAAAAGTAAACGAGTGATGGGTATTGCCATTGGACATGATGAAATTGTTGGGATAAAAGCCTACAAAATTGAAGGTACTATTGTGCTAGAAGATGTAATCGTTCAAAAACGACACAGTAATAAGGGAACTGATGTGAAAGAGTTTTTTGACTATTATGGAGAAGTTGGTATATCTATTGGTTGTGTTTTTGAATCGCCACTTCAATCAGTATACATGGAAACACCGATGATGCATAAAATAGATCAGTACTTATTTGCCCACCGTGAGGGAAAACGAATCTTTCAGAATGAAGATTTCCCTAATGCTATCGATTTTGCCTCTAGACCAGGTACAACGGAGGAGCTAATGTGTATGCTCATCGTAGCCTTAGAACGAAAACAAGTGAAACAGGTGGCGCAAGGGATTCAACAAGGCGGAGGAGATCTTCGTGTTATCGATTACTGGCCAGCACCTCTTGCGTTCAGCCGTGGTCGAGAATCGTCTATGCTTTGTATCACCCCAGAGGAAGATAAGGTGCAAGTATCTTTATGGAATGATAAATTCTGTACGGCGCATACCTTAGTATCATTAGATGTGAATGAAGTATTGGAAGCCTGTAAAACGGTCTATGAAGATAGCAAACAATTTCAAGTGCCCTATCCTAAGGGAGCTATTGTAGTTGGTTTTGATGAAACAAGATCTAAAGCCTTTGAGTCTATTTTAGAAACCTATGGAACAATCGATCAGGTACCCCTTCATATAGTAGATAAAGGAGAAGCTTATAACCCAGAGAATATAAATCATGAAATGGCATATGGTTTAGCGATTAGGTTACTTGTCGATGGAAAATAAAGAAAATCTTAATTTTATAGAACCGGATATACAGTGGATGTGTTGGTATATTCGGTACAAAAACATATGGTGGGCCCTATTAGCTCTAGTGATCATTATATTAGTGGGTTCTGTGGCGATAGGCACAAAAGCATATATACAGTATCAAGACATTGTAGAGAAACAGAAAGAGGTAATATCGCGCCATATTGATGCTAAAGAGGCTCATAGTGTATATGATTCTATGGTTCATGAGAATACAAAAGAAGAACCATTGCCACAGGGGACGTTGAAGGAATGTATATATGTATTAGATGCATCGAATACATATCACATTCAATTGGTCGAGTGGTCTACTATGAACCAATGGTATATAGAAGCTAAAGGAAGCAGTGAAACTGAATTGCATCAGTTTAGTTCAATGTTGAGTCGATTAGGAGGTCACCGTCATTATGATGAAGTGGTGGAAAAAGAATCCGGAACTGCACTATACCGTAGTCGTATTACAGCCACTATGGAAAGCCTTACCAATTCCCAAAAAAAGTCTACTTCTAGTCGTTAGTGTGTACTGTTGTGTAGTGGTTACGGGTATTAGTATGATGGTGTACTTTCAAGGAGAAACGAAACGAATCTCTGCAGAGGTTGATGAAGAGATACTTTTACAGGAGGCAGAAACAACATTTTTAAATAGTGAAAGTTATCAGTTTGTCAAACAATTAGATGATACTATGTTAGACCTAGAAGGCTTGTATCATTTGGTGCTGTCCTCCATGGAAGATAGACCCCTAATCATGGTCAGTACACATAAAGAAGAGGGAGCTCTAGATGTGGTAGTACAAGGTTCTACCCTAGATATGGTGCAGTGGTTGGTAGGGATGCAAAAGGTACATCCTACCTTGCGTTTTAGGATAGAGAAATTTATTCATTCACAAAGTGTGACTACTTTACAATGTAAGATTTATGAAAATACTAAAAATTAGTCCTAATGGTTTGTCAAAGTATAGTCGAGTATAGTAAAATAAAGTTAAAATTTACTACTAGATGGAAGAATGAGATATTATAAAACATGAAAACGACTATCAAGAGAAACATTATCCTCATTGGTTCTATGGGGAGCGGAAAAAGTCACTTAGGTCGAAATTTAGCGGATGCCAAAGGCTGGCAGTTTGTTGACACGGATCGAATCTTAGAAAAACGATATAATATGCCTATTGCTGATATTTTTAAGACAATAGGTGAAAAGGCATTTCGTCGTGCAGAATTTGAAGTAATTAAAAAGGTGGCCATGTATCATGAAGCGGTGATTTCTGTAGGTGGAAACTTCCCTATTGACATGCGTACATTACGATATATGCAAAAATACTCTTTTATTATAGGTATACGCGCTTCACATTATCGGATTGTAAATCGTGTCAATCGGTGGATTGGTAAGCGGCCGACTATGAATTATGATGATGTATCTGGGTATGTAGCATGGATGATGCGACGGTGGAAACCCTTATATCGCAAATGTGACCATGTGTTAGATACTACATACAGTCATACTGATGAATTGGTGACGAGTATTGACGGATCCATAAAGTCTAAGGGCATATATTTTAAACGGCGAAAAGTACACCAAGGTGAATAATATGAAACGTATAGCTATTTTAACAAGTGGTGGAGATGCACCAGGAATGAATGCAGTCATTCGTTCTATCACAAGAAGTGCAATATATGAAGGCCTCGATGTAGTAGGAATACAACGAGGCTTTTTGGGCGTTTTAGAAGAAGACTTTATTTCTTTGACTCGGCGTAGTGTAGGGAATATTGTGAATAAGGGAGGGACGATTTTAAAATCTTCCCGTTGTCTTGAATTTAAAGAACCTGAACATCAACAAAGAGGCTATGATAATTTACGTCGTCATGGTATTGATGGATTAGTCGTTGTTGGTGGAGATGGTTCTATGTGTGGTGCTAAGGTGTTGTCTGACCTAGGATTACCTACGGTGACAATTCCAGGCACTATTGATAAAGATATGAATGGTACCGATTATACAATCGGCTTTGATACAGCTCTTAATACCATCATTGATGGGGTGAGCAAAATTCGTGATACCTCTACAGCTCATGATCGTGTAGCTATTGTAGAAGTGATGGGACGACATGCAGGTCATATTGCTGTGTACGCTGGCGTCGCATGCGGTGCTGAGGTGGTACTGACACCAGAGGTGCCAATGACATTAGAAGAGGTAAAAGAATCATTAGAAAATACTACTCGTAATGGTAAAAAGAATAGTATTATTATCGTTGCGGAAGGAGCCTATAGTGCTTTTGAAGTGGCTCAATATATTAAAGCACATACATCCTATGCACCCTCTGTGACAGTGTTAGGTTATTTACAACGTGGTGGATCACCGTCTGCTTATGATGCATTAATGGCTGCTCGCTTAGGAGAGGCAGGAGTACGTGCCTTGTTAGAGGGACATACACATCATCTAATAGGGGTTCATTGCAATCATATTGATGCGATAGCCTATGAGGAAGCTGTAATATGTGAGTATCCTTTAGATACTTCTTTATACCAATTAATACGAGTATTAGGACAATAATTTCATAGTTGTTTTGCTATTGTATTGTATAAGATAAAGAAAACTAACTTTAGTTTTCTTTTCTTTTTATCCTCTATCTATGGTATGTTTTGTTTTATACTATAGTAAAGGGCTACTTATAAAAGGAAGCTATCAGCAGTCGTAAACCAGTTTAAGGAGATGAAAGTCTATACTATATGTTGGAGTTGGGGCCTATTAGAGTAAGGAAACACCATTTTGGTGGCATTCTATATGTAATCGATGGACAAAAGGAGATATTTTATGTGGAAAAATAAAAAATTATGGATTGCCATTGTGGCTATCTTAGTGGTAGCTATTGGTGGATGGCAATGGTATAGTAGTAGCCAAACAAAAGAGGCACCTACCTATACAACGGGAAAAGTAGGAAAAGGTAGTATTTCATCTACTATTAATGCAACGGGAACGATTAATCCTGTTCGCTATGTAGATGTATCTACCAATATTCCTGGCAAATTAGAATCTGTTTTGGTGAAAGCCAATCAGCATGTAACAGCAGGTCAGGTCATCGCTACTATTGATTCTCGTCAATTACAGGCTTCTGTAGATAATGCAAGGGCCACACTCAACCAAACAGCCACAGATTTGGATCGATACCGTACGTTAGTGTCACAAGGTGCCATTTCACAGCAAACCTATGATAATGCCTTAGCAGCCTATGAAAAAGCAAAAGCTAGTTATGATCAAGTAGCAGCAAACTTAACAGATAGTACTATTACAGCTCCTATGGATGGGACCATTATTGGAGAACCTTTGAAAGCAGGTCAAACTATCGCCACTGGTATTTCTACACAAATGATCATTGCCACTATCGCTGATTTGTCTGATTTAGAAATTTATTTAACAGTTGACGAAACAGATATTGGAAATGTAAAAGAAGGTGCCAAAGTAGATTTCACGGTCGATGCACATCCTGGTAAGACTTTCACGGGTACTGTTAAAAGTATTTCTTTAGGTACAAAAGGTAGTATGGGAACGACCAGTTCATCCGTAGTGTATTATACAGTGCGCGTAGCAATTCCTGCTGGTGATGTAAGCCATTTCTTTCCTAGTATGACCGCACGTGCTACGATTCATGGAGAAGAACGACAAAATGTATTGGTAGTTCCATTGGCTGCTGTTCGTTCTGATAAAGTGGGAGAATTTGTGTATGTCATCAAAAATGGTAAACCTCTTAGAACCAGTGTAAAAACTGGTATGACTGGTGATTCTACAATTGAAATTATTTCTGGAGTAGAAGAAGGTGATGAAATCATTATCAGTGGTGATGTAAGCACGACAAAAAAACAACAACAGAGGGGGCCATTCTAATGGAAACTCCAAAAAAAGCAGTCATTACCTTGGAGGGGATTACGAAAACCTATGTGAATGGAAAGTTAACGGTACCAGTATTACATGGTATTGATTTGTCCATTTATGAAGGGGAGTTTACCTCTATCATGGGACCTTCAGGATCTGGGAAGTCTACGTTTATGAATATCTTAGGATGTCTTGACAGACCTACCAGTGGTTCCTATCGATTAGATGGAGAAGAAGTAGCCCATCTGGGGGACGATGAATTGGCCTATGTACGAAATAAACGAATTGGGTTCGTGTTCCAAAGTTTTAATTTATTGCCTAAATTAACGGCTCTAGATAATGTAGCATTACCGATGGTCTATGCAGGAGTGTCTAAAGCAGAACGTAAAGCTAGGGCTAGTCAGTTATTGATAGATTTGGGGCTCGGTACTCGGTTGGATCATATGCCAGCAGAATTATCAGGGGGACAACGACAACGTGTTGCTATTGCGAGGGCATTGGCAAATGACCCAGCGATTATTATGGCGGATGAACCTACAGGTAACCTTGATTCAAAAGCAAGTTTAGATGTGATGCATATCTTCACAGAATTATATCGAGAAGGGCGTACCATCATTTTAGTCACCCATGAGCCAGATATTGCTGAATATGCAGGTCGCAATGTGGTTTTAAAAGATGGTCTTATTGTAGAAGATAGAATAAATCCCCATATGAAAGGATTGCAGGTAGGAGGTGAAAGCCATGTATAAGGAAGGTTTCTTAATGGCTTGGTCATCTCTAATAGCCAATAAGATGCGATCATTATTGACGATGCTAGGTATCATCATTGGTGTAGCTGCGGTGATTGCACTTGTATCCATTGGATATGGGGTTCGTCAACAAATCACAGAATCTATTTCCAGTTTGGGTAGTAATCTATTAATGGTTTATCCAGGGGCTCCTAGAACACCAGGGGTACGCCCGGTATCTGGTGCTAATAAAACGTTAAAAATGGGCGACTATGAAGCTATTTCGAAGATGGATAGCGTGCAAGCAGCTTCACCAGTAGCAGCTAATTCGTATTTAACTGTGTACATGAGCAAGAATTGGACCACAACTGTGAATGGTGCTAACGCTGACTTTCAGTATGTAAACAATTGGACTATGAAATCAGGTCGTTTTATTACAGATAGTCAAATTGAACGCCGTGAACGGGTGGCAGTCATAGGTGCCACAGTGGCAAAAAACTTGTTTGGTAATGAAGATCCCATTGGTAAGGATATTCGGATTCATAAAAATTCTTTTAAAGTAGTAGGTGTCCTTGATGAAAAGGGTTCTGGTACTATGGGGAATGATCAAGATGATGTTATTGTAGTACCGTATACAACTATGATGGAACGTGTGATGGGTGTTGATTATTTGCGTATGATCTACATTCAAGCAAAAGAAGGCGAAGACTTAGAACGGGTGCAAGCAGATATAGAAAATATCTTGCGTGTCCGTCATGGCATTAAAAATCCTGATCTCGATGATTTTAATGTGAACAATATGGCGTCCATTATGAAGGCGGTAGAAGAAAATACAGCTACCATGACCTTATTCCTAGGTGCTGTGGCAGCGATTTCTTTATTAGTTGGTGGCATTGGCATTATGAATATCATGCTTGTGTCTGTTACGGAACGTACTCGAGAAATTGGTGTTCGTAAAGCCTTAGGTGCTACGTATCGTACGATTATTACACAGTTTTTAATTGAAGCCGTCGTTATCTCTCTCGTAGGTGGTGCCATCGGTATTTTAGTGGGGATTGGTGCGTCACAGCTGATTGCTACAGTAGCTAAGTTAAAAACTGTAGTGACCACAGGACCTATTTTATTATCCTTTGGATTCTCTATGACGATAGGTCTTGTATTTGGTTTATATCCGGCTAGAAAAGCAGCTAAGTTAAATCCTATTGATGCCTTACATTATGAATAGCTGATTAAATACCAATATGTATAGGAAACTAGGCCTATTATATATTGGTATTTTTCTTTTTCCCGAGAGAATATGGTATAATATATGAATTGAAAGGATGTGTGTCTATGAAAATTAGTCAAGAGGAAATTAAGAATATTGCCTTATTATCCCGATTAGAAATTAAAGATTTAGAGGCTGCTGAAAAAGCCCTCAGTAATATCCTTACCTATGTGGAGGAATTAGAAGAATTAGATTTAACAGATGTAGAGCCGATGGCTCATGCGGTGCCATTACAAAATGTGTATCGTCCAGATGAGATGAAACCATCATTGCGACGTGAAGCGGCGTTACAAAATGCACCTGAAGAAGAGAATGGGTATTTCAGAGTACCTCGTGTTGTACAGAACTAGGAGAAGATACATGACTCTTTTTGAATTACATCAAAAATTAGTAAATAAAGAAATTTCTGCCCTAGAGCTTACAAAAGCTGTATTGGCACATAAAGATAATGTAGAGCCAACAGTACATGCGTACTTGTCTGACTCTCATGAAGCGGCGTTAGCACAAGCAGAGGCTGTAGATGCAAAAATCGCCAAGGGAGAAACTATTTCGCCATTAGCAGGGATTCCTGGGGCGATTAAAGATAATATTTGTACAAAAGGTGTGGCCACTACATGTGGATCCCATATGTTGGAAAACTTTGTGCCTCCGTACAATGCTACTGTTATCGAAAAATTACAAGCTCAAGATGCTGTTATTTTGGGTAAATTAAACATGGACGAGTTTGCTATGGGTAGTTCCACAGAGAATTCTGCTTTAGGCAAAACGACAAACCCATGGAATCCAGATTATGTTCCAGGCGGTTCTTCCGGTGGTAGTGCAGCGGCGGTTGCCAGTGGTAGCGCTATTTGGGCATTAGGCTCCGATACAGGTGGATCCATTCGTCAACCAGCATCCTACTGTGGCGTGGTTGGTTTGAAACCAACCTATGGCAATGTATCTCGCTATGGATTAATTGCTTATGCATCTTCGTTGGACCAAATTGGCCCTGTGACAAGAGATGTACGTGATGCAGCTATCGTGTTGAATGCTATTACAGGCCATGATTTCCATGATTCTACATCCATCCCAGGAGATCGTGTCGATTATACAAAAGCTCTTGTGAAAGATGTAAAAGGCTTGCGCATCGGTGTGCCTAAAGAATATTTTGGTGAAGGTTTACATCCAGAAGTGCGTGCAGCTCTGGAAAAAGCTATTGAAACGTATCGCAATATGGGTGCCACTATTGTAGATATTTCTTTGCCAACTACAAAATATGCCTTGTCTGCGTACTATATCATCGCTTTAGCAGAAGCTAGTTCTAACCTAGCTCGTTATGATGGAGTTAGCTACGGCCTTCGCGTGCCAGCAGATAATTTAGTGGAAATGTCCACTAAAACTCGTACGGCAGGCTTTGGTGAAGAAGTACAACGCCGTATCTTGTTAGGTACCTATGTATTGAGTTCTGGTTATTATGATGCATACTATTTAAAAGCTCTAAAAGCTCGTCGTTTGATTAAAAATGAGTTTGATGCAGCATTCCAAGAATGTGATGTATTATTAACACCAACCGCTCCGAATACAGCTTTTAAATTTGGTGAAAAAATCAACGATCCATTGACTATGTATTTAGAGGATGTATGTACAGTGCCAGTTAACTTGGCAGGTATCCCAGGTATCAGTATTCCTGCTGGATTTGGTTCTAATGGTATGCCAATCGGTATGCAATTATTGGCGCCTGCTATGGGTGAAAGTACATTGGTGCAAGCAGCCTATAGCTTTGAACAAGAATGTCCTGAATTTACAAAATTGCCAACTATGGGAGAATTGAAACTATGAAATATGAAACAGTAGTAGGCCTTGAAGTTCATACTGAACTGAAAACAAATTCAAAAATTTTCTGCTCCTGTACAACGGCCTTCGGGGGCGACCATAATACACATGTATGTCCAACTTGCTTAGGTTTGCCAGGAACCATGCCTGTATTTAACCAAAAAGTGTTGGAATATGCTATCAAAGTCGGTTTAGCATTAAACTGTGAAATCGTACTATTCAATAAATTTGACCGCAAAAACTATTATTACCCAGATTTGCCTAAAAACTGGCAAACTTCTCAATTTGACTTGCCTATCTGCGTAAACGGTCATCTTGATGTAGAGGTGAATGGTGAAACTCGTCGCATTCGTATCAACCGTATCCATATGGAAGAAGATGCTGGTAAATTAGTGCATAGTGGTGCTACTATTTCTAGTTCTGATAGATCCAATGTAGACTACAATCGTACAGGTGTACCATTGTTAGAAATCGTATCAGAACCTGATCTTCGTTCTGGTGAAGAAGCGCGCCAATATGTGGATAAAATTCGTGCTATTGTACAATATTTAGGCGTATCTGACGGACGTATGGAAGAAGGTAGTTTGCGTTGTGATGCGAACATTTCTATTCGACCAGTAGGGGAAACTAAATTAGGCACAAAAACTGAAATCAAGAATATGAACTCTTTAACAGGTATCCAAAAAGGCATTGAATACGAAGCACTTCGTCAAGCAGAAGCATTGGAAGACGGAGAAACGATTGTTCAAGAAACTCGTACTTGGGACGATAGTAAAGGTATCACTCTTTCCATGCGTAAGAAAGAGAAGGAAAATGACTACCGTTTCTTCCCAGAACCAGATTTGGTACCTATTGTGGTAGACCCTAACTATGTAGAAGAAATTCGTCAATGCTTACCAGAATTGCCAGAAGCGAAACAACAACGCTTCATGGAATCCTATGGATTGTCTAGTGAAGATGCGCGTACATTGACGAGCCAACGCGGTACAGCGGACTATTTCGATGCTGTCGTAGAGGCTGGAGCAGATGCAAAAACGGCATCTAACTGGATCATCGGTGATTTGGCAAAACTTGTGAACGATGCTGGTATTTCTTATGCGGATAGCAAAGTACAACCAAAACAATTGGCTGATATGATTAGCCTAATTGAAAAAGGCACGATTTCTGGTAAAATTGCAAAACAAGTGATTGTCAAAATGTTTGAAACTGGTAAAAATCCAGACAAAATTGTAGAAGAAGAAGGCTTAGTTCAAATTACCGATACAGGAGCTATTGAAGAAATTGTAAAACAAGTCATTGCAGATAATCCAAAATCTGTGGAAGATTTCAAATCTGGTAAAGGTAAAGCTATCGGATTCTTGGTGGGCCAAGTGATGCGTGCCTCTAAAGGTAAAGCCAATCCTGGCGTAGTGAATGAATTGTTGGAAAAACATTTACAAGCTCTATAGGAGTGACTATGAGTCAAGAACAAAAGTATGATGAAGGAACGCGCGTTCTTTCAGAAGAGGAATTGCGTGACTTTGATGGTACAACAATAGATGAAGAGGGGCGTACATATGACGCTCCTCGTTATCAATCTTCTCAACAGGAACAAGACCAATTTCAAACCATTCCTAATATGAAGATATTTTTGTGGAATGCTCTTAGTTGGAAGTGGAAACTAGGCATAGCAGTAGGCGTCGTGATGCTTATTATAGTGTTATTTGCACTAGCTAAATTTATCATTGCTGGTGCCTTTGTGATTATTTTAGCTTGGCTAGTAATGCGCTTGTTGGGAAAGTTATTTTTTTAAATGTAAATACAGAGGTTGTATTACTATGGAACAAACATTTTCATGGAAGCGGTTTGCATGGCTAGGGATAGGAACGTTTTTGTTCTATCTGTTTATGGCATGGGCGCTGCCTGTGACGGATACAGTGGAATCAAACTACGCTTTGTCTGCCGTGACCATGATGAAACATGGAGAGTTTTTGTCTCCTATGATTTATGACATGTATTGGTATGATAAACCAATTATGGCATATTGGGGGCTTATACTGTCCTACTCTTTGTTTGGTATCTCTGATTTAGCTGCTCGATTGCCATCCATTGTCGTTTCTACTTGTACAGTATTAGCGATGTATCGGATGGCTTTCAGTATATATCAAGTAGAACGGATTGCTATGTGGAGTGCCATTGCCCTAGGAACGGCGTTAGAATTTTGGTACATCGGTCATGCTGTCGTGACGGATGGATATTTATTTCTCTTTTCTATGGGTATTTTTTACTATTTATATCGTGGTATCACTGGTGAAAGTCATCGCCATATGGTCTATGCGTATATGTTTGCTGGGTTAGCGGTACTTACCAAAGGCCCTGTAGGGATCGTGCTACCAGGGATTATTTTAATTCTATATGTGGCCTTGAATCGTCGTATGGATTGGTTTAAATATGTCTTTTCTTGGAAAGGTATTCTTGCTTTTATCCTAGTCGTAGTACCTTGGTATGGATATATGTACCATGTTCATGGAGATACATTTATCCAAGGATTTTTAGGCCTACATAATATAACGAGGGCTACTGTACCAGAACATCCTGAACATAATTGGTGGTATTTATATTTTGCCTTGTTGCCAGTATGCATGATGCCATGGACTAGCTTTGTAGTTCGTGGTATCAATAAACAGAAACACGCCTATATTTGGTATTGGTCTATTTTTTGGTTTGTAGGAACCGTTCTGTTCTACACGTGTATGGCCACTAAATATGTTACCTACACATTTATTATGCTGATTCCTTTGGCATTATGGGCAGGCATGGGCATTCATGCTTGTATAGAAGGATACAAAGATCGTAAGATGACATGGAGGGTGTTTACCCTATATGCACTGGGTGGATTTCCATTTTTATTAGGATTAGTCATAGTGGGATTGAGTATGTCTTTGTCACATAGTGCGTATCTTTGGATTAGTTTGGCAGTGACTGTGTTGACGTTTATTTATGCCGCTAGTAAACGAACAGGGTCTGTCTTAGTGTGCAGTATGGCAACGAGTGCGATCATTTTTTATTTAGCATTAGTTCCTAATTTAGTGCCAGTTATGGAAGACCAATCTGGAAAAATATTAGCTAATGAAGTGATGACATTGGAAGGTACTACGCCATTAGAGGTGTATCAATATGGCAATTATCGTACGTCTTTATCCTACTATTTGGGACGGACTACTTCCTTCATACATTACAAAGAACACGAAAGTGTTTGGGAAAATGGGAAAAATATCATGCCTATGGTGAAACCTACTGACTTGGCAAAAGATACAGAGAAACTATCACGTGCTTTGATTTATGTGCCAAATAAATACGCAACGTATTTTAAAGAAACAAATTTATATAACCAGGTTCAACCTGTAGAAAGAAATTCTCTAGGAGTCTTCTACAAAGCGAAATAATGGTAATTATAGTATTGGGGATGCTCCTAGGGAGTATCCCCAATAAGTTTCTGTTACTATAGGACAGGTGGCATGAGACTTACATTCAAGGAATATTGTATGACTCGATAATAGATGCAGGAGGACAGAGAAAGCGATTCTAAAAGGCTTATATTTATATACAAAAATAGATATGAAACAGGCACCAACTGCAATAGCTGGTGCCTGTTTTGTACTTGTACTATTTTATTTCGCCTCAGGATCTAAGGACAATGGTTGTGTACCTAACATTGTGGTTAAGTTATTAACATTAAAGCGATATGCTTTGTTAGAAAAATCTCGTGTTACATCATAGTTACCAGATGGAGCATGTATGATACCCACTAGCATATCATACAATAAGTCATTGGTGAAAAATTGTTGTTCATGATCGTGTAGGGTAATTGCTGTTTCTGGGTACGCATTACGATATGTAGGAGATAAGTACACCCACATTGGTATCCGTGTCATTCCAAAGTTGAAAATGTCTGGATTGTGAGATGTTTTAATATTTTCTCCGTGGTCAGAGAAATAGACCATGGCTTGTAAGTTTAAGTTATCCTTAGCATAGGTGTAAATTTCTTGTAACAGCCAATCAGTATATAGTTGGCTATTGGCATAAGCTTCAATTCCTTCAGGGTTTGGACCTTGTTTCCATTTGCTGAACTCGTGAGGATATCTATCGTTGTAGTAGATATGACTACCCATAATATGGATGACGATGAAATTATTTTGGTTCTTTGGTACGTCTTTTAAAAGTGGTAACAAAGCGCCATCATATTGATCAGAGAAGGCATAGGATTCATGAGCCCAACGGGGCGTATCACTTGCTTTTGCAATGAGAGAGATAGCTGTATCGTATTCACCATATACACCTTGGTTAGATAACCAAGAGGTGTGATATCCAGCTTTTTTTGCTACATCGATAATGGTTGTGGCATCAAAGAATGGTTTGTCGTCATATTGATTGCGCTCTGTTAAGGCTCTTTCCAAGGTTGGTACAGTTTGCACATAGGAAGAGTAAGCGTGTTTAAAGACATTGAAGTTTGGATTTTGATACAGGGAACCTTGCCATGGAGTATCATCGTAAGGGAAGTCAGGAGTATACATTTTCATGTAATCTCTAGAAGAAGATTCTCCAATGACTAAGATGACAGTACCTGGAGTTTTTTGCGCCGCTGTTTCGGTAGTGCTTAATTGTAAATTGTTAAATACACTAACATGCTTATCATTATAAGATTGCAACTCTTTCATATAGGCTCGAACTTCTAGCCAATTGCTGACAATATCTGTACGAGGGAAAAGGTAATATCCACCATACACGATGAGGGCGATGGATAGAATCCATTTTATATCATCTTGATATCGCTGAAAGAAAGAGGAATAGAACACAGTAGGCTCATCGTTCGTTTGAGCTTTTACATTGGCAAAGTATAAAAGACCAAGTATGATAGCGATACCTATGATAGCCCCTCCGATGCCACCTACGCCGATAATATTTTTTACAAATCCTAAGGCTTCCTCGGGGTTGGTTTGATACAATGCCATCATAGTGGCAGGAGTAATACAATGCCAAGTGGATAGATAGTACCCGATTTGACCAACTGGTATAAGGAGCAATGCTACGTCAAGGATGCTGTATAGAGCAGACCAAATACGTTTTGCCTTTCCCCATTGTAGTAGCCAATAGTGGGTGACACTAAGACCACAGAATAAGACTAGACCAAATAAAAAATCGTTGGCGAATTCGTAGAAGTAAAAAGGCTTTTCATAAGACCAGTGAAATAAGAGCGGGAATGTTAATGCCCAACTGATACTTACGATGCCATGACCAATGATATATCCCTTTGTAAAGGAACTACGAATGATCGATTGTAAGACTGTTAAGCCTACAATAGTAGGAACGAATAAGGTAAGGATATCTTCTATGTCAAACCCTAAAGTAATTGGTTCGTAGATGTAAAATAGTGCCACTGCGATGATAGTGGACACGATGGTATACAGTCCCAACTGTTTCCATCTTTGACGATGCATAGTGTCGCCTCTCTTTCTGGGTGTAGCAATTTTCGCCCATTTCATTTATAATACTTATTAGATACATACGTTGGTATGTCTATGTATTATTCTAACTGTTTCTAATAGGAAATGCAATTTTTTCATACAAGGTGTGGTGAAAGCCATACCTTTATTTTTGGTAGAAAGGAGTTTTCATGAATACCTACGATTTTAAACTGGATATTTTTGAAGGCCCTTTGGATCTTTTGTTGCATTTGATTGAAAAGAATCAGATTGATATATACGATATTCCCATTGTGCATATCACCTCACAATATATGGATATACTCAAAACTTGGAATCAATTTGATATTGCCTATAGTAGTGAGTTTTTAGTGATGGCAGCTACGTTGTTGCAGATTAAGTCACGCCTTTTATTGCCTAAGATAAATCATAAGGATGAAAGTGATACAGAAGATCCACGAGACGAATTGGTGAATCGATTGGTGGAGTTTAAACGCATCAAAGAATTGACGGAGCTCTTAGAAGAACGTGTATCCGATGGATCCTATGTATTTAATAGACCGGAAGAGCTTAGCCAAGTGGGATTAGATCTTGTTTGTACTGTGGAGTGGGATGCATTAGTGGCATGCTTTCAGAAAGTGCAGGAACGATATGATCGACCTGAGGTAGAAGCTCCCAAAGTTATGATGGAACGTGAAGAATATACATTGGAACAAGGGATTGAAGATGTATTACTAGCGACGAGGAATCAACAAGTGCCCTGTGTAAATTTATTTGCTTCGGTACAGACGAAGGAAGAAAGTGTGGTTACATTTTTGGCGTTATTAGAGTTAATGAAACGTCAACTATTGCGAATTATAGTGGGCAATCACGATATATATAACGTGATTGTAGAAGGTATAGAAGAAGGAGATGCGCTGTGAATAGCATTGAATTTCATCAGTTAGAGGCTGTATTATTTGCAGCAGCTACCCCTTTAACGATAGATACATTAGCAGATATTTTTGAAGTCTATGCACCAGAAGTTGAAAAAGCTATCAAAGGTTACGAAGAAAGGTTAGTACAGGAACGGCGAGGAATTAGGATTCGTAAAAGTGCATCGGGCATAGAACTAGTGAGCGCCCAAGAATGCAGTGAATTTGTTACTAAAATTCGCCATAGAGATGAAAAGCTATCTGGAGCGGCTATGGAAACGTTGGCTGTAATTGCTTTCAAACAGCCTATCACAAAAGGTGAAGTAGAAGAATTTCGTGGTGTGAACTGTGAAAAAGTATTAAAACAATTATTGGCCCGTGACATGATTGTAGAGTTAGGACGAAAGGAAACTATCGGACGTCCTGTGATTTACGGAACATCGGATAACTTTTTAAGGACTGTAGGTGCCAATTCTATTGAAGAATTGCAACAGTCTATGCCTCTTTCAGCGGGGTTATCCATAGATATAGAAGGAGATTAATATGGAACTAGAACGTTTGCAAAAATATATTGCCCGTTGTGGTGTGGCATCACGACGAAAAGCAGAAGAATTGATTACTTCTGGCAAAGTACTTGTGAATGGTAAATATGTAAAAGAACTGGGTGCAAAGGTAAATCCTACACGGGACCGCGTTAAAGTGGATGGACAACTATTGGAGCCAGAGGCATTGGAATATTATATTTTTAACAAGCCAAAAGGGGTGATTACATCCATTACAGATCCTGAAGGACGCAAAACTGTTATGGATTATATTAACTCTGTAAAAGTTCGTATTTATCCTGTAGGCCGATTAGACTACCATACAGAAGGATTATTACTATTGACGAATGATGGAACTATGGCGCAAAATTTAGCCCATCCATCAAAAGGTGTGACGAAAACCTACGAAGTAAAAGTAAAAGATCGTGTGCTTGATGAACATTTAGAACAGTTAGCAGTAGGTATCAAACTAGAAGACGGTATGACGGCGCCTTGTGAAATTACAGACTACGGATTTAATGGAAAAACAGGCCTTACAACGGTAGAGATTACCATCCATGAAGGACGCAATCGTCAAGTGCGACGTATGTTTGAACACTTTGGGTACTCTATTCATAATTTGAAACGCATCAATTATGCGGGATTGAATTTGAAAGGGTTAAAACGAGGAGCATTCCGTAAATTGACACGAGAAGAAGTGAAGCAATTACAAGCTATAAAATAAGGATACATATGAAAAAAATTATTGTCATCGGTGGCGGCGCTGCAGGTCTTATGGCTGGCGTCCGAGCTACACAATTAGGTGCCTCTGTGCGTATCATTGAAAAAATGAAGATGGTGGGCCTTAAAATGGGGATTACAGGAAAAGGACGTTGTAATGTGACCAATGCAGCTCCTATAGAAGATTTTATTAAGCAAACGCCTGGAAATGGTAAATTTCTATATAGTGCGTACCAACAATGGACGAACGAAGATATGATTCATTTGCTCAATAGTTGGGGTGTCCCTACTAAGGTTGAGCGTGGTGGCCGTGTGTTTCCAGAGTCTGATAAAGCAACGGATGTGCGTAATGCCTTTATAGACACGTATCGTAAATTAGGTGGACAACTTCATTTAGAAGAAACTGTTAAGGATTTAATCGTACGAGATGGCGCTATTACAGGTGTGATTACAGATAAAGGAACCTATGAGTGCGATGCAGCTATCATCGCAACAGGTGGGATGTCCTATCCATTAACAGGATCTACTGGAGATGGTTATGAATTAGCCTCTTCTGTTGGACATACTATCGTGGAACTAAGGGCCTCCTTAATTCCTTTAGAAACGAAAGAGCATTGGGTGAAAGACTTGATGGGGCTGAGTCTAAAAAATGTAGAAGTCTCTATTATTGCGAAAAACAAAGTACAAACAAAGCAATTTGGAGAAATGCTATTTGCCCATTTTGGTGTGACGGGACCGATTATTTTGTCTGCTTCTCATACAGTGACCAAATTGCTAAAGAAACAAGTAGATCCTATCATTATTGAAATCAACTTAAAACCAGCTTTATCTCGAGAAGTACTAGATAAGCGGGTACAACGTGATTTCAGTGAGTCTCAAAATAAGCAATTAGTGAATGTATTGAAAGGTTTATTGCCATCCAAGTTAATTCCAGTTATATGTCAATTAGCGGAATTGGAAGGAACCAAGGCTATTCATGATATTACAAAAGAGGAGCGCTTGCGACTGGTGGATACCATACAACATATGCGACTCACCGTACATAAACCTCGCCCTATAGCAGAGGCTATTGTGACAGCTGGTGGCATTTCTGTAAAAGAAGTAGATCCCAAAACGATGCAATCTAAATTGGTAGATGGTTTATATATGGCAGGAGAAGTCTTGGATGTGGATGCTTTCACAGGGGGCTATAATCTGCAAGTTGCTTTTTCCACAGCTTACGTAGCTGCCACTCATGCAGCAGAAGGAGGAGTCTAATATGAATCGACGAATTTCCGTAGCCATTGATGGTCCTGCTGGTGCAGGTAAAAGTAGTATTTCTAAAGTAGTAGCTAAGAAATTAGGATATTTATATATTGATACAGGAGCTATGTATCGTGGCATTACATGGGCACTACTGAATGCGGGTATATCTATTGATGATGAAGATGCAGTAGAAGCTGCTTTGTCTAAGATTCAATTAGAACTACGTGTAGAAGAAACGGGTTTATCTGTATGGGTAAATGGAACAGATGTATCCCAAGATATCCGTACACAATATGTGACAAGTCATGTGTCTCAAGTGGCTGCACAAAAAGCAGTGCGCACTAAGTTGGTAGAAATGCAACGTCACATGGCATCAGTGGGCGGTGTGATTCTGGACGGTCGGGATATTGGTTCCGTTGTGTTACCTAATGCGGAACTAAAGGTCTATTTAACAGCATCTGTGGAGACTCGTGGATATCGACGTTGGCTGGAGCTGAAAGATTCTGAGAATATCTCTTTGGAAGAAGTATGTCGTACTGTAGCAGAGCGAGATGCCATGGATATGAATCGAAAAGAATCTCCTCTTGTATGCGTAGATGATGCAGTGGTTGTAGAAACGGATCATCTTAGTATAGAAGAGACAGTACAAACTCTTATCGACTTAATTCGCAAAGCAGAATTAGGAGGCCATCATGGATAAATTTTCTGAATGCTTATGGAGATCTGCATTTACCATCGTTTATGGTTGGTGGTATAGAACAAAGGTCTATGGAAAAGAAAATGTGCCTAAAGAAGGACCGGTTATCATTTCTCCCAATCATAAGAGTAATAATGATCCCCCTTTATGTGGGTTTGCCTTGCCACGTCATGTGAATTTTATGGCGAAAGAGGAACTATTTAGAAATCCGATTTCTAAATTAGTTTGTACTTGGTTAGGAGCTTTTCCGGTACGCCGTGGTGGAGTCGATAAATTAGCTATTCGTCATGCTATGAATTTACTAAAAGATAATTTAATGTTAGGTATTTTTCCAGAAGGTACACGACAAAAGGGTGACACATTAGGTCGCTTTCACGATGGAGTAGCTTCGATGGCATTGCGCACAGGTGTACCAGTAGTACCGGTGGCCATTGTAGGTAGCGACAAAATGATTCGTGGAGAAGTAGCTGTTATTATTGGAAAACCGATTCCTGTAGCAAAAGCAAAAGCAACTGTAGAAGCTATTGCAAACGTGAATGATGTGGTAAAAACAGCTATTCAAACTATGATTGATGATTATAAAGCAGGTAAGTATAAATAGGGGAATGCTATGTTTACAATACGATTGGCAGAAAACTGTGGGTTTTGCTATGGCGTAAAGCGTGCTGTTACGATGGCAGAAAAAGCAGCAGACTCAAAAGATGTAAGTTATACATTGGGGCCTATTATTCATAACCCTCAAGTAGTAGGTCGGTTAGAGGATAATGGTGTCTATGCTATTAATGAATTGAATGATGTAGAAGAAGGTACTATTATCATTCGCTCCCATGGGGTTGGACCAGAAGTATATGAAGAGGCAGAAACACGTGGATTACCAGTGATTGATGCTACTTGTCCACATGTACAGAAGGCACAGCGAGATGCAAAATCTGTAGTGGATGAAGGGTTAACTTTAGTTATTCTCGGAGAGAAGAAACATCCAGAGGTAAAGAGTATTAATCTGTGGGCAGGTAATAAAGGGATTATTGTAGAAACAGAAGAAGATGCCAAAAATATTCAATTCGTGGAAAAAATTGGGGTTGTAGTACAAACTACCTTTTCACAATTTAAGTTTCAAAGTATAATAAAAATATTAGAACAAAAATCTAATGATCAAAAGATCTTCAAGACAATTTGTCAGGCTACTGAGGAACGTCAAAACTCTGCTGTAGCTTTGGCGAAAGAAGTGGATCTTATGATCGTGGTAGGTGGGAAGAACTCTGGCAACACGACTAGATTAGCAGAAGTATGTCGTGATGTAGGATGTACTACATATCACATAGAAACTTCTACTGAAATACAAATGACGTGGTTGAAGGACGTCACAACAGTAGGAGTCACGGCTGGTGCATCGACACCAGACTGGATAATTAAGGAGGTCATTCAGACGATGGAAAATTTTGCAGAATTATTTGCAGCATCAGAAGCGCAAGCAGAAGAATTTAAGAAAGGTAATGTGATTGAAGGGGAAGTTGTACAAATCGATGACGAACGTGCATATGTATCCTTTGGCTACAAAACAGAAGCACAGTTAGAAAGAAAAGAAATGGCATACCCTACACCAGCTTCTGCTAAAGATGTATTAAAGGAAGGCGATAAAATCAAAGCTGTTATCCTTAACCACATCAAAGAAGATAGCCCAATCTATCTTTCTATCACTCGTTTGGCTAAAGATGAAGATTGGCAATATGTTATTGAAGCACAAGAAAAAGATGAGCCAATCATCTGTAAAGGTGTGGATGCAATTCCTGCAGGTTTAGTCGTAACTGTTAAGTCTTTACGTGGTTTTATTCCACTTTCCCAAGGTGACATTCACTTCGTGAAATCCCTTGATAACTTAGTAGGTACAGAATTCGAAGCTAAAGTACTTGAAGTTGAAGAAAAGAAAAACCGTTTGGTTCTTTCCCGTCGTGAAGTACTTGAAGTGGAACGCCAAGCTAAATTAAAAGAAGCGTTAGCAAATGTAGAAGTTGGCGGTACTTACAAAGGTACTGTTCGCAAAATCATGCCTTATGGCGCATTCGTTGATATCGGAGGAATCGAAGGTTTACTTCACATTTCCGACATCTCTTGGCAAAAAATTAAACGCGTTGAAGACGTGTTAGCAGTAGGTCAAGAAATCGACGTTAAATTACAATCCTTTGATGAAGAAAATAGCAAAATCTCTTTATCTTTAAAAGCATTATCCAAAAGCCCATGGGACGTTGCAGAAGAAACTATCCATGTAGGTGATGTTGTAACTGGTAAAGTAGTTCGCACAGTACAATACGGTGCATTTGTTGCTATCAATGATGATATCCAAGGTTTACTTCACATCTCTCAAGTAACTAAACAACGCAATGCAAAAGTAGAAGATTACTTGAGCCGTGGTCAAGAAGTAGAAGTAGAAGTGATTTCTTTCAACAAAGATGAAAAGAAATTAGGTTTAAAATTAACTGAGTTAATGGAACCAGTAGCAACTGAAGAAGAAGCTGAATAATTTCTAGATAATAGAAGAACAGTAGGTCCAATGGACTTACTGTTCTTTTTTTGCTTTCGTTTATGTGATACAATATAAGTTGATAAACTATGTGTTCTTACTCTTCCTTTGAGGAAGTTGAAATATGAGGTGAAAGCATGTCAAAACCATTAGTTGCGGTCGTAGGAAGACCGAATGTAGGAAAGTCTACATTATTTAATGCCATTGTTAATAAACGAATTTCGATTGTAGAAGATATTCCAGGTGTTACACGTGATAGAATTTATTTTGATGCAGAATGGCTACAACGTGAATTTACTATGATTGACACTGGTGGGATTGAGTTTATTACTGCAGAAAGTCATGAAATTCCTAAAATGATGCGTTTTCAGGCACAACTAGCGATTGAAGAAGCTGATGTGATTCTCTTTGTTGTAGATGGTAAGCAAGGGATTACCATTGCTGATGAAGAAGTGGCCAACTTGTTGCGTGCTAGTGGTAAGCCTGTGATTTTAGTAGTTAACAAAATCGATAGTGTAAATCAAGAGGCTAATATTTATGAGTTCTATAATTTAGGTATTGGTGACCCAATTGGTATTTCTGCTAAAAATTTGATGAATTTAGGTGATTTACTTGATGATGTAGTGAAACATTTTCCTCCACAAAGTGCTAGTGAGGAAGATGAAGATACAATCCATGTAGCCTTGATTGGGCGTCCTAATGTGGGTAAATCATCTCTAACAAATGCCTTATTAGGTCAAGAACGTGTTATTGTTAGTGATGTGGCTGGTACAACACGTGATTCTATCGACACCCATTGGAGTCATGATGGACAGGATTTTGTATTAATCGATACAGCAGGTATGCGACGTAAATCTCGTATTGATGCACCTGTAGAAAGATATAGTATTGTTCGTTCTCTTCGTGCTATTGATCGCTCTGATATTGTTGTTTTAGTATTAGATGCTACAGATGGAGTGACTGAACAAGATAAAAAAATTGTTGGCTATGCTCATGAATCTGGAAAAGGCTTAGTGATTGTTGTCAATAAATGGGATTTGATTGAAAAAGACGATAAAACTACATTGCGATTCACAGAAGATATATATGATGAAATGGGATTTTTACGTTATGCTCCAATCTTGTTTGCTTCAGCTTTAACGAAACAACGTGTTCATCGCTTAGCAGAATTAATTAAATACGTATCTGAGCAACAACATATGCGTATTTCTACAAGTGTATTGAACCAATTGTTATCGGATGCGCAAACAGTAAATCCAGTGCCATCTCGTGGTGGCCGTATTCCTAAAATTTATTATATGACACAGGCTAGTGTAAAACCGCCAACATTTATATTATTTGTGAATGAACCTGAATTGATTCATTTTTCCTATATGCGTTTCTTAGAAAACCGACTTCGAGAATCCTTTGGATTCGAAGGAACTCCAATTCGCTTAGTACTTCGTGGTAAGAAGGGATCTGATGAAGAATGATAACGGTGGAAATTGTTGTATTAGTTTTACTTGCATACGTAATAGGTTCTATTCCTACAGGTTTAATTATTGGAAAGCTATGTTTTCATACAGATGTACGTCAATATGGTAGTAAAAATATTGGTGCTACCAATACGTATCGTGTACTAGGGATGAAAGCTGCTTTGCCTGTTTTCCTAGGGGATGCTGGAAAGGGTGCCATAGGAGTTCTCTTATTTTTGCCGAATCCAGAATGGATGATTGTAGGTGGCTTATGTGCTATGATTGGTCATAATTGGTCTATTTTTCTTGGCTTTTCTGGCGGTAGAGGGGTTGCGACAGGATTGGGGGTACTCATTGCATTATCTCCTATAGCGGCTATAATTTGCTTTGCTGTATGGGGCATTATTGTCAAGTTTACTTCCTATGTGTCCTTAGGATCTATCGTAGCAGCTACTCTTGTGCCTATTGTGATGTATTGTTTATCTGAACCTTTACCATACATCATCTTTGGCGCTATAGCGGCATTATTTGTCGTATTCCGTCATAGAGAAAATATTGTACGTCTTTTGCAAGGAAAAGAATTAGCTGTTAAACGTATTACAAAGGATAAGTAATTATGAAAATTGCAGTCATTGGATCAGGTAGCTGGGGCACTGCATTAGCTCTAAAAGGGCTAGAGGCGGGGCATCAAGTGACGATGTATTGTCGCACGGAAGAAAAAGCAAATTATTTGCGTGAATATCGTATTAACCCTTATTTGCCAGATGTAGTTTTACCACTTACTTTAGAGTTTCAACATTCTTATAGCAAAGCTTTACAAGATGCAGAAGTGGTATTGATGGTTACTCCATCAACTTATGTGAGGCGTACTCTACAAGAATTAAAGCCCTATCTAGGACCTTCTATGATTATAGTAGGTTGCTCTAAAGGATTGGAAAAAGATAGTGAAAAGCGATTATCTCAGGTTATTGAAGAAGAGGTACAGGGCTTAGTGAAAGCAACGGCTATTTTATCTGGGCCTAATCATGCAGAAGAAGTAGGCCGTGGTTTGCCGGCTGCCACAGTTGTAGCAAGTCAAAATGAAGATGCTATATGTAGTTTGCAACGTGCTTTGGGAGGTCCTAGTTTTCGAGTGTATGGGAATACAGATGTAATCGGCGTAGAACTAGGAGGAGCCACAAAAAATATTATTGCTTTAGCAGCGGGAATTGCACATGGCATGCAATTAGGAGATAATTTGTTAGCAGCCTTATTAACTCGTGGTCTTCATGAAATGACAAAGTTTGGTGTTGCCATGGGAGCAAAATCAGAAACCTATGCAGGGCTTTCAGGAATGGGAGATTTAATCGCTACTTGTATGAGTCCCCATAGTCGGAATCGGCGAGCTGGACAAAAGTTGGCAAATGGAGAAACTATGGAGGATATCATTAATCGATCCCAAATGGTGGTAGAAGGTTTTTTTGCAGTACGTATTATATATGACATAGCTAAAGTAAAAGGGATTGATATGCCTATTACTAATGCTTTGTATGAGGTATTATATCATCAAGTTTCTCCTGCTGAGGTGTTGATGCAGTTAATGATGCGAGATGTAAAACAAGAAGTTTGTAATAAGTAACAGATTATGAGGAAGATTTTATAAAAAATCTATTGTACCCCATAGTAAAATCATGTAGAATATACAAGTATAGGTAGTAAATTATATGAGAATTATTTCAGGAACAGCCAAAGGGCATACTATACAGGCTCCGAAGGGGATGGATACAAGACCTACACAAGATCGAGTGCGTGAGAGTATTTGTAATGTTATACAAAGTCGAAGAGGATTTTTTGAAGCTCAGGTGCTAGATTTGTTTTCGGGTACTGGCGCATTAGCCATAGAGTCCTTAAGTCGAGGTGCTAGTCATGCCATCGCAGTAGATACACGCACTGTTGATTGTATCCAAAGTAATAGCCGACACTGTAAAGTAGATGATCGATTAGAAATTATGAAATGTACTATGGAATCAGCACTTACACGGTTAAAAGGAAAGCAGTTTCAGTTAATATTTTCAGATCCCCCTTATGAAAAAGGGTATGTTCAAAAAACTTTGGACTTAGTGGACGAGTTACAATTACTTACCGAAGATGGCTTTTTAATTATAGAACGCCATAAGAATGAAACTCTAGAATTATTGCCTAAGTGGGTGGTTGTGAAAGCTTTATCCTTTGGGTATACTCGCGTTGACATTCTTTGTCGAGAACCATAGAAAGGGGCTTATACTGTGAGAATTGGAGTTTGTCCAGGTAGTTTTGATCCTGTTACAAATGGACATATAGATATATTTGAGCGCGCTAGTAAATTAGTGGATAAGTTAATAGTAGTAATTTTAGAAAATCCAAATAAGAAGTATTTATTCACTTTGGATGAGAGGGCAGAGTTAATTCGTCAATCTGTATCACATATTTCTAACATTGAAGTTGATTTTGGAAGCGGTTTGTTGAATGAGTATGTGAAATCACGAGATAGTCATATCATCATCCGTGGACTTCGAGCTTTAAGTGACTTTGAATATGAATTTCAACGTGCTTTGTTTTCAAAATATTTGGATGATGAGATTGAAACTGTTTTTATTATGACCAATAATAAATATGCCTTTGTAAGCTCTACAGGTATACGGGAATTGGCTAGGTATGGTGGTAAGTTAGATGGCTTAGTACCTACAGTTGTGAAACAAGCATTGGAAGATAAATTTCATAGAAAACAAGATAAATAGGAGGACATCATGAGAACAGAAAAATTATTAGAAGAGTTGGAAAATTTAATTGTTACTAGTAACAATATGATTATGACAAATAAAAAATTAATTGAAGAAGAAGAAATTATGCGTATTGTAGATGCATTAACAGAATCTTTGCCTCTTGAATTAGAAGAATCTCGTCGTATTGTAGCAGAGCGTGATCGTATTGTAGCGGAAGGTCAAAAACAAGCGGATGCATTAATTGAACAAGCGAAAGAATACATTCAAAAATTAACAGAAGAAAGTGAATTGGTAAAACAAGCACAAGAACATGCTAATCATATTATTGCAGAGGCTAATAAATCTTCGGAAGAACTCAAAAATAGTTCTATTCAATATGCTAGTGATGTATTCAAATATGTAGAATCTAATTTAGAGCGTACATTAGAAGCATTGCAAGAAAATCGTCAAACATTGCACAAATAACATTAATTAAGCACTTTTTGAGAGGTACTCTTAAAAGGTGCTTTTTATTAAAATTAGAGATTTTTATATTTGCTAGTCATACAAAATTAAAAAAATAAAAGGAGTTTTTATAATTTCGTCGAATACTAACAATATCAGTTTCATGTAATACTATGAGGAGGTATACTATGAATTTTGAAATTCGTAATGGCCACGATTATATTGATGAAGTAAAAGATTTGTTTGTAGAGTATGTACGATCATTAGGAGTATCTGCTAATTTAAGAGAGTTTCATGGACTGGAAGAAAAATATAAAGGTGAAGGTGAAGCCTTGTATATTGCCTTTATCGATAACAAACCAGCAGGCTGTGTTGCGTTGCGTTATGTAGATAGTAAAACAGCGGCTATGAAACGGTTGTATGTTCGTCCAGCATTTAGGCACAGTTCTTTAGGTACAAATATGGCTAAAATGGTAGTAGAAGATGCTCGTGAATTTGGATATAAAACATTGCTACTAGATAGCTTGCCAAGTATGGAAAATGCAAAAGAATTATATACAAGCTTAGGATTTAAAAAATTAGATGGTACCAAGAAGCCGGTAAAGACAGTAGTTCATTTATCATTACCTCTGTAGAGGTTAATCATTGATGGATTTTATATTCATCATATAAATACGTAAAAAGCTGTAACAAATTATGCTCCTTTTAATTTGTATACAGCTTTTTTCGTGGATAAAGATATTTTGAGTCTTTATGGATAAAAATATTGATGTATTACTTATCCAGATACTGTATAATAGGGTAAGTATAGAAAGTCTATTAATTGAATTAGTTCTATAGGAAGGTGAGACCTTTGAAGGGTAAGCATATTGTAGTAGGTGTAACAGCAGGAATAGCAGCTTATAAAGCAGTAGAGTTAGTAAGCCGTTTATATAAATCGGGAGCAGAAGTAAAAGTGGTAATGACGAGAAATGCCACTAAATTTGTGAGTCCCCTTGTGTTTGGTGAAATTAGTAAACACAAAGTGGCTGTGGAAATGTTTGAAAATGTACAGGATTGGAATGTAGAGCATATTGCCTATGCAACTTGGGCAGATGCTTATGTGATAGCACCTGCAACGGCTAATATGATTGCTAAAATGGCGTATGGAATTGCAGATGATATGTTATCTACCCAATTATTGG
Source organism: Veillonella sp. DNF00869 (assembly GCF_001553345.1). Lineage (GTDB taxonomy): Bacteria > Bacillota > Negativicutes > Veillonellales > Veillonellaceae > F0422. The sequence continues at coordinate 52,375 of NZ_KQ960771.1, forward strand.
CCACAACGGCCCCTGTATTTGTATGTCCAGCTATGAATAGTAACATGTATGCCCATCCAACTGTGCAAGAAAATTTATCTATCTTACGTGGTAGAGGTGTTCATGTGCTAGAACCTGACAGTGGACTCCTAGCATGTGGGGTAGAAGGAAAAGGGCGTTTGCCAGATCCGCAAAAAATTATGGACTGGGTGGACTTTCATTTAGGGAAAACAGAACTACTGCAAGGTAAAACGGTTATCGTCAGTGCCGGTGGTACGCAAGAAGCAATTGATCCAGTTCGATATATTACGAATCGATCTAGTGGAAAGATGGGATACGCGGTAGCATTAAAAGCAGCCCAAGCCGGTGCTAAGACAATTTTGGTATCTGCTCCCACAGATCTTGCTGTGCCAATTGGTGTAGAGCGTATTATAGTTTGTTCTGCTACAGAGATGAAAGAGGCTATAGATAGTCACTATGACTCTGCAGATGCGGTGATTATGGCTGCGGCTGTGGCGGACTATCGTGTGGCTGAGGTAGCAAATAATAAAATAAAAAAACAAGAAACTATGATATTAGAGTTGGTAAAAAATCCAGATATTTTAGCAAGCTTAGGAGAGCGTAAACAGCAACAAAAATTAATTGGTTTTGCAGCGGAAACGCAAGATGTCATTGCCTATGGAAAAGAAAAAGTGCGCAAAAAGAATTTGGACATGTTAGTAGCTAATGATGTAAGTAAATCCAATGCTGGATTTGATGTAGATACAAATGAAGTGACATTTATTTATCCTGGAGATCAAATTGTAAGTTTACCTAATATGTCGAAACTTGATGTGGCAGAACGCATCATTCAAGCCTTGGCAGACCTATAAATCTATGCTATAATACATGGTAGTGATTTTAAACTAAGTATTATATGTATGATACAAGTCTCATCAAGAGTAGTGGAGGGAAAGGCCCTGTGAAGCTACAGCAACCATTCCTGATGGAAGAGGTGCTAAATCCAACGATATTTGATCGGAAGATGGGGATATAATTCCTCATCTTGGGATGAGGAATTTTTTTATTGGAGGTTTATTCATGGCAGAAAAACATGTATTTTTCACTTCTGAATCTGTAACAGAAGGTCATCCAGACAAAATTGCTGACCAAATTTCAGATGCTGTATTGGATGCTATTTTAGAAAAAGATCCAACAGCGCACGTTGCCTGTGAAACATTAGTAACAACAGGACAAGTTCATGTAGTAGGCGAAATTACTACCAATACATATGTAGATATTCCTCACATTGTTCGCGATACAATTCGTGAAATCGGCTATACTCGTGCAAAATTCGGTTTTGATGCTGATACTTGTGGCGTTAACGTAGCGATTGACGAACAATCTGCAGACATTGCGATGGGTGTTGATGAAGCATTAGAATCTCGTGAAGGTGGTAGTGATGCCTTTGATAAAATCGGTGCTGGTGACCAAGGCATGATGTTTGGTTTCGCATCCAATGAAACAGAAGAATTGATGCCTATGCCTATTAGCTTGGCGCACCGTTTATCTCGTCAATTAACAAAAGTTCGTAAAGATGGTACATTGGATTATCTTCGTCCAGATGGTAAAACACAAGTAACTGTTGAATATGTAGATGGAAAACCTAAACGTATTGAAACTATCGTTATTTCTACACAACATGGACCAGAAGTTACATTGGAACAAATCCAAGCAGATATTAAAAAATATGTTATTGATCCAGTTCTTCCAGAAGGATTTATTGATGAAAATACAAAATACTTCATCAACCCAACTGGTCGTTTTGTAATCGGTGGTCCACAAGGCGATGCTGGTTTGACAGGTCGTAAAATTATTGTAGATACTTATGGCGGTATGGCTCGTCATGGCGGTGGAGCTTTCTCCGGTAAAGATCCTACAAAAGTTGACCGTTCCGCAGCATATGCAGCCCGTTATGTAGCTAAAAATATCGTGGCAGCTGGTCTTGCTGATAAATGTGAAGTACAAGTAGCTTACGCAATTGGTGTAGCAAAACCTGTATCTATCATGGTGGAAACATTTGGTACTGCAAAAATTGAAGAAGAAAAAATCTCTGCATTAGTAGGCAAACATTTTGACCTTCGTCCAGCAGGTATCATTGAAATGTTAGACTTGTTGAAACCACACTACAAAAAAACTGCTGCCTATGGACACTTTGGTCGTACAGATGTAGACCTTCCATGGGAACGCACAGATAAAGCAGAAGTACTTCGTAAAGAAGCAGGCTTATAATAGATTAATTTGCCCTTCGCTTTTGAATGATACATATATAGAGGATAAAGACGTATGTCTTTGTCCTCTATTTTTGTTACCCCAGTTGTCATGTATATAAATTATAAGAGTCTAGGTTGTCATGTGTTTACATCTTATAAGAAGATGGAATTAGACTACCAAGTGATTTTGTCCTATCATCTTACTCCTAAAAGAAATTTCATCATATGCAAATGTGTAGAAGTAGGGTATGAAATAGTATGAATCGAAGGTACAAACGTGGTATAATGAAGAGTGTTTAGTCAGGAGGTTATGATGCGTTTAGGTGAAATTATTATTAATCGTCCTGCGAAACAATTGAATAAACCTTTAACCTATGAAATCCCTGATTCATTAGGGAATGTACCTATTGGAACTCGCGTAGCAGTTCCCTTAGGAGCCTCTAAAGAAGAGGGAATCCTTATAGGTTATTGTGACATAGAAAATCCATCATTTGTGATAAAACCCATATTAGCTGTATTAGATCCAACACCTTGGTTTTCAACGGAAATGCTGAGAACAGCTCGTAAGCTTAGCGAGTATTATCTATGTACCCTTGCAGAAGCATTAAGCTTGTTTACTGTCGATAAAAGTAAATTAAAATCTTATGACAGACCTAAAATTGAATGGCTTGTGCCTAAGGATTCCTTTCATGTAGAACTATTTGGAGTGAGGAAACAAAAGCAACGTTTGTTGGCAGAATACTTATTAGAACATGGAGCAACCTCAGTAAGTGCCTTACGATTGGCAGGATTTAGTTTGCCTGTCATTAAGCAAGTAAAAGAATGTTCTCATATCGACATAGATTGGCGGTATGAAATGACGAAAACACGGTATGAGGAAGTTGTGGATAGTATAGACATTCCTTTAACTGAGTCCCAGCAGGCTGTATACGAACCTATTCAGGAGTGTATTGCTAACCAGAAAAGTAAAGCGTTTTTACTCCATGGTGTGACAGGTAGTGGAAAAACACAAGTATATCTAAAAGCTGCACAAGAGACGATTCAACAAGATAAGATTGCTATTATTCTAGTTCCAGAAATTGCCTTAACTACGCAAATAGTGCGACGATTTGTAGAGAAGTTTGGTCAAGAAGTGGTCGTTTTTCACAGCCAGTTAACAAAAGCGGAACGTTATAACAATTGGGAGCGTTTACGTCGGAAAGATAGCCATATTATCATAGGTGCTCGTTCAGCAGTGTTTGCACCTACAGAAGATATCGGTCTTATTGTAGTCGATGAGGAACACGACCCATCTTATAAACAACAAGATATGACTCGTTATGATGCACGCATGGTGGCAAGATGGCGCAGTGCAAGCCATCAATGTCCGCTTATTTTTGGGTCTGCTACACCGTCCGTACAGGCTTATTATTTAGCGAGCCAAGGTATCTATGAGTTACTATCTTTAGAGCATCGTATTTTTCATCAACCTATGCCTAAGGTGACTGTTGTGGATATGAAAGAAGAAATGTTCTATGGGAATTACTCTGTATTTTCTATGGCGTTAGATACTTTAATCCAAGAAACACTACAGAAACGTGAGCAAATCATTCTTTTGCTGAATCGCCGAGGTCATAGTACATTTGTCATGTGTCGTGACTGTGGTAAACCTATCCATTGTCCTCACTGTGATATATCTATGGTGTATCATCAAGCGGGGAAGGACTTGCGTTGCCATTACTGTGACCATCATGAAAAAGTGCCTCAAATTTGTCCGCATTGTGGTAGCCATAAAATTAAATTTTTTGGTACAGGCACGCAAAAAGTAGAAGAAGAATTAGCAAAACGTTTTCCACAAGCTAGAATTGCTCGTCTAGATCAAGATACAACTTCTAAAAAAGGAGAATCTCAGCGTATTTTAGAAGCCTTTGGTGCTGGTCAATATGATATTTTGTTGGGCACGCAAATGGTGGCAAAAGGACATGATTTTTCAAATGTTACCGCAGTGGGAATTATTACTGCTGATTCTGTATTGCATATTCCTGTGTATACGGCTTCTGAAAGAACATTTAATTTGCTAACGCAAGCAGCTGGTCGTGCTGGTCGTGGTAATAAATCAGGAAAAGTAGTGGTACAAACCTATAGTCCTGAACATTATGCTATTCAGCACAGCACGCACCATGATTATGTTAGCTTTTATGAGGAAGAAATAGAGGCTCGTAAAGCTTTGTTGTATCCACCAATTGGTGAAATGATACAAATTACCTTATTAGATGAAAAGCTTTCAGTAGTACGAACAAGAGCGACAGAATTAGCCAACACTTTGCGCCAGGCTTGTGAAGGTCAGCGTATTGATATACTAGGGCCCTATGAAAATGGCGCCGCAAAGATACGAGATATGTATCGACTTTGTATTATGATTCGTGGTATTGATTTATCGAATTTAAAATCACACATGTATCATTCAGATATATTTACATTGCCCCATATCTATATAGATGTGGATCCAGTATAGGAGGGACTATGGCAGTTTTAGAAGTCATGAAAACAGGGCATCCTGTGTTAAAACAAATAGCAGAACCGGTAGAGTTCGTAAATAAAAAGATTCGTCAATTATTAGATGATATGGCTGAAACTATGTATAAAACAGATGGTGTAGGCTTGGCGGCACCACAAGTCAATGTATCCAAACGAATTATTGTACTAGATGATGGAAATGGCTTAATCGAAGTTATCAATCCAGAAATCGTGAAAAAAGAAGGCTCTCAAGTAGGCTTAGAAGGCTGTTTGAGTGTACCGGAGTTGTTTGGTGATGTAGAACGCTATGACAAAATTGAAGTACATGGTATCAATCGAAATAATAAAAAGATAAAAATTAAGGCAGAAGGCTTTTTAGCTCGTATTTTTCAACATGAAATCGACCATTTAAATGGTATTTTATTTGTGGAAAAGTTAGTGAATCCCAATGAGATTTTTATCCATAAAAAGGAACAACAATAATGAATCCATTACGTATAGTATTTATGGGTACTCCAGATATAGCAGTCCCAACGTTACAGGCTTTAATCGATAGTCCACACACTGTGGTAGGTGTATTTTGTCAACCAGATAAGCCGAAAGGGCGAGGTAATAAACTACAAATGCCACCGACGAAAGAGTTGGCATTAGAGCATGATATTCCTGTGTATCAACCAAAATCCTTGCGCAATGAAGAAGCGAAAGAATTATTACAAGTTTTGGCTCCTGATATTGTGGTAGTCATTGCTTATGGAAAAATTTTGCCTCCTTGGCTTATTCATCAGCCTCCTTTGGGGTGTATTAATCTACATGCTTCTTTATTACCGAAATTTAGAGGTGCAGCACCTATTCAATATGCGATTCTTCATGAAGAGTCAGAAACTGGTATGACTATTATGCATATGGACGAAGGATTAGATACAGGTGATACTCTGCTCATGGAACGCATTCCTGTTACAGAAGAGGATACATCTGGTACAATCTTTACAGCTTTGGCAAAATTAGGGGCACAGATGATTGTACCAGCTGTAGATGCTTTACAATTAGGTACGTTAACAAGAGTCCCTCAAAATCATGAAGAAGCTATTGAAACAGGAAAAATTACAAAAGAGATGGGACATCTTAACTTTACAGAACCAGCACATACATTAGCTGCGAAAATAAGAGCTTTCAATCCCAGTCCTGGATGTTATACATTCTTAGAGGGTAAACGGATTAAGTTTTGGCATGCAAAAGTAGACCCTACCTCCAAGTATGCTCCTGAACATTTACAAGGGGCTTGTGGTTATCCTAAAGAGGGGACAATAGTGCATGTAGATAAAGAGTCTTTCAGTATTTTCACTGGTCACGGGGTCTTACGTGTCACAGAAGTGCAGCCTGAAAATAAAAAACGAATGAATGCAGGTGATTTTGCTCGTGGTCATCAGTTAGCAGTAGGAGCTTGCTTTGGCGATGAATAAATCTTATCGTCTATATTTAACAGTGACGGCTGTGGCAATGCTATTGATTTCCATGGTATGGGGTTGGATAGTCTGGATGATGCATCCTAGCTTATCCCAATGGGGACCTGTTGTCGGGCCTATCGTAGAGAGTGCGCTACTACTACCTATATTGATTGGGTGGTCCATGTGGATATACATGGCATTAGTCACAATGTATTCTATACAACATCCGATTTTATTGCGACTATCCAATCGTGGGTTATATCTTTTATTTCCTTTGGTCACGGTATTAGCTAGATGTTTTGGGTATACAAAGGATGAAGTGAGTCAATCCTTGATTGCGTTAATTAATCATCTCGTGAGCACCCAAGTGTATCGCGTGGAACCAGAACGATTATTATTGCTTACACCGCATTGCATACAATTATCTAGCTGTGTACATAAAGTGACTACAGATGTACATAATTGTAAGCGCTGTGGGGGATGCCAAGTAGGAACCTTGCTAGATATTGCAGATACCTATGGATGTCATTTTGTGGTAGTCACAGGTGGTACATTAGCACGTTTAAAAATTAAGGAAATTCGTCCTCAAGCGATTGTGGCTATCGCCTGTGAAAGAGACTTAGTCAGTGGCATGGCAGATGTATTTCCTATTCCTGTGATTGGTGTCTTAAATGAACGACCTTGTGGTCCTTGTTGTAATACGCGAGTCAATACAGAAGACATTAGACTTGTCATAGAAAGGTTACTCTATGGAAACGAAACAAAAGAAAGAACATAAAAACATTCGGCGCCTAGCTATGAAAGCCTTAGTAGATATACATCGAGATAAGAAGTATGCCAATATTGTATTGCCTCAGTATATGATGCAAGAAAGACTAGAGGATTTAGATCGTAGATTCTTTACAGAATTGGTATATGGTGTGGTGCGACGCAAAAACTACTTGGATGCCGTTATCGTTCACTTTACCAAGAAACCGGTTAAAAAATTATCTCCTTTTGTACTAGAAATTCTTAGACTCGGAGTGTATCAATTGCTTTATATGGATAAGGTACCCTCTAGTGCTGCGGTGAATGAAAGTGTAAAGCTTGCCAAAAAAGTGGCACCTGGTACAGACCGTTTTGTCAATGCTGTGCTTCGTAATGTAGATCGACAGCGCGAAGATATTGGAGTAGATGCTTTAGCCACTTCGGAAGCGGAGAGAATTTCCTATATTTATAATCAACCTTTATGGCTAGTCCGTTTATGGATAGAGCAACGAGGTCTAGAAGAAACAATTGATCTCTGTGAATGGTTCAATGAAACTCCATTATTGACAGCGCGAGTGAATACTTTACGAATTAGTCGGCATGATTTATTAGAAGAGCTTTCACAGGCAAATTGGGTGGTAGAGCCTAGTCATATGATTCCAGATGCAATTATCATCAAATCTCACAAAGGACAATTGCAGGAAGCAAAATGGGTACAAGAGGGATTGATGACATTCATGGACGAAGCCTCTATGGCTGTGGCTTATGCAGTACAACCTAAACAACATATGCATATTTTAGATACCTGTGCAGCGCCGGGTGGTAAAACATTACATATGGCAACCCTTATGGATAATACAGGAACTATCGTAGCTACGGATATTCATGAACATAAAGTAGAACTGTTGCAGGCAAATGCAAAACGCATGAAAATATCTAATGTGCAACCACAGCAAGGGGATGCTACAGTTAAAGAAGAACAATGGAAAGAGTCTTTTGATGCGGTACTAGTAGATGCACCATGTTCAGGACTAGGAATCTTACAGAAGAAATTAGATATGCGTTGGCGAAAAGAGGAATCTCAATTACAAGAATTGCCAATATTACAGCAACAAATATTGCAAAATGCTAGTTCCTATGTAAAAGTAGGGGGACATTTGGTATATTCTACGTGTACTATAAATACATTGGAAAATGAAGGGGTTGTAGAAAACTTTTTACGAGAAAACCCTAATTTTATATTAGAAGATGTGGCTCCCTTGTTGCCGTTTGCAGCAGAAGGTCCTATGGTTACTTTATTACCGCATGTATATGATATGGATGGATTTTTTATAGCCCGTTTACGTAAGGAGAGAGCATGATAGAATTACTTGGCCTTTCATTGCCAGCATTAAGTAAAGTTGTGACAGATGGAGGGTTTCCAAAGTTTAGAGCGAAACAGATTATGGATTATATTTATCAACGTCACGTATTCTCTATGGAAGATATGTTACAGCTTCCACAGACAATGCGGGAATGGCTTGCTACACACTGTACAATTACACTTCCTACGGTGGTGCGAGAATCTACTAGTTCTGATGGAAATACAAAGAAATTATTGCTCAGATTTTCTGATGGGCATCAAGTAGAAACGGTACTGATGAAGCAGCACTATGGGAATTCTGTGTGTTTGTCATCTCAAGTGGGATGTGCTATGGGATGTATTTTTTGTGCATCCACTACAGAAGGCCTATTCCGTAATCTGACGGTAGCTGAAATTGTTGGGCAGTTATTATTGTTTGAAAGTATCATCAAAGAAGAAGTAAACTCCATTGTTGTCATGGGATCTGGAGAACCATTACAAAACTTCGATTATACTATGGAAGCATTGCAATTTATTCATGAAAAAGAAAGCTTTAATATTGGTTATCGTCGAATGACTGTGTCTACCTGTGGTTTAGTACCCAATATTTATCGTTTTGCAGAACTGGAACTACCTATCACATTAGCATTATCATTGCATGCTACTACAGATGAAAAACGAAAAGAAATTATGCCTATAGGGGCGACGTATGCTTTACAAGATGTGCTAGACGCTGTGGCAGAATATTATCGACGGACAGAACGCCGTGTAACCTTTGAATATATTTTAATTAAAGATGTGAATACATCTGAAAAAGAAGCTCATGAACTAGGTAGTATTGCAAAACAATTTCCTCATTGTAATGTCAACTTAATTCCTGTCAATGGAAATGAACATATTAATTTATATAAACCGTCTATGAAAGCAATGCAAGAGTTTAAGTCTATTGTAGAATCCTATGGTGTGTCTGTAACGATTCGTAAGGAAATGGGAGATGAAATCCAAGCAGCTTGTGGACAATTAAAAATACAACATCAACAATCTTTGAAAGAAGGAAGGGTATGATTAGTTTAGGAATTAGTAAAACTGGGCTAGTTCGCCAGCGAAACGAAGATCGCTTTTATGCACAAGGACCGCTGTTAATTGTAGCAGATGGTATGGGTGGATATACTGGTGGAGAATATGCCAGTACTATGGTGGTAGATGCTATTGTAAATGTAGTAGAAAAGTCTAAAGAAGTATCTGCTCATGTATTGCGAAATGCCATACTAGAGGCGAATCATATGGTGTATAGAAAAAGCCAATCCTATAAGGAATTAGAAGGTATGGGAACTACTGCTGTTGTGGCTTATGTGCAAAATAATATTTTATATTGGGCTCACGTAGGAGATAGCCGTTTATATATATATGGCGAAAAAGGTTTACAACGCATGACAAAAGATCATTCTATGGTACAACAGTTAGTAGAAGCTGGAACGATTACAGAAGAAGAAGTTCTTCATCATCCTAATCGGAATATGTTAACTCGTGCGATTGGCGTCTATGAATCGGTAGAAGTCGATACAGGGATGATAGAATTATTTCAAAATGACCGAATCTTACTTTGTAGTGATGGTTTATCTGGTTATATTGAAGAATCCAAGATTGAACAAGTTCTTTCTGAAGAACAAAATGAAAATAGAGCGTTAGAAGATTTAGTGCACCTTGTGTATGATGCGGGAGCACGAGATAATGTGACAATCGTACTAGGACGTATATAAAGAGGTGACTTATGGATAGACTTACATTAGTAGGATTGGTCTTTGACCATCGCTATGAAGTACAGCAAAAAATAGGTGTTGGCGGCATGGCCGACGTATATCTTGGAAAAGATACATTGTTAGGAAGACCTGTGGCCATTAAAATTTTGCATCAAAATTTTGGTAGTGATCAAGATTTTGTGGCTCGGTTTAAGCGAGAAGCGCAAGCTGCTGGTAAATTAAATCATCCCAATGTTGTTAGTATGTATGATGTAGGCTTTGATCAAGGCTTTCATTATATTATTATGGAATATGTATCTGGATGTACATTGAAAGAGTATATTCAACATCATGGTAATCAAGTATCTGTGCAAGAGGCTGTAAAAATAGTAGTAGCTATTGCAGAGGGCTTGGAGCATGCACACATGATGGGCATAGTACATTGTGATATAAAACCGCATAATATTTTAATTACAGATTCTGGCCGTATCAAAGTAACTGACTTTGGCATTGCTCGTGCAATTAATACAGCAGCTACGATGATGTATACAAATTCAGTAATGGGATCAGCTCATTATATTTCTCCAGAACAAGCTAGTGGAAAAAGTATTAATGTGAGTACAGATATTTATTCATTAGGGGTTGTGCTTTATGAATTATTAACGGGAGAAGTTCCTTTTAGAGGAGAGACACCAGTTAGTGTAGCCTTACAACATGTACGTGATCGAGTATTGGCACCACGTATTAAGAATCCACAGATTCCAGCACAGTTAGAGCAAGTTGTTTTGACAGCATTAGAAAAAGAACCTGGTAAGAGATTTGGTTCTATTTCTGAGATGATTCAAGCTTTACGGATGTCTTTAGGTTATCGTGGTAGTACTTCGACACGACCATTACAGCATGACTTTGCTACACAAGTATTACCTCCTATGGAGACAGACACTATGGAAGATGAGGCTGATTCACAAGAAGGAATATTGGCAAAACTTGGAAACTTACCACAAAAATATGTCATTGGTGGTGCTGTTTTTGCCTTTTTGCTTGCCTTTTTATGGGCCTTCTTGAGTTTTGGTAACTTTTGGAGTAATTCCACAGTAGATGTGCCAAACGTGGTGGGCAAACAATTAAGTGTGGCTACACGATTGTTGGAAGAACGACATCTTCGAGTCTCTAGTTCAGAGGTAACTAACTCTGATGTACCTGCAGGGCAGGTTATTTCACAGAGTCCTGAGCCAGGTGAAACAGTAAAAGAACAACGGATGGTTCATTTGGTGGTTAGTAAAGGTGCTGGTGATATAACAATACCAGATCTACAAGGGATGAGTTTTGATCAGGCAAGAGAAAAGTTGAAAGCCTTAGGCCTATCAATTGGTAAGATATCCTATGTAAGTGACACTAGTAAAGATGATGGAGTTATTATTAGTCAAGGCTTACAGCCAGGCGGTAAAGCCTCTAAAAATGCAACCGTAGATATTACGATTAATGAAACAAAATCTACCATGGTAGAGATACCTAATGTAGTGGGTATGACAATAAAAGAAGCTAAAGAAGCATTGGGAAATTTAGGATTAAGCATTAGTAAAATAGCAGGCTCTAATGAGGATTCTGCAATTGTAACTGAAGTGAGCCCAGCACCAGGATCTTCCGTAAAACGTGATGAAAGTATTTCTTTAGTAGGCCAAGCAAAAGATACCAAAAAAGATACTACTAATAGCAAACAAAATGGTACTACAAAAGGTGTAGTAGATATAACAGTGCCAAATGGACGTGCCTCTCAGCATATCAAACTAGTAGTTATTGATGACGATGGAGGACGTGTTGTCTATGATGGTACTAATGCGCCTGGAGATCGTATTGTGAAAAGCGTATCAGGATCTGGAAATGTACGAGTACAGGTGTACTTAAATAATGCATTAGTGCAAGAGCAATCCTTATAGGAGAAACTATGAAACAAGGTGTTGTAATTAAGAATATGAATGGCTACTTTTATGTGCAAACTCCAAGTGGAGATGTACATGAATGTAAGGTTCGAGGGCGATTAAAGAAAGAACGATATTCCCTCTTAGTGGGAGATACGGTCAATATTACAGAAGATGGATGGATTGATTCTATCGAAGAGAGAAGAAACTCATTACGTAGGCCAGCTATTGCCAATATTGACCAAGTCATTGTAGTAGTAGCCGCACGAGAGCCAGATATTCATCCTTTATTATTGGATCGTTTATTAGTGATGATTCATCATAGTCATATACCTCCTATCCTAGTGATTAATAAATATGATTTGCATACAGAAGACACGGTAAAACTGAAATCCATCTATGAAAAGATCGGTTACACTGTACTGTGTACATCAACGTATACTGGTGAAGGGATTGATGAGTTACGCCATGTATTACATGGTAAAATCAGCGCCTTCGCCGGCCCTTCGGGGGTAGGTAAAAGTAGTTTGCTCAATGCAGTAGATCCGAATTTTGCCTTTCAAACAGGAGCTGTTAGCGATAAGATTAAACGTGGTCGCCATACGACGCGCCATGCCTCTTTATACAGCTTAGATGAAAGTTCCTTTATCATGGATACACCAGGATTTTCAGCTCTAGAGCATACAGGAATGACTATAGAAGAGTTAGTGCATACATTCCCCGAGTTTGGTGACCATGATAGGGGATGCAAGTTTAGTCCTTGTTCCCATAGTCATGAACCTATTTGTTCTGTGAAAGATGCCTTAGCTAATGGGCAGATTAGTGAGCAACGATACCAATCCTATTTGACGATTAAATCAGAACTTGAAGATCAAAGGAGACGATAAAATGATTCAAATTGCCCCATCTATGTTATCGGCAGATTTTTCTAATTTGCGAGAAGATATTCGTACTATCGAAGAAGGTGGTGCTGACTTATTACATATTGATGTGATGGATGGACATTTTGTGCCAAACCTAACATTTGGTGCTCCTGTGGTAAAAGCATTGCGTCCACATACGAAATTGCCTTTTGATGTACATTTAATGGTAGAAAATCCAGGTGATTATGTAGAAGAGTATGCCAAGATAGGTGTGGAGTATTTCACCTTTCATTGGGAAGCTGTGCCACATGCGCATCGTTTGATTCAAGCTATCAAAGCAACTGGTATGAAAGCAGGCGTTTCTTTAAATCCATCTACGCCAGTTTCCTTACTGGAAGATATTGCAGAAGATTTAGATTTAATTTTAATTATGAGTGTAAATCCAGGATTTGGCGGCCAATCGTTTATTCATAATGCAGTAAAAAAAGTAAAGCAAGCTCGAGAACTATTGGACTCGGTAGGCAATACAAAAGCTGTTGTAGAAGTAGATGGTGGTATTAACTTGGAAACAGCTCCATTAGTGCGTGAAGCAGGGGCTACTCTATTAGTAGCTGGTTCTGCTGTATTCGGAGCAGAAGATAGAGCGATGATGATTGCCAGATTACGAGGCTAAGATGATTCGAGTAGGTACAGATATCATAGAAATTCATCGTATGGAACAAGCGATTGAACGGGATACTTTTTTACAACGAATATTTACAGAATACGAACGAAACTATGCGTGGGGACGTAACAAACAAGCAGCAGCATCCTTTGCGGGCATCTTTGCGGCGAAAGAAGCTTGTGTAAAAGCCTTGGGGACAGGATTTCGCCACGGTTCTTGGCAGGATATTGAGATTACTCACGATGCATGGGGGGCACCTGTCCTTACTTGTACAGGCTATTTTGGACAACAAATGAAAGCCTTAGGATACGAAACGTTGCAAGTTTCTATTAGCCATTGTCATGAATATGCTACGAGTACTGTCATTGTATATTAGAGGATAGACCGATGCGACTATTAACACCAAAGCAAGTTAACATAGTAGATCAATATATTGAAAGTTTAGGACTTCCAGTATCTCATTTAATGGAACAAGCGGGACGATCTGTTTTTGAGGTAGTACATAGATACATACAAGAAATAAAGGGGCCAAAGGGAGTTATGTTTCTTTGTGGCATTGGCAACAACGGTGGTGATGCCTTAGTGGCAGCACGCTTGCTAACAGAAGTTCCTGAAGTGACTCCCTATGTTATTGTATGTGGGAATCCAAAAGAAGGGTCTCCTTTGTTTCAACAACAATGGAAGGTGGTACATACTCTAGAAGATACGATTACGATTGTGCCTGATGAGATGATGCAGTCTAATGGAAATCTAATACCCTCACATATATTACAGGATGTAAGTATTGTGGTAGATGGCGTGTTTGGCACAGGATTTCATGGTGAACTACCCAAACGAATACGATCTATTTTTGAACAATGTAAAGAATGGCGTTCTTATAGTGATACTAGAACATGTATTGCCATCGATATTCCTAGTGGGGTTAATGGTCTGACAGGTAGTGCAGATATATCTTCATTTAAAGCAGATGAAACGATTACATTATTAGCCCCTAAAGTAGGAATACTTTTCTATCCGGGAAGACAATGTGTAGGACATATGAGTATAGGCAGTATCGGATATCCTTTTCCGCATCATGCATTGCGGAAGTCTGATCATAATTGGCCCGAAATCTATTGGAACAATGCAGATTCCTTGTATGTAGAGCCTCGTTCACCTATTGCTCATAAAGGGACCAATGGTCATGTCTATATTGTGGGTGGTTCGCCGGGGATTTATGGGGCACCCATATTAAGTGCTGAAGGAGCTTTACGCAGTGGAGCTGGAAAAGTCACTATTCTGTCTGGTATAAATGAGTTAGATGCGTTGCGTTCCTTGAGTCGTCCTGAAATGATGATTCGTGATAGTAGCGATATAGAACAACTAGATGGGAATAGCACAGTAGTCATTGGCCCTGGTGGTGGCAGAAGCAATAGTGAGAAGAAACATTTACTTCAATGGATACAATCTGTTACAGGTAGCCATATGGTACTTGATGCAGATGGGCTTATAGCTATTGCTAGTGATCTATTGCTATTGAAGTATCGCGCCTATGAATTAGGAAAAGATGATTATATTATTGTACTGACACCGCATTTAGGTGAATTTTCTGTTCTTACAGGAAAAAGTATAGAAGAGCTTAACAAAGATCCTATTGGATATGCTAGCGAATTTGCGAAAGAATACGGTGTATATGTTGTCCTAAAAGGACAACCAACGATTCTTGCCACTCCATTTGGTAAAATATATCTAACAACGACAGGTAATCCCTATATGGGAACTGGTGGCATGGGTGATGTATTAGCTGGTGTGATTGGTTCTCTGTTGAATCAAGAGCAGGATCCAATGAATGCTATTAATGTTGCTGTGTATGCCCATAGTCGAGCCGGAGATATAGCACTCGATGATTGTGGTCCAGGATTTACTCCTACAGAAGTGGCACAGCGAATTGGTCGAGTATTACCCTCTATGGATGGATATGTGCGAATGATACCTCTGTGATAATACGTAGAAATTAGAAAGTACTTCAAAATGAAAAAATCAATATATAAATATCTACTCTTGTTAGGTGTGTTGGTAGTATCACTACTTAGTCTATTGGGCTGTGGAAAAGAACTTTCACAGGCGAATGCAAATGTTGCAAAGACAGAGGTCAGTCAATCTACGCAAGCACCAACTGGTACTATGAAGGTCCATGTACTGGATATCGGACAAGGAGATGCAATTTTACTCCAAATTGGAGATAGATTTTCTATGATTGATACAGGAGATATTGAACATAGACCGCAAATTGTTGCATTGTTGAAAAAATATGGAGTAAAAGAACTGGAAAATGTGATATTGACACATCCTCATGCCGATCATATTGGTGGTTTCTATGCCATCGCTAAAGCAATCCCTATTAAACATGTCTACGATAATGGCATCGACATCGATAGTGGTACCTATAGAACCTATTTGAAAACGATAGAGACAAAACAGATTCATCGTGAAACACTTCATAAAGGTGATTGGTTAGATTTAGGTAATGGAGCATATTTTGAGGTCTATGCCCCTTGGAGTGGAGACGTGATGACCGATAAAAAAGGTGAAGTTCATCAAAATAATAACTCCATTGTTGGTAAATTGACATTTGGTAAGTTTTCTATGCTTATGACTGGTGATGCGGAAAAAGAAGAAGAAGCACGCCTTATTAAAGAGCAAAATACAAAAATGTCTAGTAAAGTCTTAAAAGTTGGACACCATGGTAGTAATGGTTCTAGTCAAAAAGATTTTATTCGGTCTGTTCGACCAGAAGCAGCTGTTATTTCTGCAGGTTTACATAATTCGTATGGACATCCTGGTGAGAAAGCTATGGCACGCTTATTGGAAGAACATGTAGATATTTATCGTACAGATACGATGGGGACTGTTACCATTCGCACAAATGGTACAGACTATGATATTCAACGAGAACGATAATAGAGTGTACTATATAAGGATCTAAATTAGGGGAGGTATAGAAATGAAAAACATTTTAATTGTAACAGGTCATACCCACGAAGAAAATTCTGTGGCAAACAAAGAGATTCTCGCGTTGCTTAAAGAAAGATATCCTAAGGCTGAGTTTGATCGTTTGGAAATGCTCTATGGAGATTACAAAATCAATGTAGAAGCAGAACGAGAAAAGCTCTTATGGGCGGATACGTTCGTGATTCAGTCTCCTCTATTTTGGTATTCTTTAACATCTTTGATTATGAGATGGTTTGAAGAAGTGTTTACCTATGGTTGGGCCTATGGAGCAGACACCTATGCAGTAGCTGGTAAGGATATGGTTGTTGGCCTTACCGCTGCTTGTGGTAATGATGAATATGCGTTGCATGGTGATAAAGGCATTACTATAGATGAAATCTTTAAAACCTGTGAAGCTACTTGTAAGTTCTGTAAAATGAATTTTAAAGGTGGTGTTTTCACTGGCAATATGCTGTATACAGGTGAAGATGTACAGCTACAAGTGATTCATAGACAAGCAAAAGAACACTGTGATCAATTAGTTCAGTATATAGACGCTTAAGTGCGCCATAGGATACATACTATTGCGATATACTAGATACGGTGTATAATTTATATTACTAAGACAGTCATTAATACAGGAATGAGGAATATGAATATAATTGTAACAGGCGGTGCCGGTTTCATTGGATCACATCTAGTAGATAGGTTGGTTCAAGAGGGACATCGTGTACTTGTCATTGACAATTTAAGCAGTGGATTGCGAACATTTGTGAATGAACAAGCTGAATTTTTAGAACTAGATATACGAGATGAAAAGATACATAACGTGTTTGAAAACTTTCAACCAGATTATGTATTTCATGAGGCAGCGCAAACTGTTGTAGCAGAATCCATGGTACATCCAACAGAAGATTGTGATATCAATTTAATGGGATTATTAAATTTATTACAAGCCTCAGTTAAAGTGGGTGTAAAAAAATTCCTTATGCCATCTTCTGCTGCGGTATATGGAGATTTAGAGGTATTACCTTTGACAGAAGAATTAGCAGGAGTCCCACGTTCTTGCTATGGATTGACAAAATTAACTACGGAAGGCTATTTGCGTATTTACCAAGAATCTTTTGGATTATCTTATATTTGCTATCGCTATTCTAATGTATATGGACCACGTCAAGGAAATGGTGGTGAAGGTGGCGTTGTTAGCATTTTCTGCGAACATGTGGCGAATGGTGAATCCATCAAAATTTTTGGTGATGGAGAACAAACACGTGACTTTGTCTATGTAGATGACGTAGTAGAAGCAAATATATTGGGATTAAACAATGATGTAACAGGTGTCATCAATGTGAGTACAGAAACTGGAATTTCTGTGAATGATTTAATCGACACATTAGAAGATATTGCTGGCACTACGGTAACGCGTCATTATGAAGAACCGCGAATTGGTGATATTAAACATTCTTTATTGAGCACTGCAAAAGCAAAACAATGTTTAGGGTATATGCCGAAATGGACATTACAAAAAGGACTGGAAAATACCTATCACTATGTGAAAGATAATAGATAACATCATAAGAGCTTTGCGCAGGCAAAGCTCTTTGTTATTGAGGAGGAACTATGCAAATTAATGCAGCTGTACTGGAAGTGTTTGACTTTACGTCGTCTATGTCGGCCTATTCAGATCATCCTATGGATATTACTGAACTAGAGATACAAAGCTATCTTGAAATGCATGTAATGAAAGCGTTACAAGACCCTGGAGCCAGAACTGGTTATATCTCGGACCAAACACCATGGGGGCGAAAGATCAAACAATTGGAGAATCAAGAAGTAAGCCTTGTAGAGTTTGGTAAAGAACTAGGTGAGACTTTATTTACCTATATGGCACAAGCAATGGACCCTTGTGTACTAGATATGATTGTCTGTGAAGCACAAGGAGAGCAAGCTTACCTTTGTGTTCTTCTTTGTAAAGCTCATGATGGATATACTCATCAATTATATTCAGAAGAGGATGGTTCATTAGCGACAAAATTAGTAGAGCATAGAGTCGTATTACCAACAGTGACACAAAAACTATATGCCTTTGCAAGTATTAAACTTTCTGATTTATCCATTCGTCTCTTTGAGCCGAAAGGTGAATATGATGGAGAGAAAATGAACTTCCTAGAAGAACGAATCTTTCAGGTGACCACGAATCCGTCTTCTAAAGATACAGTGAAAAAAGTACGCACTGTGGTAGATCGAATTTCTAAAGCTCATGAGCAAGATGGTGTGGCAGCTATGGCTAAAACAAAAGAATTACTAGCTAAGAATGCAGAAGTATCTGACACATTAGAAGCACGACATATTATTGAGCAAGTGTTTAGTACGAACCCCATTCAGCGAGAAGCAGCTATGAAAGAGCTAGCAGAAGAAGATTTACTTGAACCATTGCCAGTGAGTCGGACCTATGCTACTAAAGTGGGCAAGCAACATAAAATTAAAACAGATACAGGTATTGAACTTTCATTTCCAGTAGAATATATGAATGATCGTGAGTTTATAGAAATTTCAACGAATGAAAATGGTACCTTGCGCATTGAATTAAAAAATATTTCAAAGATTACCAACAAATAGGGGGTCTTATGAGTAAAAAAGGTCATAAAAAAACAAACGCATTACGCATACTAGATACTCACCATATTGACTATGAAGTGTTCACCTACGAATGGTCTGAAGAACGCGGAGCTGGTATACACGTAGCTGAATCTTTGCATATTCCGCCTGAACAAGTGTTTAAAACACTTGTGGGGAAAGGCAATGTAACTGGTCATGTGGTGTTCTGTATTCCTGTAGAAGGGGAACTAGATATGAAACAAGTCGCACGAGTGAGCGGAAATAAATCGGTAGAATTGATTGCGGTAAAAGACTTATTACCGTTAACAGGATACTTACGTGGCGGTTGCTCTCCATTAGGGATGAAAAAAGCATTTCCTACCTATTTTGATGATAGCATTACATCCATTCCTATGGTCTATGTCAGTGCAGGACTTAGAGGTATGCAAGTACAGGTTAATCCACGAGCATTAGTAGACGTAGTAGGTGGCACGATAGCGCCACTGACAATGGGGTAAGTATGGCAAAGAAGTATTATGCTGTTCGAGTAGGGCACAATCCAGGAATCTACGTGACATGGTCTGACTGTGAAGTGCAAGTAAAAGGATTTCCTGGTGCGCAGTATAAGTCATTCCCTACAGAAGCAGAAGCAAAAGCCTATATGGGCTCTATCGATTTACCTAAGAGTGCAGGGATTAAACCGACTAGAACTGGTACAAAGAAAACATCTGCTAGTGCGTCTAAAGGTATGAGCGTAGGTGAATACCTTAAGACACAGACTAATAACATAAGTCAAATCGTAGAATTAGATCCTTGTGAAATTCGTGCTTTTATCGACGGCAGTTTTGATAAGCGAAAAGGTGTGGTTGGCTCTGGAGGGGTTATTCTTCTTGGTGCAGAAGAAGTAGAATTTTCTCTTTCGAGTAAAGAACCGAATCATGTGGCCTATTGGAATGTGTCTGGGGAATTATTAGCAGCACTTCATGTAGTGGATTATGCACTAGACCATGGGTATACATCATGCTCTCTCTATTATGATTATATGGGCATTGAAATGTGGGCTACAGGTAGATGGAAAACAAATAATCCATTAACAACTAACTATGCGAAACGAATGAAAGAAGCTAGCAAAAAACTTCGTATCGATTTTCATAAGGTAAAAGCTCACTCTGGTATCGCCTATAACGACCGTGCAGATGCATTAGCAAAGAAAGGAACGCTACTAAAATAACACTGGTAGGAAATTTCTCATAAAATTCCTTTAATCTCTCCATGATTTGATGTACAATAAAAGTACGATTACAATCATACTGTACATAGGAGGAAACTATGAAACGGATTCAATTAGACTCTGGTTTTGTTTATGATTATACAAATATGATGTTACCTGGAGGGGTGACGGAAGCAGATGTAACAAACTTAGGCACTGCCATTTCTGATGCCTTAGCAGCAGCGGAAGAAACTCGTCATCATGGTGTTGTGAAAGGCCATCTATCCAAAGATGGAGAGCCTGAATTAGTACTTTTTCCACAATTGCCGTATGTAGTGGAAGGCCATATTAATAATCCTACTGTGATGGCTAGATTAGATACTTTAAGAAATAAGAAAGTAAGCACTGTAGTAAGCTTTGGTATTGGTGGTTCTTTCCTAGGTGGAAAAGTATTATTTGACGTGCATTGTGGGGAGTTTTGGAACTCCATGAGCGATGAAGAACGTAATTACCGTCCACGCATGTATTTCAGTGGTAATAATGTTGACCCTGTACGTACCCAAGAATTAATCAAGCAATTACAAAGAGAATGGAAAGAGCAGCAATTTTTAGAAGACCATGCTCATGTGCCTAATGAGTATAAAGTGCTATTGGTGCTAATTTCTAAATCTGGTTCTACTATTGAACCAATGACAAACTTCATGATTGTGAAAGAAGCCCTAGAAGTGGCAATGATTGATTATGAAGTGCTAGTCGTGACAGATCCTAGAGATGATGACAAAGAAACGTTGTTACATAAATTAGCTGTTGCAGAAGGGTGGGGAGACTCCATCTTCGCTGTACCTGATGGCATTGGTGGTCGTTTCTCTGTATTCTCAGAAGTGGGATTAGTAATCGGTGCTTTATTAGGCTTTGACATTCATGCCTATTTAGAGGGTGCTAAAGCAGCAGATATAGCAGCCCAAGAGCAAGATGTATGGAAAAATCCGGCTTTGTTAAGTGCTGTATTAAAATATATTGGCTCTGAACAATATGGTCGTCATATTGAAGTGTTCATGCCTTATGCAGATCGTTTGAAGTCCTTATCTGAATGGTATGTACAATTATTAGCGGAATCCTTAGGTAAAGAAAAAGATGATAAATCTGGACACTATGGTCGTACTCCAATTGTAGCGGTAGGTACTACAGACATGCATGCCCAAACACAGGAACATCAAGAAGGTCGCTATGATAAAGTTGTATCTTTTGTAGATGTAGAAAATTGGCATGTGAATCTAACAGTGCCACATATGTATGACCAATATAGTAAACTAGAAGCTTTAGCCGGTCTTGACTTAGGATTTATCAATCGTGCGGCCTTGGCATCTAATGCAGAGTCCTTAGCCAGTGATGGACGATTTAATGGGACCTACCAAGTTCCAACCATGAATGCCTTCCACTTGGGAGAATTGATGTTTACTATGTGCTGGGCCATCTACTTTGAAGGACAATTGGCAGGGGTGGATGCTTTCAATCAACCAGGCGTAGAAGTGTATAAAAAATTATTAGGACCTAAACTTTCAAAAGCATAGGAGAAGTAAGAATGAATATTTTAGTGACAGGTGGCGCTGGGTATATTGGTAGCCATACAGTACGTGCCTTATTAGGAGCAGGTCATCAAGTGGTGATTGTAGATAATTTATCTCGAGGCCATAAGGAGTCGATTCCTGCAGGAGTACCGTTCTATGAAATGGATATTACAGACCCTGCATTAGGTGAGGTTCTAGATACGCATAAAATTGATGGCATTATGCACTTTGCAGCTCATTCCCAAGTTGGTGAATCCATGGTAAATCCATCTATCTATTATGAAAATAATGTAGTAGGTTCTTACCGCTTAGTAGAAACAGCTCGTAAACATGGCGTAAATCGGTTAGTATTCTCCTCTACGGCAGCTGTTTATGGTGAACCAGAAGTAGTACCTATTACAGAAGATGCGAAATGGAATCCTACCAATGTGTATGGTCGCACAAAATTGATGATTGAAGATATGCTACGTGACTATAGCAAAATTTATGGATTTAAATTTGTAGCACTGCGTTACTTTAATGCAGCAGGAGCGGATCCATCTGGTGAAATTGGTGAAGATCATACACCAGAAACACATTTAATTCCACTTATTATTGATGCAGCCCTAGGTAAGCGTGAATCTATCACTGTATTTGGTACAGATTATGATACAGCGGATGGTACATGTGTACGTGACTATGTACATGTAAACGATTTAGCTTCCGCACACATTCTAGCTATGGAATACCTATATAATGGTGGTGAATCCGATGTATTTAACTTAGGCTCAGGTAATGGTTTCAGTGTAAATGAAATTGTAGCGGCTACTAAAGAAGTGACAGGTGTAGATTTCCGTGTTGATTATGGTGAACGCCGTGCTGGGGATCCAGGCACATTGATTGCGTCTTCTGAAAAAATTAATTCTAAACTTGGTTGGAAACCAGTTCATAGTACAGTACAAGAAGTGATTCGTGATGCTTGGAATTGGCATCAACTACATCCCAAAGGATATTAATCGTATATAGGAGGGCATGATGAGAATATCATCTGTGAAAGACCTCTACAACCAAATAGAAAGATATATACGTACACACGGTCGTCTCGTTTTCGGGGCGACCGTTTTATTGTGCCTTATTTGCTATCTAGGTTGGAGAGAGTCCGCATGGTCGGAGGTTGAACAATTAGAAAGTCCTATACAGTCACATCGTGAAAGTGATGCATTAGGAAAAAATAAAAAAGGAAAATTTGAAGATTCTTCAGAAACACTTACTCATACATCTGAAAAAGGTGAGAAAAAATATAGGGGAAAGAAACATGAAAAAAAGAGAGAATCCCTAGAAGGAGAGACAGATAAGGGGAAACTTGTCTTTCCAATACGGAATGTAGTACGACCCTATCCTTTACTAGATACGTTTTCAAAGGAATTGTCTGTAGTTACTCCAACATCGGTACTAAGTGCAGATAGAAGCAACATGGACAATATGAACAGGAAAGGAAAAGGTAATAAACATAGTATGGAAGGATACGCTGTACATGCCTATGGCAATGATAATGGTAGAAACACGCATGCGAGACATGAGGTAGGGCATGTAAAAGAGATGCAAGTACAACTGTTGGGAATTATACAAGGAGAGGTACCTGTAGCTGTGTTAGATATTAATGGAAATACTCATACTGTGTATGAAGGAGATATAGTAGATGGAGTACAGGTGCATACGATCTGTGATACAAAGGTAAAAGTTCAAGTGAATGGTTCTGTAAGATTGATAGAATAAAGGAAGGGTAAAAAATATATGGAGTAAGAAGTAGAAACATAAAGGAAGGAGATACATATGTGGATTAAAACAGTAAATTATTTTAAAAGGAATGTAGCAATCCATATCCATCAAGCTATCTATCGCTGGGGAATAGCCTATGCGGTGATAATGATAGTTTTAGGGGTTATTCCAGCAGAGGCAGTACATATTATGGCTAAAGATATGCCTTTACGAACATTGGTGCAAACCATAGCTAGGACGGAGAAACTTTCAGTAGTAGGATTAGATACATTAGAGGGGAAGGTTACTTTAGAAGTACAAGAAAATTCAGGACAAGAGGCCATTACTAAGTTGGGATCACAGTTAGGTTTTTTAGTCTATGAAGAAGGTGGCACCTTCATCGTAGAGGGGCGCCATGAAGAAAAAGAACGTCGACATGTACGTCGAATCGTAGCGGATATAGGAACGCCTGAGGAATTGAGCAATCTGGTTCAGTCTGTAGTACCTAAAGAACATGTACAAGTGATGCCAAGCACGAATGAAGTGATTTATTATGGAACGGTTCATGAAATTTTAGAAGTAGAAAAATTACTACGATCTTGGCATGCTACACCAAAACAAGTACAGTTAGATGTGGCGGTATTAGCAATGGAAAAAGGCTATGCTAAAGAACTAGGGATACAATGGTCATTTCCTGGATTACAAAGTTCAGGGCTTTCCATGCATGGAAAATCTGAATCAGGTATGGAAGGAAATGTTCATATCGGTCATATTCCTAAGGGCACATCGTATTCGTTTTTAGCGCACCCTGAAGTATCTGCTAAAGAAGGAAGTAGTCGTATGGCATTGATTGCAAGACCTAGTATTGTAGCTCTTAATGGAGAGGAAGCAAGCATACTCATTGGTGAACGCGTGCCGGTGACAGTGGAATCTATTCAAAATGGTGTCACAAGAACCAGTATTCGCTATGAAGAGGCCGGTATACGACTGCGATGTAAACCCTATGTACTACAGGGTAATCACATTGATACCATTGTAGAAGCGGAAGTGAGTAATCCTACTTTGGTCCCTGAAATGAAAGCTTATCGCATTACCACAAGGCAAGCAAAAACAAGAGTGCGCATACCTGATGGAGAAACATTGGTCATTGGTGGATTGATGGATCGACGTACCATGCGCCAATGGCAAAAGGTGCCTATCTTGGGGGATATTCCACTTATTGGTAAACTATTTCAACATAGTCGTAAAACGAAAGATGAAGTAGAGCTATACATTTTAGTTACTGCTAAGGTTATTCAGTAAATAAGAAGGTAAAAAGCCATATATACTCATTCACTATTCCAATATGTCTTATCAATATGATATGATGAAAGTATAGAACATATCAGGTTTTTTGAGGATATGGTCATTAAGTAATAGGGGTATTAATTATGAAAAAAGAAAGAAAAGAACTCTTAACGTTATGGATTACGTTGTCTTTGCAATTAGGGACCTATGCGGCACAGGGAATTGTCAGTCATGAGGTAATGGTGGACAATAGTCAGTCTGTTCCGGTTATACAAATTACCAATCCTGTTCATGGTGTATCCCATAATCGGTATGAGTCCTTTTCTACAGATACGGGGGCTATCTTTAACAACGCTACTACATCTACAGTTAGCACTCAGATTGGTCCTGTAAATGCAAACCCTAACTTACGAGAGTCTGCCAGCCTTATTGTCAATGAAGTAGTAGGGACATCTTCCTCACAGTTAGCAGGAGCTTTTGAAGTAGCAGGACAGCCTGCGGATGTGGTTATTGCCAATCCCAACGGGATTTCTATCAAAGGCGTTCATTTTATTAATACCCCAAAAGCCACGCTTACTACAGGTGTCCCACACATGGTAGATGGTCGGTTAGAAAACTTTGTTATTGAGAAAGGAAATATTGAGGTAACAGGAGGTATCAATGCACCTACAGAACAAAGTGGCTCTAATGTATATACCCCTATTTCAAAGGTGGATTTGTTAGCAAAGACGATACGTATCAATGCAGATGTGGTGGCACAAGATTCTATTCGAGCTATCACAGGACGTAATACAGTGAATTATGCGGATGGAACTGTAACAGCTAGGGAATCTGGTGAAAGTACCCCCACAGGGGTTGCCCTAGATGTAGGGGCTCTTGGTGGCATGTATGGAAATACCATTTCTTTAATCGGTACAGAATCTGGAGTAGGTGTTAATATCAGTGGCTCTATCGATGCCATAGCGGGGAACCTACATATTGATACAGCGGGAAATCTCACCATTGAACAAGGTGGTTCACAGCAAGAGCCTACAAGTATTCACAGTGCCAAAGAAGTAGTGATTCGTAGCCACGACTTCCATAATCGTGGCACCCTTGTGGGTGATGAAACAGTGACAGTACAAAGCGGTACACTTACCAACGATGGGAATCTTCAAGGAAAACAGATTGAGGCGAATGTGACCAATCTTCGTGGACAGGGAGTGATTTCCAGTACGGAGAATATAACGATCCAAGGTACGGACTCTATTGTGTATCAAGGCGGCATACGCTCTCAGTCTGGGGAGATCACTGTACGTGGGAAACAGGTAGAAGTAGATCGAAACCATATACAAGTAGTATCAAAAGATAAACTGCATATAGAATCGCAAACACCTACGCCTGAAACGCCTGTAGATATTCCAAAACCAACACTAGAGAATCCTTTACATACGCCTACTATACAACCTATCCCTCATATACCTAGCAAGGTTGTCGTAGAGGATACACAAGAAGAGTTACCCATTACTGTAGATGTGAATGCCCCCAAGAATCGTCAACCGATTCTAGATACGACGAGGAATGGCATAGATATCCTACACATTACCGGTGTTGATGGAAACGGTGTTTCTCACAATGCATATACACAGTTTAATGTGAAAGACCGAGGTCTTATTCTTAATAATGCTACGAAATATACAAAAACGCAGTTAGCTGGTTACATAGATAAAAATATATTCTTATCTGGGAATGGGGCTAAAACTATCATCAATGAGGTCACTTCTACGAACCCATCTACGTTGAAGGGATATATAGAAGTGGCAGGGAATCCAGCGGATGTGGTCATCGTGAACCCCAATGGTATGACCGTCAACGGATTTGGTGTAATTAATGGCACTCACATGACCTTACAAGGAAAATCTTACATAGACATCGTAGGAAAGGGCTATGGGGGACAACAAGTAGATAGTACGTTTATCAGTGACCATCTACGTAACCGCCACAGTGAACTATGGGGTCGTCACCTTCGTATTGACACAGATACCTTAGAGAATACAGGGAATATAGCAGCAGATACTATGCATATATCTGCCAAAACAATGCACAATGCAGGTTTTGTGGAAAGTAAAGACACTCTCCAATTGACTGGAAACGAGCTTGTACAAGATAAGGGTATTATGAAGGCGAATCAGAGTGTACATATCTCAGCAAACCATATTCGTAATAGCAATTCCTCTGTATTAGAAGCTGGTGGCAGTTTACATATCACGGGAGATGCGCTACAAAATGATGCATCTCATGTAGTTAGTCATGGTACGATACGCTTAGGTGTGAACGCCTTAGAAAATACAAATACAGGGGCAATCATTGCAGAGGATACCCTGCAGATACAAGGGAATACTTTTGCTAATACAAAAGGCATTTTCTTTGCAAAAAACGATGCAGAGATAGATATGAAAGAGGATGTGACGAACACCAATGGACTGTGGCATGTGCTAGGTAATTTGCGTGTGCAAGGACGTCATATTCGGAATAACAACAGCAAAGGTTCTTACTTTGGCTCAGATATGTATGTGGGCGGTAATGCTTATGTGCTAGGAAAAGAGAGCTTTGAAAATAGGTCCTCTGATGTCATTGTCAAAGGTAATCTCACTATCAAAGCCCCTAAGATACAAAACCATAAGGATGTGTTTAAGACTGGATGGACCATTTCAGAAGAAGATAAGTATGAGGGCATACCGCATCTAGACCAGCCTAACTATTATGAGGCAGATAGAAAATACCATAGAACGATTCATATAGGAACCATAGAAGAAGAAACCGCCACATCTAGAATACTGAGCGATGGTACCATCCATATTATAGGGCAAGATGTGCAAAATACATATAGTCAGATTATGGCGAAGGCTGGCTTACAGGTTACGGCAGATTCCATTACCAACACAGGATATCAAGGAACAGTTCATTATGATGATATAGGTCGAGATAGACATTACTGGAAGTATAAACAGAAAAAACGCTGGTGGAAACGTAAAAAGTGGGTCTATGGACATACGGATATCCCCTATGAACATCACGAAGTGTTTGATGCTGAAAGTAGTCCATCTAGTGAACGGATTGCTGTATTAGGGAGTCATGGAACTACGAGCATCCAGTCGAATGCATTTACCAATACAACACTTGAGGCAGATGGAACAGCTTATGCCATACGAGATAAAAAGGTTGAAACTACGGTGGCACCTACAGATGTTTCTAAATTAGTGACCCCAGTGTTGGAACCATCAAAACAACTCTACATGACGACGGATCCCCTTGCCGTAGCTAAGGTAGAAGATAACCCTTTATATACAGATAAAAAGCAATTTTTGTCTAGTGACTATATGGTCGCTAGATTACAAGCAGACCCAGAACGAGTGTATACTCGATTACGCAATGGATACGAAGATCAAGAAATCGCCAAAGAAGAACTCCGTCAAGGTGGTCATACCCTTACAAAATATACAGGTCATGATCAGTCTTTACTTTCAGGGATTCCTAACAGCCTGTTACAACCTGGAGATTTGCGCAAAGATGGTAGTATCGTCTTAGGTAAAGATGTGCAGGTAATAAGCCAAAAAGTAGATAATACGGGCACTATACAAGCAAAGGATTCTTTGTCCATTGTAGGTGGTAATGTTAGAAACCTCAACGGGAGCATCAATGGTAATCTAGTTTCTATACGCACAGATATGTTACAAAATACTTCGGGTCGTATACATGGTAAAGATGGTGTTCACATAGAAGGAAAGGATATCCGTAATGAAACGCAGGTAACGACTAATAATTTATTGGGAAGTCAACAAGATACAGCACATGGCACAGCAAGTATCACTAGTGATGGCGGTATCCATATCCAAGGAGATACCATACACTCTGTAGGGGCTACTATACAAGGTGGTAGTACGGTGAGTCTAGTAGGGAAAGATATACAAGTCTCTGCTCGTGCCTTACAAAATCGCTATATAGGTAGTGGAGTGGCCTTAGAGTCTACTAAGAACCTAGGAAGTACCGTACAAGGACATACGCTGCAAGTCCAAGGTGGAGAGATTACGTTACAAGGCTCTCGTATGATGGGACGCACAGTAGACCTTACGGGGAACTCTCTAACCCTTACGAATGTAACAGATAGAACTTTGTCAGATGTAGCTGTGGGTGCTAGAGGTAGTGACTATTTCAACCGTAAGATGGTCATAGATGAACAGAATTTAGGAGCGACCATTGAAGGAGAAGCTGGTGTTAAGGTGCGTATGGATAACAATGTATCCATGAAAGCAAGCACCATACATAGTAAAACGGGGCTTGTAGACGTACAAGCTGGTCGAGTCTCTATTGAACATGGTACTGAGCACCATGAAACACTATCTGAAGTACATCAAAAAGATAGAGGGTTCTTGTCATCTACTACAAGGGATATCTATGACCATAGACGTACAGATACGGTAGTGGGCTCTACGATTTCCAGTGGTACTGTTAAGGTAGATGGTAAGCAAGACGTACTAGTTAAAGCCAGCCATATAGTGGGGGATGCAGATGTTACGGTTACGAGTGAAGGCAATTTGACCATTACATCAGCGCAGGAAGAATCTGGTGCCACTCATCGTGAGGAAGTACGTAAATCGGGTATCTTTGGTAATGGCGGTCTTAGCCTTACCATTGGTACACAAAAACAAGCAGATACCTATGATGCTAAGAGCAGTGTAGCCAAAGGCAGCGTCATTGGAAGTCGCTTTGGTTCTGTCAACTTAGGTGCTATAGGATCTACACAAATAGAAGCTAGTGATGTAGGATCTAAAGGGGATATTCAGGTTCAAGGGTCTGGCGTGACAATCCGTAATGGTTATACCACATCACATACAGGAGAAATACATAGATTTTCTAAAAGTGGGCTTACTCTCTCATTGTCGAATCGCTTAGTAGATACTACAACCAATGCAGTAGGTACACTCACACGAGCAAACTCTGTAAAAGACGAACGATTGAAAGCTCTATTAGCCTACA
Source organism: Veillonella sp. DNF00869 (assembly GCF_001553345.1). GTDB lineage: Bacteria > Bacillota > Negativicutes > Veillonellales > Veillonellaceae > F0422. The sequence goes on from NZ_KQ960771.1 coordinate 82,207, forward strand.
AAACCTATGACGATGCTAAGACATCTATAGAAAAATCTAAACTGAAAGACCAAGCCAAGAGTTTACACCTCAATCTATCTTTAGGCACAGAACGAAGCGAAGCTTCTACGAATGTAGATAGTAAGATAGCAAAAGAATCGACTGTTGTGTCCGATGGACATATTCGTATTACCACTAAGAAGGATGATATCCGCATAGAAGGAAGCGATGTACAAGGCAAGGACATTACCTTAGATTCTGCGAACAGTATCTATGTGAAGGGCAAAGAAACAACATCTAATATGGTCCAGAGTATGAAACAGAAACAAGCCTCCTTAGGTATTTCCTATGATCTCTTACAACATCGATTCTCCGATATATCTTTCAATGCCAGTGGCAGTAAAGGCAATATTGTAGGCACAGACATAGTCCATGATCCTACGAAGATAATAGCAACGAATACCCTTGGAGTGAACACAAAACAGGATGTACACATCAAAGATGGTGTTCTCAAAGGAGATGCTATTGAGGCAAATGTGGGTGGAAATTTAGAGATTCACTCTGTACAAGACACACATGATTATACAGACCGTACTACATCTGGTGGCATAGGACTTAGCCTATCCAAGAAAGGTGTATTCAAATCATTACAAGGTTCCTTGCAACGGACGGATATAGATAGCAAATACACCTCTGTGATCCACCAATCTGGACTCTATGCAGGAAGTACAGGATTCAATATATCTGTAGGAAATACGACCACATTAGAAGGGGCCCTGTTATCTAGTAAAACAGATAGGAACATACTGAAAACAAAACAGTTAGTTATGAAGGATATGAAGAATAGGGCGAAGTATACCTATGGATCTAAGGGAGTGTCTTATCTAGCGGATCCAACGATTGGAAAAAGCAGTAAGCAATATAACGAACTTGGATTGGTACCTACGATTATGCCTGGGGAACGTGGCAAAGCGAATAGTATAACCTATTCAGCGATAGCTAAGGGAGTGCTTGACGTGGAACACCCTGAGGTGAATCTCAATGCCATTCGTAGAAATACGGAAGATTCACTACATACATTAGCTACTATTTTTGATAAGCAAGGTATTGCAGAACGACAAGAAACAGCTAAATTATTCAGCAAGTATATGAATGAAGCAATCCATAGATTTGGTGAAATGAAAGATGCAAAAGGACAACGAATTTATAAAGATGGTTCATCTGAAAAGGTCGCATTGCATGCTCTATCTGGTGCTATTACATCAGCCATTGTAAAAGGAAATCCTACAACTGGTGCACTATCCGGTGGACTCAATGAAGCGTTGATACAATCCATAAGTAAATTAGCTAAGGATCACCCAGCAAGAGCGCAACTACTATCTGCTAGCCTTGGTTATACCGTAGATAAACTATTAGGTGGAGACGGATTAGAAGGTGCTAGTATTGCACAAGCTGGAACGAAGTGGAATAGTTTATTACCACAATTAGAAAATGATTTGCATGGAATTGGATCTACTTTATTTACTCTAGCTACTTTGTCAAGCTTAAAAATAGATTCAGCTGGGAAAATCATTGATAAATACGGAAATATTCTTTTTGAATCATATAATGAATTAGTTGTATATTTACGATGGGATGGTAAATTAAAAAAGATGCCAAAAAAGGTTATAGATGACCTAGGTGGAGAGGATTATACACAAGAGGTCAAAAGAAATACAGGAAAAAGTAAATCTGATCTTTATTGGAATCCTAAAACTGGCGATGTCTATGCAGTGCCAAAGAATGGAAAAGGGGAAGCTGAGTGGGTTGATAATGTTGAGGTGGATAAAGATTGATGATAAATAAAAACATAGAATTAAAAAAATATCCGATTTTAGCGATGAATCAAATTGAAAAATATATAGACGATTTTTATGATAGTATAGAAGGTTTTAAGCTGTCCACATTAAATCTTGATAACTTATTTCTTAAAATTACTATAAATATCCCTAATAATAAGAAAACTATTTATAGTTTTTATAGTAACCAACTAGATTTAAAGAAAACAGACATGATACTTTTACATAAGATGGTATGGAATAAATCAAATGATATTCGCTTAATAAAAGAAAACTCTACTTTAAAAAAAGAAGTAAGGAAATATGGTTGCGGAGCAAGTATTCCAACTATATCTGATTCATTTTATATGATTAATAAAGATGATATAGAACATGTACAAAATTCAATAAGCATAATGCTTAATTATTTACTGAATGATATAAGTTATATCAGCGTTGATGAAAATCAGTCTTTTGTAGAAATATATTCTGTTACAGATGATGGATATAGAGCAGGTGGTATGTGGGTATCAGATAGTCTATTAAAAAAAATATGCAAAGAGATATATTTGAATAAAATAAAAATTAAAAAAATTGATTTAGATAAAATTATATGGATTAAGTCGATATAATATTTTAAGTCCTAATGAATATATAAAGGAATGGTGGTGTTACTATTTTATATATTTGTAATCTAAGCATCTTGTACAAATACATTAAAGATTAACAAAATGTAGAATCAAATAAAAAAGAATCCCCTAAACAATCTACTACTGAAACGGCAAGTCCTACTACAAACACCACAAGATTAGCTGATAGTCCAGATATTTATCGGAATGGTGAGCAATATAAACCAGGAGTGGGAACTAGACAATTAAAAGAAAACATTATATATGAGAGTAAAGGGTATTATTACCAAACCGATGAATTAGGACGTATAAAAGCAGCCCAAGGAGACTTACGCTTAGAAGCTGGTAAGAGAAATAACCGAGACCAATTAAAAGCAGGCGGTGATGATCGATTACCAGGTGACGAAGGGGGGCATCTGATAGCTAAAATCTTTGGAGGCTCAGGAGAATTAGATAATCTAGTTGCTATGGAAAAGATTGTAAATAGAAGCGATTATAGAATAATGGAAAATCAATGGAAGAATGCGTTACAAGAGGCGAAGGAGGTAAAGGTAACGATAGATATAGTATATGATGGAGTGAATAAATGACCAACGGGATTTGATGTTATATATAAAGTAGATGACAATCCTGAGGTTATTCAGTTTCTTCCTAATGGAGGATGAATATATGTTTGTAAAAGAAGTGAAAGATGAAGTAGCAATTAAGTTGACTGACTTACTAAAAGCTAGATTAAATACTTTGTTACAAGATAATTGGGAAAGTTTAGTTTTTTTTGGACAGTGCTGGAGGTCAAGTTTAGCACCAAGATACATAATTACTTTTGAGGATGGAACATATATCATGGAGGGAGAGCTATTTTGTTTTTCCTCTGAACGTATTGGAGATAGGTCATTTTTTAATATGTTAGTGGATAATTTTCTCAAAGTATACAAGTTTAAGAATAAGGATAATGTGCACACTCTTAATATACTGAATATTGAGATTGGAAAAAATGGAGATTCTAGATATACATATAGCGAAGATTTGTATGGTAACTATGAATATCCACATACACCGTATATTTTATGGTCATATGTAGAGGTAGGAAATACAAAGGGATTTATAAGGGAGGAGGAAATAGAAGCAGAAAAGTATATTGATAAGTACAGTTTACAACCTAAAAGAATATTACAGCGTAGAACAAAAACTCTTAAAATACCTGATTTGCTAGAGAACTTGCTTTATAAACAAATTATGTATATCAATAGGTATTTGCCTAGTAAAACTAAAAAGCTATACTTTCATTTAGATAGGCTGCATGAAAATTGGAAACTTAGTCTTTACATTAATACTATAGATAATAACTGGACACGAATTAGAAATATACAATCTAATGATAAGATGTGTACATATCAAGAGTTAATTATCTCATTAAAGGGAAGTATTGATGAAATTGATGAGTTGCATCGTATTTGCAGCAAAATGTATACATCTATTGACTACATTTTCGACGTTTCCACCGGTGAACTCTCTTATGTATATGACAATGTCACAGAAGATAATTTTACTGATGAGCTAGCTTTAGTAGAAGCTTGGGAAAAAAGATATTTCTCCCCAGATGGGGAACCACTGCTTACGCATGCAGTAGCACCCCATGAAGGATGTATCACAGGGACTATGCACATAGATATGTCTCAGTTTATTGAAAAGGAGGTAGAGGAAATGGCTAGTGTAGATCCAGCTATAGAATTTACAGGGGAAGATATTCATGATTTGATTCCACAATATCTTCAAAATAGTTACGATATTTTGTATTCTATCTTACCAGGTACATATCATCGGGTATATCTATATGTAGAGAATGATGGAACGGTATGTCGTCAACTAGGGTATATCATTGTCGATGGTGAATACCTCACTTTTGAGGAAATGATAGACCGTAAGGTAGTTTCTAAGGCTACTTATGATGCTACGATGGAACAAATGGCATTGTGGTCGAATTATATGCGAAATGCATTTATTGCATGTCACCTTGAACCGTGGACGGTGTTCTCCTATATG
>NZ_KQ960771.1:86774-87023 GCF_001553345.1 Veillonella sp. DNF00869
GGTATGTCGTCAACTAGGGTATATCATTGTGGACGGTGAATACCTTACTTTTGAGGATATGGTAGACCGTAAAGTGGTTTCCAAGGCGACTTATGATGCGACAATGGAACAACTGGCACTGTGGTCAAATTACATGCGAAATGCATTTATTGCTTGCCATCTTGAACCGTGGACGGTGTTCTCCTATATGTTAGATGAAGAAATGCATATTTCCAATAACTTTGGTTACGATGTATTAGCAGAACAAGC
>NZ_KQ960771.1:87123-200214 GCF_001553345.1 Veillonella sp. DNF00869
GAACTCTTTGACCTTTGGTCTTATGAAAAATTAGGAATTAAGAGTCCTAACTTGTCTGAAGAGAAGATAGCATCTATTGTTCCAGAAAATGAGTATGCCAAATTTTAATATGAAGGAGTCTAGGATTGACAAATCATAAAATAGTTACAGGCCTTGCTTGTTTGTGTATAGGGGCGCTTTCTCATAGTGTTCATGCTAATACTATAGACGAGCAAGGTAAACTGCTAGAGCAGATGGAGCGTTCTATATCTCATGTAGAGCAAAAGACACCCCCAGCTTTCACAGTTATTACAGAAGAGAAAGTATCTGAAAAGGTGAATCTACTATCCAATTATGCACCAGAATTTTTAATTCATCATATTGAACTTTCACAGGTTCCACCAGAGTTTAGTTTTCTGCAAACCATGGTGGCTAAGAAAGAACATCAATCGTATGGGGTAGAAACAATTAATACCTTGTTGCAGGAACTTAATACAGCATTACTAGATAGAGGTTACGTTACCTCTAAGGTCTATATGGAGCCTCAAAATATAGGAAGTGGCACACTTCGCTTATCCTTGCTGGTAGGAACCGTGGAAGAAATACAATTTAAGGGCGTGGCAGGTAATTATACAAACGCAATAGCCTTTCATAAGGGGCATATCTTAAATATAAGGAAGATAGAACAAACGGTAGATAATCTAAATACAGTGCCCCATCAGAAGGCTACGGTACAGTTACAACCGGGAAGTAAGTTAGGTACATCTATAGTGGTATTTCAGATAGAAAATAGGTCTAAAGTAGAGGTCACCACAGGATTTGATAATTTCGGTAATGAAGGAACAGGACGCTTTCAAGGGAATGTGTCCATCACGGTAGGTAGACTATTAGACCGTAGTGATACCTTGTACTATAGCTTAACTAGATCTAGACACTCAGATAGCATCAATATAAGTAAATCCAGTTATGTATCATACCAACTACCTATTGGAAATGATAGCATTACCCTTAGCCATTCTAATTCAGACTATCAACAACGGGTTGGCTATGCCATTAAACCTTTTATTTCTAGCGGTAACTTTACTAGCAGTGAATTACGATGGAAACACGTATTGCACAGGAATAGTCAACAGATTACAGAATTAGTGCAAGGTCTTACGCATAAGACAAGGCATTCTTTTATCAATGGTAGTGAAATTGATGTGCAACGGAGAAATACCACGTCTTGGTCTATAGGAATACACCAAAAACGATATAGCAAGAATGGAAGTCTAGATTGGTTAGTGCAATATGAAAAGGGTGTTCCTTGGTGGGCTAGCCCTGGTCCTACTGATCATTTAGGAGAAGCCACTACACAATATCATATATATACGGGGAAAGTGAACTATCAGCGTACAATGACTCTTTGGAACCGGAAAGCAACCTATACAATGGAAGCGAAAGGACAGTATACGAATAGTAATCTTTACAGTAGTGAGTTCTTTACCATTGGTGGATGGTATACGGTGCGTGGGTTTACCGGCGATAGAAATCTAGCCGCAGAACGAGGGTTCTATGTACGGAACACCTTAGATGTATCATTAAATCAGAATCATACAGTGTATGTAGGTTTAGATTATGGTAAAGTATACGGAAAATCTACGGAAGATATATTGGGTACAGCGTTATGGGGCGGAGCGATTGGTATGAAAGGACACTATGGAAGTGCTAACTATAATATATTCTTATCCACCCCGTTACAAGTGCCAAACGGTTTTACAGTGCCATATCGAGTCCTAGGAATACAGATGAGTACTGCCTTCTAAGCACGGTTAGGTGATTCACTAATTTACCTTGCAAAAGGCTGTGATTATTACTATAATAAAGGATAGATTAATATGTTTCTTTCACAGGAGGTTACCATGAGCTATGTAAAACAGCAAGACCCTAAAGTTCAAGAAATGATTGAATTAGAGTTGGGTCGTCAACGCAATAAATTAGAAATGATTGCATCGGAAAACTTTGTGTCTCAAGCTGTGATGGAAGCACAAGGTAGCGTATTGACAAATAAATACGCAGAAGGATATCCACATAAACGCTATTACGGTGGATGTGAATATGTCGACATGGTAGAAGAGTTGGCTATTGAAAGAGCGAAACAACTATTCGGCGCAGAACATGTGAATGTACAACCTCATTCTGGCTCTCAAGCAAACTTTGGCGTGTACTTTGCCTTATTAGAGCCAGGCGACACTATTATGGGGATGAATTTATCCCATGGTGGACATTTAACACATGGATCTCCAGTGAATGTATCTGGTAAGTATTTTAATATTATTCCTTATGGCGTAGATGCAGAAACAGGTCGCATTGATTATGAGGAAATGCGTAAAATTGCGCAAGAGCATAAGCCTAAAATGATTATCGGTGGTGGCAGTGCTTATTCCCGTCAAATTGATTTCAAAACCATGGCAGATATTGCCCATGAAGTAGGCGCAATTTTCATGGTGGATATGGCACACTTTGCTGGCTTAGTGGCAGCAGGATTGCATCCAAATCCAGTGGAATATGCTGATATTGTAACTACCACTACACATAAAACATTGCGTGGACCACGTGGTGGTATGATTATGTGCAAAGAAGAATATGCTAAAGCGATTGATAAATCTATCTTCCCTGGTATTCAAGGTGGTCCATTGATGCATGTCATCGCTGCCAAAGCAGTTGCTTTTGGTGAAGCATTGCAACCAGAATTTAAGGAATATGCAAAACAAATCATTGTGAATGCCCAAACATTAGCTGATGCGTTACAAGAAGAAGGTTTTACTATCGTATCTGGTGGTACTGATACGCATGTATTATTAGTAGACCTACGTACTGTTGGCTTAACTGGTAAAGTAGCTGAACATGTACTAGATGAAGTAGGTATTACATGTAATAAAAATACAATTCCATTTGATCCAGAAAGCCCATTTGTTACATCTGGTATCCGCCTAGGCACTCCAGCGTTAACAACTAGAGGTTTACATGCAGAAGATATGAAAGAAATTGCAAGCATCATTTCTTTAGTATTGAAACAACCAGAAGATACTGCTGTATTAGCAGAGGCTAAGCAACGTGTAGCAGCACTTTGTGAAAAATATCCAATGTATGCGTAATTAATAAAAAGGAAGTAAGTAAGATGAACGTAAATGTAATGACACATCCTTTGATTCAACATAAAGTAACGTTGATTCGATCCGTAGAAACTGGGACAAAAGATTTCCGCCAATTATTAGAAGAAATCGCTTTGTTAATGGGTTATGAAATCACACGAGATTTGCCATTAGAAGATGTAGAAGTAGAGACCCCATTGGTGAAAGCAATTGGTAAACAAATTGCAGGAAAAAAATTGGGTATTGTGCCTATCCTTCGTGCTGGTTTAGGTATGGTGAATGGTTTGTTGGAATTAATGCCAATGGCAAAAGTAGGTCATGTAGGTATGTATCGTGATCCAGAAACATTGCAACCAGTAGAGTACTATTGCAAATTACCATCTGATTTGGCTGATCGTCGCATTATCGTGACAGATCCAATGTTGGCTACAGGTGGTAGTGCAGCAGCAGCGATTTCTTTATTGAAAGAAAAAGGTGCTAAAGAAATTCAATTAATGTGTCTAGTAGCAGCCCCAGAAGGTGTAGAAGTTGTGAATAAAGCGCATCCTGACGTACGCATCTATGTAGCTGCATTAGATGAAAAATTAAATGACCATGGATATATTTTACCTGGTCTTGGTGATGCGGGAGATCGTATTTTCGGTACGAAATAAACGGTGTTGCCCGAAGAGTAGTGCGCGTTTCTTTTCAGTGACGCGCATTATTTTTATAAGAAAGGGTATATATGGCTAAAAAGAAAACAGTTTTTTTCTGCTCAGAGTGTGGAAATGAATCATCGAAATGGTTTGGTCGTTGTACTGCTTGTGGTGCTTGGAATACGGCGGTGGAGGAAGAACTGCAACCGGAAGTTAAAACAAAGCATGTAGCGTCTTATCGACCGGTAGAAGATGAGGATAACAAGCCCAAGGCTTTGACAGAAATTGAGATAGGTGCTATTGCCCGAATTACTTCTGGATATGGAGAAATTGATCGTGTTCTTGGCGGGGGTATTGTACCTGGTGCGTTAATCTTGCTAGGTGGGGACCCAGGTATTGGTAAGTCTACCTTACTGTTACAAGTGTCTGGTCGTATTGCAGAAGAGTCAGGTAAAGTCCTATATGCATCTGGAGAAGAATCAGATATGCAGTTAAAGCTGAGAGCTCATCGACTAGGTATCAATTCTTCCAATCTCTTAGTGCAAGCAGAAACTAATTTAGATACCATATTGAATGAAGCTAAACGAAGTCAACCAATGTTACTTGTTATTGACTCTATCCAAACTATGTATGTAGGTTCTGTAGAATCTGCACCGGGAAGTGTCAGTCAAGTTCGTGAATGTACAGCAAGATTGTTACGCTTTGCAAAAGATCAAGACATTCCAGTCATCATCATTGGTCATGTTACCAAAGATGGTACTATCGCAGGACCTCGTATGTTAGAGCATATGGTAGACGTAGTATTGTATTTTGAAGGAGAACGGTCCTATCAATTTCGTATTTTACGAGGAATTAAAAATCGATTTGGATCTACATCGGAATCAGGATTATTTACCATGGAAGAAGAAGGGTTAGGTGAACTCCTCAATCCATCAGCGACTCTATTAGCAGAGCGATCAGAAGAAGAAACAGGATCTGCCATAATGGCTTACTTAGAAGGAGTACGACCTATCTTGGTAGAAGTGCAGAGTTTAGTGGTATCCACTGCCTTTGGTATGCCACGAAGAACCGCTATTGGATATGATTTAAATAAGCTGATTTTACTTCTAGCAGTATTAGAAAAACGCTGTGGCTTTACCTTAGGTAACAAAGATGTGTATGTTACTATTATTGGGGGCTTAAAAATTAATGAACCTGCTTGTGACCTAGCCATGGCAGTAGCTATCATTTCTAACTTAAAGAATAAACCAGTACCTCCCGATATGGTGATATTAGGCGAAGTAGGCTTGACAGGTAATATTCGTAGTATTCCAAGAATAGAACAACGAATTGCGGAAGCTAAGAAATTAGGGTTTAAACAATTTGTAATTCCTGCTGGAAATGTAAAACAACTAAAAGGAATACAAGAAGGTATCTCTATACAAGGGGTGACTAGTATTCAAGAAGTGATGAAAAGTATTTTCTAACCCTATGTGCGAAGTCTTTACTATGAAGTATTCATTAGAATTACACGTAGGGATAGTATACTAAAAAAAGAGGAGGTGACCATATGATTTATAAATTATTGCGCTATGCTATTGCTATTTTATTTGGCAGTATGGGGTACGTCGGAGCAGATGCACTATCAACACTTATGGTATCTATATGGGATGAAAAGATGCTGCAAATGGGTGTATTTGGAATCTCTGCAGTGATGATATTGTACTATACCATAAGTATCTTACTAGCAGCTTTTATCGGTTATTTAGTGTCCCAGTTTATTTTGCGTATAGGATTAAGAGTAGCAAAACAAATTGAACGTATTTTAAGTCGAGTTCCTAGTCAACAACTAGTAGCTGGCACGATAGGATTATTATTTGGACTCATTATTGCTAATTTAATTGGTATGGCTTTTGAGCGTGTACCAATTATTGGCTCATACTTACCTATCGCGCTTAGTGCTGTATTGGGATATATAGGGATTCGTTTGGGGATGGATAAAGGGCCAGACTTATATAAAGCTATGGTATCTTATACGTTTAGAGGATTGCTCAATAAGGGTAGATCACCTAAAGAATCAAAAGTAAAAGAAATCCGAACTTGTTCTGCTAAGGTCTTAGATACATCGGTTGTCATTGATGGTCGAATTTTAGATATTGTGAATACAGGATTTTTGGAAGGTCCTTTCATAGTGCCTGTATTTGTACTAGAAGAATTACAAAAATTGTCTGATTCTGCGGATACTTTGAAACGTAATAAAGGCAGACGAGGGTTAGACTTACTACAGACAATGCGTGAAAAATTAACAGAATCTATGGAAATCATAGATGTTGATTATGAAGATCTATCAGAAGTAGATTTGAAATTGATTCGCCTTAGTATGGATAAACATTGGAAGCTCATAACTAATGATTTTAATCTGAATAAAGTAGCTACATTGCAAGGAGTTGGGGTGTTGAACCTGAATGATCTGGCAAATGCTATTAAGCCAAAAATGACGAGTGGTGAAACCTTACTAGTACGTATTATGAAAGCTGGTAAAGAACCACATCAAGGAGTTGCCTATTTAGATGACGGTACTATGATTGTTGTGGAAAATGGTGTAGACTATGTGGATCAAACAGTAAATGTAGTAGTTACCTCTGTATTACAAACTAGTGCGGGACGAATGATTTTTGCCCGTGTAGAGGAATCAAATTCCTAGAAAGGGAGTACCATGATTAGTTGTATCTTATTAGCGGCAGGTGCAGGACGCCGAATGGGCTATACAGAGAATAAAGTGTGTATGCCGTTAGGACAGTATACAGTGTTACAATGGAATTTACATCACATGAAACAATGGGAAGGCTTGGAAGAAGTCATTGTGGTTGTATCGGAAGAAGATCAACTCTCTATTCAAGAACAAGTAGAAGCTATGCAGGTACCGTGGATGGTACAATATGTGATTGGCGGTGCAGAACGACAAGACTCTGTAGCCGCTGGACTTTCACAAGTATCGAATAGAGCAGAGGTTGTATTAGTGCATGATGGTGCAAGACCATTAGCGAACAAGGAGTTAGCTCATCGAGTGGTTGAGGGGGCTAAAGTATATGGAGCAGCAGTGCCAGCCATCCCTGTGGTAGATACGATAAAACGAGTGAATGCAGAGGGATATGTAGAAGAAACATTAGTACGTTCTGAATTATATGGAATGCAAACACCACAAGGGTTTCAAACTGCTATTTTGTTAGATGCTTATGTATATGCGGAAGAACACAGATATAAAGGAACCGATGATGTGTCTTTAGTAGAGTTTCAAGGAAACCCAGTGCACATTGTAGAAGGGGATAGAAAAAATATTAAATTAACAGTCCCTGAAGATGTGGCAATTGCTAAGAAGTATTTAGGAGTAGAATCTATGATGCGTATTGGTTATGGTTATGATATCCACCGTTTCAAAGAGGGACGACCTTGTGTATTAGGAGGGGTAACTATCGACAGCCCTATTGGTCCTGATGGGCATTCTGATGCGGATGTGTTGATTCATGCCCTTATGGATGCTATGCTAGGGGCTGTAGGTATGCGAGACATTGGCTATTATTTTCCTCCAGAAGATGATGCTTTCAAAGGGATTTCTAGTAGGCTATTATTAGAAAAAGTGGTACAATTATTAAAGGACTCAAATTTTGGAATCTACAATGCAGATATCATGGTCATTGCAGAAGCTCCAAAATTGAAACCTCATATTGAAAAAATGAAAGAAAATCTAAGTGTGGATTTAGGTATCCCTCTTAGTAGAATTAGTATTAAAGCAACGACAAATGAAGGGTTAGGTGCCTTGGGAAGAACAGAAGGTATAGCCGCACAAGCTGTTGTTTCAATGTATGAAAGAGAGGAGTTATAACTCATGAAAGTTCGTTTTGCACCGAGTCCAACCGGTCCATTTCATATTGGTGGAGCTCGTTCCGCATTATTTAACTATTTATTAGCTCGCAAGGAGCAAGGTACATTCTTATTGCGCGTGGAAGATACTGACCAAGCTCGGTCTACTCGTGAAAGCGAAGAAAATATTAAGGCTGCTCTTAAATGGCTTGGTATGGACTGGGATGAAGGTGTTGACGTAGGTGGCGAAGCAGGACCATATCGTCAAACAGAACGCTTAGATATTTACGATCAAGTGACGAAACAATTATTAGAATCTGGTCATGCTTACGAATGCTATTGTTCCCAAGAAGAATTAGATTCTGTTCGGGAAGAGCAATTAGGTCGTGGTGAAACCCCAAAATATAATGGTCATTGCCATCATTTAACAGAAGAACAAAAGGCTGCTTACAAAGCAGAAGGACGTAAACCAACCATCCGTTTACGTGTTCCGTTGCATGAAACAGTAGCTTTTGATGATATGGTTCGTGGTCATGTATCCTTTGAGTCTAATGGTATTGGAGATTTCGTTATTGTTAAATCCGATGGAATTCCTGTCTATAACTATGCCGTTGTGGTAGACGATCACACAATGGGTATTTCTCATGTTATCCGTGCGGAAGAACATTTATCTAATACACCACGTCAAATCGTGATCTATAAAGCTTTGGGCTGGGATGTACCAACATTTGGTCATATTTCCTTGATTATGGGCAAAGATGGCAAAAAAATGAGTAAGCGACATGGTGCTACCTCTGTTGAACAATACCGTGAGTTGGGATACTTACCAGAAGCGATTGTGAACTTCTTAGCCTTACTAGGCTGGGCTCCTGAAGGTGAGGAAGAACTATTCACTAAGGAAGAGTTGTGTCAAAAATTCTCTATGGATCGAGTGGCAAAAAATCCAGCTGTCTTTGATATTGATAAATTGAATTATATTAATTTCAATTATATGAAACAATTGACACCAGATGCATTATATGAATTATGTTTACCTCATTTGGTAAAAGCTGGCTACGCTAGTGAAAGTCCGTCTACAGAGGAACAAGCATGGCTCACAATGCTTTGTACTTGCGTGAAAGACCATATTAGTTATGGTGCTCAAATCGTAGATGAAGTAAATATGTTCTTCCAAGATGATATCCTAGAAGATGCAGAACATGCAGAAGAGATTGCAGCTGTGAAAGCAGAAGAATCCTATCCAACAGTAATTGGGGCTTTTAAAGAAAAAATTGAAGCTATGGATGAGATTACCCCAGATGCTGTCAAAGCAGCAATCAAAGCGATTATGAAAGAAACAGGATTAAAAGGCAAATTTGTATTTATGCCAATTCGCATTGCTACCACAGGTCAAATGCACGGTCCTGATTTGAATTATATTATTACCTTATTTGGCAAAGAAAAAGTACTTCGCCGTTTAGGCTAAGTGCATACAAGGAGGCTATTTCTAATGAGAGAACTGACCGTTTTCAACACGATGACTCGTGAAAAATCAGTATTCCAACCTGTGAAAGAGGGGGAAGTTAGCATCTATGTATGCGGAGTTACACCATATAATCATCCTCATATTGGTAATGCACGTCCTTTTGTGACTTGGGACACCATTCGTCGTTATTTGAGCCATGTAGGCTATAAAGTAACATATATCCAAAACTTTACAGATGTGGATGATAAAATCATTAATACGTCTAATGGTGAAGGGGTAGCATGGAATGTAATCTCTGATCGCTATATTGATGCCTACTATGATGTAATGGATGCATTACATGTGCGTCGTGCCGATGTATATCCTCGTGTGTCTACGCATATGGAAGAAATTATTTCCATGATCACTACATTAATCGACAATGGCTATGCCTATGCAGTAGATGGTGATGTGTACTATCGTGTAGAGAAATTTGAGCATTATGGTAAGCTATCTGGTCGTACTTTAGACGATATGGAAGCTGGTGCTCGTGTAGATGTAGATGACCGTAAGGAAAATCCAATGGACTTTGCTTTATGGAAAGCGGCAAAACCAGGCGAACCATTCTGGGAAAGCCCATGGGGACAAGGTCGTCCAGGCTGGCATATTGAATGTTCTGCCATGAGTCAAAAATATTTGGGCGAAGAGTTTGACTTCCATGGCGGTGGATCTGACTTAATTTTCCCTCATCATGAAAATGAAATTGCTCAATCTGAAGGATGCTCTGAACACCATCCAGCCGTACGTTATTGGGTACACAATGGTTTCATTACGATTAATCAAGAAAAAATGAGTAAATCCTTGAACAATTTCTTCTTGGTGAAAGATATTTTAGAACAATATAGTCCAGATGCATTGCGTTTCTTCTTGTTGAGCACACATTATCGTAGTCCATTGGACTTCAGTGATGAACGCTTAGATGAAGCGACTAAGGCTATTGAACGATTCCAAACCGTGATTGACAACTTACTGTACTTAGAAGATCGTCCAGAAGGATTGTGTGAACTGGAAGCAGCAGAATTATTGAAAAATGCTCGTAATTATAAAGAAGAGTTTGAAGCAGCTATGAGCGATGATTTTAATACAGCGTTAGCAACAGCACCAATTTATGGTTTGGCAAAAGAAATTAACATCTATTACCAATCTGTTCAAAGCTGTGATGGCACTGTATGCCATAGCACTATTGGTGAAGTTAAAGAGATCTTTAAAATGATGTTAGATATTCTAGGTTTATTAGAAGAGGGCTGGAAAGGTCAAGAAACTAGTAACGAAGAATACAATCAATTAATGGAAGTAATCTTAAATATTCGTCAATGTGCACGTGACCAAAAACAATGGGGTATTGCAGACTCCATTCGTGATGAATTGACCAATATTGGCATCGTCATCGAAGATTCCCCACAAGGGGCACGGTGGAAAAAACGTGAACTTTAATCGATATAAACAGCTACGATCTATGGCGATTGATAAATTAAAATCTTCAGTGAAAGTAGAAGCAAATGGAGAGGGTCCTTTAGAGGACTCTCTTATGCTTGCTTATATTGGGGATGGTGTATATACCTTATTTATCAGAAATCGTGTAGTAGAAACGGGCATTACTAAAACACAAATACTTCATGATGTAGTGACATCATTTATCAATGCAAAAGCACAGGCGAAAGTATTACAGGCATTAGAGTCAACTCTGACAGAGGAAGAGTTATTAGTGGCAAAACGGGCTCGCAATAGTAATGTGCATGTACCGAAAAGTGCCAGTGTACAGGAATACCGCATGAGTACAGCATTTGAGGCGTTGTTGGGGTATACCTATCGCAAGGGGGATGAAGAGAGGCTTACTACTCTCATGGAATTCGCTTTTGCTGAAACGTTGTCACATATGTAGCATGAATATAAATACGCCATAGGCTTTCATTAATTAACTTGTATTGAAGTCTGTGGCGTTTTCTTAATCTGTGGAATGGAAGAGCACGGCATATTCCTTCAGAAACGGCATTTCATGATGTTTCTTCAGGAACACGCCGTGCTCTTCTAGGTCTTCAGCTAATCATCAAAAAGCTACAGACTTCTTATAGCAGATACAAATATATCTTCTTGGAAGTCTATGGCGTATTTCTCTAAAAGTATATAGGATGACAACCTTTCATCAGATGGTGCTCAGGTGAAAAGGGAAGAGCACGGTATACCCCTTCTCAAACGGCATTTCATGATGTTTGTTCGGGGGCACACCGTGCTCTTCTTGTGTTTTCTGAATTAACGACAGATGAACGTGACATGGCATAGAATATGTTTTTTTCATTGTACTAGTGGGTGTGACAACGTTTCAGGGGGGGCGCTCATGTGTTATGTTGGGAGTTGTCTTGTTTTAGTGGTATAATAGATTAATAGCTTAGTGGTTTCTAAGCTTTTGTATTGATTTTGATGATATGAAATATGTACTTTTCATATTGATATGTTTAACATGTATGTATAGACACTATTTCTAGTTAGTATGCTTAGTAATGTGAAGCGCAATATGTTTAGTAAGATGTTACTGCGTATTGTTAGGTTTGCTTTTTGGAAGGTTTGAGGTTTTCATGGATACGTTTATTGTAGGTCGTAATGCTGTGCGTGAGGCGCTGAAGTCGGATCGAGGGATTCATCGTATTTTAGTGGCAGAAGGTAAGCAAGGTGGCTCTCTTTCGGAGATATTGGGTTTGGCAAAGTCTAAGGGTATTGAGGTTCGTCGCGTGAAGGAACGGGATTTACAGAAGTATCCTAGTGACGTGCCGAATCAAGGTGTGGTAGCCTTGGTGAATGCAGTGAAGTTCCAAGAGTTACAAGATGTATTGCTGGCATGTACGGAAGAACATCCGTTGTTAATTTTAACGGATGGTGTGGAAGATCCTCATAATATGGGGGCCATCATTCGTACGGCAGAGTGTGTTGGTGCTACGGCTGTGCTGATTCCCAAACGTCATAATGCGCCTATTAATGCGACGGTAAGTAAAACCTCTGCAGGGGCTGTAGAATCGATTCCATTGGTACAAATTGGCAATGTAGCACAGACGATTGAGCAATTAAAAAGTCAAGGCTTCTGGGTGATGGGAGCTCATATGGATGGGACGGTGATGTATGATGTGAATATGACAGGTCCTATTGTATTGGTCATTGGTAATGAGGGAAAAGGTCTAAGTCGATTGACAAAGGAATTGTGTGATATATTGGTAACGATTCCTATGTTTGGAACCATTAACTCATTAAATGCATCGGTAGCAGCAGCGATTCTTTTATATGAAGCGAGACGTCAACGATAATAGGTATACTATGAAAAAAGATATTTTAATTGTAGATGGGTATAATGTTATTTTTGATTGGGCTGACTTGAAATCACTCAGTAAGGAGTCTTTAGAACATGCCCGATTAGAATTACGTCATAGATTACTCAATTATGGGACCTATAAGGGGTATAAAATTATTCTTGTATTTGATGGTAAGCACGCACCTTTTACAGCAGATGAACAGCGTATATCTGCAGATTTTATTGAAGTTTTTACAGGTACCCATGAGACGGCAGATGCCTATATTGAGCGTGAAGTCTTTAGTAAAAAGGGTCAATATAAAACAATCTATGTGGTAACAAGTGATGGAGAAGAACAAAGCCAAATTTTAGGATTTGGAGGATTACGCATATCAGCACGTGAATTACGTCATCAAATTGACTTAGCTAAACAAGAAGAACGTAAACGATATACAGGTTATCATCAACGTGATGCTATGACATTACAACGTAATGAATTAGGTGCACATATTGATGGGGATGTGGCGGAAAAACTTGAACGAATGCGACGAGGGGAGCTATGAAAGTAGCTCCTTTTGTTATGTTTGCCTTGATAACTCATTTAGGCAAACATAACAAAAGCAGATATATGTATACTAGTGCCTTACAATGTAGCTAGAACATAAAGGTGACATTAAAAAAAGAGGGTTAACTAAGAGAAATGGTATTTCTCCTTGTTAACCCTCTTTTAGAGTTCATTATAGAGCATTTACTTTAGCTGCTAAATTGGATTTTTTGCGAGCTGCAGTATTTTTATGAAGAACGCCTTTGGAGGCTGCTTTATCAATTACGCTTGTAGCATGAACTAGTGCTTTTTTAGCTTCTTCTACAGCGCCTGCTTGAGCAGCTTCTACAGTCTTACGAGTAGCTGTACGAATTTGAGATTTTACAGCAGAGTTTTTCGCACGACGTTCAGCATCCGTTTTTACGCTTCTAATACTGGATTTAATATTTGGCAATTGAGTCACCTCCTTGTGATTTACTGTATTATTACTAAAGTAGTATATCATAGGGCGTACAGTTTTGCAACTATTTTTATATTTACTCTAAGGAATATTGGCTTATATAGCAAGGCTTTACACAGAAATAACCTCTATTTTCATCACTCATGAGAGCAGGAAATATGATATAATTAAGGATACATAAATCTATTAATAGGAGATGCTTATATGAAAAAATTAATGGTTATAGATGGCAGTAGTTTATTATATCGTGCATTTTTTGCACTTCCACCACTGCAAAATGCTCTAGGAGTTCCTACCAATGCTGTGTATGGATTCTTAACAATGCTTACAAAACTGTATGAAGAAATCAATCCCGATTACATTGCAGTT
Source organism: Veillonella sp. DNF00869 (assembly GCF_001553345.1). GTDB lineage: Bacteria > Bacillota > Negativicutes > Veillonellales > Veillonellaceae > F0422. The sequence goes on from NZ_KQ960771.1 coordinate 100,866, forward strand.
GCCTTTGATAAAGGTAAAGAAACATTCCGTATGGATATTTACGAAGACTATAAAGGAACTCGTCAAAGTGCACCAGATGAATTGCGTCCACAATTTAGCTTGATCCGTGAAGTCTTAGAATCCTTAGGTATCATTGTCATTGAAGAAGAAGGATTTGAAGGCGACGATATCATTGGCTCGTTGAGCAAAAAATGGGGCTCATCAGACCTTGCTGTTCATATCATTACTGGTGATAGAGACAACCTACAACTAGTCGATGAGTATACCAGTGTGTTTTTAACGAAAAAGGGCATCACTGATATGCTTCATGTGACTATGGCTAATATGGAAGAACTGTATGGGTATGGGCCTCAAATGGTTATTGAAATGAAATCTCTTATGGGAGATTCTTCAGATAATATTCCAGGTGTACCTGGCGTTGGTGAAAAAACAGCCCTTAAACTATTAAATCAATATGGTACTTTAGAAGGTGTATATGAGCATATTGAGGAACAAAAGGGAAAACTGAAAGAACGCTTAGTAGACAACAAAGACTTAGCGTTCATTTCGCATCAACTAGCTACCATCAAAACAGATATGGATATGCCTTATGAACTAGAGCAATTTGTTCCTGCTGTACATCGTGGTGAAGTGACACCTTTATTTGAAAAGTTAGGTTTTCACGCAGTAACACCAAGACTACTAAAGGCTATGGGTGTGGCAGAAGAAGGGACTCTATTCGATCAATTCTTAGCTCCACCAGCAGAAGAAATTGAATTAACTCATGTCACAGAAGTGCCACGAGAATTTTACGAAGATAAAGTGATTAGCCTTGTCTTGAAAGAAGCTGGAAAACATCCATTTAGGACGATAGAAGCCTTATATCTATATAATGGGGATGCCCAATTAGTTGTAAATGGATTTGTAGATGTAGGGCATTTAGAAACAGTCTTTGAAGGGGCCAGGGAACTGGTTACAGATAATGCAAAATTATTATTTGAAGTATTAGGTACTGAAACAACAGGTCGCATTTCAATTTTGAAAGAAGAAACTGTTCATATCAAAGATCTCACATTAATGGCGTATTTACTCGATCCTACACGAGCAAACTATGGTATGACTTATTTATGCGAACGTTTTGGACAACCTTCCATTCCTGCTACGGAAAATGAAACAGAGTGGGCTCTACAAGCACAAGCTTTATACCATATGCACGAGAAGGCTACGGAAGAGATGGAAGTAGCAGGTGTGTGGGACTTATATCGAGATATTGAATTGCCATTATTACGTACTCTATGTGTACTAGAAAAAAATGGTATTTACATGGATGTAGACCAATTACACATTACATTGGAACGCTTCAAAGTAGAGGTTAGTGAACTACAAGAAAAGATATTTACATTGGCTGGAGAAACTTTCAACATTAATTCTCCAAAACAATTGGGTGTTATCTTGTTTGAAAAATTACAATTGCCAGTGATTAAGAAAACAAAAACTGGTTATTCTACGGATGCTGAAGTCCTAGACATGCTCAGAAATGACCATGAAATTGTTGAACAAATTTTGGCCTATCGTTCAGTGGTAAAATTGGTATCTACCTACTTAGAAGGGTTTGAAGGACTTGTGAATCCTCATACTAATCGAATTCATACTTCTTTTAATCAAATGGTAACAGCTACTGGTCGTTTAAGTAGTTCTGATCCAAATTTGCAAAACATTCCTGTACGCAGTGAAAAAGGCCGAGAAATTCGAGCTTTATTTAAACCTCATGATGGATATGATATGTTCGTCAGTGCCGATTATTCTCAGATAGAATTACGTATTTTGGCGCACTTGTCAGAAGATCCTGCCTTAATTCAAGCGTTCCAAAATGGTGAAGATATTCACCGTTTTACAGCAGCAGAAGTATTAGGTAAATCCTTAGAAGAAGTAACGCCGCTGGAGCGTTCCCATGCAAAGGCGATCAACTTCGGTATTATTTATGGTATTAGTGACTTTGGTTTGTCGCGTGACTTAGGTATTACGAGAGCAGAAGCAAAAGAATATATTGAGTTATATTTCAGTCGTTATCCACAAATTAAAGGGTACATGGACCGCATGGTGCAAGAAGCCCATGAAACTGGATCTGTACGCACTATGTTTGGCCGTGTTCGCCCATTACCTGATATTAATAGCCGTAACTTTAACCGTCGATCCTTTGCGGAGCGTACAGCTATGAATACACCAATTCAAGGGACAGCGGCCGACATTATTAAGTTAGCCATGAACCAAGTAGAACAAGCGCTAGAAGAGCAAGGCTTGCAATCTCGTATTTTATTACAGGTACATGATGAACTAGTGCTAGAAGTAGTAGAATCGGAACAAGAGCAAGTAGAAACTCTGTTGCGTAATTGTATGGAACAAGTAGTGACATTACGAGTGCCATTGCAGGTAGATGTGCACAGTGCACAGAACTGGGCAGATGTAAAATAGTAGGTTTATAGAATTTCTATACAATGTATTTGTGTATAATAATAGTTGAGTATGACTAGAATCAAATGTGGGGGTAAATATGTATAAAATCGGACTCACAGGAGGTATTGCCTCTGGTAAAAGTACAGTGTTACGATGGTTACAAAAAAAAGGTATTCCCTATATTGATGCAGATGTAGTGGCTAGAGAAGTAGTAGAGCCGGGGACACCAGGTTTACAGGAATTGGTAGAGGCCTTTGGACCTAATACAGTGCTAGAAGATGGTACGTTACATCGTGCCTATATTGGTAGCCTTGTATTTTCTGATCCAGAAGCCTTGGAGACCATCAATTCTATATTGCAACCCCATATTAGACATCGTATACAAGAATTGACAGAAGAATGGGAAGCAAAAGGAAAGCAGGCTATTATCTATGATATACCATTGATGTTTGAAACAGATTGGCATACACAGATGGATGAGATTTGGCTTGTGTACGTAAACCCTGTGACACAACTAGAGCGTTTGATGAAACGAAACGCTTATTCTGAACAGGAGGCACTGGATCGAATTCGTAGTCAAATGAGTTTAGATGAAAAACGTGATTTAAGTACTGTGGTCATCGATAATTCTGGGACTATGAAAGAATTAGAAAAACAATTACGTAAATTGTGGAAAACAGCGAAAATTCACTTTCAGAAGGAGGAACTATGAGGGTATCCACAGCATTTGCTTGGCTAATCGTTGTTCTTACGGCCTATTATGTGCAATATGGACAACCCTATTTAGCTAGACAGTATGCGTATCCGTTAGTATATGAAAGCGCGGTAATGAAAAATGCATCTACTTACCATGTAAGACCATCTATGGTTGCGGCTGTTATCTATACGGAAAGTAAATTTGATACGAATGCAAAATCTTTACCAGGGGCTATAGGATTGATGCAGTTAATGCCAGAAACAGCGCACTGGATTGGAGAACAATTAAATCAGTCTAGCCTGTCTGACCAAGATATTAAGGAACCGAACACGAATATACAATTAGGGACTTGGTATTTATCATATTTATTAGAAGAATTTAAAGGTAACGAAATCTTAGCCTTAGCAGCCTACAATGCAGGACGTGGTCATGTGGAGGAATGGATGCAGACCTATGGCTGGGATGATAATTTTGATGATATAGACAAAATACCATTTCCAGAAACAAAAGATTACGTAAAACGCGTGATAGCTCATGAATCACAGTATCAAGCATTATATAGTCAACTACGATAAGGAAAGAGTTCATGGATACAATCATAAAAGAATGTGAAACCCTCGATTTATCATGGTTAGAATCCACTATTGGAGACTTTCACTTAGTGGTGGAACAAAAAGCCTTATCATCTACTGTATATAGTATCTTTTATTATACAAATGATAGAAATTGGCGTTGGTCAGTTCTCTATGATACGGAAGTAGGGGATTATATGGTACGTATTACAGTACCTTTAGTAGAGTTTGTAGATATTGCTTTTATACGTGAGTCTTTAACCCCATTTATGGAGAACCTAAAGGCCAACTATAAAGCATCTATGATGACACGATTTATGGCGCCCCAAGAAGGATTTGTGTACGAATACAAGAAAAAAGGTATACATCAGTGGAATTATACAGAGGCATTGCCACAAACAATCGCAGAATATCATTTAGATGTGACACCTCATACTGCATTAGATATGATTAATGGTTCCTATATTATTGGCACCTATATCAAAGATAATGAGGAAACAGGAGTGGTCTTATTTTATAATACATTCCGCAATGAATTTTTTGGTGAAACTAGACAACAAGGCTATCCAGGAATTACACATGACTTGGACGCAACTACGATAGATAAATTTGAACAAGCTTTGACGAATCATTTACAAGAAGTATTACTTAGTTTATAAACTACCTATATTATTTACTAAGATAAATGGTATATTTTTTAGATACTATGTAATGGTAATACTTTTGTATAGGGAACAGAAATAGGATAGGGGAAGTATTTTGGAACAGATCCGAATAGAAAAACTAGGGAAATCCTTTGGGATACGAGAAATCTTTTCTAATGTATCTTTTACCATACGACAAGGAGAGCGTCTTGCTTTAGTTGGCCCGAATGGGGCAGGTAAATCGACGTTGATGAAATGCATACTAGGCATAGAAGAACATGATGAGGGGATCATTGTGAAAGACAGTAGTATCACTATAGGCTATTTACAGCAAGATGTAAATTTAGGTGATGCTAGTTTAGAAGAAGAAATTCAAACGGCTTGGGCTGATGTACAGCACTTAGAATCCCAGTTAGAAGCGTTAACGACAGAATTAGAAAATCGAGATGCCACAGAACAGGACTTGCGTCGTTTATCCTATTTACAAGAGCGATTAGAATGGCTTGGTGGCTATGATTATGAAAAACAAAGCCAACGTATTGCTTATGGGTTAGGATTTAGTGACGAAGATTTAAAGAAGAAAGCCAGTGAATTTTCTGGGGGACAAAAAACGCGTATTAACTTGGCGAAAGCCTTGGTGCGTCGTCCTGATTTTTTATTTCTTGATGAGCCTACTAACCATCTAGATATGCCAATGTTAGAGTGGTTAGAGGGATATTTAAAATCCTATAAAGGTGGCATTGTCATCATCAGTCATGACCGATATTTCTTAGATCAAGTGGCGACAGAAGTGGTAGAATTATCTCATCATAAAGTGCATACCTATAAAGGTAATTATAGCCAGTTCTTGAAACAACGAGAGCAGCAACGAGTGGCGTATCAACGTGCGTATGAAAAGCAACAGGAACACATTCGTAAAACGGAAGAATATATTGACAAATATCGAGCAGGCATAAAATCTAAAATGGCTCGTGGTCGTCAATCACAGTTAGATAGACTAGAAAGATTAGAGGCACCAGACCAAGATAGAGAGTTTGCTTTTACCTTTCCTAAGGCAGAAATGAGTGCAGACAGAGTGTTGATGGTGGAAGATGTGTCCATTGGATATGATGTAGAACATCCAGTGGCTACACATATTACAACGACCTTACGTCGAGGAGATGTGGTAGGCTTAATTGGTGCGAATGGAGCTGGAAAATCGACTTTTGTAAAAACAATTATGGGGGAACTTAATACACTGGATGGATCGATTACAACTGGAAATCGTGTACAGACAGGATATTTCTCGCAAGAACATGAAGAATTACACCCTAGTTGGTCTGTGTTACAAGAGATCATGGCTCCTTATGATATGTCAGAAGAATCTGCTCGTAGCGTATTAGGTGCCTTTCGATTTAGAGGTGATGATGTATTCAAGTTAATAGGAGATTTATCTGGTGGAGAACGTGCTAGGGTAGCTTTATTACAGTTATTTTTAGAAGGCCGTAACTTCTTAATCCTTGACGAACCGACAAATCATTTAGACATCCCTACACGAGAAACAGTGGAGCAAGCCTTACAACAGTTTGAGGGCACATTGCTCATTATTTCCCATGACAGATATTTGTTGGATGCTGTGGCAAAACGCATTGTGGTCTTAGATAATGGTGGCATTGAAGAGTTTCATGGCAATTATTCGTATTATAAAGAAAAAATGTTGGAACGATCAGTGTTAGCAGCCCAACGATTAGAAGTTGAGCAGATGAAACGCAACAATATGTCCAGCAATACAGCAGGAAAGGCCGACAATGCTGGAGGTACAGCAGTGAGTACTGATTCTAATGGTGAGATACATAAAGGTATATCTGAGGCTGCTATAACAGAGGAACAAGATACTAGCTATTCAGAAGCAGTGACAGCCCCTAAAAAGAAAACGAATTCTTTTATGCTGGAAAAGGAATTAGCCAAAGTAGAATCAGATATTGCAAGGTATGAGGCGACAGTTAAAATGTATACGGTACAGCTACAGGACCCATCTATACAAGGAGATATATCAGAATATGAACGATTGTCTCAAGAGTTAGCCAATACAACATCACAGTTAGAGGCTCTCTATGAGAGGTGGGAACACCTTAGCGAAGAGGCCTAGGAGGTTTCTATGAAAGGTCGTTTTGCACCCAGTCCTACAGGCCATATGCATGTAGGGAATTTGTGGGTAGCATTTTTGTCCTATTGGTCTGCACGGCATCAAGATGGTGAATATATAGTGCGCATAGAAGATGTAGATACACAACGGTCTAAACTAATCTATGCAGAACATATACTAGAAGATTTATCTTGGCTTGGTTTTACTTGGGACGAAGCACCTACGTATCAATCCGAACGTTTGGATATATACGAGAGATATTTACAAGAATTACATAGCCAAAAACGGTTATATCCGTGTTATTGTAATCGAGCGCGCTTACAGGAAATCAGTAGCGCTCCTCATCAAGGTGAAGCCAATCATGTGTACGATGGATATTGTTTAACCCATGAGCCGACTATAGGTGAAAGACCACCTTCTTGGCGATTTCATATGGAGAATATAAAAGGATCCTTTCTGGACATATATCGAGGCACGATAGATTATGAAATCCAATCTTGTAATGATGATATCGTGTTAAAGCGATGGGATGGAATGATTGCCTATCATTTGGCGGTGGTCATTGATGATTATGAAATGGGTGTCACAGAAGTAGTTCGTGGTAATGATTTACTGCCTGTGACGGGTCATCAAATTGCGCTGGCCCAAGCCTTGGGGTTTCCTTCTTTGCAATATGGTCATGCCCCTATGCTAGTGGATGCAGAAGGGTATCGTCTGTCTAAACGGCAACAAAGTATAACCATACGTGATCTGCAGAACCAAGGGGCTACACCAGAGAGATTGTGGGCATGGTTTGCATTAGAAACAGGATTACTCACAAAGGGGGACTTACCTCTTAGCGGTCACATAGGGCTTTCAGAACTATTGGAGATTACAATTCCAAAGAAACTATTAAAACAAGATACAATTAAATTGACAAATTTCGATATTATGGTATGATAGTACAGTAACGAGGTGATACGTATGTCAATGGAAACAGCGATCCAAGAAAAAACGTGGGCCGTTTTAGGTGCCACAACAAGAACCGATAAGTTCGGATATAAGATTTTCAAACATCTTGTCAATAAAGGATATACAGTGTATCCAGTGAATCCTAATATTACATCTATCGATGGCGTACAATGCTATCCAAGCTTGCATGAGTTGCCAGTAGTACCTACTGTAGTCGACTTTGTTGTGCCAGAAAAAGTTGGTTTAGAAGCTCTAGATAGTTGTAAAGAGTTAGGGGTTAAGACCGTTTGGCTACAACCAGGTGCGGATAAACCGGCAGTAGTGAAAAAGGCAACTGAATTAGGTCTTGAAGTGATTCAAGACTGTGTATTGATTCAAATTTAATAGGAGGCTTATATGAGCGCAATTATTGATGTAACATCTGCAAATTTTAAAGAAGTAGTAGCAACAAATGATAAAGTAACTGTTGTAGATTTCTGGGCACCATGGTGTGGATACTGTGTTCGCATGATGCCAGTATATGATGAATTGGCAGCTGCCTTAGGCGACAAAGTGACATTAACAAAAGTAAACACTGATGAACAACCTGAATTGGCACAATTCTTCAAAATTGAAATTCTTCCTACTTTTGCTATCTTCAAAAATGGTGAAATCGTAGATCGCAAAATCGGTTTCATTCCATTAGAAGAATTAAAAGCAGCTGTAGAAGCTCATCTATAATACACAAAAAGGACTGATATCTTTGAGATATCAGTCCTTTTCTTATGTATACCGTTTATCTAATAAACTTTCTAGTTTTTTCTCTTTTCTAGCATCTAATATTTTACCAGCTAGAATAGAAGGAATAGCAACGCCCACACCGATGGATATGATGATTAGGATGGCAGTGACTCCACTTTGAATGGCTTCGACTAAGGTTGCAGATGTGAGAGAATTAATATGTAACATGGCATATAAAAATCGATAGATAAATACGCCAGGTACAAGAGGAATCGCTGATGGAATCGCTAATACTTTAGAGGATGTATGGGAATAACGAGCTGCTTTCAGAGAAAATAAACTGACCATAGCAGCAGCGATGAAAGTAGCGCCAAACACAGAAAATCCTAAGTATAATATGAGCGTATTTTTTACTAAAATAGCAATGAGGCCACCAATACCTATGAGTGGGAGTAGACGCTTTGGAGTATAAAACATCACAGCATAGCCTGCAGCACCCACAACGGCAGCACCTAATAAAACAATGGAAATGCTGTCTGGAACAATACTTAAATGGGTGAAATCATAAGAATGATTGAAGTATTGAGCCATGCTAATCCCTACAGTCATACTGCCCACAATGAGTAACGTATGTACAGATCGAGATATTCCTGCCAAAATGTAGTTGTTTAGCAAATCATCGACTGTATTAATGAGAGGAATGCCAGGAACCATAAACAATGTGCAAGCAATCATAGCATAGATGACATCGGCAGAGTCAAAAATACATCCAGATAGAAAGGCTAATCCAGAAGATACCGCAGCAGCACAGGCGATACTGATATACCCATTAATTTGAAAACGTTTTAATATCAATTGTATAATAAATCCAAGGAGAGCGCAGAATGTTGTAATCCATGCAGAGATAATAGTACCCCCAAATAAGATAGGAAAAGCACCACAGGCAAATCCTGCAAAGATGGCAGATGTGGCATCCGAATGGGGAGGATCTTTTTTAGCAATCTCTTCGAGTTTTTGGGAAAATTCATCAAGAGTATACTCATTACGTAATGCAGTCCAAGTTAAGACACTAATGGCGGAAATAATATCCATATTAGCACCTAAATATTGGACATTTCTAAAGGATGTAAAGCAATCTTCTGGACTATGAATATTAATTAAAATATTAGAGTAGGCAATATGGATATGAAGATGATCTGCTGGAATTCCCATATATGCGGCTGCGCGACGCATATCTCGAACAATTTGGTTCGCATTGGCTCCATTTTCAGATAATAAACAGCCCATACGAAGTAGAATTTTTACCTTTTTTCTGATTTCCACAAAGGGTTCTTCTAAAATGCGCAAATCCTTTTCTGTGTATTGAGACATATTAATACTTCTTCCGTAAGTGTTTTATGTCTAAATCTACATCCACTTCCACAGTATCTGCTTCAGGTTCAGCATCTACAAACTCAATAGATTCCAAATGTTGTACCACTTGGGCACGGATAAAACCTAAATACACTTCATATAAATCTTTCTTTTCTGCTAATTCTTCTTCTGTTAAAGTTTGACCAGATTTTTTTTTCGCTGCCAATGCATTAATGCGTGTTAATGCTTCTTCCATGGTCATTTCTTTTTTTTCTTGTTCAGTCATAGATAATCTCCTTATTTGTTAGTAGACTTTCTTTATGGTATGATACTTTATATACTTGGTTAGATGAAAGTATCTAATCGATGATATTCATTGTAGATTTATATTATAACACAATTTATATAGTTTTTTCATCTTAGAGGAGAAGGCTCCGATGCGAATCACAAAAGCCATCAAGGCAGAGCAAATACGAATATTGGGAGAAGTCTACCATGATGCAAAACCGGCACTAGAATTTACTACGCCTTTTGAATTACTAGTAGCAGTTGCATTATCTGCACAATGTACTGACGAACGAGTCAACATTGTAACAAAACGACTCTTTCCGAAATATAGCGATCCTAAAGACATGTATGAATTAGGTATACCTGGATTAGAGGCGCTCATTAAAGATTGCGGGTTATATCGTTCTAAAGCTAAACATATTCATGAAACATGCAAAATTTTAGTGGAACAACACAATAGTGAAGTGCCCCGAGATTTTGATACCTTAGTCACATTGCCAGGGGTTGGTCGTAAAACAGCCAATGTATTAGTATCCATACTATTTGATACACCAGCCATTGCGGTAGACACGCATGTGTTCCGAGTGTCCAATCGGTTAGGTTTAGCCAAGGGTAAAACACCAGACGAAGTAGAAAATAAACTGAAAAAAGCAATTCCTATGGAACACTGGAGTGCTGCACATCATTGGCTGATCTGGCATGGCCGAAAGATTTGCAAAGCACGAAAACCATTATGTGACGAATGCCCTTTATATGATGTATGCCAATCGGCGGGGAAGGTATAATATGACAGAACAAATGAGACGTCTCATTGAGACTTTTACAAAAGTAGGTATTACAGGTCCTGCTATCGTACAGGAAATAGCAAGATTCCGTGTATTAGATCAAATTATCACCCAAAGCGGTGAAGTCCGTGAGTGGGGGATTACGCCGAAAGAATTGTTTGAGCTTGCTCAAACATCCACAGTAGATATGTTTGGTCCTTTACCATATGATGAAGCAGGGTTTAAGGAAATTTACGGCATTTCCTTTAGCGTAGAATTAATGGATTTCATCAGTGCTACTGGCTATTATGAAGGTGTATCCGCAGGTCGTCAATGGACTGTACCGTTCAAAGAAGTTATCGACTTCCACAAGAATACAGAAGGTATAATTCTCTTTGCCTATTTTGAGGAATATGCAGCCATTGCAGAAGAAATAATGCAAACCCTTCCCACAGATCGTTTGCTGTTCTATACAGCCTCTGAAAGCTGCTACAATCTATTCCGTAGCTTATATCCATTGGCACCAGTGATCAATGAATGGCCAGAAGATGTCATTTTTGACCACATTGTAGCAGCCACATCTGGCATGTTCACAGCACCAGTAACGACTATGGAAGAAATGGCGGCTCGTGTGAATAATGTAAGCGAAAAAGGCACTGTACGTTACTTCATTCCAGTGTCTGCCGTACAAGATCAGTTGAATATGAATCGTGTAGCCTTACAGTTCATGATTCTTCAAAATCATTTAGAAGTCGTTCGAGAATGGGCCCCATTGCAAACCTATGAATTCCGCTATGGCTTAGGACCTGTGAAAAAAGTAGATTTGTCCATTTGTGAAATCGTTGAAGATGGGTATAAGCAAACCAACTTCATTCCATTGCCTCACGAAGTTTTGGCGTCTATGGAAACATTTAGTTTGGCTCACTATGGACTTTCACTATATGGTGTACAAGTAAGTATGGATCCAAAACATCCAACCATGGGTGAAGATGGATATATGCATGGAGACTATCGTATTCCAACATACATGCAACGCATGTTTGAAGCATTGGAGGGATATTATTTACAAGTATCTATGAAAGGCATCGATGTGTCTGTTACATTGGAACAAAAGGATGGTATTCCCTTAGGAGCATCCCCAGAGGATGAATGCGTACAAAATGCGATGGAACAATCTGTTTTACAAGATGATACAGTTGAATATCGTTGGTATTTTAACCATCCAAGTGCACCATTCTTATGGTATACGTATTTCAATAGCGAAGAAGGAAAACAAGTAGTACGCACCTTAGCGTCCATGGTAACTACCACACCTGCATTATTACAATTAATGGGTAGTTGCCGTCGTCAAGTAGTAAAAGAAGAGGCCTTGGCTACATTTACGACAAGCTTTACCACTTCATTAGAACAATATGAAACAGAAAAAGCGCAAGCTGAAACAAACTGGGGCAATGCATTAGCCACACTAGCTAGTGAGGTCATACCAGTGCCAACAGAAACGAATACAGAAGCAGAGGAGGGCTAATCATGGCTGTGGTGAATTATTCAATTTATAAAGTACTAGGTACACTTTCAGAAAATAAAGATGGCATGAAAAAGCAATTAACATGCACAAGCTGGGGACGTTACAATCCTAAATTCGATATCCGTGCTTGGGATGAAGATTACTCACAAATGACAAAAGGTGTCACCTTAACATTAGAAGAAATTTTAGAACTAAAAGAAATCTTAAACTCTGTAGATTTAGAAGAAGCTTTAGAAGAAGCAAAACAAGAACGAGCAGAGGCTAAAAAATTAGAAGCAGAAAAATCTGAATAAGTCATAGTCCCTAGTATTGCATAGAGTATAGCATTCGTGATATAATCTATAGGAAAAGTTTAGACGTTGAAAAGAGGTGTATATACATGAAAGAAGGAATTCATCCTAATTATGCGGAAGCAACTGTAACTTGCGGTTGTGGAAACACATTCAAAACTGGTTCTGTTAAAGGTGATCTTCGCGTGGACGTTTGCTCCAACTGCCATCCATTCTTCACAGGCCAACAACGTGCGGCTAAAGCTCGCGGTCGTATCGAACAATTTAACAAACGTTACGGCAAATAATTACGTAAATAACCTATACAAATTAATTGGCAGAGCTAAGGCTCTGCCTATATTTGTTTTACAGGAGACCCTATGACTCAGGAACGAGTAAAAAAATATGTAGGTGGACAAGCTGTCATTGAAGGGGTTATGATGCGTGGTCCTAAGATTATGGCCACAGCTTGTCGAAAACCAGATGGAACCATCACGGTTAAAGAAGAACCTACGAAATCTATCCAAGACAAGTATCCCGTATTAAAGTTGCCATTTCTGCGTGGAGTAGTAGCTTTATTTGAATCCTTAGTGATTGGTATGAAAGCCTTATCCTTTTCGGCACAGGCCTCTGGAGAAGAAGAGGAAGAGGTATCCAACAAAGAAATTGCCATCACTATGGCTGTATCTGTACTCATTGCAGCAGCATTATTTATCGCCTTACCGACATGGTTGGCAAAATTTATGCCAGGTGCAGGCACAGATCATATGATATTGAATTTATATGAAGGAATTATTCGTTTAATCCTTTTTTTATTATATATTTTTGCTATTGGACTCACTCCAGATATTAAGCGTGTCTTTCAGTATCATGGAGCAGAGCATAAAACGATACACACCTATGAAAATGATATGGAATTAACCGTGGAAAATGTGCGAAATCATTCTAGATTACATGCACGGTGCGGTACTAATTTCTTATTATTCGTCATGGTAGTGAGTATTATTGTATTCGCATTTCTAGGTTGGCCTAATTTAGTGGAACGTATAGTATCTAGATTAGCCTTGATGCCAGTGGTGGCTGGAATTTCCTATGAATTGATTCGCCTAGCTGGACGGACACAGCATCCACTCATGAAAGCCATCATTGCTCCTGGTTTGGCCCTACAATATATGACTACGAGAGAGCCAGAGGATGATCAAATTGAAGTGGCTATTCGTGCCTTACAATCTGTGCGACCTAGTGAAGAAGATGCTTACGAAGAAGATTAGAAAGGAGTCACCGTGTTAGTAGATAAACTGCAAGTGATTGAAGATAAATTTTTAGACTTGGAACAGCGCATTTCTGACCCAGATGTGATTGCTCGCCAAGAAGAATGGCGTAAACTGACTCGCCAACATGCGTCATTAACGGATACAGTGAACACATTCCGTCAATATAAACAAGTCTTAGCCGGCATTGAAGAAGCGTTAGAAGTACTAGGTGATAAAAGCCTAGATGAAGACTTCCGTGCTATGGCACAAGAAGAATTGAATGAATTAAAAGTTCGTCGAGATGAATTAGAAGCAGAATTACATATTTTGCTATTACCAAAAGATCCGAACGATGATAAAAATATTATCGTCGAAATTCGTGGCGGTGCTGGTGGTGATGAAGCAGCTTTATTCGCAGGAGATTTATTCCGCATGTTTACAAAGTACGCAGAAACACAAGGCTGGAGATGTACCATCATCGATGCGAACGAGCCTGAATTAGGGGGCTTCAAAGAGGTGGTATTCTCTATCGAAGGCGACAGTGTATATTCTAAGTTAAAATTTGAAAGTGGCGTACACCGTGTGCAACGTGTGCCAGATACAGAATCTTCTGGACGTATCCATACGTCTACTGTAACGGTAGCAGTATTACCAGAAGCAGAAGATATCGACATCGAAATCAATGAAAAAGATTTGGAAATCGATACATACCGTGCCTCTGGTGCAGGTGGACAGCACATTAATAAAACGGAGTCAGCTGTCCGTATTACACACAAACCATCTGGTATTGTGGTAGCTTGTCAGGATGAGCGTTCTCAGCTCAAAAACCGTGAAAAAGCCATGCGCGTATTGCGTGCTAAATTACAAGATAAAGCAGAGCAAGAAGCGACGTCCGCTATGGCAGCAGACCGTAAAAGCCAAGTGGGTACAGGGGATCGCTCCGAGCGTATTCGTACGTACAACTATCCACAAGGTCGTGTGACAGACCATCGTATTAACTTAACTTTATACAAATTAAATGCTGTATTAAATGGCGATATGGATGAATTAATTCAAGCTTTAATCACAGCAGAACAAGCCGCTAAAATGCAAGAGGCAAATCAACATGGATAATGAGTTATGGACAATTAGTCGCATGCTCCAATGGACAGAGCAGTATTTTCGCTCCAAAGGCATAGAATCAAGCCGCTTGGATGGGGAAGTACTGCTTTCTCATAGTTTGGGCTGTGACCGTATGTATTTATATGTCAACTTTGACCGACCTTTGGACAAAGCTGAATTAGATGCCTATCGACCTCTAGTGGTACAGCGTGCGAAGGGGTATAGCGTAGCCGCTATTACAGGGCATAAAGAATTTATGGGGTTAGACTTTCATGTGAACGAGCATGTATTGATTCCCCGTCCTGATACGGAAACATTAATTGAGGATATACTAGCTCTCTATGATGTAGATGCATCGCCATGCATTTTAGACTTATGTACAGGTCCTGGTACTATTTTATTAAGTCTATTGCATTATTTGACTAATGCCACTGGTGTAGGTGTAGATATTTCCAACAAAGCATTAGCAGTAGCTGAAGAGAATCGCATATCCTTAGAATTAGCCGATGTTTCAAGGTTCTGTGAAAGTGATATAAAGCAACTATTAGAACAGGTGAAAGTAGGCAAAGGTACTGAATATGGTGCGGTATTGGATGCTTGTAAGTCTCTATTTGGTGAGCAACAAACATCCTTAGACGGTTTATTTGATATAATTGTGTCAAACCCACCATATATTACCACCGCAGAGATGAACACATTATCTCAAGAAGTATTACATGAACCTCATATTGCTCTTCATGGAGGAACTATAGGATTAGAGTTTTATATTCCTATCATTCGTGAAGGTTGGCGTCTTGTAAAAGACGGTGGATACCTTGCCATCGAAATTGGACAAGGCCAAGAAGAGGCTGTATCAAAGCTAGCCGTAGAAACAGGATGCTATGGAGAACCAGTGTATCAACACGATATAGCTGGTATTATTCGTGAAGTACGTTGGAAGATACAACGCAAATAGTGATATAATAGTACATAGGAAAGGAGGTACGATATGGAAGCATTAGATCATATTGAGACACAGTTATTAACTGCAAATGATGTGGAGTTAGCGGGCACTTTGCTTCGTGTAGGCGATTTAGTAGCTATACCTACGGAGACGGTCTACGGCTTAGGAGCTAATGGACTGGCAGCAGATGCGATGGATCGCATTTATGCTGCAAAAGGGCGACCTTCTGATAATCCTTTAATTTTACATGTATGTGATCAGTCTATGGTACACCGTTTAGTGAAACATATCTCTCCTTTAGAACAAAGATTAATGGATACCTTTTGGCCAGGTCCATTGACGATTACCTTTGAAAAGTCTGCACTAGTGCCAGAGCGTGCGACCGGTGGACTTTCACGGGTGGCATTACGATGCCCAGACCATGAGGTGTGTCGTGAGATGATACGCATAGCTGGTGTGCCTGTTGCAGCGCCTAGCGCCAATCGTTCAGGTCGACCAAGTCCGACTACGGCAGAAGCAGTCTTACACGATATGAAAGGACGTATTCATGCAATAGTGGATGCAGGTCCCTGTGAAATTGGAGTGGAATCTACAGTAGTACAAGTAGAAGATAATACTGTCATTATCTTGCGTCCCGGTGGTGTCACAAAAGAGATGCTAGAAATGGTGGCGGACCATGTGGTATATGATACGGCATTGCATGATCCTACAGAGGCGCCCAAAGCGCCAGGGATGAAATATCGCCATTATGCCCCTGATATGCCTGTACAAGTACTTGTGGGACAGTCATTAATAGTAGCAGAACATATGAAAGACATCATAGATAAGATGGTTCAGCAAGAACCTGTTTTACAAGAAGATTGTAAGGGAAAAACGAGAATTGGGTTATTACTGTCAGAGGAAACCTTGGAAAATTTAAATGTAATTCTTTCCAACTTTGCACTGTCAGTAGATATCATTGTATATGGTGAACAAGCAGAGCCTATGGCATTGGCCAACCGTTTATATGATAGTTTATTACAGTTCAACGACATGGGTGTGGATACATTACTTGTGGAAGGCTGTGCTCCGGTAGGACTTGGTGTGGCCGTTATGAATCGCTTAGAGAAGGCTAGTGGTGGTCATGTACAATATATCTAAGGATGTTTGAAACGCTTGATGGGATGAGTGTATTAGTTGTGAATATTGGTGTATTGATATATATCAGATATGGTTTCTATTAATTGTTTTGTAAAAGTGTTGGCTAGACTACATTAAATAGTGTAATCAGCTTTAAAGTATAGTAGAGGTACTTATGAATTTATTATTTGTTTGCACAGGAAATACATGTCGTAGTCCTATGGGAGAAGGAATTGCCCGTGCTGTAGGGCGTGAGCTTGGTATAGAGGTAGTGACTTTATCCACAGGATTATTTTGTGTTCCTGGAGCTAAGGTGAGCGACGAAGCAGTGGAGGCAGTTCGTGAATTAGTAGGCGAAGATATTAGCGAACACAGCTCTCGCCCATTAAAAGTAGATTTTGTGAAAGCCGCAGATTATGTATTGGCAATGACAGAAGATCATAAAAAAATATTACTTCGCCAATTTCCTTTCGATAGTAAAAAAATTATGACCCTTGCTGAATTTGGTGGCGAAGTTGGGGACGTAGAAGACCCATTTGGACAATCTCAAGAAATATATACTAAAACAGCGGAACAGATTGTAGAGTATATACGAAAAGGGATTGAATTACATAAGTAATTAAATGGTGAATGACGTTTTAAATAAAGGAGGACAAAATGAAAGTAGCAGTTGGTTGTGATCATGGTGGATTTCATTTAAAAGAAGCGATTAAAGGCTTACTAGAGAAACAAGGTATTGAGTACAAAGATTTTGGTACGTACTCTACAGATTCTATGGATTATCCAGATGTGGCAAAACCATTGGCAGAAGCAGTAGCAGCTGGTGAATTTGACCGTGGCATTTTGACATGTGGTACAGGTATTGGAATCGGTATTGCAGCGAACAAAGTAAAAGGCATTCGTGCTGCATTATGCCATGATACATTCTCTGCACACGCTAGCCGTGAGCATAACAATGCGAATGTACTCACTATGGGTGAACGTGTTATCGGTCAAGGATTGGCATTAGATATTGTCGATATTTGGTTGCACACTGAATTTGAAGGCGGTCGCCATGCAAAACGTGTGGATAAAATTTCCGCTATTGAAGAATAATATCGAACAAAGTAACGGCTGGTCCTGAGATTGGACTAGCCGTTTTTATGTTCGATATAATTCTAAAATAAATATATTCGGAATCTTACAAATATAGAAATATTAGTCAATTTACTATACAATAGTGTATGTAATATTACTATTAGATAGGAGATACTATGCATATTTTATTAACAAATGACGACGGCTTATGGGCCCCAGCTATACAAGGATTAGCACAGGAATTAGCAAAGCACCATCGAGTAACAATGGTGGCACCTAAGGTGGAGCAAAGTGCAAAATCTAGTGCGTTAACGGTACAAGTGCCGATTCGAGCAAAAGAGATGAGTGAAGAGGGTGACAACCCAAGAATGCTCTTTGTAGAGGGTACACCAGTAGACTGCGTAAAGTTTTCTTTATCTTATTTATTAAAAAATGATCGTCCTGACTTAGTTGTATCTGGTATCAACCATGGATTTAATTTGGGATCTGATGCAGTGTATTCAGGTACTGTAGGTGCCGCACTAGAGGGATTGATGTACGGTATTCCATCCTTGGCACTATCCCTAGAAAAATACAGCGCCAAACGCATGGAAGAAGTCGTGCCTTTCATTGTTAATTTTATCAAAGTTATGTACGAAGAAGGAAAATATCAAGGACTATTGAATGTTAATTTCCTAAAAGAAGGTCCTGTTGGCTGGGACCAAGTAAAAGTATTCCATCAAGGTTTTCAAGAGTATACGAATGTCATTGATGTGCGCCAAGATGCTAAGGGTAGAGAGTACTATTGGATTGTAGGGGACCAAGGATTCCATAAGGAAGATAAACCAACCGATGTGGGACATATCAAAGAAGGATATATATCTGTGGTGCCTTTGACGTGGAAACAAGAAGATACGGCTCAAATTCCTGTGGTGGAACAGTTAATTGCAAATAAATAGCGTGCAGTCATTAAAGCTTTACAACCCCGAGGAGGGAGTATTAACTTTTGGATATATTTATTATAGTATAGTTATAAATCTTTGATGTATCTAATAATATACAAACGATCTATCTATCATGATATATGATACGATAGGTCGTTTCTTTTTATTGTAAACACCTAGTAATCATATTGGAGTTGACAATAAAAAGCAATAGTGTTTTAATACTATTTGAAAGACATTTTTTATCATCTTATGTTGTGGCTCAAGGGAGGGTCCTATCATGAAAGAAGAATCAAATGTAACAGGTACGATGAGTGCAAGACAAATTACGATGACCGCATTATTTGTGGCTTTGGTAGCAGTAGGAGCATTTATTAAGATTCCTATTCCTAATTTACCATTTACCTTGCAATTGCTCTTTACCACATTAGCTGGTTTAATCTTGGGAAGTCGATTAGGCGGTATGAGTGTGGCGATGTACATCATTCTTGGCCTTGTAGGGGTGCCGGTATTTACTGAAGGTGGTGGATTTATGTACATCTTCAAACCTACCTTTGGTTATCTATTAGGCTTTGCTATTGGTGCTTTTATGGCGGGTCGTATGATAGAAAAAGCAACAGTTGTGACTTTCAAAACATTGTTAACCGCTTCTTTTGTGAATTTAGCTATAGTATATGCCTTAGGCATGGTCTACTTATATGAAATTATGGATCTATACTTAGCAAAACCAATTGGACTAGATGTATTATTTATCTACTGTTTTGCATTGCCAGTGATACCAGATATTTTCCTCTGTATCTTGGCAGCAGTGATTGCAAAACGATTACTTCCGATTTTAAAACGATAGTATACATAACAGATGTGACATAAGGTGCATATACACTTTTGTATGCACCTTATGTTGATAATTGTGAAAGTCACATAAGTGATGAATAACGTAGGAAAGGATAAAATCATGACAATAACTCAAAGCCCAAAAGGTTTGTATATATTAGGTACAGGAACAGATGTAGGTAAAACATATATCACTGCTTTATGGCTCAAAAAACTTCATGAAGCTGGCCATGATGTGGCATATTATAAAGCAGCTGTCAGTGGAGCTCCTAGCATTTCTGAAAGCGATGCAGGATATGTGAAACAAGTGGGGGGACTTTCACAAGAGGATGAAAGTTTACTATCTTATGTATTTGATGAGGCTGTCTCTCCCCATTTAGCGGCTCGTCATGAAGGAAAAGTTATCGATAGAACCATAGTGAACCAAAATTTCTGTAATGTCGCTAGGTCACATACCTATACAACCGTAGAAGGTAGTGGGGGAATTATTTGTCCTCTATATGTAACAGATACAGAGCTATATATGCTAGAAGATGTAGTAAAAGATTTAGGCTTGCCAACCATTGTGGTAGCTACAGCAGCATTAGGAACAATTAATAGTACTGTATTGACAATCCATTATTTGCAATCTAAGGGTATTGCTGTAAAAGGTATTATTGTAAACCAATACACAGGAAACCCTATGGAAGAAGATAATTGTGTGATGATGGAACGACTAACGGGGATTCCTGTCTTAGATCGAGTAGGACCTGAGGAAACATCCTTGCATATAGATGTGGAGCACATGTTACGTTGTTATGATGATATAGTGAATCCCCATGCGTAATTAGATAATTATAAGAGAGGTATAGGTATACACATGAAAGATTGGGCAAAAAAGGATTTAGAGTTAATTTGGCATCCATGTTCACAAATGAAAGATTATGAAACATTGCCACCCATTGTGATCGACCATGCAAAAGGTTGCTATTTATATGATGTAGATGGAAAAGAATACATAGATATCATTAGTTCTTGGTGGTGTAATTTACTAGGACATTGTCATCCAAAAGTAAATGAGGCGATTAAACATCAACTAGATACATTGGAACATGTCATCTTTGCTAATTTTAGTCATCGTCCGGCTATCACTTTGGCTGAACGATTGAAAGAAGTAGTACCAGAAGGATTAACAAGGTTTCACTTTAGTGATAATGGGTCTGGCGCCGTAGAATGTGCTTTGAAAATGGCGTTCCAATATCACTATCAAACAGGTCACCCAGAGCGTCAAAAATTTTTATGCCTCAGTGAGAGCTACCATGGTGAAACCATTGGTGCTTTATCGGTAGGTAGTATGGATTTGTTTGCTGAAATTTATAAGCCAATGTTGATGGATCAAACTGTTCACACACAAGGACCAGACTGTTATCGTTGTGCTTATGATAAAACTCGTGAAACTTGTTCCTGTGAATGTTTTGAGCATATGGAAAAAGACTTTGCAGAACATGGATCTACCTTGGCAGCAGTGATCGTCGAACCATTGATTCAAGGGTGTGCAGGTATGAAAATGTATCCGCCAGAATACCTACGTAAACTACGTGAGCTGTGCGACCGTTATGGAGTGTTACTGATTGCTGATGAAATTGCCACAGGATTTGGTCGTACAGGCAAGTTATTTGCCTTTGACCATGCAGGAGTTTCTCCAGATATTATGACTGTCTCCAAAGCATTGACTGGTGGCTATATGCCGATGTCAATTACAGTAGTAGCTGAAAAAATTTATCAGGCCTTCTACGATGATTACCATACGATGAAAGCATTCATGCATAGTCATACCTATAGTGGTAATCCACTGGGCTGTGCCGCGGCATTGGCAGTACTAGATACGTTGCGAGATGAACATATTTTGGAACAAGCTGAGGAAATGGGTAACTATTTACATGATGCTTTAGTGAAAGCCTTGGGGAATCACCCCAATGTAGGAGAAATCCGTCGTATGGGATTAATAAATGCCATCGAACTTGTTACCAATAAAGAAACAAAAGAAGGATTTGATGGCTCCTTGCGCATGGGCTATCAAATCTACAAAAAAGCATTAGATAGAGGATTACTACTTAGACCATTGGGGAATGTCATTTACTTTAATCCCCCTTTAACCATAGATAAAGAGACCATCGATATTGCTATCGAACGAACAGTACAAGCTATGGCAGATGTATTGGGATAAGTGTAAATCATTAAATATAACTCGTTAAACTATCATCTTTGTGCTACAATTTGGGTAATATCTAACTCCCTAAAATATTTTTTAGATTATATAGATGGAAAAGAACCTGAATATAGTCTGATGTACGAGAGTGATAGTGAAGTTCATACGATATGAATTAGAATAATAAAAAGGCTGTAAGCAAACGATATGAATGCTTACAGCCTTTTCTATATTTTGATTATGTTGTTAAAATCATTGGTTACCATTAGATTACAAAGGAATATTCTAACTTGTACATAAGATAAACTAGTGATTTTCTGTATACCCCTTAGGTACTTTCGGTTCTACCACAATGTCGTTGTGGGTATTAAATATGACATATCCCAAAGGAGATCCAGGTGGCTTTTTAATGTGCTTCACTAAGGTGTAGTCCACGGTTACTTTAGATGTATCTTTTCCTTTGCTAAAGTACGCAGCGATTTGCGCAGCGGCTTCAATCATTTTAATATCTGGTTCTATATTTGAACGTAAGATAACATGAGATCCTTGAATATGCTGTGTATGTAACCATAGGTCATTAGGTTTAGCCCAACGGTTGGTAAGGTACTCATTTTGCTGGTTGTTTTGCCCTACATATACGTCACCATTAGGAATGGTAAAATGCAAGAAATTGTCTTTTTTAATCTTGAAAGGAATCGGCTTTTTAGATTGACGCAAGATGCCTGCACTTTCACATTCACTGCGAATTTCTTGAACAGACTGTTTGGTCGTGGCCAAAGATAAACTGTATTGAATGGATTCCAAATAAGAAAGGCGCATGGTGCTTTGCTCTAGTTGGTATTGACCATTTTTTGTACGATTTTTCATCTTACGATATAGTTTATAATAGGCCTGCGCATTTTCTGTAATGGATAATGGGGGATCCAATGGGATTGTAATATCTTCAGCCGAGTCAGATAATACATTTTGTACTGTCACTTCCGATTCATAGTGGTGGGGCAAGTAGCTATAAATCATGAGCAAATCCCCATAGGATTTATACATATCCGCTTTGGATGTGTCGTCTAGTTCAGCTTTTATTTTTTCGTGACGACCTTCCTCTTTTTTGATAGCGGCGGAGATAATTTTTTCTAACTCTTTTCCTGCTGTATGAATAGCTCCTAGCTTTGCCACATCCTGTGAAAGGGCCTCAGAAATTGTTGGATACTGGGTAGTATCAACAATGGTGTGGGGGGAACTTTCACAGAGTGGAATAGGCGTTAACAAGCGTTTACCAGTAGCCGTGGTGTATTGGAATAATCCTTGTGCCCTAAGAAGCTGGGATTGCAAATTAATAAGTCCTTCGGTGATACTGTTGATGAGCTCCGATGCCACTGGTGTCGTAAGAGTTAGCCCCATACGATAACATAGATCATCTAATAGGACAGAACCAAAGCCGTTGAAGATATGACGAATGGTATTGCCCACTGTGTCTTGTGAAAAAGATTGGAGTAATTGTGTTATCTCCGGACCAGAGAACTGCATAAGATCCACACGAGATGTATTAGGAGGTAGCTCGTAAGGTAATTTAGGAGCTACTGACCGAACACGATTCATAAGTGGTGTGACATGAACCAGGGATTCTAAAATGATGCCATCTTGCACAAATATACAGTTGGAATATTTGCCCATTAGTTCTACATAGATTTCATTTACAAGTATGGAACCATCTAACCCTAATTTATCGGCGGTGATGCGGATGATGCGGTCACCGTGTAGTTGCTCAATATTTGTGATACGAGCTCCTTCAATGTATTTCCGTAAATACATTATAAGAGATGTGGGCTCCTTGGGAGCATCTACAATCTTGTCTGTTACATAGATGGATGGAGCACTGCCTACAGTAATCACTAAGTATGGACTTGTGGTAGGTGTATTGATTTTTAAAAGTATACTTGTTTTATCAATCTGCTGAATACGTTGAATTTGACCATTACCAACTTGGTCGTTCAGTTCTCGTATTAATACAGACAAGGTTAAACCATCTAAATTCATGGGAATCCTTTCGTTATAGGTGTATAGTACGATTATATTTGAAAGTGTAAAATATCCTTGCAATTACACTTCTTTTTTATACAAATTGAATAGGTAATTTGTATAAATTTACGAAAAATAATTGATATTACATGGTACCTTACTAAAGATACCCTATTCTTATACTATCTATTAGTAAGAGAAAAATTTAAAAACTATCACTATACTAGTATACACTAATCTAGTACTAGGAGATATAGGTAGGTTTTGAATTAAAGGTATGACACCCAAAATATAGATGAATAGAGACATCGTTAAACTTGATGTTTCACTGAGAGCGATATATAAGAGAAGAATAATGCATATCTGAATTAGCAGTAAAATAAAATTTCTAACTATATTAACATTATGGTAGATATAGATTAGAGCAAATAAAACGTTTTATTTTTACTCCTACCGTGCTATACTGAAAGGTAAGAAATAGAACGGAAACGCGAGGTAAATCCATGAACAGTATGACAGGCTTTGGTCGCGGCATAGTGACTACAGAAACAGGAAGTTTCCAAGTAGAGATTAAAACGGTAAACACAAGATATTGTGACATTACTATTAAAAGCCCTAAACAATTTAATATCTTTGAGGATAAAGTACGACGGTTAATCCAATCTGCCTTTCAACGTGGTAAGGTAGAGGTGGCTATTCTCTATAAAGAATCTGGTGAGCAAGAAAAAGACTTGCGGATGAATCGTGCTTTATGTGGACAGATTAAACAGTTTTTAGTAGATGAAGGATTCTATACAGATGTGAAAGAGGTCCCTTTATCGGCAATTATGTCCATTTCTTCGGATTGGATCTCTGTAGAAGAACCACCTACTGATGAAGAGGCGATGGGACGATCTTTAGAAGAGGCAACAAAATTGGCCATTGACGGTGTTCTTGCGATGCGTGCCAAAGAAGGCGTTGCAATGAAAGAAGATATTACGAAACGCCTACAAGGAATTGAAACATTATTTGCTTACATGGAAAGTCGAAGAGACGTAGCCTTAGCGCACCATGAAGAGCGATTATTGCAAAGAATCCAAACTATGCTAGATAAAGTGGGCGTAGATTTTCAAGAAGAACGGTTTATGCAAGAAGTGGCTATACTTTCAGATAAGGTAGATATTTCAGAAGAGATTGCCCGATTTGCCTCACATGTGGTACAATTAAAAGAAATCCTTGAGGAAGAAGGGCCTATTGGACGCAAGTTAGATTTCTTGTTACAAGAAATGAACCGTGAGGTTAATACCATGGGATCTAAGGGGAATGAAATTACAATTGTAGATACAGTTGTACAATTGAAAGTAGAGTTAGAAAAGGTAAGAGAGCAAATTCAGAATATAGAATAATGTGTAAGTAGTACTGGAGTTATCATGTCTGATAAAGGAATATTAATCGTCATTTCAGGACCATCTGGGGCAGGAAAAGGCACGATTTGTGCAGAACTCCGCAAACAAATGCCAAACCTGGTCTATTCTGTATCGATGACCACACGTCAACCGCGGGTGGGAGAAGAAGAAGGCATTAGCTATTTCTTCCGAGATGTAGATACATTTGAAAAACTAATCAAAGAAGATGCATTCTTAGAATATGCAAAAGTGTATGATAATTACTATGGTACACCGAAAGAGCACGTTATGAACTTATTAGAAGAAGGCAAGAGCGTGATTTTGGAGATTGATATTCAAGGTGCTATGAAGGTAAAAGAATCTTACAGCGATGCTGTCTTTATTTATGTTGTGCCGCCATCCTTAGATGTGTTAACATCTCGTCTGCATGGTCGTGGTACGGATGATAAAGAAGTGATTCATAAACGTTTATCTTTAGCTTGTTCTGAATTAGCATTAGCACATCGTTATGACTACATTGTGGTGAATGACGATTTGGAAGATGCCATTGAACGAACAGCTTCCATCTTACGGGCTGAAACATGCAAGATTAGCCGCAACAAAGAAAAGATTCAATATATTTATAAACGGTATAGCAATGAACAAGGACAGCAATAATATAGTAAGTAGATAAAGGAGACTTTCATTATGATGGTAGAACCGCATTTAAAAGATTTAGAAAAACAGGTGGACAGCAAATACACGTTGGTAACTTTAGCAGCTAAGCGTGCTCGTGAATTGACAGATGGAGATCCATCCCTTGTAGGTGAAGTAGGAACAGAAAACCCTGTATCTATTGCTTTATATGAAATCGCTGCAGAACAAGTAGGTTTTGAACGCACTAAAGATGGTGTGAAATAAGTTTATATTATGATGATAAGATACCTAATGAATAGAGGAATCAAAGCTGTATTCATTAGGTATTTTTTTAACGTATACTACATTCCTAAAAGCTATAATAAAAGCACCTGAAAAGGTAGAAAATATAAGGTATTTAGGGTATAATTAGACTGTTCATGTAAATAATTATTGGAGGTTTATATGGCTAAAGATTGTTCATTTGATGTTGTATCCGAAGTGGATATGCAAGAAGTAGATAATGCAGTAAATCAAGCGAAGAAAGAAATCGGTACACGCTATGATTTTCGTAATAGCAAAGCAGATATAGAACATGATGGGGATACCATTAAAATTCATTGCGATGATGAATACAAATTAGGAGCCATTATCGATGTCCTAAAAGGGAAAATGGTAAAACGTAATGTAGCCATTAAAAATTTAGAGTATGGTAAAATCGAACCAGCATCTGGCGGTACTGTACGTCAAGTTGTGACTATTAAGAATGGTATCTCTAAAGAGGTGGCTAAAGATGTTGTCAAATTAATTAAAAATATGAAATTAAAAGTGACGGCTCAAATTATGGAAGACCAAGTACGTGTAGCAGGAAAAGATAAAGATCAATTGCAAGCAGTGATTACTATGCTTCGTGAACAAGATTTACCTGTGGAATTACAATTTGTGAATTTCCGATCTTAATTAAATAAAGGAGCATCATCCAATGGATGCTCCTATTTTATCATGTGAGGGACTATGAACGTAGAAGATATGCGTGGTGGTTACACCACTGGTTCCTGTGCAACAGCAGGGGTAAAAGCTGGACTCTTAGCCCTAATCGAAGAAGAAATCGTTGACCAAGTTTCTATACGAAACCCTCAAGATGCTTTTATTGATGTGCCCATTGCGAAGGTGGAAGTACTGTCTCCAATGGAAGCAATGGTAACCGTTGTGAAAGACGGTGGTGATGATCCGGATGTCACACATGGTACAGATATTGTGACCACGGTAACATTAAATCAATCGGGAAATATTACTTATGAAGCAGGTTTTGGCGTAGGAACCATAACGAAACCAGGCTTGGCATTACCCGTAGGAGAACCTGCTATTAATCCGGGCCCTAGAACGATGATTTCCTATGTGTTCGAAGAGCTCGTACCAAAGGACATGGGCATTCATGTGAAAGTATCCGTACCAGCTGGGGAGACCTTAGCTAGAAAGACCTTGAATGGCACTCTTGGTATTGAAGGTGGTATTTCCATCATTGGTACAACAGGTATTGTAAAACCAATGAGTGAAGAAGGGTTCAAAAACTCCCTAGTGCCGCAATTGCGTGTCATGAAAGAAGCAGGCTATACAACGGCCATCCTGGTGCCGGGGCGTATTGGTCAAGAAATCGCAAAAGAACAACTAGGGATTTCTATCAATCAAATGGCAGAAACAAGCAATTTTATCGGCTTCATGCTAGAACAATGTGTCAAAATTGGATTTAAAAATATCCTCATCATTGGTCACATTGGTAAAATTATCAAATTGGCTAGCGGCAGCTTTCATACCCATAATCGCATGAGTGATGGACGTATGGAAACGATTGTAGCTTATGCAGCCTTAGAAGGGGCATCTCGAGAAGTTTGTGAAGAATTGATGGAGTGTCGCACAACAGAGGCTGCCATGCCAATTATCGAACGAGAACACTTGGAGGGTATTTACCAGCGCGTAGCGGATCGAGCGTCTTTGCGCTCTATGCGTTATATTGCGCAAGATGCAAAAGTTGGCATTATCATATCTACCTTAGATGGCACTATATTGGCCGTCGATGAAGTAGCGAAGGAAATAGGAGAAGAAGAATCATGGCACATACCTTGTATGTCGTAGGTATTGGCCCTGGGAACCCAGAGTATGTAGTACCTAGAGGATTACATCTAATCAAACAGGCTAAGGTCTTGGTAGGAAGTGAGCGAGCATTAGAAGATTTTGCTCAGCCAGGTCAGGCGACCTTTCCTATTGCGAAATTAGCACCTATGGCGGAGTGGATGGGAGAACAACTAGAATCCAATGATATTGTTGTATTAGTCAGTGGCGATACAGGATATTATTCCTTATTGCCATACTTAAAAACTAAATTCCCTAACAATCCTATCGATGTGACACCAGGAATTAGCTCTATGACATTTGCCTTTGCTAGACTTGGAGAAGTATGGCACAATGCAGATTTAATGAGCTTTCACGGTCGTCGACCAGAGGAAAAAGATTTGTATTATGCAGAAGGACGTAAGTTAGGTTTCTTAACGGATCCTGAACAAAATCCTGCCTATATTGCAAGATATTTAATCGAAGAGCATGGTTGGCCGAAGGATACAAAAGCGGCAGCCTGTGAACGATTGAGTTATGAAGATGAGCGTATTGAACGCGGTACATTAGAAGAATTACAAAAATTGGAGGGCTTTGGGCACTCCGTAATGGTGGTATTAGGATGAGACATTTTTTTGGAATTGAAGACGAGGAATTTATTCGTGGCGATGTGCCCATGACGAAAAAAGAAATTCGTATGGTAGTTATGAATGCAGCTCGTGTAGAAGAAGATAGCGTGGTTCTTGATGTGGGAGCTGGTACTGGTTCCATTTCGATTGAAGCTGCCATAGCTGCTCCGAAAGGACATGTATATGCTATCGAACGCTTTGAAAAAGCGACAGATTTAATTCGCCAAAATCAAGAAAAATTTGGTGTAAAAAACTTAACAATTATTGAAGCCAAAGCGCCAGAAGGTATGGAAGATTTACCAGAATTAGACGCTGTTATCATCGGTGGTAGCGCTGGTGGTATGGGTACAATTATGGACGAAGCTACACGGTTGTTAAAAGTGGGCGGTCGTCTTGTAGTAACCGCTGTGACTATGGAAACAGGCTATACGATTTTAAAAGAACTAAAAGGTAGACCGTATACTTATGAAGGATTTCAAATGCAAGTGAGCCGTTTCAGAAAAGCTGGTCCATACCATTTATTAAATCCATTGAGCCCTATTTTTATCGTAACTGCAGTGAAACAGGAGGCATAATATGGCACAAGTGCATATCGTGGGCGCAGGCCCTGGAGATCCGGAATTAATTACCCGTAAGGGATACCGATTGGTACAAGAAGCAGATGTAGTAATCTACGCTGGTTCCTTGGTGAACCCAGCAATTTTAGAAGCTTGTAAAGAAGGCTGTGAAATACATAATTCTGCGTCTATGAGCTTAGATGATGTATTAGCAGTCACAAAAGCTAGAGTGGCAGAAGGTAAAACGGTAGTGCGTTTACACACAGGTGACCCAGCTATCTATGGAGCGATCCAAGAGCAGATGGATGCTTTGAAAGAAATGGGTATTACTTATGATGTAACACCTGGGGTAAGCTCTTTCTTGGCAACGGCAGCAGCCTTGCAACAAGAGTACACATTGCCTAATGTAACGCAAACTGTCATCATCACTCGTATGGAAGGCAGAACACCTATGCCTGAAAAAGAAAAATTATCTATGCTAGCTAGCCATGGCGCTACTATGTGTATTTTCTTGTCTGTCCAAATGATTGATAAAGTGGCGGCAGAGTTAATTGAAGGTGGCTACGATAAAACGACACCAGTGGCTATCGTTGTAAAAGCATCTTGGCCAGATCAACGTATCATTCGTGGTACTTTAGAAACGATTGCTGATGTGGTGGCAGAAGAAGGCGTTATCCGCCAAGCTATGATTGTAGTAAGCCGTGTACTGGATACAGATTATGAATTATCTAAACTCTATGACAAAGGCTTTGCTCATATGTATCGAGATGCTAAGTAATGAAGATTGCTATCGTATCTGTTACAAAACGTGGGGCTAAGTTAGGCCAACAAGTACGCAGTGCCTATATACAGGAACATGTGGTGGATTGTTATGAAAAAGTAGAACGTGAAAGTGGAGACAAAGCCATATCCTTTTCTTCTTTGAAACCGCATATAGAACAGTTGTGGAAAGACTATGACCGTATCTTATTCATTATGGCCACAGGCATTGTAGTGCGTATGATTGCACCTTTTATCAAGCATAAATCGGAAGATCCAGCTATTTTAGTGATGGATGAAGGTGGTCACTTTGTGATTAGCCTATTATCTGGACATTTAGGTGGCGCTAATGAATGGACTAGCGAGGTGGCTATGATTACGGGGGCTACTCCGGTGATTACGACAGCTACAGACGTGAATCAGTTGCCTGCACCAGATGTATTGGCCCGAAAAATTGGTGCTAAGGTAGAAGATTTCTCTATGCTTATTAAGGTGAATGCAGCTATCGTCAATGGTGATGCTGTTAAATATTATTTGGATAGCACTTTGGCAGATGACTTTGAAAGGGCTGTACAAGCACATCAAGTGGACTATGTTCTCTTTCACCCAGAGGAAGCATTCCCATGGGGGGATGAGCCAAAGGTTGTGATTACAGATAGAACCATTGATTGCGTAGGTGTCACACTGGTGCTGCGACCACCGACTATGACGGTAGGTATCGGATGCCGTCGTGATACACCGAAAGAATTGATACTTTCAGCCATAGCAGAATCATTGCAAAATGTAGGACGATCCCCATTAAGCGTCAAAGGAGCGGCCTCAGTCATTGTAAAAGCTGATGAAATAGGATTATTAGACGCCATGGAAGAACTCAAATGGCCTATCCAATTTTATACACAAGAAGAAATGGCCCCTTGTATTGAAGAGGCACAAATTATTGAATCAAATTTTGTTAAACAAACCATAGGAGTAGGAAACGTATGCGAAACGACAGCACTATTACTAGCGCAGGGGCAGGAGCTACTGCAGCACAAAACAATATTTCCGAGAACAACCGTAGCCATTGCACGGGCACATTGCAAGTCATCGGAATAGGACCTGGTAACCCAGAATTCATGACACCAGAAGCACGCGAAGCGATTCTACAAGCTGACCGTGTAGTAGGTTACATTACCTATTTAGATTTAATTAAAGACCTTGTAGCAGACAAAGTAACTGTAGGTACAGGCATGATGCAAGAAGTAGATCGTTGCCAACAAGCAGTGGATTTAGCTGTAGAAGGTTATAAAGTGGTAGTAGTATCTAGCGGTGACCCTGGTGTATACGGGATGGCTGGACTTGTTATCGAATTGGCTAATAAAGTGGCAGAGGAAAACCGTCCTCCTGTACATATCGTACCAGGTTTAAGCGCTGTAAACATGGCAGCAGCTGTGTTAGGTGCTCCATTGATGCATGACTTCGCGGTTATCAGCTTGAGCGATTTGATGACACCATGGGACTTAATAAAAAAACGTGCAGCTCTATGTGCAGAAGGTGATATGGTTATCGCTTTATACAACCCACGCAGTAAAAAACGGGTCACACATTTAGATGAAGTACGTGAACTAGTATTGCAACATCGTGACCCTAAAACGCCTGTAGGCATTGTCCAAAAGGCAGGTCGTGTAGGTCAACATATTATCATATCTGACTTAGAGCATTTCCACAAAGAAGAAATCGATATGCAAACATTAGTTATCATTGGTAACAGCCAAACGTATGTGGAAAATGGTAAAATTATTACGCCGCGAGGATATAAACTGTGATTTGGGTCATAGCGGGTACGCTAGATGGCCGTAATTTGGCGGTAGCAGTACAAGAGCATACAGGATTACCTGTGTTGGTGTCTGTGGTTAGCCAATACGGGGCACAATTAGCATCCCATCCAGGCATTGAAGTCCATGAAGGACGCTTGAATTTAGAGGAGATGAAAGCTCTCATACAAAATAAAGGCATAACGATGCTCATTGATGCGAGCCATCCCTATGCGGCGATTGTGACCGCCACAGCTCGCGAAGCTGCCGCAGATATGGAAATTCCTTTCATTCGATTTGAACGGAAAGAAGTGCCATTGCCAGAGTATGATAAATTACATCATGTGAGCAATGAAGAAGAGGCAGCTACTTTAGCAGGTGAACTAGGTAAGGTGGTATATCTTACAACAGGTAGTAAGACGATGCATGTCTTTGCCAAGTCTGAAGCTTTACAAGATAAAGAAGTATGGACCCGTGTATTACCGACGGCGGAAGTGCTACAAATGATGGAAGATTTGGGAGTATCTCCTAAATATACCATTGCTATGCAAGGACCATTTTCTTATGACATGAATAAGGTCATGTTCCAAGATACAAAAGCAGAAGTAGTAGTCATGAAAAACTCTGGCCTTGTAGGAGGTTCAGACACTAAGTTACAAGCTGCTATCGATTTAGATGTTCATGTCATTGTTATCGATCGCCCAACACCGGCGAAAGGAGCAGTGACGATTTCAACAGTAGAAGAATTTAAAACCCTATGGGAGGATTACGATGGATTACATTAAAAACCCTAAAGCAATTGAAGATAAAAGTATGGAAATTATCTATCCATATGTTAAAGATATGGGATTTACTGAGGACGAAATTCGTGTGGTATCTCGTACCATTCATGCATCTGGTGACGTAGAATATGCAAAATTATTCCGTACTAGTGAAGGTGCTGTAGCGGCAGGAATTGCAGCTGTTAACAATGGCGCTCATGTTTACACTGACGTAGAAATGGTGCGTACAGGTATTTCTAAACCAGCATTGAAACTTCATAACAGTGAAGCACATTGCTTAATTCGTGACGAAAAAGTGGCTGAAATGGCAAAAGAATTAGGCGTAACACGCTCTATTGCTGCGATGCGTACATTCGGTAAACAGTTAGAAGGCCAAATCGTGGCAATTGGTAATGCACCAACTGCTTTATACGAAGTATTGCGTCTTGCCTTAGAAGAAGGTATTCGTCCTGCTTTAATCATCGGGATTCCAGTAGGCTTCGTAGGTGCTGCAGAATCTAAAGATTATTTGGCAGAAGTATCTCCAGTTCCTTACATTACAATTCAAGGTAACAAAGGTGGTAGCTCCATTGCTGCATCCGTTGTTAACGCATTGTTCTACACAGATGTAAAACGTAACGACATGTTATTTGTTGAAGGAAAAGAAAAGAAATAATGAATAGAACGAGTCAAACACGCAATGCATGGCGTATGTTTCTCGTTCTAGTGTTTGGGGCAGCAGCGATTGCTGCCCTCATCTTATCATTAGTATTTGGGTCCGCCCAGACTACATTGGCTCAAATATGGCATACATTGTGGTCTCCCACTTTATCTGATACAAATTCACTAGTCATATGGAACATTCGCTTTCCCAGAAATATAGTCGCGGCCCTAGTAGGCTCGAATCTAGCTGTAGCAGGTGCTATCTTACAAGCAGTTATGAAAAATCCATTAGCAGATCCGCAAATCGTAGGGGTTTCCTCAGGTGCAGGATTAGCTGGTGTCATAGTATTAATTTTATTTCCTTACCTAGAATATGCGGTGCCATTCATCGCCTTTATTGGCGCTTTGACAGCGGCCATACTTGTGTATGCCTTGGCCTGGAAACAGGGTATACGTCCAAGTCGTATTATCTTGGCTGGGGTAGCCGTAGCAGCATTCTTAGGGTCCATGATATCTGCCCTTCTCGTATTCTATGGAGATCGAGTGCAAGGGGCTCTACTATGGATGGTTGGCGGTCTAGCCGCTCGTAGTTGGCCGCAAGTGTATGTCTTAATTCCGTATACAATAGGGGGTTTGTTATTTGCCTTCTTAGGGGCAAAACGATTGACCATACTCAGCTTAGGTGATGAAACAGCACGCAGTTTAGGCTTAACCGTTGAAAAAACAAGGTTTATGATGACTGCTGTGGCAGCATTATTAGCAGCCAGTGCCGTATCAGTAGCGGGCTTGATTGGCTTCGTAGGATTGATTATTCCGCACATTGCACGCATGATGCTAGGTACAGATTATCGCTTCTTATTGCCAGGATCTGCCTTCTTAGGAGCGTTTGTACTCGTTATCAGCGATACAGTGGGACGTACGCTGTTTAGTCCTATTGAAATTCCAGTGGGTATCATTATGGCATTCTTCGGCGCTCCATTCTTCTTGTATTTATTGAGGAGGGATGACTAATGAAACCAGTAATTTCTGTGAAAGATTGTTGTGTCTCCTTCGGTGAAAAAGAAGTCTTAAAAGGCATCGATTGGACTGTGTACGAAGGTGAAATCGCTACCTTAATCGGTCCTAATGGTTGTGGTAAAAGTACCTTATTACATGCCATTACTAGTGCTATTAAAAGTGCGGGAACCATCCAAATTGCTGGGAAAGCGGCAACGGAGTATTCTAATAAAGAATTAGCTAGATATATGGCATTCTTACCACAAGTACCATCTATCCCAAAAGATATGTTAGTAGAAGAACTCGTCAACTGTGGTCGATTCCCTTACCAATCCTGGTGGAAGCAACAAGGAGCTCATGATAAAGAAGTAGTAGATGCTGCCTTAGAGGCCACGCAAGTGAGTCATTTGCGGAATCAACTAGTATCTTCCTTGTCTGGTGGAGAACGGCAACGTGTATGGATTGCCATGGCATTAGCTCAAGAACCAAAAGTGTTAATCTTGGATGAGCCTACCACGTATTTAGATATTAACCACCAATTGGAGATTATGGAGTTATTACAGGACCTAAATCGCTGTGAAGGGTTAACAGTTGTCATGGTTCTTCATGAATTGAACCAAACTGCACAATATTCCCATCGGGTTGGTGTACTTTATCAAGGACAGATTTTGGCCGATGGATCACCCAAAGATGTGATGACAGAAGAATTACTAGAAAAAGTATTTGCTGTTAGAACCGATGTAGAAGTAGGGGAGTTTCCTTATATACGCATACAGGGGCTATTGTAGTACTTGAGCAAAACTTAACAAGAGATCTATAACTCCTTTATATTGGCATAGTCATAACCATGGGCTATGCCGATTTTTTTGAGTTGGGATATGTACTGATGGTGTTAGTATATAAATCAATAATTGTATGATACAATAACGTTATAAATTAAAACTCTTAAAATAAGTAATCTATGTGTTATTTAGAGTTATCTAATATTTAGATGATTGTAAACACCACATAGAACTAGAAAGGAGAAATAAGTTTTGTCAAAGATTAAAAAAGAAATGATTGAAGTAAAAGGATTTGAAATACAAATTTACACAGAAGATTTTAAAAATGATTATATTAGTCTTACAGATATCGCAAGATATAAAAACAAAGAAGAACCTAATGTTGTTGTTGCAAATTGGATGAGAAACTTTAATACCATCGAATATTTAGGAATTTGGGAGAAGTTAAATAATCCAGAATTTAACCCCCTCGAATTCGAGGGGTTTTTAAAAGAAGCAGGTAGCAATGCCTTTACATTATCTCCACAGAAATGGGCAACGACTACAAATGCCAAAGGCTTATTTGTAAAAGTTGGTAGAGGTGGTGGTACGTTCGCACATAAAGATATTGCTTTTAAATTCGCTTCTTGGATTTCAGCTGAATTTGAACTTTATATCATTAAAGATTACCAAAGACTAAAAGAAGATGAAACTTCAAAATTATCACTCACTTGGAATTTACATCGTGAAATATCAAAAATAAACTATAAAATTCATACTGATGCTATTCAAACATATTTACTAAATGATTTAACGGACAGTCAGTTAGGTTTTAAATATGCAAGTGAAGCAGATATGTTAAATGTTTCCTTATTTGATAAAACGGCTAAACAGTGGCGAGATGAAAATAAAAACTTAAAAGGTAATATGAGAGATTATGCAAGTTTAAATGAATTATTAGTTTTAGCCAATATGGAAAGCTACAATGCAATTCTCATTGAGAAAGGTTTAGAACAAAAAGAAAGAATGATAGAACTAAGAAAGCTTGCAAGAAATCAAATGTTATCACTTGAAAAATTAAATAATACAGGAATAAAAAGATTAGGAAATAAGTCAAAGAAGTAGAGATGTATATTGTGAGGTAGGCATTAGAGATTTTCTTCTAGGATCGATTCGTTCTTTGGAATATTGCTCATGAATCACTTTGTAGATATGGCAGTGCAAGGATATGGTTGGATTGGTGCTACGTAAGTAGTCAATTGTTTGTAAAGCGTGATTATAAAGTAGAAATAATCTTACATTGCAAGTAGAAGACGAAATAGGAAGTTTGAAGTAACATATAGGTACGAAATAAATTCAGAAGAGATTAAAACGAGAAGTAAGTTAACTGCTTACAATTTGTAATCAGTTGAGAATGAAAGTAACAAGATAGCAAATTAAAATGCATGCTATACAGTATATAGGTTGCTATATACGTTAGCATGCATTTTATCGTTTATAATTGCTCTTTCACACCATAAATGATCTTAACTAATTCAGCCATAGCTTCTGGTGTTTCTAGTCCAGGGTTCAATAAGAACCATTGGGATGGTAAGAAGATGACTTTGTTATGTTTCACAGCTTGTAATTGATTCCAAGCTGGGTTACTAGTCATTTCTTTGGCAAAGGTTGCATTGATTTCATCCTTTTTACCCATGGTAACAACAAGGATGATATCAGGGTTGTCTACTGTTAATGTTTCTAAGGAATAAGGCACTGTTTTAGAAGTCACATTATCTTTTAAATGTTGTTCGACAACATTGGTAATGCCTAATTCACGAATCATAGACGCTGTGATTGCTAGTGGTGTTTCTGCTGTTACCGATTTACCAGTAGCTCGCAATACAGCGACTTTGACAGGTTTGTCTTTTGGAATCGAGGCTTTCACTGTATCGATTTTTTTATTGTAATCTTCGATGACAGATTTGGCCTTATCTTCTGTATGGAAAATATTGCCCAATAATGTTAATAGTGGAATGTTATCATTGATGCCATCGTAATTAATTAGAATAGATGGAATATTATTGCTATCTAGCTGCCCTTTAAATTTTTCATGTTGGCTAGGTAAACCTAATACTAAATCAGGATGTAGACCAACTAATTGTTCCATATTAGGATTGGCTGTATGTCCTATGCTTGGTAATGATTCAATTTCACTAGGTAATTTTTCATTACTTTCAACACGAGCGATGGCTTTGCCACCTACAGCATAGATCATTTTGGAAATCGAATTAGATAAAGCTACTACCTTGGATGGGTTAGTAGGAATTGTGTAGGACTGATCTTGGTAAGATACAGTACGAGTTGTTTCTGTTGTAGTAGGACCTGTTTTCGTACATCCACCTAGTAAAAGAGAAGTGGAGAGTAGAACAGCACTACAAATTTTTAAATATGTTTTCATGGGTCTTAACTTTCAAATAAGGGGATACGAATCGTATCCCCCTAAATTTTAATACTATACTATTGTGATTGCGATTATTTTACTAATGCATCATATGCTTCAGAAGCACGTTCAGCAAAGATATCACGGATTTGTTGGTTTTCACCAGCACCATGGATGTAAGTATCTACAGTGAAGCCTTCTTTCATAAGGATGCTTTTGTGTGAATCAGGTTCGTCACCAGCCATGTCGTTGTTTGCATGGTCACCAGCCACCATCATTAATGGCATTAATGTAACGTGTTTGATACCTTTTTCTTTTAATTGAGGGATTACTGTTTCAAGGTTTGGCCATCCTTCAACTGTGTAAAGGTATGTATTTTGGAATCCCATGGAATCGATACGATCTTGGATTACTGCATAGTACGCATTAGATGGATCTGGAGTACCATGAGCCATGATCAATACAGCAGAATCTTTTGTTTGGATCATAGGGAATTGGGAAGAGTATGCTTTTAATGCTTGTTCAATATCATCGCGTTGTTCTTCTTGTCCCATCCAGTACATTAAAGGTAAACCTAATGTCATTTTTTTGAAATCTTGTTTATGATGGTTGAATACAGCGCCAGCATAGTTATATTCCATACCTGGAATCATATTTAATGTTGTTAAAGCAACACGAGTGTATCCATCAGCTTTTAATTGGTCTAATGCTTCTTCTGGAGTAGGGTATGTAATACCTTCATGGGCTTTAATGCGATCAATGATAATATGGGATGTGAAAGCAGTGACTACTTTTACATTTGGATGTTGTGCTTTGATTTCATTGATAGTAGCATCAATTGTTTTTGCACGAGTATCTTTGAAAGTAGTGCCAAAGGACATAACTACGATAGCATCTTTGTTCATAGCATTTTTCATCATTGGATTTTCGTATGTACGAACACCAATGGAAGCTGCTTCTTGTAATGCTGGAGTTGCGTCTTTTACTTCAGCATTTAACATGTACGCCGCGTCAGTAGATTGAGATACGCCGAAAGCTGCAGTTACTGCTAATGCCGCAATCATAGCGCTTTTAGAAAAGAACTTCATAATAATTCTCCTTACCTAAAACTAGAATATACCCAAAAGCATGAATACTTATTTTCCCTATTCATACTTACTATTATTATAATCTCAACTGTGATAAGTGTCAATGAAATATAAACATATAATCATGAAAGTTAGATATAATCAAATAAAATATCTTAGTACTTGGGATATCAATGAGTTTCAACAAAAATTAAGGGATACAAACAGGCCATTCACTCTCTATTTACACAGTAAACTACTATGATTTTATTGACTTAAAAAAATCACTGTGATAGACTTAACAAATTATAAAATTATCAAGAGCAATAAGAAGTCTAGAAGGTTTACAACAAGACGTACAAGCCTTAAAGGCATTGTTGAAATAATACAATAGAACAGGAATAATACTTATACCGTCAAAGGCTATAGACTGATAGAATCGGCTATAGCCTTTTTTGCCCTATATATAAGGAGTGCAATACATAAGATATTTGCCTAATAAATGAGAATAAATTTCTTATTTATTAGGCATTTGTCAAATGTTCATTAATGATAAATGATAACGATTAATAAATTAATAACCTTTTTGGGCTAATTTATAACGTTTCGGAGTAGAATCATGTATTGAATTACGGTAGAATTTATAGAAAATGATATTTCATGTCATTTGTGTTATTTGTTTTATTGTGTTATGTTATAAAGTAGGAGTAGATTGCAATGACGACAAATCGTAGAAAGCAACAGAAATACTTCATGCTATCATGTGCGATTGCTACATGGATAGCGCTACCAGGTTTAATGTATTCCAACTCAGTACAAGCTGAGGGGTCTGTATATGTTACAGCTGATAGAGCTCATGAAGAGGCTAAATATAACTCACAACAAGTGAGTATTATTACTAAAAAGGATATTGAACAAAAACAAGCTAAATCAGTAGAAGATATCATTTTCACTGAAAGCGGTGTATCTCGTACAGTAGACTCCATGGGTCGTGTAGGTGTATCCATTCGTGGTGCAGAAGCCCGTCATACTTTGATTTTAGTAGATGGTCAAGCTGTATTAGGTGACTTGGCTAAGTTCAGTGGTGCAGCTGATGAAGTTATGCGCTTAGGCACAGAGAACGTAGAACGTATTGAAATCGTACAAGGTTCTGCCAGCGCTAAATATGGATCTGATGCCATTGGTGGTGTTGTTAATATCATCACTAAAAAAGCAGCTAAAAAACCAACCATCCAAATCAATGGTGAAGGATCTCGTGCGAAGGGTGGAGAACCTGGCTATCGTAACTCCAACTTCTTTATGCGTGCCGACTCTGGACAAATGGGTAAAGTCCGGGTAGCTATCTCTGGTAGTAAACGGGATATTTTACCTGTATATGCTACGCAAGAAAGAAGAGATACAGGAGATAAATTAGAAGGCGAATTTAAACCAAATGTACTTCGTTTCTATGGTGACACGTCGGATATTGGACTAAATGCGATTTATGATATTAATAAAGAAAATAATATCCAAATCCGTTTAAACCGCTATACAGAAGATTTACAACGTGATGTAAAACATAGTACATCTCCGTTTGAGCCACAACGTCATTTCAAACGTGATAGTAATCGTAACACCATGAATATGATTTGGAACGGCCGAGGTGGCGCTAGTGATTGGAAATTAGAATTGAATCATTCTCGTATTAATGAAAATGATATATCTTTAATTAACTACACTGGTCGTTCTCAATATGAAGGTAAGAATGAATTGAAGTATATTGATGATGTTGATCATCGTCAAACTGATGTCCGCTTCAATGCAAATTCAGCTATTGGGGACAAACACACATTGAGTTGGGGTATTGCGCAAACCCATGAAACTGGTTTTGGTAGCCGATTAAAAAGCTCTCCAAATGTAAAAACTCGATACATTGATCCATGGGATTACGATAAGAACTTATTAGTAGCCGGAGTGGACCGTCTAGAGCGTCGCCCTGGAGACAATAGTTTACGTATTTATTCTCATATTCACGACTATAAATTTAAACCAGGCAAAGATAGTTTACCAATTTGGGATAAAGATTATGAATATTATGGTGTGGAAAAAGAAAGTGATGTTCCACCGATTACATATGAATATTTCCGAGAACATAAATTAGATGATCCTAAAGAAAGTACCGAGCCATATAATTCGTACAATAATTTATCTAAATTTGATGTAGATGATGCACATTGGAAAAAAATTGTTGAATTTAATGAAGCTTTGAAAAAAGAAAATAATCTTCAAGGTGCTTCTTCGGTGTATGTAAAATACTTTACACAAGGGGAATCTTTAGATCCAGCTGAACGTGCGAAAGCACCAAAATATAAAGGTGTCAAATTCCTCGAAAAATACCGTGAACGCGAACAACGTATCACAGAAGGGGAAGGCACTATCAACAAGACAAATGTGTATTTATCTGATGCATGGCAGGTTAATAAAGACTTGCTAGTACAACCTACGATTCGTCTCGATAAGAGCAACTTATTTGGTAGCCACGTATCCTGGAATTTAGGGGCTACTTATAATGTAAATTCTAATGCTCATCGTCGCTTGAAAGTCAATGTAGGAACAGGCTATGCTGAACCAGGTATGGGTGAATTGTGGTATAACTGGCAAATGTTTGGTTCTAACCCAGTAGCACAAGGCGTAGCTAAAATGGGATGGTACTGGGCAGGCAATCCTAATTTAAAACCAGAAACATCAAAAAATATTGACATTAGTTTTGAAGGAGAAGGCAAAAATGACTATGCTCGCTTTGGCATTTTCCAAAATCGTATTACTAACTACATGTCTGTATACTTTACAGGAGAATTACAAGATTGGGCTCCACAATTATCGAAACAAGATAAATGGATGCAAGCACCTGATTTAATCTATAGCTTCAAAAATATTGGAAAAGCTAAGATAACAGGGGTTCAATTAGAGTGGAAACATAAATTTGGCAACCATTGGAGTACACGCTTTGGTTGGACTCGTCTACAAGCGTTGAACCAATCTGATCCTACTATGCCAAGTCAATTATTAGATCGTCCAACAAATAAAATTGATTTTGGCATTACCTATGAAAGTAAAAAATGGAATGCACAACTTTGGGCAGATTACTATCATAAAATGCTTGATAGTAACACACAAAAAAATCGTTCCAATTACTGGATTAGTGGCATAGATTCTGACAGTGCTATTTACAATGTGTCTAATGAATACGAAGAAAAATCCTACGGTACATGGAATGCGATGGTACAACGTAAATTTGGCGATGATTCCTTAGTATACTTTGGTATTAATAATATCTTTGACCATCGTGATGATGACAGAGCTACCCAAGCTCGTGTGTACCGTTTTGGTGTGAACCTTAAATTCGGTGCTGGTGGTGCACATAAAGATGCAAATGCGAAAGCACAAACCCCAGGTACATCGAATAATAGTACAGGATCTACAACAGCGATTTCACAAACTCAAGTTGATACTGCATTAGCTAGAATCAATGGCGATGATATGGGACATAGTCATCACTTCTTAGATCGTCCATTTGATGCAAATAAAGAAGTAGGCACTCAATTTATCGGTGATTACCGTGCACGCTTAATGGCACATGGTGGCTCTGAACGTCCACAATCCTTGTATACAAGTACTTCTTATGTAGGAAGTGCTGAATATAACTTAAAAGATCAAAGAGAGCATGGCCTAGAACAACGCATTCGTTTTGGTGTAGATGCAAAAATCAATGACCATACGAATGTGAAAGTATTAGCGAGTGCAAGTGGTACTCACTCCGTAGATACTGCAAGCACGACAGTTAACTCACAAGGACTTAATAAACAACGATTGGAAAACTTGGACGTAACAAATTCTAACGGACGTTGGGATTTCTCTATCGGTCGTTTATCTGAATCTATGGGTACCACAGGATATTGGTTTAATAAAACGTTTGATGGTATTCGTGCTGTTTGGACGGACCAACGCAATCAATTCCGTACTGGTATCGGCTCATTCAAAGCAAGCACTGGTATTACAGACTCTGCGTATAGCCATAGCACATACTCTACATACTTTAGAGCTCCAACAATGGAAGAATTTATTGGTTTAAATCACTTATATCCATATGATAATGATAAAGCGATGTTAGCTGATAAATGGGGTGTTGTACCTGAAGTAGATGGTAATAAAGTGGCTGGTGAAGGGTCACCAATGGATATATACCTTAGAGAATTTAAAGGTAAAAATGAAAACCTTTATTTCATGGAGCAATTGAGTGATGTTGATAATTCAATGCCTAATGCTACTGAGGAAGAAAAAATTGCTAAGCGCACAGAGATTATTCAACGTATGGCTAATATCTTAAGCCAAGCTTATCCAGAACTTATCAAAAATCATAATATTTCATATAAAGTTGCTGAAAGCCCGGATAATATACACGTCGTTTATGAAGTAGAAGATGAAAACCATAATGT
The DNA here is from genome assembly GCF_001553345.1 of Veillonella sp. DNF00869. Classification (GTDB taxonomy): domain Bacteria; phylum Bacillota; class Negativicutes; order Veillonellales; family Veillonellaceae; genus F0422. The sequence goes on from NZ_KQ960771.1 coordinate 143,653, forward strand.
AGGGTATTTAACATCAACGATGGCTCTATATTATGATTCTAATTTTAGCCCAGATCGTATCGATGAAAAAGAAGATTCTGCTGTGATAAAAGCTTACAAAGAAGAAAAAAATAAAGTCTTGGGTGAATTATATCTCAAAGAAAAGCCTGAATTAAATAAACGGTTTGGCACAACATTAGATAATGCTAATATTCTTAATTCTAACTATATAGATAATCATAAAGAGGAATTTGAATCAGCTTATTCTAAGGTTGCTGAATGGGTAGCTAAAACACACTTTAATAGCATATACTTATACCAAAGTGATGAACGGGAGAAAACTTTAAAAAATATTATTAATGGACAATTAACAGGTTTTTCCACAAAAGTTGTTGCAAAATCATTATTACCTAAAACAATGGATATTGATAAATTAACCAATCCAGTAAAGAACTTTAAGTTTAAACGAGTCGTAGGAATAAAGAAACTAGGAGCTTATGATTTTGCTACTAGTACAAAAAAAGCGGATGATGTTAATGTTGTTGATGAATTAAAGGCTGCAAACTTTAGTAATAGTGATAGTGAATATAGCAAGGGTGATGTAACTACAATTGCACGAGAATATTTATCGTTATTAAAGCTTGCAGTTGAAGAATCTGAACAAGGTAATACATTACCTCGTGCCGCTTTAGAAAAAGTAATTGGTAAACCTGTCAAAGTGACTGGTTTAAAACTAGAACGTGATACAATTCCAGCTATTGATAAAGCTGTGTTTGCTCAATATAAAACACAAATCAATCCACGGTTAGGTATTCAAGCATGGTTCTTACGCTCTTTGAACAATAATGAACACACAATGCAAGCTGGTCATGCAAAAACTAAGATGGAAACACATCGAGATGTGGTAGGACATGCTAATGATTACTATTCAACACCTATTTACGGGGATGTAACATCTGAAGTACCAGACTTAACAAATGATACATACACAACAAATCGCTTGGCAAATATATTTGCCATCGGTGCACAATATCAATTAGGTCATAATGCGTTACTTTCCTTAGATTATGGTTTGAATCGCAGTGATTTCGGTCGTTATATGAACGGTCATACAAACTTTGATCATGTACGAAATACAGCTGACTTCACAGTGAAAGGTCACTCTATGGGGGGTACTCCACACTTCTGGACTGCTCGTCTTGACATCGGTCAATCTGATTACACAAGACCTGGTAGCTGGAATGCGTTCATGGATTACAAATACTTTGCCCATGGTTCCTTCTTCGGTGGTAATGGCACAGGTGCAGTACCTGATCGTTACTTAGATGGTATCCGCAGCTTTACATTAGGTGGTGGTTATGTTCCTCGTAAAGATTTATTACTAGAAGCATTCTATACATTTGATGCGAAGAGTATTGGAGAACGTGATACATTATACGGTGCAGAAAACTTTAAATTAGGTAACTACACTCGTATTCAAGGTACTTACAAATTCTAATATACAATTACATAGTATTTCTCTTATGATATAATTCGCCGTGGCACGATGATCAAGCAGTATCGTTTGTAAAAAAGATAACATAGGGGGAATATACATTAGAAAAGCTATAGCATAGTTGAGGAATACCCTCAATTAGTTATAGCTTTTCTGCATATTAGATACCAAATATATGGTGATAAAACTAAAAGTAATTATATATATACTATCAATATAGGAGATAATTATACTAAAAGTAAATTAATAAGTATTCTGTGTATAAAGTGTTATTAAGAATAGAGAAAGAAATTAATCATATATTATATAAAAATTATTCTTAAAATGTCGTAATGGAGCATTGGCATACTTTTTAGAGTAGAAAAAGATTATCAATAACAGATATAATAAAAGTAATTTGAATTTATTTCTCAAAAAAATGTATAATTTTGAGTTTAGGAGGAGGTTGCCAATGACAAGGAAAGGTGAATCAACAAAGAAATACCTTATGCTTTCCTGTGCCATTGCTACATGGATTGGGGGCGCAAGTTTTCTAGTTCCAACAGTAGCGCATGCAGAAGGGTCTGTATATGTAACAGCGAATCGTGCACAAGAAGAGGCTAAGTATAATTCGCAACAAGTACAAATTATTACTAAAAAAGATATCGAAGCTAAGCAGGCTAAGTCTGCGGAAGATATTGTATTTAGTGAAACAGGTGTAAGCCGTACTGTGGATGCCATGGGTCGTGTTGGTGTATCCATTCGTGGGGCAGAGCCTCGTCATACCCTAATCTTGGTAGATGGTCAACCTGTAATGGGTGACCTATCGAAATATCAAGGTGCTGGTGATGAGTTACAACGTCTTGGCACTGAAAACTTAGATCATATTGAAATTGTACAAGGTGCAGCGAGCGCTAAATATGGTTCCGATGCTATGGGTGGTGTCATTAATGTGATTACTAACAAGCCACGCAATAAAGCGGGTCTTCAGTTAAATGTAGAAGGCATCCGTGAGCGAGGTGACGGCAACAGTACACCAGCTACGAACGTCTTTGTCCGTGCCGATTCTGGTAAAATGGGCAAAGTAAAAGTAAATATCTTTGGCAGCAAACGAGATATTATGCCTATTTATGCTAGTGAAAGACCTAGAGCAGATTGTCTAGGAGCTGATGATACGGTAGACCATGGGTTCCTTAAAAACTCCTTGCGTTACTATGGTACAAATGCGAATGTAGGTGTGGCTAGTATTATAGATGTGAAAGATAATCAAACGATCAGCATGAAGCTAGATCGTTATCGTGAAGATTTAGAGCGCTATGTGAAAAATAGTGATTCTTTCATGGTCCCACAAATGCATTACAAACGTGATTTAAATCGTAATACTATGAACTTAACTTACGAAGGTAGAGACGATGTATCCAACTGGAAAGCGGAAGTTAACTATACTCGTACCAATGAAAACGATTTAACGTTGAGCAGTGACTATGGTAAAAGCACCTATGAAGGTAAAAACACTTTAGAATACACAGATAATATTGACCACAGACAATGGAACTTTGGCATTTCTGGAGATATTCAAGCCAACGACAATCACCTAGTATCTTATGGTGTTGGCATGTCTCGTGAAACAGGTACAGGTAGCCGTTTGAAAAATGCACCGCATACCTATGTACGTGATATAGATCCATGGGATTACGATAAGAGTCTATCTGTAGACCGAAATGGTGTTCCAAAATCTAACATTTATGACTATTCTTTTGGTAAGAATAAAGATGGTATCATCGAACGAAATAAAGAAAAAGAGTGGTACAACACAGATAAATCCAATGCAAACAGTAAAGTACCTGAGTTTACCTATGAAGATTTCTTGAATTATAAAGAGAAGTTGACGGAAGGAGATCCTGCAGCCGCTAGAACATGGATTAATGGAGTTAACCCTAATACATTAGAAAAAAAATACCCTGAAGCATATAAAAAATACTTAGAATTTGCCAATACACTAAAAGAAATTAATAGAGCAGATTTGATTGAGTTTAATAAAAAGCAAACTAGTAATAGTGATAAAGTAGATCTCGACTCAAGATATGATGTAGCATATTTACCATTGTATTATTATGATAATACAGTTAAACCAAAAGTTAGTGAAGTCCTTAAGCTAAACGGTGCTACTTTCAAAGAAGAAGCTAACAAACGTATCAATAAACAAACGGTCGGTACTGGTACTATTAATAAACAATACCTATTTATACAAGATACTTGGCAATTAAACAAGAACACAATCTTAAATCCAATTGCTCGCTTTGACCATAGCAGCTTGTTTGGATCTAATTTATCTTTCAATATGGGCGTAACGCATAATTTGAATGGCAATACACATCGCCGTTTGAAAGCTAACGTGGGTAGTAGCTATGTAGAACCAGGTATGGGTGAATTATTCTATAACTGGCAAATGTTCCCATCCCATATTACGGCATTTAGTTTAAATGGTGGTGAAGCTCGTCTTGGTTGGTATTGGCAAGGTAATCCTAACTTAAAACCTGAAAAATCCATTAACTTTGACGTATCTATTGAAGGTGAAAATAAAAATACCTACAGTAAATTGACTGTATTCAGAAATAATATAGATAATTATATTACTGCTTATAATACAGGACATATCTTAGACTTCCATACAGATTTGAATGAAAATACAGAACGAGGAATTTATAAATTCTTATATGCTCCAGATATGATTTACAGCTTTAAAAATATTGGTAAAGCAGAGATTACTGGTCTTGAATGGGAATTAAAACAAAAACTTTCCAATAAATGGAAAGCTCGTTTAGGCTATACCTATTTACATGCTATCAACAAGAGTAATCCAGATATGCCACGTCAATTGTTAGACAAACCGACTCACAAAATTGGTATTGGCGTAGATTACGAAGATGAAAAAACAGGTTGGTCTGGTAGCCTCTGGAGTGATTACTACATCAATATGTTAGATAGTAACTCCGTATCTGGTGGTGGCGGATATATGACATCAGGTACAGCCTATGAAAGAGATCCAATTACAAAAGCTATTGTACTTGATCCTGTTACAAGAAAAGCTAAGAAAATAGAAGGTAAATCTGAAATTTCTTACTCTGGATCTGACCGTCGTACTAGCGATATGTATGAACGTAAAACATATGGCATTTGGAATATGATCGTTCAAAAGAAAATCAATAAAGATTCCCGTGTGTACTTCGGTATCAATAACATTTTTGACCATCGTGATGATGATCGTGCTCTTTCTACACGCCAATTCCGTATGGGTATTAACTTGAAATTTGGTAGCGATGCTAATACAGGTAGTGGTCAACCGAATACGGCTACAGTAGAAGTAAAAACACGAGTGATGGATCCAATGGATTCTTTCATTCACCGTGATTTCGATGAAAATAAACCAGAAGGTGTGTCTTTCGTTGGCGATTACAGAAACCGTTGGGATAGCCATTTAGGCTTTGACCGCCCAACTAGTCGTGTAACAGCGACTAGCTATATTGACAATGATGCGGTAGAAAACCTTCGAGATACAGATAATCATGGATTTACATCCCGCGTTCGTGCTGGCGTAGATGCTCGTATTGGTAAAGATGTGGATGTGCGTGTTGTAGCTAGCGCTAGTGGTCAAGCTGGTGTAGATACAGATCATCATGTTACAGTGACAAAAGGCTTTAACCATCAACGGATTGATGAAGCGACGATAACAAAGCATACTAACAAATGGGATATCACTGCAGGTCGCATGACAGAGCCAATGGGCGTCACTGGATATTGGTTTGGAAAAGAATACGATGGTATTCGTGGTGTTTGGACAGATGATACGAAACAAGTTCGTGTCGGCTATGGTGATTTCTCACATAGCACAGGTGTAACAGATTCTGCCTATACACATGCTATTTATAACGCATTTAAACGAGCTCCAACTGTTGATGAATTTATGGGAGTTAAAACTAGCTCAGGTGGCGGTAATGAAGAGCTTAATATTGAAAATGCTGGTAATACCATTGGATTCCATAAACAGCTAGAAGTCATAAAAGAAGACGAGAAAAAAGCAGTCGAAGCAGCTACAGATGTTATTAATAATGCGGGAGAAGAAATAAACTCTAAAATTGATGAGATAACTAATGAATTAAATACATTTAAAGAGTCTAATGCTTACAAGGAATATAACGATAAAAAACTTGTTTTAGATGATAAGATTAGTAAAATTAACGATGAGATTGCAGATGGAGATCCTGAAATTGGAGATAACCCACTACCGGAAGAAAAATTTAATGCATTGCTTGAAAAAAGCAAAGAATTAGATAAAGAGAAGTCAGATTTAAAAGTAAAATACAAATCTGTGATTGATGAAGAAAATAGATTTATTAGTAAACGTAACGATTTAGAGGCTAGTAAAGAAGATAGTAAAGAAGCAAAAAGAAATGAAATACGTAAGCCATTTATAGACAAACAATTTGAAGTTTTAAAACGAATGACTGATTTAGCTAATCAAGGATATAGTGATGCTTTATCAGAAAAAAATAAACTTAGAATTGAGATTCCTGAAGTCAAATTACCAGTATTAGAAAATGGCAATATGGATAAAAAAGTTTCTGTAGATCCAACTGGCTCTTTAAGTGATAAAGATAAAGCATTATTTGATATACCGTTAAATACTCCAGGGTTATTAGATAATGGCGGTATAACATACCTATCAAAATGGTTTGATACTAATAAAGATAAAATAGCTACTATTTATAAATCAGCTACAAATGAATCTATTGTACTTGATAATCAGGTGATGAGTAACTTAAAAGAGCGCTTTATTTATGAAAATATTTATAAAGAACATTCTGGTCAACGTGGACTGTTAACAGGAACTTCTAATGCATATTCAAGAATGTTAGTATCATTTTTTGATAATATGAGAAAAACTTTAACAGAAGCTGACCACTACAGTAAACTTCCTCGTGAAGCTTTAGGCAATGCGACAGGCAAAGTCATTCCAACGGAAGGTGTTATTATCCAACGTGATGTAATTCCTGCTGTTAAACGTGCTGGTTTTATCCAATATCGTCAACAAGTAAATAATAAATTAGGTGTCACAGCTTGGTACTTACGCTCTACAGGCCATGAAAATCATACTGTACATTATACAAGCGATAACGGAAATGAGTCTCGCAGCTTTGGTCGTTTAGCGAATGTATTTGGTTTAGGCTTAAAATACCAAATTGGTGATAATACAGCTGTATCTTTCGACTATGGTCAAAATAGAACAGACTTCGGTCGCTATATGAATGGTGGAAGTATCTATCAATCTACAGCAGGTAAAGTATATGATAATCCAGCAGGTAATCCTCAATTTGAATTGAAAGGTCATAGAACAGGTGGTACTCCACACTTCTGGGCACTTCGTTTTGATGTAGGTCAATCTGATTACTACCGTCCTGGTAGCTGGAATGCATTTATTGACTACAAATACTTCGGACATGGTGCTTTCTTAGGTGGTAATGGCACAGGAGCTGTACCAGATCGTTACTTAGATGGTATTCGTAGCTTCACATTAGGTGGTGGATATGTACCAGCGAAAGATTTCTTAGTAGAAGCATTCTACACATTCGATGCAAAAGGTATTGGACAACGTGATACATTATACGGTGGAGAAAACTTTAAATTAGGTAACTACACTCGTATCCAAGGTACGTACAAATTCTAAGATAAAGGAATAGAAATCTTATAGATGTTGGACTATACCTGTGTATAACTTCATAGGAAGATAGACAGGCATTCAGTACATAATGATATACCATAGAGGATAGTTAACGATGCAAGTTAGCTATCCTCTATTACTATGCTATGTGTACTAGTATGGGAACAAAGGATTGCGAGCTATCTAAAGGTATGGGTCATTCTCTGTGTATCCAAAAATATATTGTGATATAAAAACTACATTGTGATTAAAGATTGCATTGAGATGCAAAAATTATCTATTATAGAATAAAAGTTACATCGAAATGCAAAAAGTAATTTATTTAAAATAAAGATTGCAATCAAATGCAATCTTAGTTAAAATTATAATAAAGATTACATTGTAATGTATTTTTGCAATATACTGAGAGTATGGATAACACTTTCATTGTATTGAAGGGTATCACAAATGATAGAGGAGTAGACATGAAGTTAATTAATAGGGAAAAGTACATACAGTTTCTGAGAAATCACAGAGAAAAACGTGTTATAAAAATTGTGTCTGGCGTGCGTAGATGTGGTAAATCAACTTTATTTTATCTCTTTCAACAAGAGTTACTACAAGAAGGGGTAAATGAAAATCAAATCATCGCTATTAACTTTGAAGATTTGGAATACAGGGACTTAACGGATTATATACGGTTGTATGAATACATAAAATCCAAAATAATTCCTAATCAACAAATGTATATATTTTTGGATGAGGTCCAACATGTGCAAGGGTTCGAACGTGTGGTAGATAGTTTCTATATTAAAGATAATGTAGATATCTATATTACCGGATCTAATGCGTACTTTATGTCTTCAGAAATAGCTACATTATTAGCGGGTCGATATGTTCAGCTAGATATGTTACCTTTATCATTTAAAGAGTTTGTTGAAGCACACAAAGAGACAACGAATCTATCTTTGAATGGTTTGTATCGTCTATTTGTAGCGCAAAGTGGTTTCCCAGGGACACTAGAATATGCTGGTCATGATGAAATGCTACATACCTATTTAGAAGGTATAGTCAATTCTGTAGTGTTGAAAGATGTTATGACACGCTTAAAGGGAAGCGATATTTTAATATTAGAAAGTATTATTCGGTATATTGCTGCCAACGTGGGAAGTTTATTAACACCTAAGAAGATAGCTGATTCTCTTACTAGTATGGGAAGAAAGGTAGATAGTCGTACTGTAGAAAGGTACATAGCAGCACTGAGAGATGCATTGTTAATTTATGAAGCGTCTAGATTTGATGTGCGAGGGAAAGAACTGCTTAGATTATATTCTAAATTTTATTTAGTTGATCCTGGGCTGAGAAGATTTTTCGTACCTAATACAGGACGAGATACAGGTCACATTCTTGAAAATGTGGTGTATTTAGAATTATTGCGCCGAGGCTATACGGTTCATGTCGGTATCCTAAAAAATGGTGAAATAGATTTTGTAGCTCAGAAACATGGACTATTTGAGTATTATCAAGTGAGTCAAAGTGTGTTAGACCCTACCACATTAGACAGAGAACTAACGCCTTTATTTGAGGTGAAAGACTATCATCCGAAATTTTTGCTTACTTTGGATGAGATTAATAGCAATGCATCTTATGAGGGAATACAACAAAAAAATGTGATAGAATGGCTATTGGAATAGGGATTTTAAATATGGAATAAACGTATTAGAATATACGTTATATAGGGGTGACAAGTGAAAGAAACAGTAACAAAAGAAGTACAAGAATCAACAGGTGTGATTCGTTATATTTGGATTGTATTAGGTGCTATTAGCTTTGGCTTAGGTTCGTTGGGAATTGTATTACCTTTATTGCCAACGGTACCGTTTTATTTATTCGCCGTATTTTGTTTTGCTAGAGGTTCTAAACGATTCCATGAGAAGTTTGTAAACTCTAAGCTTTATGCAAATTATGTAGAACCTTTTAAGAATAAAAGTGGCATGCCACTTCGTACTAAGATTAATATCTTAGTGTCCGTATCGATTTTATTGGGTATTGGAGCTTATGGTATGCGTAATATGCCTGTAGCATTGTATATTATGGGAGCCGTGTGGATCGGTCATGTCATTGCCCTTGCATTTATTGTGAAAACGGCGCCACCTGATGCTAAAGCAGAGCAATAGTTATTTTAGTAGTAGTGCAACTTTATCATGTTTGTATTTTACTGAATATGATGTACACATACAGATAGAATAGTTGTATTAGCCAAATCATGAATGAATGCTCATCGTGATTTGGCTTTTATTGTATTGTGCTTATGTGGTATAGTAGTAGCAACCATAAAGATGCCTAAAGATAACCTAGTCATTGGGTGTATTGATAGAAGTTATTTTACAAGATCTTTAGCTACCATACATAGTGAGTATGACAATCTATTCGTTAAGAATGATTCGACATACTAGATATGATATGCTCTGACTGTGAAAATAAATAATGGTAGCACTATATGGATGTGTATATGTATAGATTATAATTAGGAGCGGAATATTATGAATTCAAAACAACAACAAGGCCCTATACAAGGAGATCGATGTGGTATCTGCGTTCCTATTGTAGGACCGACAGTAGAGGATATACTTTCACAGGTGCAAGAGGCAGTGAAAGCAAAGGTGGACCTCATCGAATTGCGCCCAGATATGTGGATGAAGGGTTCTCATCTGCATGAAGAAGAGTACATACCAACAATAGTAAACTTGGTAGAAGAAGTGCACTCCAGATATGAAAAAATGTCGATATTGTTTACATGGCGCACCTTAGCTGAGGGTGGAGAAACGTCCTTAAGTAACGAGAATTACGGTAACCTATTACAAGCAATTGTGGATCAAAATGTAGTAGATGCTGTGGATGTGGAATTATTTACCTATACAGACACAATCGGCCAAATTATCAAAGAAGCTCATCATCAAGGGATTCAAACAGTAATGAGTTATCATAATTTCCACAAAACCTTGAATAGAGATACATTGCATCTCTATGCAGAACGTATGATATCAGCAGGAGCTGCAGTGATTAAGTTTGCCTTGATGCCAACAACGAGTGATGATGTACTTTCAGTGTTACAATTTACAAAGGAGTTAACTGAACGGTATCCACAATTGCCACGGATTACTATGTCTATGGGAAAATTAGGACAGATGACACGGACTTGCGGCCATGTGTTTGGAAATTGTTTGACCTTTGGTACACTGGGACAAGCATCAGCACCTGGACAGGTAGAGGTAGCGGTTTTAAAGCAACTAGTATAAGGCAAAAATCAACGTGATAGTAAAATTGTTTTATAATTACTATACTATGGAATCAAGAAGATTATTTCTGCTATTCTGCATGGTAAGGAGTAGATATTGAGATTATTCGTTTTCATGCGGAGTAGTTACGTAGCTATAGGGAGCACTTATGCGATTATTCACTTTTATGCTTAGTAGATATATATCTATAGGGAGTATCTATAGGTTATACAGGATACTCCTATAAAAATTATAGAAAATTGTTATTATTCAGTAGACAAATGTATTTTAGTGTGATAAGATTTGATACATAATTTAATACTCGCCTAACAAACCGATGAGGTGGAGATAAAAATAGAACGTGCACTTCCAGAGAGTGGGGGGTAGCTGAGAGCCCCGCAGAACGCAGTCTATTAAATGGACCACCGAGGGTATGGGGAACGGACAATGTGTCCTAGTATAGCATAACGTGTCATGAGCGTTAATCGTGAGGGATATGATAGTATCCTGCAAAGGGGAATGCATGCATTCAAACAAGGTGGTACCGCGATTTATATGAATCTTTCTGCGCATTTGTGCAGTTATTTAGCATATGAACTCGTCCTTGACATTTACGTCTAGGGCGAGTTTTTTTATTGCAGGAGGAATTATGAAACCATCAATAGAAACGGTAAAACAATTAGGACAGGGATTTGATATCGTACCGGTCTATGTAGAATTATTATCGGATATTCGTACACCTATTTCTGTATTGAAAGCGTTAAAAAAGATGAGCGCTCATACATTCTTATTGGAAAGTGCAGATAACACCCATCACTGGGGGCGATATTCTTTCTTAGGTTATAATCCATTGTTAGAAGTAACATGCAAAAACCATATGATGACGATCAAAGGAGATATGATACGTACGTTTACATGTCATAATCCAGCAGAAGAAATTCGAAACATCTTGGGTCAATATAAAAGCCCTAGAGTAGAAGCATTGCCAACTTTCACAGGTGGATTTGTGGGATACTTCGCCTATGAATACATACGTTACATTGAGCCTACCTTAGATCAACATATTAGTGATACAGATACGAGTATGGTGAACGATGTAGATCTTATGCTCTTCGATAAAGTCATTGCGTTCGACCATTATAAAAATAAAATCTATATCATCGGTCATGTACGTACAGACGATATTGAACGTAATTACGAGCGTACCCAATTGGAATTGCAAGCCTTAGCAGACCTAGTGAAAGAAGGCGAAGAGGCTCAAATCGAGCGAGGTGTATTAGAAAGTGAATTCACCTCGGAGTTTACTTCCGAAGAATACCAAGAAGTAGTACGAAAAACACAACATTACATCACGGAAGGAGATATCTTTCAAGCCGTCGTATCCAATCGTAGAGAAGCAAAATTCAAAGGAAGTTTACTCAATGCTTATCGTGTACTAAGAACGATGAATCCATCTCCGTATATGTTCTATATGAGTGGTAAGTCTGTAGAATTAACGGGAGCTTCACCGGAAACATTGGTGAAATTGCAAGATAGAAGCGTCTATACATTCCCAATTGCGGGCACATTGCCACGGGGCAAGAATGAAGAGGAAGATAGAGCGCAAGAGGCTAAGTTAAGCAAAGATGAAAAAGAATTAGCAGAACATAATATGCTCGTCGATTTAGGACGTAACGACATTGGTAAAGTCTGTGAGTTCGGGTCCGTCCAAGTAGAAGCGTTACATCAATTACAACGGTTCTCTCACGTGATTCATTTAACGAGTACTGTGAAAGGAACATTAAGAGAAGAGTTTGATGCCTTAGATGCTATCGGTGCTACTTTACCGGCAGGCACTTTATCGGGGGCTCCTAAAATTCGTGCCATTCAGATTTTACAAGAATTAGAGAAAAGTCCTCGTGGTGTCTACGGTGGTGCTGTAGGATACTTAGATTTCTCCGGAAATATGGATGTGTGTATTGGTATCCGCATGGCCATGGCAAAAGATGGTCGGGTATTCGTTCGTTCCGGCGGTGGCATTGTGCGAGATAGTGTGCCTGTGAATGAGTATAATGAAACTATCCACAAAGCACAATCTATGGTAACGGCTATCACATTGGCACAGGAGGTGTAACATGGTATTACTTATCGATCATTACGATAGTTTCTCTTTTAACATTTATCAATTAATTGGCTCGCTAGTAAAAGATATTAAGGTAATCCGCAGTGATGAAATGACAGTGAAAGAAATTCAAGAGCTTTCACCTGAGTGCGTCATCCTTTCACCAGGCACGGGCAGACCAAAAGATGCAGGTGTGTATGAAGAATTGCTGGAAATATGCCAAGGTGAGTTTCCTATCTTGGGCATTTGCTTGGGCCATCAAGCCATGGGCGAAGTGTTCGGCGCCACTGTGGGATATGCGAAAGAAGTCATGCATGGCAAACAAAGCGTAGCTACCCAATGTTATCCATCCATATTATGGAAAGATATTCCTCAAGAGTTCCCCGTAGCGCGGTATCATTCCTTAGCAGTTTTGGAAGATACCCTAGGAGATGAACTAGTAGTAACGGCTCGTACGGAAGATGGAGAAATCATGGCCATGGAACATAGAACACATCCGATTTACGGAGTGCAATTCCATCCAGAGTCTATTTTGACACCGCAAGGAACACAAATGGTTAAGAATTTCTTGGAATATCATAAGATTATATAAGGGAGATATAGAGTATGATTCAACAAGCAATACGCCTTGTCACAGAGGGACAAGATATGCCATATGAAGTGGCAAAAGCAACGATGAACGCTATTATGAGTGGAGACGTACAGGAAGTGCCTATGGCTGCTTTTTTAGGTGGTTTACAAGCAAAGGGACCTAGCGTTACAGAGATTACCGCCTTTGCGGAAGTCATGCGAGAAAAAGCCGGCTCTGTGCCACATGACAATACAGTGGTAGAAATCGTAGGTACCGGTGGAGATGGTAGTAGTACTTTCAACATTTCTACGACATCTGCCATCCTACTAGCTGCAGCGGGAGTTCCTATCGCTAAACATGGGAATCGTAGCGTATCTAGTAAATGTGGCGCCGCTGATGTGCTAGAAGCATTGGGTGTGAAACTAGAACTCAATGGAGAGCAGAATAAAAAAGTGTTAGAAGAAGCAAATATTTGCTTTATGTTTGCTCCGGTATATCATGAAGCGATGAAATACGCAGGTCCTGTACGAAAATCTATGGGGGTCAGAACCGTATTTAATATCTTGGGACCTTTGGCAAACCCAGCAGGTGCAACGGTAGAACTGATGGGTGTATACGATCGGTCCTTAGTGGAACCATTGGCACAGGTTTTATCTAACTTAGGTGTTCATCGTGGTGCTGTCGTATATGGTAGCGATGGGCTAGATGAAATTACAGCAACCGGAACAACGACAGTGTGCGAAATCAATCATGGTACGTTCAAGACCTATGAATTAGATCCTAAGGACTATGGATTTGACTGCGCCACACCAGATGAACTTGTAGGTGGTGACGCAAAAGTTAATGCAGAGATTACACGTACACTATTAGAAGGCAAAGATAGAAGCGGTCGTGCTACCGCTGTGATTTTAAATGCGGGCATGGCATACTACTTAGCCAAAGAGGGAACGGTAACCTTAGAGAATGCTTTTAAAACGGTGCAAGAGTTATTGTATTCTGGTGTTGGAGCAAAGGCACTTTTAAAATTTGTGAAAGCATCACAAAATGCTTAATAGGCCGTGATTGTCAATATATTTATAAAGCGGGAGATATCCTTTAGGAATAGTAGATTCTAAAACGTATTTAGGTATTTTGGTAACTAAATAGTACAAATATAGTAATTCCTACCCATATCATTTAGATATATGAATGCTACGGAAAGTGTTTTGGCATATACATACTATGATAATAAGGTTATTCCAGAATAATAGGATAGAAATAGTTATGATATTAGATAAGATTGTAGCAGCTACTGAAAAACGGGTCTATGACGCAAAAGATAATTTACCCTTGTCAGAGTTGCAACAGCAAGTAGAAAGAATGCCTATTACGAAGGATTTTCTTTTTGAACAGGCATTACAAGAATTAGATTTTAATTTTATATGTGAAGTGAAAAAAGCGTCTCCATCAAAAGGGATAATTGCAGAAGATTTTCCCTATTTAGAGATAGCCAAGGAGTACGAAATGGCAGGGGCGGCTGCTATTTCCGTGTTGACAGAACCAGATTTCTTTTTAGGTAGCCCGCAATATTTACAAGAAATTGCTGAAGCGGTACATATTCCTGTATTACGGAAGGACTTTATTATCGATGAATATCAAATCTATGAAGAAAAATTGTGGGGTGCCTCAGCTATATTACTCATAGCCGCTATCTTGAATGATGAAACAATGGCACGCTTTCATAAGTTGGCAGATAGTTTGGGTCTATCTTGTTTGGTAGAAGCTCACGATGAAACGGAAGTATTGCGAGCAGTGAATATAGGGGCCCGCATCATTGGGGTCAATAACCGAAATTTAAAAGATTTTACGGTGGACGTGAACAATAGCATTCGCCTACGAAAGCTAGTGGATGATTCAGTGATTTTCGTTTCTGAAAGTGGCCTAGATACAGCCGCAGATATCCAACGGTTACGAGACAACAAGATTCACGCTGCACTTATGGGTGAAAGCTTTATGCGAACTAACGATAAAGTTGCTAAATTAGCTGAATTGTATGGACCTATCAGATCGAAATGTTATATACATAATAATACAGAACGAGACAGGTTAGGAACAGAAGATACATCTAACATAGAGGTACCAAGTGCACCAACAGTAGATGAAGCTACTCAATCTAGTTATGAGGTTAAGGTCAAATTTTGTGGCATATCCCAAGAAGATACAGTTCCTGTATTACTGGAGACACAACCAGACTATGTGGGGTTCATCTTTGCACCCAGCAAACGACAAGTGACGGTAGAACAAGCCAAATCTATTACGAGAAGTTTGCAAGATAGCGTACACACTACAAGCGGTAACAAATGCTGCTCACGGGTAGGCGTATTTGTGAATGAAACGATACCTACTATTGTAGAGATTACAAAGGCAGTACCACTTTCAGTAGTGCAATTACATGGAGATGAAACTGTAACATATATTGAAACATTACGGAGCCAATTACGGGAAGAACAATTAGAATCCATTGAGATTTGGAAAGCTATACAAGTGCAAGGTAAAGAAGATATCTTGCCATGGAAACAAGCTCCCATCGATGGACTGGTGGTAGATGCCTATTCAAAGGAAGAACGTGGAGGCACTGGTAAGACTATTGATTGGTCATTGCTTGATGATGTGCAGGTTCCATACTACCTAGCAGGCGGTATAGGGCTACACAATGTAGCTCGTGCCATTCGTCGACTACAGCCTTATGGGCTCGACATGAGTAGTAGTCTAGAGACAAATGGGCAAAAAGATGTGAAGAAAATAAAATCTATGGCACAGATTATTAAAACAGTAACAAATAGATGCTAAGAAAATGAAAACTATGGAACAGATCGTTAAGATAGTAACAAGCAGATAAGGAGATAGACTATGACAACACATCGCCATGGCTATTTTGGTGAATTTGGTGGACAATTCATGCCAGAAACACTAATGAATGCCATCATTGAACTGGAAGCAGCCTATGAAATGTATAAAAATGATCCTGAATTTGTTAAGGAATTAGAAGATTTACATGTATCCTATACCGGCCGTCCATCCTTACTATATTTTGCAGAACAAATGACAAAAGATTTGGGCGGAGCTAAAATTTACTTAAAACGGGAAGACTTAAACCATACAGGATCCCACAAATTAAATAATGTGTTAGGTCAAATGTTATTGGCTAAGCGAATGGGTAAAACGAGAGTGATTGCAGAAACGGGTGCCGGTCAACATGGTGTAGCCACTGCCACAGTGGCGGCTTTAATGGGCATGGAATGTGAAATTTTCATGGGTCAAGAAGACTGTGAGCGACAAGCTTTAAATGTATACCGCATGGAACTATTAGGTGCTAAGGTGCATCCGGTTACTTCTGGAACAGGTACCCTGAAAGATGCTGTGTCTGAAACGATGCGGGAATGGACCAATCGAATGGCGGACACCCATTATGTCTTAGGATCTGTTATGGGGGCTCATCCGTTCCCTATGATGGTACGTGACTTTCAGTCCATCATCAGTCGTGAGGCACGGGAGCAAATTTTAGAAAAAGAAGGTAAATTACCTGCTGCCGTATTAGCTTGTGTTGGTGGCGGTAGTAATGCCATTGGTATGTTCTATCATTTCATTCAGGATGAAGGTGTACGACTCATCGGTTGTGAAGCGGCTGGCAAAGGAGTTGATACAGAAGAACATGCAGCAACCATGACAAAAGGTACAGTAGGTATTTTCCATGGTATGAAATCTTACTTCTGTCAAAATTCCTATGGACAAATCGCACCTGTATTTTCTATTTCAGCAGGTTTGGATTATCCAGGAATAGGTCCAGAGCATGCCTATTTACATGACAGTGGCCGTGCTCAATATGTGCCCATAACAGACGATGAGGCAGTGGATGCTTTTGAATATCTGTCTCGTATGGAGGGCATTATTCCAGCTATTGAAAGTGCTCATGCCGTAGCCCATGCTATGCGATTGGCACCTACGTTAGGTCCTGATGAAAGTATCATCATTTGCTTATCCGGACGTGGTGATAAGGATGTAGCAGCTATGGCGAGATATAGAGGGGTGAATTTACATGAATAAGATAACAATAGCAGAGGCTTTCAAAAAGAAAGCATTTATCCCTTTCATTACTTCCGGTGACCAAGGGATTGATGCCACAGAGAAATACATTCGTACTATGGCGAAGGCGGGGGCCAGTTTGATTGAAATTGGCATTCCTTTTTCTGATCCTGTAGCAGAAGGTCCTGTCATTCAAGCCGCCAGTGAGCGCGCTCTATCCACAGGCATTACAACAGATGATATCTTTGATATGGTAAAACGTTTGCGCACCGGTACAGAGCCGTTGACCATACCACTTGTGTTCATGACCTATTTGAACCCTATCTATGTGTATGGTGTTGAAAGCTTCATGACACGCTGTGAAGAAGTGGGAATCCAAGGTGTCATTGTGCCAGACTGTCCATTGGAAGAAAAACAAGAATTATCCCATCAAGCAAAAGCTCATGGCGTTGCTGTCATTTCATTAATTGCACCTACTTCAGAGCAACGAATTGAGGAGATTGCTAGTCAAGCAGAAGGCTTTGTGTATTGTGTGTCATCTCTTGGTGTAACAGGTATGCGCAGTGACATTACAACAGACATTGCTAGCATCGTAGAACAAGTTCGTCAATACACAGATATTCCTGTAGCTGTTGGCTTTGGTATTTCCACGCCGGAACAAGCAAAGGCGATGGCCGCAGTATCTGATGGAGCCATCGTAGGCAGTGCCATTGTGAAACAAATTGGAGAGTGGGGTCCTAATGGTGAACAACAATTATATAAGTACGTTTGTTCTATGGTAGAAGCTGTGGGTAACTAATAGTAATGTATTCTAAGGTAACTCCTATGTATGACAGAGTTACTTGGTGATAGTATCCTTTATATCCTATTCTGTTATTTACGATGTCTCTTGAATAGCTGTGCAAGAAGTTTCTCTTGTGCAGCTATTTTTTCATCGAAAGGACATTACATTCACAGAGGATCATAGTTAAAGTAGATATACTGCAGTCTTAAAAAAATTGATGGTAACATGATTTGATATACTGTATACTTAATACTATACATAGTTCTTAACAGGAGACATAGGGTATGGAAAAAACAAGTATTGGCGTTGGGCGTGCTGCATTACATGTGGCTATCTCTGAAAGTCGCGCCGAAGAGATGGCATTGCGGAAAGAGTTTGAAGCGCAGGGGATTCATACGTGTGCTATAGATTTTGGAGGAGCTTTCACAGAGATTATTCCTAAAATCATTGAACGAGCTGTGGTAGCAGCGGACCGACAAGGGTTGATTCAAGATGATCACGTTAGCAAAGGCGCTGTGGTAGGCGCTACAGCACAAGCCTTAGAGCAACTGAAAAATAAATGTGTCGGTCTCAATGTGGGCGGTAAAGTAGGAATTGCACGTAGCCAAGAACATCTAAGTGTAGCTATTTATTTAGGTGTTGGCGTATTGCATTTAGATGAGATTGCTGTGGCTATGGCACATCGAGCTGTACCAAGTATGTAGTGGTGCTATAAATTTTACAGTATTTTTGGTATAATGTTCTTTAGAGTTTATAGACAATAGCTAATCATTTTGGAGGTAACTATGAGTCAATTCGATTGGAAAGTATTAGATCGTAATTACGAAGATGTCATTTACGAAACATATAATGGGATTGCTAAAATTACAATTAATCGTCCAGAAGTGCGTAATGCATTCCGTCCTAAAACAGTGATGGAGTTAATCGATGCGTTTACCATTGCTCGTGAAGATGCAGAAGTGGGCGTTATCATTTTGACTGGTGCTAATCATGGTCAAGGAGAAGATAAAGAAGCATTCTGCTCTGGTGGTGACCAACGTGTTCGTGGAGATGGCGGTTATGTGGGGGATGATAAAATTCCTCGTCTAAACGTATTGGATTTGCAACATTTAATCCGTATTACTCCAAAACCTGTTATTGCTATGGTTAACGGTTTTGCTATTGGTGGTGGTCATGTATTGCACATCGTATGTGACCTTTCTATTGCCTCTGAAAATGCAAAATTCGGTCAAACAGGTCCTCGTGTAGGATCTTTTGATGCTGGTTACGGTGCTGGATACTTAGCGCGTTTAGTAGGCCATAAAAAAGCTCGTGAAATTTGGTTCTTATGCCGTCAATATTCTGCAAAAGAAGCCTTAGACATGGGACTTGTCAATACAGTAGTTCCATTTGATCAATTAGAAGCAGAAACAGTAAAATGGTGTGAAGAAATTCTTCAATTATCTCCAATGGCACTTCGTTTCTTGAAAGCTTCCTTCAATGCGGATACAGATGGTTTAGCTGGTTTACAACAATTTGCAGGGGATGCGACTTTATTGTTCTACACAACTGATGAAGGTAAAGAAGGTCGCGATGCATTTAAAGAAAAACGTAAACCTAATTTCAAACAGTTCCCTAAATTCCCTTAATGGGTTAGGTTATGAAGTGGTTATATAATCGAGCACAAACACATGGAGATAAGCTTTTTTTAAACGAGCTTACCTATGGTACTGTGTTGGATTTAACAATAGCTACAGCAAAACGACTCGCTCCTCATCTTCGAGGGGAGAGTCGTATTGCTTTATGGGCAGAAAATTCAGTATCCATGGCGATACACCTATTTGCTCTATCTGCATTGGGTATAGAAACAGTGTTGCTGAATACGAATCTGACTGAACGAGAAGTGACCGAACAGATGGAAAGTACGGAAGTTCGCACCTTATTGATGTCAGAAAAAATGACACAGATATTGCGTGCACATAAGGGAGTCTGTGACATAGAGATCACAGATGTTTCTAGGTCTTCGCATAGACAAAGTACAGCAGTCTTACAGTATTTGTGCTTTTCTAAAGATATTGATTTCAACCCTATTTCTCTTAAACATAGTGACGAAAATCTAGAGTGGGATCCATCTGATGAAAAAGTATTTTGCATCATTAATACCAGTGCTACAACAGGCAAATTCAAATCAGTCCCTGTGCGGTGGTCACAGATTAAGGCTCATGTGAAAGCTTCTGCCAATGTGCTTGGCGTGGAGAAAGATGACAATTGGCTTGTGGTGCTCCCTATGTTCCATGTCAGCGGCTTATCTATTATTTTGCGTACCTTGTACAATGGCACAAGAGCAACGATTCGTGAAAAGTTCTCGGAACAAGTCGTACTAGAGGCATTGAAAACAGATGAAGTCACCATGGTATCTTTGGTGCCTACAGTATTACAACGCATAGTAGAACGGATAC
This sequence comes from Veillonella sp. DNF00869, assembly GCF_001553345.1. Lineage (GTDB taxonomy): Bacteria > Bacillota > Negativicutes > Veillonellales > Veillonellaceae > F0422. The sequence continues at coordinate 164,038 of NZ_KQ960771.1, forward strand.
AAGTACCAACTTTACGGGCTATCTTACTAGGTGGCGAGTTTATTCCTATGCCACTCTTACAAGAGTGCGTACAACGAAATTTACCCGTCTATAAGACATACGGCATGTCAGAAACTTTTGCTCAAAGTACTACCTTTAGTATACAGGAGTATCCGAATAAATTAGCCTCTGTAGGATATCCTTTACAGGGTGTTACTATTGAAATTCGCAATCCTGATGAAGAAGGAGTAGGAGAAGTGTGGCTTTCATCCCCAATGCTGATGAAAGGATATCTTAATAAAGAACTTATAAAAGGTGCTTTTAATACAGATGACATTGGATACGTAGATGAAGATGGATTTTTATATCTTTTGAATCGCAGAAAGGACATCATCATTTCTGGGGGTGAGAATATTTATCCTAAGGAAATCGAGGATATTCTATATGGAATGGACGGTATACAGGAATGTGCAGTCATTCCTGTATCAGATCCTAAGTGGGGACAAGTACCTGTATTGTGCGTGGTAACAAATTGTTCCAAAGAAGATATATCACAATATCTACTCAGTCGTTTAGCAAAGTATAAAGTACCGAAACGAATGATATATTTTGATGCATTACCGAAAAATAGTATGGGGAAAATATTGCGACAAGACTTGATTCACACAGTAGAAAGGGCATAGTATGAAGGAAACCTCTTTATTAGAACAATTACAGATAGAGACATTTTACTGTACTCAACAGGCCTTTCAAAGTACTATGAAGCTTTCATCGTTTCATGCACAACCCTTTGGATTCGTCAACGGTGGCGTGTATTTAGCCTATGGAGAAGTATTAGCAGGCATGGCATCTAATGCTATATTGGCACAAGAATCAACATCGAGCCATAAAAGCGTGGACTTAGATTCGGCTGAACGAAAAGTAGCTGTAGGTCAATCCATAACGGCTAATCATGTGAAACCGAAACGATGTGAAGGATATGTCGTAGCACGTGGGCAATTGTTACACAAAGGTGGTCGAAATCATGTATGGATGATTAATATCTTTGATGAAACAGATCGATTGTTATCTCATATGACGGTGACGAATAGTATAATTAAGGTGTAAGAAATTATATCTATTAGTCGGAATTTATGTATAACACGATGTTATTATTACATCCATGTTAATTATAAAAGAGTATCTATAGATAGATTGGTAGTACACCGTAACACTTTATAAATAAGTAGCATAAGTCTGAATAGAATTAATATGTTATACAGTATTGTATTGACTAGAAAGGAGGTGCATAGTCCATGAAAATAGATATTATATCCCTATTCCCAGAGTTTTTTGATGCCTTTTTTACACATTCCATCATCAAACGTGCCTTACAGGCAAATCGATTAGAAATGAAAGTGACAAATCCACGAGAATTTTCTCATAGCAAGCATGGTCAAGTGGACGATACTCCTTATGGAGGTGGCGCTGGCATGCTCATGAAAGCACCTCCTCTCTTTGAGGCTGTAGAGCATGTGTTGCAGATTCCCATAGAAGAACATCGTTGTACAAAGGAGAGTCACAAACGCCATGTTGTGTTTATGGGGCCTACAGGGAGACCATTTACACAAGAAAAAGCAAGGGAATTGTCCACCTATGATCAACTTGTCATCGTCTGTGGACACTACGAAGGGGTAGATTATCGAGTGGAAGAACACTTAGTGGATGAAACTATATCTATTGGAGATTATGTGTTAACTGGCGGTGAACTACCAGCCATGGTGGTAGCTGACGCAGTGGCTCGCATGATTCCCGGTGTTTTAGGAGCTACCTCAGGAGCTATAGAAGATTCTTTTTATCATCCAGTACTTGAATGTCCACAATATACGAAACCCCAAATATACAGAGGTATGATGGTGCCAGATATATTATTAAGTGGTCATCATAAACATATTGAGCAGTGGCGATTAGAAGAGTCATTGAAACGGACTGCTTTACTGCGAAATGATTTGTTGCAACGAGAATTAACTGTAGATGAATTTAAGGCTCTGAAAAGAGTACTAGATAGAGTGGATTCTGAAGAGGAACAACAAGTACTTTCAAAATTGATAGAACAGTCTAATTTCACAGAGGAAAAGAGGAAATAAATGGCGAATTTATATATCGGCCTCGTTCATTATCCCATTATGAATAAACATGGTGAGGTGATCACGACGGCCATCACGAACTACGATATCCATGATATTGCCAGAGCATCTACAACCTACGATGTGGAACGATATTTCATCATTCACAATGTACCGAGCCAACGTGAATTGGCAGAAACTGTGATGAGTCATTGGAAAACGGGATTTGGCAGTACTTATAATCCGGATAGAAAAGATGCTTTCAAACATGTGGAACTTGTCAATTCCATTCGACAAGCCATCGATATGGTGACGGAATTAGAAGGACAGACGCCAATCGTGTGTACTACGGATGCACGGACCTATGATAATACCATTACCTATGCATCGCTCCGTAAATCACTTGAAAGTGAGAGCCGTCCTGTGGTAGTATTATTTGGAACGGGGTATGGTATGACGAAAGAAACAATGGAAGATTTCGATTATATCTTAGAACCCATCTATGGACATGGAGAGTACAATCACCTTTCAGTTCGTAGTGCCGTATCAATTATATTAGACCGCTTGCGAGGCGAAGCGTGGTGGAATAAATAGGAGGACACAATGTCAGGACATTCTAAATGGTCAAATATTAAACATAGAAAAGGTAAAAATGATGCATTAAAAGCAAAAATTACCACAAAAATTAGTCGTGAAATCACAGTAGCTGTGAAAGCTGGTGGTACAGACCCAACAGGTAATATGCGCTTTAAGTTGGCGCTACAAAAAGCTCGTGAAAATAACATTCCTAAGGATAATATTCAACGTGCCATCGATAAAGGTGCCGGTGCAGGGGATGCGAACAATTACGAAGAAATTACCTATGAAGGATACGGCCCAGGCGGTGCTGCTATCCTTGTAGAAGTGATGACAGATAACCGTAACCGTGCAGCAGCTGATGTGCGTCATGCCTTCTCCAAACGTGGCGGTAACCTAGGTGAAAGTGGCTCTGTTAACTGGATGTTTAAACGCAAAGGTGTATTCGTGATTCCCCAAGAAGGCAATGATGAAGAGACATTGACATTATTGGCTCTTGACGCTGGCGCTGAAGACATCAAAGTAGAAGACGATGTATTCGTTATCTACACATTGCCAGATGATTACGATGCCGTAGAAGCTGCCCTAGGAGAAGCATCCATCGCTACAGATATGGCACAAATCACAATGGTTCCAGATACTAATATGGAATTAACCGGTGATGACGCAGTGAATATGCAACGAGTACTAGACATGCTGGAAGACTTAGACGATGTACAAGATGTGTATCATAATGCCATCATGGATGAGGAAGAATAATTTACTATAAAAATCCACCATTCCATGCTATACTATAAACAAGTAAATATTTTAGATTTGCAAGGGAGCCTATGTAATAGGCTGAGAAAGGACTATGAAGTACCTGACCTTTTGACCTGATCGGGATCATGCCCGCGTAGGAAGCACGCTGACATATGTGGGTATCGATGTAATGTCGATACCTTTTTGTGTATAGAGTACTCAAAATAGGCTCCTTTGTAATGAAAGGAGCTTTTTATGTTTTACACACAAATGCAAGCAGCCCAAAAAGGCATTGTTACCGACGCGATGAAAGTGGTAGCAGAAAAAGAAAACATGGATGTTGAAGTATTACGAGACTTAGTGGCAAAAGGACATGTAACAATTCCGTGTAACAAGCATCATACATCTTTACAACCAGAAGGAATCGGACAAAAGTTACGCACAAAAATTAATGTAAACTTAGGTACATCTAAGGATTGTACAGACTACGAAGAAGAGATGAAAAAAGTTCATCATGCAGTGGCATTAGGGGCTGAATCGATTATGGACTTATCTACACATGGTGATACAAAGGTGTTCCGCCGTCTGCTCACAAAAGAATGTCCCGTAATGATTGGCACCGTGCCTATCTATGATAGCGTTATCCATCATCAAAAAGATTTAGGTGAATTGACAGCTGAAGACTTTATTTCTACGATCCGTCTCCATGCAGAAGATGGGGTAGATTTTGTCACATTACATTGTGGAATTACACAACATACAGTGGAGCAAATTAAACGTCACAAACGGAAGTTAAACATTGTTAGTCGTGGCGGTAGTTTAGTCTTTGCTTGGATGTCCATGACTGGTCAAGAGAATCCTTTCTATGAACACTATGATGAAATCTTGGACATTTGTGCAGAATATGACATGACTATTTCTCTTGGCGATGCATGCCGTCCTGGTTGCTTGGCAGATGCTACAGATATCTGTCAAATCGAAGAACTCGTTCGTCTTGGTGAGTTAACAAAACGAGCTCGTGAACGTGGTGTACAAGTGTTGGTGGAAGGTCCTGGTCATGTACCATTGAATCAAGTACAAGCCAACATGGAAGTGCAACAAACGATCTGCGATGGGGCACCGTTCTATGTGTTAGGACCATTGGTCACAGATATTGCACCAGGCTATGACCATATTACAGCGGCTATCGGTGGTGCCGTGGCAGCCATGCATGGGGCAGCCTTCCTTTGCTATGTGACACCAGCAGAACACTTAGCCTTACCTGACGAAAATGATGTAAAAGAAGGCATCATGGCTTTCAAAATTGCTGCGCATGCCGCAGACATTGCAAAAGGCATTCCGAATGCACGAGATCGCGATGACCGGATGGCAGAGGCGCGCCAAAAACTCGATTGGGAAGCACAATATGCAGTAGCACTAGATCCTGAAAAAGCACGTCGCATCCGTAAAAGTCGTGCCCCAGAAGAAGGGCATAAAGAAGCTTGCAGTATGTGTGGTAAATTTTGCGCCGTACGGAGCATCAATAAAGCCTTAGAGGGAGAGAAGATTGATATATTATAAATGAGAAACGAAACAGCCAACTTTTGTAGGAAGTTGGTTGTTTTGCACTTGCTTTCATCTCACATTTTGTGCTATACTAACCAAGTATGAATACACACGCAACTAGACTATCAGTTCTGTGCGCAATTTCGCGTTTGCTGAGGGATGAGAGTTGCGGAGGTTTTTTAACAGGAGGTGCCAACATGGCAGTAGTATCACTTAAACAATTATTAGAAGCTGGTGTTCACTTTGGACATCAAACAAGAAGATGGAATCCTAAAATGGCTAAATTCATCTTCACTGAACGTAATGGTATTTATATCATTGACCTTCAAAAAACTGTAAAAAAAGTAGAAGAAGCGTATGATTTCTTACGTGAAGTAGCTCAAGAAGGCAAAACAATCCTTTTCGTAGGTACTAAAAAACAAGCTCAAGAAGCTGTAAAAGAAGAAGCTCTTCGTGCTAATATGTACTTCGTTAACGAACGTTGGTTGGGCGGTATGTTGACTAACTTCAAAACTATCGAAGCTCGTATTAAACGCTTAAAACAATTAGAAAAAATGGCTGAAGATGGAACATTTGAAGTTCTTCCTAAAAAAGAAGTAATTCGTCTTCGTCATGAGTGGGAAAAATTGGAAAAATATCTTGGCGGTATCAAAGATATGCCAGAAATGCCAGGCGCACTTTTCGTAATTGACCCTAAAAAAGAAAAAATCGCTATCGCAGAAGCTAAAAAATTAGGTATTCCTGTAGTAGCTACTGTGGACACTAACTGTGATCCAGACGAAGTTGATTTCCCTATCCCAGCAAATGATGATGCTATTCGTGCAGTTAAATTATTAGCTGGTAAAATGGCTGACGCTATTTTAGAAGGTCGTCAAGGTGAACAAGACGCTTTCGGTACAGAAACTGCTTCCGAAGAAGCTTAAGAATCTGTAAGATTATTTAACAATATATACAGACATAGTCTTAATTGATAAATAAGTAATAACGATGTAAAATTAAGGTAAGGCTAAGGTCTTACCTTAATTATTTATAGGAGGAAAAATCATGGCTCAAATTACAGCAGCTTTAGTAAAAGAATTACGCGACATGACTGGCGCAGGTATGATGGATGCTAAAAAAGCATTGGTAGAAGTTGATGGCGATATCCAAAAAGCAGTTGACTTTCTTCGTGAAAAAGGCTTAGCAGCGGCAGCTAAAAAAGCTGGTCGTATTGCAGCTGAAGGTGTAGTAGCATCTTACATTCATGGTGGTGGACGTATCGGCGTATTAGTAGAAGTAAACTGTGAAACAGACTTCGTTGCTAAAACTGATGATTTCCAAGCTCTTTGTAAAGATGTAGCAATGCAAATTGCAGCAGCTAACCCAACATACTTAAAACGTGAAGATGTTCCAGCTAATATAATCGAACACGAAAAAGCTGTATTGATGGAACAAGCTAAAGTAGAAGCTGAAGAAGACGTTAAAGCTGGCCGTAAACCAAAACCAGAAGCAGTTCTTGAAAAAATGGTAGCTGGCCGCGTTGAAAAATTCTATAAAGAAAACTGCCTATTAGAACAAGTTTTCATTAAAGACGGTGAAAAAACTGTACAAGCTATGATCAATGAAGCAATCGCTAAAATCGGTGAAAACATTAACGTACGTCGTTATGTTCGCTATGCTTTAGGCGAAGGTATCGAAAAGAAACAAGACGATTTCGTTGCAGAAGTTATGGCTACTGTAGGTAAATAAGTACGGAGATAAGAGAACACCGCAAGTGTTCTCTTATTTTTGAATTATTTGTTAGAAACGTCATAAGGAGAAGGACATGAGTGAACGTAAATTTAAACGTATCGTATTAAAACTTAGCGGTGAGGCCTTAGCAGGTGATCAAGGATTTGGCATTAACCCACAAGTGGTAGAACCATTGGCACAAGAAATTGCCGCACTTTCCAAAGAAAGTGGTATTGAAATTGCTATCGTTGTAGGTGGTGGAAATATTTGGCGTGGTCTATCCGGTAGTGCTAAAGGTATGGATCGTGCATCTGCTGATTATATGGGTATGATTGCAACAGTGATGAATGCTATCGCATTACAAGATGCTCTTGAAAATGCAGGCGTAGCAACTCGTGTTCAAACAGCGATTGAAATGCAAGAAGTAGCAGAACCATACATTCGTCGTCGTGCTATTCGTCACTTAGAAAAAGGTCGTATTGTTATCTTTGCAGCAGGTACGGGTAATCCATACTTCTCTACAGATACAACAGCTGCTTTGCGTGCTGCTGAAATCGAAGCGGATGCTATTTTAATGGCGAAAAAATTTGCTGATGGCGTATACGATTCCGACCCTAAAACAAATCCAAATGCTGTAAAATTTGATGAATTGACATACATGGATGTAATCAGCAAAGAATTGAAAGTAATGGATGCTACATCAACTACATTATGTAAAGATAATCATATTCCTATCGTTGTATTTAGCATGGATATTCCTGGTAACATCACACGTGCTGCTAAGGGAGAAGCCATCGGTACTATCGTAAAATAAAAGGTGAACACTATGGAAATTAAAGAAATTATTAGCCGCGAAGAAGCGCGCATGGACAAAACAATTGAATCCTTAAAACATGAATTTGCTAATGTACGCACAGGTCGTGCACATACATCTTTATTGGATTCCGTTATGGTAGATTACTATGGTGCACCAACACCTGTTAATCAAGTAGCGAATGTATCTGCTCCAGATCCACGTATGATTTTAATCGCTCCATGGGATAAAACGATGATTGGTGCTATTGAAAAGGCAATCTTAACATCTGACTTAGGATTAAATCCTAATAATGATGGTGATTCTATTCGTTTGGCGATTCCTCAATTGACGGAAGACCGCCGTAAAGAATTGGTAAAAGTTGTAAGCAAAAAAGCAGAAGACGCTAAAGTTGCGATTCGTAACATTCGTCGTGATGCTAATGATGCAATCAAAAAAGAAGAAAAAGCGAAAACTATTACTGAAGACGTGTCAAAAGATGGACAAGAACAAGTTCAAAAATTGACTGACAAAAAAATTAATTTAATTGATGAACTTCGCGATATAAAAGAAAAGGATGTTATGTCTGTCTAATGGAACATACATCTATTTTGGGATTTCCATGGCAGCTTGCACAGTCTCTTTTGCAGGCTGCCTCTATCCCTTTTACTACAAAAATAGAAAAGAACTATAATCGGTTCTTTTCCATTTCTTCCGAAGAATGTTATGTAGGCCGTGTCATAGTAAAAGAAGGCGCATGGGAGATAGTTCTCTTTCATCCTATGGTAGCCAGTCATGTGGCGCAGTCGAATGAGGTACAGTATGCTAAAAAACTTATGGAAGAAAAGTAAACATCAAGAGAGACCGACTATAGATCCAACGAATATTCCAGAACATATTGCCATTATCATGGACGGTAACGGTAGATGGGCAAAGCGTAAAGGCATGCCACGGAGTATGGGTCATCGCGCAGGTGCGGAAGTATTAAAGGATATTGTGAAAGCAGCCCAAGGATTTGGTGTGAAAGCATTGACTGTCTATGGTTTTTCCACTGAAAACTGGAAACGACCAGAAGAAGAAGTCAGCCTGTTAATGGGTCTTATTAAAGAGTATTTACTTTCAAATGTAAAACGTATGCATGCGGAAGGTGTGCGCATTCGTTTTGTGGGAGATATAACCAAGTTATCTCAAGAGTTACAAGGAATCATCAAAGAATCTGAGGAATTAACAAAAGATAATAAGGGAATCACACTGCAATTAGCAATTAATTATGGGGGACGTGACGAACTCACAAGAGCTACAAAACAGATTGTCCAAGATGTGGCAAAGGGTGCTATCACTGAGGAAGATATTACAGAAACATTGGTTTCTTCCTACTTAGATACAAAAGAATTTGATCGTGTGGATTTACTGATTCGACCAAGTAATGATGCACGAATTAGTAATTTCTTGTTATGGCAAATTGCTTATGCAGAGTTCTGGTTTACCCCTTTGCATTGGCCAGATTTTACGCCACAAGTATTGGAAGAAGCCATCTTGGCATACCAACAACGTGAGCGTAGATTTGGTGGTTTAAAAGAGGAGAAATAATATGTTAAAAACCCGTCTCATCACAGCTTTGATTGGCGTTGTCTTGCTGGCGGTTGCCATCACCTATGGGGGCCTGTTTTTTAATCTTGTGATGTCCGTGTTAGCTGTCATCGGTTGGGTAGAATGTGTTAGCTTATTTCGTCATATGAAACGGCGTCTATTACCACAGTGGGGTCTGATTTATATTGCCCTTGTATGCGGTTCCTTGGTGTTTGGTAGCTACCCATTAGCTTTATTCTTAGGAATTTTGGTGATGTTAGCTATGGTCATCGAATATACCTTCTGCAACGGGAAAAGAACTCTTCCAACAGTGCAATCTACTATTAGTAGTTTGTTGTATGTTACCAGTGGCTTTATTGCATTGATGGTGTTGCGTGATAATAGTATCTATGAAAATACAACGTATTATGCTGGTCAAGAAGGCTTTGGTACGGCTGTCATTTGGCTTGTGTTGATAGCTATTTGGGCTAGTGATACATTTGCTTATTTTGTAGGCCGTTCTTTTGGAAAACGAAACATTGTACCAACTATTAGTCCTAATAAAACATTGGAAGGTTTTATTGGTGGTTTCATCGGCTGTATTTTAACAGGGTGGATTGGATCTCTTTCCTTAGGATTACCTCTGAATTTTGGCGTTGGTATAGGTGTCATTGTTGGGATATTAGCACCGCTAGGAGATTTATTCGAATCAAAATTAAAACGTGAGGCAAATAAAAAAGATTCTGGCACATTATTACCTGGCCACGGTGGCGTATTAGATCGTTTTGATAGCCTATTGTTTGCTGCACCATTAGTATTGGCATATATTCTTATGCTGTAATGATTTAATTGTAGGGAGACCTTTATGAAAGCTATAAGTATCTTAGGCTCCACGGGGTCTATAGGAACACAAACTTTAGATGTGATTCGTCAACATCCAGATCAATTCCAAGCAGTAGCGTTAGTAACACATGGAAATATTGATTTACTAGAGCAGCAAATTGCCGAATTTAAGCCAATTATGGCTGGTGTTGTAGATGAAAAGGCATATATACAATTAAGAGAAGGCTATAATGGCCCCACAGAAATTATTGGTGGTAAAGAAGCCTTATCTATAGCGGCAACTTTGCCAGAAGCTATGATGGTAGTCACTGCCGTAGTTGGTGCTGCAGGCATTGAACCTACCATGGCTGCGATTCGTGCACAAAAAACGATTGGCCTTGCTAATAAAGAAACTTTAGTGGCTTGTGGGTCTTTAATTACAAAAGCTGCCCAAGACAATAGTGTTTCAATTTTGCCAATTGATAGTGAACATAGTGCTATCTTTCAATGTTTGGAAGGTCAAGATAGAGGTAATGTAGAAAAATTAATCGTCACAGCTTCAGGTGGTGCCTTACGTCACTGGAAGTCAGACGATTTATATAAAGCGACAGCAAAAGATTGTTTAGCACACCCAACATGGAATATGGGAAATAAAATTACTATTGATTCCGCTACTTTATTTAATAAAGGCCTAGAGGTTATTGAAGCCCATTGGCTTTTTGACTTTGATTACAATCATATTGACGTAGTGGTACATCCACAAAGTATTGTACATTCTATGATTCAAATGAAAGATGGTGCTATTTTGGCACAGTTAGGGAATCCAGATATGCGTGAGCCTATCCAATATGCGATGACCTATCCGAAACGATATCCATTACAAATGGAGCATTTAGATTTTACCAAAGGTTTAGATCTTCAGTTCATGGCACCTCGGTGGGATGATTTTCCTGCCTTACGACTAGCTTTCACGGTGGGAAAAGAAGGCGGTTATGCACCTGCTGTATTTAATGCAGCCAATGAAATGGCCGTGTATGCCTTACTGGATGAACGAATTACCTATGGACATATATATGAAGTAGTTTCTACCGTTCTCGGGAGGATGATAAATGGCGTGCCTACTTCCATAGAAGAAGTACTTGCTATGGATGCCTGGGCTAGACAAGAAGCTACCAAAGAAATACAAAGGAGAAGTGCATGTTAATTACAATTTTAGGAGCTGTCTTCGTATTCGGCGTTATAGTTATGATTCACGAATTGGGGCACTTTCTAACTGCGAAAGCCTGTGGCATGCGTGTTGATGAATTTGCTATCGGTATTGGCCCTAATGTCGTTCAAAAGCAAAAAGGAGAAACACTATATTCCTTGCGTTTATTACCACTAGGTGGATTCAACAAAATTGCTGGTATGGATCCATCGGAAGATGCTGGCGAACGTGGTTTTAATAGTAAACCTGTATGGCAACGATTTATCGTTATCGCTGCAGGTGCTACATTTAACTTTTTATTGGCTATTGTGATATATTTTTGTGTATTTGCGTTCCATGGAACCACAGTACCATCTCAGGAACCGATTATTGGAGATATATTAGCAGGAAATCCAGCGGCTACGGCTGGTATCCAAAAGGGAGACAAAATTGTATCCATTAATGGTCAATCCATTAAAGAATGGAAAGATATTACAGAGTCTCTAAAAGGTCATAGCAATCATGTAGTGTCAGTTATTTTAGATAGAAATGGTGAGACTATATCTACGACAGTGATTCCTCGTGAATCTGGTGATAGAGCCGTTATCGGAATCAATCCAGTATTGGAAGTAAAAGAGTATAGTATTAGCGAATCTGCGGTGCATGCTGTATCCCACACTGGATCTACCCTTACTGATATGATACAAGGATTGTGGAATATTGTAACAGGGCATAGTAAAGGCGATGTAGCGGGTCCTATCGGTGTAGCACAAATGGCAGGGCAAGTAGCACAACATGGTTTTATCAGTTTGCTACTATTTACTGCATTATTGAGCTTAAACCTTGGAGTTATCAACCTATTGCCAATTCCCGTCTTAGATGGTGGCCACTTGGTGTTATTAATTCTAGAAGGAATTACGGGCCGTAAACTACCAGAGAAGGCATTACAATACATCCAAATGACTGGCGTAGGCCTATTATTATTAGTGTTTGTATATTCTACATTCCAAGATATTCTACGATTATTTTAGAGGTATCCTATGATAGAACGTAAACCGACAAAAGGTATTCAAGTGGGTACCGTCCATATTGGTGATAACGCACCTGTCAGTATCCAATCTATGATTACTACAAATCCTGTGAAAGTAGAACAATCTATTGAGGAAATCAATCGCCTAGCTACTGCTGGTTGTGAATTGGTTCGTTTAGCTGTTCCTGATATGGCTGCAGCAAAAGCAATTAAAGATATCAAAGAGCGTGCGATGATTCCATTAATTGCGGATATCCATTTTGACTATCGGTTAGCACTGCAAGCTATTGACAGTGGGATTGATGGGCTTCGCATTAATCCAGGAAATATAGGTAGTATCGATAATGTGGTAAAAGTTGTGGAAAAAGCGAAGCCTAAATTGATTCCTATTCGTATAGGTGTCAATGCTGGTTCTTTACCACAGCATGTATTAGATGCCCATGGTGGACATCCTACAGCAGATGGTATGGTGGATACTGCCTTAGAACATATTCGTATTTTAGAATCTTTAGAATATGACCAAATGAAAATTTCTATTAAAGCTACAGATGTACCTTTAATGATTGAAGCATACCGCAAATTATCAAGTAAAATACCGTATCCATTGCATTTAGGTGTAACGGAAGCAGGAACTATCAAACAAGGAACGATTAAATCGGCTATCGGTATTGGAACACTCTTAGCAGATGGTATCGGTGATACCATTCGTGTGTCCTTAACGGGCGATCCAATCCATGAGGTAGAAGTGGCAAAAACTATTTTAAGTTCTTTGGAACTTCGTACCTTTGGAGCGACTATGATTTCTTGTCCTACCTGTGGCAGATGCCAAGTCAATTTATTCAATATGGCAGACGTTGTTGAAGAACGATTGAAGGCTATAAAAGCCCCAATCCGTGTAGCTGTTATGGGATGTGTAGTCAACGGACCTGGAGAAGCACGAGAAGCTGATTTTGGTATTGCAGGAGGTAAAGGACAAGGTATCATTTTCCGTAAAGGAAAAGTATTAAAAACTGTACCAGAACAAGAATTGGTAGATACCTTATTTGCTGAAATCGATCAATATCTTTTAACGTTAGAAGATAATTAAGAGTATGAATCATATAGAATATAAAGGAGTATGTTATGTTAGCAAGTCGCTTGTATGCACCAACATTACGTGAAATGCCTTCCGATGCTGATGTAATCAGCCAACAGTTAATGTTGCGTGCAGGTTTTGTTCGTAAAGTAGCAGGTGGATTATATACTTATTTACCATTGGCTTGGCGCAGTATTCATAAAATTAATGAAATCATTCGTGAAGAAATGGAAGCTATCAATAGCCAAGAAATCATGATGCCAATCTTACAACCTAGTGAACTATGGGAAGAATCTGGTCGTTGGGCTGCGTATGGCGCAGAAATGATGCGCATTTCTGATCGTCATGGCCGTGAATATTGCTTAGGACCAACTCATGAAGAAATGGTAACTAATCTAGTTCGAGGAGAAGTCAATTCCTATCGTCAATTACCTTTAAGTTTATATCAAATTCAAAATAAATATCGCGATGAACGTCGTCCACGCTATGGATTGATGCGTAGCCGTGAGTTTATCATGAAAGATGCCTATTCCTTTGACATCGATGAAGAAGGTATGAGCAAGTCTTTTTGGGATATGTATGAGGCATATAGTAAAATTTTCAAACGTTGTGGCTTAACATGTAAACCAGTAGAAGCAGATAATGGTGCTATTGGTGGTTCCGGTAGCTTTGAATTCATGGCTTTGGCGGAATCCGGCGAAGCAGATGTTATCCACTGCACAAAATGTGATTATGCTGCAAATATTGAAATTGGCCAACCAAAAGCATTGGAAGTGGATACAGAAGAAGCTAAAGCATTGGAAACAGTATCTACACCAGATGCTAAGTCAATTCAAGCGGTAGCCGATATGTTACAATTGCCATTGGAAAAAACAATTAAAGCAGTAGTCTACAACATTGAAGGTAAAGTTATTCTTGCTATTGTTCGTGGTGACCATGAAGTGAATGAAATCGCTGTACAACGAGCTGTAGAAGGTGGCATTGAGCCAGAAATGGCAACCCCAGAAGACTTAGCACGTGTAGGATTAACAGCTGGATTCATTAGCCCAGTTGGACTTTCACAATCAGAAGAGTTTGCCATTGTAGTGGATGAAACAGTGATGAACTTACATAATGTATGTGGCGGTGCTAATACAACAGATGCGCATTATATCAATATCAATCCTAACCGGGATTTCAATGTAGATGATATCATTGTGGCACCAATTCGTTTGATTACTCTCGATGACCCATGCCCTAAATGCGGTGGTCAACTTCGCATCGATAAAGGTATCGAAGTAGGTCAAGTATTTAAATTGGGTACGAAGTACTCTGAATCTATGAATGCCACAGTATTGAACCAAGGTGGCCGTCCAACTCCATTCCAAATGGGTTGCTATGGTATCGGTGTAGGACGTACATTGGCAGCTGCTATTGAACAAAGTTATGATGAAAATGGTATCATTTGGCCAGTAGCGATCGCTCCATTCGAGGTTGTTATCGTTCCAATTAATGCGAAAGATGAAGCTTTAATGGATGTAAGTGAACGCTTGTATAAAGAGATGAAACAAGCTGGCGTTGATGTTCTATTGGATGATCGTAAAGATCGTGCAGGTGTTAAATTTAAAGACGCAGATTTGATTGGCTATCCTGTACGCATCACAGTAAGTAAAAATACCATCGAATCTGGTGAAGTAGAATTACGTGTTCGTAAAGATGGTTCTACAAGCACTGTTAAAATTGATGAAGTAAGTACCTCTGTACAAGGATTACTTCGTCTGTTGAAAGATGGATTTTCCATATAATTTATGATTATAGTATAAACTAAAAAGAGCTGCTCTATGCGTATATGCGTAGAACAGCTTTTTTGCCTCTATAATATATTTTGGGGGATAGCAATAGTCTTTAAAGTATATTTTTTTAAATTGTCTTTTATTATTAATGGAATAGCCTTTGTATTGAGTGTTCTCTATAGGGCATTTTCCAGTGGGCAAAAACACCTAAACTATACGAACACTTACGAACATAAAAAAGAAATAAAAATAACAAAAACCGCTTATTCATCGTATTCGCGAACACTTGCGAACACTTATGAATAAACGGTTATTTCATTTTGTATTGTGGTGGAGACGAGGGGAGTCGAACCCCTGTCCAAACATGTTGCCCCCTAGACCTCTCCGAGCGCAGTTGATGTTTTTAACTTCGAATAGTGTTTGGACATCAACAACCTAAGCTATTCTAGCTCATGAGATTTAACTAGCTTTAATTGAGCGGATAGAACTAGCTAGCCCGTAGTTTGACGCCACATCCCTCTCCACGGGCGAGAGAAGGTGTGACGTAGCTTATGCAGCTAATGCAAAATTTTCTTCTGCGTTTAATTTAAGTTTCACTGTTTTATGGTCAAGTGAGACACCAGCTCGCTTTCTAAGATACATCCATACCTGTCGAAACCTTTACGTCCCCATATGTAATTATTGTCTTATAATTATATAGATATATCTTGTGAAAGTCAAATGTAATATGTACTTTTTTTTAAAGATAGTGTATACTATTAAATATCATTCCTAGTACAGAGTTACAGGAGGAATCCTATGTCATATGAAACAGAAACAGTAGCTGAGTTTGAAAGGTTTTCATCATTATCTGATGAAGAGATTGTTGATATTTATCAACGTGAAAACAATCATTTTGCTACTGATTATATTGTTCAACGATATAAAAATTTTGTACGCTCTAAAGCTAGGTCCTATTTTTTAATGGGTGCTGATAAAGAAGATATTATTCAAGAAGGTATGATTGGTTTGTATAAAGCAACAAGAGACTATAATCGAGACCGTGAGGTCAGTTTTAAATCATTTGCTGAATTATGTATTACAAGACAAATCATTTCTGCTATCAAAGGGGCTAGTCGTCAAAAGCACATTCCTTTGAATTCCTATATCTCTTTAAATAAACCAGCCTATGATGATTCAGAGCGAACTTTAATAGAAGTACTGGAAACAGAAAAAAATTTAGACCCAGAGGAAGTAGTTATTAATAGAGAGCAATACGCTCTTATTAAAGAAGTGATGGAGGCTGTTCTGAGCCCTCTAGAATGGGATGTATTACGTGGATATATGGATGCCAAATCCTACCAAGAAATGGCAGAAGAACATCATCGTTCTATAAAATCTATTGATAATGCATTGCAACGAGTAAAGAAAAAAATGGAAGTTTACTTCGGACATAACCGTTAATACAGAAAGGAAGAGATTCATGAGAGATTTTCTAATGGTTGTTGAAATTATTATTTCTATTCTTTTAATTGTGGTAGTAGTAGCACAGACCGGTAAAAGTGCAGGTATGGGTGGTGCTGTTTCTGGCGCAGCTGATTCCGTATTCGGTGGGAAAGAACGTGGTGTAGATGGATTCTTATCACGGTGTACAGTTGTGTTAGCAACACTATTCATTTTGGTTAGCTTAGCATTAGATTTAGTGTTAAGTTCTTATTAATACACAAAAAACCCTACCCTATGGTAGGTTTTTTTTATAGATATATTGAGGTACTATGAGAGACGAAATCTTACAATTTTTTAGAGATATATGGCCTGAATCTTATCATATAGAAGATGTTCCTTTCATCTTGGGCTATAAAGATGAGGAAATTAAAGCATATTTTTCTATTTTACATGATTTAGAAACTGCAGGCTCTATTTGCATTAAAGATGGTGAATATGCAACCTATCAAAAAACAGAAAATAGGAAATTACTAGGTATCTATAAAGCTAGTAAAAAAGGGTTTGGATTTGTTATACCTACAGAGGGACACTTACCAGATGTATTCATTCCCAATGGTTGTTCAGGCACAGCCATGCATGATGATGAAGTAGAATATATAATCAAACGGAAAGGAACTAGTGAGCGAAAAGCAGAAGGTATTATCCATCGTATTGTGACTCGAAATACGAATCGTGTAGTAGGTGTTTTTGAGCGTCTAAAAACAAGTGGATTTGTTACACCTCATAATG
The DNA here is from genome assembly GCF_001553345.1 of Veillonella sp. DNF00869. GTDB lineage: Bacteria > Bacillota > Negativicutes > Veillonellales > Veillonellaceae > F0422. The sequence goes on from NZ_KQ960771.1 coordinate 181,155, forward strand.
AACGATTAGGTGATGATATTTATATTCCTTTAGAAGCTACTTTAGATGCTAGAAGTGGTGCTACCGTAGTGGTAGAATTAACTGCTTGGCCAGAAGAAAATCGTAAAGCAGAAGGAAAAATTGTAGAAATTGTAGGGGATAGTTCTACCCCAGATTTAGATGTCTTGTCAGTGATGGCTACCTTTAATTTGCCAAAAGAGTTTCCAAAAGATGTGCAAGAAGAGGCCCGGAAGATTTCTTTCACAGTTACTGATGATGCAGACCGCTTAGATTTGCGCCACCAAGAAATGATCACCATCGATGGAGAAGATGCGAAAGATTTAGATGATGCTGTGCATGCGAAAGTATTGGACAATGGCAATATTGAATTGGGGGTTCATATTGCAGACGTCAGTCATTACGTGCCAGCTGGATCAATCATTGACCAAGAGGCATACCGCCGTGGCACCAGTGTGTATTTGGTGGATCGTGTGATCCCTATGTTACCAGTGGAGCTATCAAACGGTATTTGTTCCTTACAAGCCAAGGAAGATCGCTATGCCATGTCCTGTATTATGGAAGTAAGTCCTCAAGGTAAGGTATTGCACTATTCTATAAAGCCATCCATTATTCATATCACTCGTCGTTGTAGCTATAAGGAAATCTATTTAGCTTTAGAAGAAAATATCATTCCTGATGATTTGGCACCACTCATGGCAATGGTGCGGACCCTAGAAACATTGGCATACCAATTAATTAAGATGCGTCAACAAGCAGGAGCCATAAGTTTTGAATTCCCAGAATATAAGGTTCTTTTAGATGCTACAGGCATACCGCAACGAATCGTACGAAAAGATAGAACCATTGCAGAAAAATTAATCGAACAATGTATGTTATTAGCCAATGAAACCGTAGCTACATTTCTTAGTGAACGGTTAGATACTTCTGTGTATCGTATTCATGAAGAACCAAAAGATACAAAGTTAGAGCAACTTATTACGGTATTACACCATGCAGGATATCCTGTAAAACTGCCGACTAAGGTTGAGCCTAAGCATATTGAGGAGTTATTACAATCTGTGGCTGGTACAGAGATTGAACCTGTAGTACAAATCATGGTACTTCGTTCTATGCAACAAGCAAAATATAGTTCAGAGAATATGGGACACTTTGGTCTGGCATCTTCTACGTATACCCATTTTACATCACCTATTCGCCGCTATCCAGATTTAATGATTCATCGACTATTGCGCTATGTCCTAGAAGGCAAACCAAAACGACTCGCGCCGATTGCTGATGAGTCCTATTTAACACATAGTGCCAGTCATTGCTCAGAGCGTGAACAAATCGCTACAGAAGCAGAACGGGAAACTTTGGACATGAAAAAGGTTCAGTATATGGCACAATATGTTGGTGAAAGTTTCGAAGGACATGTAAGTTCAATTACTGCCTTTGGTTTATTTATTGAACTTAATAATGGGGTAGATGGTTTAGTACCGTATAATTTAATGGATGATGACCATTATGTCTTTGACGAGCCACATTATATGGCCTATGGTAGACGAAGTGGAAAGGAATATCACTTAGGTACACCGGTGACAGTAACATTGATTAAAGCTGATACAGAGCTTCGCCAAATCGATTTTGTCATTGGTGAAGTGGAATACATCGATAGATACTTACGGCGAGGACAAGGTCGTGAAGAGTCACTTTCAAAACCGAAACGGGGAAATAGAAAATCCTATAAGAAGCAAAGAGAAGAGAAACGAAAAAGTCGAGATAGACAAACTCATGATATAATAGAAACGACAGGTACCACGAAAGCGGTAGAGCGAATGCTACGCAAGTTGGATACAAAAAAGAAAACAGCATTTTATGAAACGATACACAAAAAAAGTAATCATAAAAAAGGAAAGAAACAGAGGAAACGGTAATGGCGAAAGATAACAATGCATTAATTGTAGATAATCGCAAAGCTAGGCATGACTTTCACATTCATGAAACCTATGAAGCAGGGATTGCCCTTACGGGAACGGAAGTGAAATCCATTCGAGCTGGTCGCATCAATTTAAAAGATAGTTTTTGCCGCATTGAACATGGTGAACTTTTCTTATACCAAGTACATATCAGTAAATACGAGCAAGGCAATCAATTTAATCATGAGCCAGAACGGACACGTAAATTGCTTATGCATAAACGGGAGATTCATAAATTATTAGGGCAAGTAAAAGAAAAAGGTTACTCTTTGATCCCCTTGAACTTTCACTATAGTCATGGATATGTTAAAGTCACTATTGGCCTTGTAACAGGTAAGAAAAATTATGATAAACGACAAGATATGGCGGAACGTGATGCAAAACGAGATATTCAGCGCCGTATGAAAGAACAAAATCGTTAAGAAAGGAAAGTCTATGTTAGTCGATTTCCACATGCATACGAATGTATCAGATGGTACATATATGCCAAGAGATTTGGTGGCATTAGCAAAGGAAAAGCATTTACAAGCTATTTCTATTACAGATCATGATGAAGTAGGAGCCTATGCGCAATTGACGACAAATGATAGAACAGGGATTCAAATCTTTCATGGTTGCGAGTTTAGTACCTATTACCATGAAAAAGAAGTTCATGTGTTGGGATATCAGTTTTCCTTAGAGCATCCAGAACTACAGGATTATATTTCTCATTTTAAAGAAGTGCGACGCTCTAGAATTCATAAAATGGTAGATAAATGTGCGGACGCAGGCTATGATATTTCCTACGAGGAATTAGTAAATACATTCACTGATGCAGTGTCCTTTGGACGCCCTCATATTGCGCAATTACTTATTGCTCATGGGTATGTGGAAACCGTAGGAGAAGCCTTTGATACGATGTTAAACCCAAAAGGTCCTTGCTTTGTACCAAAAGAAAAGTATGAGCCTCAACAAGCCATTGATTTGATTCATCGTGCTGGTGGTATAGCTGTACTTGCACACCCGAAACTAGTAGAGAATGATACCTATGTGAATGAGTTACTAGACCTACCATTTGATGGTGTCGAGGTGTATCATTCTAGTCATTCCACCAAGGATAGTACTAAATATCGCAAGATTGCAGAGACTCGAGGATTGTTAATATCTGGTGGATCCGACTTTCATGGCATTCAAGATCGTTTCCCTGAAAGTATCGGTCTTGGAGAATACGAAATACAACATGAGTGGGTAGCTAATTTTATGAAAGCCTTACAAGGCGCATAGAGGTGTAGTATGGATGTAATCGCATTTATTGGCCCTAGCGGAACAGGTAAAAGTCATAGAGCATTGGTGGTGGCACATGAACATCACGCATCTTGTATCATTGATGATGGAATTTTAATTCATAATAATCGCATTGTAGGTGGTTTTTCAGCAAAAAAAGAAGAAAATCGCATTAAAGCAGTTCGACGTGCTATCTTTCAGGATAAAAAACAGGTAGAAAGCGTAAGAAAAGCGCTAGATGAAATTCAACCAGAACGCCTTATGATATTAGGTACGTCGGAAAATATGATTGGAAAAATTACAAAAGCCCTCGGCATCCCTGGGCCGTCCTATTATATCCATATTGAAGATGTAGCCACCCCAAAAGATATTGAAAAAGCACAACACGCTAGATTAAAAGAAGGAAAGCATATTATTCCCGTTCCAACTGTTGAATTGAAACCCCATTTTAAAGGCTTTTTAATCGACCCTATTAAATCTTTCTGGCGAAGAACTAGATTATCTTCGAAACAAGATGAAGGATGGGAAAAATCTGTTATCCGTCCAGCTTTTAGCTATTATGGAAAACTAGTTTTTGAAGATGCAGTGATTCAAGCACTCATCAGGAATAGCATTGAAAAATCTCCAGGTGTGACAGATGTGCGTAGTATGGACATTAAGAAAAGTAAAGAAGTCACTAATGGTTTAATCTTACAAATTGACGTTACCGTTATGCTAGGATTTGTGGTCAAGGAAATCATGGATACTTTACAAAAAACGATACGTCAAGAAATTGAATATATTACAGGCATGTCTATTGAGCGACTTGCTATTAAGGTAGGTGGCACCATTGAGCCATCAAAAGTAAAATACAAGCATAAGGAGTAATATGAAGTCATACTATATTTATACATATGGTTGCCAAATGAATGAAAGTGATTCAGAACGATTGGCACATCAATTAGAGTCTGTTGGATATGTACCTACAGAAGATGTAGATTCTTCGGATTTGATTATTTTAAATACTTGTTGCGTTCGTGAAACAGCGGAAAATAAAATTTATGGCCGTATTGGCGAGTTAAAGCATTTGAAAGAAAAGAATAAAAACTTAATCATTGCCATCACTGGCTGTATGGCACAAAAAAACCAAGCGGATATGTTCAAACGAGCACCTCATATTGATATTGTATTGGGTACGCATAATATCCAACATATCAATGAAATGGTAAAAGAAGTGCAACGTACGAAAAAACGCCAAGTCAATGTAGAAATGGATAACACTGTATTACCAGAACTGGCGGCGAAACCAAATGGTACTTTCTTTGCGTGGGTACCAATTATGAATGGTTGTAATAAGTTCTGTACATACTGTATCGTACCCCATGTGCGGGGCCGTGAAATTAGCCGACCTGTAGAGTCCATTGTGAAGGATGTGCGTGAACTAGGTGAAAAGGGCTTTAAAGAAATCACTTTGTTGGGACAAAACGTAAACTCCTATGGTTTGGATTTTAAAGATGGTACAGACTTTGGTACTTTAGTAGATGCCTTAGATGGCATTCCAGGTATCGAGCGTATTCGTTATATGACAAGCCACCCCCAAGATATGACGAAAGGCATGGTAGATGCCTTAGGTCGTTCTTCTAATATTGTGACACAGTTACATTTACCAGTGCAGTCTGGATCTGACAACATTTTAAAACGAATGAATCGTCATTATTCTGTAGAACAATATAAAGAGTTGTTACAATATTGCCGTGAAAAAATCGATGGCGTTACTATCACAACAGACATTATTGTGGGTTTCCCTGGAGAAACAGAGGAAGATTTCCAACAAACATTGCAATTATTGAAAGACGTACGCTATGATATGGCATTTACTTTCATTTATTCCAAACGCTCTGGTACACCAGCAGCGGAGTTTGAAGAACAAGTGCCAGAGGAAGTAAAACGTGTTCGTTTGCAAGCCTTGATGGACGTGCAAAACGAGATTTCCCTCGAGTTAAACCAAGCCATGGAAGGCAAGGTATACGATATTATCGTAGAAGGTCCTAGCCGTACTGATGAAAATATGTGGTTTGGTCGTACATCAGGTAATAAAATGGTCCTATTCCCTAAACAAGAGACCTTAAAAATTGGGGATACTATCGATGTGCGCATCGATAAAGGACAAACTTGGGTATTATACGGCACGGTACTATAGAAAGGAGTTAGCAGATGGGCAAGAAACAAACGCCTATGATGGAGCAGTATTTTAGTATTAAAGCTCGCTATGAAAAGGAACTATTATTTTTTCGGTTAGGTGACTTTTATGAGCTTTTTTACGACGATGCTATCACCGCATCACGAGAATTGAATATAACCTTAACAGGTCGCAATGCTGGTGAAGAAGATAAAGCTCCTATGTGTGGCGTTCCCTTCCATTCTGCGGAATCCTATATTGAAAAACTCATCAGTAAAGGATACAAGGTAGCCATCTGTGAACAAGTGGAAGATCCTAAAGAGGCAAAGGGTATCGTAAAACGTGATGTCATTCGTGTCATCACGCCTGGTACAGTACTCAGTGAAAATGGTACAAAAGATGGAGAAAATAACTTTTTAGCCTTGACCTATGAAACAGGGGGGCAGCGCATTGTGTTGTTCACAGATATCACTACTGGTGAAGTGATTTGGGAACGTATGAATTGCGGTAGTGAAAGTTCTTTATTTGATGCTTTCACCATGTACCAACCAAAAGAGCTTATCCTAGCTGGTAGTAGTGAATTACCTCCTAGTATCCAAGAATTTTTGACACGTCAAATGTCAGGCATAGCCTTGTCTCCGTTCACGCCTACAGAAACTATAGACAGTATTCGCCTAAAAGGTCGTGAACATTTTTCTGACGCCGGCTTGCTAGAAGAAGATGTATTAGAAGCCTTAGGTTATGTAATTCTCTATTTACAAGAAATTATTAAAACAGATACATCTCATATTAATTATGTACACCAACTATCTGTGGGAGACCGCATGATATTGGACACATCTTGTTTGCGTCATTTGGAGATTACAAGAAATGTTCGAGATGGATCTAAAAAAGGTACGCTCCTAGATGTACTAGATAAAACATTAACCCCTATGGGGGCTCGCATGTTGAAACAGTGGATTGAACATCCTTTAATGGATATCCATCGCATCGTGCGCCGTCAAATGGGCATAGGTGAATCTATTGATAATCCAACCATGCGCAGTCAACTGCGTTCTTTACTGACATCAGTTTATGATTTTGAACGTATTCTAAGCCGTGTAGAAACGGGGAGTGTGTCTCCTAGAGATTTTGCCTCCTTACGAGAATCTTTGCGGGTCTTACCGATGATTCAAGAGGTAATACAACATTGTATCTCTAATATTCTTCAAGACTGTCATATTATGATTCATACTCATGATGACCTATGTGACCTCTTAACACGTGCTATCGTGGATCAGCCGTCGTTGGCGTTGAAAGATGGTCATGTTATCCGTGATGGATACAGTGAAGAATTAGATGAATTACGTTCTTTGGCTACCAATAGTCAAGAGTGGCTACATCGCTTAGAAGAAGAGGCGAAACAAGCTACAGGAATTCGTCTTAAAACAGGCTATAATAAAGTATTCGGATACTATTTTGAAGTATCCCAAGGGCAAGTGGGGCTCGTGCCAGATTATTTCATTCGTAAGCAAACCTTAACCAATGCGGAGCGCTATATTACGCCAGAGCTAAAAGAGTTTGAAATAAAAATGCTCAATGCAAAAGAGCAAATTCAAAAGTTGGAATATTCTTTGTACCAAGACTTACGGTTGATTGCTAAAGCGCATATTAAAGAGATTCAAGAAACGGCTCGTGGCATTGCACAGTTAGACGTGATTTTGAGCTTAGGGGAAGTGGCCTTTACTAATAAATATGTATGTCCTACTATTGTTACAAATGGAGCGATTTCCATCAAAGACGGTCGCCATCCAGTGATTGAAATCTTGCTGAAACAGGAATTGTTCATTCCTAATGATGTGGTGTTGAACCATTCCGAAGAAGAGTTTATCCTTATCACAGGTCCTAACATGGCAGGTAAATCTACCTATATGCGTCAAGTGGCTTTGCTCATGATTATGGCGCAAATTGGCTCATTTATTCCTGCTAGAGAAGCCACCATTGCTCCTGTGGACAGAATTTTTACCCGCGTCGGTGCCAGCGATGATATTTCCACAGGCCAAAGTACTTTCATGGTGGAAATGAAAGAAGTATCCTATATCCTAGAGCATGCGACATGCAACAGTCTAGTCATCCTCGATGAAATTGGCCGTGGTACATCTACCTTTGATGGCCTTAGCATTGCTCGTGCCGTAATAGAGCACATTTGTGAAACCATCCACTGTAAAAGTTTGTTTGCCACGCATTATCACGAGTTGATTGAACTGGAAGACCAATATAATAAACTGAAAAACTATACGGTAGCCGTTAAAGATAAAGGCAATGATGTACTATTTTTGCGCCGCATTGTAAAAGGTGGGGCAGACCGCAGTTATGGTATCCATGTGGCTAAATTAGCAGGTCTTCCTAAGGCTGTTCTAGATCGAGCTAACACAATTCTATCTCATTTGGAAGATGGAAAAGTGGTATCGGAAGCAGTGCCTAAGAAAAAAGAAAAACAAAGTGTTACAGGCCCTCTATTCGGGAGTGGTGATTTATTTACACAACCTGTTCTGGATCAGTTATTAAAGCTAGACATAATGAGTATGACACCCATAGAGGCCATCAGTGAATTATATCGTTTACAGGAAGAGGCGAAACAAGGAGGTGGCAAGTAATGCCAACCATTCATGTCCTAGATGAAACGACTATTAATCAGATAGCAGCTGGCGAAGTCGTAGAACGCCCTGCCTCTGTTATCAAAGAGTTAGTAGAAAATGCCATCGACGCAGGGGCTACTTCTATTGAAGTGGAAATCGCAGAAGGTGGCATCGAATACATGCGTATTACCGACAATGGGTGCGGTATGTCCGAAGTAGATGCACGGCTAGCCGTATTGCGTCACGCTACTAGTAAAATTCGCAGTGCCGACGATTTATACGATATTGCCTCTTTAGGTTTTCGTGGTGAAGCGATTGCCAGCATTGCCTCTGTATCTAAGTTTACCTTATGGACCCGTCAGGAAACGGATACTATGGGCACACGGATTTATATCGAAGGTGGTCATATGGTAGATTGCGATCCATGTGGCACATCGGTGGGCACCTCCATTGAGGTGAAAGATTTATTTTATAACACCCCGGCTCGTAGAAAGTTTTTAAAATCTACTCGTACAGAAGCGAATAAGATTCAAGATATGATTGGTAAATTGTCTCTTAGCCATAACCATATAGCCTTTAAATGCATCGTGGATAATCGTGTAACCATCATGACACCAGGAAATGGAAATATGGTGGATACTATCGCCGCTCTCTATGGATTTAAAGTGAGTGAAGATGTATTTCCCATTGCTTATGAGGCGGAAGGTATTTATGTGGAAGGTGTGGTCAGCAAGCCAACGGTACTAAAAAGTAGCCGTCAATGGCAGACGATCATCGTAAACCAACGTGTCATTTCCGACAAAGCTATCTATAAGGCTATCGATACGGCGTACCATGCCCTATTACCGAAAGGTGGCTATCCCTTGGTGGTGTTACAAATCGTAGTACCTCCAGGGACCGTAGATATCAATGTACATCCACGAAAAAGTGAAGTGAAATTCTCTGACGATAAGCCGGTATTTAAGGCAGTGTATAACAGTATTTTACAAGCCTTAGAACATCCGACTCATCACACAACTAGCCAGCAAGAAGAAACCATTGCTACAGCTATCGACTACGATAAAGTATTCACTGGACGTTCCCAAGGATTTACAGTGATGCGTGAAAAAACAGAGGCCCTTGTGGATACCATCCGTCAAAAGGGATATACAGTGCCACAGCGCACTGTGTATGAACAAAGCAATTTTAACGAATCCCTAGATGTGAATGAAAACTTTGTGCCTAAAAGTTATACACAGGAAGACAAAGATCGGTTCAGAGCAATCCGTGAATCACGGCCTAATCTAGTGCCAAGCTCTGTAGATCCATATATAAACCATATTGGAAAAGAATTTGGAGCTGAAGGTTTAACTACATCACAAGGATTAGCAGGTGATTCTCACACTGGAGCAGCTATTGGTGCAGATGATTCTTATGATACTCATCATGGTGATTCAAACAATACTAATATTAGTAAAACAGTAGCCAATCAAGGATTACTTCCTATGGGCCAAGTAGCCTCTTGCTATATTTTGGCAAAAAAAGGCGATGATTTATACATTATCGACCAACATGCAGCGCACGAACGTGTGCGGTATGATAAACTATGCAAATCTTCCGAGTCCATTCCTATGCAGGAATTATTGATGCCTATACACATGGATGTTAGCGAGGAAGAATTAACATTAGCGGAAGAACAGAGAGATGCATTGTTAGATTTAGGATTCCAAGTAGACCAAGGTGGACCCACTTCCTTACGTATTGATGGTCATCCTGTGGATATTATTGAAAGTAAAGTTCCAGAAATTTTACAATACGTATTTTCCTATATGCATGATCATCAAAGCCCAAGTGCGGCGCAATTACGTCATGAAATGTTGGCCTATGCTTCCTGTCGTGGCGCCATTAAAGCAGGGCATAATCTAAACTTGGTACAAATTGATGCTTTATTACAAGACCTGTTCAGCACAGAAAAGCCCTATGTGTGTCCTCACGGACGACCTACGATCATTAAATTTACACCAGACGAATTAGGAAAATTATTTTTACGGAGTTAATATGTATCTCATTAGCACAAGTTCAAAGACAAATGCATATCTCATTGAACAGGCTAAGGAGCTAAGTCAACTCCTGCAAATGCCCTATGTGACGCGTAAGCATCAGTCCGTGGAAGAATTATTAGATGCACATCATTGTGCGGGTGCCTTAGTAGTGACCAAGGAAGGTCCTTCTTTTGTAACAAAAGAGGGAATACCTCATCAATTTCATCTGTCTATGGCACATTTGCGCTTGTTAGAAATCGACCGTGGACATACAGACCATCTTCTGCGAGCTATCGGCTATGAAACGGCCACATCTGTTTTAGATTGTACTGCCGGCTTAGGAGCCGATAGTGCTATTATCAGCTATGGTTGTCCACAGTTAACACGTCATACGGCTATTGAAGGACATCCTATCTTGGGGTATATCACCAATTATGGATTTCGACACTTTCAACATAAGAATCCAAGTGTAACAGAGGCATTGCGCCGTATTCAATTAGTCATTTGCAATTATCAGGATTTTTTAAACCAGATAGAACCTAATCGGTATGATGTTATCTATTTGGACCCTATGTTTGAAAATCCTGTTTATGAAAGTCCTCAATTTCAGCAGTGGCGTGGTCATTTACTAGAATCTAAGATACATCCAGATATTGTAGAACTCGGCTTGGAAAAATCGAAACGTTTGGTCATTAAAGAGCGCAAAGGCAGTCGTCTATTCAAAGACATACCACCTATAGAAATGGTAGGTGGTAAATATAGTTCCATTGCCTATGGTATCTATGAAAGGAGGTAAGATGAATCAGTTAATCACTATTTTGGGACCTACCGCAGTAGGGAAAACAGCCCTTACCTTGCGGATGGCGGAAACCTTACAATCTCCCGTACTATCTGGAGATGCTTACCAAATTTATAAAGGGTTGACTATTGGCACTGCCAAACCTACCCTTGAAGAATTGAACAGAGTGCCTCATTATTTCATCGATACCCATGAGCCTAATGACTCGTATAGTGTGGCAGAGTTCGATGCACAAGCTAACAATGTCATAGATGTCGTTAACAAGGACGGTAAGATTCCCATTTTATCCGGTGGGACAGGGCTATATGTGCAATCCTTGCTAGAGGGCTATGACTTTTTAGATGTACCTCGCAATGACAGTTTGCGCCTTGAATTAGATAAAATTTTTGATACCTCTGGATTAGAAGGTTTGCAAGCCTATGCCAATGAATTGGCTAAAAAAGAAGATCTTACGTTACCATTTCAAGATAAACATCGCCTATACCGTGCGATTGAGTGCGTACTAGCTGGTGAGGGACATGCTTTATTAACGCCGTCAAAAGAAGGATTAGTCTTTCATGGTCCTGTCATCGGCTTAGAACGGTCCAGAGAGGAGTTATACGAACGGATTAACCTTCGAGTAGAGTATATGGTTCGAGATGGTTTATTCGAGGAAGTAGAACACCTATTGGAATCTGGCGTGAAACCAGATTCGCAGGCTTTCAAAGGCATTGGATATAAAGAGATTATTCCTTACTTTCACGGGGAATATTCAAAAGAACGGGCTATTGAATTAGTCCAACAACATACACGACAATTTGCAAAGCGGCAAATTACGTGGTATAAAAGGATGCCGTATATTCAGTGGATTTCTATCACTCCGAATCGCAGTGAAGAAAGCATTTATGAGGAAGCTATGGAGCTGGTTAAAACTAGTTTTGAGTTTTCTATACATAGAAAGGAATAGAATGACTGTAGAAGAAATCCGTCAACAGGCTCTTGAGCTAGCTGAAAAAGAGTTCAAAAAATTTGAGCCTGTGGCGTTATATAATACAAAAAAAGTACTGGAAGCATTTAAAGAGTGCCAACTTTCAGATTATCATTTTAATGGCACCAGTGGCTATGGTTACAATGATGTGGGTCGTGAGAAACTAGACGAGGTGTTCGCTCACGTGTTTAAAGGAGAGCGTGCCATCGTGCGCCCTCATTTCGTGTCTGGCACCCATGCATTAGCCACAACCTTGCAAGCTATCTTGGGCAATGGATCGAAAGGGAAAGAGTTTGTCTATGCTGTAGGGCAACCATATGATACGATGCAGTCTGTTATTGGTGCGTCACGTCATGTACCGGGATCATTAACAGAGCAAGATTTCATCTATAAAGAAGTTCCTTTAGTAAATAACACCTACGATTTAGAGGGCATTCGCCAAGCTATTACAAAAGACACTCGTGTAGTGGTAATCCAACGTTCTAGAGGGTATAGTACGCGAGAACCTTTATCTGTAGAAGACATTGGTATCATTGTGAAAGCTGTAAAAGAAGTGAATCCTGAGACCATAACCTTTGTGGATAATTGTTATGGTGAATTTACAGAAACTAGAGAGCCTCTAGAAGTAGGAGCCGATATTATGGCAGGCTCCCTCATTAAAAATGCTGGTGGCGGGATTGCGCCTACCGGTGGCTACGTGGTAGGTCGAGATGACCTAGTGGAACAAGTGGGGTATCAGTTAACAGCTCCAGGCTTAGGAGACCATATGGGATCCTACGCACCGGGATATCGCTTATTCTTCCAAGGACTATTCTTAGCACCACATGTAGTATTACAAGCTTTAAAAGGGGCGGTCTATACAGCAGCGGTGGGAACCTTATTGGGATATGAAGTATTTCCAAAAGTCGATGCACCACGCTTTGACTTAATCCAAGCTATCAATCTACATGGACCAGAAGAAATGGAATACTTCTGCCGTGGCATGCAAGCCTATAGCCCTGTAGATGCCCATGTTCACCCTATCCCAGGAGATATGCCTGGCTACGAAGATAAAATCATCATGGCTGGCGGAACCTTTGTACAAGGATCCTCCATTGAACTGAGCGCAGATGGACCAGTGCGACCACCGTACACCATCTTTATGCAAGGCGGACTTGTATTTGAACACTCCATGCTAGGCATCTTGGGGGCTGCGGAAGAGATATTAAAACATAGAGATTAAATCTTGAAACCACTTACTTAGGTAGGTGGTTTTTGTTACAAATGACGTATTTTCTATGGTGAGTTTAAATTAGACGAAAACCTCTTGCCCCAACATTTGATATAACTTATAATTTGTATGAGTAGATAAATAATAGGAAAGATAAGACATATATCGTTGAGAAGACATTGATAACAATATTTGGTAAGGGGGGATCATATGTCGCAGATAAACGAAAGAAATGATGATTTATATGACTATTTAGATGATTGGGAAAACGAGCCAACACCGTTTTATACATTAGAAACAGTTCATTTGTATCATAAAGAGATTGAGGAATTTGAAAAACTGGTTGATTCAAATGAAGAGTTGAAAGAATGGACAGAAAATTTATTTAAAAGTTTGGGATTTTCTGATAAAAAGAAAAACAAGAAGAGGTCAAGAAAAGAGAAGAAGAAGTCAAGAAAGGTTAAGAGACTTGTCGATACACAAATGTAGAACTAATCAATAAATAAAATATAATCTGTAATAGCACTCTAGGCAATGGCCTATGGGTGATTTTACAGTGAGAATATTAAAGGGAATAAACGGCATGTTGTAAAAATATTTGATACTTTATATAATAAAATAGAAAAATAATCTGATATGGGAGCCTCAAAATTGTCAGAGCAGCCTTTATAAATTTACAAAATAAAGGAGTGTTAACATATGTCGAACAAATTGCAAAAAGAAAAGATAAAATATGATTATCTTGATGACTTTAAAAACAATCCAGAGCCAGTGATAACATGGGAGACAAAAGAAGCCTATTTTGCAAGTGCAGATGAATTTTGTAGAATGCTAGCAGAAGATAAAGAATATCAAGAGTTACTTGATGCATTGTGTAAACAATTTGGATACTAACCACTTACTTAGGTAGGTGGTTTTTTATGTATAAAGATATATTAATATGAAAAAGGACACACATAAGACTACTCATTCTAATTTAGTTATCAATATGCTAAGGAGGATTAAAATAGGTGATTATGCAGAGGATTAAAAATAATCTTTATCTATATAAACTTTTTTCGGTAAAGTGGTATAATAAAAGTAATCATAAAATGACATAGATTAACTATGAAAGGAATTTTAGAGTTGATAGGTATGAAAAATTATATTGAAAGTGTACGTAGTATTAGCGATTGCTGTATTTATTGCTAAAATTTATACAGGGTTAGATTGGAGCTCCTGGATTAATGGCTTTGTTGTTAGCTATGTAATTACAATCATAACTAAACTGTTAGGGGGAGATAAGGATGCCTAGAGGTGGAACACGAGAAGGTGCAGGTCGCAAGGTTGGGTGGCGTAAAGGATATAGCGAGGCTAGACAAGGTCATCAAATCCGATTGCACGAAGATGAATGGGAAGTAGTTAAAGCATTTGCCAACTTAGTAAAACAAGATATTAATAAAGCAAGAGAAAAGTTAAAAGAATTAGAAGATGAACTGCGAAAAGTCTAATTATTTATTGTTGCTTTAATAAATGATTGAATATATTAATACCTAAAAAATTATAACATTACACAATTCTAAAATATAATAAGGTTTATACAGAATGGTAAGACTACAAAAACAATATGAAACAGTGAATACCGTAAAATATAATTATTATCCCAATAATGGAACAGATTATGGGACATTTTCAGTAGATAAAACAACTCTCAACTTTACGGTTGAATGCTTAGATCCAATCTATCCGGAATTATTTTTTTTCAAAGCTTTAATAAAAGTCAAAGAAATGATTGCAAATAATGATTGCAAGGATGAAGCAAGCATTATATGGTATTGATTAATTTAACTTGAAGTTTTATTGATAAGAATTATATCGGGTATTTTCAGCATAATTTATTTAAAGAGCTTTACAAATTACTAATATTTTTAGTAGAATAGGTATAAGAACTTCTCGAGGTAGAAAATTTGTGGCCTCTACACAACTAGAAATAGGATTGAGATGTGGGGTAAGCGACACCCACCGAGAAGTATAAAAACCACCTGCATAAGTAGGTGGTTTTTCTATTAACTTTCCTTATATTTGAATTATAAGATGATATAATATAAATATGAAAGGAGGTGAAGCGTGAAAGAATGGATGGAGATTGTCGATTCGATAGTAGCCTTACTGCTAGAAGAAATCTCTCAATATATATCCGTTGTGACACGTGAAAAGTATGAAAACAATATTGAAAGTGTACGTAGTATTAGCAATTGCTGTGTTTATCGCCAAAATTTACACAGGGTTAGATTGGAGTTCATGGATTAATGGCTTTGTTGTTAGCTATGCAATTACAATTATAGCTAAATTCATGGGTGGTGATAAGGATGCCTAGAGGGGGAGCACGAGAAGGTGCAGGTAGACCATTAACAGGTGGAGAGCTAAGAAAGCAACGCCAATTAAGAGCTACAGAAGAAGAATGGCAAATCATTAGAGAGTTTTCTCAAATCTTGAAAAAAGACAAAGAACGAGCGAAACGGATGTTAGAAACAGAATAGGAATAAGGACGCTTAGAAATAAGCGTCCTTTTGTGTTGCATGAAATGTGGTGATGATTTTATAAAAACGTATGTAGTAAGAAACAATAGTTAAATAACAGGTGTAGCAAATGGTTGGCTATTCAAATTTAGTTTATCAATATGATATGATGTATATATAATGAGTGGTAAAATTAAGGAGAGTTAAAAATGATTATGCAGAGAATAAAAGATAATTTTAATCCATATAAACCACTTTCGATAAAAGGTTATAATAAAAGTTTAGGCTGGATAATATTGTGGTCATGGCTACTAGGGATTCCTGCACTTATTTTAGAGAAAAATGGGGCAGAGGTTGACATTCTTGCTTTAATAGTAGCTATCATCATAGGTGGTTCTCAGTATATGTTGTTTATATTTACTATAAAACGGTTCAGATCAATGAATATTCCAACCATTTGGGCAACAGCTATGTTTATTATACCTCTTCATCTATTATGTTTTATAGTAGCAGAGTCAAATGATGATTTTATCGTTAAGATGAGAAATAAGTTAGGTCATTTAGTGAAAGAGGATACAAATGCATGAAATCATCAAAATAACACTCCAAACACTTGATGGCTATGGAGCTGATGTGGAGGATATGTTATTTTTGTTTTATAATTGCATTGGATTGATTCCGTTATGCATATATTGTTTTAAATACAATAACAAAAGATATACTATGTTAACCAATATAGGGATTCATATTTTACGAGTATTAATTTTCTCTGTCTCTTTTGGTACATTAATTCGATTTGGATTTATAGATGGTTGGATTAAATGGAACTCCTTATTATTAATAACTTACACTATTATAGGTTACTACTATTGGGTACATGAGGAATTGTTATCATCCCTCACTAATAAAGTGCGTCATATTTTGAAATATACCTTTTACAGTTCTGTTTGTATTGAAAGTATATACATCTTGTGCAAGTTGTTGGAAGTTTAAACTTTCAAAAAGTCATTTTCTATTTTATCCTATCCAATTTATTAAGTAGAGGTTATTACATGTGTAAAAGATATAAAATACTATTATACCTGTTTACAAGTATTCTAGACGGGAAAAATATTTTTGATTGTCTTTTTTACCAATATTGGGATAAGAGAACGATACACTCTTTAACAAAAACTGAGTTTCTGGAAAAGATTTGGGATAATAAAATATCTAGAATCTATTATATTTTATATAATCTAATCACTGATGTTCATTTTGATAGCCAATTATATGACCTATTAGAAAAGCTAATTCAGTCAGAGAAACTTATATGCCAACCATATTTTTTGGCAATAGAACTATATAAAAAGATACTTTCGTATAATCCAAATAAAGAAAATTGTGTGCATTTTTATAGATATTTAATAATTAATGCATGGGAATTTGAAAGTTTTATTATAAAAGGTTTATTATTTGAGAAAAAGTATGAAGAAATAAAAGAGTTTGCTTTACAGCATACATTTGCAACTATTGATAATTCATTTTTCCTAGAATCTAGTATATGGCGTAATGTTGATTATTTTGAATACTTAGAGTCACGAAATATAGATTGGAGAGTTGAACCTACATTTGACGATAGTTTCCAATTATTTCCGTAAATTTAAGAAAAAGCAACTGAACTATCTATCCTTTACATATTCTATTGTATATCCTTAGCAGGTGATGAATTGTGAAAAAAGTATGCATATGGTTTTTAATAATTATGGCGATAATGGGACCACTTTATCTATATATTAATATTTATCGGTATATGGATATAAAAACATTTTTTCGATATGAAATAACCTATTTTTATGAATTGAGAGATTACTTTAATAATCTAACTATAGAAAATGAGATGTATACGTATATTGTAAAAGGTGATTATTTGTATACTTATGGAGTGTCAGGATATACAAAGACAAAATTAGGATTAGGTATACATATTATTAAAGTCTTAAATGTTGAATATGAAAAAAATTATATTGCTGATGTAGAAGGAAGAGGCTCATTTTATTCTAGTATAGGGGAATTAAGATATGGGTATTTAGACGATATTACTCTTTTAACAAATTTTAAAGATATGGATGATCAAGATCTAGATACCTTTTATTTGTTGTATAAGAAAATGAAGGATGATGAAGAATATTTATTGATTATAGAAAAATACCCTGATGTTTACAAGGATGAAAAAAAAGTGGCACAAGGACTCCGAGAATTAAATGCCTCATTAGTTAAAGAGTATATGAAGAGAAATGGAGAAATAAAGGAGATCAATTAAATTCAGATGATGACCGATTACCAAATGACGAAGGGGGCATCTGATAGCTAAAACCTTTGGAGGATCAGGAGAATTAGATAATCTAGTTGTTATGGATAAAATTGTTAACAGAAGTGATTATAGAATAATGGAAAATCAATAGAAGAATGCGTTACAAAGGGGTAAGGAGGTAAAGGTAATGATAGATATAGTATATGATGGAGAAAATAAAAGACCGAAAGAATTTAATATAAGTTATTTTATTAATGGAAATGAAGAGAAAGCTAGGTTTTCTAATGGAGGTACATAATGTTTTCAGAAGAAAATAAATTATTGATGGAAGAAAATTTAATACAGGCTATTAGAGAAATAGGAAGTACGTATATTCCTGGCAATTGGTTAAAGATACTAGTTCATATTGAATTATATTTAGGATCATATTGTGGCGACTTTATAGTTATATATAATGATGATTCATTTATAACTAGAAATGATTTATTTATAGTCTCTAATTATCTCCGTGACGATATTTCAGGGCTAGGATTAGGAAAAATAGCTAATAGTGCTTATATTAGTCCAAAGGATGAAGAGAATTGTCCTTTGGATATTGTGGAGTTAGAAGTGGGTGTTGACGGAAATAGTCAAATTAATTATTATGAAATTCCTCTAGATTATACATATCACGATACGCCAGAATTAATCTGGCAGTATAGAAAGATAGGGTATAAATGTCGTGTTCTTTGGGGGGATGAAGCAGCTAGTATAGTAAAGAAACAAAATATTATTCCAGAAAAAGTACTCAAAAATAGGATTAAATCTGTTGATTTAGTTGATACTTTGAATAATATAATTAAGAAAAAGCCACTTTATTTAAGAGATTTTATATCTAAGAACTCTAAAAGAATGTATTTTCATTTAGATACAATCTGTGATAAGAAAAAATTGAATATCTATGTTGAGTATAAGGATAATACATGGATTAAAGAAAAAAATATACAATCAAAATTTGAAGGTACAGTGGATTTTAGAGTGCCAGCTGCTTATTGGGACTGGTTTAATGAGTTTTATGATATGCATAGAATTTTAGAAAAAAGATATACTTCCTTAGATTGTATATTTAATATTTCCACTGGTGAACTCTCTTATGTATATGACAATATCACAGAAGATAATTTTACTGATGAACTAGCTTTGATAAATGCCTGGGAAGAACGGTATTTCTCCCCGGAAGGAGAACCACTACATACGCATGCAGTAGCACCACATGAAGGATGTATCACAGGGACTATGCAC
>NZ_KQ960771.1:200314-309451 GCF_001553345.1 Veillonella sp. DNF00869
GAACTCTTTGACCTTTGGTCTTATGAAAAACTAGGCATTAAGAGTCCTAACTTGCCTGAAAATAAAATAGCATCTATTGTTCCAGAAAATGAATATGCCAAGTTTTAATACAAAGGAGTCTAGGATTGACAGTGTATAAAAAAGGAAAATTTTATTTATTTTTCTTGCTTATAATGGCTATGGTGGGATCTTTATATCTCTATGTTAATATTCATAGGTATCTGGATACAAAAATATTTTTTCGATATGAAATAACCTTTGTCTTTGAGTTAAGAGATTATTTTAATCAAAGAACACTAGAGAATGAGATGTTTACATATGTTGTGAAAAACGATACTTTATATGTGTATGGTCTATCTGGATATACAAAGGTGAAATTAGGAATGGGCGTTCATATCATTAAGATTTTAAATCCAGAGTATGAAAGTAATTATATACCAAGTCTGGATGCCAGAGGCCCCTATTATTCTAGTATTGATGAATTGCGACAAGAATATGGTAGTAATCTGATGTTAGAACACAATTTTGGTGCATTGGACGATACTGATATTGCTACATTTGTGGAATTACTTAATGAAACTAGGTCAAGAGAAAGTTCACATTATAGTTTTTTAGAAGATTCTGGCGATTTATATAAAGATGGAAAAATGATGGCTCAAGGACTCCGCATTTTAAATGACGCTTTAATCGGTGAACATTTTAAAAGAAACTAGGTTAGATAGATATGTCAAAGATAGGGAAGAATGAAGGAAATGACGAATTTAAAAATGGAGAGATGATACTATGATGGAAATGCCTTATTTTTTGCAAGATAAAGAATGGTATACAGAATACTATGACAACAAAGGACATATACATTATAAGCTGACTGACAGGGCTCCTAAAGAAGCAATTAAATCATACAGTAAATATTATAAAACTTTAGAGTACGCGAAAAAACATAATATTAATCTTTAAACTTTTTCATAGTGCTTTACCAATTACTAATTTTTTTGGTAGAATAGGTATTATAATTTCTCGAGGTAGAAAATTTGTGGCATCTACACAACTAGAAATAGGATTGAGATGTGGGGTAAGCGACACCCACCGAGAAGTATTAAAAGGCTTTTTGTCAAATGTGGTGGCTGCTCATATAAGAGTAGCCTCAATAATTTATTATAAAGCAAATATATGGATAAGCATAAAGAAAAAGTTGAACGATGAATTATGATTGGTATGGTCTTAGGTCTATACCAATTTTTTAGTATCCGATTAATTTTTACAACTATATATAGTATGTATTATAATATAATATGATGTATAATAAATCCATTTTTATGGAATCAGGAGAAATAAAAATGAAATTTAACTACAATGGATTATGGAAGTTGTTGATAGATAAGAATATGAAGAAGAAAGATTTAATTGATGAGACAGGAATATCACCAACAACGATATCAAAGATGGTTAAAGGCGATGCAGTATCTCTTACTGTAATCGGTAAAATTTGTGAAGAATTAGGTGCAGATGTAGGAGATTTGATTTGTATTGAAAAAGACATAGAGGAAGATAAATAAATGGCATTTACAATTGATGTAGATGAGGGGAAATGGAGCAAAAAAGTTCTGGAAACTCTTCTTATCGATAGAACTACGAACAGAAATATTATCTGGGGAACAGATGACTATGAGATGTTAGGTAAAGAATACTATTCTCATTACCCTATTCTTTTTACTCTTATTACTGGTGATAATTCAAATGTTATTCAACCTAGAATACTAAAGACTAAGGAAAGTCAAGGAAATAGAACGAAGGAAAAAGCGGAGGTGTTTACACCTAGCTGGGTTTGCAATGCTCAAAATAATCTGGTTGATAATGCATGGTTTGGAAAAAATTCTGTTTTTAATATAGAAAATGGAAAGACGTGGATTGCAACAACAGATAAAATAGAATTTCCACATAAAAAGAGCAAAACTTGGCAAAAATATGTTGATGAAAGAAGACTTGAAATCACTTGTGGAGAAGCACCTTATTTAGTGAGTAGATATGATACAGTAACGGGTAAGCCTATAGATTTATATGAACGAATCGGTATCTTAGATAGGAAAATGAGAGTAGTAAATGAAAATACCACTAGTGAAGATGAATGGATAAAATGGTCAGAAAGAGCATTTCAAAGTGTTTATGGGTTTGAGTTTCAAGGAGACAGTCTGCTTATAGCGAGAGAAAATTTACTCGTTTCGTATTGTGAATATATGCAAGAAAAACTTAAGCGGGAGCCGAAAGAGGAGGAACTTTTTAGAATAGCCCAGATAGTCTCGTGGAATTTATGGCAGATGGACGGTCTAACATATACTATCCCATATAGAGAACCGACTGAACAAAATGAACAGATGACACTATTTGATTTTATGAAGAAAGAAGAAAGCGTTTTCTGTATTATAAAAGACTGGAGAGCAAGAAAAAATATCATTTTTCAAGACCTGCTAAAACAAGAGGATTATGCAAATGAAAGAAAATAAGATTGAAGCTATAGATATATTAGATAGGATTATCATTGGTCGTGTAGAGCCTCATATCTATGCATTTACAACAAATACAGTACCAAATTATTTAAAGGTTGGGGATACATACAGACCAGTATCAAAAAGATTAAACGAATGGAGAGAAATTTTCCCGGAACTTGAAAAACAATATGAGAATAAAGCCACTATTGATGAAGAAACTTATTTTAGAGATTATTCCATTCATCAATATCTTGAAAATGATTTAAATAAACAAAGATTGAAGCCAGGTGATTTGGAAAATGGTATTTATTATAGTAGAGAATTTTTTAAAGATACACAAATACTGGATATTGATAATGGTATTGAAGATATAAAGAAAAATTATAAAGCTAACTCGAGTAAGTATGAATATTATAGTTCTAATAATAGATTACCTCAGACATATCATTATCAAAGAGGTGGAAAGTGGGACTTAAGACCAAATCAAGAAGTTGCTGTAAATAGTTTTATTCACGCTGTGAAAAATGGACGTAGAAATTTACTAATGTATGCAGTTATGCGCTTTGGAAAATCTTTTACTTCACTTTGCTGTGCTTTAGAATTGAAAGCTAAAACCGTCTTAGTTGTGTCAGCTAAAGCAGATGTTAAGGATGAATGGAAAAAAACGGTTGAAAGTGCAGGTAACTTTTCAGAGTATGTTTTTATAGAATCATCTGATTTGTTGATGGATGAGAATATAATATCTGAAAAGCATTTAGAAGGAAAGAAAACAGTTATTTTCCTTACCTTGCAAGATCTTCAAGGAGACACCATTAAGGATAAGCATAAGGAGGTTTTTGGAGAGCAAATTGACCTTCTCATTGTTGACGAAACACATTTTGGTGCAAGAGCAGAATCTTTTGGGAAGATTTTAAAAAATGCTGGTTATGATAAGACTGACGAAAAGAACATCAGTAAACTTGATGATGAAAATATAGATTTAGTAAATGCTGATCTTGAAATTAAAAAAATAAATGCAAAAATTAGATTGCATTTATCAGGAACACCTTATCGCATTTTGATGGGAAGTGAATTTGAAAAAGAGGATATTATTTCTTTTGTTCAATTTTCAGATATTGTGAAAGAGCAAGAAGAGTGGGATAGGAAACATCTGAATAATGATGATGTAAATGAATGGGATAATCCATATTATGGATTTCCTCAGTTAGTTCGTTTTGCCTTTAATCCGAATGAATCTTCTCGTAAAAAAATGGATGCTTTGAGAAAAAATGGAGTTAGCTTTGCTTTTTCAAAATTATTTGAACCACTTTCTATTAAAAAAGATGCGAGTAATCAGGGACATAAGAAGTTTATAAATGAGTATGAAATTCTTGATTTGCTTAAGGTGATTGATGGTAGTAAAGCAGATGACGAGTTATTAGGGTTCTTAGACTATGACAAAATCAAAGAAGGTAAAATGTGTAGACACATGGTTATGGTTTTGCCATACTGTGCTTCTTGCGATGCAATGGAAGAGCTTATTAGCACAAACAAGGATACATTTAAGAACTTAGGTGAATATGAAATCATAAACATTTCAGGTGTTGATGCAAGAAGAGGATATAGCAAGCCTGATGATATAAAAAGAAAGATTAAAGAGTGTGAAGAAAACAATCAAAAAACATTAACATTAACTGTAAATCGAATGCTAACAGGTTCTACAGTAGAACAATGGGATACAATGCTTTATTTTAAAGATACGGCTTCCCCGCAAGAGTATGATCAATCTATTTTCAGATTGCAAAATCAGTATGTTAGAACACTGTCGAATGAAAATGGATTTATAAAGGAAAATTTAAAACCACAAACTTTGCTAGTTGATTTTGATCCGAATCGTCTATTTAGAATGCAAGAGCAAAAATCTCTTATCTACAATGTGAACACAGAAGAAAATGGGAATAGCAAACTGAGAGAAAGAATTGTAGAGGAACTTCGTATTTCACCGATTATTATGATGAATCATAATAAAATTAAACAGGTAGATGCTACGAATATTTTGGAAGCAGTAAGTGAATATAATAATCAAAGAAGCGTTTCTGATGAAGTAGTTGATATACCTGTTGATTTATCTCTTTTAAATGATGCTGATATCAGAAGGGTTATAGAAAGTCAGGCTGAATTTAATTCAAAGCAAGGATTAACGATAGATCCAAATCAAGGAGATGGTGATGATTTGGATATAGAAGAGCCAAAAGATGAAAAGAATGCAAATAAAGATAAAAAAGATACACCAGCTGAAGATTATTCTGAAACAAAAACAGATGATGAAGTTAAAAAGTTAGAAAGTCAGATTAAGACGTATTATCAAAGATTACTTTTCTATTCTTTCTTAACAAAAGATAAGGTATCTTCTTTAGATGATATTTTAAATACATTGGAAAGATATGATAACCAAAGGGTTGCAAAAAATCTCTATTTGGATAAAGGTGTATTGCAAAAGATTAGTTATAGGATGGACCCATTTAAGAGAAGCAGTTTGGATTATAAAATTCAAAATATATCTATGCTTGCATCAGATGAAAGTGTTCCACCTCTTGATAGGGCGATGACTTCAATAAAAAAGTTTAATCGAATGTCAGAATCCGAGGTTATTACCCCATCAAAAGTGTGTGATGAGATGGTTGCTTTATTACCAGAACAAGGCTTAAGAGAAATAGTTGATAAGCAGTATAAGTTACTTGATATTGCCAGTAAATCAGGAGAATATGCTGTAGCACTTTATAAAAGATTAACAGCTGAACTTGGATATGATCATAAAGATATAAAAGATATAATTTATTCAATTCCAACATCATCTATAGCATATGAATTTACAAGAAGGTTCTATGAAATATTGAATTTGAATGTGAGCAATATATCAAGCGAGTTTAATGCGTATGATTTGATTGATGTGAGAGATGGAAATGGAGAAGTAGATAACACAAAAATTTATAACTTGCTTAAACAAGATAAAAATTTTAGTGAAATTACTTTAAATGATGAGATAGAGGTAGGTGATAAGAAAGTGAAATTTGGTGCAATAGTTGGGAATCCACCATATCAAGAAATTATTAGTAAATCTCAAGGAAATAAATCACTAGGAAAACAACTTTTCCCAAACTATATAAAACTAGCAATGGATGTTACAGATGTATATGCAACATTAATAACTCCATCAAAATGGTTCACTGCAGATGCACAAGATAATTCCTTCCCTAAGCTAAGAGAATATGTAAAGAGAAACAATCACTTAAAAAAAATAAAAACGATGGTTAATGGTGCATCGGTTTTTGAAGGAACAGAGTTAGGATCAGTAAATTATTTTTTATTTGAAAAACAATATACTGGCAATACTGAATTTATACATGATAAAGAAGAAAATAGTGCATTTAGACCATTATTTGAAGAAGACATGGAACAAATAATATCTATGAATTCTATGGTATCCATATTAAATAAAGTTAGAAATCATAAAGGTTTTAATACATTGATGACGATTACAAAAGGAAGAAATGCTTTTGGTATTACAGGTAAGGAGGTTAATAGCAAGACTTCTGAAACCTATTTTGATGGTTCATATTCAGTAAGGTGTTCTTATGATAGGATAAGATACACAAAAGAAGAAGAAATCACAAAGAATAAAGACCTAGCTAATAGATATAAAGTATTTATGTCTAAGGCTAACGGTGCTGCTGGTATTTTTGGTGAGAAAGATGAAGTTGCAATATTAGGGCGGCCATATATTGCTTCTAATCGTTCTGTTTGCACAGATTCTTTAATTCCTATTGGAGATTTTCGAACAGAACAAGAGGCTATTAATTTATCAATGTATTTATTAACTAAATTTTTAAGATTTATGGTTGGCATTCTAAAATCATCTCAAAATATTTCCCAAATTGTATATAAATTTGTACCAATGCAAGACTTCACTAATCAGTCGGATATAGATTGGTCAAAATCAATATCTGAAATTGATGAGCAATTATTTGATAAGTATGGGCTAACAAATGAAGAAAGAGAACATATAAAATCTTCAATTAAGGATATATAGGAGGAATATAAAAATGAGCGTACAATCTGAATTAATAAAATTCAATGATAAAATCAGAGTGGATTTTGAAGTGAAAAAAGAATTAAGTGAGAAGAGAGATATATTACTTGGTAAACTGAGGAATAGCGATGAATTACCTTCATTTAAGGAATTAAATCAAGGTAGTTATGCAATGTGTACAGGTATCGAACCTGAAGATGACAGCGAATATGACATTGATGTAGCTTTAAGATTTTCTGCAAATAAGGATGATTATACTTCAATTGAGTTAAAGAAAAAAATTTGTGAAATTCTAAAAAATCATACAGACTACGGTGCTGAAATTAAGAAACCGTGTGTTACAGTTACTTACAAAAAAGATGGAGAAGCCAAATTTCACGTTGATTTAGTTACATATCTTTATGCTGATAAAGATGATGAAAAAAGTCAATTGTATATAGCTAAAGGGAAAGATAAAGATTCACAAGAATGGGAAGCGGCAGATCCTAAAGGATTAGTTGACTATATAAATGATAGTGTGGAGGGCGGAGAAAAAAGAAATCAATTTAGAAGGGTAATTAGATATTTAAAGAAATGGAAAAATAGAAAATTTTCAAATACTGGTCATGCTAATCCACCTAGTATAGGAATCACATTGATTGCTGCTGATAATTTTAATTATTATGAAGAAGACGACTTAAGCTCGCTAATTGATCTTGTAAATACTATAATTAATAAGTTTAGTTATGTTAGGACAAATGAATCTGGAAGGTCTATGTATAAAATATCTTTGCCGTTGCCATATAATTTAAAGTTTAAATTTGGTGATGATATTTTTGAAAAAATGAGTGTTGCTCAGATGACAGATTTTAAGGATAAAATTGAAAAGCTTAAAAAAGATCTTGTAGAAGTCAGAGATGAAGCAGATGAACTAGAACAATATAAGAAATTAAATAAAATTTTTGGAGATGATTTTGAAATACCTGAAGAAAAGAATTCAGCTAAAAAACAATTTAATTATATTCCATCTTCTAGTGCTTCTGGAATGGAGTAATTAATGGTTAACTACACTGATATTAGCAATGTTGTATTGGATAATAAGTATATTTCTGAATCAGATATTAGGCAAAATGAAATATTTAATGGACATAGTTATGCTTGGATTATTAGCTGTAAACTTGATATATTGAAGAAGTGGATACCTATTGTAATAGGTATCCCTGATGACTGGGAATTAAATTTGTTTGATTTCTATTTGATTGATGAATTACCGTTTATACCTCATATAGATAAAAAAGGGAAAATATGCTTATTTGATTTAGAAGGTAAAATAATTTATCCAGAATTTACAGGGCTTTTTAATCAATGTGTTTTAAAGGCGAAAGAGTTAATTGAAGATGGAATTTCAGGTAAAAATAAAGAGGATTTTATAAAGGAATTTGATTCGTATTTTGCACTGCTCGGTGATATATCTATTGCTCACGTATCATTGCCAACTGAGAAGAAAGATACAAATATAAAATTTTGTGAAATAGCATCGAAAAGTAAACAAAGAAAGAATGAAAAGTTTGCAGCATATATAAAAAGAAAAAATGATGTAAAATATTTTGCTTCTACCAATCAAAAAGATTTTTATACTTGGCAAAAAAAAGGTACACAAAAAAACGGCATCTATCTTTATATTAATCCACTTGAGTATATATATCCTCCTAATATTTTTGATTATAAGCTTGATGAGTTCTTAAATAGACTATTGAGTTTTGTAGACTTTGAGTGTTTCAATAAATTAGAAGGTAAATGCAGTAATAAATTAATGTTGGTTTTTGAAATAAAACAAGGTGATAATGCTGTAAATACTTGCGGATTTATGGTTGAGAATCCAAAATTTTTAGCAAAAAATAAAGTTCAACTCGCATCTTTTACCAGAATAATCCCCCTTTCAATCCATAGACTAGATGTAGATTATTTAACTAGTAGAACTTCTTTTTTGCAAAATGAGATTGTTAATAAATCTATTTTATTGATTGGATGTGGCTCTATTGGCGGCTATGTATTTCATGATTTAATTAAATCAGGATGTAAAAACATAACTCTCGTTGATAAGGATATATTAAAACCAGAAAACGTATTTAGACATTTTCTTGGGATAGAATCAACTTATGATTATAAGGTATTTTCTTTAGTTAACTATGCAAAGAAGACATTACCAGAGATAAATGCAAAAGCAATTTCGGGGAAAATAGAAGATGCAATAAATGATTGTGATTTAAATTTTGATGATTTTGATTATATTGTTTCTGCCACTGGTAATCACACGCTAAATATATGGTTGAATAACTATCTATTGGAAAATAAAATTCTGAAAACGGTATTTTATATATGGAATGAACCTTTAGATATAGGTTGCCATGTTGCGAGAATTAATATTAAAGACAGAAATGATTATCGAGATATTTTTATTATAAATAATGACGGAATATTAGATCTATCCTCATATGTTAAGAATGGACAAACTTTTACTAAAACGTATTCCGGATGTAACGGTACATTCATACCTTATGGCTCAACGTTATCAGTTGAAAGTTCGACTTTGTTCATGGATTTATTCAAGCGTGAGATAGCTGGTAGGATAAATAATAATGTTATTGCTTCTAAAAAAGGAGATGATTATTATCTTACTAGGTCAGGTTTTTCTGTTTCGGATAGGTATATAAATCAAAAAGAGAAGTATCTAGAAGTGGCATTATGTGATTTGGGAAGGGATGATGTATAGGGGTGAGTAATGGACTTGTGATTATTGTAAATAAGAGAAAAATTAAAGTATGCCATAACGTAATACATACTTTATTTGAATATATACAAAAGGGCTTTTTCTCAAGGGAAGCTGGCGGGATTTTGATAGGAAAAGAAAATAAATCTAATGAGAACATAATAATTAATCATATAACTGTTCCGATGTCTAAAGATGAAAGAAAACATAACAGATTTATAAGAAAAGATAAAAAACATATAGAATTGTTTGAAAATCTTTATAAAAAAAGTGATGAGACTCTCAGATATATAGGTGAGTGGCATACTCACCCTGAAGCAATACCTAATTTTTCAAGCATAGATTTAAAAAACTGGAAGAAAATTAGCAAAGATTCAAAGGGTGATGTTAAATTTTATCATATAATAGTAGGATATGAAGCCATTAGAATGTGGGAAATAAATAATACATTACAAGTTAGATTAATAGATACTATTTTCTGGGAGTATATGGATGGAAATTGATAGTGAAAAATATATTAAGAACTTTATATTAGATTCAGTAAGAGAATTAATACAAATATTCTCTCTGATTATTTGTTTAATAGCTCCAACGATTGTTAATCTGGCTGGAATAATTAAAACACTTTTGGGTGATGGGAGTCCTACGATAGAAAATGCAAAATATTATTATTTAATGACTTCTGGGAATTGGACTATGGGATGTCTAATTGCAGTATATGCTTTATTTCATGTCATTAGAAAATCAAATAAAGAGAAAATTTATAATAAAGGGAACATTTATCACAATAAACCATATTGGTGGTATTGGATGTGTTCAAATATATTAGGATACGAAAAATGCAACTTAATCTTAGTACCAATATATACTCAATATAAGTTGATCCTTAGAGATACTTTCGAAAAATATCCTTTTGAGGAAAGTGTTTTTCCACAGAAAGAATACCAGATTAATGTTGAAAGAAAAATGAATGAAATAAACCCTAACTCTAAAGATGTAAATTTAATAATGCAAGACACTTACCCTATCTCTTGCAAACAAATACCTTCCAATTTCAAAACAAATACTACTATTTGGGTAAAAAGAGATTTTTCGAGATTTGGTGAGAGAGTGTATTCTAAAGAACTTGTTGATACTATTGTTGAAGAGATAAGAAAATTAAGCGATGGTGTAACCCTTAATGTTTTTTCAACAACGAATCCTAAAAATACATTTGAAATTGTAAAAAAAGCTATATCTCTTGCGGAAAGAGGTAATGTTAAACATGTTAATGTATTTCAACAAAATAGTGATGGAGAAAGAACTTTTGCTAATAAACCTCATAGAGTTATGTAGGTGTTTTTCAGCATAAAGTTCATACTTGTAATATGCTTGCAATAAAAACGATAAACAGAAATAAAATAGATAATAAGGCTAAATCCGATAATTAAAACCTTAATTTTATGCCATTTATACCAAATGATATCAATAGACATATCAAGTGGGAATAAAATAAACATAGTAAAAGCCAGCAGAACTTTGGATTTGCTGGCTTTTTTAGGCTCTTTGTCAAATATGGGAGATACTCATATAAAAAGTGGTTCAATAATATATCCTGGGGGGACAGCAAAAGCGGTATATTATAGAACCTTTTTATTTCAAGAAAAGCATGATTAAGCCAATTATGGGTTTAAAATATTGTCACACTCCCATAGAATACGGTATAATATAGTGATATGTATAAGTATAATTTTTTGTTCAATTATACATCTTCAGACTTTCAATCTGTTTTGATGTATCAATTTGATGGTAGGAGATAATATGGACAAAGTATATGCAGTAGCTATGAGCGGTGGCGTAGATAGTTCTTTAACCGCTTCAATGTTATTAGAACAAGGGTATAAGGTATTTGGTATTACCTTGCGTTTGTGGGTAAGCGACACGGAGGAAGACGAAATTCCCCAAGCCGTGGTGGATGCGAAGAAAATGTGCGATTTTCTTGGTATTGAACATCATGTGGTGGATGCGAAAGATATTTTCAAAGACAATGTGGTAGATTATTTCATCACGGAATATTCCAATGGTCGTACACCGAACCCATGCGTGTTCTGTAATCGCAATATTAAATTCGATTTGTTATTACAACGTGCTTTATCCTTAGGGGCTACACACATGGTGACAGGTCATTATGCACAGGTTATGTACAATGAGGCAGCACAGCGGTATGAATTACATAAAGGTGACGATCCAACGAAGGATCAAAGTTATGTATTGTACACGTTAACCCAAGATATTTTAAAACATTTAGTCTTTCCTTTGGGGAATCAACCAAAAACGAAAACTCGCGAAATGGCTCATGAAAAAGAATTGCCTGTATGGGATAAACCAGATAGCTTAGATATCTGTTTCTTGCCGAATCATAATTACCAAGGGTTCATCGAAAAAACATCGAAATCGAAACCTAAATCAGGACGCATTGTCCATGAAAATGGTGAAGTGTTAGGTACGCATAATGGATTATACAATTATACAATTGGACAACGTAAGGGCTTGGGCATTGCATATGCATACCCTCTCTATGTTGTGAAATTAGATGGCGAAACGAATGAGGTTATCGTAGGTCCTAATGAAAGTTTATTCTCTCGCACCATGTTGTGTAAAAACTATAACTTCCTAGACGGAGTTGTACCCACATCATTGCAAGCAGAAGGTAAGATTCGGTATGCCGCGAAACCATCACCCTGTACTGTTACTTTCACAGAGGACGGTACTATGAAAGTTGAATTTACGGAACCACAACGCGCCATTACACCGGGGCAATCTGTCGTATTCTACGAAGGAAGTCGAGTTCTTGGTGGTGGTGTAATAGATATTGTTTGTTAGAAAGGGAAGTCATGAGTACATCACATATTCGTAATTTTTGTATCATTGCTCATATTGACCATGGTAAGTCCACGCTAGCGGATCGTTTAATCGAAGAAACTGGATCTTTGACAAAACGGGAAATGCAAGCCCAAGTCTTAGACTCCATGGACCTAGAACGGGAACGGGGCATTACCATTAAAGCTCAATCCGTTCGTTTATTACACACTGCAAAAGATGGACAAGAATATACATTAAATTTAATCGACACACCAGGTCACGTGGACTTCAGCTATGAAGTATCACGTTCCTTGGCAGCTTGCGAAGGAGCCTTGTTGGTGGTTGATGCTGCACAAGGTGTAGAGGCGCAAACTTTGGCCAATGTCTATTTAGCATTGGAACATGATTTGGAAATCATTCCTGTCATTAATAAAATTGATTTGCCAAGTGCAGATCCTGAACGTGTAAAACGTGAAATCGAAGATGTTATTGGATTAGATGCATCTGATGCTATTTTGGCCAGCGCTAAGTCTGGCATTGGTATTCAGGATATCTTAGAAGCCATTGTAGAGAAAATTCCTGCACCACCAGATCATTCTGATAAACCAGCACGGGCCTTAATTTTTGACTCTCGCTTTGACTCCTACAAAGGTGCCATTGCTTACGTGCGCGTGCAAGAAGGTTCTTTGAAAGTAAAAGATACCATTCGTATGATGCACAGTTCTAAGGATTTTGAGGTCACTGAATTAGGTGTATTTACACCGCATTTATTACCAGTCCAAGAATTACCATGTGGCTCTGTAGGCTGTGTAGCGGCAAGTATTAAAAATGTTCGTGACTGTCGTGTAGGGGATACTATCACAAAAGCAGATAATCCAGCTGAAGAACCATTACCAGGATACCGCAAAGCCGTGTCCATGGTATATTGTGGTCTATACCCAACAGATTCCAAAGATTATGAAAACTTACGGGATGCCTTAGAAAAACTAAATCTAAACGATGCTGCTTTAGAATACGAAGCAGAAACATCCTTGGCACTAGGTTTTGGATTCCGTTGCGGTTTCCTTGGACTATTACACATGGATGTCATCCAAGAACGATTGGAACGGGAGTATAATCTATCCTTGATTACGACTGCTCCAAGCGTAAACTATAAGGTATACAAAACAAATGGGGAAGTCATCGAAGTGGATAACCCTGCTAAATTACCGCCACCAACTGAAATTGACTATGTAGAAGAGCCATATGTAAAGGCTACCACTATCGTTCCTAAAGATTATGTGGGGGCCATTATGGAACTTTCACAGGACAAACGTGGGGAATACATCAGCATGGAATACATTGATGAAAGCCGTGTATCTATCGTATACCACTTGCCGCTAGGGGAAATCATTTACGATTACTTTGATAAATTGAAGTCTGCTACGAAAGGCTATGCATCCTTGGACTACGAATTGATTGGCTACCAACAATCTCCGATGGTAAAAATGGATATCTTGCTAAACGGAGATCCTGTCGATGCCTTGAGTATTATTGTTCACAAAGATCGCGCTCAATTACGTGGCCGTGCCCTCGCTGAGAAATTGAAAGAATTGATTCCACGTCAAAACTTTGAAATTCCAATCCAAGCGGCAGTAGGCACAAAAATTGTAGCTCGTGAAACGGTAAAAGCCTGGCGCAAAGACGTATTGGCAAAATGTTACGGTGGCGATATTTCCCGTAAACGTAAATTGCTAGAAAAACAAAAAGAAGGTAAAAAACGGATGAAAGCTGTAGGGTCTGTAGAGATTCCACAAGAGGCATTCATGGCGATTTTGAAAGTAGAAAACTAATGAATACAACTCGTATTCCAGTAGGTCATAGGGGAATGTATATCCACATTCCCTTTTGCCGTCAAAAGTGTACCTACTGTGATTTCCCTTCGTACCAAGGATTAGAAGACTATTTTGATGTGTACACCTATGCGTTGCGCCAAGAGATTGAATCTAATCAGGCCTTCTTGGGGACAGAGCCCTTCGATACGATTTACTTCGGCGGTGGCACCCCGACTGTGTTGTCCATTAAGGAATTGAATCGTATATTAGAGACAGTGTACAAAACATATACGGTTAGCAGTGATGTAGAAATTACCATTGAGGCTAACCCTGGTGAAGTAGACGCACAATACATGCGACACTTATATGAGCTTGGCATCAACCGCATTAGCTTTGGTGTGCAAACATTTTGTGATGACCATTTGCGTGTATTGCAACGAACCCATACGGCAAAGATGGCACAACAAGCTGTTCTATATGCCTATGAGGTAGGCTTCCGCAATATAAGTATTGATCAAATTTATGGATTGCCGCAACAAACATTGGAAGACATTTCTTATAATCTAGATATTATTCAGTCTTTGCCGATTAATCATATCTCTATCTATGGCCTACAAGTGGAACCTAGTACCTTATTGCATCGCCAAGTCATGGACCATTCGGTCATATTACCGTCTGAAGATATATGCGAACAGATGTACGACTACCTTGTAGAAGGGTTAGAAAAACAGATGTTCGATAGATATGAAATTGCTAGTTTTGGTAAAGATGGAGCTTTCAGTCGTCATAATATCAAATACTGGCATGGCGCTGATTACATCGGCTTTGGTGCTGGTGCTCATTCCTTTGTTGGGAATCGGCGCTTTCAGAATACCCCTTACGTGGTGCCTTACATCCATAAAATTGAAATGGGTGAAAGTCCATGCATTGAGGAAGAAATCATCACTAGCCCTCGTGACTATGAAGATTTTAGCTTTCTTGCGTTGCGCACGAAGTGGGGATTAGTACCTAGTTTGTTTGAAAGTCGATTTAATTTAGACTTTCACAATATATATGGATCTGTTGTAACAGATCTAATACGTAAACAATTGCTTGTTTATGAAGATGATGCATATCGTCTCACTAAGGAAGGGGCCAAGCACGGAAATTATGTGTTTAGTCAGTTCCTTACGTCCTAAGTAGGAATGTACGCCCATACAGTTAATTTAGGAGAGTTTTATGAAAACAGCAGTTATTTTACATGCCTTATTCAGTGAGTTCACATACGAACAAATGGAGGCAATTTTTAGCCTAGCGAAAGAACATAATGGAAAGTTCCGTATCGTTCCTACAGGCATTCAAATTTATGACATTACAAAAGAACAAAAAGAATCCATCTTAGAACACTTACCAGATGGAGTGGTGCAAGTACAACATAAATCGGTGAACTCCATCGTGGCATGCCGCGGTACAGATGGATGTAGCCATGCCTTTATGGAAACCATTCCGATGGCGACTATGGTAGACCAAAAACACTACGGCAAAGATATGCCGAATAAAATTCGCATCGGCATCAGCGGTTGCCCACGATGCTGCGCAGAGTCTATGATCAAAGACATCGGCCTAGTGGGAAAACCAAATGGCTTTACCTTAGTAGCAGGTGGCACAAGCGGTGCCTTGCCTCGAAAAGCAATTACCTTGCTAGAAGGATTATCCCCGGAAGAAGCAGAACAGAAAATCTCAGAGCTCTTAGAATGGTATAGCAAAAATGCGAATCCAAAAGAGAAGTTCGAGCATGTATTACAACGATTGGGGAATCCGTTCCAGTAAAACGTCACTTGTGATGCTATGTAGCCTGTGGCTAACTAAACTAAATATATTAAAAGGAAGAGCACGGTATACTCCTCACAAACGGTATTTCATAATGTTTGTTCGGAGCACACCGTGCTCTTCTAGTGTTTGTGTAATTTAGTTGGTAAGATTTGCCACAGGCTACTACGCTTAACTTCGTTCCTAATGGGAATAGATTACTACTTAATGGTTTTGTAATACACGCCAGCTTTAGGGTTGGTGATTCTTAGTTTTAATGGTGCATCGTCCTTGATGATGTATAACGTATCTTCTTCTAATCCAGTCCATTCTAATGATATGGAAGTTTCACCTGCAGTGATACCAAGTGCTTCCAATGGTGGGACATACAGCAGTCGTACTCCTTTGGGTAGGAGTGTACTGCTTTTTTTTATGAACTGTAATTGTTCTCCGTGTTTTACATAATCCAATATCTGTGTTAATTCGTTATGATGTTCTTCGTTTATTAAATCATAAACCTGTGCATGCTCAATATGTATAAAATTTTCAATGTCATCACGTTGTAATACAATAAATTTCATATACTACCTTTCCTTTATAGAAATCATTAATCTAAAACAAGGCTAAGCTAAGGCCTAGCATCTTACAAAGCCTAATATCTTAATAGATGCTAATATATAATTATAATATCATTATACTATCAATTCTATGACGATACAATTTTAAAAGGGAGTATACATCGATTAAATCTCACACCAAGTAAATGCGTTAGTGAGGTATATCTATATAATGCACTATGTAAGAATTAACGTAGAGGGTCACAGCAACGCTCGTCCTCAAACTTCCACCCAATTGGACGCGTTGATGAGGTATGTCAAGTTAACATACTAATTGATGAGAACCTCAGAAGAGCACGGCATGTTCCGGAGCAAACCTAACGAAGTATCAGTTTGCGGAGGAATGTGCCGTGCTCTTCCTTTTGCCCAAATTAGTACTGACATACCTCACCAAACTAAATAATCAAAAGTTTGTTTTTTTGACTAATACGGTATTTACTGAACTTTCACCAATTTTTCACTTGACATATGTTGTAAATGTGATACTATATATCTTGTAGTTAGCACTCAACCTTAGTGAGTGCTAATAATAACGAGGTGATACTATGGATGAAAGGAAAGAGCGCATTCTGCGTGCTATCATTCAAGATTACATTAAAACAGCGGAACCTGTTGGTTCTCGTACGATCGCTAAGAATTATGATCTAGGCATCAGTCCTGCGACGGTACGAAATGAAATGGCTGATTTAGAAGATCTTGGCTTTCTTGAACAACCTCATACATCAGCAGGTCGGATTCCTTCGGCAAAAGGCTACCAGTACTATGTAGACACTTTACAGGGGTTTGAAGACGATGCAGCTGAAGATATTCCTGTAATTCAAGAGTTATGGCAGGCTCATCAACAAGAACTTGATGATTTTTTTGTAGAAATAGCAAAACTTATTTCTCGTATTAGTCATAATGTGAGTATGTTTTTAGCTCCCGCCCATGATTCATCTACTATAACCTATATCCATGTTCTTCCTATCGATGAACATAGAGCGGTCATGGTGGTGGTAACGAATACAGGTGCTTTGGATAATGAGCCAATTTATTTTACAGAACCTATTAATAAAGAAGAATTAGCTATGCATGCGCATCGCTTTAATAGTGTACTTCATGATGTATCCATCCAGGATATCACGCAAGAAAACTTAGACAAAATGCGGGTAACTTTAGATTTACAAGGTACAACGTATGTAGTTTTTTGTGACACATTATATCGAGCCATTGCTAAGCGAAAACTCTTCTATACAATAGGAACTACATCCTTGTTAGAACAACCAGAGTTTAACGATATTAAACGGGCCCAACCACTGTTAGCCTTATTAGAACAACAAGATGAGTTAACCCAATTATTAACGCCAAACTCTAGTAGTCCTATCGATGTAAAAATAGGTCACTCCAACGAACTGGTGAAAGATATTAGCGTTATCCAAGCAAGTTTCAATGTTCCTCATCAAGTAGGTACCCTCGCTATTGTAGGTCCTACACGAATGGAATATGGCCGTATTATGGGTATCCTAGCCTATATTAATAAGTGCATGGAAGAATTACAAGAACAGAAAAAGAAGCTGTAAAGAGGTGAAGTATGGAAGAAAATAAACAAGAAGAAACAGTCACTCCTGAAGTGGAAGTTTTGGAAGAAGAAGCTCCTGAAGCAGTAGACCCTACGAAAGAATGGGAGCAACGATACATGCGTTTGCAAGCAGATTTTGAAAACTTCAGACGTCGTACGAACCAAGAAAAAGAACAATTAGGGGTATTTGTTAAATCTCATGTTATTGAAGATTTACTCCCAGTATTAGATAATTTTGAAAGAGCACTTTCAGCACCTGAAACGCCAGAAACGAAGGCTTTCATGGAAGGATTTGTAATGATTCAACAAAGCTTGATGGCAAGCCTATCAAAACAAGGTTTAGCAGTCATTGAAGCTGTGGGACAACCATTTGATCCAAATTTCCATCAAGCTATCATGCGTGTTCCAGCTGAAGATATGGAAGATGACACTGTGTGTGAAGTATTACAAACAGGCTATACTGTAGAAGGCCGTGTGGTACGTCCAGCCATGGTGAAAGTAGTCCATAACGGATAATTAATTATTATAATTAACATATTAGAAGAAGTATTAGGAGGTCATGTTAAATGGCAAAAGTAATTGGTATTGACTTAGGTACAACAAATTCTTGTTTCGCAGTAATGGAAGGCGGCGAACCAACTGTTATTACAAACCAAGAGGGAGCTAGAACGACTCCTTCCGTAGTAGGTTTTGCAAAAAATGGCGAACGTTTAGTAGGTCAATTAGCTAAACGTCAAGCAGTTTCTAACCCTGAAAACACAATCATTTCTATTAAACGTCATATGGGTACAGATTACAAAGTGAATGTAGAAGGTAAATCCTATACACCACAAGAAATCTCCGCTATGATTCTACAAAAAATTAAAGCTGATGCAGAAGCTCATTTAGGGGAACCAGTAAAACAAGCAGTTATTACTGTTCCTGCATACTTCACTGACTCTCAACGTCAAGCAACAAAAGACGCTGGTACAGTAGCAGGCTTAGAAGTATTACGTATCATTAACGAACCTACAGCAGCTGCTTTGGCATATGGCGTAGACAAAGGTGAAGACGGTAAAATTCTTGTATTCGACCTTGGTGGTGGTACATTCGACGTATCCATCCTTGAATTGGGTGAAGGCGTATTTGAAGTATTGGCAACATCTGGTAACAACCATTTAGGTGGTGACGACTTTGACCAACGCATTATGGATTATTTAATCAGCGAATTCAAAAAAGAAACTGGTATCGATTTATCCAATGACAAATTAGCTGACCAACGCTTAAAAGAAGCTGCTGAAAAAGCTAAAATTGAGTTATCTGGCGTAGCTAGCACACAAATCAACTTGCCATTCATCACAGCTGATGCAACAGGCCCTAAACATTTAGACGTAACATTAACTCGTGCTAAATTTGATGAATTAACTCGTGACTTAGTAGAAGCAACTATCGAGCCTACTCGTAAAGCGATGAAAGATGCTGATTTATCTGCATCCGAAATCGATAAAGTATTATTGGTTGGTGGTTCCACTCGTATTCCAGCAGTACAAGAAGCAATCAAACGTGAATTAGGTAAAGAACCAACTAAAAACATCAACCCTGACGAATGTGTAGCTATCGGTGCTGCGATTCAAGGTGGTGTATTAGTAGGTGAAGTAAAAGACGTATTGTTACTCGACGTAACTCCATTGTCTTTAGGTATTGAAACTATGGGTGGTATCTTCACTCGCATTATCGACCGCAATACAACAATCCCTACATCTAAATCTCAAGTATTCTCCACTGCAGCAGATAACCAACCTTCCGTTGATATCCATGTATTGCAAGGGGAACGCGACATGGCTTCAGCTAACAAAACATTGGGCCGTTTCGAATTGTCCGGCATCCCAGCAGCTCCTCGTGGAGTACCTAAAATCGAAGTTACATTCAACATCGATGCTAACGGTATCGTTAATGTAAAAGCAAAAGATCTTGGTACTGGTAAAGAGCAAGCAATCACAATTACATCTTCTTCCGGTTTAAGCGATGAAGAAATCGACCGCATGGTAAAAGAAGCTGAAACACATGCAGCTGAAGATAAAGCTAAAAAAGAAGAAGTAGAAGTGAAAAACAATGCTGATAACTTGGTATACCAAGCTGAAAAAGCAGTGAAAGACTTTGAAGGTAAAGCTGATGCAGCACAATTAGAAGCTGTTAAAAAAGCGACAGAAACGTTAAAAGCATCTATTGAGTCTGGCGATATTGAAAAAATTAAAGCTGATAGCGAAGCATTGACAGCTCCTTTATACGAATTGTCCTCTAAAATGTACGAACAAGCGCAAGCTCAAGGCGAACAAGGTG
This sequence comes from Veillonella sp. DNF00869, assembly GCF_001553345.1. Lineage (GTDB taxonomy): Bacteria > Bacillota > Negativicutes > Veillonellales > Veillonellaceae > F0422. The sequence goes on from NZ_KQ960771.1 coordinate 220,556, forward strand.
GACAAGAAGCTCCTAAACAAGATGATAATGTAGTAGACGCTGACTACACAGTAGTTGACGAAGACAAAAAATAATAAGAAGGGACATAGATAATGGCTCGTGATTATTATGACGTCCTTGGCGTCAACAAAAATGCATCCCAAGATGAAATTAAGAAAGCATTTCGTAAGAAAGCACGTCAATACCATCCAGATGTGAATCGAGACAATCCAGAAGAGGCAGAAAAGAACTTTAAAGAAGTGAATGAAGCCTATGAAGTATTGTCTGATGATACGAAAAAAGCACAATATGATCAATATGGTCATGATGCCTTTACTGCTGGCGGAGGTAACTCCGCTGGTGGCTTTGGCGGGGGCTTCGGCGGCGGTGGATTTGGCGGTTTCAGCGGTGGCGGCGGATTTGAAGATATTTTTGGTAATATCTTTGACATGTTCGGCGGCGGTGGTGGCCGTGGCCAACGTGGTCCAGAGCGTGGTGCCGACTTACGTCAAGACGTACGTATTTCCTTCCGTGATGCTGTATTTGGCACAACAATGAAAGTCAATGTACAACGTCATGAAGAGTGTGATCATTGTCATGGTACAGGTGGTGAGCCTGGTTCTAAAGTAGAAACATGTCCAAACTGTCATGGTTCCGGACAAGAGGCTGTTATTCAAAATACACCATTTGGTCGTATGCAAACGGTTCGCACATGTTCTCGATGTGGTGGACAAGGTAAAATTGTTGAAAAACCTTGTAAAGTATGTCGTGGACAAGGACAAGCTATTAAACGCCGTGATATTGAAATCAAAATACCTGCTGGTGTCGATGATGGTGCACGTCTTCGTGTATCTGGTGAAGGTGAACCAGGTACTTTAGGTGGTCCTAAGGGCGATTTATATGTGTATATCTCTGTGTCTCGTGACAAAGAATTTGAACGCAGTGGCAACGATGTTGTATTACGTCAAACTATCTCTTTCTCACAAGCTGCACTAGGTGCTACTATACAAGTTCCTACTTTAGAAGGTAAAGTGGAGTTAAAAATCCCTGAAGGTACACAAACTGGTACTGCTTTCAGAATTAAAGGACAAGGTGTTCCGTATTTACGTCAACCAAGCCAACGTGGTGATCAACACGTGGTGGTAACTGTGGAAACACCTAAAAAATTGACAGATAAACAACGTCAATTATTAGTTGAGTTTGCTGCAGAAAACAAAGAAGATGTAAATACTTTGAAAGTGAACAAAAGCATATTAGAAAATTTAAGTGATAAGGTGAAACAGTTATTTTGCCAAGATTAAAACTTGGTAAGTAAGGAGTCATCTATGAAATGGATAGAAATATCCATTACTGTAGAAGTGGCAGTCATTGATGAAATGGCTGCCATTTTTAATGATATAGAGAGTAATGGATACATAGAAGAAACAATAGAAAATAACCCCAACTTAAGCTGTGTGACCATCTATTTAGGCGTAGACAAAGATGAGGAGCAGTGGAAACAGGTCATAGAAACAGCATTACAAGATGCTAATATTTCCTATAGAGATATGGTAAGTAAAACTGTAAACGATGAGCAATGGTATCATAGTTGGCAACAATATATTATGCCTACGAGATTGTTACCAGACTTGGTGATCTGTCCCTCTTGGCAAAGCTATGATGCCTCTACAGATCCACTCGCTACAGAACAAGATGTGGTAATGACCATGGATACAAAGCTTTCTTTTGGCACAGGAGACCATGAAACTACTAGAAACTGCGCCACTTTATTAGGCAAATATATACACCGTATTCCCGTAGATTTGAGCCAACAGGTTTGCCTAGATATTGGTACTGGTACAGGTATTTTATTACTAGCAGCCCATCATTTAGGGATTCCTAATTTGGTGGGGATAGATTTAGAAGAAGAAGCAGCTATACAAGCAAAGGAAAACTGTGCAAGCAATGGTATTGAGGCTACCATTATTCATGGCAATTTAAGCGATGACTTTTACGGTAAAGCTCATCTTATACTAGCAAATTTAACAGTAGACCCTCTAAAAATTTTATTGCCTATGATTAGGGAAAAACTACACGATAATGGTATACTAATAATAAGTGGTATTGTGGACGATCGGTATGATGAAATTATGCCGTATATTACTAACCACTGGACTATTATGGAAGAAATGGTAGAGGGTCCTTGGCACACCTTTGCCTTGGCATAAGATAGGAAGTATATGAAAAAAATATTTATTGATGGCATTATAGATGAAAGTATCCAGTTACCTGCAGATACAGCACATCATCTCTTTCATGTATTGCGCCATTCTAAAGAGGAACCTTTTATTGTGAGCAATCATCAAGGGCATACAGGTGAATTTGTGCTAATATCTGAGGAATCAGATATATATATGGCGAAACGATTACGTACCATTGACGTGTCTACATCAGCTACGAAAGTAGTGTTAATTCAATCCTTTTTGAAAGGCGATAAGTTCGAGTTTTTATTGCAAAAGGCTACGGAATTAAACGTTCATCACATCTACGGTGTATCTTCGGTCCATTGTGTAGCTAAATATGATGCTAAAAAATTAAACGCCAAGAAAAGTAGATGGGAAAAAATTATCATAGAAGCAAGCCAACAATGTGGTCGCCCTGATGTACCTACATTAACAGTAGAACAGTCACTTTCAGAGGTACTGCAAACCTTACAATCTGATGAGGGATTTCTCTTGTTAGGTGCCTATGAACGAGAAGATGACAAGACGATCAAAGATATTTTACAAACACAGTTACATACTAATTCATACCATATCATAGCCATTTGCATTGGTCCTGAAGGTGGTTATAGCCCTACTGAAATGGAACTATTGGAATCCTGTGGAGGCCATAAGGTTAGCCTAGGAGCCACTATATTGCGTGCTGAAACAGCGGCATTAAGTGCTGTGAGTATGATTCAATATGAATTACTAGATTAGGAGTCTCATGAAGACAGTTGCATTTACTACCTTAGGGTGTCGTGTCAATCAATATGATACGGATGCCATGAAAGGTTTATTTATAAAAGCAGGATATACTCCTGTTGGTTTCGATGAAGAAGCCTCTATTTACGTGATTAATACTTGTTCTGTAACAAATATGGGAGAGAAAAAATCACGCCAATTAATCCGACAAGCAAAGCGCCGTAATCCAGAAGCCTTTATTGTAGTCACAGGCTGTTATGCCCAATTAGCGCCAGAAGTAATTTCTGCTATCGATGGGGTTAACCTTGTCATCGGTACAGCGAATCGAAATAAAATTGTAGAATTAGTAGAAAATATTCCATCTACAGAAGAACAGATTTCCATCGTTCGTAATGTGATGGAAGAGTCTACCTTTGAAGAAATGCCTTTATTTGGCAATGAAATTGAAAAATGTCGGGCTTTCATGAAGATACAAGAAGGGTGTAATAATTTCTGTTCCTTCTGTATCATTCCTTATACACGAGGAAAATTAAAGTCTAGAAAAATTGAAGACATCGTGGAAGAAGCAAAACGCCTGGTTGCTTATGGGTATAAAGAGGTTGTCCTCACAGGGATACATCTCGGTAACTATGGTATTGAACTACCTGAGCGACCAACCTTAGGCCGTGTTGTGCGTGAATTATTGACCATTGATGGCTTAGAACGCATTCGCTTTGGTTCTATTGAATCTGTAGAAGTATCGGAAGAATTAATAGAGTTAATGGCAACGAACCCTCGTGTATGCCCTAATTTACATCTTCCTTTACAAGCTGGCTCAGATCCAGTGTTAAAAGCGATGAACCGTCACTATAATTTGCAACAATACAAGGATTTAGTGAAGTATTTACGTAGTCGGATTCCGAATTTATCCATTACGACAGATATTATCGCTGGTTTTCCTGGAGAAACAGACGAATTATTCGAGGAAACCATGCGTACAGTGAAAGAAGTTGGTTTTACGCATATCCATGCCTTCCCATATTCTATTCGAGAAGGTACGCCAGCTGCTAAGATGGAAGAGCAAGTTCCAGAAGCCGTGAAAAAGACACGTGTAGCCTTATTAAATCAACTTGGAAAGGAAGGCTTTAAAGCCTATGCCAATCGTTTTCTTAACCAACCTGTGAAGGTTCTCATCGAACAATGCGATGACTTTTACTATTATGGACTAACCAATGAATATGTACATAGTAAAATACCTAAACAAGACCATACTTTCAATGTAGGGGATATTGTAGGTGGTAAAGTAACAGAAGTACATAGCGATGTGGTGCTGGTGGAGATTTAGAACTAATTTGTTACGAGGTTCATCATCTAATGGATAGAATTTTTTGAAGACATTTAATGATGAATTGATCGTATTTTAAGAAATAAACAATAGACTATATAGAATATTTTTGATATAGTTAATATCATAGTATGTAAGTATCATACAGTAGATAAGAGAGGAAATTCCCATGAAAGAAGATTGCTTATTTTGTAAAATTATTAATAAAGAAATTCCAGCTAAGGTTGTATTAGAAAATGACAAATTCTTAGCATTCCATGATATAGCTCCAGTGGCGCCAGTTCATGTGTTGATCATTCCTAAGAATCATGTATCTAATATTGCTCATTTAAATGAAAATAATGAAGCCTATGTGGAAGGTATCTTACCCTTTGCTAAATTGGTTGCAAAAGAATTAGGTCTGGCCGCTGATGGATATCGCTTAACATTAAATACAGGCGCGAAAGCAGGTCAAACTGTATTCCATTTACATGCACATTTGTTGGGCGGTAAAGAATTAGGTTGGCCAAATATTGACTAATCTAGGAGGAACAAGTGTCAATAGAACAAACTATTATAAATCAATATAATGTGGATAATATTCTGCATTACTTTCAAGAAATTGCTAATATTCCTAGAAAATCTGGGTATGAACAAGCTATTTCCAATTATATTAAAGACTGGGCTCTAAACCTGGACTTAGATGTGTTCCAAGATGAACAGTACAATCTAATCATTAAAAAAGTCGGCACAGAGGGATATGAATCACATGAACCAGTGATTCTACAAGGTCATATGGACATGGTTTGCACTAAACTAGAGTCTGTGGAGCATGACTTTATTAACAGCCCTATCGCTTTGCATGTAGAGGATGGTATCTTACATGCCAATGGAACTACCTTAGGGGCAGATGATGGCTTTGCAGTAGCCTATGGCATGGCTATCTTAGCATCTACAATGATTCCACATCCTCCGTTAGAGGTAGTATTCACTGTAGAAGAAGAAACTACTTTCAAAGGTGTGAAAACATTAGATTACAGCCATTTACAAGGTAACCGCCTCATCAATATGGATGGGGAAAGTATCAATGAGGTGACCATTGGCAGTGCTGGCGGCCATGGATCTACGGTGACATTACCGATTGTTCCCGTATCTGTGAATAATGAAATGACAAAGCGCAGAATTACCATTGAAGGTTTGAAAGGTGGTCACTCTGGTTGTGATATCCATTTAGGGCGAGGTAATGCTATTTACATCCTATCTAAGGTATTAGAACGTATCACAGGGGAACATAACATTCGTGTCACAGAAGTGAGCGGTGGTAGTGCACCGAATGCGATTCCATTACGTGCCTATGCAGATGTGTATCTACATTTACAAGATGTGCCATATGTGCAAGTTCTGTTACAAGAAGAACAAGATAAGTGGAATGCCCACTATGCATCAGCTGGTGAAAGTATGACAATATCTTTATCTGTTGTACCTAAAGTAAATCGTGAAGATTTAGTGGAATTAGACCTAGAAGCCATCACTATGGAACGTGCTTTCAGCGGTGACACTGTACAAAAACTATGTGCTCTTATTCAAGGAATTGAACAAGGCGTATTACAACATGCTCCTGGCAATCCGGATGAAGTATGGTACTCTAATAATATTGGTGTTTTGGGTATGGCAGATGATGCTGTTTACCTTAAAATGCAAGTACGCAGTACAGATACGAAGAACCTAGAGACTCATTATAAAGGCCTAGTGCAATTGGCAGAAACTCATGGTGCTACGACATCCCTTGAAAGCCCATATCCAGGCTGGCTACTAACATTTGATAGTCCATTACAACAAACCTATCAAAAGGCATATGAATCTGTGACAGGCGCTACAGACTTGCAGTTCAATGTAATCCATGCAGGTCTTGAAGTTGGCTACATGTTAGATAATTTACAAGGCCCAGTAGATGCTATTAACATTGGGCCAAACATTCATGACTTACATGCACCTACAGAACGTATGGAGTTAGAAAGTTTTGTTACTACTTGGAATGTATTGAAAGAGTTCTTAAAAAGCTTATAAAACAACATATTTGCCATTTATTTTGGCTTATGATATAATTACTTCCGATAACGATATATTATCGGAAGTAATTTTTTAGTTTAAAATAGCTATATAGGTAGCAACAGCTCTATATAGTATATTTGAGGTGCTTATGAGTCAATCTAATACACACTTCTATTTACGCAATTATAAAGAGATTGTGAACAACTCCAAGCTTAGCGATAAGGCTAAGTCTAGTATTCTATTATCTAAAGCAGAAAATACTGTAGATGCCTACGAATCTGATTGGATGGATTTTGTGGATTGGTGTCAACATAAACAAGAATCTTTTTTTCCAAGCTCACCAGAAATCATCGTCAATTATATCAATGATTTAGCTGATTATGCTAAAGCTAATACTATATCACGTCGCATTAGCGCCTTATCGGAAAACTTTAATGCTTCTGGTATTGAAAGTAACCCTTGTAGCGCTCCTATCGTTAAACAAGCTATGCGAGGTATACGTCGGTCCTTAGGCACTTACCAACAAGGTAAAACGCCTGTACTATTGGATGATCTTATGGATATCATAGACTATATGGAAACTGCCGATATAGCACCTATACAAAAACTACGTGATAAAGCTATATTATTATTAGGTTTTATGGGAGCTTTTCGACGTAGCGAATTATCGGCATTAACCGTAGAATGTTTAAAGTTTTTGCCACAAGGATTAGAAATCTTCGTATCCAGTTCAAAAGCTGACCAAGAAGGGCAAGGTGCTATCGTAGCAATACCATATATCGAAAATGAGTCATTATGCGCTGTAAAGGCTGTCAAAGCATGGCTAAGATATGTTCCTATTACTACAGGTCCAGTTTTTAGAGGTTTTACGAAAAGTATGGGGATACGAAAAACTGCTATCAGCGATAAAAGCATTGCTGATATTGTAAAATACTATATGGCAGCTATTGGTGAAGATCCATCCTTATATGGAGCTCACAGTCTACGTCATGGCTTTGCTACTACCGCAGCTCATCATGGCGTGGAAGAACGTAATATTATGAAACAAACTCGACACCATAGTGTCAATATGGTACGGCGATATATTAATGAAGCCAATAAATTTGTAGATAATCCTATATCTTCTATATTCAAGCCTAAATAACACCATATTAACTACATATTACTTGAGTTAGATGATGTATATTGAATCTCTATATAGGCGTACATAGACTATATAATACAGAAAATAATCAGATACAATTCTGTCTCCAAAACATGAGAAAGAACAGACAAAAAAGACTGCATACCCCTATGAATAATACATAGGATATACAGTCTTTTTATTCTATCATTCAATATATATATTTTAATATTTTACCGAACATACACATGCTATAATTTAATTATTTGCCCAAGCTGTAATAAAACCGAACATAGTTTTTTCTTTCAGTGTAGGAATCATTAAAGTTTCTCCAGCACGTAATGCCTTACCATGTTGTAAATGATTAATTTCTTCTATAGCGACTATATACTCACGAATATCAATATCTTCAGTTTGTGCCAATGCCTTTTGAGAGATACTCCATAAGGTATCCCCAGCATCTACTTGTACAGCTTTAATATTTTGAGTATCCATCTCTAATGTTGTAGTATTAATCATACCATTTACTACAAATACCATAGCTACCATTACTAAAATAGAAAATAATTTATTCATAATATATACCTCTCTCTAATAATATCGAACAAAATAAATAGTACATCTGTTTGTTTATGTTCATATTTTAACACACATACAAATGTTCGGTCAAGCATAATTTTTTAGAACGCATATTTGACAATTTTCGATATTAAATTTATAATAGGTATATATGAATTAAGTTCCATAATACTGTAGAATGAGAGGTTATTCCCTTGAGACGTCCTGCCACTGATATAAATAGCAAACAACAAAGAATATTAGATTTTATTATTGAAAGTTTACAACAGCGCTATCGCTGCCCAAGTGTTCGTGAAATTGGCGATCATATGGGGTTAAGCTCCACTTCTACTGTTCAAAGTCATTTAAATACATTAGAAAAATTTGGCTATATTACTCGTGATGCTAATAAGAATCGCTCTATTACCGTTGTAAATATGCCTGATGTACCTGCTTTAGAAATGGATGAAGAAACTCACGAAGTTACGTCAAGTCCTGAATTTAATTTTTTAGAGGCTGGCCTTCGTCGTGTCCCTTTGATTGGAACTGTACAAGCAGGTCTTCCTGTAACGGCTATTGAGAACCGTGAAGATGAGTTCGTATTACCTACTGCTCTATTAGGTAGCTCTGAATGCTTCTTATTACGTGTTCGTGGCGAATCCATGCGCGATATCGGTATGTATGAAGGTGATTTGCTTATCGTTCGCAATCAATCCACTGCCAACAATGGGGATATCGTAGTTGCTCGAATTGATGATGAAGCCACTGTGAAACGCTTTTATAAAGAATCTGACCATATTCGTTTAATGCCAGAAAACGAAGAGTTTCAGCCTATCATCACACGTAATTGTGTGATTGAAGGTCGAGTGATTGGGCTCATTCGTGACCATATTTAATCTAATATAATAAAAAAAAGATAGTAGTCTTTAATAAGACTACTATCTTTTTCTTTTTAAATTTTTATTGTTTATATGATTCTATAGCTGCATCGATGATCTGCGCTTCTTCTACAGATGGATCACATAACGGTAATAGTAATGGCCCTGTTGTAAATCCTAATTGCTTCATCGCATATTTTACAGGAATAGGATTTGTGGTAATAAACATAGCTTTTAAGATAGGTACCAAGGATAGCTCAATAGCTCTTGCTTCTTTTACCTTTCCTTGTCTGAATAATCCTATCATCTCTTGCATTTCATTTCCTACAATATGTGCGGCCACAGAAATAACTCCGGCTCCTCCATTTTGTATCACATCTAATGTTAATGCATCATCACCAGAATAAATCATGAAATCATCACTTGGTAGTAATGCACGAATTTGTTGAGTAATACTAATATCACCTGTAGCTTCTTTAATAGATGTAATATTAGGGCATTCATTAGCTAATCTAGCTACTGTTTGTGGTTCTATACGACCACCTGTTCGACCCGGTACATTATATAGCATAACAGGTAAATCAGTACTGTCTGCAACTGCTTTAAAATGTAAATAACAACCTTCTTGATTGGGTTTGTTATAATATGGTACCACAGCCATCACGCCATGAACACCAGTATGGCTAGCAGCCTTCGTTAAAGCGATCGATTTTTTAGTAGAATTACTACCTGTATTCGCAATAATGCTAGCACGATGACCATACTCTTTAGCGATTAATGTAAATAGCTCAAGTTTATCACGATCATCAATATTTGGGCCTTCACCAGTAGTGCCACATACAATTAAGCCATCAGAACCATTGTCCAACAAGTATCCGGCTAGACGTAGTGCTTCTTGAAAATTTACATGACCATCGTCAGTAAAAGGAGTGATCATTGCTGTTAAGATATTTCCAAATGTTGTCATCTTAGCACCCCCTGAAATATATAATTAGAAAGATTGATGTTCTACCAAGTATTCTGCAATTTGTAATGCATTTAATGCAGCACCCTTACGAATTTGATCTCCTACAATCCAAAAATTCATAGCATGCTCGTTAAATAAATCTTTACGAATACGGCCGATTTCACAATCATTTTGATTCGATGTATATAAAGGCATTGGATATTCTTGTGCTGCTGGATTATCGTTCACACGTAAACCAGGGAATTTTTCACAAGCAGCTTTGAAATCTTCTACAGATACTGGAGACTCTGTCTTTACTAATACAGATTCAGAATGAGAACGATATACTGGTACACGTACTGTAGTCGATACTACAGCAATAGTGTCATCATGGAAAATCTTTTGTGTTTCCAATACCATTTTCATTTCTTCTTTAGAGTATCCATTTTCCATGAATACATCAATTTGCGGAATTAAATTAAAAGCGATTGGATAATGTTTGTCCATAGAGCCTGTAGGTAATAAATTAGCTACCATATCTTCCCCTGCAACATGTTGAGCTACTTGGGAATCTAATTCTTCAATCCCCTCTTTGCCAGCGCCAGATACAGCTTGGTATGTGCTGACAACAACACGTTTAATAGGAGATAAGTCATGCAATGGCTTTAATCCTAAAGCCATGATAATAGTAGAACAATTAGGATTAGCAATAATACCTTTATGTGTATCAATATCCTCTGGGTTTACTTCAGGTACTACTAATGGAACGTCTGGATCCATACGGAAAGCGCTGGAGTTATCGATAACAATAGCACCACGTTTAGCAGCTTCTGGAGCCAATGTTTTAGAAATAGAACCTCCTGCAAATAAAGCAATATCTACACCTTCAAAAGATTCTGGTTTTGCCTCTTCCACCACATACTCTTTTCCATCTACTGTTAAAACTTTACCCGCAGAACGAGCAGATGCTAATAGTTTAATGCTTTCATAAGGAAATTTACGTTCTTCAATTAATGTAATAAACTCTTGTCCTACTGCACCAGTAGCACCTAATATGGCTAAATGAGGTTTTCTCATAGTGACTCCTTAATATTAATAACTTAATGTATAGTTATATGTATTATACTATTTAAGTTTTTCTTTAGCAAGAATTATATAGAATATAGAATTATAAATAATGTTCTAATCCATAAGTTAAGCCTGCAAAATCTTTGATTTTTTTACAAGCTAATACCACACCAGGCATAAAGGATAAGCGACTTAATGAATCATGACGAATCACCAATGTTTCATCATATCCACCAAAAATAACTTCTTGATGTGCCACATAACCTGGCAAACGGACACTGTGAATTGTCACATCATCCACCTTAGCACCTCGAGCACCTGGTAGACTCTCACGAGTTAAATCTTCAGCAGCTTTCACATTGGCTTTTTGTTTTGCATCATTGATCAATTTAGCCGTTAATACAGCTGTACCAGAAGGTGCATCATATTTATGATTATGATGTAATTCAATAATCTCCACATCTGGAAAATACGGAGCTAGTTCCGCTGCCGTTTTCATCATCATCACCGCACCTAACGAGAAATTAGGAGCTACCAAACAATTCGCATTATGTGCTCTACCAATGGAATCTAATTCTTGGCGCTGTGCTTCTGTAAGACCAGTTGTACCAATCACAACGTGAATTCCTTTTGTTATCATAAGTTTTGCATTTTCAAAAATAATGGCTGGTGTTGTAAAGTCCACAATCACATCTGGATGTACGGCTTCAATAGCTTCCTCTAATTGACTGTAGATTTTACAGTCTAAAGGACTAGTGCCCATAAATTCACTAACATCTTTACCTCCATGGCTAGGATCTACCCCCCCCACTAAGGTTAACTCTGTATCATTATGAACAGCTTTTAGAACCTCACGGCCCATTTTGCCAGCTGCTCCATTTACTAAAACTTTCATTGTTCCTCCTAGAGTAATTCCTGTTGAAAGTATTGAATCATTTCTTTTGCTGTTTCTAAGGCTGTATCTGAGAAAGATTGGCCTGACATCATACGGGCAATTTGTGCAACACGTTCCTCTTCTGAAAGGATGGTAACTTTAGAAATAGTTCGACCTTCTTCTTCTACCTTATGTAGATGATAATGTTGTTTTGCCACGCTTGCTGTTTGTGGTAAGTGCGTAATACAGAATACTTGGCTATCAGAACTTAACTGTAGAATTTGTTTAGCCACTTGTAAGGCTATATCACCGCTAATACCTACATCAATTTCGTCAAATACTAAAGTCTTACGTGTTGCTTTATTAAATACGGATTTAAAAGCTAAGGCGATACGCGCTAATTCACCACCAGAGGCAACTTTATGCAGTGGTAATAAAGCTTCCCCTGCATTGGCAGAAAATAATAGCTCTATCCGACTCGCTCCCAAGGGAGATAAAGTTTCAGTACCTTCTATGACAAATTCTAACTTTGCTTTTGGCATACCTAATTGAGTTAAATTTTGCTGTAAGGCATCAGTAATCTCTTTATGATGAGCATAACGTATTTTTGTAAGCCTTTCTAAAGCTTGTAATGCTTGTGTTTCTAAGGTTTCCACGCGTTCCACTAACTGCGATTCTTCACTTTCCTCTGATTCTAGTAGTTCTAATCGCGTTTGTGCCATTTCTTCAAAGGCCAAAATTTTTTCAATAGTATCTCCGTATTTACGTTTTAAATTGTATATAAGCGTGTCTCTCTCTTGTAAGTAAAAATAGCGTTCTTCGTCATAGCTAATGGAATCACGGTATCTATCTAAAGCTTGTCCAGCTTCTTCTAATTGATAATACGCAGATCGCAATAACTCAGCTATTTCTTCCATATCCTTATCATATTTTACAAGATCAGTCACTTCATTAGTAATACTATTCAAGCCATCAATAAGAGGAGTTCTGCCCCCATAGATACCATCATAACAACTAGAAATTGTAGATTGAAGATGCTCATAGTTATCTAATCTCTCTAATTCATCAGATACAGCTGTATCTTCATTAGTTTGTAATTGGGCTTCTTCAATTTCATCAATCTGAAAGCGCAACATATCTAATTCACGAATTCTTTGTGCCGACTCTTCACGCAATGTTTCTAATTGTCGCTTTGCACTGGCATAGTCAGTATAGGCTACTACGTAATTTTCATAAGCCTTCGTGGCATCATCATTATACGTATCTAAATAGATATGATGTGTATCCGGTAATAAGAGCTGTTGGTTACTATATTGACCATGAATATCTGCTAAATAGGTGCCGATTTCACGTAATGCCTTCAATGGAATCACTTGGTCATTAGCTAAAATTTGTGATTTACCGTTTCGATTAAAAGTTCTAGATAAAATTAAAGTATCTTCTTCTACTAAAATATTTTTATTTACTAATAACTCTTGTAATGCTGTATCTCCTGCAATATCAAAAGCGCCTTCAATCAGAAAAGAATCCTTCTCATGACGAATAAATTCACTACTAGCTCTTTCTCCTAATAGAATAGAAAACGCATCCATCAATATAGATTTACCAGAACCTGTTTCTCCAGTAAAAATTGTGATGCCCTTGGCAAACTCTAGCTGCATATGTTCGATGAGGGCAAAATTTTTAATCCCCATGCGTACTAGCATATTAATCCCTCATTAAGTCTTGAATACGGTCCAATACCATTTCTACACTTTCTACAGAATTACATATCAATAAAATTGTATCATCTCCAGCAATCGTACCTATAACTTCATGCCATTTTGCATGGTCAATAGCAAAGGCTACTGATTGCGCAGAACCAGGTAATGTATGTAATACGACTTGATTCAACACGTGGTCAATACGCAAAATGGAATCTTGGAATAAGCGATTGATGCGTGTTCTAGATAACATAATATTTTCTTCTGGAGATAAGGCATATCGATATCGTCCATCTCCTGTAGGAACTTTAATTAACATCAATTCCTTAATATCACGTGATACTGTTGCTTGTGTAACGGTAATCCCTTCTTCTACCAAGGCTTGCGCTAACTCTTCTTGTGTTTCAATAGCCTTAGTTTGAATAATTTCTTTTATCTTATTATAACGAAAACGTTTCATTATTTCCTCCGACGAATAATATATAAAATAGGCGGTTGATTCGCTTGATTTAATGGTCGCCATGTACTGCAGTGAAAATCTTTTTGACTAATAGAAGCTATATAGTCTTCTAAATCTTCTGCCTCTTTACGACCAGTTTCTGTTCCAGGATACGCTACAATGGTACATAATCCATGTATTGAAAGTTTTTCTAATCCCTTTGATAAAGCTTTAATTGTTGATACAGATTGTGTCATAATTTGATGGTCTGCATTCGGTAAATACCCTAAATTAGCTACCATTAAATCGATAGTAGATACAGGAAGTGTTTCCAGTGCACTATCATGTGACCCCAATATGAAATCCACTTGTTTTATAGCCTGTGGAAACTCTTTCAAAAGCTTTTCTTTCGTCCTTGTTAGTGCTACTTCTTGTATATCAATAGCATATACATGAGAATTTTTATGACAATGTGACAATAGATATACCGTGTCATGTCCATTGCCACAAGTAATATCTACAATAGTTCTAGCTGTAACTAGGGCGTCCAACCATAAGTGATGCTGAAAGTCTACACTATGGTGCAGAGGAATCATAGAACCTCCTTAGATCGTGCGGTCAACTTTTTAAACAAGGTAGCAAAGAATTTTTGATCTTTAAATCGCACATATTTACAATATTGTGGGTGCGCTTCAATATGTAAAGAGTCAGTATTACCAAATTCGTAATCAAAAGTGCCATCCACAGAAATATGCAAGCTTTTCTGACGCTCTGGCATAGTAATATCAATTTTTGCACTTTCTTTTAGCACCAAAGATACGCCTTGCAATAAATGAGGGGCAATCGGTGTTACTATAAGAGAGCGATTATCTGGCGCCATAATAGGACCTCCAGCAGATAAGTTATACCCTGTAGACCCTGTGGAACACGCTACAATTAAACCGTCAGCAGGATACATTTGAGTATGTCCACCATTAATCGACAAATTAATACGAGCCATTTTACCCGATTCTGAGCGGGATACCACAATATCATTAATAGCCGGACGTAGCACACGTTCTCCTTCTGGAGTATGTAAAGTTCCCACTAAATGAATGCGATCTTCCACATAAAAATCGCCTTTACTAATTCTTTCAATAGCCATCTCTAAGTTTTCAAGTTCTATTTGATTTAAGAAACCTAATTCCCCTAAATTAATACCACAAATTGGTACATTATATGAATAAATTTGACGTGCTAATTGAATAATCGTACCATCACCACCAAAACTAAATGCCATATCCAAATGTTCAAATATTTCCGGTCGTGATAGTAAGTGAGATTTTTCTATCCCCAACGCGCATACATCATGATGTTCTAATTCTTTAGGCATATAGACTTCTATACCATATGTATGGCAATGAGTAATTGCTTGTGATAATATATCTCGAATATTCTCTTTTTTCATATTAGGAAAGAAACCGATTCTCATAGATCCTCCTATAATTGATGAGCCTCCTCTACTGTGGCTGTAATAAGCCCTTCAGTAATGTCTAAGGAATCCTCTGCTTGTTTTGTAAAATATCCTAAAAATTCAATATTTCCTTCCATTCCTTTAATGGGAGAATAGGTTAGTCCATGTAAATATAACCCACAATCTTTAGCGATATGCAAGATACGATCTAACACCAATCTATGTGTGGATTTCTCACGTACTATTCCACCTTTACCGACTAGTTCTTTACCAGCCTCAAACTGAGGCTTGATTAAAGCTACTAAAGAGCCAGTATCCTTAAGTAAAGTAGTCGCTACGGGTAACACTTTATCTAAAGAGATAAATGCTACATCTATGGAAATAAAATCGCTAAGTTCCCCTAATTGTACTGGTGTAACGGTGCGAATATTTTGTTTTTCCATATTGATGACTCTAGGATCTTGTCGTAACTTCCAGGCTAGTTGATTATACCCTACATCAATGGCGAACACTTTGGCTGCTCCATGCTGTAAGGCACAGTCTGTAAACCCTCCTGTGGAAGCACCGATATCTACCATAACGGCATTCGTTAGATCGATAGGGTATAACTCGATGGCTTTTTCCAACTTTAAGCCACCACGGCTTACATATGGTAAGGTATTACCTTTTACCTCCAAATGTGTATCTACTGAAACTTTAGTACCAGCTTTATCCAATCGCTGTGTACCAGAAAAGATAAGCCCCGCCATAATAGCAGCCTTGGCTTTTTCTCTACTTTCAAATACACCACGTTGCACAAGTAGTATATCAAGACGTTCTTTTTGACTCATACGTGTCTCCTACTGTGTGCGGTCCATTAAATATTGGACTAGACCTTCAAGAACAGGTGATGTGCAGTTGGAATCATGTAACGCTGTTAATGCTAGATTAGCCACTTCTTGAGCTCGTTCTTTAGCAGTATCTAAACCTAAAATAGATACATAGGTTGCTTTATGCTGACGTTCATCACTGCCAGGAGTTTTCCCTAATTCTTCTTGTGTACCTACTACATCTAAAATATCATCGGTAATTTGGAATAATAAACCTAAATGATCAGCATATCGTAGGTAGGCCTCTCTTACGGATGTTGTAGCCTCCATAATAATCAGACCAATTTCAACAGCTGCACTAAATAATGCTCCTGTTTTACCTTTGTGAAGAACCACTAATTCTTCTAATGGTAAGAATTTTCCTTCTGATTGTAGGTCAAAGGCTTGACCACCCACCATTCCACTAGGTCCTGCACCTTTTGCTAAGACATGGATAATCTGCACCACTTGTTCTGCGGATAACTCTGTATGCTTGCTCACTAATTCAAAGGCATAGGTTAATAATCCATCTCCGGCTAAAATAGCCGTACCATCACCATATACACGATGATTGGTTAGCTTTCCACGACGATAATCATCATTATCCATAGCTGGCAAATCATCATGAATTAAAGAATAGGTATGAATTAATTCTATGGCACATACTACATCTTTATAAGCATCCCAAGATCCGCCCAAAGATTCAATAACAGCTTTTGTAATAATAGGCCGAATTCTTTTACCGCCCATCAATAAACTGTATTTCATACTTTCATATAACTTAGCATACTCTGTATTCGGTGATTCTAATACAGAGGATAAATAACTTTCAATGTCTGCTTTACTTTGTTGCAAGTACTCTTTTAACATAATATCCTCAATTCTTTGAAAGATAATAATTTTTGTATAAATATTCTAACTCTATTATACCTAAAAAAACGTACTTTGTCTCCTAATTCGTATCTACTTGTACAGTTTCAATAATTTGTTCAACTTCTTCTTCTACAAGCTGCAATAAATCAGAACATTCTTTAACTAGAGTTAAACCTTCCTTGTAAGTTTTTAATAATTCATGCATAGATAAGCTTTCATCATCTAGTTTTTTTACTACTTCTTCTAAGGCTGTATATTTCTTTTCATAATTTTTTATAGATTTAGCCACGTTGTGTTACCTCCTGTACAGTTGCTTTCACAGAGCCATCTTGAATATGTATATCTAATGTATCGCCAATTTGTACACTTTGAATCGTTTGTAATGGAGTACCATTAAGATCAACTTTTGCAAATCCCTTAATGACCTTAGCTAAAGGATTTTTGTTATCTAATTGAGTCGCTAATATAGCTAATTTACGTGATTCATCTTGGGATTTCTTTTGTATGGCGCTATGTAATTGGTGTTCAAAGCGTTGTAATATATTTTTCTGTTGATGCACCAAATTCATGGCAGGTACTGTAATCTTACGATTGGTAATAGAAAATAACTGTTGTTTTTCTTTTTGAATACGATACTGTACTGTGTTATGAATAAATTCTAACTTCTGCTGTACTTCTTCTTGTAAATCCACCAATGGATAAATAGATAACTCAGCAGCATGACTTGGTGTAGCCCCTCTTACATCAGCTACAAAATCACATAACGTATAATCTACTTCATGACCAACCGCAGACACAACCGGTGTCGTGCATTGGAATATAGATTCTATTAAGGCTCTATCATTAAAGCACCACAGGTCTTCCATAGAACCGCCACCACGACCTACAATGATCAAATCTACATCTGGGTCCGCATCTGCCATAGCTACACCACGAGCAATAACAGGGCCTGCTGTAGGTCCTTGTACAGGCACATTAAACACTTTAAATGTTACCAATGGATTGCGATGGGATGCTACATGTAAAATATCGTGAATCACTGCTCCTGATGCAGACGTGACAACACCAATACAACTCGGTACAGGTGGTAAAGCTTGTTTATGTCGTTCGTCAAAATATCCTAATGCATATAACTCTTGTTTTAACTTTTCATAGGCAATTTGATAGTCACTTTTGGTACCAATACGAATATCTTCACATATAAAACTTAAACGACCAGTTTTTTCGTAAAAACTAATATTTCCTCGTACTTGCACTAACAAGCCATTTTCAAGGGCACCTTCCAAGCCACGTTGTTGTACTTTGGAACGCCACATAGCCATATCAATGGACCCAGTATCATCGATGAGGGAAAAATAATAATGTCCTGTGCTGTGACGTTTCACATTAGAGATAACGCCTTCAACAATACAATTTTTTAATAGAAATTCTCCCTCTACGGTTTGCTTTATAATTCTATTTAATTCTCCAACGGAGTAAGCATCCATTCTACTCTCCTTCAACAACCTTTGCCCCATACGCATTACCTGAAGCATTATCTGCACTATATTTAGAAGATACACATAATACATCTAAATCATGATGATGTCCCCAATGAACTAAACGATCCTGTAAATAGGTATTCGCCATAACACCACCAGCAGTAATTAATGTTGTAATGTTATGTTCTGTTAGAATATGAGATAAAGCTTTTTCTAGGGAACTTCCAATACAATGGAACACAGAGACTGCCAAAATTTGTGCGTTTTTTTCTCTGCTAAATGATTCTCTATCAGTCCAATCGATAGGCTCATGTTGCAATGATTGCCACCAACGTTGACCAGCGCTGTAAGGACCTCCAAAACTAATGGTAGATTCTTTAACTGATACAGGAAGCACAGAATCTACGTTGTATTTAATACGTCGTCCCAGTGTTTCCATACTTGGACCTGCTGGAAATTGTAATCCCATTAATACACCTAGTCTATCCACTAACTGGCCTCCAGCTATATCATCAGAGCCACCGACTATTTGCACTTTAAAACCACTTTTATGAATGCGTTCACAAAGAACAAATTCAGTAGTTCCCCCTGAAAGGTGTAAACTTAAAAAAGGTCCTTCTGGAATTTCACCGATTTCACGCAAGGCTGCCCATATATGGTTCTCTTGATGTGAAAAAATATGGACTGGAACCTCTAAACAATGGCCTAGTGATTTCGCTGTATTAAGCCCTACCAGGAATGCTGGCATATAGGAGTTTTCTTCTCGTCTTGGAAAACCGCTGACCCCGATACCTGCAATGGGCTGGTCCAACGTTAAAGACTGAATCAATTCACCTAAGGCACGAGTATGTTGGAATACCATTTGTGACTGTTGTAATCCTCGTTTACCTTGCGGTACTTCTAACAGTTTTCTAGCTTCCTGTACTAATCTACCTTCCTCATCAACAAGTGCACAAGATGTGGTATAACAGCTTGTATCTATTCCTAAATAATAGGCCATTTTATTGTCTCGATGCTGCTAAATTATGAAGAATAGCATTAATGTACTTATAGGAAGTCTCTCCACCAAACTCTTTCGCTAATAGAACAGCTTCATTGATGACAACCTTAGCTGGTGTATCCTCTTGAGGGTGTAACAACTCCCAAGCTGCCATACGTAAAATAGTAAGTTCTACTTTAGGAAAACGCTCCATTTTACGTTTAGGAGAGAATTCTTGTAACGCTGCATCTAATTGTTCTTTTTCATTACGTACACCTACAATTAATTGCTCTGCAAATTGATTGGCTTTTCCTTGCATGTTAGTTGTATCTAACACTGCCTCTTCAATTACGTCGCCTGAAAATGTATCTGCATAAATTGTTTCGAATGCAAATACCCTTGCTAACCTACGATGATTCATGATTAGGTTCCCTTCTTTCTAAACCGTCGATGTGCACATCTACACGGACACGGTATAAGTCTAACATATTTCGTAAATCTTGCCGCACTTGTTGTTGTATTTGTCGTGCCACTTCTAATGGATGTGCTCCACAGTATAAACGAAGATATAAATTAATTTCTATGAAAGCATCTCCAAAAGTATCTCGTTTATGTTTTACATTCATTCCAGGCCAACTTTTTTGCCCTAATTTTTGTGAGATACCATCTACAACACCATCAAAAAATCGTTTACTCATAGAGTGGATTTCATCAAATGATGACAAAACTCTTGCAGTGACATCTAAAATAACGGCATCTGTAATTTCTATTTCTAAATGATCTGACATACAAATCCCCTATGATATGGTACTTTCAAAAATAATATCTTGCACATAAATATCAACACTGTTTACAGTAGCATCTGCCATAGATACAAGAGCGCTTTTCACACGTTCTTGTAAACGCAATGCTATATCTGGAACTCGGTACCCATAATATACGGCAATGTGTAGAGCTACTTGTAATGATCCATCTTCTAAAACTTGTACTTTTACACCTTCCATGGCATTTTTTCTACCAAATAAGCTACTTACCGTATCTCCAAATGTTGTGCTCATACCCGCAACACCTTTCGTTTCTAGTGCTGTCATAGTAGCAATCATTTCATAAACAGAATGATCAAACTGTATTAGTCCTTCAAAAAAGCGATTATCTTCCATATATTTACCAAAAAAAGCATTTGTCGTCCCACCACAGGCCAACAAATGCTTTTAATTACAATACTATATTAGTTGTTAAAAGATCAAATCTGTGGTTTAAGCACGTTCAATATATTGTCCAGTACGTGTATCTACACGCAATACATCGTCTACTTCGATGAATAAAGGTACTTTTACAACATAACCTGTTTCTAATGTAGCAGGTTTATTACCACCAGTTGCAGTATCGCCACGGATACCAGGGTCAGTTTCAACTACACGTAACTCTACAGCTACAGGTAAGTCAATACCGATAACAATGCCTTGGAAGAACATGATAGATACTTCCATGTTTTCTAATAAGAAGTTTTTAGCATCTCCTAATTGGTCAATTGTTAACTCAATTTGGTCATATGTTTCATTATCCATGAAAGTATATGCTCCATCAGATTCATATAGGTATTGCATGCGACGACGGTCAACATGAGCTTTTGGCACTTTTTCACCAGCATTGAAAGTACGCTCTACTACAGCACCTGTTTGTAGGTTTTTCAATTTAGCACGTACGAAAGCGGCACCTTTACCTGGTTTAACATGTTGAAAGTCAACTACTTGCCATACATTACCGTCTAATTCGACAGTTACGCCTGGACGAAAATCATTACTGGAAATCATTGTAAATCCCTCCATTACACATCTAGTTCTATTAAATCTTTAGGAGTTTGTGTGAGTATTTCACACCCCTCCTTAGTAACTATAACTGTATCTTCAATGCGAAGCCCCATATGGCCTGGTAAATAAATACCTGGTTCCACGGTGACGACCATATTTTCTGTTAATACATCTTTGGATCTAGGTGATGCTACTGGTAATTCATGGATGTCTAAGCCTACACCATGACCTGTACCATGACCAAAATTAGAACCATAACCTTGTTCCTTAATATAGTCTCTACATACTGCATCTACTTCTGCACCGGTAACGCCTTCTCTAATGAAAGCAACACCTCTAGTTTGTGCTTCTAGTACGATAGAATAGAGTTTCTTTTGTTCATCACTAGCTTTACCTAATACGATGGTACGTGTCATATCGGAATGATATCCTTTATACATAGCACCAAAGTCAAAGGTAACAAAATCGCCTCGCTCCATCACTTTATCGCTAGCCACCCCATGAGGCATACTAGAACGATAGCCAGAAGCTACAATAGTGGTAAAAGACGGCTCTCTAGAGCCACGTTTTAACATTTCTGTTTCCAAAATAATGCGAGCTTCATTTTCAGTCATCCCCACCTTTAATTGTGGCAACATAGCTGCAAATGATTCATCAGCAATGCGAAAAGCTTGTCGTAAATACTGTAGTTCGTCGTCCCGTTTTGTTATTCGTAGACTGGCAAAATCAAAGGATAAAAATTCTGTTTCATTTAATGTATCACAAACTTCTTGAAATACATCGACACTCATATAATTTCCTTCAAAGCAACATGTGGATAACGTAGTGTTTGAGGAAGCTAGTATACTGTTGATAGTATCATATACATCCCCCGTATATTGGATGACCTCATATCCTTCACATTCTTCTTTAGCCTGTTCAGTATAACGACTATCCGTTATCATATAGGCTTTGTCAGGGGTTACAAATGCCACTCCAGTGGTCCCTGTAAATCCTGCAAAGTAATGTAAGTTAATAGGGCTAATGAGGATGGCTCCTCCATATGTTTCTTCTCTTAGAAATGCTTGCAAAGCGACTAATCCATTCATCGTCTGGCCTCCTTAAAAAGCATCAACTAATGATACCATATAATGCATAGTTATGACAAATTGAATAGATTCGATTAGACAATTTCTTTTTCTTCTTCTGTTAAATCTATGAATGTGCCTACTTCTTCAATAGAGTCAAGTGTAATTCTATCGATAGCAATACGTTGTAAGTATGTTACCGTTCCACCACAAGCACCAATCATACGTTTCACTTGATGATACTTTCCTTCGTAAATCGTCAACTCACAGGAGTGAATAAGTTCACCCGACTCATTTATCACATCCTCATCATTGTGAAGAGTTAATTCTGCTGGTTTACACTCTGTACCATCCCCTAAAACCATACCTTCTTGTATACGTTTCATACCTTCATCTGATAAAGTACCACTATATTCTACATAATAGGTTTTACCAATATTTTTTTTGCCATGAATAATTTTGTGAGCCCAGGGGCCATCATTGGTTAATAATAACAACCCTTCTGTATCTTTATCGAGTCGTCCTACAGGAAATACTTTCAACGTTTGAAACTCTTCAGGAAGTAATTCCATAATAGTAGGGTCTACAGGATCTTCAACCGCTGTTACATATCCAGCTGGTTTGTGAAATTTAATATAATATTCTAATTGTGCTTGTACAACTTGATCTTGAACTGTAACAATATCTATATCAGGATTGATATGCATATCTTTCTTCTTGATAATAGTGTCATTTACTTTTACTAGACCTTGTTTAATTAAATCATGCACTTCTCTTCTTGTACCAAAAGCTTTATGGGCTAGAAATTTATCAATCCTCACCGTAACCACCTTCTCTCACATGAGTATGAGATGTATCATTTAATATACAAATACGATTATAAGGGGATTGGTCACCCCAGAAATCTACTACACTAACGGCTGTATTACCCTGTGCTAAACGCCATAAACAGTTCAATGGAATACCTGTTAATGCACATAGTAATGTGCGTATGGTTCCGCCGTGACAAACTACTAGTAGTCGTTCACCATCTTCCATAAGGGATAATTCTTCTATCAGTCTAGCATAGGCACGTTCCTGCACCATTTCTACAGTCTCCCCATTAGGGATTGGTTTTTGTGACGGATCTTCATAAATAGCTTCGATTTGGCCCGGCCACCGTTCATTAATTTCAGAATATGTTAAGCTTTCCCAGTCGCCAAAGTTAATTTCCCGTAATCCTTCTGTAAAAGTGGTAGGAATATAACGGCCTTTTAGAATTTCTTCAGACGTAACCCTAGCTCGTACTAGGTCTGAAACGATAGCTCTATCAAAATGAACATCTCGTAAGGCATCACCCACATCTACAGCTTGGGCCATACCTTTTTCATTTAAAGGTATATCACTAAATCCTTGGTGCTTCCCTAGATGATTCCAATCCGTTTCACCATGGCGGACAAAGTAAATTTGTATCATAGTATCTCCTGTTATAATGTAAAATATGCTCGTAAAGCTTGTAATAATTGTTCATTTTGCTCTCTTATTTTGACAGCGATACGAAACCAATTGGGGCCTAGCCCAGTATAGTGAGAGCAGTTTCTAATTAATATAGATTGATGATACAAGTGCTGAATCATATCTTCTAAAGAATACTGATCATCTAGATGACAGAGAATATAATTCACAGATGGTTCAATGCACTGTAATACATCGATCTGTACAATCTCCTTATATAGCCATTCTTTTTCTTGTTTTAGTACTGTCCGAGTCTCTTGTATATAGTCTGTATCTTGTAAGGCTTTTTCACTATATATTTGCGCTAAATGATTTACAGTCCAAGATGGAATATGAGATTTAATAAAGTTAATAATCATAGGATTTGCCATCATCGCCCCAATACGTAGACCGGGAACCGCGTAAAACTTAGTTAAAGAATGTACAACGATCACATTGTCATACTCTTTCACATAGTTTCGCATAGAATAGTCATCCCCTAAAAAATCAACAAATGACTCATCAAACACTAGATAGTGACCATTTTTCTTGCAAACTTCAAATAATTCACGACTTTCATGTTTCCACAAGGTGCCACATGGATTATTGGGATTCCCAATAAATACTAAGCGATGCTTAGACTGATTTAAATCATGTAATATCGTTGTTAAAGGATAGGAAAAGCAAAATAAATCCGCATCAAATTGTAATTCATATTCTATGACTGGTAGGCCACACGAATGAGCACCATGGCTATACTCTGAAAATCCAGGAGCTGGCACATACACAGCTTCTATTTCTGGCAATCGGCATATGGCATAGATTAATTCAGCTGCACCATTACCGAAAGCAATGCATTCTTTTGGCATATCCCACAATTCGGATGTGATAGCAAAAAGGTTCGTCATGTCTGGATCTGGATAATGTATCACATGTTGAAATGCCTCATTCATAGCATCCATCCCCTTGGCGCTCATACCCAAAGGGTTAATATTGGCACTAAAATCTAAAATCTGATCTAAGGAAGTATCTAATAGTCGACTCGCTTTATGCACATTACCACCATGCACATTCGTTGTTTTCACCATCATAACCTCCTTTATCGTTCCATGAAAGTAATTCCTTCATTCGTTGTTTCCACTATATCCATGAAGGTAAGATTTGGCAATTCCTGCTTTACTTGTTGCAAGCAGTGTACAATACTTGGTGAGTCTGGGGGAAATAGCAAACCCAGTACAGTTCCACTATGGGCAATAATCGTTCCTATCGCATTACACTCTACCCCAATTTGATGTAACGCATATAAGTTTGCCTTATGCAAAATACGTTGATTGCCGAAAGAACTAATGGTAGAGGCCTCACCAATAAGTTTCACATTATGCTTATGTATACCTTCTTTAAATTTTGCTAAAGCTTCTACCATCAACTCTTCTTTTTCATCAATTAAAACATCTAAATTTTGCTGATGATTAAATTGTACCGTATCAATCGTACCGCCTTCATCAAACATGACGATACGAATCGGTGGACATGTGCCTAATAATTCACAACATGTACCATTTAGATAATCGAACTGAACTATACCAGGGTAAAAGGGAGCATCTGTAGGTTCGATTGATAAGCAAATAGAGGCTAATTGCTCCATAGAAAGATCGTAGCCATGACTTTTTGCTGTAGCCATAGCTACTACACTAATATCTGCACTACTAGAAGCCAATCCTTTTCCTTGTAAAATATCGGAATGTAAATATACAGGCTTCGCCGTAGATCGATCGATTCCCAATGTATCCAATACCGTGATGTAAGCTTGATAGGCCTTAGACTGTAAAGAAATCGATGAAAGAGGAAGTGGATATTGTACATCACCAATGGCATAAGAATAGCGATTAATAGGACAGGTTACTAGAAATCGTTGTCCTTTTATGGAGCCTTGAATAAATTCTCCACAAGTGCCTGGCGTTCTTACATAAAATGCCAACTCTACTTCCTCCTTTCATTTATATAACACTTACAATAATTGCGCCTAAAATGATAAAAATTTCTGATAATTCACATACAAATCCATATGTGTCTCCTGTAGTCCCTCCTAAATGTTTTGTTACATAGGAGTTAATGATAAGGTTAACTAAGAGGGCAATAACAAATAAGTATACATATAACCACTCATAACACAATATAGGTAATAATGCTAATAGGGTCGCTACTGGTAAAGCATACTTAGGAGCATTGTCTGCAAAAATTTTACCGATTCCTTCTGGTCTTGCATAAGGAAACTTTTGAATACTAATCACCATAGTATATCGACTTAATAGAGGCATACTGACTAAGACTAAAGGAACCACATGGATTGGTAAATTAACTAGTAGTTGCCATTTTAAGAGGGTTAAGAATACAAAGCCTACTACTCCATTACTCCCTACTCGGCTATCTTTCATAATCTCTAATTTACGTTCTTGATCGCGCCCTGAAAATAAGCCGTCACAGGTATCCATAAATCCATCTGCATGAAGTCCACCAGTAAATAGAAATTCAAAGATAACTAACATAAGCATCAGTAAGGATACCGGGATATACGAATATGCTAAGCTATAAAAAGCCCACATAAAGGCGCCAATGACAAGTCCTACTAAAGGAAAATATGTAACGGATGCGCCAAAGTCTTCTACTTTCCACTCTGTTTGGTTTACAATTTTTAAGCGTGTTAAAAATTGAAGTCCTACAAAAAATCCTTTCATGTTGCACCTACCATTGATTAATTACATATGTACTGACCATTGTTAACACAACACCCAAGATAGAAACAGTATACATCAAATATATAGTTTGATAAATGTGTTTCCCTACCATAGATGTTATAGGATCTCCCATATAGGCCCGAAAGGTGACTTTGTCATGATACACATTGTGACCACCTAACCGAATATGTAAAGCCCCTGCTACGGGAGCCTCTGCATAGCCCCCATTAGGACTAGGATGTTTATGCGCATCACGAGTGGCTATACGGATGGCATGTTTCCAATCTTTACCACAGAGAAAAGAAGCTATCACAAATAAAATACAAGTAATACGTGCAGGAATATAATTAACTACATCATCTAAGCGGGCTGCAAAACGACCAAAGTATAAATAGCGCTCATTTTTATAGCCTAACATGGAGTCCATCGTATTAATAGCTCGGTATCCAATAGCTCCCCATGGGCCTAATAGGACAAACCAAAATAAAGGGGAAATAATGCCATCTACTGTATTTTCCGCTACTGTTTCAATAGTGGCACGAGTAATTTCACTTTCATCAAGTTCACTAGTCTTACGACCTACAATCCATCCCACTTTACGGCGTGCTTCAGATATATCTTGTTTTCTCAACAAATTAGCAATTTCTATGCCTGCCTCTGCCAAACAACGAGGGCTAATGGCAATGTATAGGCACAATAAGGATACTATGAAATAGCCGATTGGATGTATGGTCCCTCCTATAAATAGGAGCCCTGTAACAATGAGCATCACAGTCATTAAGACTAGTAATACAGTAGATATCCCTAATAGTATTTGATTCCTTGCGATAGTATTCTTTTTATACAATAGATGTTCATAGAAAGAAATACAATTACCAATTAAAACAACAGGATGGTATTTACTTCTAGGGTCACCCACTAAAGTATCTAACAAAAGTGCCCCTAAAGGAATAAAATAAAGAAGATGGTGTATAAACCATTCCATTAGTCTTGCTCCCATAATGATTGAATATAATCCATATCTAAATGTTCTTCTACAATCTTGGCTAATCGATTATAGGCAGCTTCTTTATGTTCAAAGTAGCGGAATACAACATCTAATGGCTCTAATCCTTTTTTTGTACGCAATGCATTCAGGATTGAGCGACGTAATCCATCATTATCTAAAATGCCGTGAATATATGTGCCCATCACTTGACCATTACTAGTGACAAAACCATCGATCACATCTACCTTAGCATCACTACGCTTTTGAATATGGAAACAACGTTCTCCTGCTCCTACTGGCTGTGTATCTCCCATATGGATTTCATAGCCTACAAGATTTTCACCACTAAAGTTAGTACCTAAGAAGGATAAATCCTTTACATCAAAACAAACTTGATGTGTTAATTTTTCAGTTTTCATAGTAGTAGCTGTTGGAAGCAACCCTAATCCTTTTAATTCAGGAATATCCCCTTCAATCCCTTCTGGATCATAAAGCATTTCTCCCAGCATTTGATTACCACCACAAATACCCAATACAGGTACCCCAGCATTTGCTAAGTCGTGGATATCTTTATCATAGCCATGCTCCTGCAAGTACGATAAGTCAGCTAATGTGTTTTTAGAGCCTGGTAAAATTACCATATCTGGATGACCAATTGGCTCCCCTTGTTTCACAAAACGAACAGATACATCTGGTTCATAGGCAAGAGCATCAAAGTCTGTAAAGTTAGAAATTTTAGGAGTTTGCATTACCGCAATCGTAATCTCCTTAGATACTCCTCTATATTTACTTTCTAATGCTACAGAATCTTCTTCATCAATATCAAGGTTTTCTATCGCCGGTACTACACCTACTACTTTTTTACCTGTTTTTTCTTCAATAAAATCCAATGCAGGTTGTAATAATGTGACATCACCTCTGAATTTATTAATGATAATACCTTTTACTAGATCTCTTTCATCTGGTTCTAATAATTCTAAAGTACCCACCACAGATGCGATAGCACCACCACGATCAATATCTGCAATAAGCATTACAGGAGCCTTTGCTAACTTGGCAACACGCATGTTTACAATATCATTAGCTTTTAAATTGACTTCCGCAGGGCTACCGGCACCTTCAATGACAATCATATCAAAATTATCATCAAGATATTGTAAACTTTCTTTTACTTTATCTAAGGCTGTTAAGGAGTATTTTGTATGGTATTCTCTAGCGCTATACACACCTACCGGTTTGCCCATTAACACGACTTGTGAGGACTGATTGCCTGTAGGTTTTAATAGGACAGGATTCATTTGTACAATTGGCTCTAAACCTGCTGCTTCCGCTTGCGCCACTTGGGCACGACCAATTTCATCCCCTGCTTTGGTAACATAGGAATTTAACGCCATATTTTGTGCTTTAAAAGGTACTGTTTTATATCCCTTATTATGTAAAATGCGACACATTGCTGTAGCTAAAATACTTTTACCTACATTAGAACTGGTACCTTGAAACATAATTTTTTTAGCCATGGTTGCTTACCTCCAATGCTTTTATATCTATTGTCATACCACTGATTGTCATATATGATTCATCAGCCTCTGCTGCTACCATTCGATTGACACGTCCCATAATATCTCTAAAAATACGAGCTAATTTATTCTCTGGAACAATACCTAAGCCAATTTCATTGGTCACAAAAATAACCGTCTTTTCGTTGTTTCCCTTGTAGGATCGAATCACATCAAGTACAGCTTGTACTTCTGAAAGTATAGCTCTTTCACGGCAATTTATATCTTCCTGAGATGTAAATTCACCATCTTCTAATAATAGATTAGTAGTCCACATCGTTAAGCAATCTACTAATACCACAGAACATTCACCTAAAATTTGTTGAATCTCTTTACTAATGGCACAAGGGATTTCATAATTGTTCCAAATCATTTTCCGTCGTTCTTGATGTAAATGAATACGATGCTTCATCTCTTCGTCATAAGCTTGCCCTGTAGCAATATATCCTTTTTGTCCTTCTTTAGATAAAGCTAGTGTTTCTGCAAACTCACTTTTACCACTACGGGCACCACCTGTACAAAATATTATACGATTTTTCATAGTATACCTATACAAAGTTGCCCTTTATCAGTTATCATATGTACTATACGTTCATTATAAAGGAGACAACTATGGAATTATTAAATTTAGACATCCAATTAATGGCCACTCTATGGGAAAATACCTATCGTGCAGCCATTAAAGATCAAAATGGAAATTATGTAGCCTCTGTACGCATTATCGTAAATGTTCCACTTTCACCAGACCGTTTACCACCCAATGCACCAAAAGCAGATCCACAATTATTTGTATTGGTAGAAGACGCTGTGATGGAATCGGAAGATATCATTCAGTTTGAAACTTTATTATCCGTACACATCCGAGAAAAATTTAAAAATGAAATCGATCAGATCTATTTCTTCTATCCAAGCCCTGAAGATGTGCTAAACAAAACTGTAGATGTACAAGAAGTACAACATTAATCACAGTAACTACATACATAGTATTATAGCACATCCAAGAAGATTTGATATAAATAATCTAAGAGATACTAAAAGGAGGTACCCAACATGGAGTACCTCCTTTTATATCGTATACTATTTCACTTCATCTTCTACGCGCGCTAAGATAAATAGCAAGTCGGATAAACGATTCAAATAGCGAAGATTCGACATATGAATCTCTTCTGTTTCTCCTAACTTCCATAGGTCTCGTTCTGCACGGCGAACGATGGTACGACCTAAGTGCAAGAAACTGGATGTTTTACTATCACCAGGTAAAATAAATTTAGATAATGGCTCTAATTGTTCATCAAATTTGTCGATGATCTGTTCTAAATTAGTCACATGCTCATCTGTAATAGTAGCTTCTTGTCCTAAACTAGAGATATCAGCCATAATCATCCATAGTTCTTTCTCAAGTTGCAATAATGTGTCTTGTACTACCTTTTTGTCAGAGTACGCACGAGCTACTCCAAGAAAAGCTTGTGCCTCGTCAATTGTTCCATACGTACAAACACGTTGAGATGCTTTACTTACACGTTCACCAGTATATAAACCCGTAGAACCTGCATCACCTGTTTTCGTGTACACTTTTGCCATGGTATACCTCCTTAACAACTAGAAACCTTACGATCTCTGTAACATAAGATGTGCATTGCTCCCTTTATATGTGACTCGCTATCTCACGCAAACGTTGAATACGACTTTCTGTAGATGGATGCGTACTAAATAATTGAGTCATAGTGGAAGAAATTCCACTTAAAGGATTAATAATAAACATGTGTGCTGTAGATGATACGCGGCTTTCGCTTTGACCAGGAAGCACACCAAATTTAGCATAATGCTCAATTTTGGCTAATGCGGATGCTAAAGATAATGGCTTTCGACTCATCATCGCCCCTTCTTCATCTGCTAAATACTCACGAGATCGTGAAATAGCCATTTGAATTAAGCTAGCTGCCAAAGGTGCTAAAATGATAGTGCCAATTAATGCTAAAGGATTAGAATTCTCCTCATCATCACGGCCCCCAAAAATAGCTGCCCATTGTAACATATTCGCCACCATAGCAATAAATCCTGCCATACTAGCTGCAATAGTACTAATTAATGTATCTCTATGTTTCACATGAGAGAGTTCATGAGCTAGTACACCTTCAATTTCATCATCTGTTAATAGTTTCATAATACCCGTTGTCACAGCCACTGCTGCGTGCTCAGGGTCGCGGCCTGTAGCAAATGCATTAGGTACTTCTGATTCAATAATATACACCTTTGGCATCGGTAATCCAGCATTATGAACTAATTTTTTTACTATTTGAAAAATAGTAGGGTTGTTTTGCTCTGTAATTTCTTTTGCATTATAAGCCCGCAATACCATAGATGCACTATTCCAATAGGTATAGAAGTTGATACCTAAAGAAATAACAAACATTAGCATCATCCCTGAATGCCCACCTACCATTTGACCTATAACCATCAGTATTCCTGATAATAATGCCAATAAGGCTGCTGTTTTTATATGATTCATGTATTCCTCCTACTTAGTTTTTTATAGAATGTATATACTTAGTATAGCATACAAAATGTAAAAGAATCATGAAGTTTTTTATTCATATTTAATTTTTACAACTTTAGCGCCCTCACGGTCTGCATGCAGTACGAAACGGCGACAGTCAATATCGTTGTTCATAAAGACCGAACTCATAGCATCTGCCACTGTCACTGCATGTTCCGGAGAACAATAGGCAATTAAGGTTGAGCCTGAACCACTAATAGTAGAGCCATACGCACCATGATCCTTAGCTGCAGTAAATACATCATCACAATAAGGAATTAAGGTTTTACGATACGGTACATGTAGATAATCCTGTAATGCTACAGACAAATTATCCATCCTATTTTGTATCATGGATCCTACAAATAATGTGGCAAATCCTACATTGGCAACAGCTTCTTTATAGCTTAACTCTGTTGGCAATACGCTTCGCGCATACGATGTTTCTACAATCACTTCTGGTACCACTACAGCAAAGGTTAAATTACTTGGTACATCGATATGGGAATGGAATACTGTATCATTCCCACCAACAGCGCAGACTAAATTCCCCATAATAGCTGGTGCTACATTATCAGGATGCCCTTCCATATCATTGGCAATGAGCAATAATTGATCTTTATTTAAAGGTTCTTGTAAATAGGCATTGGCTAATAGCAACCCACCCACAATGGCAGTAGAACTACTGCCAAGACCTCTTGATGGTGGAATTTGTGTATTAGAATGAATACGACCATAAACAGGTGCAGCATTCACTTCTTTAAATACCCTTTCCATAGCAATACCCACTAGATTTTGGCTATGGTCTTCTTTCTCCAATAAGTCCGCCCCAAACCCTTCAAAGGTATATGTATTAGAAGTGGCCTCTTTGTCAGGTTCAAAGGTAAATACATTATATAAATTTAATGCTACTCCAAGACAATCAAACCCAGGACCGCAATTAGCACTCGTAGCCGGCACTTGCACCGTAATAGATTTCATGAACACTCCTTTATTCAACCATGATGCGGATGACACTCCCCACTTCTCTAACTACACGTAAATGGTTGAAAGAATCAATTAGATTTTGAATATACGCATGAGGACATTTAGAAGTAATTATCGCTAATGTAGCAGTATCATTATCTGCTTTACGTTGGATAACAGAATGAGCAGAGATGCGTTGTTCTGCTAATTTGGTAGCTACTTTTGCTAATACACCTGTTGAGTTATCCACAGTCATACGAATGTAGTAAGCAGATTCAATTTTACTAGAACTATACATTGTTTTTTGCGGATAATAGAACTGCTTCATTTCCCCTGTTTTTCCTTGTACTACATTACGAGCTACTTCCATCACGTCACTCACGATAGAACTACCTGTTGGTAAGCTACCAGCTCCACGACCGTAGAACATAGCCTCATCAAAACCATTACCACGTAAAAATACAGCATTAAAAGAACCCCGTACAGAGGCTAATGGATGGGTGTTTGCAATGAAGGCAGGATGTACATTTAAGGACAGACCTTTTTTCGTTTCTCTCGCAATACCTAACAACTTAATAGTATAGCCAAACTCTTTGCCAAATTGGATATCACTAGCATCAATTTGCGTAATCCCTTCACAACTTACATCTTCAAAGAAGATACGTTTATTAAAGGCAATAGAACCTAAGATGGCTAATTTACGCGCTGCATCATAGCCTTCCACATCAGATGTAGGATCTGCTTCTGCATAGCCAAGGTCTTGTGCTTCTTTTAGGACTTCTTCATAGCCTAATCCATCTTCACTCATCTTAGACAAAATAAAGTTAGTGGTTCCATTTAAAATACCCATAATTTCTGTAATTTGATTACCGCCGAAGGAATCATATAAGGCGCGGATAATTGGAATCGCCCCTGCCACACTCGCTTCAAAGCGTAAGTCCACATGATGCTTCGTAGCTAGCTCCATTAAATAGGGACCAGCTTCCGCTAATAAATCTTTATTGGCAGTCACCACATGTTTTCCAGCAATAATAGCTTCTTCAATGCAAGTACGGGCAAAGGTAGTCCCTCCCATCACTTCCACTACAATATCTACAGATGAATCCTGTAAAATTTCTTTATAATCTGTTACAAATGTAGCGGTTGCAGGTAGTGCAACATGACTATATTTATCTGGATTTCTCACATAAATTTTATCTATAGTCACAGGTACACTAATACGATTTTGTATGACATCTAAATTTTTAGTCAATAATTCTACTGTACCTTGTCCAACTGTACCAAAACCCAAGAGGGCAATCTTAACGCCTTGCTTCATTCTTTATCTCCTTAAGCACTAGGCTTGACCAATTAGTTCCACTTTAATAACTCCCTCTAATTGTCTTACTTCGTGCAATACATCTTCTACTGGTAATGTTAATTCTTTTGTTTCAAAAGAAATATTTACATGTGCTACACCTTGTAGCGGCAAATTCTGATTAATCGTTAATACACTACCATTATAATCTGCAATAATCCGTAAAATATTAGATAGCATACCAGACTCGTTAGAAATCAGTGCATTAATTGACACAATTTTACCTTGTGAAAGTTCATAAAATGGAAATACATAATCTTTGTATTTATAATAAGCAGAACGACTTAAGTCCATTTTTTCAACAGCTTCATTAATCGTTTTAGCCTCTCCTAGTTGTAAAATAGATTTTACTTTGATCGTTTTTTTAATCGCTTCTGGTAAGATTACTTCATTCACTAAATAAAATTTGTCTTTTTTGCCTTTCACAGCCATAACTACACCTCTTCACTACTAGTGGAAACGGAACTTGCGATGTGTTGTCCATATAGAGTAAATACGGAATACATACCGATAAAAAATGGAACATATTCTGCTACAATCCGCCACGCCACTGCAACTAGCCCCACCGTTCCAATTGGCACAAAAGAAGCAAATAAATACACAAATAATCCTTCTGCAACGCCTGTTCCACCTGGTGTAGGAGCAAAATATAAAATTAAATTTAATAAAATCATACGATTTAAGATTTCAACAATACTAATATCTGAAGTAAACGCATACATCAATGCTGGCGCAATAGCATATAAAAATAATAAGCTCAATGCAGACTCAATAAATACGATAAAGGATTGCATAGGGTTTGCATATAATAAACTAAGCCCCCCATTAAATTCATCCAGCTTAATGAGCCAACCTTTTGGGTTTCCTTTTTTTGTTATCTTACATATCCAAGTTACTAAGCATTTCATAAGTCGCGTTTGTAATAGATACATTCCCATAAATGTTGAAATCACAACAAAGATTGATATACCTATCAATTGAGAATTAGTAATATATGGTACATCGATAGGCTCTGTTACCAGAATAAACGGTAACATGATGATTAAAAATAAAATAGAAAATACAGTTCGCACTAACACGATAGGTGCTGCTTTACCGATAGGTACATGATAAGACCGTAAAATCAAAGCCTGTGCTACCGCACCACCACTAGCACCAGGTGTTAGCATAGCCATAAAATAATTACCAAATATAACTCGTAGAATAGCAATTAGGGATAAACTATATCCACCCATACGTACCAACCGTTGTAACCGCAAACCATCAAAGTACATACCTAAAGCAAGTGCTACCATTGCCAACAATAAAGATGTAAAGTTAAATGTACCTAATGTAGCTAATGAATCTAAATCAATTGTAAAATAAATTGTTATACCTGACACAATAAGGAGTAAAAATCCAATGAAGATTCCTCGCTTTGCCATGGTGCTCATGAACGTTCTCCTTCAGTCCATTGTCCATAATGGATGAGACTAATATCATGAGTAGCAATATATTCTTTTACTCTAGCAGATGTCATAGCCGCTCGTTCCTCATCCCAATGATAGCCCCAATCATACAAGGATCGGAGTGTATGATTATCTTTACCAGGATGTGTCATAATTTCATGGACCCCTTGTTTCTTAGCAACTTTTTTTAAAATTGCTAACAAAGATTCTTCCCTCAATTGACCACCATTCATCATACCCCAAAAATATAGGGGCGATGAAAATCCAAAATCACGAGATATAGTGTAGGCTTGTTGTGTGATAACCGTTAGCCCTACTTTACCAATCCAACGACCTAGTGAAGACACACCATTCATTAAAAATGGAGTTTCATCGGGCATACGAATCTTAGTTAAACCATAGCGCTTCATTTGTTCTGCCACTATAGGCAACACTTGTGGTAGTACATGCATATGTTGATGTCCATCTACATGTGTTATAGGTAATCCTGTAGACATTACTTTTTGAAATTGTGCTTCAATTTCTTTTCGCAATTCAGAACCTTTTATACGTCCGGTATACAGCCGTTTTATAAATTCTGTGTGTGTCATAGGAAATTTACCATCTATCAACAGACTTGGAATTTCCTTAGGATCACAAACAGGAGAAAGCCCCCCGACCAAGCAAACATGCAATCCCACGCCTAGTGTGGGCGTTGTCTTAGATAATGATAAGGCATCCTCAAAATAGTCTCCAGATGCCAATAAAGACGTACTTGTTACTATTCCTTGTTGATGACTTTCTAGGATTCCTTCATTAATAAGAGGATGTAAACCAAAGTCATCTGCATTCACAATTAGACGTTTCATAGTTACCTTCCTGTACGCACTAAATGGATAATTGTATTCTTATTCTACCAAAATTATTGCTATTTGGATAGACAAAGTTTTCTTTCTTGTACTTTATACATGCACAAAGCTCCAGCTATGGCAACATTCAGAGATTCCATGGGACCATACATGGGGATAGAAATTCTCTGTGTAACCAACTGTAATATATCCTCTGAAATACCATTTGCTTCATTTCCTAGAGCAATCATAGTGGCCCCTGCATAACTTGGTTCTCCATAGTTAACACTATCTTCTAAAACAGTTCCATACAATTTGATTCCTTGCTCTTCTATAAGCTTTACTACACTATCTTTTGTGACATTTGTATAAATCGGTAATTTACACAATCCACTCATAGTACTACGCACTGTTTTTTCATTGTATATATCTACCGTATTAGATGTTAAAAACATAGCCCTTACACCAGCACCAACAGCAGTTCGTATTAAAGTTCCTAAATTGCCTGGATCTTGTACTCCATCAATGAGTACATATAGACCATTCTCTTTTACACGAAAATCTTCTAGTCGATGTACTTTTTGACATACTACAGCAATTATACCTTGTCCATGAACGGTTGTTTCAATCCCTTTCCATAAGTTATCTGAAATGGAAAATATCTGTACGTCATAGATACCACATAAGGATAGCAATGGATCTAACTGTTCCTGTTTTATGGATTCTATGTTGACAATGACATACCGTACTGTACCAGTAGGCAGCATATCTATGACTGTACGATATCCTTCAGCTACAAATTCCTGATGCGTAGTACGATATTTTCGTTTATATAATTGTACAATGTGCTTAATTTTTTTATTATCTCGTGAAATAATATCTTCCATAATACCCTTTCTTTATGCATTCCATAATTGATAAAACAAACCTTTTTGACCTAGCACTTTCTCTAAGGTACCTTGTTCTACAATTTCACCATCGGATATGACAATAATTTTTGTAGCATCACGTAACGTTGACAAACGATGTGCTATGGCAATCATCGTTTTATCACCTTTCATATCTGCAATAGATTGTTGCAATAATTCTTCTGTGTGACTATCTATATTGGAAGTAGCCTCATCAAATACTAATAATGATTTATTCTGTACCAAGGTTCTAGCCAAAGACAATAATTGGCGTTGCCCCTGTGAAAGTAAAGATCCTAAATATCCCACAGGTGTTTGATATCCCTCTTCCAAACGCTGTACAGAGCTATCTAAATGAGCCCGTTTAGCAGCTTCTTTTATCATTTCTTCTGTAATAGAACTATCAAACAAAGAAATATTCTCTTCAATAGAACCTTTAAACAAATGGGAGTCTTGGAATACATAGCCCATTGATTGGCGTATGATCCTTGCGTCTAATGAACTCAAATCATGTCCATTTATACGAATACATCCTTTCGTAGGCTGTTCAAACCCAAGTAATAATTGCATCATCGTGGACTTACCCCCACCGGATGGACCTGCTATTCCTAAGAATTCCCCCTCCTGTAAGGACCAATTAATATCTTTCAATACATAATTTTCTGTTCCATCATAAGAAAAATAGACATGATCAAACTCGATAGAATGAATAGAAGAAAATTCTTTTGGTATCACAATATTCTTTTGTACCTGCTTAGTTTCACTTTCCAACATAGGTAAAATACGTTCTGCTCCTGCTAAGGCAG
This sequence comes from Veillonella sp. DNF00869, assembly GCF_001553345.1. Classification (GTDB taxonomy): domain Bacteria; phylum Bacillota; class Negativicutes; order Veillonellales; family Veillonellaceae; genus F0422. Next base: position 258,536 of record NZ_KQ960771.1, read on the forward strand.
ACTGTAAATTACCATATTTTTCAGCAATTTCTTTGATAGGTTCAAAAATCCGATTAATATATTGTAAAAATGCAAAAACAGTGCCTGCCTCCGTAATAGAATCAAAATATCCAGTCACAGTAAAAATAGCAATAAGAGCTACAAAAAATAATCCATCTACAATTGGCCTAAAAATAGCAAATGTTTTTACCTCAAATAGGCCTGCCTCTAGAAACTCTCGACTTACCTTATCGTAGCTTTTTTCCATGATAATTTCACCTACATAGGTCTTAATCATCAAAATAGCATTTAACATTTCTTGTACGGATGCATTGGATGCAGCTACTTTACTACGAACGCCTCTGAAAGCTTTTCTAGCATACTTACGATAGATAAAAATAACCCCAGCAAATACAGGCACTAATAGTAATACTATGGTAGCCAATGTAGTGTCTATAAAGAACATAAACGCTAAAATACCAATAATCTGAAAGATACTACTACTTATTTTTACGAGCACCTCTGTATATAAAGTGCGAATCGACTCTGTATCATTGGTAACTCTTGTCACTAAATTTCCTACAGGATACGCCGTAAACTCTCTAGGACTCATAGTCAATATATTTTCAAAAATTTTATTTCTAATATCATAGATGATACGTTGTCCAAAACTTTGCAAAGCATAGTTTTCAACACCTAATGCAATCATTCCAAACAAAATTAATCCAATATAGGCGACTGCATAATTCGTTATGAGTCCCATATCTTTAGTTGCCACGCCTACATCGATAAATTCTTTCATAATAACTGGTCGTACTAATTGCACTCCTAGCACTAGAAGTAACATAGAAACACCAAGACACATATAGGACATATACGGTTTTATAAATGTGCACAAATGTAATAGCACATGATAATCTGTTTTTTGTTTAGTTCTCATGGCTATCTCCTCGCTTTTGCAACATCACCAACTGATGATACATACCTTTTTGTTGTAATAATTCTGAATGCGTACCAGATTCAACGATATGACCTTCATGGAACACATAAATACAATCTGCACCTTCTAAGGCCTCTAAGCGCTGTGAAATGCATATAATAGTTTGTTCTGTATTAGATCGCAATGTGTCTAAGATATGACATAAACTATGAGCATCTAACGCAGAGAAAGCATCATCTAAAAGCAAGTAGGGAGCATCTTTAAAGAATGCACGAGCCAAAGAAATTCGTTGTCGTTGTCCTCCAGATACATCGGTACCACCTTCTTCTAAGTGATCATACTTACGATTCCCTTCAATACGTTCCTCTAAATCTCTAAATAACCCCGCCCGTTGAGCAGCTTCTTCAATAGTCATTGACAAATCTTTTCCATTGATATAACCAAATTGAATATTCTCTCTAATGGATACACTTAGTAAAGAAGGCGTGGATGATGCATAGGCGATACTATGACGTAATGTACTAAGCGGAATATCTTGAATATCGGTAGAACCAAAATAGATACTATGTTTAGGGGCATGCTGAATATCCAATAATAATTTAAATAAAGTAGACTTTCCCGATCCCGGCCCACCAACGATACCAATAAAAGCTCCTTTTGGAATATGCATAGATACATCTTTTAAAATTGGTTCCTTGCTAGTAGCATAGGCGAAGTTTAACCCTTCTATATGTATATCTTCTAGTGGTAAGTGCCCTACTTGTTCTTGAATTTCTTCCTGAGGAAGTTCAAAGAACTCTTCCATTCGTTCCAAGGAGGCCAAGCCTTTTTGCAATACAGATGTTAAAGAGCCAATCGCCATGATTGGTCCTATAACAAGCATGACATACCCATTAAGTGCCACAAATTCGCCTACTGTTAGTTCTCCATTGATGATAGCTTGACCACACACATACATATTAAGTGCATAGCAAACAAAGGGTGCCATATACGTTAATGGAGTCAGTAAGGAATCAATTCGCACCACATCTAGATTATTTTCATAGTTCTTTTCATTCACTTTTATAAACCGTTTCCAGCTTGTATACTCCTTGTTGAATGCACGAATGACTGCCATACCTAAAAATAACTCTTGAGCATATTCTGTCACATCACTGTAGGAACTTTGTGCTTTCTTTTGACGACTTCGTAAATGTTTTGAAAGCTTCAACATGCCATACACAATAAATGGCATCGGCAATATAGTCACCATTGCTAACCAGAGGGACATCTTTTGAACAAGGATACAAAACGCAATGACCCCAAAGAATAAGGCATCTACAAATAACATAACCCCTAATCCCAGAGACACACGTAGAGAGGTTACATCATTTGTCATCAAAGCCATAACTTTTCCTGGACCATGTTCATCATAATAAGATGTAGGAATGCGTAAGGCATGTCGAAATAACTCTCGACGTAAATAAAACTCAAAATTACGGATAGAACCTAGAAGCATATGACGAGAGATAAATTTTAACACAGTAATAACAATACCTAATACGATAAACCACCATACATACTGCCAGATTCCATCTTTGCCAACATATAATGTATTGATAGCTTCCCCCATCCAAGAAGGAACCAGTAAGAATAGCCCATTTATAGTAAGTAGTAATATGATTCCAATAATATATTTATACGAATGATCTTTGAAAAAGTATCGGAATAAATGAAAACCTTTCATAAGTACCCCCATTCTATGATAATTTCGATTTTTTTCGATAAAGTTTATTTACTAATTTTATTGTACCATGTTATAATGTCATTATACAAAAGATAATATTCCGTATTTTAAGGAGGAACATACAATGGAAAAACGTACAGGTGTAGTAACATTTGCAGGTAACCCAATCGCTTTATTAGGTAATGAAGTAAAAGTAGGTGATAAAGCTCCTGCATTCACACTATTAGACAATGGCTTAGGTGAAAAAACATTAGCTGATTATGCTGGTAAAGTTAAAGTTATTTCTGTAGTACCATCTTTGGATACTGGCGTATGTGATGCGCAAACTCGTTGGTTTAATCAAAACGTTTCTAAATTAGGTGAAAACGTTGTTGTATTGACAGTATCCGTAGACTTACCATTCGCTCAAAAACGTTGGTGTGGTGCTGCTGGTATCGACCAAGTTGAAACTTTATCTGACCACCGCGATCTTTCTTTCGGCGAAAATTATGGTTTCATTCTTGAAGGCTTACGCTTATTATCTCGTGGTATCGTTGTCATCGACAAAGACGATGTAGTTCGTTATGTAGAATACGTACCAGAGGTAACTTCTGCTGTAAACTTTGATGCAGCTGAAGCGGCTACTAAAGCGTTAGTATAATTGTTACTTACAAAGTATATAAGGGTGCAGTGATTCGTCACTCCACCCTTTTTTATTGGAAAGGTCCAAATGAATTATTTTTTGCAACAAATATCTACATTTTTTCAGTGGGTTCTAAACTTCACTCTATTCTCTATCGGCATTGTATTAACCGTAGCTGTTTTGAATACAGCATTTCATATTGTAACGCTCATACCAGGTTTATTCACAACCGAAGTGGCATATATTACATTTTTAGAAGAAATTATTAATTTCTTTCTATTTTTTGAATTCTTATCCTTAGTGGTAAAATATTTTAAAAACAACTTCCACTTCCCTCTTCGTTACTTTATCTACATCGGCATTACTGCCATCATTCGACTGATTATTGTATCTCATGAATCTGCTATAGATTTATTTCTTTGGTCTTCTGCTATCTTGGCCTTAGTCATCAGTTTAGTATTAGTCGTTCGATATGGTAAAGAGCCTAATACTGGCGAAAGGTTGTAAGTTTTCTCATTATTTATTGTAGGTATATCATCAATAGCTCTATGATCTCCTTAATTATAGTAACGATATAGAATCAAAACATGCAAAAAGGACTGTTCACGATTTCGTGTTCAGTCCTTTTTATTATGCGCAGTACTATGTATTTATACTATATGATTGTGGAACCATAACTAGTTTTACATATTTTCATTATCACAATCTATTCGCACATTTACTGCGTTACATATGCTATAAATTATAAAATGTTACGAGTATATTCTGCATATAACGCTTCTAATTCAAGCACTTTTTCATTCATTTCAACTTGCAATGTAGATGCTGTATCATAATCACCTTTTGCTAATGCATCAGTGATGCGCGTGAATAAAGATTTGCTATCTACACTATCTTTTGCCAAGTATAAACGTAATGTATTGACTTTATTCCAGTTTGCACTATCAAATGCATCTGCTGTATCATGAACAGCTTGTAAAGAACGCACTAATTGAATATTAGCTGGCACAATGCGGTTTGCTAGTTCCAATGTCCAACGTTTTAAAATACCCGCCATAAAGGAATCCATTAAATCTTGTTCAAAAGCACCACCCAATGTTAAAGATGCTACTTTTTCTGGATTGTTTGTATAGCCTTGGATATTTTCCCATACCGTAGCAGGGGCTTTACCAAATTTACGATCACGCTCTTCTGCGGTGAAATCATCAAATACGTCAACTTCTGAGCGATATTCACGGGATGTTTCTAGATAATCAGCTGCTTCCCCTTCTTTTTTTGATAATTCAGCTAAAATCGCTTCTGGTGCCTTACCAGATGTGATGACATATTTCATGCCATCGAAAGCAGATAAATAAATCAATGCTAATGCAGTATATGTATTCGTATATGGGTTTGGTGAACGCAATTCAAAACGAGTTGCCATCGGTGTATCCACATCGCGAATCAAGCCACAAAGGATCGTACGATTACGACTTGGCAATGCAGGATCTGTACCCAAGGATGTTACGATACATACAGGTGCTTCAAAGCCTGGTTTTAAGCGGTTCAAGGAGTCTGTTGTGGAGGAAATAAATGGGTTGATAGCTTCGTAGTGTTTTAATAGACCCATAATAGCACCATATGCCAATGGGCTAGCATGTTCTTTGCGTAAATCCGCTGGGGAGAACAAATTGTGGACTTTGCCATTTTTCATTTTCACCATTACACCAAAATGTGTATGCTCACCAGAACCTGCTACACCGATGATTGGTTTCGCGTTAAAAGTAACATCTAAACCATTTTCACGGAACACTTCACGAACAATGATACGGGCTTGCAATTCATTATCTGCTGTTTGCAATGGATTATTTGTATATTTCCAGTCAATTTCTAATTGTTCTAATACCCAGTCCACATTACCTTCATCGTCAAGTTTGGCTTTTACCCCGCCTACTTCTTTATGGCCCATTTCTGCATGTAAACCATATTTATCTAACAAAGATACTGCTTTTTCTAAAGCTGTACGTACGGAACCATGGGTACGTTGCCAGTATTGCTCTTGTAGTTTTTGAGATACGGATAACGCTTTTGCATCTACATTTCTGGACGGTGTTTTCACCCAAAATTCCAATTCTGTAGCAGATGTAAAGATAACGTCAGCGATTTCATTAGCATCGATAAATTCCATGCCTTTCACTTGGTTCGCTTGTAATAATTTCATCAATTCTTCTTTTACATATTCACAGCTACGTTTTAAGATAGAACGAGAGTCTACATAACGATCACAGTGTTTTAAGAATGCTGGAATACGAAGTGTACCAGTTGGTTTGCCTGTTTTTTCATCAATATGTTCATAGTTATAGTCTACAAACCAATTCACACTTGGATCGCCCCACATATCTACACGAGCATTGTTCAATGTTGCAATATTAGTTAATACAACAGAGGAACCATCTGTTTGTACCGCACGGCCTTCAAAAAAAGATTCATAATCATCAAAGAATTGCTCCATTGGAATTTTTTCATCTGTATCATTACCTGCAAGATCAACCCCTACTAAAGATACAAAACGAATTTCTGGATGTTGTTCTAGTAAGGCAAGAACACCTTCTTTACCATATTGGCCCGCTGGAATGTAGTATAATAATTCTTTGCTCATGATAAACCTCCTCATAATAAACAAAAAGACTCTAAGAAACTATGTTTCTTAGAGTCCTCATTGACTTAGTATTATATTATGCGATTATAGTAACATAATCAAATAAGTCTGTCAACTCATTAGTTGACTTTTGCAAGTTCTTCTTTGACAATGGCATTGACTAACTTGCCATCTGCACAGCCCTTAGTCTTTGGCATTACCAATGGCATAAGGTCACCCATCTTAATCGGTGCAGTTAGGGTGGAAATCGCTTCTACCACAATGTGACGAATTTCTTCCTCACTTAATTGGGCAGGCAAATATTTTGCTAATACTTCCATCTCAGCTTTTACTTGAGCAATCAAGTCATCACGATGACCCTTCTCAAACTCAGCTAAAGAATCTTGACGAATTTTCATTTCCTTCGCTAATATAGCGATAATATCTGAATCTTCTAATTCAATTTTCTTATCGATTTCTGTATTTTTTATGGCGCTATTTACCATGCGAATGACTGAAAGAGCAACCTTACCCGCTTCGCGAGCTTTCATAGCTTCTTTCATATCTGTTTTAAGCTGATCTTTTAAGGACATGTTGTACCTCCAAGATTGACTTACGCTTTGAATTTGCGTTTTCTTGCTGCTTCAGATTTTTTCTTTCTTTTTACGCTTGGTTTTTCGTAATGTTCGCGTTTGCGTACTTCAGATAAAACACCTGCTTTTTGGCAGGAGCGTTTAAAACGACGAAGTGCACTTTCAAGCGATTCATTTTTACCGACTTTAATTTCTGACATCTATATCCCCCCCTCCAAAACGTATAATGGAAGTGCAGGTAATTTATATACGCACATACAGATATTATAAGCAGTTGACATATATTTGTCAAGCCTACTCCCCTATAGTTTCTAGGAATTCATGTTACAATTTCATTTCCATGCCCATACGATACATACGACCATCAATATACAAATCATGAACTTCACGATTTAATAGATTATCAATTCCTATGTAGGCAGATAATCCATTATTTCATTTTTTATTGACACTGAAGTTTAATGTGTTAAAAGAGTAATCATTATGGGTACTAGTACCTCTATTTTGAGTAGCATCAAAACCATATTTATGTGTAAGGCTATTCCATAATACTGCGCTGTATCCATTGGATTTATGGTCATCATAAATCAGCTGTAACGTTCTTACTGATCTTGGACGATTACCTAAGCGCTAGCCAGTTGTCATATCTTTCGCATTAATATAGTTGAAGGTTCCTTTTAAGGTGATACGATTAGATACTTTATGACCTACACTTAATTCTAAACCCTGAATTTTTGCTTTATCTACATTGTAGTATTGATGACGTTGTGATACACCAGCTACGCTAGACTCAACCTTCTGACTATCAATTAGATTAGTTACACGACTAACTCTCCTGATAAGGAAGCCGCATCCATACGCCCACTATACTTCCTTGTACCGCTAAGTACATATCAATATTAGCAGTATTCAATATGACTACACGCTTAGGGCGAGCTGGCATAATAACGGGCGTACCAGTCTTATTGATTTCCGTTCTTGTAGAAGCTTCCTGAGTGATTACACTTTGTTGATGTCCTGTCCAGGAACACCCTGATATGACCATCATGCCACAAAGAAATGATGCACATACCAGTGATTTCCAGAGTTGCATTACCATTCTCCTAATAAAAAATCCATTTTCCCTGTGGAAAATGGAACTTATCCGAACACTATATAGTGAGCACTTGCTCATTGGTTACCTTAAATTTACAGTATGTTAAATCAATTTATTCTATAGTAATATAAATGAATTTTTGTCAATTAAAAGAGGGGTCAAAAGACCCCTCTTATATACGCCATACCTATAGCTATTATAAGGAAAACACATATATTGATGATTCTATCATTTATAAATAGTAGTAGATACTAATTACTTTTACCTACAAATACCTGTATAGATTCATACACCGGCTCAACAATAGATTTTCCATTAAAATCAAGAACGCCATATTTACCATGTTGTTTATAAACTACGCTTTCTAAAGTAGCTGTATCCACTTTAGATGTGTCCGATGGTAATTGCAATAGACTTTCGCCTGTTAATGGATTGACAAGGTATATATTATTTCCTCGTTTACCAATTAATCCACTGTAAACACCATAGAATGGTTTAGGCGCCGTGATGGAATCATAACTTTCACCAATTTCACGGAATGTATCTAAGGAAATCATTCGATAAGCGGATCCAGATTTACCAACCAAAACCGTAGGAGCTACTACTTCTAATTTTGAATACGCAAATGGAAGCATAGTACTATTATCTTGACGTTTTACACCCCAACGCCCTTCTTCATCTTGTAAGAGAAAGGCTCCTAGTTCTGGCATATATGTAATATTTTTATAGACCATTGGGAATACTTCAACACCCTCTTTGGTATACAGTCCAAAACGGCCATCTTTATAGGTCATAATCCCGGCTTCAGTTAATGGGCTGACCATCTGATTTTTAGAAGAAATAACTTCTTTGCCTGTTTTGTCAATATACCCTCGTTTTAATTTAGAGGTTGTCCAAGCATAGTCAGTTTCACCATAGCTTGCCTGATGATAGAATGCACCTTTCACCAAAGCAGCCGCCAATGTATTAAAAATTCCACCAAAATTTAACCCATGAGCCTTTCTTGTTACACGAGCTATCCCATTTAGGTAGGGTTCAATTTCATCATACTCTTTCACAGAAAATAGTATTTTTCCGCTTTCATCAATAGCTACCTTTTGTTTATTGCCTAATAATACAAAGGCAATTCCTTCACTGAAAGGAGCTAATACGCGTTGAATCCGCTCACCCTCAACTTGTTGTGGCATTTGTATTTTACGGGGTTGAGTACCTTCCGTTTGTGAGATAATTTTCAAAGCTGTAGCTGACTCTACATGATTACCTTCATCATCAAAATATAAAATAGATCCATCTCTTTGATAACCGGAAATAAGACCTGTATTTTGATTCCAACTTAGAGAGGTAAATATCTCATCCGATTTATATTCTCCTGTTCGAGCATTAAATATTGCTACTAATTTATTGCTTGTACCTACGCTATGCAAGTCACCATATAATTCTTTATCAAATTTAAAGGGCTTACTATGCAACATTTGACCTTGCAGATTATAATAGCTAGTTGCCTCGCCTTTCATAGCATAGATTAATCCTGTAGGTGATACTTCTACATGCTTTGTCGGCATGACAATAGAAGAACCCGTATTCACAGTTTCTAATACTGTTTTACCTGCCTCTTCATATAGTACAACGTCTAGCTTTCCTGTACTATCTAAGCGACCTATATGTAACTCTTTTTTAGGTCCCATTACAGGTTGTCCTTCTGATGATAGGATACTATTACCATCTTTAGATTTACCAATGTAATAGTACGGTTCATGGCTAAGTTTTTCCATTTGTGATTGCACATCACCCAGTGCCTTAGCCTCATTTGCAACTTTATAACTCTTTGTAGGATGGTCAATATGTTTACTAAAAGCCCCCAATACAAAGGCCCTTCCCTCATAGTATCCACGCATATATTCCATGCCACGATAGTAGCCTACACCGTGATAACCAACGCCACCAGATACATGTGTCTCTGCTTGTACTATAAACGGTGTAACCATAGTAGATGCACTTGCTAAAACAAGTCCCAGTGCTAACTTTTTACATACTTTCATAAGAGCTCCTATTACGCTTGAAATACAGCCTGCGCTTGTTCTATTTCATAACGCAACTTTTCTTCATCAATAGTCAATAATTCTTTATCTTTCATCACTACTTTACCACCCACAAGAACGGTAGTAGCATCTGATGAATTGGCCGCATACACTAAGGATGCTACATCATTATACCGTGGTTGCCAATGCAATCCTGACGTATCATACAATACAATATCTGCCCGATATCCTACATCTAATATGCCCAAATCATTATAATCTAATGCTTTAGCTCCCATGACTGTACCAAGCTCCCAAGCCGTTTGAGCAGGTATTGCCAATGGATCGTATAAACGAGCTTTATGTAGCATAGCTGCTAAACGCACTTCTTCTAGCATATCTGCATTATTGTTACTAGCAGAACCATCTGTACCTAAGCCTACCACAATTCCTTTAGCAAGCATTTCTGGCACTGGTGCAATACCACTGGCTAATTTTAAATTCGATTGTGGATTATGAGCTACACGAACAGATTTTTCTTTCATAATATCCATATCTTCATCTGTTACATGCACACAATGGGCTGCTAAACAACCTAAATCAAACAAGCCTAAGTCATTCATATGTGCAATAGGAGTTTTACCAGTAGCTTTTATAACATTTTCCACTTCTCCTTTTGTTTCACTTAAATGCATATGAACTTGTGCCCCTAAATCATGACCTAATTGAACCACTCGTTCTAAATACGAATCGGGACAAGTATATGGTGCATGAGGACCTAGCATAACTTTAATTTGCTGCTGATTATATCCATGATAGTTAAGGAATAATTCTCTACTTTCTACTAAAGCTTGTTCTGCCGTAGGTGCCACACCAGCCATACCACGAGATAAAACGGCACGAATACCTGTTTCTTTCACAGCCTCAGCCGTCTGATCCATAAAGAAATACATATCACTAAAACAAGTAGTACCAGAACGGAACATTTCTGCAATACCTAACTGTGTACCCCAATAGACTAAGTGATTATTCAATTTAGCTTCCGCTGGCCAGATGGCAGTTTGTAACCAATCCATTAACTCCAAATCATCTGCGTAATTACGCAATAAGCCCATAGCAATATGAGTATGCGTATTTACCATTCCTGGGGCTGCTAGCATACCTTTACCATCAATCACTTCTTTAGCTTGAGGTACAGCATCATTAGAAACAAATTCTTTAATATATCCATTTTCAATGACAATGGCTATATCTCTTACAATTGAATTTTCTTGTAACACATCTACATGTGTGATAACAACATCAACCATGTTCAACTCCTATTTCCTTTTCTTTTCTTGTAAATTGCGAATACTTTCGTTAAACGGAGGTCGTAATACGCCTTCTTCTGTGATAATAGCGGTCACTAAATCATGAGGTGTTACATCAAAAGCCGGATTCAATACTTCAATGCCTTGCGGTGCCGAAGGAACGCCTTGGAATTGCAGTACCTCTTGAGGATTACGCATTTCAATAGGAATATCATTACCACTTGCCATAGAGAAATCAAATGTACTATACGGAGCAGCTACATAAAATGGAATATTATGATGTTTGGCTAATACGGCAACACTATATGTGCCAATCTTATTGGCCACATCACCTTCTAAAGTAATGCGGTCAGCCCCCACAATCACTGCATCAATAAGACCTTGTTGCATAGCATAACCAGCCATATTATCTGTTTGTAATGTCACAGGAATACCATCTTCATGAAGTTCAAAAGCAGTTAGTCGAGACCCCTGCAATAACGGTCTTGTTTCATCTGCATACACACGATCCAATTTACCTTGTGCATGGACTTCTCGAATCACTCCTAATGCGGTGCCTATCCCTGCTGTAGCCAAAGCTCCTGCATTACAATGTGTCAAAATACGATATGTTTCTTTATCTTGGAATAATGTAGCTCCATGTTTTGCCATGCTTTCATTTAAGGCAACATCTTCAGTATCAATAGCGATAGCTTCTTTTACAAGAACCGCATCTAACTCGCCAATATCGCCTGTGAAAGTATCTACAATACGCAATACTCGATCAATAGCCCACATTAAATTAACAGCTGTCGGTCTAGTTTGGCGTAAGGTTTCCGCAAAAGCTCTAAATTCAGACAAAATCTCTGCACTAGCCCCACCACGATGATAGCTCTCACGGAAGGCAAGAATTAATCCATAGGCGGCTGATACACCAATAGCAGGGGCCCCGCGCACACGAAGCATTTTAATGGCTTCAGCCACTTGACGCCAGTCAGTACAACGTACATATTCCACAGATGCAGGTAATTTCGTTTGATCTAAGATAATAACTTCTGATCCATTCCATTCAATACTTTTCATACTGTTCCCTCCATAGAAACAAGTAGCATTAATGTGTTTCTTCGATTAATAAGGTTTGCATGTCTTCCTTAGAAAAGTGATATTTTTCATTACAGTAGTGACAAGTTAATTCTGTCACTTCATCTTGTGCTAATTCTTGTTTGTCATGCTTAGGTAAACTTGCTAATCGGTCAAAAAATCGTTCCCGACTACAAGGACATGCGAAATGAATACGCTCACTATAGACTTCTTGTACAGTAAATCCATCCAAAATGCGTTCCATCAAGTGTTCTGCATTAGGATTTGCTTTCAAATAATTAGTAACAGGTCCAATAGTTTTCAAATTTGCTTCAATTGTATCAAATGCATCATTTGTTACATCCGGTAAAGCTTGTACTAAAAAACCACCTGCTACAATCGTATGGTAATCTGGATCCACTAGTACACCTAGGCTAAGAACAGAACCTACTTGCTCAGACATAGCTAGATAATAGGCTAAATCTTCCGCCACTTCACCTGTTTGAATCGGACTTTGGGAAGTATAGTTTTGACGAAGTTTAGTAAACCGAGTCACTTGAACCTCTCCATTACGCCCTACAGCAGCCCCTACATCAAGCTTTCCTTCTCGCAATAGTGGTACATCTACATGGGGATGGTCCACATATCCTCGTACAGTGTTATTACTGAATGCATCCACATGAACAATGCCCAAAGGTCCATCACCACGCAATCGGATACTTACATTTTCATCATTTTTAAAATCACTAGCCATTAACATAGCCCCAGTCATAGTACGACCTAACGCAGCTGTTGCTACCGGCCACAAATCATGGCGAACTCTCGCCTCTTCTACGGTATCAGTAGTTACGGCAATGGATAGCCGCAACCCTTCTGCTGTTGTATAACGTTTAATAAAATCCACGGATATCCTTCTTTCTACATAGATTCCAATAGATTGATCATTTCGATAGCACCCATAGCACAATCAAATCCTTTATTACCGGCTTTTGTACCAGCACGTTCGATAGCTTGTTCAATGTTTTCTGTTGTGACTACACCGAACATAACAGGGACACCGGATTCTAAGGATACATGAGCAATCCCTTTTGCCACTTCGTTACATACATAATCGTAATGGGTAGTAGCACCACGAATGACTGCACCTAAACAAATGACAGCGTCATATTTGCCACTTTTCGCCGCTTTTTGAGCAATTAAAGGAATTTCAAAAGCACCTGGTACCCAAATAGTAGTAATGTCACTATCTTGCACATCATGACGCAATAATGCATCTTTCGCACCGCTAATTAATTTAGATGTGATGAACTCATTAAAACGAGATCCGATAATAGCAAATTTCTTACCTGTACCTATTAATTTACCTTCTTGAATCATTGTAATTCTCCTTTATTCATATAAGACATATATGGACCTAAGCACACTGTTTATTAGGTGTTATTTTCATATATTATTACAGCATATGACGCATTTTTTCTTTTTTTGTATTTAAATATTTTGCATTAATACTATTGGCTTTAATCACAATAGGAACTCGCTTAGATACAGTGATTCCCCAACGCTCTAAATCCTCTTTCTTTTCTGGATTATTCGTCAACAGCTTAACACTTTTTACATCTAATTCGCGCAACATTTGTGCCGCTAAGGAATATTCACGCATATCTGGTGGGAATCCTAGTTTCACATTGGCTTCCACTGTATCGTACCCTTGATCTTGTAGTGTATAGGCTTTAATTTTATTCGTTAATCCAATGCCACGCCCTTCTTGGCGCATGTAGATAACGATGCCTTCGCCTTGCTCTTCAATAGAGCGCAATGCATTTTCCAATTGTTCCCCACAGTCACAGCGATGAGAACCAAATACATCTCCTGTTAAGCACTCAGAATGAATACGCATCAACACATCAGATTTTCCACGTACATCACCTTTTACAATCATAAGATGTTCTTTATGATCTACTTCATTTTTAAACACAATGATGCGGAAATCACCGAACTTTGTAGGTAGTTTTGTTTCTGCTGCAATGCTTACTAATCTATCGTGTCGCTTTCTGTATTCCACTAAAGCTTCTACAGAAGCAATCTTTAAATTATGTTTTTTACTGAAAGCCAATAAATCATCCATACGTGACATATAGCCTTCATCATTGGTAATTTCACAAATTGCTGCCGCAGGATATAATCCAGCTAGTTTACAAAGGTCAATAGATGCTTCTGTATGGCCCTGGCGTACTAATACTCCACCTTCTTTGTAACGCAACGGAAATACGTGTCCAGGACGTCTAAAATCTTCTGGTTTTGCATTTGGATCAATGAGTTTTTGCATCGTTACAGCACGTTCTTCTGGAGAAATACCTGTGGTCGTATCCACATGGTCTACTGATACAGTAAACGCTGTTTCATGATTATCCGTATTCTTTTCTACCATTTGAGGAATACCAAGTCGTAGCAAATCACCTTCCAACATCGGTGTACACAATAAACCTCGAGCCTCTTTGATGATAAAGTTAATGCTTTCACGAGTAGCAAATTCAGCAGCCAAAACTAAATCACCTTCGTTTTCACGACTTTCATCATCTACAATAATCACAGGCTTTCCTGCTTTTAAGTCTTCAATTACTTCTTCAATAGAGTTTAATGTATAGGACATAAATATCATCCTTTCTATAAAAAGCCGTTACGCACTAAAGTATCCATCGTCACTGTACTAGTATTAGTAGACTCCAGATGAGTTTCTTTCATAAAATGCTCAATATAACGGCCAAAAATATCTGTTTCTAAGTTCACTGTAGTACCAATAGTAGCATATTGCAAAATAGTGTTTCCAATCGTATGAGGTATAATAGAAATTTCAAACCAACCAGTTCCCACCTTGGAAACAGTCAAACTAGCTCCATCCACAGTGATAGACCCTTTGTATATAACATAGTGTAGAATAGCATCATCGGCAGCGATACGGAACACAATAGAATTACCTACATGATCTTTACCGATAATCTTGCCTTGACCGTCCACATGCCCTGCCACTACGTGGCCACCGAAACGACCGTTGGCAGCCATAGCTCGTTCTAAATTTACCTTACTTCCTGCTGAAAGATTTATTAATGATGTCATTTTAACTGACTCTGGCATCACATCTGCTGTAAATCTTTGGGCTCCTATGTTCGTGGCTGTTAAGCATACACCATTGACCGCTACGGAATCACCAATTCTTAAATCATCGAAAATGATAGTTCCTGCAATTTCAAGGGTAAGCGAGCTTTGGGAACGTTTTACACTCTGTATGGTCCCTATTTCTTCAATGATCCCCGTAAACATAAACGCCTTCTCTTCCTCTTCGATAACTAATTATTTTCATATTATCACCAACAGCCATCACTTCATCAATATCTAGCTGTACTGCTTCATCTAAACTAGAAAAGCCTAAACCACCCACAGCTGGTGTAGCTCCAATACCTCCAATAATACGATTCCCAATGTAGGTTACCAATTTATCAAAAGATTTAGTTTCTACAAAACTAGCCACCACTTGGCTTCCACCTTCAATGAGCAGGCTCATACATTGACGAGCACCTAGTTCTTCCAAAATAAAGGAAATGTCTAAACCTCTTTCATTGGATGGCGTCACAATAACTTCTGCTCCCTTATCACTGAAAGCTCCCATTTGTTCTAGCCCACACTCTTCGCCAACAAATATTGTTATATTGCGATTAGGTACTGTCCAAATGGTTGCATCTAGTGGAGTTCTACCTTGAGAGTCTAGAATGTATAAATGCGGTTGATTTTCTACGGTTTCTTGTGGAAGACGACAACTTAGTAATGGGTCATCCGCTATAATCGTACCTACCCCTACTAACATAGCATCTACTTCTTTACGAA
This sequence comes from Veillonella sp. DNF00869, assembly GCF_001553345.1. GTDB lineage: Bacteria > Bacillota > Negativicutes > Veillonellales > Veillonellaceae > F0422. The sequence goes on from NZ_KQ960771.1 coordinate 274,375, forward strand.
TACGATGTCCATCGAGCCTTGCTTCTTCATTGGTAATCCATTTTGATTCACCACTAGCAGTAGCAATCTTTCCATCTATGGACATGGCAGATTTTAAAATCACGAAAGGCTTACCCGTTTTAATGTATGTAATAAATGCTTCATTCATTTCCACACATTGTCGTTCCAAAACGCCAATCTCCACTTCTATGCCCGCTTCTTGTAGCATAGCTAGGCCTTTACCCGCTACTAATGGATTAGGGTCAATCATACCAATGACAACCCTAGAGATACCTGCAGCTATTACGCGCTTAGCACATGGCGGTGTTTTTCCATAATGTGAGCACGGTTCTAGTGTCACATATAAGGTAGCTCCTCTAGCATCCATACCAGCTTGATGTAATGCATACACCTCTGCATGAGGCTCGCCGGCTTTTTGATGATATCCTTCACCAATGATGCGCCCATCTTTTACAATGATAGCTCCTACCATTGGATTTGGAGATGTACATCCTCTTGCTTTTTCTGCTAATTCAATCGCTTTTGCCATATATTTTTCATCAGTTGTCATATGTGTCATGGCTCACCTCTACACAAAAAAGGGACTATATACATAGTCCCTTTAGCATTCCAAATATTTGATAACATACACAATAGCTATCAATATACTGTCTTTTCCCATCCAGACTTTACTGTCGGTTCCGGAATATCACCGGATCTGCTCTCAAGAGCTTGCGGACTATTATACCGCCGGTCAGGAATTGAGGTTCCCCTCGCACCTTGCCTCAAAGACTTCTTTATTTGATTTTAGTTCTTATCTTTATAAGATGACTTTATTGTATCATAAATTGCTTACTATAGCAATGTAATAAGAAAAGCAACCCTAAAAGGGCTGCTTTTCTTTTCATGTTGTATGAATGTATTACACAATTATTTAGAACATGCATCTAATAGGTAAGCAATACCGATGAATGGAATACCTGCACGTTCGCCTAAACCAATTTCACATGTAGAGCTAGAACTTACTCCTAATGTAGCCCCGTACTCTTTCACTTCATCTCCTAAATCCCGTGTAGCGGAATGGTTCAATTCTGGTGTAAAGAAACCTTTTTGCCCTGCGAAACCACAACATGCAAAGGATTTAATATTGAATACTTCATCAGTACATGCACGTGCAAGCAGTTCAATGTATTTTTCTTTGCCAGCTTTTTTGATTTTACATTGTTTGTGAACAATAACACGCTCTTTACACTTCACAATATCTAATTTAGGAACAATATGTGTGTATAAGAACTCAGATACATCAAGGATTGTTACAGATTTAATATGTTTGAAAGCATGGGAGAAACATGCAGAATGGTCAATCACAACTGGATATACACCACCACAGCTTGCTTCTAATAAAGCATTTTCTAAATCGCGTAATGCACGTTTATCAATGTCTTCATAGTTTTCAAAGCTCAAACCACAACATAAGTTTTCAATATGACGTGGATAAATGACATTATAACCTGCTTTTTTACATAAGTTTTCCATCACTTGTTGCAAGCTACGAGTATCTTTTTGACCTTGATTTGGTTTGAAAGCACGATTTGCACAAGTACTGAAATACACAACATTATCATTGCCTACTGTATTACGTTGATTTTTCAAGGTATGACGGTTAGCTTTTGGCAATGTAGTTGGAGCATATGGTGTCACTCCTGTTAGTTCGTGAGCCCCTTTTGTAATTTTAGAGATTAACTTATTAGTAATCACTTTACCTGCTGCACCACCTAATGTAACACCCATGCGGGCTGCTGCTAAGGTAGCTGGGAAATTATCATAAATCGCTTCTGCAATACCATGACCTTTTGCTGTTACTTTACGAACAGATAAGGCGATTTGTGCTGTATCAATGCCTAATGGACATAGCATGGAACACATGGAACATGCTGCGCATGTATCTACACCATAGTATTGATAACCTTCAGATAATGCATCTGCTTCTGCATGTTTACCTTCTTGACGAAGACGTGTTTCTTCACGTACTAAGGAAATACGTTGACGTGGTGTTAATGTTAAGTTTTTAGATGGACAGTTCTTTTCACAGAAACCACATTCAATACACATATTGAACAATGGATCAATAGCCGCCATCGCTTTCAAGTTCTTTTTATATACATCTGGATCATCTGTAATGATAACATCTGGATTGATTAAGTAATTAGGATCAAATAATTCTTTGATACGGCGGTTAACTTGGTAAGCTTTCACACCCCACTCTAACTCAACGAATGGCGCTACCATACGACCTGTACCATGCTCTGCTTTAATACTACCTTCTACAGCTGCTACTTGTTCTGCCATTTCTTTCACAAGTCCACTAAAATTATCACGTTCTCTTGGATCATTCAAGTCTGGAGTAATAATAAAATGAACATTGCCACTTAAGGCATGGCCAAAGATAATACCATTATCCATAAAATCATATTTGCGGAATAACTCTGTAATGATACCGATACCTTTGACAAAGTCCTCAATTTTAAAACATACATCTTCTGTGATTACCGTAGAACCAGATTTGCGTTGTCCTGCTGCAATTGGCAACAACCCTTTACGAATATACCACCAAGAATTGTATTCTTCCGGATTCGTAGAGTATAAGCTAGGAATAATAGTTGGAATATCTTTTAATTGTTCTTTAATATATTCCACTTGTTCTTCTAATTCTTGCTCATTATTACTTTCAGACTGGAATAGAATACAGCTAGTACCCTCTGGCACTCCACGTACAAAATCTGGTACTTGCTCTAACTTTTGTACACTCTTAAGACTGAGGTAGTCCATCATTTCCGCAGATACTACATATTGACGCCCCATATTTGCTAAGGTTACAACTGCGCGGGACGCATCGGATAGCTCTTTATAGAATACAAGACCACAAGCTTTAAATTTTTTATCTTCTACTGTGTTATATACCACTTCAGATACAAAGCCTAATGTACCTTCAGAACCAATAAAGATATGATTTAAAATGTCCACAATATCTTCAAAGTCTACTAAGGTGTTAATGGAGTAGCCTGTTGTATTTTTAATTTTAAATTTACGTTGAATTAACTCTACTAATTCTGGATCATCAAAAATCCATTGACGAAGATCTAATAATCCTTTCACAAGGTCAGCACGAGAGGTCATGAAAGCTTGTACACTAGCTGGATCACTAGTATCTAAAATCGTACCATCCACCAACACAACACGAACAGATTTTACCGTTTGGTAAGAGTTTTCTACAGTACCACAGCACATACCAGAAGAGTTATTATTAAAAATCCCCCCTACTAAAGCACTTGCAATAGTAGCTGGATCTGGGCCAATTTTGCGTCCATAAGGAGCTAACTTTTCATTCGCATCGGCCCCAATAACGCCACAATCGCAACGTAATGCTTTACCTCCGTCTAATACTTCCATTCGTTTAAAGCCATCATTAGCCACCACTAATACATGTTCACTAGAGCATTGTCCAGATAAAGATGTACCTGCTGCTCTAAAAGTCACTGGTGTACCATATTGATTTGCTAAAGCTAAAATACGAATCACTTCTGATTCATTATTAACTTTCACCACTACTTGTGGTACATACGAATAACAAGAAGCATCTACACCATAAGCATAGCGGTGTAAAAAATCTGTAAATACTCGATCAGGGCATACGGTCTGTGCTTCCGTAGAAAAAGAAGCAAAATCGTAACGTAACGGTGCTTTCATAATAGGACCTCCTAGCATTACTATATGTAGTATGATTTATAAATTTGAACGACTCGTTCAAAGGGGCATAGCTCTCTATGTCTTACCTATAGCTTACCATAGGAGTAGAGTTTCGTAAATTCTATAATTAATTTTTATAATCATAACTATTACAAAAAAGTATAACAAATTTACAAAATTAAAAATTTTTTATATAATAGACTATGAATGAAAGTAGGTGAAAACATGCACGTTTTAGGTGAACACGTTTTAATTGATTTATATTCATGTATTGATGAAAAAATAGAATCTCCTGCTGTCTTACAAGATGCTATTGTAAATGCCTTAGCAATTACAAATCAATGTGTTGAGGAAATCGATTGCCAAATTTTAGAAGATGAAATCTTCTTGGTAGCCGTATCCCATCACTGCCATGTAATTCTTCATGCATATCCACAATTAGGCTATGTAGCAGCAGATGTATATACATTTGAAAAATCTGTAGAACCAAAAGTAATTATGAAAGAATTACAACGATCTGTGGGTTCTGAAAAAGTAAAGGCTACTAGCATCCGTCGTGGTGACTTTGGTAATGAAAGAGACATGAAGCCTCGTAAACAGTCTTCTCTAACTGCTATGGGTAGAGTTACACGAACTCGTACACGGTTGACAAAAACTGGCAAAAATATTACTTCTAAAAGTGTAAAAGCCATCAAAAAAGTAATGGGTAACAACAAATAAATATCGAACATACAAACGGCTAGCCCTTAATGGAAACTAGCCGTTCTTTTGTTCGATATTATACTATTCCAACATAAAAGGCTGAACTTAGGAATATATCCTCAAGTTCAGCCTTATTATATACAGATGTAGCCTTTACAATTATAGTTGTAAAGATAATTGTCTACCACTTGGTTCATAAGCCGTAATAGTTACTCCGGCAGTTTGAAACAATCGTTTTGATGCTTGTACTTCTCGTGTATCTTTGTAATCATCGCGCCAATAGATAACTTCTTTAATACCACTTTGAATGATGGCTTTTGCACATTCATTACAAGGAAATAAAGTGACATATATTTTACTTCCCTCTAGTGAACCACCACGATAATTTAAAATGGCATTCAGTTCACTATGAACGATATAAAAATATTTATTATCTTCTTCTCGATTACGATTCCAAGAGAAATCATCATCATCACAACCTAAGGGCATACCATTATAACCGATAGATAAAATTTTATTATCATCACTCACAATACAAGCCCCTACTTGTGTATTGGGATCTTTGGAGCGTTGCCCTGCTAACATGGCAACACCCATAAAATATTCATCCCAGCTAATATAGTCCTTACGTTTTTCCATAGGAACCTCGTTTTATTTGACTACAATATTAATTAATTTTTTAGGCACTACAATCACTTTCACAACAGTTTTACCCTCTGTAAACTCTTGTACACGTGGTAATGCTTTCGCAGCTGCTTCTAATTCTTCTTTAGATAATGAAACAGATACTGTCAATTTATCGCGTACTTTACCATTCACTTGAACTGCCACTTCTACCTCATCTACCACTAGAGCAGATTCTTCATAAGTCGGCCAAGATGCAGCATGTACAGAACCTTCAAATCCACATTCATGCCAGATTTCTTCAGTAATATGCGGTACAAATGGTGCTAGCAATAATGTTAATTTTTCAACTAGTTCTTTTGCTAAATCGCTTTGTACAGAGTCATGGCTATCTTTAAATTGGTACATAGCATTTACCAACTCCATAACAGTACTGATGGCAGTATTAAAGTTGAATTTACCATCTAAGTCTTCTGTTACTTTTTTGATAGCACGATGTAATTCACGGCGTAATGCTGTTTCATCTTTGGATAAGCTATCATGATGTCCAGACGCACCTAATTGTTGGTATGTATCGATAATACGCCATACACGACCTAAGAAACGATAGGAACCTTCTACCCCTTGGTCGCTCCAGTCCAAATCACGATCTACTGGTGCTGCGAATAAGATGAATAAACGAGCTGTATCGGCACCGTATTTAGAAATGATTTCTTCTGGAGATACCACATTGCCTTTAGATTTAGACATTTTAGAACCTTCTTTTAATACCATGCCTTGTGTTAATAAGGCTTTGAAAGGCTCATCCACTTCTACTAAACCGATATCATGTAATACTTTCACAAAGAAACGTGCATATAATAAGTGCAAGATAGCATGTTCAATACCGCCAATGTATTGGTCTACATTCATCCAGTATTTCGCGATTTCTTTATTAAACACTTCTTTGTCATTACGAGCATCTGTATAGCGTAAGAAATACCAAGAGGAATCGATAAATGTATCCATTGTGTCGATTTCACGTCGAGCAGGACCACCGCAGCAAGGGCATGTTGTGTTTAGGAAGTTTTCAGATGTAGCTAATGGAGAGATAGCACCGCCGTCAAAGGATACATCTTCTGGAAGTTTTACAGGCAATTGATCCTCTGGCACTAATTGTTCTCCACATTTGTCGCAGTATACAACTGGAATTGGACAACCCCAATAGCGTTGGCGAGAAATCAACCAATCGCGAAGACGGAAGTTTACCGTTTTACGACCTGTTCCTTGTTCCGTGAAATAATCGCCCAATGCTTGGCGCGCTTCCTCTGATGTTTTACCGCTGAAGTCACCGGAGTTCACCAATACACCATCTTCTGTAAAGGCAGCATCTAAGGTTTGGAAGTCCAGATCTTGCGCACTATTTTGAATCACCCAATTAACAGGCAAATCATATTTTTTCGCAAATGCATAGTCCCTTTCATCATGAGCCGGTACGCCCATAACAGCACCCGTACCATAGTCTGCTAGTACATAGTTAGCAATCCAAATTGGTACTTCTTTGCCAGTGATTGGATGTGTCGCATAAGAACCTGTGAACATACCTACTTTTTCTGCTTCTGTAGAAGTACGTTCAATATCGCTTTGATTGCGCAATGTTTCGATGAAAGCTTCTAATTCAGCTTTATTAGGAGCATCTTGAATCAATTCTTTTACATATGGATGTTCTGGAGCTAATACTACATAAGATACGCCAAATAAAGTATCTACACGAGTAGTATAGACTTCAAAGGATTTATCAATTTTAGGCACATAAAAAGCAAATTGTGTACCTTCACTGCGACCGATCCAGTTACGTTGCATCGCTTTTACACGGTCAGGCCATTGGCCCAATGTATCTAAATCGTCTAGCAAACGATCTGCATAGTCTGTAATTTTAAAGAACCATTGTTTTAAGTCTTTTTTCACTACATCATTATCACAGCGCCAGCATTTGCCATCAATAACTTGTTCGTTAGCTAATACTGTATGGTCATGTTCACACCAGTTTACTTTCGCTTCTTTTTTATAGGCCAAGCCTTTTTTATAAAATTGTTGGAATATCCATTGTGTCCAACGATAGTAATCTTCTTTACAAGTCGCAACTTCACGGTCCCAATCATAGGATAAACCCAACTCTTTTTGCTGACGTGTCATGTTGGCAATATTATCTAATGTCCAATCTTTAGGAGATACACCATTTTTAATAGCTGCATTTTCTGCAGGCATACCAAATGCATCCCATCCCATTGGATGTAATACATTAAATCCACGCATTTTTTTGAAACGTGCCACTACATCACCAATCGAATAGTTACGCACATGTCCCATATGTAAGTTACCAGATGGATATGGGAACATTTCTAACACATAATATTTTTCTTTACTTGGGTCATACTCTGTTTTAAATACCCCAGACTCTTCCCAATATGTTTGCCATTTTTTTTCAATGTCTTGTGCCACGTATTTTTCGTACATGCTATGCCTCCTCAATTGTATGTATTAATACTCCTAAGTATACTCCAAATCTTAGTCTTTAGGCAAAGACTTTTTTTCTTTTGTAACCTTTACAACACCTGTTTCATCAGAGTGTTTATGAGGTTTCTTAAACTTTAACACAATTTCTTTACCGTCTTTAGAAATCTTTGTCACTTCTGAAGTATCTGTATGTTTAGATTTTTTCTTCTTATCTTTCTTTTTCTCTTGTTTTTTTACTTCTTTTTTATGATCTTTTTTGTCTGAAATTGCTTTCTCCTTTTCAGTACTATTTGTATTAGCACTATCTAGAGCAAAACTCAGCACCGGCCATACATCACTAGCTTCAAAACCTTTACGCCAAGCCGCAACTCCTGCAAGTTGTAATTCTTTTACAAGATCCACTTTATAGCTTAAGGACTGTGGATCTTCAAACCAAATTTTAGTTAGTGTCCCCTCATATGGTTTCTTTTCATCATATATACCATAGACATCATTTTTCTTTGTTAATGTCAAATAATTACCTTTTAATCGCTCATCCCAACGCATCACATCTCTGTATTCACGTTCTAAGTCCAACGCTTTGGTCATGGCTAGTGTTTTACTTTTTGCTTTTCCTTCCCAAGAACCTTTCACTGGTACAGACCACTCACGCATATAGAATGGAATACCCAGTACGAGTTTTGATGCTGGTACTTCAGAAAGCATTTGCTCTGTATGCTTTCTAACCCATGGATAGGAAGCGACTGGTCCAGCTATATCACTAGATGCCCAAGTTTCATCGTACGCCATAAGTACCACATAATCTACTGCATCAGCATAAGCTTTACGGTCATACACTAAAGACCAGTTTTCACTATTAGAATAACCCGTTACATCTATTGATGTATATAGATTATACGTTCGTAACCCTTTTGCCAAAAAATCAACAAACTTAGTTAGCTGTGCTTTATCTTTATAATGAATGTTTTCAAAATCAAAATTATATCCGTCATAACCATACTCTGTAGCATAATTAATGAGGCCTTGTTTATATCGTTCCCACATAGATTCATTAGCAAGGATTTTACTAGTCATATCTGGATCGAATTGGTTTGTAATCAAAGGCCATATGCGATAGCCTTTTTCCTTATAACTATTCACATAGTCATGGGATAGCTTAGAACTAGCTTTTAGGCCAGTCGTAGTCAATTCAAACCAGCTGGGAGACATGATTGATGTACCATTCTGTACATACTTTTTATCATACGCCGTTTCTGATACTATAGGATCAAATACCATGGTGATAGGTAATGTAACTTCTTGCTTTTCTGGGACATACAACATCGGACCCACATATTGTGTAGGTTCTACTGCTGTTGTTGTATTGGAAAGTGCTGGAAAGGGAATATGGATTGCTGCCTCTGCTACTGGATAAGAAGCAAGCAAACTAAATGCCGATATTCCTAGCACCATATGTTTCATAAATTGTAAGTGTTTCATAAGCGCTCCTTTTAACCTTTATATTATATCACATTCAGCCTATATATTGGGAACACTATACTATTTCTCTAAAATTTATGGTACACTACAAAGGTAGGAATATTACAAGTATATTACACAAACATATTTAGGAGGTACTATGTATCAGTATTTGTTTTTTATCGGAGGCTTTCCTATAAGAGCCTACGGTTTACTTCTCGCTTTAGGTATTATTAGTGCTGCCATTGTAGGCTACTTCATCATGAAAAAAGATGGCCGTGGATGGGAAAAATATATGGTAGATTTTACCATTACTGTTGCTATAGCTGGTATCATCGGTGCTCGACTATGGGATGTGTTTTTCTTTGACTGGGGATACTATCACAATCATTTATTGGAAATTCCATACGTATGGCAAGGCGGTATGGCTATCCAAGGCGGCGTATTGTTAGGTGCTATTGCTGGAATTTATTATTTAAAAAAACAACATGTTGACCCTTGGGCATTTGCTGATTTATTTGCACCAGCCCTTATGGTAGGTCAATCTGTGGGACGTATGGCGAATGTCATGAATGGTGATGCCTTTGGTCACCCTACTGGGGGAAACTTCGGTATTCTCTATCCAGAAACTACCTTGGCATACCGCACTTATGGTAATCAACCATTATGGCCTGCTGAAATATGGGAAGGTCAAGTAGATATTATTTTGTTTGTTATCTTACTATTGGCTAACGTGTTCCCTCATAAAAAAGGGCAAATTTTCTGCTTATATGCATTCTTGTATTCCGGCTTACGATTCTTCTTAGAATTCCTACGTGGAGATTATGTAAACCTAACATTAGGCTTTAAATCTGCGCAAGTTACAAGCTTAATTGTCATGGCAGTGTCCTTTGGCATCTGGCTATACCTTCATTATAAAGGAACAACGGATACACATGTATTCCCTATAGGGAAAGGCAAAAAAGAAAAATAATGATTCATTAGTTTCAACACAAAGTGATGCCTATAAAATCAAAATAATAACAAAATATAAAGAGGAAAGGATTGCACATCGCAAATCCTTTCCTCTTTTTCTTATCTATAAAATTTCAAATATTATAAAATTCTCTTGCCTTTGTATATGTAAAGCACTATATCTGTCAAGTACAAAACTATTAATTAAGACAGTAACTCTTCTGCTACAATTAATGCCTCTAATTCTTCTAAAGCACGTTGCGCAATTAATGCATTTTTTTCTTTTTTCTTACGTACTTTAGCTCCCCAAGGTTCCATAATACCGAAATTGACATTCATTGGCTGAAAATTGGAACCTTCATAGGCACTGATATAATGGCTTAACCCACCAAGAGCCGTTGTTTTAGGGAATGTAACAAATTCTTTACCATGCAACATACGCGCCACTTGAATAGCTACCATCATACCTGCAGCTGCTGATTCTAGATACCCTTCCACACCTGTCATTTGACCAGCAAAGAACAATCGTGCATTAGATTGTAGTTGGAATGCTTGGTTCAATAGTTCTGGAGAGTTAATATATGTGTTACGATGCATGACGCCATAGCGAATAAATTCAGCATTCTCTAACCCTGGAATCATTTGGAATACTCGCTTTTGTTCGCCCCATTTTAAATGCGTTTGAAAGCCTACTAAATTGTACATAGTAGCTTCTTTATTTTCCTTGCGCAACTGCACTACTGCATGCCACTCAATATTGTTCCGTGGATCTACAAGACCAACCGGTTTCAAAGGCCCATAGCGCAATGTATCTACCCCTCGAGATGCCATAATTTCTACAGGCATACATCCTTCAAAATAGATTTCTTTTTCAAAATCTTTTGGTTGTACTACATCGGCTGTAGTTAACGCTTCATAGAAAGCATCATATTCTTCTTTCGTCATAGGGCAGTTTAAATAATCTGCATCCCCTTTATCATACCGTGAGGCTGCAAATACTTTATCGTAATTCAAAGACTCTGCTGTTACAATCGGCGCTGCCGCATCATAGAAATAAAAATCTTTAGAACCAGTTAACTCTTTAATCTTAGTCCCTAACGCTTCTGATGTGAGTGGACCACTTGCAAAAATAACAATACCTTCATCTGGAATCTCTGTCACTTCTTCATGAATCACTGTGATTAAAGGGTGTTCTTTAATACGTTCTGTGACCCTTTTGCTAAAAGCATGACGATCTACAGCCAAGGCACCACCTGCTGGAACTTGAGTAGCATCGGCAGATTCCATGATTAAAGAGTCTAAACGACGCATTTCTTCTTTCAAAAGCCCCACTGCATTTTCTATCGTATTCGCACGCAAAGAGTTAGAGCATACTAACTCTGCAAATTGATCTGTATGATGAGCCGGTGAAGACACTTTGGGACGCATTTCATATAAGTGCACAGGGATACCACGCTTAGCCAGTTGATAGGCTGCCTCAGAGCCAGCAAGACCAGCTCCAATAATAGTTACAAAATCTTTCATTCTTTATCTTCTTTCTTTGTTCTAGGTTTACGTTTTGGCCTTGTTTCACAGTCAGGATTGGAACAAAACTCTTTTTTATTTCCATTTTTATATACTTTTTCAGCCATTAAGCTACCACAAACGGGACAAGTTTTATCAACAGGTTTATCCCACATTGTAAAATCACAAGATGGATACCCTTCACAACCATAAAAAACACGACCTCTCTTGGATTTACGTTCTAAAATCTCATGAGATTTACATTTAGGACATGTCACTCCCGTGCTAACTGTAATGGACTTAATATTTCGACAATCTGGAAAGTTAGAACATGCTAAATATTTACCATAAGGTCCTAGTTTATAGACCATATCATGTCCACATTTTTCACAAAGGATACCACTCTTTTCTGCCTCCAGTTCTATCTTCTCAGCCGATTCAGCTGTGTATAATTCCTTCTCAAAACTATCATAAAATGAATGGATAACAGCTTCGTAGAAGTTAGTCCCTTGTGCAATATGGTCTAAATCTTCCTCCATAGAGGCAGTAAATTTCGTATTAATGAACTTTTCAAAATGAGTTGTTAAAAATTCCACCACGGCAAATCCTAAATCAGTAGGAATAAATTGTTTATCCTTACGCTCCACATAATTCCGTTTTAAGATCGTATCAATAGTAGCTGCATACGTACTTGGTCGACCAATTCCCTGTTCTTCTAATACTTTGATAAGACCTGCCTCAGAATAACGGCTTGGAGGTTGCGTAAAATGCTGTATACCATCCATAGAGATAGGCATAATAGCTTGCCCTTCCTCTAGGGCTGGCAATATATGGTCATCTTCTTTTTTAGCGTCTTCATAGACTTCTGTAAAGCCTTTAAATAATACACGATTCCCAGAAGCCTTCAATGTATACTCATCTACATGAAATTGCATAGTTATAGTTTCACTTTTCTGTGGAGCCATTTGACTCGCTAAAAATCGATTCCAAATCAAGGTATATAATTTTAACTCATCACTAGATAGATAGGACGCTACCGCTTTAGGTGGTAATTCCAACATGGTAGGACGAATCGCTTCATGCGCATCTTGAGCATTCGCCTTCGCTCCAAATACATTTGGTTTACTCGGATAAAACTCCTTCCCAAAGGTCTTGAGAATATAGGCTTTAGCCGCTTCTTGCATTTCCTTTGATACCCGAGTGGAATCCGTACGCATATAGGTAATCAAACCTACATGACCATAGCCCCCAATTTCTTTACCTTCATATAAATGTTGTGCTGCAGACATAATGCGTTTTGCATTCATATTCAGTTTGCGTACACCTTCTTGTTGCATCGTCGACGTCGTAAATGGAGCTGGTGCTTTGCGACTACGTTGTTTTGATTGTACAGAACTAACTACACTTTCACGGTCACGAATAACACGTAACACTTCATTACTTTCTATCTCATTAGAAATCGTTAGCTTTTCATCACCTTTGTGTGTCACTACCACATCAAATTGTTCATTCTTAGCTGTTTGATACACACCTTCGATAGTCCAGTATTCTTCTGGAATAAATGCTTGAATTTCTCGTTCCCGATCGCAGATAATACGTACCGCTACAGATTGAACACGTCCGGCACTAAGTCCTTTGCAAATCTTTTTCCACAACAAAGGACTCAATTTATAGCCTACAATACGGTCCAATACGCGGCGAGCCTGTTGAGCATCCACCATATGCATATCAATCGGTCTAGGTGTTGCCATCGCCTCTTGAATAGCATGCTTGGTAATCTCATTAAAAGTCACTCGACATGGTGTAGTACCATCTATATTTAAAATATGTGCTAAATGCCAAGAGATAGCTTCTCCTTCACGGTCAGGGTCAGTTGCCAGATACACAGCCTTCGCCTTATCTGCTTCTTTGCGCAAATCTTCAATAATAGCCTTTCTACCTGGTACATTCAAATATCTAGGTAAAAAACCATTAGTTATAGATACACCCATTTGCATTTTAGGTAAATCCCTTAAATGGCCCATGCTAGCTTTTACCACATAATCATCACCTAAAAATTTTTCAATGGTCTTTGACTTTGCTGGTGATTCCACGATGATTAAAGTTTTTCCATCTTTTTTGAAAGTCCGTTTATGCTCTATTTCAATCGGTTCCGGACGCATGACCAAAGGTCTAGACTCTGGTGCTTTGGCGCTTGATTTGACAGCTTCTTTTGTATCTTTGTCTTTTTTCTTCTCCCCTGTAACGAAGGATCTAGTAATGGCCAAAAATCTTCCTCCTCTAAGTATGTAGCACGTACCCCTGAGGGGTATGTGTAATCATTTGTTTTAGCTCTAGTTGTAACAGCAATGTATGAAGATTGGATAAAGGCAATTGTGTGCTATGCACTAGTTCCCCAATCGTCGTATTTCCACCAGGATTCATAGCCTCCAATACACATCGTTCCTCTTCATTCACTGTGTTTACTTTTTCACTATTCATGTTACTATACTTTGCGACTTTTTGCCAACCATATTCACACAATACTTGTTCTGGATCTGTTAATACTGTAGCCCCTTGCTGAATGAGCCAATGATTTCCATCACAAGTATGTGTCAATACATTCCCTGGTATGGTAAACACATCTCTTCCTTCATTTATCGCCATATCAGCAGTAATCAAAGAACCACTACTAGCTTTTGCCTCCACCACAATAGTGCCTCTCGTCATACCACTGATAATTCGATTTCGTGAAGGAAAGTGATGACTCTTTGCTTGCATATGCGGTCCATATTCTGATAATAGCAATCCATCTTTTTCTAAAATTTCTAAAAATAAATTTCGGTTTGTTCTTGGATAGGTTACATTTAAACCGCAGCCCATAACAGCAATCGTTGGAGCTTGTCCTTGCAAGGCCCCTTCATGGCTAGCACGATCGATCCCCATGGCGCCTCCACTAACAACAATAATGCCTAAATTAGATAAAGCCCGTCCAAAGTGTCTAGCTACTTGTACACCATAGGTAGAGCACTTTCTAGCGCCTACCATCGCCAAAGAACGATCCATATGTTGCAACACTTCTATATTTCCACGTCCATACAACACTCGGGGACTATTATAAATTTCTAATAAAGATTTTGGATAGCATGGAGATTCCCAAGTAATCACTTCCATATGATAACGCTTTAAATCTTCTTCTAATTGTAATAGAAAGCTTTCATTGATAGGACGGCGAATTTCATCAAATAATTCATACTTACAACCCAATGATGGTTCCACATTGTGATGTAACACATGATGCCAAGCTTCTTTGGCACTTTCGTAATAAGTAAACAAATTACCTAAGCTTGCATTCCCTAATCCCACTACATGTTGGAGAGCACTCGCATAAATTTCGTCTTTCATTTACAATCCCTCCTGTACCTGCCGATAACTCAAAGCTTCTGCCACATGGTCTGTTAAAATCTCCTCAGATTCTGCTAAATCAGCGATTGTTCTTGCCACTTTAACAATGCGGTCATAGCTACGTAAACTCAAATGTAATGTAGTAAAAGCTGAATCTAGCAATTCTTTAGCTTGCTCAGAAAGTTTCACATATATTTCTATATCACTATGACTTAAATGTGAGTTCACACCAATATTCGTTCCTTTATATCTTTCAGTTTGCATAGATCTAGCACGGATAACACGGCTACGTACTTGCGCTGTACTAACTTTATCCTTAGGGGCATATATCTCTGTTAAAGTAGGTCTTTCTACGGGTACTACTAGATCCATTCTATCTAAAATAGGTCCTGATAACACTCGTTGGTATCTTTGAACTTGCGTAGCTGTACAAGTACATCGATGATCTTCTTCCGTTCCAAACCATCCACATGGACATGGATTCATAGCCATGACAACAATACAATCACTGGGATAGGTAGTTGCCATTCCAATCCGTGCAATATGTACTTGTCGTTCTTCTAAGGGCTGTCTCAGAACCTCTATGACAGGCCTACGAAATTCTGGTGCTTCATCCAAAAATAAAACGCCTTTATGTGCCAAGGTAATTTCTCCTGGTTTTGGCGGTTGTCCTCCTCCCGCCATAGCCACTAATGTACTCGTATGATGAGGACTGCGAAATGGTCGTTGTTCCATTAATCGGCCACTTTTTAATAAACCCATTACACTATAAATACGGCTTACCTCTAGTTGCTCCTCCCGTGAAAGAGGAGGCAATAAAAACGGCAACCGTTTAGCTAACATGGTTTTTCCCGAACCCGGAGGTCCTGTCATCAGTAAATGATGACCACCAGCAGCAGATATTTCTAAGGCTCGTTTTGCCATTACTTGCCCTTTTACATCTTGTAAATCTAGTATTTCCGCACTATATTTTGATGGCACTATAGCTATCTGCGCACATAGATTTTCTTTCTTTTCAGGATGCTCTAATACTTCCACAACTGCAGCTAATGTAGATAGTCCATATACAGGTATAGAGGCCCCACTAATAGCCTCTTCATGATTTCCTATAGGCACAATAATATCTTCCGCTATAGAAAGACAACTATTGTCATTCCCTAACTCCTGATTTGTCACTCCCATCACCATAGATAACATCCCCATCACTGGTTGTAAAGAACCATCTAGCGATAACTCTCCTATAAATATATGGTGATTCCAATGTATAGACTCCTTTTTCTTGTGTTTTCCCGATTCTTGAGCGGCTAAAATTCCCATGGCAATGGCTAAATCTAAAGAAGACCCATCTTTACGAATATGGGCAGGTGCTAGATTGACCACAATTCTCTTCATAGGAAACTCAAAGCCACCATTTTTGATAGCCGATCGCACTCTCTCCTTTGCCTCTTTCACAGAGGTCGCTGGTAAGCCAACAATATCAAAGCTTGGTAGACCTGGGCTAATATCTACTTCTACGGTCACCACATATCCATCAATACCACTCACACATACTCCATAGGTTTTTGCATACATGATACTCCTCCCATCTTATAAATGACACGCTTTCATATGCCGTAATTCAGAATCTCCCACTTGAGGCACATATACTTCTATGACATCAAATCGTATAGATTCATACTCTATATCACGGGTAGCCAAAAACATAGATATAACATGACGTATGTGTTGTTTCTTTTTCCAATGCACCGCCTCGCAGGGCATTCCATAGGTTTGAGTCCGTCTTGTTTTCACCTCTACTACAATGAGCATATTTTCTTTTTTAGCGATAATATCTACTTCACCAAATCGATAGCGTATATTTCGTTCCAATACATCATAGCCTTGGCTTTTCAAATAGTTGGTAGCTAGGTCTTCACCGTATCTTCCTAATTCAATATGGTTCATAGGCACCTCCTTAGTTCTACATTACTTTCATTACGAAAGAATGTAAACCGTACAACCCACACTGTTAGGAGTGTGCTATACCAAGAGTGTTATAATCCATATACAATTATCGATATGCAAAAAAGCATCCCCATAGAACAATCTATAAGAATGCTTTTATAAGTAATATAAAATTATAACTATTTTCAAACAATGGAATCGCTATGGGCAGAGATATCTTTATAGGTATCCTAAGCATGTATAACCTAAACGATATACTAATACTTAGATTTCTTCTACAGGCTTACCTGCCACAATCGATTTGATAGGTTCAAAACTATGACGATGTAATGGCGTAATGCCAAGGTCTTTTATCGCCTGCTTATGTACATCTGTATAATATCCTTTATGGATCGCAAACCCAAATCCTGGATACTCTTCATCCATAGCTTCCATGAAGCGGTCCCGTGTTACTTTTGCTACAATGGAAGCAGCCGCAATAGATGCACTTTTAGAGTCTCCTTTAATCAAAGATTCTACAGGTACCTCTAAATCTGGTAATTTCATCGCATCCGATAATACAGCCTCTGCCTGTACTGGCAAATTACGAATCGCCTCATACATAGCTTGTCGTGTAGCCTCATAAATATTGAGTGTATCAATGACTTCTGCCTTATAGGACACACAGTGTACCGCTACTGCTACCTCCATGATTTGATCAAATAAGGTATCTCGTTTTTCTGGCGTTAGTTTTTTGGAATCGTTCAACCCTACTAGCTTGCAATGAGGTGGTAAGATAACAGCTGCTACTGTCACAGGACCTGCAATAGGACCTCTACCTACTTCATCTACACCAGCGATTAGGTATTTTCCTTCCTCGTAAAAGCTTTCTTCATAAGCGTACATAGCTTCTAAACGCTGTTGCTCCTCTAAGACTTTTTTCTGCTTTCGCAAATACACACCAGCTGCGTGTTTCACGGATTCACGAGAATCTTCTAATGCCCATTGTACATAATCAAAAGGGCATTCACCTTGCAGTAGATTTTTAATATCTTTAACTTTAAGTTCCTCAAACTCACTCTTCGTCAACATAGTACGGCTCCTCATCGACGCCATCAAAGGTAATGTATCCCAATTTATTATTTCTGTAATCCGTCAAAATCACACGGCGCACCTTGTCATAATCTACGACGCCACCGCTTACCAAACAACCACGACGACGACCAATAGCCTCTAACATGGTATCTACGGATGTACGCTCTTCTTCCGTCAATTTATAACGCTCATGCAATAATGTCGGTTCATGCTCTTCTAAATATGCCAACAACTGCTTGATAACAGAATCTAAATCATACACATCGTCGGAAATAGCTCCTGTCATCGCTAACCGAGCTGCTGCTCGTTGGTCTTCAAACTTAGGCCATAATACACCTGGTGTATCTAATAGTTCAAGATTTTTACCTACTTTTACCCATTGTTGCCCCCGAGTATGACCCGGTTTATTAGCAGTTCTTGTTGCTGCTGATCCAGCTAGTTTATTAATTAGTGTAGATTTACCTACATTGGGTATCCCTAGAATCATAGTACGTACTGTACGACCTTTAATTCCTTTTTTTAGCCATCTATCGATGATGGGCTGTGCTAAGGATTCTACGGTTTTCACGAGTTGCTTATTTCCTTTGCCATTTTTAGAATCAATAGCAATAGCATGAATACCTTCGTTTTTGAAAAATTCAATCCATTCTTTTGTAGCTTTTGGATTTGCTAAATCGCATTTATTTAAAATCACTACATGTGGCTTATCACCTATCAACTCGCGAATAACTGGATTCGCACTACTGCGAGGAATACGTGCATCTAGTAATTCGATAACCACATCAACTTTCTTTTTATGTTCCGTAATCATGCGTGTGGCTTTTGCCATATGGCCAGGGAACCACTGCACGATCGGAAAAATTTCTTGACTCATATTTCACCTATTCGTCTATTATCTATATCATATGCTCATTTTACTGTTATTTTTTTCTGCTAATCTAATATCTTTTATGACATACTACTATCAAACTATATACATTTTATGAAAGTATATAAAATCGACTATCAAGTAGCAAACTCCTATCTATAACTTCATAACTAATATGCCCTACTATTTAGCAGTTTCTAAAGGAAATAAAAAAAGGCTAGCCATAGACTTACGTCTCATGGCTAACCCTTTTAAATTAGCGTTTTTCGCGAATACGAGCAGCTTTACCAGTAAGGCTACGTAAGTAGTACAATTTAGCACGACGAACGATACCGCGACGAGTTACTTCGATTTTTGCTAGACGTGGGCTGTGAAGTGGGAATACACGTTCAACACCAACGCCAGAAGCGATACGACGAACTGTGAAAGTTTCACGAACGGAACCACCTTGACGGTTGATTACCAAACCTTCGAAAACCTGAATACGTTCACGGCTACCTTCCACGACTTTAACGTGTACTTTTACAGTATCACCAGCGCGGAACTCAGGAATGTCAGAGCGAAGCTGTTCTTTTTCTAATACATCAATAATATTCACGATTTTTTCCTCCTATTTTGCAGACGTTCGTTACTTACACCTTATAAGCAGAGGACCATCTCAAATTAACAGTATTATTCTATCACAAAAGAAAGTTTTTATGCAAGCATAAAAATTAAAATTTATCCTATTTTCCCTCCACAAATTGACGTAATCGTTCAATACGTTTTTCTGTAGCTGGATGTGTGCTATAGAGTTTGCTCATGAGCCCACTTTCACCGGTTTCAACTGTATAATTGCGTAAGGTAATCAATGCATTATGGAGTTCAGCACCTAAGCCGATTTCATAAGCATATTTATCAGCTCGGTACTCCGCTCGTCTACCTGTGAATAAGTCAATCATGACCAAAGGCGCCTTAATGACCCACTGCATAAATAGAATTTGTAAAACTACGAGAAGATAAAAAATCTGCACAATGAATGTAATTACTGGCAGTCGTAAATATTGAATCCATAATATGACACGAGCGAAGAGTTCATACACACGAATGCACATTTGTCCCAAATAGTTCATATAGAAGCAAGAGAATCCATAGGCTCCATCTTTATGATGAATATGCCCCATTTCGTGAGCCACTATACCTAGTAATTCGTCATATGGCAGCTGTATGATAGCCCCCGTATTGAGACAAATTCGATTATGTCCCATTGCAAAGGCGTTGATGGAATCATCATTTTTGATAAACCAATCGAATTGCGACATATCGATGCCCGTATGGTTTTGTATATCCTTCTGAATCATCTGTAGAATCTCTACCTCTTGCCCTATTGGTCGACGCCCCCCATAGAGCCACATGGTAATGCGATGAAACCAAGGAATTTGCGCTAGTGCCGCCACAAGTAACACAGAGGTACCTGCTACGGCATAGCTAATATTTTCCAGGTTAATACGCACATGAAAGAGGTCCATCGCTTTCATCAAAAACGGATGATCAATAGGCCCAAAGATAACCTGGTACATATACACAATACTGCCAATGATGAATAGATTGGCAAAAAATGTTAGTACTGTAACAATCATATGACCCTACTTCAATTTACCCAAGTTACTTACTTCATAAGTCATACGCAATAATTGAAGACGATTTTGTTTTACAGCTTCATCTTTATCCATAACCATAACATGCTCAAAGAATGTTTCAATATAAGGGACCAAAGATTCTGCAAAGCTTACCGCTTTCACATAGTCTCCAGCTTCTAGGGCATTACGATTCGTTGTATACACAGGTAGTGCCGCTTTGTACAAGGCTTGTTCGGAATCTTCTTTCAATAAGGATTCGTCAACGCCTGTGAAAGTCACGTCTTTCACCATGTTGAAAATACGTGTGTAAGCTTGCATTAATGGTTCATTTTCATCCAAACGGTTGGCTGTTAAGGCTTGTCCTAACCCTTCTGCCAGTGCTACAGTCACAGTCTCTTGGCTCAATACGATATCTACTACTTGATATGGCATACCTTGTTCTAACAAGATATTTTTCAAGCGAAGGATAAAGAAGTTTTCTAATTGACCTAGTAATTCTTCTTGTTTTTCACTAGCCACGCCCAATAATTCCATCGCTTTTACCCAGATTGGACGCATGGACAAGGACCATTTGCTATTCATCAAGATGTTGATAATACCAATGGTTTGACGGCGCAATGCATATGGATCTTGAGAACCTGTTGGAATTAAACCACGGCTGAAAGTAGCTACAATCGTATCCACTTTATCTACGATACTCAAAATACGTCCTGCATCTGTAGCAGGTAAAATATCCACTGCAAAACGAGGTAAGTATTGTTCAAAAATGGCGTCCCCTACGGCTGGTGTTTCGCCATCTAGTAAAGCATATTCTTTACCCATAATACCTTGTAATTCAGTAAATTCGCTGACCATGCCTGTAGTTAAGTCTGTTTTAGCAAGATGTGTAGCACGTTCTAAGGTAGCTGTATCTGCAAAGCCTACTTCTTTTGCTAAGGCAGCACCTAATGTTAATAGACGTTCTGTTTTATCTTTCAAATTGCCCAACCCTTCTTGGAAGACAATTTTTGTCAATGCTTCATAACGACCTGCTAATGGGGTTTTACGGTCTTCATTAAAGAAGAATTTCGCATCATCTAAACGAGCACGAAGCACACGTTCATTACCAGCTGCCACAACTTCTAAGGATTTGCTATCCCCATTGCGAACTGTCAAGAACATAGGAAGCAATTTTCCTTTGCCATCCACCATTGGGAAGTAACGTTGATGGTCTTTCATTGGTGTAATGATGCAATCAGATGGCAACGCTAAATAGCTTTCATCAAAGGTACCACAAAGAGCCGTTGGATATTCTACTAGGTAAGTAACTTCTTCTAATAAGTCTTCGTCCCACACCACTGTAGCACCTTTCGTAGCTGCTAGTTCTGTTAATTGTTTACGAATTGTTTCACGACGTACGTCTTGGTCGATCATAATGAAGTTCTTAGTTAACGTATCTACATAGTCTTTTGGTTCAGCTATAGTCAATTCAGATTCACCAAGGAAACGATGTCCACGGCTCACGTTCGTGCTTGTTACATTGGCAAATGTCACTGGCACCACGTCTTGACCGTACAATGCCACCAACCAACGTACTGGGCGTACAAAACGCTCTTCTAAATCGCCCCAATGCATAGATTTAGGGAAACTTAATCCTGTAATCAAAGATGGCAATACGTCAGATAAGACTTCTTTTGTATCTAAACCAGCTGTCGTTGTGTCAGCAAAGATGTAGCCATCTACTACTTTCAATTCAGATACATCTAATCCTTTACCTCGAGCAAAACCGATGGCTGCTTTTGTAGGGTTACCGTCTCCATCATAGGCGATAGATACAGATGGACCTTTGTGAGTTTCATGAACATCTTCACCACGTTCTGCTACATCATTGATCAACAAAGCTACACGACGAGGTGTGGCGTATACTTTTACAGCGCCATGTGGAATATGACGCTCTGCCAAAGCCGCTGTCGCCAATTCACCTAATTGTTTGATAATATTTGGCAAAAATCCCGCAGGAATTTCTTCTGCCCCAATTTCAAAGAGTAAATCCTTAGCCATCTTATTTATCTCCTTTCAACAATGGGAAACCAAGTTCTTCTCGTTTCGCCAAATAGTTTTGCGCACAAATACGAGCCATGTTACGAACACGGCCGATGAAAGCTGTTCTTTCAGAAATAGAAATGGCACCACGTGCATCTAACAAGTTAAATGTATGAGAACATTTTAATACATAATCGTAGGCCGGCAATACAAATCCTAATTGACATACACGTGTCGCCTCTGCTTCGTACATGTCGAACAATTTGAACAACATATCTGTATCGGCTAATTCAAAGCTGTATGTAGATTGTTCTACTTCGTTCGCATGCCATACATCGCCATATGTGTATTGTTCATTCCATTGTAAATCGTATACATTTTCTACGCCTTGAATGTACATAGCCAAACGTTCTAAGCCGTATGTAATTTCTACAGACACTGGTTTTACATCGATAGAGCCTACTTGTTGGAAATAAGTAAATTGCGTTACTTCCATGCCATCTAACCAAACTTCCCAACCAAGCCCCCAAGCGCCTAATGTTGGAGATTCCCAGTTATCTTCTACAAAACGGATATCGTGATCTTCCGCATGAATACCAAGAGCCGCCAAACTTTGTAAGTATAATTCTTGAATATTGTCCGGAGACGGTTTAATGATAACTTGAAATTGGTGATGTTGGAACAAACGATTCGGATTGTCACCATAGCGACCGTCTGCTGGACGACGGGATGGCTCTACATAACATACAGACCAAGGTTCAGGCCCTAAAGCATGTAAGAAGGTAGCTGGGTTCATAGTACCCGCCCCTTTTTCAATATCATACGGTTGTTGCAAAATGCAACCTTGTTCACCCCAGAAGTTTTGGAGTGTAAAAATCATCTCTTGAAATGTCATTTCCATTCCTCCTTATGTTTTACAGGGAATAAAAAAAGTCCCTGCAACGAAAATCGCTACAGGGACGAGATATACCCGCGGTTCCACCCTAATTGGCTAATGCCCTCTTTTAAAAAATAGCCTTTACTAATTGTCCACACTTAGTATGGTACAACGTTCCTGCTCATGCTCCACAGCGCCTTCTACTCCATTGTGAGCTTGCACCATCCTCACTCGCTATGGGGAGTATACTCCTCTGCTTCATCGCCTATGTATATATACTATTGTATGGATAAAAGCGGTTAGTGTCAAGGTGTATCCATCTAATCGACAATGTAAATTCTTAATTGCTTTTATTGTACCCTTATTTCTCAATAATCACGAAATATGTTCAGTAGATTATTTTTCCAAAAACATCTTACACCATTCCATGTTCTCTATCCACATGGCCGTTTCATATTCGATATCTTCCATTTCCGTAATAGCTGAGATTACCGCAATACCGTCCACTGGTTCCGCTAACACATCATCAAAATTATCTCGATTGATACCACCAATAGCCACCATAGGAATAGTTGGATTATGAGCACGTAAAGCTAAAATTAATTCGGGCCCTCGCACAGTTTTGGCATCTTTCTTTGTACTTGTCGCATACATAGGACCTACGCCGATATAATCCACATAGTCCAACTTTGTGTTCTCTAACTCTTCTACAGAGTTAATAGACGTCCCCACAAGGGCGTGAGGCAATCGTTTGCGTACTTCGTCAAGGTCCATATCGTCTTGTCCCAGATGGACGCCATCAGCGCCTATCTTTTCAGCTAATTCTACATCATCATTAATGATGAAAGGCACACCATATTCCTTACAAATGTGTTGTAACTCTCGTGCCAACTGTTCTTTTTCCTCCCCTACAAGAGCTCCTTCTCCTTTTTCACGAAGTTGAAAGCAAGTAATACCGCCTTTACAAGCTTCTGTAAGGTTCTTGTGAATATCCTTCGTATTCAGTGTTCCACAAATGAAGTACAACCCCATCATGGAGCGCACTGTATCTATATCATGATGTTTCAAAATAATCCTCGTTTCTTATATAACAACCAAAACAGATTACTTATAGTATACCACGACACTAAGTATGGTTGATATGATATGGATCATACCTGTATTACTCAGAATATTCATCCCCATAGGCCATATGATTCACCGGTCCATTGCCTGTGCCCAGTCCTGGATTATGTAAGATAGCTAACCGAATATATTCTTTACCAATCGTAATAGCATCTTCCACGGATTTACCTTTAGCTAGTTCTGCTGTTATGACAGCTGAGAATGTGCAGCCTGTACCGTGAGTATGTACTGTGTCGTATTTAGGACTAGTCCAAGACCGGCGCATGGACATAGTATCTTTTGTAAACAAGTAATCTGTCGCTTCATCTCCGATATGACCGCCTTTGATGATGACCGCTTGAGGGCCCAATTCTTGTAATATACGAATCCCTGCTGTATGCAAAGCTTCTACCGTATCGATTTTCATATCTGCCAACACTTCCGCTTCACTGCGGTTGGGCGTAATCAATGTAGCCTTAGGAATTAATGTACTTTGCAAGGCTTTCACAGCCTCATCGGAGATAAGACGGTCCCCGCTGGTGGCAATCATCACTGGGTCTAATACATAGGGTACCTTAGGATCAATATAAGTACCGATGAGTTCCATCATTTCTGCTGTGGCTAACATGCCTGTTTTTACTGCTTCTGGCACGATATCAGTATACACCGATTGTAACTGTGCTTCAATCATAGATACATCCATATGAGCAATCTGTGTCACACCTTTCGTATTTTGCGCTACTACAGATGTAATGACAGCCATACCATAGACGTGACGACTTTGAAAGCTTTTCAAGTCCGCCATCACCCCTGCACCACCTGTTGGATCTGTTCCTGCAATCGTTAACGCTCTATGTAATTTCATAGGTATCTCCTTTACTAGTAACAAAAAAGAACCAATCCTTGGGACGGTTCTTGTACAATTCCTAGTATTCGATACCATCCACTTTCCTACGCCAGCATTATCTGATTCAGGTCTAGGGTTTTGATACTCATCAATCTCAGCATAAACACCCCTAGTGGTTCTTATATTAATTTAGTTATAACATGAAATAGTACCCAATGCAATACAATAAATAACAGTTGAGCTATTTTCACTATTAAGATATTTTTTCTCAATATAGATATTCATATAGTCTATGTATTTCATATAATACATTAGATTCACCTATACATTCCTATTGACGTAGTATCATTCAATTCGTATAATACATCTATAAGGGGTGCTCACTGAAGTGGGCTGAGAAGTAGCTACGTGTTACTAACCCATAACCTGATTTGGATAATGCCAACGTAGGGATATATTAGTATATTTTTGTAGTACCTATACAAACACATAAGGGCACATTACCATATGGTTCCTATTTGCAATACTAGGTATCTTAAGAATATCTATCATCTAGAGGCTAATCATTTTGGATTAGTCTTTTTTGTTCCCACTGGCATGGATAGGAGTATTCATGACTGATTCAAAACTTTCATCATCGCGGTTGTCCCTCATTTGGTTCGGCGCCGCTCTTTCCATTGCGGAAATTATGACGGGCACCTATTTTGCGCCTCTAGGATTTTCCGATGGTCTATTAGCCATCATCATTGGTCACGTCATCGGCTGTTTATTATTATTTGGCGCTGGTCTTATCGGAGCGCGTGAACATATGAGTTCTATGCAAACTGTATCCACTGTCTTTGGCAATGGAGGCATGAAATTATTTTCCATTTTAAACGTTCTGCAACTGATTGGTTGGACCGGTATTATGATTTATGACGGTGCTCTTGGTGCTGTAGAATTGTGGAGTCTGCCCTTCACTGCGTGGACTGTCATCATCGGCGCTTTAATCATTGTATGGCTCTTTATCGGTATCCGTAACATGGGCTACATCAACAGTATCATGGGCTACGGCTTAGGTATCCTCTGTATCTATTTGTTGATTAGCTTGTTACAAGAAAGTTCCATTCACAGTCAAGGAATCATCACTGATGAACTGACTTTCACAGCGGCCTTAGAATTATCCATTGCTATGCCATTGTCTTGGCTACCATTGATTAGTGATTATACTCGATTATCCAAGAACCCTGTGGCAGGTACTGCATCTAGTGCCATCGTATACGGCGTAACTAGTTCTGTCATGTATGTATTAGGCCTCGCTGCGGCCCTCTATACAAATGAAAGCAACATTGCAAAGGTTCTACTTCATGCTGGCTTAGGATTTGGTGGGTTAATTATCATCGTATTCTCTACTGTCACAACTACTTTTATGGATGCCTTATCTGCTGGTATTTCCTCTGAAAGCTTGCAGACTAAATATTCTGGTCGTACCATCGGTATTATCGTTACCGTCATCGGCACCATCGGTGCATCCATCTATCCAATGGATAATATCATTCCTTTCTTATATATGATTGGATCCGTATTTGCCCCAATGATTGCTATTTTATTAACTCACTATTTCTTATTACGTCATTGTCCACACCTTGACCATGGACCTAGCTTGTATATCATTTGTTGGGCATCTGGTACTTATATGTACCATCAATTCCTTGACAGCAACCCATTCTTAGGGGCTAGCCTATCTACTATCGTAGGAACAGCATTAGCAACCATTGCAACGGCCTATATCATTAGCCTAATTTCTAAAAAGAAAAAAGAAATATAACCGCTTACTATACTATTTAGTGCGTATATAAGCACTCATTATTTCATTATACACTTTACAATAACTTCACAAATCAAAACAGGAGCATTCCTTCTATGAAAGGTAGCTCCTGTTTTCATTTTAATATATTAATTATATCATCGTCTCTAAAAACTCAATGCTATGCAATGTATATCCTAGTTGATATGTCAAAAGTTTTCGCAATAGAATTTCTAATTGATCCCATTGATTCGCAGTAAGACGTAAAGGCTTTGTAGGAATCCAATCATAGTTCAAAAGCATTGTTATCCCTTGTTGTAGTTCTTGTTTCACTACATACTGACAGGCTTCATAGATTTCATCGCAAAGACTTGCCATTACCTCAGGGTCTTCACAATGTTGCCCTTGTGGCACAAATCCCGCCAGACTTAACATATGCCACCCCAGCACAATAGAACCTAAGCGAATGGGTTTATCCTGTATAGATTGTAAAAATCGGCTCATGTTCGTATATACACTGCGGTCTAATTTACCTTTTTCAAATAAAGCACTTACCAGTTCACCGCTAAAGGTAGCATAGGAAATATCTTCTAAACTTTCATAATCACGTGTAGAAATCCCATCTATCTGGATAATATCGTACATGTCTCCGTTAGGAGCTACGGTCAAATATAAACGGCTTAAAGGTTGCAAATACGCTCCTTCTTTATAGTTAGCTTTACGTTTATGAGGCACAGAACAAAGTATAATGCCTTCTAACTTTGTGAGGAATGCATAGATACTATAGTATTTTCGTTTTTTACGCCACAGTACGATGGCTTCACTAGTAAACGTATTTGCTTTCATCTACAATACCTCATACTTAACAGTATATTACTACTAATTCAGCAATACATGTATTATCCTTGTATATACTCTTGATATTCTTCTACATATACATACTCTACAAACTTAAAATTCCTATAAGTATTACATACAGTATCTATTAATTTGATTCGTCATCTATTTCTTCTTCAACAGGCACTGGCACGGCATATACACGTTCTATTCGATATCCTTGCATTTCTGTGACTGTGAAAGTATATCCATCTACGGTAATGACGTCACCAATGGCAGGTGTTCGCTCTAACATACCGAAAATAACACCACCAATAGTATCTTCGTCCACATCACCAAAGGAAATATCCAATAGATCTTCTACCTCATCCACCAGCACTTTACCGGCAAAGTTATAAGTTCCATTAGGATTTTGAACAATGGCAGGCAAGTCACGTTCGTGCTCATCTTGAATATCCCCCACCAGTTCTTCTAGGATATCTTCTAAACCTACTAAGCCAACCATACCCCCGTATTCATCCACCACAATAGCTTGATAAATACGACGTGTCCGCATGTGTTGTAATAGAACAGATAACTTCATCACTTCTGGAATGATAAGAATATTACGACGTATGGAACGTAAATCTTTACTCGCCTCTTCACGGCGTTCCATTAAATCCTTAATATGCACAAGGCCGATAATATGATCTTTATCTTCTAAACACAATGGATATCTTGTGTGGCTTGTAGAGGATACGATATGCATGGTCTCTTCAAAACTATCTTGGGTATATACACACACCACATCTTGTCGAGGAATCATAACTTCTTTCGCAATGCGATCCACAAAATCGAATACGTTATCGATAAGCTCACCTTCCACATGGTCAATTTCACCTTGTTGATGACTACGGCTTACCAAGGCACGGATTTCTTCTTCTGTATGCACTAGATCGATTTCTGTACGATAGGGAGCTTTGAAAGCTTTCAGTACTGTATTACCAATTTGTTCCGCAAGATATACAAAAGGAATTACAATTTTTCCAGCTAACCGAACAATCGTCACTGTAGTCCCCACATAGCGTTCAGGGAAGGATAATGCCAGCCCTTTGGGAATAATTTCACCAAATATGAGCACTACTACAGCAAATAATGCTAATACAATCCATTCTACTATAATGGCATATGTGGCATCATACACTCCTAAATAATGTAATACCACATCAGTCCCATCTTCTAAATAGCGTCCTACATAGACTGCTAAAACGACTATAAAGAAGAGAATAAAGAAAGTGGACGTATTCATAAACCGTTCTGGCCGTTGGTATAATTCACGTAATTCTTCTTTTTTTCCATCACTCAAGGAGTCCATATCTTCTAGATGTTCTTCTCGTAAACGAGCAAAGGAGAATTTACTTATAACAAACAAACTAATGATTAAAATACAAAAGATGGCAAATAGAATCATGCCACCCGTGACGGGGGTATCGATATAAATCAGTCCTTTCTATATACACTATTTTAACAATACCATACTCTATCTCAAGGTATGTGATTTTTCATACGTAATATTGTCTACACTATGACCTAAAAAATTAACAGCGTGCCATAAAATAACCGGCCTTAAGTATTAATTCCGATATCCCAATTCAGATAACATACCAGATTTATTGCGCCAGTCTTTTTTCACTTTTACCCATAAATCTAGGAATACTTTTGTAGCCAATAAACGCTCTACATCACCACGAGCTTGGCGGCCAATAGTTTTTAACATGGCTCCTTGTTTACCAATGATGATACCTTTTTGAGAATCTCGCTCTACATAGATAGTAGCTCGTACATAGGTAGTGCCATCCTCTCTTGTCTTCATTTCATCTACATCAACAGCAATGGCATGAGGAATTTCATCATGAGTCTGTAACAGGATTTTTTCACGCACAATATCAGAGATAATCAAACGTTCCGGTTGATCTGTAATCATATCATCTGGGAAGTATTTTGGACCTTCCGGTAAATGTTTTTCTAATAAATTCACCACTTCCTCAATATTGTCTTTTTCTTTCGCAGAAATCGGTACCACCGCTTCAAAAGGATAGCTATTTTCATAGGATACGATAGCCTCTAACAAGTCTTGCTTTTCCATCGTATCAATTTTATTCACAATGAGGAACACTGGTACATTCACCTTACGAAGTTGTTCAATGACAAAGTTGTCACCAGGACCACGCTTCTCATTAGCTGCCACTACAAATAAGACAGCCTCTACTTCACGCAAAGAATCTACCGCTTGGTCTACCATGAATTCACCTAATTTATGTTTTGGCTTATGAATCCCTGGTGTATCCATGAACACGATTTGTTTCTTTTCATCTGTATAGACACAAACAATACGGTTTCGTGTCGTTTGCGCTTTATCAGATACGATAACAATTTTATCATCAATCAATGCATTAATTAATGTAGACTTTCCTACATTTGGTCGTCCTACAACGGCTACAAAGCCTGATTTAAATCCTTTTCCACTATTCATTATATGGCATATCCTCTCGTACATAACCTAAATTACCAAGCACAAATTCTTCCTCTGTGCGCATTTCTTTTTTATCTTCATCTATCATATGGTCATAGCCTAAAATGTGTAAACAGCTATGAACAGTTAAATAGGCAAGTTCACGAATAAAATCATGATTATACTCTTTCGCTTGATCTGCTGCTCGCTCAAGGGAAATGACAATATCCCCTAATAACTGTCCTTCTTCCTCGATAGAAGCTTCATCTCCTTCATTGAGGGCAAACGATAATACATCTGTAGGCATATCTTTACCACGGTATTCACGATTTAATTCCTGAATTTTTCCGTTGTTACAGAGGAGCACACTATATTCATCTTCCTCGTGTAATCCATACACACGAGCCACTTCATTACAGCACCGTTGAATGACTTCCTCGTAAGTGCTATTCTGTTCGATTCCCTCATCATAGGAAATACTTACAATCATTCTCGTTTCCCTTTCTCTGAAAGTTGATATTCTTCATAGGCTTTCACAATACGACCTACCAAATCATGACGCACCACATCTTGGTCAGAAAAATAAATACACCGAATCCCTTTGATGCGTTGTAACACTTGCTCTGCTTCAATCAAACCAGATGTTATCTTCGGTGGCAAGTCAATTTGCGTTGGGTCTCCATTAACCACCATTTTCGACTGATACCCTAAGCGAGTTAAAAACATTTTCATCTGTTCTGGCGTCGTATTCTGCCCTTCATCAAGGATCACAAAGGAACGTTCCAAGGTTCGACCACGCATGTAAGCCAATGGTGCTACCTCGATAGTCCCTTGTAAGAGCATCTTCTGCACTCGTTCTACACCGAACATATCATGTAAAGCATCATAGAGAGGACGTAAATAAGGGTCTACTTTTTCTTGTAAATCACCTGGCAAATATCCTAGCTTTTCCCCTGCCTCTACAGCAGGTCTTGTCAAAATAATACGATCCACTTCACGATTTTTCAAGTAAAATGCTGCCAGTGCAACAGCTAAATAGGTTTTTCCTGTTCCCGCAGGACCAATGCCAAAGGTGATCGTATTGCGACGGATACTATCTACATATTGTTTTTGGCCCACTGTTTTAGGAATAATAGGATTCCCCTTCACAGTCACATTGATAGTATCTTCATATAACTGGAAAAGTGATTCTTTTTCGCCTTTCAAGATCATCGTGGTAGCTGTTCGCACATGATGATCAGTGATTTTAATATGATTTTTAAACAAGTATAACAGTACATCTAACACTTCCATTGCTACTTGTACAGATTCCTCTGAACCTGTTATATCCACAATGGTATCTCGATGTAATATATCTACTGTTACTAGTTCTTCTAATACTTTCATGTGAGATCCTTGAGGTCCCACGATAGGTCCTACCATGTCATAAGTAGGTATGGTAAATCTCTGATTAGCCATATGCTCCCTTTCACAGAAATTTTTGAACCGCAGCGCCATGTAAATAATCATAGCCACTGCCTTGAGAAATATCTTCGTCTTCCATAATTTGATCAATCAAATCTTGTACGCGCCACCAGCCCATAGACCAATTCGTGAAGATTGTATTTTCCTCTGGCGCACGTCCTACTAGTCGTTGTAATACAATCTTAGGGTCTAGGTAACGTAAAAATTCTACCACTCGTCGAGCGTATTCTTCTGCACTGATTAAGGTAAATTCACCAGCCTCATAATCACGTGCCATTTTCGTATTCTTTACTAAGTATAATGCATGAAGCTTCACTTGGTCTACTTGTAAGGCTGATAAAGTTTTTGCCCCTTCAATGACATCGTCCATGGTGTCCCATGGAAGGTTCAGTATCATATGAGCACACACTTCAAATCCATAACGCTTGATGCGCAATACTGCATCGATAAACTCCGCCATCGTATGTCCTCGGTTTACCTTTTGTAATGTATGATAGTTCACCGATTGTAAGCCTAATTCTACATAGATATCAATACCATATTTGTTTTGTATATCTTTTAAAATATCTAAATAGGCATCATGTACACAGTCTGGACGTGTGGCAATGGCAATGCCTACCACATGTTCTAAGCAAGCTTCTTCCACATACTGGCGAAACTTCTCTGGTGGTAAATAGGTGTTACTAAAATTCTGAAAATACGGTATATATTTATAGGCCTTATACTTTTTTGCAATATGCACCACTGTTTCATCAATTTGCTGTTTCACCGTCATAGAGGCTGGTCGATTTTCATAGCCTGCTCCAATTTCACCACAGAAGGTACATCCACCTACACCTGCTGATCCATCGCGATTAGGGCATGTCAACGGTAATGCCACTGGAATTTTATAAGCCTTTTCCCCATATCGCTCTTTGTAAAAAGTAGATATCATACGATACCGCTTTGGCTTTGTGGTATCACTCATATCACACCTCCTCCCTGATAGTTGAACTAGCAATATGTTCTCGATAATTCAAATTCGTATCTACACATTGTTGAGGACGTATAAAAGGTTTCGTCTCACCTTTTACATCGATGATGATGACATATGTATTACTTAGTATAACAGTATCTGTCATAGAATCATCAAAATTATTAATTCCTAAGTATAGCAATGCCTCACCACACACCTCAATTGTATGATAATCCTGTCGGATTCTCCGCCACTCCACAAAGGAATAGTTAGGGATATATTGTCGTACCAAACTTTTCTCACGCCAGAATATTTCGGCATCTTGCATTTCTTGTTTTCTGTCTTTGGACAAACCAAATCGTTCATCACGAATTTTCCCATTGAAAGATGTCAATACATCGTAGCGCAGTAAATCACAGGCTACTTGGTTCCCTTTCAATGTGAAGAACTCATAAAGGAATGCTATTTGATCAGCATCATTTAATTTACGGTCTTGATTCCCTTTTTCTAACCATAACTTGGTCATGTCTTCAAAATAAGCAAAGGCCGATCCTTCTTGGATTAAACTTTCACTAATGTACCCAAAAACTGTGCGATACCGTTCACTATTATAGAAACGTTCAAACACATCTTCAAAATGTTTTAACATGCGTACATCATCATATGGTAAGACATGGGTTTGTAATACTTCGTAAGGTGCTTTCGGATTCGCAATGTACTCGTATTCTGCCATAGAACGCACGCCAGAACCTTTTAATAGCTTTAAAAATCCAATCTGCAACGCATGGGGTTGTAAACTGAACAAATCATTGAAAGATGTTTCAAAAATAGCTTTACTTTCATAGGGCAAACCCACAATTAAATCCATATGCACATGTGTACGCCCTGCCTTGATAATAGGAGGAATCACAGACTCAATACGGCCCCAATCATTACGGCGATGGATAGCCTCTAATGTTTTATCATGCGTACTTTGAACGCCTACCTCAATCTGTATTTGACCATGGCGAGTAGAACTTAAAATCTCTACTTCTTTTTCGGTCATTAAAATGGATTCCATTTCCAAGTGAAAGTTTGTATTGCCACCATGGTCACGCATCCACTCCATCAATGGAATATGATGATGAGGCGCACAGTTGAACGTACGATCCACAAACTTCACCTGTTTTACATTGTGATCCACAAACCATGCTAACTCCTGTAATACCCGCTCTTGTGGAAAGAATCGTACGGTGTTACGATTACCAGATAAACAATACTGGCAACTAAACGGACAACCTCGAGAAGATTCATAATAGACAATTTTATTTCCCAAGGTAAGCATATCTTCTTCCGTGTACGGGAAAGGTATGGTGCTTAGATCCTTCACCTCTACAGCCTCTTCAGACCCTTGAATGTGATCCTGTTCCCGGCCTAAAATACCAGGTATGACAGGATTCACCGGAGATTGCCCCGTACGAATCGCTTTCACAAAAGAAGTGAAAGCCTCCTCAGCTTCCCCTTGTACAATATAATCAATATATGGATTATCCTCTAATAGTTCCCGCGCCGTATAACTCACCTCAGGACCACCTAAGATAATTTTTATATTAGGACGGACCGCTTTAATCATAGAACAAAGATGCAATGTCATATCAATATTCCAAATATAACAAGCAAAGCCTAATACATCTGCATCTAATGTAGTCACATGATTTAAGATATCTAAAATAGGCATATTAATAGTGTATTCCACTATCTCATATGCCTCGTCCTTCGTTCTTCCATAAGCCTGCAAATAACGCAACGCCAAAGAAGAATGTATATATTTTGAATTCAACGTTGAAATAATAACTTTCATTTGTACCTCACTCATCGAATGAACCTAGTTCATCGGCTATTATTTCATTATACCACAAAACACAAACCTCTCCCATAATTTAACTCTTAGAGCGACGCAGTTAGACATAGGAACAAGTAGTATTTTTTTGCAAAGTATGGTATACTTGACATGTAAAAAAGAAGAGCCATCAACGTGTAGCTGGCGTTAGGCTCATCTCAAAAAGTCAAAATTTGATTTCGCCTAACGTGTGAGGGCCGTAAAACCTCATTTAGTTAGGCGTTTTCATTAGCTATAAAAGCAACGAATAACTTCTACAATTAACATAGAAAATTGAATCAATAAAGATAATTTTTCATATGCAGTCATAGTATCACCTCCTCCCATAAAAGGAAGAGATGAGCCTAACAACACGTTAATGACTCTTCTAATCTCCATTA
Organism: Veillonella sp. DNF00869; assembly: GCF_001553345.1. Classification (GTDB taxonomy): domain Bacteria; phylum Bacillota; class Negativicutes; order Veillonellales; family Veillonellaceae; genus F0422. The sequence continues at coordinate 309,369 of NZ_KQ960771.1, forward strand.
TACTATAAAATTACTCAAAATGTTAATATTTATCAATATAGTTCCCTACCCAAGAGGAACGCAGTTAGGTGTAGCAGCCTTCG
>NZ_KQ960771.1:309551-430658 GCF_001553345.1 Veillonella sp. DNF00869
CGCAGTTAGGTGTAGCAGCCTTCGTGGCGGTCTTTACTGACAAAATTACACAAACATAGGAAGAGCACGGCGTGCTCCGAACAAACATTATGAAATACCGTTTGTGAGGAGTATGCCGTGCTCTTCCCTTTTTATCATATTCAATTAAGACCGCCACAAGGCTGCATAGCCTTACAAGCAACGACCAACGAGGCTGCATAGCCTAATTAGTGACGTTTAAAGCCTAGTTTTTCTATAATGATGAACAGCATAGGGATGATTGCCACTCCAAAGAATGTGGCTGTAATCATACCAAATACTACGGTCACACCCAAGGATGCACGGGCACCAGCACCAGCGCCACTTGCCAACATCAATGGCGAGCATCCAATGATGAATGCAAAGGACGTCATCAAGATAGGACGTAAACGAATCTTCGCTGCCTCAATGGCTGCATCTACATAGTTCATACCTCTTTCATCAACACGAATTTTAGCATATTCGATAATCAAGATCGCATTCTTCGCTGCTAAGCCCACCAAGGTAAGCAAGCCAATTTGGAAATAAATATCCAAGGCAAAGAAATGTGTAGATTTCATCATGGCACCAATCATATTGAATAACCATGGACCAAGTACAGCACCAAAGATACCTGTTGGAACAGATAATAGTACTGCAAATGGTACTTTCCAAGATTCATACAAGGCAGCCAACACAAGGAATACAAAGACAATACCGAATCCAAAGATAATCAACACTTGGGATCCCGCTTTGATTTCCTCACGAGTTTGTCCACCCCAATCATAGGTATATCCTTGTGGCAATGTATTTTTCGCCACTTCTTCTAAGGCTTTGATAGCATCACCAGAGCTAACACCTTGCTTAGTATTACCACCAATGCTCACTGCTGGGAAGTTGTTATATCGTGTTACCACAAAGGCAGATGTCGTTTTTTGCGGTGTAATATACGTATCAACTGGCACCATTTGACCTGCTGCATTACGAACAGTCAATAGATGATTCATACTAGGATCGGTACGGAACTGATTGTCCGCTTGTAACATAACTTTGTAGTTTTTACCAAACTTAGTAAAGTCATTTAACTGCATACCACCATAATATCCTTGTAAGGCTGTATAAATATCTGTCACAGCTACACCATCACGAGCCGCTCTATCACGATTCACATCAAAATTATAGGATGGTGTGGCCGTATTGAAAGTCGTATAAATACTAAGGAACTCAGGACGTTTTTGAGCTTCTCCTAAGAACTGTTGCACTACCGCATTCATTTGTTCTGTACTATGACCCGCTTTATTGATGAGGTACATGGAGAAACCACCCGTCTTACCAAGACCTGGGAGGGATGGTGGATTCAACGGAATAATCGTTCCTCGTGGGTCCTTAGAACCATGGATGAAAGTATTTCTAATCTTCGAACCAAGCTGTTGATCTGGTTGCGTTCTTTCATCCCAATCAATTAAGGATGTAAAGATGGCACCACCACTAGTTTGTGCCGTTCCTGACAAGACATCAAAACCTGGCACTGTGATCGTACCATCCATATCTTTATCTTCATTCAAGAAGTGACCTAAATCAGTTAACACATCTTTTGTACGGCTAGAAGTAGCCCCTGGCGGCAAGGATACCGCAACCAGAAAATAGCCACTATCTTCAGCAGGTACGAATCCACTTGGCACCATACGCATCATACCAAAAGCTGCACCTAAGAAGATAGCCAATGCCAACCATGTGGCCCATAGACGATTGGACCAACGAGCTAAAAGAATACCATACTGATCGATTCTTCGATCCAAGAATCCATTAAACCACTCCAAGAAACGACCCACTATATTAGTAGTCTCTTTTGGCTTATGTGGTTTTAACATAATACCACACAATGCAGGCGTCAATGTCAATGCTACAAAGGCAGAATTAATAACAGAAATAGCTACTGTTAAAGCGAATTGTTTATACAATACCCCCGTTAAACCACCCATGAAGGCCACTGGAACGAATACGGAAATCAATACAAAGGCAATACCAATAACAGGGCCTTGTACTTTTTCCATGGCTGCCACAGTAGCCGCTTTTGGTTTCAACCCATTGTAGCGCATTTCATATTCTACAGCTTCGATTACGACGATGGCATCATCCACGACGAGGCCAATCGCTAACACCATGGCTAGCAAAGTCAATGTATTAACAGTAAAGCCCATTACTTGGAACGCCGCAAAAGTACCAATCAAAGATACTGGCACTGCAATCATTGGAATCACTGTAGACTGCCATGTTTGCAAGAACAAGTACACAATTATCGCTACGAGAATCAAGGCTTCTGCAAAGGTTTTTACTACTTCTTTCATAGAAGCTTTTACGAATTTTGTATTATCTACAATAATCTTCGCTTGCATATCCGGTGGGAATGCTTCTTCTTGTTGGTGAATAACCTCTTTTACAGCATTGATTGTTTCTAATGCATTCGCATCATTCGTTAAAGAAACAGCAAATGCAGCTACTGGTTTATCATTGCCCGTTTCTTTTGAAAAGCTTGTAGGCTCTACAGAATAACTTTGTGCCCCTAATTCAACACGAGCTACATCTTTTAAATGCAATAAATTATTCTTTTTATCTTTTTTAATTACGATATTTTCAAATTCTGAAATTTCAGCCAAACGACCTTGTACTTTCACAGATGTGTTGAAAGCTTGATCTTTGTCAATTGGATCGGAACCTAATGCACCTGCTGCAGCCTGTTTGTTTTGACTGCGAATCGCATTGCTTACATCCGTTATCGTAACGCCATACTTAGACATTTTCGTAGGATCTAGCCAAATACGCATGGCATAGTCAGCACCGAACTCCTGCACCGTACCAACACCATTCACAGATTGGATAGCATCCATCATATAGTTCGTAGCATAGTTTTTTAAGAAAGTTCTATCATAACTACCATTTGGAGATACCAAGTAGAATACCATAGCCATATCCCCAGATGATTTCGTAGTGGTCACGCCCACCGTTTGTACTTCGGATGGCAAGGATGCCAAGGCACGGGCTACACGGTTTTGTACGTTTACCGTATCCATATCGGCATCAGTTCCTTGCTCAAATTGAACTGTCAAGTTATAGGAACCATCCCCTGTACTCGTGGATTGCATATAATCCATATTTTGGACGCCAACGATTTGTTTTTCGATGACTGCCGCTACCGATTCGCTTACAACCTCAGCATTGGCCCCCATGTAGGCAGTACGTACCTGTACTTGCGGTGGAGAAATCTGTGGATATCTGTCGATCGGCAGTTTTGATAAGGAAATCAACCCTAGCAATGTAATGATAATAGAGATTACGATGGCAAAGATAGGGCGATTAATAAAGAATTTTGACACAATATCACCCTAATTACCTTTCTCAATATCTTCCTTGCTTAATAAAGTTGCTTTCACTTCTGCTCCATTTTTCGCTTTTGTTAAGCCATCTACAACTATTTCATCTCCCACTGTTAGACCTTTTCCATCTTTGGAAGGACGAATGATGGTATACTTACCACTTGTACCGCTAGTCATAACTGGCACTTGTTCTACTTTGCCATCACGGATGACCATAACGAATGTTTTATCTAATACTTGTAATAAAGCACGAGATGGAACTAAGATTGCACCTTGAATCGTTTCACCGCTAGTAATAACGGAAGCATACATATTTGGTAACAGCATATGATTTGGATTTGGGAATGCTGCTTTTAAAATCAGCTGACCTGTACCGCTATCTAAGTTTTTGGCAGCTTCCACAATGCGACCTTTAATTGTGCTTACAATTTTGTGATTATCATCATAGGTACCATAGATTTCACCATTGGACAATTTCAATTCTACTTCGCCATCTACAGAACGATGTGCTTTTTTATATTCTAAGTACTCTGCTTCACTCATACTAAATTGTACATATACTGGATCGGTAGAGTTCAATGTGACAAGTGCTGTTTGTCCAGCTGTAACGAATGTACCTAAATCTACATCATCCATTTCCAATGTACCATCAAATGGCGCATATACAACCGTATCTTGTAAATTATTTTCCGCTAAGCGGATTTGTGCTTCCATAGCTTCTAAGGCTGCGCGATTTTGTGCAGCCACACTAGCTTGTGTATCCAGTGTTTGGCGGGCAATGGCATCTTCATTTGCTAATGTTTGATAGCGCTGTAAATCGACTTGAGAGTTTTGGTACGCTGCGCTAGATCGTGCTGCATTGGCTTGTGCACTAGCTAGGTTCGCTTCGTATTGACGTCCATCGAGACGATACAATGCTTGACCGGCTTTTACCGTGTCGCCCCCTTTTACATATTTTTCAACAACTCGACCGGATACATTCGCTCGAATCACAATAGAATTTTGTGCCAATACAGTACCATTGAAAGATTCTTGTACATTTGTATCAGTAGCTGTGATTTTATAGGAGTTAACCTCCGTTGGACCTTGCCCCGGAGCTTGTCCACCACAACCAGATACAAGTACAAGGGCTGCCAAGCTAGCTGCCACTAAACCATTATACGCTTGTTTTTTCATTCATTTCACCCTTATTTGTAATACCCTGTAATATAACTGAAATAACCTTTGGCATATATTTATAAATATCCTCATGATGATTGGAGCTTTCAAACACAATGCGTCGTACAGCACCTTGCAACATCATAATGATAATATCAACATCCACATAGCGAGCAATAGTTCCTTGCTCTTGTTGGTGTAGTAAATAGTGTTTAAGTAAGTCCCAATCTTTCTTGAACAAAGTTTTCAACGTTTCTTGTAGTTGCGGTATATATAAGAAGATTTATATGAAAGATTCTCCACTGAAAGCCGCATACAAATTTGATCGTACTCTAAAATACCTATTTAATACTTCTTCTACAGTAAGACTTTTATTGTTCACAATATTCTCATGCTGTCTGTAAAAGTCTTCTGCCCCATGGACTAAAATGGTTTCTACAATTTCATGTTTAGAACGAAATTGTTCATACAACGTACGTTTACTAATAGTCAATGCTTTTGCTAAATCATCCATGCGGAATGATATGCCTTGCTCTTCAATCATTATGGCCGCCGCTGCTAAAATTTTCTCCTTAACGGTAACCAATATAGCCCTCCTTTCATACTCTCTTTTATATCTATTAAAACTCAAAGTATACTACTCAGTACTACTCTTTAGTTTACTTAAAATAAGAACAAATGTCAAACTATGAAACCCATCAATTCGATGATGTCTATATACCCCAAACTTTCATTTTTAGAAAGTTTAGGGCATGAATACCCCAAACTTTTATTTTTAAAGAGTTTAGGGTATGAATAACCTAAATTTGCAAGCAAAAAATGCCACGCCTTAGCGCAGCATTTCTTTGAAAGCAGATTAGTTATCCCATACTTTAGGGATATAATACTCAGTAAATAGTTTTATCGCATAGTTATCTGTCAGACCCGCCACATAGTCCACAATATCTTGGTCTGTAATGGGATTGTCATGATGGATTTCATGGCGAATCGCCTCGGGATGTTCTTTATAGTACATAAATAAGTGTTTTACCACATAGTCACCTTTATTCCGATCTGGAATTAACGACGGTGCCCGATAGACACGTTCAAACATAAAACGACGGAAAATATTCATAGTTTCCACACCACGTTCTGACATAGAAATCACCGGTTGATCCATAGAGGATGTCACCATATCTGTGACCATGGCAGTAATCATTTTGGAATGGGTATCTCCGAAGACCTGTACCACTTCTTTCGGTAAATCATTCACCCTGAGCATATGTGCTCGCAACGCATCATCAAAATCATGACACAAATAGGCGATACGATCAGCAGTGCGTATAATCTGCCCTTCCAAGGTAAGAGGCATATGAGAGCCTGTATGCCCTAAAATACCATCACGAACAGCAGTTGTTAGGTTAAGACCTTGTCCATCCTTTTCTATACTTTCCACCATGCGCAAGCTTTGCTCATTATGATTGAAATGACCTACCATATCACGAAGGGCGTATTCCCCCACATGTCCAAATGGTGTATGTCCCACATCATGCCCCATAGCGATAGCCTCCGTCAAATCTTCATTCAACCGCAACGCCCGTGCAATGGTACGTCCAATCTGTCCCACTTCTAAGGTATGTGTCATACGAGTCCGATAATGGTCCCCTGGAGCAATATATACTTGTGTTTTATGTTTTAATCGACGGAAACATTTGCTATGTAAAATACGATCTCGATCTCGTTGAAAATCCGTCCGATATGGATCAGGCTCTTCCTTACGATCTCTTACAGATTCTCTACTTTTAGCCGCATAAGGACTTAACATAGTATATTCTCGTTCTTCTAGCATTTCACGAATACTCATATGACACCTCCTAGCTTAGCGTGTATCCATGACACGATTTTTTTGAATGATTTGCATCACCATACCAGCTGTTTCTTCGATAGATTTATTAGTTACATCAAGTACTGGACAATGCAACCGTCTCATCACAGTTTTTGCATAATTTAACTCTTCTTCAATACGGCTTACATTCGCATAATTAGCGTCCGCATGTAGTCCCATGGTACGAAGACGTTCTTCACGAATATTGTTCAATTTGAAAGGATCAATAATTAACCCCACAATCTTGCGCCCTGGAATTTGGAACAATTCTTCTGGTAACGGTACTTCTGGTACCAATGGTAAATTGGCTGCTTTTATTTTTTTATAGGCTAAGAACATAGATAATGGTGTCTTACTAGTACGAGAAATACCAATAATGACAATATCTGCTTTTTCAAAGCCTTTTGGATTTTTACCATCGTCGTATTTCACGGCAAATTCAATAGCCTCTACCTTTTTGAAATATTCTTGGTCTAGTTTATGAATCATACCAGGTGCCAATCTAGGCTCTGTATCTGTCATAGTTCCTACTGCATCCATAACAGGACCCATAATATCTACGGCTTGCACACCCTGAGCTTTACAAGCTGTATCTAAATAAGACCGCAATGCTGGTGATACAATGGTATGACAGATCACATGTCCGCCGGTAGCGGCTTCTTTTACCACTTCATTTATTTGTAATTCATCATTAATATAGGGCACACGAACGATATCAATCGTTTCCTTATCATATTGACTTGCCGTAGCACGTGCCACTGATTCAGCTGTTTCTCCTAGGGAGTCAGAAATTGCATAAATAATTTTAGCCATAATTACTCCTATCGTTTTCCACAGTCCCAAAATAAACGGGTCACTGTGGTTTTAGAAATACGACCTACTACACGATATTCTTTACTTGTCTCTAATAATACCTTATCTACTACCGGTACGCAATCGATTTCAAAATCAATCATCCGTTCTACTGCTTCCACAACAGGCATATCGGGATATGCCACTACGACTTTACTAGTAGGTGTCATGATCATGGAAATAGGCATAGTATTTAAATCAGACCCACCAAGAGAGGCGCGCAATAAATCTTTACGCGAAACCACTCCTTTTAATATACCATCATCGCAGATTAAGATAGTTCCTACATCTTCTGTGAACATGGTAACAATTGTGTCATACACAGATGCTGTGGAACTGACTGCTACCACACTGGACATAACTTGTGCCACAGTAAAACTATTAATCTCAGCCGCTAAGGGATTATTTGCCACTTTACCAACATAGTAATACCCGACCTTTGGCCGTGCATCTAAAATACCCATCATTGTCAGTACCGTTAAATCTGATCGCAACGCAGACCTCGTTAAGTCCAATTTTGTAGCGATCGCTTTACCAGTGATAGGCCCTTCTTGTTGTACAATTTGTACAATCGATTCTTGTCGTTTTGAAAGATTCATATTGTTACCTTTCTATGAAAAAGGAGGCTCCTTCCAGAGCCTCCTCATCTATTACCAATCTAAAGCTTCTGTATTTTGACGACCTTTGCCTGTCAAAGCATCTAACATAATGCGTTGTTCTAATTGTGCCACCATTTTTTTCGTAGACACCACAGCATCTGGATTTACAGAAATAGAATCAATACCATGTTTTACTAAGAACTCACAGAACTCTGGATACACACTTGGTGCTTGTCCACAGATGGATACTGTTTTGCCATCTTTGTGTGCTGTTTCAATTAAATGTTTAATAGCACGTTTTACAGCCAAGTTTCTTTCATCATAAATATGTTGTACAGTTTCATTATCACGATCACAGCCTAATACAAGCATCGTTAAGTCATTGGAACCGATAGAGTAACCATCTACATATTGATTGAATTGATCCGCCAAGATAATGTTCGCAGGGATTTCAGCCATCAACCATACTTTGAAGTCTGCATTACGTTGTAAGCCGTGTTCTGCCATAATACGAGTTATTTCTGCTGCTTCTTTCACAGTACGACAGAATGGAATCATGACTTGCAAATTTTTAAAACCGAATTCATTACGTACTTTTTTAATGGCTTCTAATTCTAATAAGAAAGCTGGTGCATAGCGTTCATCATAGTAGCGAGAAGCGCCACGGAATCCAAGTAACGCGCTAGATTCTTCTGGTTCGTATTTATCACCACCATTTAAATCACGGTATTCGCTAGATTTGAAGTCACTCAAACGCAATACAACTTGTCGAGGGGCTAAGGCTGCACATACTTTGCGCATACCTTCGGCTAAGGTGTCGATGGCAAAATCACGACGACCTGTTTCGATTAAATGCATTGGGTGTTCATGAATAAATGTAGTCCAAATGAATTCCTCACGCATCAAACCAATACCATCACAAGGTAATACACCATATTTTTCAGCCAAGTCTGGATCGCCTAAGTTCATGTAGATTTTAGTAGCTGTAATCGGTGTTGGCTCTACATAGCGAGCTTCTGCTGCCGGTTCTACTTTTTTGGTAGCCTCTTCTAAAATTCCATCATAGACAATACCATTTGTAGCATCTACAGTAATCATTTGACCGTCAGAAATCGTTTTCGTCGCCTCTTCACTGCGAGATTTTGTACCTACAATACAAGGAATCCCCAACTCACGACTTACAATAGACGCATGACAAGTCATACCACCTGCATCTGTGACAATAGCTTTAGCTTTTTTCATCGCCGGTACCCAGTCAGGAGCAGTCATAGTAGTAACAAGGATTTCTCCTTCTTTGAAATCATCGATATCTTCTGGATTTTCGATCACATGGGCACGACCTGCTGCTTTACCAGGGCTCGCAGGAAGACCTTTTACAACAATCTTACGTTCTGTTGTAGTCGCTTCCACTACAGTTTCTTCTTTTTCTTTCTTTTGAGAGAATACAGTTTCTGGACGGGCCTGTAAAATCCATACTTTTCCATCGCGCTCATCGATGCCCCATTCCATATCCATATAGCAACCATAATGTTTTTCAATCGCTTTTGCGTAAGTTGCTAATTCGATAACTTGTTCGTCTGTGATAACTTGTTGACGAGCTTGGTCTTCAGGAATTTGAATTTCAACACAATCCCCTTCTGGTTTACGTACTAATGCAAGATTTTTATCGTTAATCATACGATCTGTAATTTGCATCGTCCCTTTATCTACAGTGAAATTATCTGGTGTCACTGTACCTTGTACTACATACTCACCAAGACCCCAAGATCCTTCGATAATAATGGATTTGTCATCACCATTCATAATATTCACAGAGAACATAACGCCTGCAGCTTTGGAGTATACCATCATTTGGATGGCTGCAGACAAAGCTACTGTCATATGATCGAAACCTTGTTTTACACGATAGTAGGTAGCACGGTCAGTGAAAGTAGATGCATAGCATTCTTTAACTTTCGCAATGATCATATCTGCGCCACGAACATTTAAGTATGTATCTTGTTGACCTGCAAAACTAGCATCTGGCAAGTCTTCCGCAGTGGCACTAGATCTTACCGCTACAAATGGGTTCTCTTCCCCTACTTTACGTGCTAACTCTTCATAGCCTTCACGAATAGCCTCAGCTAATGGAGCTGGCATTTCCTCATCCATAATCATTTGACGTACTTCTGCAGTCACCTTACGTAACAACGCAGAGTTTTCCACATCATGCAATTCTTCCAATTTAGCTTTAATTCGATCTACTAAACCAGTTTCTTCCATGAAATAACGATAGCCATGGGCTGTTGTAGCATATCCATAAGGAACAGGTACATTCGTAGAAGAAGTCATTTCTCCTAAAGAAGAAGACTTACCACCAACAATATCCACATCCTCACGATGCAATTCATCAAACCAAAGAACATATGCAGTATCACGACTCATGATTATCCCTCCATCACAAATAGTATTCATAATTTAAGTATATAGTACAACACATATAATAAATAGTCAAGCATTATTAGGATTAGAATCAAAAGTAAGTTGTAAATTAAGCCCCATTTTAATAAAAGATACATCATAATAATGTAATTTTAAATAAAAAAGCACCCTTATAGGATGCTCTTCCATTTGCCCTATTCAGTTACAAACACCACAGGCTACATAGGGAAACAAGTGATATTTGTAATACACCTACTAACTGTGCTATAATTAAGATAACAAAAGAAGAGCCATCAACGTGTAGCTGGCGTTAGGCTCATCTTAAAACTTTCAAAATGGATAGCCTAACGTGTATAAGTATTAGCGGTACTTATCTTATACGTTAGGCTTTTCATTAATTATTTAAATAAATCAATGAGATGTACTATTAATTTTAAGATTAAAAATAATCTATACATATTTCTAAATTTTTTCATAGTACCACCTCCTCCCATAATAGGAAGAGATGATTCACACCCAAAATACAATAAGAACACCAGAGGAACGCAGTTAGACGTAGTAGCCTTGTGGCGTCTCTTACTACCTAAATCACTCAAACACAAGAAGACCGTAACATACCCCTGAACAAACATAACCACTGTATAGTTTGAGAAGGGGTGTGTTACGGTCTTCCCTTTATCTTATTTAGTTAAAAACGCCACAGCCTACATAGACTAACAAGAGACGATTTTAATGAATTTCCGTTTTCCAACTTGCAATACCATACCGTCTTTCAATAGAATATGTTCTTCATTACACTTTTCACCATCAATTTTAAAGGCTCCAGCTTTAATAGATCGTCTTGCTTCTCCATTACTTGCTGTTAAGCCTGCATCAGATAATAACTGTGGTACAAACACAGGTTCTTCTGTGATTGCCACTTTATATTCTGGAATATCTGTTGGCATCGCATGTTTTTGGAACACACGCACAAACTCATCTTGTCCAAAATTAGCAGCTTCTTCTCCATGATATAGACGAACGATAGTATGAGCCAATTTCATTTTTACATCTCTAGGATGGGCTGCACCAGACTCTAAATCCTTACTAAGTTGTTCTTGTTCTTCAATACTCATGTCTGTTACCAACATAAAGTAACGCATCATCAATTCATCTGGAATAGACATCGCTTTACCATACATTTCAGATGGAGCTTCACTAATACCAATGTAGTTGCCAAGAGACTTACTCATTTTTTGAACCCCATCAAGGCCTTCTAAAATTGGCATTGTAATAATGGTTTGCTCGGGCATCCCCTCTTCACCTTGTAAATGGCGTCCCATTAACAGGTTAAATGTTTGGTCAGTACCACCAAATTCCACATCAGCTTTCAAAGCGATAGAATCGTAACCTTGCATCAATGGATACATGAACTCATGAATACTAATAGGACGACCTTCTGTATATCGTTTGTGGAAATCATCTCGCTCCAACATACGAGCTACTGTATATTTGGAGGCTAACTTCAATACATCCGCAAAATCCAATTTGCTTAACCATTCACTATTGAAACGAACTTCTGTTTTTTCAGGGTCTAAGACTTTAAAAATTTGTTCCTGGTATGTTTTCGCATTAGTAATCACTTGTTCTTCTGTCAACGGTGGACGAGTTACGCTTTTGCCAGTTGGATCACCAATACGAGCTGTAAAGTCACCAATTAAAATGATAACTTTATGTCCAAAATCTTGGAATAATTTAAGCTTACGCAAAACAACAGTATGGCCCAAATGAATATCTGGAGCTGTTGGATCTAATCCTAATTTGACAATCAATGGCGTATTTGTTGCCACGGATTTTTCTAATTTCTTTTTAAATTCATCTTCTGGTAAAAGATCAGCTACCCCATGGGAAATGAGGCGAAACTGTTCTGCTGCACTAATCATGATTATCTCCTATGTTACTGTGAATTTTTAGATGATCTAGGAGCAACAACTGGCTCCTTCCCTTTATTACCTTTAGATTTAGATGGACTTTCATCATTGGATGTTGTACTAGTATCATCCTCTACATCTCCATCTTTTTTATCTTTTTTGTCTTTCTCATCTTTTTTCTTGTCTGTAGCTGGGTTTGTATTGCCTGCATAAGCCTCAGGACCTACCCCCTCTGGCACTGTAAAGTTAGATGCTGGAGTATCTGCTAAAGCTGCTTGCATGTATTGTCTCCAGATGATAGCTGGTGTTTGACCACCTGTGGTACCATGTAAAGTTTCAGATCCACTATCATCACCCATCCAAACCACTGTCACTAAATCAGGCGTATAACCTGCAAACCAAGCATCTTTTTCTTCATCGGTAGTACCAGTTTTACCTGCTACTGGACGACCAAAATAAGCATTACCACCTGTACCAAATTTAATTACAGATTCAAGCATATTTGTCATCATATATGCATATTTTGGCTCTACAACACGAGTTTCCTCAACAGAACCTTCCTCTACAATATTACCATTACGATCTATAATTTTCGTAATAGCTACAGGCTTAACTTTCACACCGTTATTGGCAAGCACCCCGTAGGCTACCGCCATATCCATAGGTGTCACACCTTTTGTCAAACCACCTAATGCAACAGCTAAGTTATCATCACCATGTTTATCTAATGTAGAAATCCCCATTTTCTCAGCTAGGTCCAACACATTTGACATACCCACCTTATCTGCTGCTAATACAGCTACTACGTTATTAGAGTGAGCTACTGCATTACGCATTGTCATAGCGCCTGAATGTCTACGAGAATAGTTTTGAGGCTTCCAGCCATTAAATTCAGATGGTTTATCTACATATACTGTACCTGGAGTATCTCCATTTTTCAAAGCTGCCAAATATACAAATGGCTTAAAGGCTGAGCCAGGTTGACGTACCGCCATAGTTGTACGATTAAAGGAATCTGTACCACGTCCACCCACCATAGCTACGATATGACCATTATGAGGATTAATAGAAATCAATGCCCCTTGTGGCTGCTGTAAGCCATTTTCATCCGTATAATAATTTGGTAAGTTTTCCATAGCCTGTTCAGCAGCCCTTTGTGCCTTCATATCAATGGTAGTATAAATTTTCATACCTTCTTTATAAATTGCATTATCACCATATCGTTCCGATACTTCATTAATAACATAATCTACAAAGTAACTCATTCTGCCATATCCATTGGAAGATTTTGGTTTATCTAGCAAGTGTAAGTCCGCATTTTTGGCTTCTTCTGCTTGATCAGCTGATAGATAATCATATTTCACCATCTGTCCCAATACAACAGCCTGACGCGCTTTAGCTGCTTTTAGATTATTAAATGGAGAATAATAATTTGGACTTTGCGGTAAGCCCGCTAAAATTGCCATCTGCGCTAATGACAGGTCCTGCACATCTTTATCAAAGTATACATGAGACGCTGTTTGTACGCCATATGCACCTTGACCAAAATAAATTTGGTTCATGTACATTTCTAAAATTTCTTGTTTTGTATAGTGTTGTTCAATACGCAATGCCAATAAAGCTTCCATAATCTTACGTTTAAAGGTACGATCCTGTGTTAAGAAAGCATTTCGTGCTAACTGTTGTGTAATCGTAGATCCACCTTCTGCAACACCGTCATGAATAATATTTACCCATACAGCGCGTAAGATACCAATAGGATCGATACCATGATGGCTATAGAAACGATTATCTTCTGTAGCAATAAAAGCATTCTGAAGGTTTTTTGGAATTTCTGACAACTTCACAGGTAATCGATTTTCTTCTGAATGGACAGTAGTAATTAAATCACCATTCGCATCATATATTTGTGAAGATGCTGCTGGTTTTACATTAGCCACGTCCGGTAAAGAAGACATAGTGGCACCTAAAAATCCACAACCTGCACCTGCTACAATCAATATAAATAAGATAAAGAAAATCCAAAAAGAACGTTTCCAAGATGATTTTTTCTTTATCAGTTTCTTTTGCACTACCCGTCTCCTAGGAGGAATGGGTCTTGATGAACTAGGATTCATATGTCACCTCTCTAAAGCTCATTATTTCCTATAGAACTCCCTTAATTATACTCTATTGCAGATTTTTGCACAAATTAGAATTCCATAAAGGATTCATTTATAGGATTACAGTCGTCGCTCCTGCACCACCTTCATCTAAACTAGCTAGGTCATAACTTTTAATACCTGGCAAGGTCCTTAAATAATCATGAACTCCAGACCGTAAAGCTCCCGTTCCTTTACCATGAACAATACGCACCGAATTTAATCCAGCTAGTATAGCTTGGTCAATGAATCTTCCTACTTCTACAATAGCTTCATCCACAGTTCTACCAATAATATTTAACTCAGTAGAGGCTTGTTGTTGACGAATGACCGCCATACCAGATCGTTTCCGCTGACGATTGGACATAGGTACAGGATTTTCTTTACGTAATAAGGCACTGGCTTCCTCACGAGTGGCTGCTAATAAATCCTTTTCTTTCACAGTCACTGTCAGTCCATTCATGTCAACTTGAATCCGTTTTCCTTGAATAGCCAATATAGTGCCTAAGGATTGTAAGTTATCTAGGAACACAACATCGCCCACTTTTACCTTAGTCACATCTAAAGGATCTCGTTTTTCAATAGTCCCTGTTGGAACAGCTACATTGGATACGCCTTTTCTAGCTTTAGATATAGCATCCTGACGTTTTTGCTTGTCCGTTTCATTAAAAGAACCTTTTAACTCTTTAATGATTTGTTCACTTTCAATACGAACAGATCGTTTCATATTTTGCGCTTCTTCTCGAGCTTTTTCTAAGATGACCTTTTTCTTATCTTGTAATGCTTTTTTATCACGCATCACTTGGGTACGCATACGGCGCACTTCTTCTTGTTCTTTTTTCAAAGCTCGTTCCCGTTCTTGCGTTTTTCTAAGCTCTTGATTTAAGTCACGAAGCATATCTTCCATAGCACTACGTCCATTCAGTTCCCATTGTTTGCGAGCTAAGTCCACCACATCTTGCGGTAATCCTAAGCGTGCTGCAATGCTAAGTGCATGTGAACTACCTGCTACACCAATATGTAAACGGTACGTTGGGCGTAAGGTTCTTTCATCAAACTCCACATGACCATTTTCGACACCTTCCGTTTGATACGCATAGGTTTTCAACTCATTATAATGCGTGCTCACCATCATGAGCGCTCCTTTTTTACGGAAGTATTCAATGATTGCAATTCCTAAAGCACTTCCTTCTTCTGGATCCGTACCAGACCCCAATTCATCTAGTAATACTAAATCATTTGGTCCTACCTTTTTCAGTATCCGAATTACCTGCGACATATGGGCAGAGAATGTACTCAAACTGGCTTCAATGCTTTGTTCATCTCCAATATCTGCATAGATATGGTGAAAGATTGGTAAAGCAGATCCGCTGTCAGCTGGAATACATAAGCCACTTTGGTTCATTAACGCCAACAATCCCAATGTTTTTAGAGACACTGTTTTACCACCTGTATTGGAACCTGTAATTAACAAAATACGATACTTCGTCCCTAAAGTGATGGTAGTAGGAACTACCACATTCGGAGCTAGCATAGGATGACGCGCTTGTAGTAAATTCACTTCTCGACCTTGACTGATGATGGCACGGACGGCTTTCATCCGTATGGCTAATTCTGCTTTTCCATAGACAAATTCTACATGAGATACACGTTTACATGCATCTAATAATGTGTCTGCATGAGCTCGTACCAACTCTGTTAATTCTTTGTAAATACGAAGTACTTCTTGTTCTTCTGCCAAGGTAGCTTCTTGTAATTCATTATTTAAGTCTACCAATCGCATAGGCTCAATATATAAAGTGGCACCTGTAGCAGATCTATCATGGATAAGACCAGGAAATGCTCCTCGATATTCTTGTTTTACAGGAATCACGTAACGATTATTACGCATAGTAACGATAGCTTCCTGAAAGTATTTTTGATTATCCTTATCCTGTAATATTCGCTGTAGATCATTTTTAATAGCATTCTTTGTGCGACTCATGGTCATTCGCAACTGTTGTAGTTTAGGTGTAGCGCCATCCAGTAATACACCATAGGCATCAAAAGTTCGTTCAAAGCGCTTGGTCAGCTTATCATGACTTGGCAAATCCTGTACCCACAAAGATAATAATGGGTAGAGCAAATACTTTTCTTTAAAAAAACGATGCATCCGATTATATGCCAAGATAGTGGTATGCAAGTCCCAAAGCTCTTCACGAGTCAAAATAATTTCTTTACGACTTTTCGTACAAGTTGTACGAATATCTTTCGTACCACTGATGGGTTGCTCCACTTCTTGCTCTAAGGAGCGCATAGCTTCCACGGTTTCATCTAGGGCATCTTCAATTTTTTGACGGTTGTGCATAGGTTGCAAATTCAGTGCATATTCTTTAGCTATGGCAGAGGAACACACATCTGCCAGCTTTTGCCGTATATGTTGAAAGTCTAAGACTTGTTCACTATTCATTATGATTCCCCTAATATTCCTTTAAAAAAGTGTCCCCTTGTGATATGAGTAGCTCCTTCTTTGCTCGGTGCTTTCACAGTCCCCTCTAGTAATTGATGATACATACTCACCTCGTTAGCAATCCATTTAGGACTTCGTTGTCTTCCATCAATAACCAATCGTTGTAACCCAGAACGTCGTAAGTCATCGATATAGCTTTTCATATCTAACTCACGGCTATTCATAATATGGGTACGACAGAATGGATCTGTATAAATTGGAAATAGTTCACCCTTTCTATCCTGCAAAGCATAGTCTTGTTTCGTACACACCAAAGGACAACCTCGTTTATAACCTGTACCGGCAAAACTGCTGATAGGACAATACTCAGAAATCATCAATTCTACACGGCCTTGCACAATAGCTCCAATAGGCATAATATTTTTACTTGCCATCGTATTCATTTGATGCAAGGTAGCCTCTAAGGACACATTGACAGTACTAAATCCTAAGTCATTCAGTATACCTAAGGTGTGAGAATTAAAGGTTTGCAATCCTGTATCACCTTCCACCACACCTGTATATCCCAGTTGATGTAATACTTCCAAAGCCCCCAAGAAATGCACTCGAATCCCATCTGGATTGGCTTCTACCATATGATTTACCATATCCCTAAAGGTTGTACTTTCATTATCCTTAATCACCCTTGGGGTACTAAATATAATTTCTTTGTTAGCCTCGCGACAAATCTGTACAACTTCTTCATATACAGGATATGCTACTGGAATTCTGTGTAATGGATCGCCAAACACAATACGGTCTACTGGTGTCATGACTGCCTGCTGCAGGCCTTCTAAGGAATCCACTAAGATTTCTAATTGTTTTGTATTAGATTCTAGGGCATGCGCCTGTGTAAATCCTAAGACCTGTCCCACAGTTTTTGTCATATCTCCTAATAATTCCATCCCTGTGGGCAAGTTCGCTTTACGTGCTTCCCATGATGCCACGTATTGTTCTATTAGAAATTCTTCCATAGCCTCCACAGCATGTCTACGAAGACTATTTAAGACACTGCTAGGCCACATAAAAGAACCTTCTGGAACCGTCACATGATCTAAGTCAAATAGAGTATTTCCTAAACGACCTAATTGTTCCGTAATTTTCTCCACAGAAGTAGGTTTATGATTAGCCATTTGTAATACATATTCATCAGTGACGGTTACCGTTTGACCAGAATCTAACATCATCGTCAATGACACAGTACTACCTTCTTCACCATGTAAGAACATATAGGATTTGTATTTACGAGTAAAATCTTTTAACCCCCGTTGTTTGGTGTATCCACCTTGGCTGGCACGATAGACCTTGCCTGCACTAATAGTTTCTGCAAGTGGAATGCGATATATATTACGATCAAAAGTCATATCCGCCGTCACCGTAATGTAGTGCACATCTCCCGTATGGGCGATAACTTTCAGTAAGTCGCCTTCTGCTACAGCCTCCTTAGTGCGCAAGACCAGCATACGGCCTTTTACCTGACCTTCTCCCAAGTATTTTCCTAAATGATTAGGCGCACTGATGGTCATCATAGACTTGGAACCATTATTTTCTAAATAAGCCGTAGAGAACCCACGATTAAACCCTTCTTCTAAGCGAGTAAAATCTGCCTCTGTGGCTTGTCCAGATCTATCGATGATAGTCCGATAGGTACCGATAACTTCATGCACATAGGATACCTTTTTCATGCGTCCTTCTACTTTGAATGAAGCTACGCCTGCTTCGATGAGCTCTTTCATATACGCACTATAGTTTAAGTCCTTAGGGCTCATGATATAGGTCTCTTTATCATGAGTAATTTGTTCACCATCTAAAGTAACCAATTGGTATGGCAAGCGACATGGTTGGGCACAAGACCCACGGTTGCCACTACGTCCACCAATGAAACTACTCATCAAACATTGTCCAGAGTAGGAGATACAAAGCGCTCCATGAATAAACACTTCAATTTCAGCCTTCGCATGTTCACAGATATGGCGAATTTCATCTAGGCTCAGCTCCCTAGATAGAACCACTCGTGTAAATCCTAAGCGTTCTAGAAATTGTACAGTCTCCAAATTAGTAGCCGTCATTTGTGTACTACCATGTAGCTCTAAGGTAGGCGCTACTTGACGCGCTATTCTTGCAACACCAAGATCTTGCACAATAATGCCGTCTACACCAATGCGTTCTAGTTCCCGTAGATGCTCTGCTAAGGCTTTACTTTCACGGTCACCTACCAAGATATTCACCGTTACATAGATACCCACCTGTAATATATGAGCTAATCGCAAAGCCTCTCGCAACTCATCATAGTCAAAATTTCCCGCATGAGATCGCGCATTAAAGACCTTACCGCCTAAATAAATGGCATCAGCCCCTGCTTCAAGGGCGGCCATAAAGTTTTCCATTGTCCCTGCTGGGGCTAATAATTCCATCACAACTCCTTATAATAAATCGGTCATCCCATAAGAGAGATGACCGATTGTTACATCCCGTAGGATTTACGTATTATCGTAAAGTGCAACCTTTGTCTGCTAATTTTGCTAACATCGCTTGGATTCTATCTTCAATATCAGCATCTACTAATGTACCTTCATGAGAACGGAACGACAAGGTATACGCCAAGCTACGATATCCTTCTTGGATATGTTCCCCTTCGTATACGTCAAAGATACGAACACTCTCAAGATATTCGCCGCCTTCTTGTTTCATCACTTCTAACACATCAATAGCTTGCACATCTTTTGGTGCTACAATCGCTAAGTCACGACTAGTACCAGGGAATTTAGAAATTGCTGTGAAAGAAATTCCTTTGCGGTTCACTTGTAACAATGCTTCTAAATCCATTTCAAATAAATATGCTTTACCACTAATGTCATAATGACTTGCTACTTGTGGATGTAATTCACCAAAGCGTACTATTTCAACACCCTCTACGGAGATACTAGCACTTACACCTGGATGTAAATAATACTCTTTACTTCTACTAATTGCATAATTTTCAATACCAAGATTAGCGAGTACAGATTCAATGATACCTTTTAGATCATAGAAGTCTACATTTCTAGCCGGTACATTCCATTCTTGGCGATCCCATTTGCCTAGGATAACCCCTGCTGCCATCATGCGTTCGTTTGGTAATTCTGTAAGCGGCAATGCCTTAGGTTCGTACACAGCAGCCACTTCAAAAACGGCTAAATCTAAATTCTTTTGAGCTACATTGCGTTTTGCTGTTTCTAAGACGCTAGGTACTAAAGTAGTACGCATCACCGGAAACTCTTCGGAAATTGGGTTTAGAATAGGAATCGCTTGATGTCTGCTATCTGTTTCAGGAATTAACAAATCTTGCAAACTATCTTTATGCATGAAACTAAAAGTAATAATTTCATCTAAACCAGCTTCAGCCAAAGCATGTTTTACATCATGTACTAACGCATGCATAGGAGATACTGTTCCCGTTTGGATTCGTGCCAATGGCGTAGTAGGTGCAATATTATCATAGTTGTGAATGCGTGCTACTTCTTCTGCAATATCTGGCATGCCTGTTACATCATCACGCCAAGATGGAATAGTAGCCACTAAGGCCTCACCATCAACTTTCACGTCGAAGGATAAAGTTGTTAGGATAGTGATCATCTCTTCTTCTGCAATATTAGTACCTAAATACGAATTCACAGCTTCACTCGTGAAAGACACTGTACGCACTTCTTTTGGTGCTGCATATACATCAACCACACCTTTTGCTACTACAGCACCTGGTGTAATATCCAATAACAATTGTGCTGCCCGATCTAAAGCTAGTGGTGTAACTTCGCTATTCACACCACGTTCAAAACGACCAGATGCTTCAGAGCGCAAGCCTAATGCACGAGAGGTACGACGAATAGAAGCTCCATTAAATACAGCAGCTTCCAATACAACCGTTGTTGTTTCATTGGATACTTCACTATCAGCACCACCCATGACACCAGCCACCCCTACAGGACGGTCAGTATCAGCGATAACTAGCATAGTGTTTGCTAATGTACGATCATTGCTATCCAAGGTTTGAATCACTTCTCCCTCTGTAGCTTTACGCGCTACTAAACTATGTCCATATAGATGATCATAGTCGTAAGCATGCATTGGTTGACCTAATTCCAACATTACATAGTTCGTTACGTCCACTACATTATTAATAGGACGAATACCGCAATTACGCAAACGATTTTGTAACCATAATGGAGATTTTTGAACTTTTACATTTTCAATCAAACGTCCCATGAAACGAGAGCATAACTCTGTATCAGCAATAGAAATATTCAAACGACCTTCAATGGATGGTCCCTCTTCTTGCACTGTTACCTCTGGGAATGTAGCTTCTGTTTTATCTAATACGGCAAATTCACGGCTTAAACCAACCATGGAAAAACAATCCGCACGGTTTGGCGTCAACTCAAATTCATAGACTACATCATTAAGACCTAGTACTTCTTTTACATCTTGTCCAATAGCTGTACCTTCAGGGAAGATATAAATACCAGTCGCTTCTTCTGGTAACACTACATCTGTCGATAAGCCAAATTCTGCTACAGAACAGAACATGCCTTCTGATGTTTGTCCACGAAGTTTGCCTTTTTTAATTTCTGTACCATCTGCTAAACGAGATTTATGGTACGCTACAGGAACGATTTGTCCCACTGCCACATTAGTAGCTGCTGTTACGATTTGTTTCGTAACCGGCTCACCTTCTTCTGTTAAGCATTCTACTTGGCACACTTGTAATTTATCTGCATCAGGATGTTTTGTAATTTCTACAATTTTTCCTGTATAGATTTTTTTAATACCTGTATCACAGTTGATCACTTCTTCTACTGGAATCCCAGCTTGTGTTAAGGCATCTGCAAATTCTTGAGGGTTCTCGCCAAGATTCACAGATACATAGTCTTTCATCCATTGTAAACTAGCTTTCACAGTAACCTCCTAAAATTGCGTTAAGAAACGTTTATCATTTTCATAGAATAAACGTAAATCATTAATACCATATTTCAACATTGCAATACGTTCTACGCCCATGCCGAAGGCAAAGCCTTGTACTTCATTTGGATCATAACCATTCAATTTCAATACATTAGGATGTACCATACCGCAACCAAGAATTTCTAACCACCCTGTATGAGAGCATACACGGCATCCTTCACCGTGGCACATGCAACAAGAAATATCTACTTCTGCACTTGGTTCTGTGAAAGGGAAGAAACTTGTACGGAAACGTACAGCTGTATCTTCACCAAACATGTGTTTCAAGAACAACTCCAAGGTTCCTTTCAAGTCAGAGAAGGTAATATTCTTATCGATAACAAGACCTTCCACTTGATGGAATACTGGAGAATGTGTGGCATCATAGTCCCAACGATATACTTTTCCCGGTGCAATCATGCGGATAGGTGCATTTTTTTCGCTACCTTGCAATGTCCTCGCTTGCACTGGAGATGTATGGGTACGAAGTAATACGGAATCGGTAATATAGAAAGAATCTTGCATATCACGAGCTGGATGATCTGCAGCTAAATTCAAGCATTCAAAGTTAAAATAGTCTGACTCAATTTCAGGACCTTCTTCTACAGCATAGCCCATAGACACAAAAAATTGTTCAATTTCTTCGTTGATTTTTGTTAATGGATGCAAATGGCCTTTACGAACAGGACGACCTGGTAATGTAATATCAATAGTTTCTTGTTCTAATTTAGCTGCCAATACAGCAGCTTCCATTTGTTGTTGTACTTCATCTAAAGCTTCTTCCAACGCTACACGCACTGTATTTACCAAGGCACCCATAGCAGGACGCTCTTCTGGAGATAGTTTACCCAATCCTTTTAATAAGGAGGTAACTTCTCCCTTTTTACCTAAATAGGTAACACGAATATCTTGTAATTCCTGCAAGTTCGCTGCCCCTTGAATTTGGGCGATTGCTTTCTCTTGCAATGCTTGCAATTGTTCTTTCATTGATTCCTATCCTCCAACTATTCTTCATCTAACAACGACCATGGCAATTCTGGTAATACCAAATCGTCAAGAACCATAAACGTTCCACTTCCCATATAGACAAGTTCTCCCATATCATTATACAAACGACAGGATGTAACCATTGTACTTTGACCTTTGTGTTCCACATTAGATACACCGCGGATTCTTGCATTTTTCAGCAATGATTTCACAAAATTACCATTAATTTGCGCCGTTGTCACTTGCTTTCCTAGTGTAATACAAGCCAATCCCATTAGATAATCTGATAAACTCAAATGTACCCCACCATACACATCGCCTCGCGGATTACTGTGCAATTGTTCTTCACTGTGAAAATCTAGTTCCACATGTCCTGGTGACACATTCTTAAGTGTCACATGATGTAGCACCTCAAAAGGATGTAAACTTGTATGCTCTTGAAAGTATTCTAATAATGTTCTATGTTCCATATAGCTAACCTTTCTAAGCTTATCATTTTATTATAGAGGAAAAACCACCTCATTATCAATAGATAGGCTTAGAAATCCTTGATTAAATCTAATAATCCTTGTTCATCCATCACAGGGATCCCCAATTGTTCTGCTTTTGTTAATTTACTACCTGCATCGTCACCGGCAATGACCAAAGTTGTTTTTTTACTAACAGAACCTGTTACCTTCGCTCCATGCGCTTCTAAAATTGCCCCTGCTTCAGAACGTCCCATGGAAGTAAGCTTACCAGTCAATACAATGATCTGTCCTTCCAGTTCATTGCCCGCGGCTTCTTGCACTTCTTCTTCTAACCGTACTCCCGCATGACGTAACCCTTCAATCAATTGGCGATTTCGTTCATTTCCAAAATATTCTACCAAACTTTTCGCCATGGTAGGTCCTATTTCATCAATATTAGTCAACTCATCTATGGTGGCATTCATTAAGCTATCAATGGAAGTAAAGTATTTCGCAATGGTTTGCCCTGCTTTAGCACCAATTAAACGTATACCCAGTCCAAATAACACTCGACCTAAGCCGCGTTCTTTAGAATCGTCAATCGCTTTTAGTAAGTTTTGGGCCGACTTTTTGCCCATTCGCTCTAAGGATGTAATATCCTCTTCCTTCAAATGATACAAGTCCACTACTGTTTCAATACGATGATTTGTCACTAGCGCTTCTACAATACTAGGACCTAATCCATCAATGTTCATGGCATCACGGGATGCAAAGTGAATGATACCTTCCTTCTCTACCGCTGGGCAATGTTCATTACTACAATAAATAGCCACTTCTCCTTCACGGCGCACCGTAGGAGATTCACACACCGGGCAAGCATTGGGCATTTCATAAGGCACAGAATCCGATTTTCGTTTATCTACTACCACAGAAATTACCTCTGGAATGATTTCTGCAGCTTTATGAATACGTACCGTATCACCAATACGAATATCTTTTTCTTTAATAAAGTCTTCATTGTGTAAAGTTGCCCGTGATACATTCGTTCCGGACACAAACACAGATTCTAATTCTGCAGTCGGCGTCAACACCCCTGTACGCCCTACATTGATTGTAATATCTTTGACGATGGTCTCCACTTCTTCTGGTGGGTACTTGAAGGCCGTCGCCCATTTGGGATCCTTCGCTGTGGTTCCCAATGTCTCTTGGTCTTCAAAGTCATTTACTTTTATCACCATACCATCTGTATCATAAGGCAAATTGTGACGTTCGACATCCCAGTAATGAATATGCTCCACAACCTCTGCTATGGATTGACACACTTTATAGTGAGGATTGACATGAAATTTAAAAGCTTCGAGTTGCTCTAATAATTCCTGTTGTGTATGTATGTTAGATCCTTCTGATGAACCAATCGCATAGGCAAAAAAATCTAAATTTCGGCTTGCCGTAATAGCTGGGTCTTGTTGGCGTAATGATCCTGCTGCCGCATTACGTGGATTTACAAAAGTTTGTAAGCCAGCCTCCTCTCGTTCTTCATTGATTCGTTTGAACTCCTTATGCGGCATATAGGCTTCTCCACGAATTTCAATGAAGGGAGGCGCATTGTCAATGATTAGTGGAATAGACTGAATGGTTTTTACATTAGCTGTTACATCTTCCCCTACACGACCGTCACCACGTGTGACCGCACGTACAAAGAGACCATTTTCATAATGTAGGTTAACCGCTAAGCCATCAATCTTCAATTCCACTACATATTGCGGCGCATGGCCCAACTCTTTTTCACAACGCACCCCAAATTGTTCCACTTCAGCATCATTAAATACATTACTTAAGCTTAGCATTCGTTGTCCATGTACTACTTTTTCAAAGCTACCTTCCACCTTGGCTCCCACACGTTGTGTAGGAGAGGTCGGCACAATATACTCGGGATGTGCTGTTTCTAACTCTACTAATTTTCGATATAATACATCATATTCATAGTCAGAAATAATGGGAGCATCTTTCACATAATATAAATACGCATGATGGGCTAATTCTTTTTGTAATTGTTGAATGTCTTCTTGAATACTCATTGTATGATTTCCTTATTTTTTTCGTATAGGAGCGAACTTAGCCATAATTTGTCGCAATCCCTGTGTAGGGAACTCAATTTTTAATTTTACATTGGCCCCTTCACCAACTACATCCACTACAGTTCCTTCACCCCATTTAGCATGGATAGCAGTATCTCCCACAGTCCAATCTACTACTTGTGGATTTCGAATCATAGGTTTTGTAACAGGTCGATTGGCTACAGATTGATGAAATGGTACATTTCGTTGTAATTCTTCCTTCATAGTTCGTTTTGTCCGTACTTCTTCCATGAGTTCGCTAGGAATTTCTTTCAAAAAACGAGATGGTAAATACCCTGTAGTTTTACCAAATACAGTCCGTGTAGTGGCATTGGATACATATAGCTCTTCTTCGGCTCTCGTAATCCCTACGTAGGCAATACGACGTTCTTCTTCTACTTCCTCAGGATTCATCAAGGTACGACTATGCGGAAATAATCCTTCTTCTAAACCAGCTAAGAATACCACGGGGAACTCTAGTCCCTTTGCAGCATGCAAAGTCATTAACGTCACTTTGGACTCTTCTTGTTCAAAGGAATCTACATCATTCACCAATGCTACTTGCTCAAGAAAGTCTTGTAAAGTACCTTCTGGATTTGTATCCATAAACTCTTTGGCTACCGATACCAACTCACCAATATTTTCTAACCGAGCTTGGTCTTGTGGGTCTGTACTATTCTCTAGTTCCACTACATATCCAGTCCGATCTAATACGGCCTCAATAATACCTTGTACGGAAAGCTCTGTAGCCTCGTTGACTAAGGTAAAAATTAAACCCATAAAATCTTCTAGCTTTTCTTTCGTTTTACCTTTTATAGTAGGAATTTGGTCCAATTGACTCAATGTCATAAATAGAGAGTTATTCGTTTCTCTTGCAAAATCCTGTAATTTACCGACTGTAGTTAATCCAATACTACGTTTTGGCACATTAATAATACGTTGTAAGCAGATATCATCAAATGGATTGATTAAAATACGCAAGTACGCCAAAATATCTTTGATTTCTTTACGATCGTAGAACTTAGTCCCCCCCACCATAGTGTAAGGAATACCGCGTTTGATCATAGATTCCTCAAGTACACGCGATTGGGCATTCGTGCGATATAAAATAGCCATCTCTCCATAACTACGATCATGAATTTCTTTTTGTTTTTTGATGGTATCTCCTATGAAAGCTCCTTCTTCTTGTTCGGATTGAGCTTCAAAATGACGAATTTTGGCACCTTCTCCTTTATCTGTCCACAACACTTTTTCAGGGCGCCCCTCATTGTAATCAATGACCGCATTAGCCGCCTCTAAAATTATTTTCGTAGACCGGTAGTTTTGCTCTAATTTAATAAGCTTTGCCTTAGGATAATCTTTTTCAAAGTCCAAGATATTTTGAATATCAGCACCACGCCAAGCATAGATACTTTGATCCACATCACCTACAACGCATAAATTATTCCATTTAGATGCTAATAAAGATGCTAATGTATACTGTGCATGGTTTGTATCTTGATACTCATCAATCATAATATAACGGAAACGATGACTGTACTTTTCTAGTACGGCTGGATTTTCTTGTAATAATTTAACAGCTACTAGCAATAAATCATCAAAGTCTAAAGCATTATTTTTTCGCAATTCTGCTTCATAATAATCGTACACCTTAGACACTTGTTGTGAATAAAAATCACGAGCTTCACTGCGAAAATCCTTAGCTAATTTCATTCTATTTTTTGCATCGCTAATCTGTGATTGGATAGCCCCTACAGGGTAATATTTATCATCTAAATTTAGTGCTTTAATTGCTTGTTTAATAACTGCTTGAGAATCACTAGAATCGTAGATGGAAAAGTTTTTACTATATCCCATGAAAGAATCTAGTTCAAAGCGCAAAAATTTAGCACAAAAAGAATGGAATGTACTAAGCCAAATACGGTGTGCTGTATCCCCTACTAAGGTCTCCACACGTTCTTTCATTTCTTTTGCTGCTTTATTGGTAAATGTGATGGCTAAAATTTCATAGGGGCTTACCCCTTGTGTCAACAAATAGGCGATACGATATGTTAACACTCGTGTTTTACCTGATCCAGCACCAGCCAATATAAGAAGAGGCCCTTCAGTTGCGTATACTGCCTCTTGTTGCTCTTTATTTAAACCGTCAAATATCATAATACCTCTCTTGCATATAACAAGGGTGCGCTGTGTTTCACTACAACGCACCCCCTATTATAGATTAGCCTTTCATAGCACCCACAATTGGTGGTACTACTTGTTTTTTACGGGATAATGTATGTTCTAAATATACTTCATTGTCCACAGGTTGTGCATTAAATGCGGCTGCTACCACATCATTCGCATCTCCAACAAAGATTAAGTTTGTTGCTTCTGTTAAGATATTTGTAATCATCAAGTAAGAAGCGCTGTAATTATTGGCACTACGTAATTCTTCCATAGCTTTTAACAAGCATGCTTTACGACCCAAAATATCTGTAGTATCCATTACTTGAATTTGGCCAATACTGATGATTTTGCCATTTGCTTCAAATTCTTTTAAATCTGTACGCACGATTTTTTCATCGGAATAATCAGATACATCAGAACCAGCTTTCAATAATTCCATACCATATTCTTCTAAGTTAACACCAGCAATAGTTGCTAATTTTTTAGCCGTTTCTTTATCTTTTTCAGTGCAAGTAGGAGAACGGAATAATACTGTGTCAGAAATAATGGCAGATAGCATTAAGCCAGCAATATTTTTAGGAATCTCTTGGCCATATTGCCAGTATAAATTAGCAAGAATTGTACAAGTACATCCTACAGTTTCATAATGAATGAAAATAGGATTGTCTGTGACCAACCCACCAATACGATGATGATCGATATTTTCGATTAATTCTGCTTCTTCGATATCGTCAATAATTTGTACTTTTTCATTGTGGTCCACAAGAACAACTTTTGTTTTTTGCTTTGGAGCTTCTACATTAGAACGAATGATACCTAAGTATGTACCATTGTCTACTACAGGATATCCACCGATGTGGGAATTAGCTTTGAAGTCACGTAATTTCGTCTCTTTGCTAATCACTTGGCAAGAAGTTTTTGTACAAATCTCACCAGCTGTTACATTTGCATTGCCACTGATAGCGCCTTCTAAAGCATCAATTAAGCGTTGCGCTGTAATCGTGCCTACATAAGTAGTACCATTTTCTACCACTGGAATACGATTCATTTCATATTGTTTACGCCATGCTAATACTTCTTGCAAAGAAGCTTTTGCGTCTACAGCTGGAATGGATTCTACTACATCTTCTACTGTTACAGCAAAAGAAGTTACAATTTCTGGATGTTCAAAGCCAAAATACTTTAACGCAAAAGATGTTTCTTTATTAGCTTGACCCGCACAAATTGGTTGTGCTGGAAAGCCCATTTGATTTTTTAAATTTGCATAGGAAATAGCAGAACAAATAGAATCTGTATCTGGACTCTTATGTCCTGTTACTAAAATTGTATCTCTTAACATAATGTCACCTCTTATAATCACCACTTGAGTTATTTATTAATGTTTCTTTATTATACCATAATTAGGTATAAAATGCATACAAAAAAGACCTCGTAAACAATAGTTTACAAGGCCTTCTCATTCGTTTCTATTACGCATTTTTAGAAACTACTTGTTCTCCTTTGTAAGAACCACATGTTGGGCAAACGCGATGCGGCATCATTGGTTCGTGACATTGTGGACAAGCTACATAACCAGGTACTTCTAATTTCCAGTTAGCACGACGACGATCTCGACGGCATTTGGAAAGTCTACGCTTTGGTACTGCCATTATCTGCACCTCCTTAACATAATCACTAGGTATTAATCATCATTTTCTTCCTTCAGCAATGTTCTTAGCACTGCTAATCGAGGATCTACCACAAAGGATTCACAAGAGCATGGTGAAACATTTTGATTAGCTCCACACTGAACACACAATCCTTTGCAATCATCCTGACATAACACTTGAGAGGGCTCATTGATGATTAATATTTCCCGAATGGTCTCCGTTAGATCGATTTCTTCCCCATCGAAAGAAATCACATCACCGTCTCCACTGTTGGAATGTGTAACACCAAAAGTCTCTTCAAATGGAACAGTATGGGTATAATTAGTATCGGTTAAGCATCTTGAGCACTCATATTGTCCATTTGTTGTTATGGTACCATTCACCACATAATGTTGACCATCATAACGAAGCTCACCACTAATGGTTATATCATGACGGCTCCAAGGAAAAGCAGATACGTCACCAAGATCATCACCTGATGTCGTACATAGAAAAGGGACTACCCGTCCAATCTGTTCTTTTGCTTGCTCTACTTGCAGTTTCATAATTTTACCTCGACTATACTATTATAGCTACCTATACTATCTTTGTCAAATACTAGCCCTATATGTTGTTGAGTTTTCAGAAAACTCATACAAGACTTAGCAATTAACTCTCATGTGAAAAAGAGCTCTCCTATAGGAGAGCCCTTATGTATGTGGATTAATTTATCGAAAAATTAATTACATTTCTTCGAATTGGTCTTTACCAACCCCACAAACTGGGCAAAGGTAATCAGCTGGTTGATCTTCGAATTTAACGCCTTCAACAGCTTCGTCATAAACCCAACCGCATACTACGCATACGTATTTTTTATCCATTGTGTGCACCACCTTTCGTACTATAAGATTTGTCTCAGATACTTTATCTATAATCAGTATACCACTACAATCGAAAACTTTCAATCTATTCTCAATCATTTTCTATGTTATTTTTAGATACCTATTTGCAAACTACGCATAATAGGAACATATTGCATCATGATATCTACATTTAGCAAATCTACATCTATTACCATCGACGGCTCGCACCGCCACCACCAGAAGATCCACCGCCGAATCCACCGAAACCCCCACCACCTGAACGGCCGGAGCCACCACCTCGACTAGAAGCTAATACCCATAATAAAGATTGTGTAATAGCGCCACCAAATACAGTGAAGTCCAAAATGAGTAACAAGAGAATACCTCCACCTATAAGCAACATTTGAAAAGGCGTTAATCCCTCTACATTTTGTGTTTCATAAGTACGACTTCCGTCAATGGTGATACCGTACTCTTTAGCCGCTTCACCTACTAAGGTCGCATAGGTATTTGCTACTCCTTTACCTATTTGACCTTGTTTAAAATACGGTATGGCATAGTCATCTAAAATTTGGCCCGCTTTGGCATCATTGATTGCACCTTCTAAACCATAGCCAACTTCAATACGCATTTGTTTATCTTTAAGGGCAATCAAGAAAAGAATACCATTATTTTTATCCTTTTCACCGACGCCCCAAGAACGAAACACCTTATTTGCATACTCTGTTACATCCTCACCATCTAAAGTAGAGATGATCAGAACCGCGATTTGAGCCTTTGTCTTTTGCTGTAACTCAAATCCCATACGGTTCATCTTCTGAACATCTTCTTTAGTCAAGGTCCGTGTTTGATCCAAAATATACCCATTTTTTGGTGGACTCGGTATATCTAGGGCAAAAGCAGATAGGTTACCCAGAAATAAGGCTATTGTTACAAATAAAACACTGAGAATAGTAGTCCATGTATATTTATTTCTCATCCTACCCCCTCATGAAAATACCCTTTTATATCGCACTATAGCTCAATTCCTTGCAACGATACATAGTCATTGTAAGTATATATGTTAAAAGGATTAAAATTGCACTTTCGGTGCACTTTGCGCCCCTTGGTCTGCTTCAAAATATGGTTTCACCTGAAAGCCCATAGGACTAGCGATGATGGATGTAGGTAAGGTACGAATCTTCATATTATAGGCTTGTACACTGCCATTATAATCCTTACGTGCTACTGCAATACGATTTTCTGTACCTGCTAATTCATCTTGTAAAGCTCTGAAATTAGCATCTGCTTTTAAGTTCGGATAGTTTTCTACTACCACTAACAAACGACTTAGGGCACTACTTAATTCTTGGTTCGCTTTCGCCGTTTCTTCTACTGTTTTGGCACCACCTAATTTTGCCCGTGCATCTGCCACTGCTTGAATTGTTTCTTTCTCATGGGTCGCATAACCTTTTACAGTATTCACTAAATTCGGAATTAAATCAGATCGACGTTGCAACTGCGTTTGCACTTGTGCCCATTGCCCATTGACTTGTTCTTCCGTTTGTACTAATCCATTGTAGGAACTAAATATCCAAATCAGAAGTACACCTACAATACCTAAACCAATTAACCATGACTTTTTCATAAGTCCTCCTTTACACTATAATTCTTATATACCTAATTTGCCATAATATACATGAGCTTTATAGATAACTTTTTTAAGCCTAATAAACTCATATACAAGCATATCACTATTTTACGTTCATTAAAATACACATATGTATTGGGATCATTTTAATATCATATATGCACCATGTACCACATATCTCTTAGTGATAAGCTTAGTTATATTATACATTGTTTTTATCATCTTTTACAGCAACTATATTTTTTCATTCCATTAAGCTATAATGAAAGCATGTTGAAAGCTCCAGTGATTTAAATAAAAGAATCACTATTCTATATAGGAGGAATTATGAAAACTAGTTTAACAGAATTATTAGGCATTCAATATCCTATTATCCAAGGTGCTATGGCTTGGACATCTGAGCACACCCTTGCGGCCGCAGTAGCCAACGCTGGTGCTACTGGTGTTATCGCTACAGGCGGTCGTGACACAGAATGGGTTCGCCAAGAAATCCGTCAATGCAAATCCTTAACTGACAAACCATTCGGTGTAAACTTAATGTTAATGGCATCTAACTTAGATGATATCTTAGCCGTTATCGTAGAAGAGAAACCTGCTTTTGTTACCTTAGGCGCGGGTAATCCTGTTCCTTTCATCGAACCATTACACGCAGCAGGTATCAAAGTAATTCCCGTAGTTCCGAATGTAAAACTTGCTAAACGTGTGGCAGTTGCAGGGGCCGATGCCATCATCATCGAAGGTCAAGAGGCAGGCGGTCATATTGGTACACAAACAACGATGGCCTTACTAGAAAACGTTGTGCCAGAGGTTGATATCCCTGTAATTATCGCTGGCGGTATTGTAGATGGTCGTGGACTCGCTGCTGGTCTTACTATGGGTGCAGCTGGCGTTCAAATGGGCTCTCGTTTCATCTTAGCGGAAGAATGTAAAATGCATCAAAACTGTAAAGAAGCTATTATCAACGCTACAGATACTGACTCCACTGTGACAGGTCTTACTTTCAATCACGGAGTACGTGGTCTTAAAAGTGAATTTACAGCTCGTTATTTAGAAGCTGAATACAGTTGTGCCCCTAAAAGTGAATTGACAGCTATGGCTATCGGTACAAATAAAAAGGCTGCCGTGGAAGGAGATACTGTCAACGGTGTTGTGCAAGTAGGCCAAGGCTTAAACCGTTTAACACAAGTAGAGCCTGCCAAAACCATCGTAGAATCCGTTGTAGCAGAAGCCAAAGAAGCGATTAAAAAAGCACAACAGTTTATCTAAACCATACATATATCTTCTACTAGTATCATTTATACCATTTACATCCCCTTGGCTTAGTACCTTAACCCAAGGGGATTCATTAAATAACACTATCGTATACAAAATAATATAGGAGGTTTCTATGTTACCATTTAAAGGAAAATATCCAAAATTAGATCCAAAAAGTCACGCTATGCCAGGTGCTGAGCTTGCTGGCGATGTAGAACTAAAAGAATATGCCTCTGTATGGCAAAATGTATCTGCTCGCGGAGATGTCAATAAAATTATAGTAGGCCGCTACTCCAATGTACAAGACAATTCTGTACTTCACGTAGACGATGACCACGCTTGTATTCTTGGTGACTTTGTAACCATTGGTCATAGTGCTATCATCCACGCCTCTACCCTAGAGGACCACGTATTAGTGGGTATGGGGGCTATCGTTCTTAGCCGTTGTCATATCGGCCGTGGCTCCATCATCGGTGCAGGTGCTCTCGTGCTAGAAGGCACAGAAATTCCACCCTACTCCCTAGTTGTAGGTAGCCCTGCCAAAGTCATCCGTACAGATGAAAAAATGATTGAAAAAATCCATAACCAAGCTGTGAAATACAAAACACTGTGGACTAAAGAATATGGATTTTTACCAGATGCTGATGGTGAAGTGTGGGATCCTAGCCAAACTATCGTCTAAATATATAATTAAATGCTAAAAAGAGCTCTATGGCAATTGCTATACAGCTCTTTTTTAATTTATAATTTATATCCTATTATCTTGTAATCGTGCATACCTATTGTCTTATAGTAGAAAATAAGTTGCTCGACATATCCTTATCTTTTCTAAAAAATCTATTCTAATTATTTGACTCTCATACATATTTAATGTGAATCTCAGTCAATGTAAAGCGGATATTTGACATTACAGTTCAAATATCCGCTATTTTATAATATTAATTTAGCTAGCTCATGTTATTCCATATACAAAACTACTTCTCCACATTGCAAAGACTTTTGTATATCAATAATCCGTTGATTACTACTACCCCTAAATGCTAATGCTGGATCTCGTAAACCATCCACGAATTTCCCATCCACTAGGATATGGCACCGCTCTAGCAATTGTCGTTTATTAGGGCAAGCCAATATTTCTTCATAAGTATATCCAGAATAGACCCAAATTAACTTTTGAGGCACTACTGCCAATACTCTATCAACAAGAGGTAGTAATCCATCTACATTTTGAAAGGGCTCTCCACCTAGTAAGGTTAATCCACTACAAGCAGGCGCACTGACATAGGAAATTAATCTTTCTGTATCTGATTCTGTCCACACCTCACCAGCAGAAAAGTCTTGATACTCTTCGTTAAAGCAATTATAACAACCATGAGTGCAGCCAGTAACGAATAAGGATGTACGAATACCTTCACCATTAGCAATATCATATTGTCTAAGCTGTCCATAGCGCATTGTACATCCCTCTTTCATCATCCTATTAAATATGCATTACTCGATCTTTAATTTCCTTCGTACGGCCTTCATTCCAGAAATTTTCCCCTAAATAACCGCAAGTTCTACGAATTACCGTCAAAGTATCACGATTCGTATTGTGACAACGAGGACATTCCCATTGCACTTGATCATTAACGATAATCTCACCGTCAAAGCCACATTCATGGCAATAATCTGATTTTGTATTAAATTCCGCATAGGAAATAGTGTCGTAAATATACTGCATCATCGTCAACAAAGCTGGTATATTATTATTCATATTAGGAATTTCTGCATAGGAAATGCATCCCCCAGTAGATAACCGTTGAAACTCTGACTCAAAGGCAAATTTATCAAACACATTGATTTCTTCACGTACATTCACATGATAACTATTGGTGTAGTATCCTTTATCTGTAATATCCGGAATCTCACCAAACCGAGCTCTATCAATGGAGGAGAATCGGTTGGTTAAACTTTCAGCTGGTGTGCCATAGAGGGCAAACCCGATGTTGTGTTTACTGCGCCATGTTTCTGTAGCATTGTGCAAACGTTCCATCACTTTTCTAGCAAACTCATGGCCCTTTTCCGATGTATTGGAATCTCCTACAATTAGCTTGGTCGCCTCATATAAACCGATATATCCCAAAGAAATCGTCGCATATCCACCTTCTAATAATGGTCGAATCGGAGCCCCTTTAGGAAGGCGTGCAATGGCTCCATATTGCCAGTGAATAGGAGATACATCACTGGTCACATCTTTCAATAGTTCATAGCGGAACAACAATGCTTTTTCAGCTAATTCTAAGCGTTTTTCCAAAATCTCAAAAAAAGCATCTTCCTTACCTTGTGCTAAAATACCAATTTGAGGTAAGTTAAGACTTACCACACCTATATTAAAACGACCATTAAATACATACTTACCTTGCTCATTTTTCCAAGGAGATAAGAAGGAACGACATCCCATAGGAGCAAATACGTTACCTTCATAGATTTCTTTCATCTTTTTCGCAGAAATATAGTCAGGATACATGCGTTTCGCCGTGCATTGAGCAGCCAGTTCCGTCAAATAATAATATTCACTATTAGGATGTACATTATGTTCATCCAATACATAAATCAACTTAGGGAAGGCTGGTGTAATATATACATCCGCCTCATTTTTGATGCCTTGTATACGTTGTTTTAGAATTTCTTCATCAATTAAAGCAGCTTCTTTTGCTAGTTCACTGTTCGGATCGAAGTGCATAAACAATGTTACAAAAGGCGCCTGTCCATTTGTAGTCATTAAGGTATTAATTTGATATTGGATAGTTTGAATCCCATCTTTTACCTCTTTTTTCGTCCGTTGCCAAGCAATTTCCTCTGCCTTTGCTACATCTGGAGCCATACCATACACTTCGACCTGCTCTTGTAATGTTAACTCTAAATATTTATCATAGGATTTTCTTACATAAGGCGCCAAAATACGATCAATCCCATTAATGCTTTGACCTCCATATTGGCCAGATGCAACCTGTGCAATAATTTGTGTAGTTACCGTACATGCTACCTGAAAGGATTTAGGCGTATCAATGCGTTTTCCATTGATAACTGTGCCATTTGTCAACATATCTTCTAAATTTACTAAACAGCAATTAAACATAGGTTGAATGATATAGTCCATATCATGGAAATGGATGGCACCACTGTCATGAGCTTGCACAATATCCGTAGGAATCAATTTTCTGCGAGCAATGTCTTTACTCACTTCTCCAGCAATTAAATCACGTTGTGTGGATACAATAGAAGCATCTTTATTGGAATTTTCATCAAGAACTGCTACATTTGATTTATTCAATAAACCAAATACATCTTTATCTGTGGTATTCTCTACACGCTTGAAAGCTTGTACTGCTTTATAATTTTCATAAGCTCGAGCCGTTGCAGGATTATTATTTTCCAGGAGTTTATAATACACTTGATCTTCAATAGCATAGATTGTAATATTGCGTCCCATTTTTTCTGCATAAGACTCAATTTCATTAGCAATTTGCAAAGCCAATCCAGGCGTATATACACCTGTACTACTGTGCATAGCTTTTTCTATAGCAATGATAATTTTTTCTTTATCAAAATCAGCAATAGTACCATCTCTTTTTATCACATGTATCATAATACAGCCTCCTATATACTAATTACACCGCACATAACAAACTATACGGTGTATTAGATTTAGTATGAATCATACAAACAATGCATAAGCAAAAAAATTAACATATGCGGTGCACATTTAAGTCAAAATATGGACATATAAAAAGAGCAATTTCTGCTCTATCCATTCTGTATCTACACATGTAGAAAATTAGTACTGTTTTTTTAGTGTCTAGTCATTTCATAAACACTGAAACAATTAATCTTTTTTTCAAATGCTTAGTAACCTGTCTAACAATCAAATATATAACTTTGTAGATTACCACTATTTTGTACCCTTTATGGATATCACTAGATTCAGTTTACAACATATTGTAGTTTATTTCAACAAAAACCACTATATCATGTATACCAATTAGATATAGTAAACTTGTAAAAATAGGAGAATCCTCTACTTTTACACATTTATATTCATATTTTCTTACCTGAATTGCCTAGGTAAAAGACTTTTAAATAATGAGTAATTGATATGGGAGGTCAGTTGACATCCTTACACAACAAAAGCGACCAAATCCAAAAGGATTTGATCGCTATTCTACTTAGATAACTAGAATTTAATTTTTGTAGCAATCCAGGCAGATAGAATTGCTTTTACAATATCACCAATGATAAATGGATAGAACAAAATTCCTAAGGCTTTTTGTAATCCATCAGCAGTGAATGGTATATTTGCAACAGACATGAAGTACGGCACTGCCGCTACATAAGTAATCACAATACTTACTACTGTAGCTACTACAGCATATCTAAGAAAACTTTTTTCTGTTCCCTTTAAGCAACTAACCGCAGTATAGGCAATAGGCCAAATCAAAATAAACCCACCTGTAGGACCTAGTATTTTTCCCATACCACCAGTAAATCCAGTAAATACAGGTAATCCAACTGCTCCTAATAATACATAGACTAATAAAGTCAAAAATGCCTGCTTTGGTGGCAATATCAAACCAATCAAACATAATGCAATGGTAATTAAGGAAATCATTCCCACACCCATGGGGTTCGGAACCGATAATTGTGCCATTACACAGGCTAATGCCACTAACAAAGCCATTTTTGTCAAATCTCTAGTCTGTAACATTCATTAACTCCTCTTCATAAATCCATTTACAGTGTGCACGCCCACCATGAGTTCCAACTAATTCGCACTCACCAATTTGCGTATGCTTCTCTGAATGGATTATAAGCTTTTCTACAGAAATAACATCTCCACCATAAAATGGTGCAGAAAACGTAATATCTAATTGAAGTAACATTGCTTCATCTAACACATGATGTGCCATATGTGATAAAACCATTAATTCAGGTACTACTGGTACCTCTTCCCGATAGATAGAATTATCATCTTGAATAGCCTCAACAAACTCAAGTATAGATTCAGGTGTAAACACGAATTTTGTTCTTGTTCTATCTTTTAATTCACCTGTCCAAACCTTTGGCATTTCCCCCAATGAAACTTCATCATGGTGGCTCCTTTCGGAGTCAAACCGTTCTAACATCGTGGACACTAAAGTGCCTTTTGAATTACAAACAGTCACTATATGTTCTTGCTTTCTTGGGGTATAGTTAATTTGTAACTGTGGTGATCTTGTAGTTCGTTTATATTGTACATTACGTACAATCACGGTATTAGGAATTTCCCTTACACTTGTCAAGCCCTTACATAGTGTATGCATAGTGCCTCCTCCCCATGATATGGGTATACTGGATCTTACAAGCTTACATGATTCTTACATTCTGTTACACCTTTATTATAATTAATCAAGTTCAATATAGTCAACCTATTTTTCAAATTATTTGTTAACATATGCTGATTAACTGTTCATATTTATCACATAAATAAATCAAAAGGACTGCAATACAAAGTAAGCTACCATGTATTACAGTCCTAATATATTATCTATTATCTTTCAACAGATATCACTCTTTTCAAATTAGAAAGAATAACCTACACCTGCATGCAAGCCTTTTACATCTGTTTTGTTTTGATTCATACTGTATTTATCATATTGATAATATACATTTAAATCAACATCTGGACGCAACCCATAAGAAGCGCCTAATTGATAGGTTCCTTTAATATCATTTCCGAAACCGATTTTAGCAAAACCTTCAATTTTATCAGCTAATTGAGTATGCCCAATCACACCTGCTTGGTATCCAAAACCACTTTGTTTAGGTCCCATATCTACGTATGTACCAGCACCGTAGATATTTACATTAGGATGTACTGCATAGGCCCCTGCTAATTGATGATCTTTGATATCTGCACCTGTACGACGAACTTTATTAAAAGAATATTGTGCAGCTAATGTATCAGATAGCCCTTGTTGTGCTGACACACCAAAACCATCTTTACGTTTTGTATCTTGTGCTGTTTTTTTAGACAAAGAATACTCTGCGGCTACTTTTGTTTCGCCTACATTAATATTAGTTACAGGCACAGCAGCTGCAAATGTAGAGGCACTAAATGCGGCTAATACCGCTGTGGCTACTAAAACTTTTTTCATAATATCCTCCTTATATGAGAATTTTATCGTTTCATGAAAGCTGGTACTTCTGGAGAGTTACCTGTAGCTCCAAATGGGCTTTTACGAGCAAATCCATTAGTAGAACCTTGGTCACCAAAACCTGTAGCAA
The DNA here is from genome assembly GCF_001553345.1 of Veillonella sp. DNF00869. Classification (GTDB taxonomy): domain Bacteria; phylum Bacillota; class Negativicutes; order Veillonellales; family Veillonellaceae; genus F0422. Next base: position 348,736 of record NZ_KQ960771.1, read on the forward strand.
CAACAGTGATAAACACTTTGTCCCCTACGTTTTCATCAATAACAGAACCGAAGATAATATTTGCTTCTGGGTCCGCTGCTTCAGAAATAATTTCTGCTGCTTCATTGATTTCAAATAAGCTTAACTCTTCACTACCAGTAATATTTAACAAGATTCCTTTTGCACCGTCAATGGAAGTTTCCAATAATGGGCTATTGATTGCTTGTTTAGCAGCATCTACAGCACGGTTTTCACCTTCACCTACACCGATACCCATCAATGCTTCACCTTGGTTTGTCATGATAGTTTTTACGTCAGCAAAGTCAAGGTTGATTAAACCTGGCTTTGTAATTAAGTCAGAAATACCTTTGATACCTTGACGCAATACTTCATCAGCTGTTAAGAAAGCATCTTTTAAGGAAGTTTTACGGTCAATAATACCCAATAAACGGTCATTTGGAATTGTAATAATTGTATCAACTTTACCAGTTAATGCTTCAATACCACGTTCAGCTTGTTCTTTACGTTTTTTACCTTCAAAGCCAAATGGTTTTGTTACAACACCTACTGTCAATGCGCCAGCTTCACGTGCACATTCTGCTACTACTGGAGCTGCACCAGTACCAGTGCCACCACCCATACCAGCAGTTACGAATACCATATCAGCACCTTGCAATGCTTTTAAAATATCTTCACGACTTTCTTCTGCAGCTTCACGGCCTACTTCTGGGTTAGCGCCCGCACCAAGACCTTTAGTAGCTTTTTCACCAATTTGAATGCGAACAGGTACATTTGTACCATCTAAGGCTTGTGTTTCAGTATTAGCTACTAAGAAATCAACATTTTCCAAGTCGCTACCGATCATGCGAGATACGGCATTTCCACCGCCGCCACCAACACCAATTACTTTAATTTTTGCGAACTCTGACATCGAATGATCCTCCTCTTTACTAGAGATATATTTCATATATTGTTACTATGACATTATATTACTAGTCTATCTTATCATTATAATTTGCTTTTATTTTACAATATATTTTATATTTTTTCAATGAAAGTCAAGAAATGACTTTATTTTTTTCTATGTATGTAGTCGTTTTGTTAATAATAATCTACGTATAGCTGCCGTATTTTGAAACAGTCGCAACCCAAATGAAATCAATGCTACATAGTATAAGTCTATACCCACTGCATTTCCTAAGAATACTAAGACCGCAGCTAGTAAGGAATTAGAAAAGAACCCCGTAATAAAAATAGATAATTGAAAAGTTCTTTCAATAGCTGCTCTAGTGCCGCCAAAAACAGAGTCTAATGCTGCTAATAGGGCGACAGAAGTATATTTTGCATACGATACAGGCACATCAAAAGGGCTTATGATTCCAATAGCAACCCCTAAGACTAAGCCCCCTAGAATCCATACATATACCATCATTGTCCTCCCTTCACTTTGATGTAATTTTGTTTCATTGTTCCATCATAAGCAGGGACTGTTACATGAGCTTCATCTTGAATTTTTACTTCAATCCCCCAATATTTGAGAGACTCCACCACTCCACCGCGCATGGTCAAAGAGGAGTGTAATGTTTTAGTATCACCAATAGCTTTTATAATAAAAGGAGGAGCAAAAATCTTTCCATTCACGGTAATCGTAGGACCAGAACAACGTATTTCTGATGTTCCTATTAGCCGTTGATCATTAATAGAGATTGCCTCTGCACCAGCTGCTCTTAGTTCATTTACAATACGCAACATATCTTCATCATGAATTAAATATAAATTTGGGTTTTCTCCATCTTTTACGGGAGTCTTACTATCCGTTATTGTTAAGACAACTCCGGGTCCTTCTACATCGACTAAGGAAGCCCTAAGAGATAATACTCTATTTTCTTCTTTAATTCCCTCTAAACTTCCTTCTTCTTTCATAGTAGCAATTTGCTTTCTTAGACCTGCTCGTTCTTCTTGAAGAGAATTAATCTTTAAAGCTAATTCTCCACTTCTTTGCAAGTTTACATTGCCTTCCGCAATGGTTTGTGTCATTTTGTACTGCGTAACAAGCATAACTCCTACAATCATGCTCACTGCAGCTATGGCTATTCGCCCTTGTTTCAACTTTATACTCCTTTATTGTGTTTTAATAAAAGGGGTTTTAATATTAACATCAATATATTCAGCATTGACATGGCGCTGCGCAATATCTACTAGCATATCTGTCGTTATTTTTGCTTTTTCTTCTAAATTGTTTTGATCACCAATATGAATTGGCAACCCATCAACTGTATAGGCAATGATTTTTTCAGCATCACCTACATTAATTTCACCAATTTGTTTGCGCTTATCCTCAGTGAATGCTTCCATATATGCAATAGCTACTCGAATACCCTCTGCTTCTATAGTATCACCTAATAATGCATTTCCTAAACGAACGCCTGAAATAATAGGAACTGTGGTATCTGGAATAGTAGGGCTACTAGCAATAACCATCCCCTGTCTATCCAACGCTACAAATCCAAATTGTGATGGCACTACAACTACAGCTTTACGAGCTTTTATATCGACTTGCAATGTCAACGGTAAGGCATAGGACACATGCGCAGTATCTACCCGCATATCTTTTTGCAATCGTTCTTCTAACGCACCTGTTCGTACGCGCAAAATATTGACTGGATATCCTAAATCACCAATAGCTACCACATCTTCCGAAGTTAATTGTTCTGTTCCATTAACCTGAATTTGCCCAATAGGTAATGGTAATGTAAAAATACCAATTAAAATGAATGCTCCTACTACAATTTTCCAAATTGCTGGTTTGGATCTTCGTGTCGGTTTTTGTTTTCGTCTACGTCGTACACGTTTAGGCCCTTCAGGTGTATCTATAGTGACAACTTCCCAAGGATTATCTTCCTCTTCTATAGGATGGATTGGTCTTTCACTAGTTGGATGTTCCCTATATGGAGGCACTCTTTGTCCCCTCTGTTCTTGAAATCCATTTACATTCATAGCTACTCCTAAAATTTATGCAATCCAGCTGAATGAAGAATTTGTTCGCACAATTCAGGAAATTCAATTCCTATAGCTTTTGCTGCTTTAGGTACTAAAGATGTAGCCGTCATACCCGGTACTGTATTATATTCCAATACAAACATGTCATCTGTGCTGTTCATCATAATATCCACACGAATAACACCGGCGCATTGCATTTGTTGATATACAGCTTCGCCAATGCGTTGCATAGTAGCAGCTTGTTCTTTTGTAATTGGTGCTGGCACTAAATAGTCAGTAGCACCAGTTGTGTATTTAGAAGCATAATCATATTCACCAGAATGTGGTCGAATTTCAATCACTGGTAAAGCTTTACCATCTAATACAGATACAGTAAATTCTCTACCATCTACAAATTCTTCTACTACGATGACATGGTCTATGTCTAATACTTGTTTTACTTCTGCATCAACAGTGGCTTCATCCTTAATAATCGCTACACCAATACTAGAACCTTGACTAGCTGCTTTGACCACAAATGGTACTTTAAAGTTAGCGTGAATATCTTCTAGAATTGTATCCACAGATTCTAATTGATTATCATAGGATTTTGAATTTGCTGTGGGAATCTGAGCCCCCAAAAATACATGCTTGCTCATTTTTTTATTCATACCTACAGCATGAGCCATAACACCGGAGCCTGTATAAGGAATACCTGCCATTTCAAGGGCCCCTTGCAAGGCTCCATCTTCACCATATTTGCCATGAATCGCATTAAATACAACATCACAATTTAAATTTTGTAAATCTTGTACTACTGTACTAGGATTGCATTCTAATGTTGTAGCTGCATACCCTTTGCTTTGTAATGCTTCTGCAATAGCCGTAGCCGTCCTTCTAGATACATCAGCTTCTTTTGATGGTCCTCCCATGAGGACAATAATACATTTATCCTTCACTTTATTTTTCCTCCAATAAAGCTAATAATTTAGGTCCAAATTGATTAATATTACCTGCCCCCATAGTGATGACTAAATCATTGGGTTGAACATACTCTAACACAGTTTGTGGCAAGTCATTTACATCTGCCACATAATAAATCTCTTTACCTGTCAATTCTTTAATCATCAATGGAATGGACATACCATCAATCCCCGCCTCAGGTTTTTCACCAGCACTATAAATATCTGTAATGAAAACTAAGTCAGCTTCTTTAAAGGCGGTCCCAAATTCACGCAGCAACAGCTTTGTACGACTATACCGATGCGGTTGGAATAAAATCACAACACGATGATCTTCCAAAGATTTTGCTGCTTTAATTGTGGCTGCAATTTCTGTAGGATGATGTGCGTAATCATCTACAACCCAAACATCTTTTACATGCCCTTTTGTCTCAAAGCGACGCTTAGCTCCAATAAATTTACGCAATGCTTGAGCAGCTACTTCAAAGGAGATTCCTTCTCCCAAAGCTACTACAAGTGCTCCTAGTGCATTCAACGCATTATGTTGACCTGGTACCGCTAATCGTAACGTGCCTAGTACGGCATCTTTATGGACTACTTCGAAGGTAGTAATTCCTTGTTCAATACGTAAGTTGTCAATGCGATAATCGTTGCCTGCTCCTAAACCATAAGTAATACATTGACGTTTAATATCTGGCATAATCCGTCGAATCGAAGGATTATCACCACATACCACAGCAATACCATCTTCTGGTAACTTCATAGAAAACTCTGTGAAAGCTCGCAATAAGTTTTCTACCGTTCGATAATGGTCCATATGGTCATTTTCAATGTTCGTGATTACAATGCGTTTAGGATTTAAATGCAAGAAAGACCCATCACTTTCATCAGCTTCAGCGATACTATATTTACCTGTACCTACATGGCTACTACCATTTAAATAATCAACTTCTCCACCAATGATGATGGTTGGATCTTGGTTTGCTTCCATAAAAATTTGCCCAATCATAGACGTAGTTGTAGTCTTACCATGCGCACCAGCAACAGCAATGCCATAGGTTTCATCTAACACTGCTTTCACCACATCAGAACGGTGTAAAATTGGAATATTTCGTTCTCTAGCCCCTAGAATTTCAGGATTATCATCATTGATAGCAGTAGAGCGGATGACCACATCTACTCCTTCTACATGTGCAGCATCATGCCCCATAAAAATAGTAGCCCCTGCTTGTCTAAACTTTTCTGTAATCGCAGATTCTTGAATATCGGAACCAGATACAATAAATCCTTTTTCAATCAATACATGCGCAATGGCACGCATGCCAGAACCGGCGATGCCGATTAAATGTATACGTTGATAGGTATCTAACATAGAGATACTCCCTCCTATGATTTCTTAATAGATAGAGCCAATGTAGCAATTTCTATAGCTGCCTGAGGCTTTCCTAACTGTAATGTAGCTTGGGCCATGCGTTGGCGACATTCTTGATCCTCTAGCATAGCATCTACCGATTGTAATAATCTTGTACCATCTAATTCTTTATCCACTATCATCGTAGAAGCACCTGCCTCTACAAATGCTTTTGCATTGAAAGTTTGATGGTCAGCAGCTGCATAAGGATAAGGAATTAAAATAGATGGTATACCACGTACAGCCAATTCTGCCAAGCCAATTGCTCCTGACCGGAAAATAGCCATATCTGATGCAGCCATGGCCATATCCATATTGTCTAAGTAAGGGACAATATGTGATGTTGGGTTGTAAACTTCTCCCTCTTGTATACCTAAGCTTTCACAAACACGACTGTATTCATCAGTTCCTGTAGCATGAATAATTTTAATATCCTCTCTACCTTTATAATGTTCATGGACAGCTAGCATAGCCTTATTAATACTCCGTGCACCACGGGATCCACCAGCTACTAAAATAGCTGTTTGTGTTTCTTGTAAGCCAAAATACGCCCTAGCTTCTTCTCGATTCGCAGTTACCACATTGGGGCGCACAGGGTTCCCTGTATACACTACTTGCTTTGCATTCGGAAAATGTGGAGTCGCTTCTTCATATCCTACCGCTACCACATCTACAAAGCGACTTAAAATTTTATTTGTTATACCTGGCACTACATTTTGTTCTTGAATTAATGTAGGAATTCCACGCAAAGCAGCTGCTAATAATAGAGGACCACATACATAGCCACCAGTACCAATCACAATATCTGGTTGAAACTTAGAAATTAATCGATTCGCTTTCCATAAAGACGATATCGTTTTCCCTGCAGTAACCAATGTATCTAAAGATAATGTACGCTGTAAACCTTGCACCGGCAATGTGGTAAATGGAATTCCTTCTTTAGGAACAATGCGGGACTCAAGGCCTCTTTCAGTTCCTACATAGAGAAAGTTAGCATCTACCATTGTTTCTAATGTTTTATAAATCGTGAGGGCTGGATAAATGTGTCCTCCAGTACCGCCACCTGAAATCATGATATTCATGTATATCCCCTTACAATCGTTCTACCAATCTTCGGAAGTGATCTCCTCTATCTTCAAATCGTGCATACCAATCAAAGCTTGCACAAGCTGGAGATAATAATACTACATCCCCATCTTCCGCTATACGAGCACTTAAGGATACTGCCTCTTCCATGGATTCACAACGATGAATGTGTGGCACTCCCACTTTGACAGCAGCTTCTGCAAAACGTTGTGCTGCTTCACCAATAAGAATTAACTCTTTTACATTGGTTTTCACTAACTCCATCATTTCTTCCAGATCTGTCATTTTATCTTTACCACCTGCAATCAACACAAGAGGTGATGTAAAAGATTCTAAGGCTTTAATAGTGGAGTCCGTATTAGTTGCTTTAGAATCGTTATAATAGGTAACTCCATGCAAGGTACGAATGCGTTCCAAACGATGTGCTACACCATGAAATTTTGCAATAGCCTGATGGATATCTTCTACATCTACACCCAATGCATATGTTAAGGCAATAACACTCAGAATATTTTCAATATTATGAGATCCTGGGATATGAATATCTTTTGTAGTGATAATTGGGACTGCTTTCCCTTGCATCACTGCATAACATGTATTATTTTCAAAATACGCTCCATCTGTGACAGGTCTTTCTTGGCTAATTCCTAACACATGTCCTTTTACTCGTTTTGCCATATCTGCCACAATCGGAGAATCAAAGTTTAATACTGTCCAGTCTCCTAATTCTTGGTTGCGGAAAATATTTTCTTTTGCCTCTTGGTATCGTTCCATAGTTTTATGGCGCAACAAATGGTCTGGTGTCACATTTAGTAATATAGCCCCTTTAGTGCGAAACTTATCTATACTCTCTAATTGGTAAGATGAAAGTTCTGCCACTAATACACCCGTTTCAGGTACTGCCAAGGCTTGTTCACTCAGAGAGTAACCAATATTACCGCCTACATACACATCCCATTTTGCTTCTTTCAATACTTCTGCCAACAAAGACGTCGTTGTAGTTTTACCATTCGTACCTGTGACGCCTAAAATTGGAGCTTTTGATACTTCATAGGCAATTTCTACTTCCCCTACTACGGGAATATTTCTTTTTTTCGCCTCTTGAATAATAGGTATCTCCAAAGAAATACCAGGTGATACAACCACTCTTGTAGCTGTATCAAGCAACACAAAATCTTGTTGTCCTGTAATCACTTCTATATGACTCTCTGCCAAACGCTGACTTTCAATAGGATCAAAATCAATTTTTTTATAATCATTAAGCGTTACAGTAGCGCCTAATTTAGCCAATGTATGGGCTACACCAATACCACTAAGTCCAGCACCTAATACCAATACATGAGAACCTGAATAATCCATTCTAACCACCTAACCCTATATGCAAGAATAACGGCCCTTACTAGTAGAGCCGTAATCTATATTATTTCATGCTTAACAGTACTATACCTAAGAAAGCCATTACCAAAGAAACAGCCCAGAATACATATACTACTTTTCGCTCACTCCAACCACCTAATTCAAAGTGATGGTGAATTGGACTCATACGGAAAATACGAACCCCTCTAGTTTTAAAAGATGCTACCTGTAAAATAACAGATAATGCTTCTACTACAAATACAAAGCCTATCACAATTAATAGAAGTTCTGTTTTTGTAGCAATAGCCATCCCTGCAAAAGCACCACCTAATGCTAAGGAGCCTGTATCACCCATAAACACTTTAGCTGGATTCGCATTGAAATATAAGAATCCTAAGCAAACTGCACTTACGACAATACCAAAGAAGGTAACACTTAAAGAACCTACTAATAATCCTACCACTGCAAAGGCAGCCCCTGCAATAGCAGAAACACCAGTTGCTAATCCATCTAAACCATCTGTTAAATTAACAGCATTAGTGGTTCCCAATATAATAATAAAAGCTAGCGCATAATAAGCATAACCAAGATCTACAGTGATATCCACTAAAGGAATCCACAAAGTAGTTGGTAAGGCTGCATAGGCGATTGAGATATAACAAAATATGACAGCCAATATCGCTTGACCTAGTAATTTTTGTTTTGCCGTTAATCCTAAGTTACGACGTTTGACAGCTTTGATAAAATCATCACTAAATCCTAATGCACCATGGCCTAAGGTTAAAAATAATAGCATCCACAATGTTACAGAATAGGGTGGTACTATGCAAACTGTAATGACTAAAGCTAGTATCATAAATAATCCGCCCATTGTTGGTGTCCCAGCTTTAGCTAAATGTGCCTGAGGTCCATCTTCACGAATCGACTGTTGTGCTTTCAATCGCTGCAATAGAGGAATCCCTATTTTACCGAATACTAATGTACTTACTAGGGCTAAGCCAAAGGCTAATGCATAGTCCATATTCATGTCACATGTCTCCTTACTTATTCATGTCGTTCTTTAAAATCTTCTATAATACGTTCCATTTTAAGACCACGAGATCCTTTCACTAGAATCACATCGCCATCTCGTTTTACATCATAATAGGCATTGGCAATATCAAGATGACTTTTCCCTACATACACATAAGGAACACCCACTTGTTTAGCTATAGAAGCAGTAGTTTTCATCATATCACCAAAAGTAAATACCATATCATAGTGCTCTTCTCCAAGAAGTTTACCAATCTCTTCATGAGCTAGTTTAGAATGATCTCCCAATTCTAACATATCTCCTAGCATAGCTATTTTACGAGCTCCTTGTAATTGACTCATGGCACGAATGGATTCTGCCATACTATTTGGGTTCGCATTATACGCATCATTCAGAACTGTAAAGGTTGGAAATGCTACAATTTCTTGACGCATTGGAATTCCTGGAAATTCTTTAAAAGCTTCCACAATTTCAGCTTTTGGTACACCCAAAATCGTGCCAACTGCAATAGCGGATAAAGCATCATATACATTGTGAATACCAATCATTGGCAAAAATACTTTCCATTCACCAGAAGTATCACGAACAGTAAAATTAATGCCTTTTGATGTATATTCTAATTGAGTCCCTTGTACGTGAGAACCCTCTTGCATACCATAGGTCATAACCTTTGCATCCGTTACCTGTTCCATAGGCAATACAAAAGAATCATCATGATTCAACACAGCCGCCCCCGTACTCGGTAATGCTTCTATCAATTCTTGCTTAGCTTTTCCAATATTTTCTTGAGACCCTAATAGTTCAATATGGCTAGTACCTACATTAGTAATAACTCCTATTGTAGGTTCTGCAATCTCCGCTAATTCAGCAATTTGACCAAGCCCACGCATCCCCATTTCAAGAACGCATACATCATGATCTTCCGTCAATTGCAATAACATCTTTGGAACACCAATTTCATTATTATAATTTTTCTCTGTTTTTAATACTGTAAAAGCTTTTTCCAATACAGCACTAATCATTTCTTTTGTTGTTGTTTTCCCAGAGGAACCAGTGATTCCAATAATAGGGATAGGAAAGCGTCTACGATGATAGGTTGCTAACTGCTGATACGCCTGTAGTGTATCTTCTACTTCAATACAGACTAAGCCCTCTATCGTTTTTCCTCGTTTTACTACAGCACCTGTAGCACCACGTTCTTTGGCAACTGTTAAGAAGTCATGACCATCAAACGTCATTCCTTCCAAAGCAACAAATAATCCATTTTTTTCAATTGTACGGGTATCAGTTGATACATCAGCAAAGGAACAAGTACTTGTTCCTGCATAGAACCCTTGTGTTGCCTCTAGAACTTCTTGCACTGTAAATTGTGCCATATTATTTCTCCTTCAAGGCTTCTCTTGCCACTTCACGATCATCAAAATGAATCGTTTCATCTTTTAAAATTTGATAATCTTCGTGACCTTTACCAGCAATAATAACTACATCTCCAGTAGTCGCCTCTCCGATTGCTTTATGAATAGCTTCACGGCGGTCTACAATCACTTCATAAGTCACAGCATCATGTAATCCTTCTTTCACCCCTACTTCTACATCTTTTACAATTTGTATAGGATCTTCTGTACGTGGGTTATCGGAAGTCACAAACACTCGATCTCCAAACTGTGCTGCAATACGCCCCATGATTGGACGTTTCGTAGCATCTCGATCACCACCGCAACCAAAAACAACTAAAATACGGTTATCAACAATTTTCTTCGCTGTTTGTAAAATGTTTTCTAGTCCATCTGGTGTATGTGCATAATCAACAACCACTGCAAAATCTTGTCCTTCTTCAATGAGCTCAAAACGTCCTGGCACCGCTGTAAAAGTAGTTAAAGCACTTACAATCTCCTCCATCGTCAATCCTTCATATAAAGCCGCTCCTACGGCAGCCAAGGTATTATACACATTGAACATACCCGCAATTTTCGTGGAAATTGAATAGTTTTTTCCATCATAGGACAAGTTGAACTTAGAAGATTTAGCAGTAATAGCTAACTCAGAGGCATTCATAGTACCTTTACCTTCTGTACTATACGTAATCATAGGTGCTGTAGTCACATCTACAATAGCTTGACCATAATCATCATCTACGTTTATAACAGCACCTTTACCTTCTTTCATCTGATAGGATGCACTTACTTGTTTAAATAGCTTAGATTTTGCTGCTAAATAATTATCGAATGTCTTATGAAAATCCAAATGATCTTGAGTTAAATTAGTAAATACAGCTGTATCGTACTCTACCCCCGCCGTACGACCTAATGCTAGCGCATGAGAAGATACTTCCATAATACAATGTGTCACACCAGCATCCACCATTTGCTGTAAAATTTGCTGTAAATCCGCTACATCTGGAGTTGTATTATGAATTGGATAGGATTGATCATCAATCAAAATATGAACTGTACCAATAATCCCCACTGTATAACCTTGGGATCGTAGCATATGTCCAATAATATGTGTAGTTGTAGTTTTACCATTCGTTCCGGTTACACCAATCATTCGCATTTTAGAAGCTGGATAATCATAGAAGAATGGAACAGCATCTTGCAAAGCTTGACGCGTATCGTCTACGTATAGAACGGTTACATTATCTGGTACTATGACTGGTTTTGATGCAATAATCGCCACAGCCCCATCCTCTATAGCCTTATTCACAAAGCTATGACCATCGACAGTAGCACCTACTAAACATATAAATAAACTTCCTTCTTGCACTGTTCTGGAATCCGCAGTAATATGACTTACTACAGATGTTACAGGTCCTTCTACCTTCTTAGGAGATACAATTTTTACTATTTCTTCCACGCGCTTCATCTGCATTCCTCCAATCAAAGTGAAAGCAGCCCAAAAGGACTGCCTTCATTATTCTCTAATATCCTTTTTCATCGTAACATTACGTTCTTCCACTGTATTCTTGCTAGTGTAAACGAAATTATCTGGTAATACCATGCCAAGTTTTTGTTGTGCAATCTTTTGAATGCGTGTAGGAGATTTTAACTCTGCTAATACTAGATTATACTCATAATTAGTGCGATTTTCTAAAACTATTTGATCTTGTAGATTGACAGTTTCTTTTCTTGTATTTTCTGTGACACCAGTTAATAGCAAACAAATCATACCGAATACAATTCCCATAAGAACTGTAGCCAAACAGTGTCGCATATCTGGCGTAAGATCCATAATAAAGTCAGGGGCATTGGATTTCTTTCTTCTGACTGGTTCAACATAGGGCGCTGATTGTTCCCAATACGCGGCCTTTCGCACTAACATAAATATTCCTCCTAACTATAATTTTACGGCTACCCTTAACTTGGCACTACGGGACCGTGGATTTACTCCTACTTCTTCTTTGCTTGGCTCTACAGCCTTATTCTTAGCTTTCACTGTTGGCACATGATGACATACACAGACTGGTAAATTAGGTGGACATGTGCAACCTTGAGATAATTCTTTAAAAGTTTGTTTGGTGATTCTATCCTCTAGGGAGTGGAATGTAATCACAGCTATTCTTCCATCAGGCTTTAGCATGGATGTAGCATCTACAAAAGCATCATGCAAAATTTGAAGTTCCTGATTCACTTCGATACGAAGTGCTTGAAAGGTTCGTTTTGCTGGATGCGGACCATCTTGTCTAGCCTTTACAGGTATGGCACGTTTGATGATATCCACCAGCTGAAATGTAGTCACTATAGGCGATTCTTCTCTAGCTTCCACAATAAATTGAACAATTCGTTTCGCCCAACGCTCTTCCCCATAGTCCCAGATAATGCGATACAAGTCATCACTCGAATAGGTATTCACTATTCTTTCTGCCGTTAAGGATCCACTTTGATTCATACGCATATCCAAAGGTCCATCTTGCATATAAGAAAACCCTCGATCCGCTGTATCTAATTGATGGCTAGAAACCCCTAAATCAAATACAAATCCATCTACTTTATAAATGCCTGACTCTTGTAAAGCTTGTTTTAAGTTAGAAAAGTTTGTTTGAATCACTTTCACCTGACAAGACAAATCAGATAATCTCTGAGAGGCTGCCTCTAATGCCGCTACGTCTTGATCTAAACCAACAATCATACCTTTTGAGGATAACCGTTCTCCAATGGCATGGGAATGTCCCCCACCACCTAATGTACAATCCACATAGGTTCCATCTGGTTTAATTGCCAATCCGTCTAGCGTTTCACTGAGTAATACACTCACATGATGAAAGTCCATAATGCCTCACTTAAAATCCAATATCATCCAAATCAAGTTCTTCTGCCATCGCCTCAATATTACCATAAATTTCGTTGTTATAAGCTTCCCAACGAGTTTTACTCCAAATCTCGATGCGTTCGCCATTACCAACTACAACTACATCTTTTTTTAACTCCCCATGAGCACGAAGATTGCTAGGTATTAGTACACGACCTTGTTTATCAAACTCAAGGTCAGCAGCCCCACCTACAAAAAAACGCACTAATCCACGTTGGTTGGCTTTATTAGAGCTTTGAGAACTTAATTTTTTTGCAATTTCATCAAACTTTTCTTGTGTGTAAATGGCTAAGGTGTTATCAAAATATCTAGTAACAACACAGGTATCACCTAGTTGTTCACGCATTTTGGCAGGAACTATCATACGTCCTTTACTATCAATTGTATGTGAAAATTCACCTTTAAACATAGCAAGGACACCTCCTTTTCCTACACCTTCTCGCCCTTATTACCACTATATGGTAAATTTTACCACAATTCCCCACTTTTAACAACAAACAAATACTAATTTAATAGATATTTATACATATTATTTTCTCATACTCATTACTACCGAACATTATTGCTAATATTTATTAATATGTTCGTATATTTCACTTTAATATCGAACATTTTATTATTTAAAAAAGGTGGTAAAAAGTGGGAGTAATTTTACATATTTTGCCGATATTTATATAAAATGATATCCAATTAAACAGTGCATCCCTAATCCTTATACTTACTAATTTTAAAACAAAAAAGATAGCCGAATCATTGATTCAACTATCTTTTTATCACTTCTATAGTAACTATTCTATTGTCTCTATTTTTTCTCTTAGTTTATAATTGCCCCACTCGTTTCATAGCATCATAAATTCGTTGTGCCAATCCAGTAATTTGTCTTTTAGGAATGGAACATACAGCAATGCGAACACCACCAGCTACAGGAATTAAAAATATATTTTCTTTTTTCAATTCATCTGCCAAGGCCTTTGGATTATCGCTTGGAATTGTTGCAAAGAAACCACCCATGTATGGCAACATTGGTAAGCCAATCGCTTTTCCTTCACATTCCAAGATACCTGCCCGTTCTTCTACGAGACGAGAGTAGCAATTACGTTCCTCTTCATAACGTTTTAATTTTTCAGGATCAAGCACGATATTAGCAACCGTACGCATAGCAGGTCTATTAATGTTAGACCAAGTACCACGAGATGTCATTTGGTTAACATCAAAAAACTCCTGTGCCACTTCTTTATCAGAAGTAATACCTAACATACAACCAACACGTTGACCATACATGGTGAATCCTTTTGAAATACTATAGCATACAACTGTTAAAATATCTTTTGACAAATGCTCAAACTTTTTAAAGAATCGACGTACATCTTCTTTAGGTCCGGAGAAATCAATATACGCAGCATCTACACCAATAATAACTTTATTTTTACCTGTATTCACTATACCTTTCACTAAGTCTAATACATTATCCCAATCGCTGTCGCACAAGGAAAACCCTGTTGGATTATTGCCAGGTGTGTTAAAAATAACTACCACATTTTCTTGTTTCTCAGCAATATCTAGCACTAAAGATTGCAAAGCTTCAAAATTGAACTTATAGTTCTCATCAAATAATGGGTATGTAACTAATTCTCGTCCATTATCTTGGCATATTTGCTTGTATGCCCCCCAGTACCAATCAGCGGTAATTACCTTATCACCTAGTTCTGTATAATTGTGAACCAAGTGATGAATACCACCTGTACCACCCGCTGTGGCTATCCCTTCAATATAGGCATCTGGCCGAGATTGTCCAAAACATTCTTGTTTACATGCTTCCACAAACTCTTTTAACCCTTCAATCGGTGCATATGCAACATATTCATTACGTGGCAAATTACGAAACTCATCTTCTACCACCTTCAAGAAAACAATATCGCCATTTTCATCTAGGATAGATCCGACAGTTCCAATTAATACATTTTCTTTGCCATATTGTTTCGCTGCCTCTTGAGCTTGTGAATTTGTCGCAAAGATAACATCATTTGCTTTTTTCCCACGCGCTTGTTTTGCTGCCATACTCATAGTAAACACCTTCCTATATTAGTTATATATTTTATATTTATAATACTAGTTTACAAGAAAAATCATTCTCCTACAAGACATGTAGCTCATGTATACACAATAGTTTTTATCACCATTCAATTTTCTTTATATTGTAAAGAATAGATTCTGCACACTCTTATGATAGTATACATATACTCCATTTCTATCGGCAACAACCACAAATTCAAAATACTTACACTAAAAAGCAGATACACAACCATAATGGATTGTATATCTGCTAATTATTTTAGAGTATTCTATTCTACTTTACCGCCTAAGTATGCTTCCATCACTCTAGGGTCGTGACGAATTTCTTCGGCTGGTCCTGAAAGAACGATTTTACCTGTTTCTAATACATATGCATAGTCAGCGATTTTCAAAGCTTGACGTACATTTTGCTCTACTAACAATACTGTCGTTCCTTCGGCGCTAATCTCTTTGATAACTTCAAAGATTTCATTCACTACCAAAGGCGCCAAACCCATGGATGGTTCATCTAGTAACAACAGTTTCGGACGAGCCATTAAAGCACGACCAATGGCAAGCATCTGCTGTTGTCCACCAGATAAAGTACCACCTAATTGGTAACTACGTTCGTCAAGAATAGGGAATCGTTTGAACACTTTTTTAATATCATCGTTGATTTCAGCATCCTTACGAATATAGGCTCCCATTTCTAGATTTTCGTAAACACTCATATCTTGTAATATTTGGCGACCTTCTGGAACGAGGGAAATACCAGATTTCACAATATCATGAGTTTTCATAGATGTAATATCTTTACCTTCAAAGGTAATGCGACCTTCTGTAGGTTTTACTAAACCCATGATAGAACGCATGGTTGTCGATTTACCGGCACCATTGGCACCAATCAAAGATACAATAGAACCTTGAGGAACTTCTAAGTTAATAGACTTTAAGGCTGTTATATGACCATAACCAGCTACTACATTTTCAATTTTTAACATGTTATTCCTCCTTTCCTAAGTACGCTTCGATTACATCTGGATTGTTTTGAATTTCTTGTGGAGTTCCTTCTGCAATCTTTTTGCCGAAGTTCAACACTGCTAAGCGGTCACAAATATTCATCATCAACGCCATATCATGCTCGATGACTACCACGGTAATACCTAAATCACGGATTTTTCCGATCAATTGGCGCAACACCTCTGTCTCACTATCGTTCATACCTGCCGCAGGCTCATCCAATAAAATCAATTGTGGATGCGTTGCCAAGGCACGAGCAATTTCCAAACGACGTTGCTTACCATATGGTAAGGATGTAGCCACTTCTTCAGCATCTTCCTCTAACCCAACCAATTTTAAAAACTCATAGGCAATACCACGGCAACGCTCTTCTTCAATGCGTTGGCGTTTTGTATGGAAGAAACTAGACAACACTCCAGAACCTGTGCGACAATGCATGCCTGTCAATACAGTCTCCAACGCCGTCATATTACCAAAGAGACGAATATTTTGGAACGTCCTAGCAATCCCCATTTCCACTGTACGATGTGGTTTTATGCCAACTACATTCATACCATCAAAGACAATATTACCAGTACTTACAGGGAATACTCCAGTAATTAAGTTGAATAACGTAGTTTTACCAGCACCATTAGGTCCAATAACACCAAAGACTTCCCCTTGATTCACTTGGAAGGTAACCCCTGTCAAGGCAGCCACACCGCCAAAGCTTTTACTTACATCATCTAATTGTAATAGCATGGTTACCTCCTATTCTTGACCAGACTTGCTCTGTGTTTTATAAGCTTCAAAGCGTTCTGTTAATACTTGTGATTCTGGAATGTATGGTTTCTTGTTTACACCTAATTTACGATAGATTTTGTCCATTAATTCTTCTGTCAAAATACCATCTGGGCGAACAGCCATCAAGATCACCAACAAAGCACCATAAATAATATCACGATAGTCTGCTAAGAAACGTAATACTTCTGGTAGCAATGTCAAAATAAAAGAGCCTAGTACAGATCCCCATACTACATTGGAACCACCAAAGACTGGGAACAATAAAATTTGTACTACTTTGTGATAGCTAAAATCTGTAGGGTTAATAAAGTTTGTAATATGCGCATACAAACCACCGCCAACACCGGCAATAAAAGCACCGATGACAAAGGCTAACATTTTGTAATACACTACATTGATTCCCATTAATTCTGCTGCATGGTCATCTGCTTTAATCGCTTGGAATGCACGACCTACACGACTATTGTGGATGCGTAAGCAGAACAGAATAATCAATGCTAAAATAACTAGCAAAATGATGATGGTCAACAAGTTACCCCATGTTAATGCATCGATATCTAACAAACCGTCCATATCAAATTCATACACATAATTTGTCAATTCTTGCGCAATAGCTGGAATCCCCGAAAGTCCTAGTGCACCATGTGTCACTTCTAAGTTCAAGAAGATAACACGCACTACTTCACCAAAGCCTAACGTTGCAATCGCCAAGTATAAGCCTTTCAAACGTGTCGTAGGTAAACCAATCACAATAGCTACTAAGGCCGCTACGATACCACCAATGAAGATGGCAATCGGAATCGGTAGCTCAGCTTTCAGAGTAAGCAAAGCGCCCACGTAGGCACCTACGCTCATGAAACCAGCCGCACCCAATGTCAACTGCCCTGTAGAAAGGGTGAAGAAAATGGAAATACCCATAATGGCATTGATAATGAAGAACATTACAATTTGTAGATAATATGGATTTAAAATTTCACTCATGGTCGTCCCCCCTTATCTTTGGATCCGAATAAACCTTGTGGTCTCCAGAACAATAAGAGAATGATTAACCCAAAGGCTACAGCATCACGGTAAGAAGATGCTCCATAAGCAACAGAGAATACTTCAGATACACCTAAGATGAATCCACCTACCATGGCACCGGTAATATTTCCAAGACCACCCAAGATTAATACAGCTAATCCTTTAAATCCGATGACAACACCCATCATAGGCTCTACGGCATCGAAAGATAAGCCAACTAATACACCAGCTGCAGAACCTAACGCAGAAGCGAGCATCACTGTTACAGAAATAACCAAAGTAGGGTTAATACCCAATAGAGATGCAGTTTCCGTACTCAAGGATACAGCACGAATGGCTTTACCGATTTTAGTTTTTTTAATGAGTACATTTAAAATCAACATTAACACAATAGATACGCCAAGACCAATGATTTGAACCATAGAGATTTTGAACATACCAAAATCGATAAGTCCACCAATAAAATCTGGTGGGAAAGAACGTGTTTGTGGGCCCCATACAAGCAAGGCTATACTTTCAATAAAAATAGATACGCCAATTGTGGAAATCAATGGCGCCAAATGGGATACATTTTTCTTACGAAGTGGACGAAGTGCCACAAACTCTAACAAATATCCAAGAATTGCCCCTACCAGCATAGCCACAAGGATGGCTACGAATATATTAGCTTCAAAGACTGTCACCATAAATAAACCCACGAAGGCACCTATCATAAAGATGCCTCCGTGAGCCATGTTGATGATGTTCAACACACCAAACACAAGTGTCAATCCGATCGCTAATACTGCATAGAGACTGCCTAAAGTAAGGCCATTCACTAATTGCTGTAAAAACATCGTTTAACTCCTATTTTTGTAATGCGTCGAACTGACCGTTTTTAATTTGTAAAACTTGAACTTCCATAGATGGGTCACGTTTTTCGTTAAATTGGAATTTACCAGTTACCCCTACGAAGTCTGTAATACCTTTTAAGGCATTACGGAATTTTTCGCGATCTGTTGTAGAGCCAGCTGCTTTTAAAGCTGCTTCGTACAAGAACACAGCATCATATGCTTGTGCTGCAAATTGATCTGGTTCATGACCATATTTTTCTACATAAGCTTTGCGGAAGTCGCGAACTTTTTGGTCATCTTTGTTAGGGAACCAAGGTGTACCAACGATAGCACCATCAGCAGCAGCGCCAGCATTTTTAATGAACGCTGGACTGTTGAAACCGTTGGAACCTACTACTGGTTGGTTCATGCCAAGTTCACGCATTTTCTTCATAATCAATGCCCCTTCTTGGTATAAAGAAGCAACGATGATAATATCAGGCTTTGCTTGTTGAATTTTAGTCAACTGTGCAGAGAAATCTGTATCTTTATCAGCAAATGTTTCTGTCGCTACAATTTGAACCCCTTCAGATTCCAATGCTTTTTTCGCTGTATTGTTTACAGAAACCATTTGGTCATTGTTGTTGGAATACATAATCGCTGCTGTTTTGAAACCTAATACTTTATGAGATTGAAGAATCGCTGCGTCTACTGCCAAAGATTCTGGTACAGCATTACGGAAAATGTAATCTCCGATATCAGTGATGCCTTCTGCAGTTGTAGAAGTACCCAATGCTACGACTTTATTTTTGTTAGCAATCGGTCCTGCCGCCATCATTTCACCAGATAACATAGGTCCGATGACAGCTACGACTTTATCTTTAGCAATCACTTTGTTCATCGCATTGATGGCTTCGTTTTTGTCACCTTTTGTATCTTCCACTAACAAATTAATTTTTACGTTGTTAGCATCTGCGTTAATTTGTGCTACCGCTAACTCTGCACCATTCTTAATAGATTCGCCATAGGCAGCTGCCGCGCCAGACGTAGTTGTCAGTAAAGCTACTTTTGCTTCATTTGCATTGTTTGTTGATGAACTATTGCCACCGCAACCAGCGATCGCTGCGGCTAAAATAGCTGTAGCACCCAATGCTAGTGCACGTTTGAACATGGATTTTTTCATGTTACACCCTTCCTTTTTTTAACTCTTCTTTTGGATTTTCTAACAGTGAAAGTCATCTTTCCCTTTTTTACTTTATCTGCTTAAAGAACAAGTGATAACTCTATAGAAAATCTATGCTTTCCTATTATGAATGTAACGTGAGTAGTTTGTCAAATATAAATATAAGAATTTAGTTATGAGTTTATTTAGTAAACCCATAGCATATATTTTCCTTATTTTTGTATTTACACAGTAGACAAATATCTTTTTTGAATAGCAAATATAGGAATAGATAGGTTCTGATAGCAATTATATTCTTTTAGAAATATGATCCAATCTACTACTTAGGCATATTAAAACTGGCGACGAAAGTTAGCATTTTCATCGCCAGTTTAACACAGTTGAACTTTTATTTACTTAGTATCAATAAATTTTCACCACTATTAATTCACAGTATACAAATAATCGTATTGTTCCTGTGACAATGTATCTAAGTCATAGCCCATGGATTGTAATTTCAATTTCGCAATTTCTGCGTCTACTTCATATGGTAATACATGTACATCATCTGCCATGTCTGCCCCATGATGTAAGATGTACTCCGCCGCTAATGCCTGCATAGCAAAGGACAAGTCCATAATTTCTGCCGGGTGTCCATCCCCTGCTGCTAAATTCACAAGACGACCTTCTGCTAGTACATACAATTGACGACCATCTTGCATATGGTAGGCTTCGATATTTTGACGCACTCGTTCATGAGATACAGCCATCGCTTCTAAATCTTTTACATTTACTTCACAATCGAAATGGCCTGCATTACAAAGGACAGCTCGGTCTTTCATCACAGCATAGTGCTCTTCTGTAATAACGTCTTTACAACCTGTAACCGTACAGAAAATATCGCCAATTTTAGCAGCTTCCACCATTGGTAATACTTTGAAACCATCAAATACAGCCTCGATTGCTTTAATTGGATCTACTTCCGTTACATACACGTGAGCACCTAGACCTTTGGCACGAAGTGCCACGCCTTTACCGCACCAACCGTAACCAGCAACCACCACGTTTTTGCCTGTTACTGTTAAGTTCGTGGTACGCATGATGCCGTCCCACACAGATTGTCCTGTACCATAGCGATTGTCGAATAAGTATTTACAGTTAGAATCGTTCACAGCGATCATTGGGAATGTCAACTGTTCCGCTTCAGCCAAGGCTTTCAAACGGTGTACACCTGTTGTGGTTTCTTCACTACCGCCCAACAAACGTTCTTTTGCATCAGTTCGTGTTGTATGTAACAAGCTTACTAAATCTCCACCGTCATCGATGATGATATGAGGTTTATGATCCAGTGCTTTGTTCAAGAACATCGTATATTCTTCATCTGTACAATTGTACCAAGCATATACAGTTAAACCCATATCTACCAGTCCTGCTGCCACATCATCTTGGGTAGACAATGGGTTGGAACCTGTGACAATCACATCGGCGCCACCACGTTTTAAAACAGTAGATAAGTACGCAGTTTTCGCCTCTAAATGAACGGACACAACGATGGTTTGACCTTTGAAAGTTTGCTCTTTTTCAAAACGGTCACCTAATGTGTTCAAAGTAGGCATGAAATTAGCTACCCAGTCGATTTTTTTACGACCTTCAGCGGCTAAGGAAATATCTCGAATTAAAGATTGCATTGGCGTTCTCCTTTTAGATTCTTCACCATAGATTATAATTGAAAGCCACCATATTCAGACATACGATGATGGGCTGGATAGTCTGCATTCACATCGATGCCTTTGATAACTTCTTTAACAAGGGATTGCAATTGTTCTGCCATTTGTTGCATCATGTCTACCACTTCGCCATGGGTCAAAGCAGATTCAGAAATACCTGCGGCGTAGTTTGTGACCATGGAAATTGTCATATATGCCATTTCCGCTTCATTCGCTAAGGTCACTTCCGGTACATTTGTCATACCCACTGTTTGACCCCCTAACATAGCATACATGCGGATTTCAGCAGGAGATTCAAAGCGAGGACCCTCTGTACATACGTAAGTTCCACCATTGTGAACCGTTAAGCCTAAGGATTTAGCTGCGCTTTCTACAATACCTCGCAACTCAGGGCTATATGGTTCTGTCACATCCACATGCGCCACCGGACGATCGCCTCCTTCATAGAAGGTATTCACACGGTTTTTAGTGAAGTCTAGGAATTGGTCCGTCAACACAAAATGACCCGGTCCAAAGTTCTCATCCAAAGAACCTACTGCTGTAGTAGATACGATGAATTTAACACCTAATTTCTTAAGGCCCCAAATATTGGCACGATAATTAATCTTGTGCGGTGGAATCGAATGATCTCGACCATGACGAGCTAAGAAATACACCGTCTTACCTTCATACGTACCGCATACATAGTGAATCTCACCATAGGGCGTCATAAGCGAAGATTCCGTCATAGTTTCAAACATATTTGGGTCGTACACACCGGTACCACCAATAATAGCAATGGATGACATATCGTTCCTCCTTGTGAAAGATAGAAAAATATCTGTTATGAATTTATTATAGCATGGAAAGGACAGTTTTGTGGAAATAGACTATCATTATTAGCAGTTATAAATTTTTCACCATTTTCTTCCCCACTACAAATCATCCATAAAATGCTATAATATACACAACAACTATCAACACGTTAATCTATACAATAAAGGAGTTCTCCATGATTCGTATTGCTTTTGGACAAATTCAGGTACACCCTGGTGATCCTGCTACAAACTTTCAATCTATGATGCAAGCTATCAACTATGCCAAGGCTGTGAGCACGGACATCCTTATCTTTCCAGAATTGTGTCTCAGCGGGTACATGGTAGGCGACTTGTGGGACCAAGTGCCTTTTATAAACGATTGTCTCCACTATGGTGACGAAATTGTGAAAGCCACCACTAACACCAATCTTACGATCATCTTTGGTAATGTAGGTATAGATGAAAGTCTCCGTAATCTAGACGGCAGTCTTCGCAAATATAATGCTTTATATGTAGCATCCAAAGGTAAATTAGTATCGAATCCATCCCAGCCATATCCCTTTACTATTAAAACATTGTTGCCTTGTTATCGGTACTTCAATGAGCCTCGGTATTTCACTAGCGCCAATGTAGTGGCGGAAGAGCGCAATTTATCATTGTCGGATATCAATCAGCCTCTCACAATTTCCACTCGTCACGGAGCTTTTACTATTGCTCCTATTATCTGTGAAGATAGCTGGGATACGCACTATCCAGATTGTCCGACCAATCTAATGGTGGAATCTGCAAAAGCGAAAGGTCAGCACATTGATCTGATTGTGAATTCTTCCTCTTCGCCTTACACAATTCATAAGCAAGAACAGCGCCACGCCCTATTTAGTGCACAAGCCAAACAATACAATACTCCTATTGCCTATACAAACCACGTGGGGATTCAAAATAACGGCAAAAATATCTGCATCTATGACGGTTGCTCCACACTATATGACGTGAACGGTTCTGTTGTGGAAGAAGTACCAGCTTTTGAAAATACAGTACGCCCTACATTATTAAAAGATACCTTGTGGCAACCACTTTCAAATGTTAACTCTGAACAACGGGATACTTCTGAAGATAGTACAGCACTTCAACTGTCCCTAGAACATAATAGATGTGATAAAAATGATACATATCATACACAGGATTTAAATCATATACAGGATGCAATTCCTACCCTATTCAAAGCCCTTCAATACGGTATTCGTCAATTTTTATCACAAACTGGGATTAAAAAAATTGTCATTGGTGCATCTGGTGGTATCGACTCTGCCCTTAATGCTGCTTTGTACAGCACAGTATTACCGCCAGAGAATTTATACTTAGTCAATATGCCAAGTCGTTACAACTCTGACATGACGAAAGATTTGGCCTACCAATTAGCACAGAACATCGGTTGCCATTATGGTGTATTCCCTATTGAGGAAGGTGTGAACGCTACTATCGCACAACTAGAAGGTCAGACTTTCACAAAATTTCCTCTAAAGACCTCTAGTCATGTACATAAGTATACACCAGCAGATGATTCTACTATCTCCAATTCTACTACAGATACTATATGTGAATCGCAGCAAACTACTACAAACCATACTGAGCAAACTCATGTTGATACCGACTTAGATACTAGCACATTCTTACAGCTATCCACCCTTGCCAAAGAAAACATCCAAGCCCGTGATCGTTCGTCTCGTATTTTAGCCGGTATAGCATCCGCTGTGAATGGGGCTTTCACATGCAATGGCAATAAAACGGAGTTCACTGTCGGTTATGCTACGATGTACGGTGATTTAGCTGGCTTCCTTGCCGTAACAGGGGATGTGTGGAAAACGGATGTGTATGCACTGGCTCGTTATATGAATGAATACATTTTTAAACGGGAGGTCATTCCTCAAGGATCCATCGATGTGGTCCCTAGTGCAGAGCTTTCCGATGCACAGGATGTAACGCAAGGACTAGGTGATCCCTTACAGTATGAATATCACGACTGCTTATTCCGTGCCTTCATAGAGGGTACACCTCATACACTGCCTCATCAGCGTTTGACGCCTGAGGATATCTTGTGTGCCTATGAAAAAGGCACATTGGAGCACCTATTAGGATTGCCACACCCTGTTTCTCACTATTTCACATCTACAGATCAGTTTATCAACGACCTGGAACGCTGGTGGAAATCTTTCAACGGATTAGCTGTGGCAAAACGCATCCAATCTCCGCCACTGTTCCTTGTCAGTGAACGTGCCTTTGGTAGTGACCTAAGTGAAAGTCAATTAAAACCGTATTTCTCACGTACTTACCATATCATTAAAGAGAGAGTTCTATATCACCACACTAAAAAGTGAGTATATTTCTTAATTTTAAAAATATAAATCTATACTACAGTAACGCTATATACAACTTTGTAATATACCTTATTAGATATCTTACATCCTGTATATAGCGTTATTTAATGTTTGACCATTTACTCATACAGTACTTTCAAAAACGATATAACCCATACCAAAAATTATATTGTAATGATAATTATTATAGATTACAATAAAGTTAACCCTATGGGTTGCGTTTTAATGTGTATTTGGAGGTATATTATGCAACAAGCATGGAAAGACTTCAATACAGGTGTATGGGATAAGTCCGTGGACGTACGCGATTTTATCCAACGAAACTATGTGCCTTATGTAGGCGATGATTCTTTTCTAGTAGGTCCTACAGAACGAACTACTAGACTTTGGCAACGGGTATTAGATTTATATGAGGAAGAACGACAAAAAGGTTCTGTCATCGATGCAGACACTGATGTAGCAACTCATATTACGGCTCATGCCCCTGGATATATTATTCAAGAAGATGAACAAATTGTTGGTCTTCAAACTGATTATCCTTTGAAACGTGCCATGTTCCCTTATGGTGGTTTACGAACTGCTAAAAGTGCTATCGAAGAGTATGGTTACAAAATGGATCCAACTCTTGAAGCATTCTTTAAAACTCATCGTAAGACACATAATGATGGTGTATTTGATGTATATACACCTGAGATGCGAGCTGCTCGCTCTGCTCACATTATTACGGGCCTACCTGACGCGTATAGCCGCGGCCGAATTATCGGTGATTATCGCCGTGTAGCCTTATATGGTGTAGATTATTTGATCAAGGATAAAGAAGATCAATTCAATATCACCATGGGCGATATGATGCCAGATGTCATTCGTGACCGCGAAGAAATTCGAGATCAAATCCGTTCTTTGAAAGAGTTAAAAGAAATGGCTGCGTCCTACGGATTTGATATCTCCAAACCTGCTACCGATGTAAAAGAAGCTATCCAATGGCTATACTTTGGCTATTTGGGTGCTATCAAAGAACAAAACGGTGCAGCTATGTCCATCGGACGTAACTCCACTTTCTTGGACATCTATGCAGAACGTGATTTGAAATCTGGTAAATATACAGAAGAACAAATCCAAGAAATGGTGGATCACTTCATTATGAAATTGCGCATGGTTCGTTTCGCACGTATCCATGAATATAACAATTTATTTACTGGTGATCCTGTATGGACAACTGAGTCTATCGGTGGTATGGGCACTGATGGACGTACACTAGTGTCTAAAACGGCATTCCGTGTCCTACATACATTGCAAAACCTTGGTCCTGCTCCTGAACCAAACTTAACAGTACTTTGGTCTCCTTCCCTCCCTGAAGGTTTCAAAAAGTTCTGTGCGAAGCTCTCTATTGCAACATCTTCCATTCAATATGAGAACGACGAAATCATGCGCCCAAATTCTGGCGATGATTACGCCATCGCTTGCTGCGTATCCCCTATGCGTATTGGTAAAGAAATGCAATTCTTTGGCGCTCGCTGTAACTTAGCGAAAGCCTTACTATACGCAATCAATGGTGGCGTAGATGAAAAGCTGAAAAAACAAGTAGGTCCAAAATTCCGCCCTATTACTTCAGAATACCTTGACTTCGATGAAGTGATGGAACGCTTTGAAGATATGACGGAATGGTTAGCAGGTGTATATGTGAATGCTTTAAATATCATTCATTACATGCATGACAAATACGCCTATGAAAAATTGGAAATGGCATTGCATGACCGTAAGGTAACACGTTGGTTTGCTACAGGTATTGCTGGACTTTCCGTAGTAGCCGATTCTTTATCCGCTATTAAATATGCGAAAGTAAAACCTATACGTGATGAAAATGGTATTGCTATTGATTTTGAAATTGAAGGCGAATTCCCTAAATATGGTAATGATGATGATCGTGTAGATGATTTAGCTGCTACGGTGGTATCTGGGTTTATGAATAAAATTCGTAAACATCCAACCTATCGTCAATCCGTGCCTACTATGTCACTATTAACCATTACATCGAATGTGGTATACGGTAATGCCACTGGTGCTACTCCTGACGGACGTAAAGCAGGTATTCCATTTGCTCCTGGTGCCAATCCTATGCATGGTCGTGACGAACACGGGGCTATCTCTTCCCTAGCATCTGTTGCTAAAATGCCATGGCGTGATTGTTGCGATGGTATTTCTAATACATTCTCTATTATTCCAGATTCTCTTGGTAAATCCGGAGAGTCTATGGTTACATTAGGCGACTTGGACCTAGATATAGACCTAGGCAATATTGAACATGCATTAGCCGATGGTTGTGAAAATCTAGCTTGCCGTGAGCCAAATGTTACATTCCCTGAAGAAAAGGAGTAACTATGACAAACGAACAACAAGTTGATAATTTAGTACAGTTATTAGATGGGTACAGCAAAAAAGGCGGCCACCATTTAAACGTAAATGTATTCAATCGTGAAACATTATTAGATGCTCAAAAACATCCTGAATTGTATCCACAATTGACTATCCGTGTATCTGGTTACGCGGTTCATTTCAATAAGTTGACAAAAGCTCAACAAGACGAAGTGATTGCTCGTACATTCCATCAATCCATGTAATACACTATGGTAGGTCGTATTCATTCCATTGAGACTATGGGAACTGTGGATGGTCCGGGCATGCGATTTGTCCTCTTTCTTCAAGGTTGCCCATTGCGATGTGCCTATTGCCATAACCCAGATACTTGGGATCCCTCTACGTATGCCCAAGAAATGACGGTGGCAGATGTGTGGACACAATTTGAAAGGAATCGAGACTTTTATATCACTGGAGGCATTACTGTCACTGGTGGCGAAGCATTGTTGCAACTCCCTTTTATTATCGAACTCTTTACTTTCTTTCACGGAAAGGGAATTCATACTTGTCTAGATACAAGCGGGATTTGCTACACACAGGAACAGGCTAGAGAGTACAAACTGCTTCTTGACGTAACGGATTTAGTCATTCTTGATGTGAAAGAGATCGATTCCTCTATACACGAAACACTAACCGGCAAACCTAATGATGCGGTCCTAGAGTTCGCTCAATTTGTAGACGCTCATGGAACAGATTTTTGGGTGCGCCACGTGGTAGTCCCAACCATCACAGATAATCGCGATCGCTGGTATCGGCTTGGTTTCTTTCTAGGTGCCTTCAAACATTTGAAAGCCGTAGATTGCTTACCTTACCACGTCATGGGGGTTAATAAATATGAAAGTCTTGGCATTTCCTATCGCTTAGATGGAATACCGCCCCTCTCAAAAGCTGACGCACAGCGTGCACTCCGCGTTGTCCTTTCTGGAATACGCGACTACCGCCGAGGTTTATGGTGTCCTCTTAAAACACCAGAAAGTTAAACTCATAATAATACTTTCCTGATCTTTCATAAAAGCGCACTATCCTTCGTGGACGGTGCGCTTTTTCTGTTTATATATTGACATTCATTTCTTATGGATACCTTTTACATATTAGATGTTTAGTTGTATAATAGGAGGGTATTATTTCAGACTATCTCACTATGATTTTGGTGTAAGTGAATCCTATGTGCACTACTGCACCATCATAGTCTTTTGTACCTAAAGTTAGGAGGCATTTCATGGCATCGTCATACATGCTACAATTACATCTTGGCGCCGTAGAAACGGTCATACTCTCACTGTTTTCCTTCTTACTGGGAACCTTTATGCACAAGCACATTAACATCTTGCATCGTTGGGCTATCCCAGTGCCTGCTATTGGTGGTTTAACTGTAGCAATAATTGTATTTCTACTACAAATTTCTGGTCTTATACTCATTACTCTGGACAAGGCTGTTCTCGTTCCTGCTATGGTGGCATTCTTCGCCACTATGGGGCTAGTAGCGCCCGTGCAAATATGTACATCTTCGTTAAAAGCAATCCCTCGCTACTGGGGCATGAGTACTTTGCTTGTGATTATGCAAATCAGCATTGGCTTAGGACTAGCTAGTCTATTTGGATTAGACAAACACTATGCCATTTTATTAGGCTCTTTATCTCTTGAAAGTAGCTACAACTTTGTGTCCGCCTTAGGTCACGACTTAGGGAATGCCTTAAATGGTGAAACTGTAGCACATGGTATCATTGCGTTCACTACCATTATTGGTGTGTTCATCGGCGGTCCTATGGGACAATATTTAATCGAAAAGTTCAATCGCTATGAAACAGCTCCACCGCCACCAGATTCACCAGCACCGACACCGATTGGGATTATTGTCAACTTATTGTTGGTTCTTATCTGTGTCAGCATCGGCATCGGCGGTTCTCACTATTTATTAGATACCTTTGGTTTACACATTCCTACGTTCATCGTATCCATGTTATTGGCCATTGCTATCCGTAATGGTGGCGATGCGATGGGGCAAACATTCATCAATTCTAAAGCTATTGCCTTATTTAGTCAAATTAGTATTACCATCTTCTTAACTACTGTGTTCATGAGCGTACCTGTGATCGCATTACGTGCGCTTACAGGGCCAATGCTTGTAATTCTTGTGGTACAAGTCATTGCGATTATTCTATTTACACGGTTCATCGTATTTCCTGTGCTGTGTAAAGATTATGACGGCGTTGTCATCGGTGCTGCACTCCTTGGCCACGGCTTAGGTATCACACCAAACACGGTGGCAACTATCGCTACCCTCGGTGGTCGCTACAGAAAATCTGTAAAAGCTTTCCTAGTTGTTCCAATTACAGCTACTGTATTAATCAATGTATTGGGTATACCTATCTTACATTGGATCATGCAGTTCTATTGGTAAATATATAATATAAAATCCCCAATCCATTCACTGGACTGGGGGTTTTTTTATTATAAGAATAAATTAATGATTTCTACACCAATTAATCCACATACGGCAATCACTGTTTCTACCATACACCAAGAGCGTAATGTTTGTTTGACAGATAATCCGAAAAACTCTTTAAATAACCAGAATCCTGGGTCATTTGGTGGGCTAAAGAATACAGAACCAGCACCTACTGCAATTACCATCAATTCAGGGCTTACACCTGTTAATGGAATTAACGGCGCCACAATGCCGCCAGCTGTCATAGCTGCCACTGTAGCAGAACCAACAGCAATACGAATCACCACAGCAATTAACCAAGCTAATACTAATGGAGATACATTCACTTGCATCACTAATTCACCGATATAGGTACCCACACCGCTATCGATCAATACTTGTTTTAGTGCTCCACCAGCTCCTACAACAAATAGAATCATAGCTACTGTTAATATCGCTTTTTCAGAAGTAGCCATAATATCTTTCATAGATTTGCCACGAGCGAAGCCAAACGTATAGAAAGCAATAATAATAGAAATTGTCAACGCTACAGAAGGATCACCAATGAAGTTAAGAATGACCATAATGGTAGATGTTTTTGGTAGATTCATCATTTTACCAATAGCTGTAGCGGCCATCAAGATAACTGGTACTAATGCTGTAAAGATAGATACTCCAAAGGATGGCATTTCCTCTTCTGTAAATACCTTATCATTATGAAGGCCTTCAGGGATATCTGTTTTGATATCTTTCACAGTATTATACAATAATGGACCTGCCAAAATAACTGTAGGAATACCGATTAAAATACCATACACCAATGTTAATCCAATGTCTGCATTAAATAATACAGAAATCGCTGTAGGACCTGGATGTGGAGGCAAGAAACCATGTGTCACAGATAAGGCTGCTACCATTGGCATACCTACTTCTAACAATGGAATATCCGCAGATTTAGCAATGGTAAAGATCAAAGGAATCAATAAGACGAAACCAATTTCATAGAATAAAGCAATACCTACAATAAATCCAGTTAAACATACAGCCCATCTTACATTATTACGACCAAACATGTTGATCAATGTAGTTGCAATACGTTGCGCTCCACCGCTATCGGCCATCAATTTACCTAAAATAGCGCCAAAGCCTACTACGATTGTTAAACCACCTAAGGTAGCTCCTAAGCCTTTTTGGATGGTTGGGAAAATTTTGTCAAGCGGCAATCCTTCTCCAAAGGCTAATAATACACAGACCAATAGCAATGATAAAAAGCTATTCATCTTTACTTTTACGATTAGGAAAAATAGTAAAATAATTCCTAATGCAAGAATAACTAATGGCATTTCTAGTCTCCTTTCTAATTACAAACGACTAAATGGATGTTCCTTTTGGAACTGAACAAGACGTGCCAAATCGTCTTTCATATGAGTATACAAACTTTCATAAATAGAGAAAAGTTCTTCATATACGGCTTGATGTTGCTCCTTAGGGTGATAAATACATTCAGGCTGTACTAGCTCTGCTGTATCCTTAATATCTGATAAAGTTCCATCAGAAATAAACCCTAACACAGCGGCGCCAAAGGAGGCACCTTCACTATTATTTGGCAATGTGATATGTTCACCGAATATATCACTCATAATTTGTACCCATAATTCAGATTTAGTGAAAGAACCACTAATGCGGATATCTTTTACCTCTTCAAACTCACGTAATGCATCAAGAACAAACCGTAAGCTATAACAAATCCCTTCCATTGTGGCGCGAATCATGTAAGAGCGACTATGATTTAAGGATAAACCTACGAAAGCACCACGCAGATCAGAGTTCCAATAAGGAGCTCGTTCACCAGTAAAGTATGGCATTAATAACAAGCCACCAGATCCAGCCGGTACATGTCTTGCTTTCATGGTCATTAAATCATAAGGATCCACCGATAATTGTTCCATTTGGGAGCCATGATAATGCAGGATACGATCTCGCATCCAGCGCAAAATCATACCACCATTGTTAATAGCTCCACCAGCCACCCACATGGTATCTGTTAAATTATAGCACCAAGTACGACCTTTTGGATCCATTTGCGGCTTTTCTGTAAGCATGCGTATAGCCCCAGATGTACCTATAGTAGCACTTAACTGCCCTTTAGATACAGCGCCAATACCAACATTCACCAGTACTCCATCAGTAGCACCGATGACAACCGGTGTATTCACAGGTAAACCTAAACGCTCTGCTACGCCTGCTACTAACTTACCACTATACGTAGTAGATACTACCTTAGGTAGTTGTTCTTCTTGAATTCCTACATAGTCTAAAATCTCAGAATCCCAAGTTTCTGTAAAAGCATTAAATAAACCAGAACTAGATGCCACTGATTTATCTGTTACCCATTCTCCTGTCATCAAACGGAACATGTAATCTTTAATAGATCCAATATGCGCCATACGAGCAAAGATTTCAGGTTGATTTTCTTTGACCCATATGATTTTTGCCAATGGATAGGATGCATGTAGCGGACAGCCTGTTCTATAGTAGAATTGTTTACACGTTTCGTCTTGTTCCATACGGTGTACAGTGTTGGAACTTCTGCTATCTGCCCAAGTAATCATATTCCCTAATAAATCAAAATGTTCATCTTGAGGAATAAAACTATGCATCACTGAGCTTAAAGCAATCCCGGATATAGTGACTAGTTTATATTGTAAATCTTTTACAACTCCAGCAATGACTTCTTCTGCCGCATCATATATTTGTTGAGGATTCTGCTCTGCTCGATCATATTGTGGTGTTTCTAATGGATAAAAAGCATCTCGTACAGCTACAGATTTACCTTGTGCTGTATATGCCATAGCACGCACGCCTGTAGTTCCCACATCAACGCCTATCCATACTGCTTCTCTAACTTCTGACATATATACCTCCTATCATCCAAATAAACTCATTTGCTCATCTTCTGGTAAGTCGCCTAAACAACCTAATTCCACCATGCGATTGGCAATGGTTTGAGACATTTTTGTACGTCTCCGCAAATCTTTAATCGATAAGAACTCTGCTTGCTCTCGTTCTTCTACGATGGCATCTGCTACCTTTTCGCCTAAACTAGTAACAGCTACAAATGGCGGTAATAAAGAGGTTTCATCTTTAATCATAAACCGTCTTGCTTGAGATTTGTATAACTCTACATTGGCAAATGAGTACCCTCGCTGTTTCATTTCCAAGGATACCTCTAAGGCAGACATTAAATCTTTTTCCTTTGGTGATGCTTCATACTTCGCAGCTAATGCTTTCAAACGTTTAAACTCTTGCTGCTGCTCTTCCAAGGAGCCCATCATAATTTTCAAGTCAAAGGCTTTTGCTCGAATAGAAAAATACGATGCATAGAATGCTAATGGATAATTAATCTTATACCACGCAATGCGGAATGCCATCATAACATAAGCTACGGCATGGGCCCGTGGGAATAAATAGGAAATCTTTTTACAAGACCCAATAAACCACTCCGGCACTTGGGCTGCTCGCATTTGGTCTTCATAATCTGTTTGGGCAATCCCCTCTTTATTACGCTTTTCGATACCCTTCCCTTTACGCACATTTTCCATAACAG
Organism: Veillonella sp. DNF00869; assembly: GCF_001553345.1. GTDB lineage: Bacteria > Bacillota > Negativicutes > Veillonellales > Veillonellaceae > F0422. The sequence continues at coordinate 382,048 of NZ_KQ960771.1, forward strand.
AAAAGGCTACATTATCTGCTACACCGTGATTACGCAAAAAGTTCATAATATCATCACGGGTAGAGATAGCTTCATTCAATTTACATGTCCCTGTTTTAATCAAGGTCTGCGCATTATCTACCCATACATTTGTACCATGAGAGAAACCAGAGATCCGCACTAAGTCAGAAAAGGTTTGTGGTTTTGAATCTTCCAGCATAGCCCGTACAAATCCAGTACCTGATTCAGGTACTGCCAAGGTAGCCACTTTATCCCCTTGTAATTGAGCCGGCGTCAAGCCTAATGCTTTCGTTGAGGAGAATAAACTCAATGTGGCGGGGTCATCAAAAGGAATACTCGTAGATGGTATACCCGTCATATCTTCTAACATACGAATGATAGTAGGATCATCATGGCCCAGTATATCTAGTTTGGTCATACGACCTTCAATAGAATGATAGTCAAAGTGTGTGGTAATAATGCCACTTTCTTTTTTATTAGCTGGATATTGAACTGGTGTGAAATGATGTACATCCATATCTCGTGGGCAAACCATGATGCCTCCCGGATGCTGACCTGTGGTATTCTTTACTTTTGTAAAGCCTGTAGATAACTTTTCAATAAAACCTCGTCGTTTTTGTAAATCATTCACATCTGCATATTTGTAGGCATAGCCAATCGCCGTTTTATCCGCAATGGTACCGATGGTTCCAGCTCTAAATACATTGTCTCGTCCAAACAATTCTTCCGTGTATTTATGGGCACGGCCTTGGTAATCTCCAGAGAAGTTCAAATCAATATCTGGGACCTTATCCCCATGGAATCCCATAAAGATAGCGAAAGGAATATCGTGACCATTCGCGATGAGTGGCGTACCGCACTCAGGACAATTACGACGTGGCAAGTCAAAGCCCCCCGCATATTCCCCTTTTAAATAGAACTCACTCCATTTACACTGTGGACACACATAATGTGGCTCTAATGGATTTACCTCCGTAATATCCGCCATGGTGGCTACAAAGGAGGATCCTACAGAACCACGAGAACCTACTAAGTATCCATCATCTAAAGATTTTTTTACTAGTTTATGGGCAATGTAGTACAACACACCGAAACCATTGCCGATAATACTCTTAAGTTCATAGTCCAATCGATCTTGCACTGTCTTTGGCAAGGGATCTCCATAGATAGACTTTGCTTTCGCATAGCACATATCTTCCAAGGCTTTATCAGCCCCTTCAATTTTTGGTGAATAGGTGCCATTAGGAATAGGTACAATATAATCAATACTTTGCTCTATGGCTCTCGTATTGGTCACTACCACTTTGTAGGCATTGTCTTCTCCTAAGTAAGCAAACTCCTCTAGCATTTCATCAGTGGTACGCATATGCTGATCTGCTTTGTCTTTTGCATCTTTCACACCGCTAGCGGTAAGCATGATTTCACGGTACATTTTGTCTTTAGGATCCATATAATGCACATTACCTGTAGCTACTACAGGCATTTGCAAGGTATCCCCTAAACCGACGATACGACAATTAATCTCTTTTAAATCTTCCTCATTTTTTAACAAGCCTTCTTTTATAAAACTCTTGTAATTATCATGAGGTTGAATTTCTAAATAATCATAAAATGTAGCAATTTCCTGCAATTCTTCATCGGTAGCACCGTGAACCATAGCTTGAATCAATTCTCCAGATTTACAAGCCGTTCCTATAAGAATCCCTTCACGATGGTCTTCAATGACAGCTCTTGGCAATCTTGGGTACTCATCAAAATAATTCAAATGGCTAATAGAAATCATCTTGTACAGATTCCGTAAACCTACCATATTTTTTGCAAACATAATAATATGATGTGGTGTCGATTGGTCCTCTTTTTCAATTAAATAGGCCTCTACACCATAGAGAATCTTCACGCCTTTTTCTAAGGAATAGGCCTGTGCCTCTGGAAATGCTTGTACCACCCCATGGTCAGTAATGGCTACCGCTGGGTGTCCCCAATCTTTCACACGATTCACAATATCTTTCACTGCTACCAGCGCATTTTTCTCGGACATTTTTGTATGTAAGTGAAGTTCTACTCTGGCTTCCTCGTGAGTATCTGTGCGCTTAGCATTGTCCGTATCCTCCACAGGGCGCACAGAATCCATGTTAAACACATAGTCTCGTACAAATTGCTCATCATAGATGACTTCCCCTTTGATTTGCACCTTCCCAACAGATTTTAAAATTTTTAATAGCTTGGGTCCGTCTTCAGAAGGGCTAGTAAATCGTTTAATAGCCAAGCTATTGTGCTCGTCCACTAGATGACCAGTAATAATATACCGTTTTTTAGGCTCCTCACCTTTTTCACGTGCTTTTTGTACAGCCTTGCTGTCTTCCTTAGGTCGAATTTCTCGTATATCTAAACTGTGAAAGTGTCCCGATATGACAACCTGTTCTCCAGTTCTTACAAAGAAATCATCTGTCCGATGCGTGTCTGCCTCATCGAAAACAGGTCCTAATAACATCCCATCTTCAGTGGTTAGCTTCCGTCTGCGCATAGAATATGAAGAATTATTAGTCACAGTTAAAGTCGGAGTATTAGGGCGATCTATGACCACTGGCGCATCGTACAAATCATCATAATCCGACGAAGTTTTTATGGTACCATCACGACTCACATAGAGTTCCATTTCATCGAATCGATTCTCTTCATCCATATCCCAATAGATATCGTAATCTGCTACTTCATTAGCCTGTTGTAAAAAAAGATACTCTGCATCTTCCAGAGGGCTATTTCCTAAATCATCTCCAACGACTTGCTCTACGTTTACATTAGGCATACGAGTGAGAATGATTTGGTTCATGAAATCCCCAGTATCTATCACTTCGTAGGTACACCCAATAGCATGACAAATCTCTTCTATGCGTTGTTGCACCACGGGATCTAATGTGCCCTTAGCGGGAGAGCCAAATATATGCAATTTTCCATCTTTTAAGTAAAAGTAAAAATCTGTTTTAGATTCTCCTCTTCGTACTAAATGATAGTATTTCATCGTACTACTCCCTTATTGATTCAACTATCCATTCCTTTTACTAGAATCCTCTTTGTGCTTTTTTACCACATTAGGGCCTGTGACAATAACCGTATCTACAGGTTCATAATAAGAATTAAAGGTATACGTAGAAGATCGCCCATCTCCATATACTATGGTTCTCGTCGTATCTACAGAAACTCCCTCATGACCTGCTTCTTCTACAGTTTCCTCTTTCACAGCCTCATCGATTTTTTCTATCTTTTTATTAGGAATTCTTTGTTCTTTACCCTTTGTAATCGTTACAGACTGTGGTACATCTTCCTTAGCTCCTAATATAGTAATGGTCACGTAGCCAGCACCTTCTTCGGCAATCACATAGATGGGATGAGAGTAAGGGTTTTTAAACTGAAAGTCAATATATCCCCACGCCACAGTAGCATCTAAGCCTACTGGTATATAGGAAACAGGAGCAAAATGCGTATCACGTTCTACAATATCCATACCAGATAATAATGCTGTATTAAACAAGGTAGAACTTACTTGGCATATTCCGCCACCAATACCTGGCACCAAACGTCCTCCGATAAATACAGGCGCATCATCATAGCCCGCTTCAGGAGTCCGTTCTCCTACTACTTGATTGAAGGAGAAAATACCTCCTGCCGGAATCAAGGTTTGATGAATTTTTTGAGATGCTAAATGAATATTATGGGCTCGGCTTGTATTAGAGCCATCAAAATAAGTCGTAAAGGACCCCAATATGGAAGTGATAGACACTAAATCTTTATCCGTTATCGTAGGCTGTGCAGACTCATTGATAACAAGTTCTAGGGTCTCTACCTTACCTTCTTGCAATTGTTCTTGCAAACGTTTCATGGTAGCTGTCACATCCAATTTACGTCCTACCTTAGCAGGCCGATGTACCACTGTGTTACCCTCTAAAGTAACAGTGGCATTGGCCCCTACTTGTCCCATAGCCTTAGCGTAATTCAAAAAATACGACTCAGCCACTGGTCCATCTACTTTATATCGAATATTCATCGCTTTTCCATGAAGTAACGCATCTACTCGGTGCATGACATAGGTCATGACATCACTTTCATAGCCATAATCCATTACATCAGTTAAGGTTCCCACCCTATCTATGGTAACCCCTAAATCTGTTAAATTCACGGTCGTTTCTTTTCCCTTAGGATCCACTATGCGAATCCTTTGTGACTGTGTGTTCCGCTCTTGTAAATAGGTGTCTACTTCATCCATACTTTGATGAGATATACTATGACCATCTATAGTTAATCCATAAATAGTGTTTCCAGTAGGCCATACAAGCCCTGTTACAGCTCCCCCAACGACAACTATAAGAGCTGACACAGTGGCAATATACTTTCGTTTCATACTTCTCCTAATTTGCGCAATAGGCTAAACAAATATCTTGAAATTGGCTCATATCTGCTATACCTTGACGGCTTTGCAAAATTAAATGATACAGCTGGCTAATCAATGTTGCTACCGCTGGGATTTGAATTTTTCGGCGCGCTTCAAAGGCTAATTTAATTGTATAGGGATTGGCTTTCATCCCTTTTTCCTTAAATAAGCTTTGAATCTCAGGTAATGTCATCCCATAAAACGCACATTCACTGACCATGAGTTGTAAATGCATTTGATTATGCACATAAGCCATCGCCATATCTACACTTCTATTCTTTAGCATAGAGGGGAATAAATCTAGTAATGTTCGTGCATCTTTCGCTAATAAAGCATCTTTAAAGCGAAAAATATTTTTCTCTCCAAAGTCTGTCATATGCTCTTTTAAAAATGGCGCTGTCATCGATTCCCCATTTTTTAGTAGTAGGAACAATCGATCAAATTCTGTGCGCAAAAATGCTAAAGGCACATCTTTCCACAAATCTACCAAGTCACGTAGATATGCCATGCCATCGAGATCTATCTTTTGCTTATGAGCCTTGCAATGTTGTTGTATCCACTGAAAGAGAGCTTCTCCCTCTACTTTTTCAAACTTAAAGGATTCTACAGCTCCCAAAAATGCTTTATTTCCTTGCAACCGTCCATCAATGGTTTCTGGATACACTACAATAATAGGATCTTCTCCAGTATAGCTTTGCAAATAGTCTCGCAATCCTTGCCACTCTGGAGCCAGCTTTTTCTTCGGTTTATCAAAGATAGGCAAATGGACAAGCAGAAATACTCGTGGTTCACCAAAGAGAGATACTTCTTGTAATTGTCCTAAAATAGAACCGGGACCTTGCTCTTCACGCAAGGTAAGCAAGGTCCGATCTGTATATTGATGTAAGAGATTCTGTTTTTTTTCTTCTAATAATTGTGGTTCATCTCCATAGAGCAATGTAACCATCTGGCACCTCTTATAATGTTACTACATTGTTTTCATCACTACCTACAATATACACGCCTTCCTCCACATCAAATTGACTGTGCAAGGTATTCCACACGATAAAATGCATTGCTCCTCGTTCTTGATAATGCAATAATTGATTGCTAGCGGTCAAGCCATATATTGTATTCGTTTCTCTCTTAGTATTATACACTATTTCTTGAACTTTTTCTCCTTCTTTTCTAGGATGAAAGTGAAACTTTCTATGTCCTGTTACGATAATTTCATAGCCTGCTTTGGTATGAAGTTGTACAGATAACCAATCTAGTGTTAGCTCTTTACCAGCTTGCCCTTTACTATAAAGATGTTCTAAGGTATCCACATGAGTGTACCCCTTCTGATATCCTTCTACAAACACACCATTCCAACGACTAAACCCACGATGATGCAAGGCATCTACACATTGTTTCATCGCTCGCGGTGAAATATCGCCATTCTTAGCATCTATATAAAGATACGCCTCCTTATGAAAGCCTGTCTTACAGACCATGAAAGCTGGTCCTGAGGAGATAGCAATAGGGACCACTTGCACCGTTGGTTTTACATACGATAGTAGTAAAGGCAACATCCCTACTACCAAGAGTGCAATACTTGCCATCCTATTCCATGCCACACAAATAGGCTCTTTCAGTGCTAATAACCAATATATATACGCCACGCCTAGATACCACACTGCCACTAACCACAAAGGCATGGGCGGTGACCACAATAGACCTAGATTACGAATAGCAAATAAAAGAGACATGCTGGCTTTCAGAATGAAACCTAAGAGGGACCAACCTAATGTAAAAGTAAATACTAAATTTAGGATAGACAAGAAAAGACCTGCTATAATCGCTATATCTAGCAAGGGCCCTACTATAAGGTTAGAGATGATACTAAGGAAACTGAGTATATGAAAATAATACAGCTCTATAGGAAATATGAGAACTTGTGCAGAGATACATAAAGCCACACCTTTAGAGATAGGATTCGGCGGAAATAGCCGATACACATAGGGATACAATCCGATGATCCCCAAGGTAGACCCAAAAGATAATACAAAACTAATATCTACCGCGAATAATGGCTTCCATAACAGTAAACATAAGGCAGATAGTAGGAGCGCATGTAAAGCACGATACATACCACCATGCATAACAACGTATCCACTTAATAGTCCCATCATGGCAGATCGTAATACTGGCGGACTCCAGCCCACAATTGTACAGTACAGTAAAATCAAAGCACAAGTGATGGAAAATTCTACACCTTTACGTAAATGCACCCGCTGCAATACGATAGAAATAATGAGAAATAACAAGGCAATATGAGACCCTGACACCGACAAAATATGGATAAGCCCTGTTTCACTGAATAATTTTACCATCGTTTCTGGTAGCATAGCATATTGACCGCCTAGAACCAAGGAGGAGCCTAAGCTAGCAATGGATGGATCTAGATTCTCTTCAAATTGTTGTGCCACCCAATGATGGACTCTATCTAGATAAGCACCCAGCGCATACCCCGTATCAGCTATCCATGTGCCTAGGGTCTTCTCTACTGTGTAAGGGTCCTCTATGGTCCCTTGGTATAAATTTCCTTGCAATCCATCATTGATATGTCTCGTTTTCATAGATAGAGAACCACTTTGCTCGTAATAGGTAAAGCCTTTCACAGTGCCACGAATGACGTAGCGATCTCCCATATGAATAGGTGGCTCTCCTGGCACATAGATACGAATACTTCCCTTAGCTGGCACATGCTCAGTAGCGCCATTCTTATCTATATCCATACCTTCTACATCAGCATCTACCATGGTCATAATGCCCTCTAGCGTCACCGTAGGCTGTGGGTTACTAGTTAATTGCACATAATAGGCACCATCGGCACCATAATAAAACGGTCTATCTTCAAAATAGTGTGTGATGACTCGATCTGTATGTACATATCCTATAGCAGTAAATACAGAAATAATACCCACTAAGCCCATCACATATCGCATCATTTTATACATATATTCATTACGTTGTTCGTATCCACGTAATCCTATTATCCCAAGGATGCCAAATATAGTGATGATACTTAACCAATACATAAGATAGGTGTGTAATTCGTTTTCGTATAGACTCATACAAATTCCCAATAGTATTCCTAGCACACTGGTGATACCTAGATCTATTGGCTTGGGTAACCTTTTCATAATCGTACTTTCTCCACAATTTTTTTATACAATGCAGGTCCTATCCCCTTCACCTGTCGTAATTCTTCTAAACTTTTGAAAGGACCATGTTCTTGACGATAGTCCACAATCTTTTTCGCCATCTTAGGGCCTATGCCCGATATTTTTTGTAAATCTGCTTCGGTTCCATCATTAATAGAGATATTTTGTTTTCGTAGTAACTCCTCAGGACTTCCCTGAAAGTTGAAATCTACATGAATATGTGTGCTTTCCTCTAAGGTATCTTCTAAATGTAGATGATTCACATCTGCATAGGGTAATAGTCCTTTGCTGGCCTCAATAGCTGACTTCACTGTTGCAGGGCTTTGTAGCTCATACAAGCCTGGTTCTTCTACCGCTCCTGTGACATACACCAAAATTGTATCTGCTTTCGTTTCCTTCTCCACTGGACCACCACGATTTCCTTTGTCTAACTGCTTCACAATCTTTGGGGTATCAGATGGTGATCCATCGCCTTTCATTGGTGTATCTGCTATAATAAGATAGTATCCACATACACACAGTAGGAATAGGCATACGATGATGCCAATTCGTTTTCGATTTGTTACTTTCATTCTATCACATCCTTTCAAACAAAAGGTTCGTCATAGATGAGTAGTATCCTTTAAAATTCACTACCAGTATATATTGGGAGGTATTATGAAAGAAGATTTACAACAATATGCCCGTCTTTTACTACAAGAAGGAGTCAATTTACAACAAAACCAACTGTTAGTCATCAATGGAGATGTAGAAAATAAAGATTTTGTATACATCGTTGTGGACGAGGCCTATGCACTGGGTGCCAAAGATGTGCACATTAATTGGCGTAGCACTATCACAGCTAAGTCTCGTCTATCCAATGTAAAAGATGAGGTCTTATCTAATCCCGCGCCTTGGATTAAAGATATGTATCACCATATCCTTGATTCCAACGCATGTATTTTATCCTTAATCAGTGCGAATCCATTTGCCTATGAAGGCGTGCCTTCTGAAAAAATCGCCCTCGCCTCTCGTAGCATGGGCAAGTTAACTAAATTTTACCACGAGGCCATTATGGATTCCACCCTTACTTGGTGTGTAGCCTCAGTAGCTACTCTCACATGGGCTGATTTGCTTGGTTATGAGGGCACAGACGAAGAGAAAATCAACCGCTTATGGAATACTATCTTTACCTTATGTCGTATGAAACACGTACCAGAAGAAGAATCCTTTGCCAACCATTTAGATCGCCTTGCTAAGCGCACCAAAACACTAAATGATTTACAATTGGTATCCTTACATTATACCTGTCCAAACGGTACAGACTTAACTTTACAAATGCCAGAAGGGCACTTATGGTTAGGTGGTAAAGAATCATCTAAAAAAGGAATTATCTTTGATGCCAATATTCCAACGGAAGAAGTCTTTTCCGCTCCTCATTATGCAGGTGCCAACGGTATCGTGTATTCTACGAAACCATTGATCTATGATGGAAACCGTATCGAAGACTTCCATATGACATTCAAAGATGGTAAGGTTGTTGACTACGATGCCAAACAAGGTCGTGAGTATTTAACAAACCTCATCGAGACGGATGAAAACTCTTGCTACCTTGGAGAAGTAGCCCTTGTAGACCATTACTCCCCTATTAGCCAATCCAATATGATTTTCTTTGAAACCTTGTACGATGAAAATGCATCTTGCCACTTAGCATTAGGTGCTGCATATCCAACTTGCTTAGCCCATAGCGATGGATTATCTCAAGAAGAACTACACGCTCGTGGACTAAATACATCCTTAGCACATACAGACTTTATGATTGGTCATGAAAAAATGAACATCATAGGCACTACAAAAGATGGCAAAGAAGTTCCTATTATGATTGAAGGCCGATTGCAAGTATAAGGGCGCTCTATCTAACATACTACTATGCATATTTCCCATAAAATCATCAGAACTCCCCATCTTATGGGAAGCGATATGAACTAACATATGGTAATGCAAAAAAGAGGTACCTTGCATGACCGCAAGGTATCTCTTTTTATTATATCTATTTATTTTCTGCCATATACCAGTAGTCTATTCTATGACGACCCTATGATCTTCTAGATATATAACCTAATTGTACTGTAAATAGTGCCTTATAGCAATGTATCTACAGCGATATTTACTAGTACATCGGATGGGCTTTCACAGATATAATCAGCACCAGCAGATTCTAATTCTTCCACTGAACCATAACCGTAGGATACCCCCATAGCCACACAATTTAATGTTTTGGCTGCTTCCATATCGTATTTACGATCTCCCACCATATACCAACGGGAGATTTTATATTTTTGGGCTGTAATGGTCTCCATATCTTGCAGCGCCTCTTTCAAAATATCTAGCTTATGGACTAAACCAATTTCTCGATTGGCCCCACGAATTACTTCAAAGTATGGATCTAGTTTAAAATGCTTAATAATATCCTTTGCTTGTTCTTCTGGTTTTGCTGTAGCAATCCCAACATAAGCACCTGTCTTACGAAGCGCTTTTAAGGCTTCTTCAATTTGGGGATACACTGCATTTTCATATTTTCCTACGGAATCATACCGTTCTTTGAAAAAGTTGTAGGCCTGCTCCACCTCTTCATCTGTCATATGGCAATGTTCTTTAAAAGAATCCGCCAACGGTGGACCAATGAATAATTGTAATGTGTCCTCATCAGGAATAGGATGATTCATACTCGTTAAGGCATGACGTATAGATTTTAAAATTCCTTCATGAGAATCTGTTAATGTTCCATCTAAATCAAAAATAACACAAATCATAATGACTCCTATCAAAATAAATGCGGGGTAATATATAGGTTAATACAGATAATAAGTAATCGTTAGTTGTTTCCATGTGTCAGTTCTACTTTCAAAAGTATACTAGTTCTATATCTTCTTAGGTACAGGATACATTTCTTAGCTGTGAAAAATACCTTTACAAGTCATACAGTAAAGAGTATACTGTATATAGAAAAGTTTCTATATAGCAGGAGGACAGTATGGAAGATAATCAAATTCCTACGGCCATTTTAGATAAATTAACAAAAGTTTGTACTTGCCGTAGTATTACAAGAAAAGCAATTAAAGAAGCAATCTTAGATGGTTGCGATACATTTCCTAAAATTAGAGAGCGCACTAGTGCTGGTACCGGTGCATGCGGTGGCAAAGGCTGTGGCCCACGAGTGGTGAAACTTTTAAAAGAGCACCAAGAAGGACAATGGTAAGCACGACCAACATAAGAACCATAAGATAGGTGATACATATCACCTATCTTTTTTATATACACAAAAAAGGCTGCTCAAGAATGTACATCATTCTGTAGCAGCCTTCTTTTTATTTCTTTAATGCTTCACGCAATGTATGCCAAGCAAGCACTGCACATTTAACACGGGCAGGCATGTTAGAAATATTTTGCAAAGCAATCGCATCTTCTAAGGCTTCTAATTCGTCTTCATCAGTCACTTCTTTTTTGATCATTCCTAAGAAAAGGTCCACTAGTTGAAAAGCTTCTTCTAAGGATTTACCAGTAATGACATCAATCATCATAGATGCCGATGCTTGGCTGATAGCACAGCCGGAACCTGTATAAGCAGCATCTTTTACAATACCGTCTACCACATTCACTTGCAATGTTAAATCATCACCGCAACTTGGATTATGACCATGTTCACTAGCAGTAAACACCTCTAACAAACGCTTATTACGCTTGTCTTGGTTATGCTCCAAAATCAGTTCCGTATACACTTGATCCATTTCCATGGTATTGTTCTCCTTACTCTGACAAGCCCATGGTTGGTCGAACTGTTTTCAGGGCTTCCAAAAATTGATCTAAATCTTCTTTTTTAGTATAAATGTACATACTAATACGGTTGGATGCCGGTACTCCATAGTAAGCACCTAGTGGTTGCGCACAATGATGACCAGAACGTAAGCATACCCCATGGCTATCCATGATGGTTGCTACATCGTGAGGATGAACATCATCCACAGTGAAAGCAATGACTCCATGCTTTTCTTCTGGATTGGCACTACCTAATACATGAATATGTGGCATAGCCGCTAGTTTAGGTAATACATAGCGCACTAATTCTTGTTCATATTCATGGATAGCATCCATACCAAACTGTTCCAAATACTCAATGGCAGCTTTTAATGTGACAGCACCATGTGCATTGGGTGTGCCAGCCTCAAATTTATAAGGTACTTCATTGAATGTTGTAGTTTGTTCTTTCACATATTCAATCATGTCCCCACCAAATAAGAATGGATCCATGTCTTCTAATAAGTGATATTTACCATACACCACACCAATACCTTGAGAAGCACACATTTTATGGCCTGAGAATACGAAGAAATCACAATCTAACGCTTGCACATCAATAGCTTGATGAGGAGCCGATTGCGCTCCGTCTACGATAGCAATAGCACCAACAGCATGAGCGCGTTCCACCAGCTCTTTTACTGGAAATTCCATACCTAACACATTACTTACATGGGCAAAGGATACAATTTTTGTAGATCCATCAATTTTATCCATTTCACCATCTTTGATGTGACCATTTTCATCTAAGTACATATATTCCAAAGTGGCCCCTGTCACTCGGCATACATATTGCCAAGTCACAAGATTTGCATGATGCTCTGCTATAGTGATGACGATTTTATCTCCCTCTTTTACATGCTTCAAGCCATAGGAATGAGCAATTAAGTTCAAGCTTTCTGTAGTGTTTCGAGTGAAGATAATTTCTTCGCGTTTACGAGCATTAATGAATCGTTGCACCACATCACGAGCACCTTCATAGGCCTCGGATGCTTCCATAGCAAGCACATGGGCTCCACGATGGGGATTTCCATTATGATTCGCCATATGCGTTTCTAATGCTTTCATCACTGGCACTGGAATTTGTGTAGTGGCACCGCTATCCAAGTAAGCAATACGTTTACCACGATGAGTTCTTGTTAAAATTGGAAAATCTTTATATGCCTCTGCTATTGGTTTCATACTATCCCTCTCAATTATATTTTTTGTCGTAGTACTGCTAAGGCAGTTTCTTCCATTTCTTCATTGCCAATACGATCAATCAATGGTCGTAACATGGATTCTACGATGATATGTTTTGCTTCTTCTTCGTTGAAACCACGGCTCATTAAATAGAATAATTTGGCTGGGTCTAATTGACCAGCACTGGATGCGTGATTACCAGATACATTATCTTCTTTACACAATAATAATGGTAAAGAAATGGATTTGACTTGTGGAGTTAATAGCAAACATGTATCTTCTTCTGCACCTTCAGATGCCAAGCTACCACGCAAGAAATCTAAGGTACCACGGAATGATTTTTTAGAAGAACCATTCAATGCACCTAAGTTATTAATATTACTAATTGTTTTTTTACCGATATGTTTCATTAACATGGCAATGTCAAATACTTGCGTACCAGTACCGCAGTAGCCTAAATCATGTTCTACTTCTGCGTAGTCTCCTACTAAATCTTCTTGATAGTTCAAGAAGTTTTCAGAGCCACCCAACTCAATATTGATGAACTCTACATGACCAGACTCTTCTACTCGTGTATAACGATGTTCAAATTGTTGTACTTTACCAGTTAGCAATTGCACTTTTTTGAATACTACCGACGCCCCTGTATGGGATACGATTTCTGAAAGTAATCCTACATGACCATCAGTAGCTTCACCTTTCAAGCAAAGTGTTAACTCTAAGGTAGAGTCTTTTTCCGCTTCGATTTGTAAGCGTGTTCTTTCACTGACAGCACCTTGTACATCAAGAACTATGGTCAATGCTTCCTTTGCACCAGCTGGTACTTGAATGTGATAGCCATGTGTAAAGTGATGAGATGCATCGCGCAACGCACCAGCATGGACGCCTTCATAAGAAGGCTCTAATAATTCCTTATTTGTAATGTCTGTTACAATGTGCTTGGACCCTTCAACTGTCACTGTAGCACGTTCTGTACCAGCCCATACATTGCCTTCTGTATGATTTACCTTTAACCAACGGAAAGTCGGTCTAGGCAATTCATTAAAATGTAATGTGTTGCTCATCCTAACCTCCTATCCGATAGAACCTTCAAGTTCTAAGGTAATCAAATTATTCATTTCTACCGCATATTCTAATGGTAATTCTTTAGAAATTGGTTCTACGAAACCACGTACAAGCATTGCTCTTGCTTCTTCTTCACTAATACCACGAGTCATTAAGTAGAAAATCGCTTCATCGGAAATACGGCCGATTTTTGCTTCGTGCCCTAAATCGACATTATCATTTTCAATAGTAATAGATGGAATGGTATCGGATTGAGACTCTTGGTCTAACATTAAGGACTCACAAGATACTGTCGCTTTAGAATGGTCTGCATTTTTACCGATGTTCAAGACACCACGGTAAATCGCTGTACCACCACTCTTAGAAATAGATTTAGAGTTAACATTACTTGTTGTATGTGGTGCGGCATGAATAACTTTTGCCCCTGTATCTAAATATTGTCCTTCCCCAGCAAATGTAACGCCCGTGAATTCACAATGCGCGCCTTCACCAGCCAAGATACTCATTGGATATAAGCAAGATACAGCAGATCCGAAGGATCCAGATACCCACTCGATTGTACCATTTTTACCAACTCGACTACGTTTTGTATTCAAGTTGTACATGTTTTTAGACCAGTTTTCGATAGTAGAATAACGCAAAGTAGCATTATCTTTTACGAATAACTCAACGCAACCAGCATGTAAGTTAGCTACATTGTATTTTGGAGCGGAACAACCTTCAATGAAGTGTGCTTTTGCCCCTTCTTCTACGATGATTAAAGTATGTTCAAACTGACCTGCGCCTGGTGCATTTAAACGGAAGTAAGACTGCAATGGAATATCTACAGTCACTCCTTTTGGTACATACACGAAGGAACCGCCAGACCATACTGCACCATGTAAAGCTGCAAATTTATGATCTGTAGGTGGCACTAATGTCATGAAATATTGTTTTACAATATCCTCATGTTCGTGTAGTGCTGTCTGCATATCAGTATATACAACGCCTTGACGAATCAAGTCTTCTTGAATACTATGATATACAACCTCAGAGTCATATTGAGCGCCTACACCAGCCAAAGAAGTTTTTTCAGCTTCTTGGATACCAAGACGGTCAAATGTCTCTTTAATATCTTCTGGAACTTCGTTCCAGTCTTCTTTCATATCAATTTTAGGTTTTACATAGGTCACAATATCTGCCATATTTAAGGCGCTAATATCTGGCACCCAATTAGGAACCTCTAATTGATTGTAAATTTCAAGAGATTTTAAACGGAAATCTAACATCCATTGTGGCTCATTTTTGTTAGCCCATATTTCACGAATGATATCTTCTGTTAAACCAGCTTCTGATTTATAGGAGAAATCAAATTCATTACGAATGTCATAGACGCCGCGATCCATCTCCTCAATTTGAGTTTTCTTTCTCGCTTCCATGAAATCCTCCTATACTAAATTTTTATATGCGTCGTAGCCTTTTTCTTCGATTTCACGAACGAGTTCAGGGCCACCAGTTTTTACAATACGGCCATCGATTAAGATGTGTACATAGTTTGGATTTAATTTTTGAAGAATTTGATTATGGTGAGTGATGATTAGCACCGCATTCTCTTCATTATGGAAACGGTTTACACCTTCAGATACGATACGAACAGCATCTACGTCAAGACCGGAATCAGTTTCATCAAGGATAGCCAATTTAGGATTCAAAATAGACATTTGAAGAATTTCATTTTTCTTTCTTTCACCACCGGAGAAACCTTCGTTCACATAACGGTTAGCGTAAGAAGTATCGAAAGATAATTCTTCCATTTTTGCTTTCAATTCTTTTTTGAAAGCTAAAGCACGTACGTTTTCACCAGTAATTGTGTTTTTAGCCGTGCGGATGAAGTTTTCTACTGTAATACCTGGTACGGAAATTGGATGTTGAAAAGACATGAAAATACCTTTTTTCGCACGATCGTTTACAGCTTCTTCAGTGATATTCTCACCATCAAATACGATGGAGCCTTCTGTTACTTCATAAGCAGGGTTGCCCATGATTACATTGGCCAATGTAGATTTACCAGCACCGTTTGTGCCCATTACTACATGGATTTCACCTTTATTAATTGTTAAATTGATGCCCTTTAAGATTTCTTTCTCTTCAATAGAGGCACGCACATTGTCTACGCGAAGTAATTCTGCCACGTATGTCACTCCTTATCAAATAAGTTACTATATACAAAAGAAGACTCGTTAGGTCTTAGCATATGTTGAATACCGTAAAAAAACGGATTCCACCAAAGTGTAATCCGCCGTTATATTCATAGCACGAGAACGCCACTTTGGCTTAAATCTAATTTAGTAAATATACTATTTATATTATACTGTGTATAGACTCGAACCGCAAGGTAATTTCTACTATTTTACTATGATTTTAATGATATATTAACATATCATCTATTCATTTATAGCATATTGAAATTTAAATTCTCCACCAAGAGACTCAACAATGTTTATTATACCGAATTTTCTCAATATTGTAAATGCTATTCCCATATTTTTTTAGGGATATAAAGCATTTTACTCTCTCCACATAACTACACTCAATTTCTATAAATATAGACTTGTAATTTTATCCTACACGATTGTATACCAACTCTAACAGATTGCCCCTCACGATTGGATGCTAATTATATATAAATAGACATATACTCTATTTCTCTGAGATGTATAATAATGTCTCAGAAGTAACTAAAGCATATGTCTATATTAGCCTAAATAACTATCGTAAAGAACAGCCCTTTACATTTCTACTTATAAATTAGAAAAATCTAATGTAGCAAAATAATCATCTAGTGTTTCTGCTCGGCGAATTTGTGTGACACTGCCATCTTCATGTAGTAATAGCTCTGCGGAGCGTAATTTACCATTGTAATTGAAGCCCATAGCATGACCATGAGCACCAGCATCATGAATCACAATGCGGTCGCCCATGTCAATTTTTGGTAATTGACGATCGATGGCAAATTTATCATTATTTTCACATAAAGATCCAGTCACATCATAGGTCATGTTAGCTGGCTCATTTTCTTTTCCCATCACAGTAATATGATGATACGAGCCATATAAAGCTGGACGCATCAAGTTAGACATACATGCATCTAAGCCAATATAATGTTTATAAATATCTTTTTTGTGGATCGCTGTAGCCACCAAATACCCATAAGGACCTGTCACCATACGACCACACTCGTATGCCAATTGAATAGGGCTATGACCAGTTCCTGTAATCAAACGGTCATAGGCTGCTTTTACACCTGCACTTAACACCTTATAATCTACTGGAGTCTGCTCTGGTTTATAAGCAACACCAATACCACCACCAAGGTCAATAAAAGATACTTCTACACCAGTTTGTTCTTTCACACGCAATGCTAGGTTAAACATCAATTCAGCCGTGCCTACTAAGCCATCAACATCTAGTTCATTGGATACCACCATCGTATGTAAACCGAAGTTAGTAATACCTTTTCCTTTTAAGTAGTTGATAGCTTCCATGATTTGTGCTTCCGTCATGCCATATTTCGCTTCTTCCGGAAGGCCGATAATTGTGTTACCACCTTCTTTTAAAGAACCTGGATTGTAACGGAAACAAAAACGATCTGGTAACTCACCATGTTGTTCCAAATACGCAATGTGCGTAATATCATCTAGGTTAATAATCGCACCTAAATCCATCGCTTTTTTGTATTCTTCGTACGGCGTATCATTGGAGGAGAACATGATGTCATCTCCTGTAATCCCCACCTTTTCGCTCAAAATTAGTTCTGCCATAGAGGAGCAGTCTGCACCAATACCGATTTCTTTCATCATTTTCATAATATATGGATTTGGCGTTGCTTTCACAGCAAAATATTGTTTGAACCCTGGTGCCCAACTGAAAGCATCTAAAAATGCGCGCATATTATCCATAATACCTTTCGCATCATAAATATGGAACGGCGTTGGATATTGCTCGATAATCGTTTCTAATTGTTCCTTTGTAAATGGTGTTGTCTTTGCGTTCATCTTAACTCCTCAATCTATTTGTAATGTACTATGTGACAGCCTCTTTCTGTAACATAGCAATATATTAAACAATAGGCACTCTTCATGTATTATCTCAATAAGGAGCGACCCATTTCCGCCTAGACCTTAAGAGTTATACCATTACCTGTGAAAGAAATACATAATACTATGTCATCAATCCAAAGGTAATCCATGAATACCGTAACGTATTGTAACATACATTCTATAGAATTGTAAAGATTCTATAGAATGTATATATTAAATGATATATATGACTTATAAAAACATAATCTCACCTATGGAATGCCGTTGCAAATAGTAGCCTTGTAACGTTTCTTACTACTTAGTTTACACAAGCACAAAAGCCGATGGCGTGCTCCTCCTTAAGAAACGCAATTGAGCGTAGTAGACTTGTGGCGTTCCTTACTGCATACATTAGATAGCCTCAAGAAGAGCACGGTGTGCTCCGAACAAACATTACATAGTGCCGTTTGTGAGGAGTATACCGTGCTCTTCCCTTTACTTCTATTCAGTTTAGAATGCCACAGACTACATAGCACAACAAGTTACTTCCCAAATAAAGACGCATCTACACTATATCGTCCACCACCCATAAAGAATATAGCCAATGCAGCAAATCCCATTTGTGATGGATAATCCCATGCAAAGAAACCTGCATCTATATGAAGAATGGTAGCTGTAAACAAAACTCCAGCTAATAACAACGCTCCAAAGCGTGTAAATAATCCAAAAACAACCAACATACCACCAATAAATTCACAAATTGCTGCAAAAGCTCCAAACACTTCAAAGTACCCAGGCAATCCTAATGATCCTAACATAGCACCTACTTTATATAACCCCGATGCGCCACTTAAGAACTTCACATATCCATGATAGACCATAGAGATACCAAGAGCTAATCGCAACACCAATATTCCAAAGTTAACATACGTAGGTTTACCACGCAATAAAAAATGAACCATATGTGTATCCTTCCCTCAACAAATTTTCTTGCAATTAATTAACTAATATACATAAGTATACCATAACACCTTACCACTCTCCTAAATGCAATTCTATACATAATCCTATACCTTATATCCTACTAAGAACTGTTTAATACGATTGCCCCATGTTCCCCTATCCCTTTGAACGCAGTTGTGCATAAAAGTCTATGGCGTTTCCTTTGCTAAAATAATGACAACACAAAAGGAGTGCGACATGTTCCCGAACAAACATTATGAAATACCGTTTGTGAGGGAATGTGTCGCACTCCTACTATTATGCTATTTTCAAAGGAACGCCATAGACTGAATAGGGCTGCAAGTGTTACCCGATGTCAGCAGGTGTAGAGAAATCTACTGTAATACCCAATGCTTTCGCTACGCCTTCACCATATGCAGGATCACATGCATAGCAATGTTTAGCATGACGTTCTTGGATGAACAATGGAACTCCTGCCATATTGCGAGCTGTATTACTAAACAATACTTGTTGTTGTTCTGGAGTCATGAGACGGAACAATTTACCAGGTTGTGTGTAGTAATCGGAATCATCTTCACGGAAGTCGTATTGGTATGCTTTACCAGACACGTCATATCCTGGATCTTTGTATTGTGGTTGGTTAGCCCATTGGCCAAAGCTATTTGGAGCATATCCAATAGTAGCGCCATGGTTGCCATCTACACGGCCTTGTCCATCACGATGGTAAGAATTGAATGGGCATTTAGGCGCATTCACAGGAATGGATGGATAGTTTGTGCCTAAGCGGTAACGTTGTGCATCAGCGTAGGAGAACAAACGACCTTGTAACATGCGGTCAGGACTGAATCCAATACCAGGAATGATTGTGGATGGAGCAAATGCAGCTTGTTCTACATCTTGGAAGTAGTTTTCTGGGTTGCGGTTCAATTCCATTACCCCTACTTCGATTAATGGGAAGTCTTTTTTATACCATACTTTTGTAAGGTCAAATGGATTGTATGGAAGAGCTTCTGCTTGTTCTTCTGTCATCACTTGAATGTATAATTTCCAACGAGGGAAATCACCTTTAGCGATCGCGTCAAATAAGTCACGTTGTGCACTTTCACGGTCATTCGCAATGATAGCAGCTGCTTCATCTTCTGTTAAGTTTTTAATTGGTTGTTGGCATACCCAGTGGAATTTCACCCATACGCGTTCATCGTTTGCATTGATTAAGCTATATGTGTGGGAACCAAAACCATGCATATGACGGTAGCCATCAGGAATACCACGGTCACTCATAACGATCGTGATTTGGTGCATTGCTTCTGGCAAGCTAGTCCAGAAATCCCAGTTTGCAGTAGCGTCACGCAAGTTAGTTTCAGGATTACGTTTTACCGCACGATTCAAATCAGGGAATTGCAATGGATCGCGGATGAAGAATACTGGTGTGTTGTTACCTACTAAATCCCAGTTACCTTCTTCTGTGTACATTTTCACAGCGAAACCACGGATATCACGTTCCGCATCAGCGGCACCACGTTCACCAGCTACTGTGGAGAAACGTACAAACAAATCAGTTTGTTTACCTACTTCAGAGAATACTTTTGCTTTTGTATATTTAGTGATGTCGTTTGTCACTGTGAAAGTACCGAATGCACCGGATCCTTTCGCATGCATACGGCGTTCGGGAATCACTTCACGAGCAAAGTGACCTAATTTTTCCATCAACCACACATCTTGCATCAATACAGGACCACGTTTTCCAGCTGTAGCACTGTTGTTATTATCCGGCACTGGAGCACCAAAGGCTGTTGTCAATTTTTCTTCTTTCATAACTTTCTCCTTTGTAAACTTATACATATTATAATAAAATTAAAACCTATATCTTTTACAACGGATAATAATTATCCGTTACTTTATGATGTAATTATAAAACTTTTTCTATGTATTGTCAATAATGATTTTCCATTAATTTTCATTATTCTTAATGTTATTAACTATAACATTATCAAGTTATTAATTATATATCATCCATATATATATGAAACTATACCCCAGAAGGATACCCAAGGCATTCAAGGGCATTTCTATATATCCCATATAACAAAAAGGGACTATGAAAGAATAGTCCTCTATTCTTTCACAGTCCCCATAGTATTTACTTAGTCAATACTGCGATCCACGGATGCAATCTGAAATTACATCATACCGCCCATACCACCCATTGGAGGCATTGGAGGCATCATTGGAGCATTTTCATCTACTTTGTCAGCTACAATGGATTCAGTAGTTAATACTAATGCTGCGATGGATGCTGCATTTTGTAAAGCAGAGCGTGTTACTTTAGCAGGGTCCACGATACCAGCTTTTACCATGTCTACATATTCTTCTGTTAATGCATTGAAACCGATGCCGCTTTCAGTAGATTTTACGCGTTCTACTACAACGGAACCTTCTAAACCTGCATTGTAAGCGATTTGGCGTAGTGGTTCTTCCACAGCACGGCGAACAAGATTTACACCTGTCAATACATCGCCAGTTGCTTCGATACCGTCTAATGCTGGGATGATGTCGATTAATGTAGTACCACCACCTGCCACGATACCTTCTTCTACAGCTGCACGAGTAGCGTTCAATGCGTCTTCGATGCGAAGTTTTTTATCTTTTAATTCCACTTCTGTTGCTGCACCTACTTCGATCACAGCGACACCACCAGACAATTTAGCCAAACGCTCTTGTAATTTTTCTTTATCGAATTCAGAAGTAGCTTCTTCTGCTTGTGCGCGAACTTGTGCTACACGACGAGCAATCACGTCTTTATTACCATTACCATCAACGATGATAGTTTCGTCTTTTGTGATGCGAACTTGACGAGCTGTACCCAAGTGTTCTAAATCTACATTCTCTAGTTTCAAGCCCACTTCTTCGCTGATGACGATACCACCAGTTAAGATAGCAATATCTTCTAACATAGCTTTACGACGATCGCCGAATCCAGGAGCTTTCACAGCTACTGCTTTTAATGTACCACGAAGGCGGTTCACTACTAATGTAGCCAATGCTTCGCCGTCTACGTCTTCAGCAATGATCACAAGTTCTTTACCAAGTTTTACAACTTTTTCAAGAGCTGGTAATAAATCAGCGATAACGGAGATTTTGCGGTCAGTGATCAAGATCAATGGTTCGTTCACAACTGCTTCCATTTTATCTGGGTCAGTCACCATGTAAGGGGATAAGTAGCCACGGTCAAATTGCATACCTTCTACTACGTTCAATTCAGTTTGTAATGTTTTAGATTCTTCTACAGTGATAACACCATCGTTGCCTACACGGTCCATTGCTTCCGCGATCAATGCGCCGATTTCTTCGTCAGCTGCAGATACGGATGCTACTTGAGCAATGTCTTGTTTACCATTTACATCAATCGCTTTGGATTGAATTTCAGCCACTAATTTTTTAACGGCTAATTCGATACCTTTTTTAAGGATCATTGGGTTAGCACCAGCTGCTACATTGCGCATACCTTCTTGAATCATAGCTTGCGCCAAGACTGTAGCAGTAGTTGTACCATCACCAGCTACATCGTTAGTTTTAGTAGCAACTTCTTTCACTAATTGAGCACCCATGTTTTCAAATGGATCTGGAAGTTCAATATCGCGAGCGATAGTCACACCATCGTTAGTGATTGTTGGGGCACCAAATTTTTTCTCTAATACTACATTGCGACCTTTAGGTCCTAATGTTACTTTTACTGCATTTGCTAATTGATCAACGCCACGGCCTAATGCACGGCGTGCTTCTTCGTTAAATAAAATTTCTTTTGCCATTGTATAGCCTCCTATATGGGGTTGTCCCCTTCTTTGGTCAGATTATAATACTGCTAAAATATCTTTTTCGCTGATGATTAAATGGTCAATGCCATCAATTTTGAACTCAGTACCAGCATATTTGGAGAACATAACTGTATCGCCCACTTTAACTTCTGGTGCTACACGTTCGCCATTGTCACATAATTTACCAGGACCCACAGCAATAACCGTACCTTCAGATGGACGTTCTTTTGTGGAAGATGCTAAAAAGATACCACTTTCCGTTTTTGTTTCTACTTCTAATACACGAATAATGACACGATCGCCTAATGGTTTCATTGTTATACCTCTTCTCTTATACACTATAATATCGATGTTAGCACTCAAGAGTGGTGAGTGCTAATCACAAGTATTATTATAAATCATTTTTAAATTTTTGCAAGTCTTTTTTGACTTTTTGACTAAATACTTTTTCATAGTTAAAACTTTGCTTCATAGCAGCCATAATTTTTTTATGATTTTGCTTCATGAGCTGCGATAATCTTTTTGCAAGTTTCCACGAGGCTAATGCGTTTATCCATACTGAAAGCTCGTATTTTCTCGTACGCTTTTTCCTCAGAAAATCCATGTAAACTCATCAATATGCCCGTCGCTTTCGCCACATATTTTCGTTCTTCTAGGGAACTTTCCAATCCTTTGACCTGTTCTAGCAAGTTTTCTTCTTCTTGAAAACGACCCATAGCCATCTGTAGAGCTGGACCTAAGTCCGATTCTCGTAGAGGTTTTATTAAATAACCATACACTCCAGATTGAGATGCCTTTTGGATTAAATCATCTTGGCTGTACGCTGTTAATAGTACCACTGGAGCCAATCGTTGATGGCGAATTTGTCGAGCCGCTTCTATGCCATCTAATTCAGGCATCTTCACATCCATCAATACTATATCTGGTTGTACTGTTTGACATAGTTGAATAGCCTCTACACCATTACAACCTTCCCCTACAACGGTATGACCTTGGCTTTCTAATATATCTCGCAAGTCCATGCGAATGAGCGACTCATCATCTACTACTAAGACGCGCATACTCTTCTCCTTTATGTATCCAAATATCTACCACAGTCCCTGTTCCTTTAGATGTCCAAGAAATTCTTCCATCCAATTCATTTCGCACTAAATTCTCTATAATCTGTAATCCTAAATGGCTCTTTCTAGTACTTTCAAAATCGTCTGGCAAACCACAGCCTGAGTCACGGATACTAATGTGTAGCATGTCATAATGTCCAACGTCCCTTACGTCTCGTACCTCTACCTGTACTTGACCTTTTATTCTGTCTTTGAAAGCATGTTTAAAGAGATTGGAAAAGAGTTCATTCATTACCAAGGACACATAGCTGGCCTTGTGAGATGACATAATAATGTCTTCTCCAATATATTCCATGTCTATGCGTTGCTCAGAAGACCCTAACCCTTGTCGCAACAAGCGCCACAGTTCTTCTATAATACTGCGCAACGCCACATAGTCTTCATCAAAATTAGACACGATTTCATGGACAAGAGCCATACTTTCAATCCGATGAATACTGTTTTGTAAGGCTTGTTTTACATCTTCGGAAGTACTTCTTCTACTTTGCATGCGCAATAAACCCGCTACAGATTGCAAATTATTTTTCACTCGATGATGCACTTCTTTAATGACAGAATTTTTTACTAGTAACTGTTGATCCCGTTTTCGAAGCTCCGTCTTATCTTGTAACACCAAAATACCACGTTTCCATCTAACTCCAAGAACAACGGGAATCATCACTTGTCGCAAGGCAATATCACCATATAATTCTTCGTCAATCGTACCTAGTCTATCTTCTAAAGCCTTTTTAATACGACCTACTTTCAATGTGCTGCTATAGATTGATGTACCCTGTATGCGTCTGTCGATACCAAATATATCCCCTAATTTTTTCGCAGCACGGTTCGCATATAAAATAGTTCCATCCTGTTCAAAGAAAATAATTCCATCTAATACGGAAATCCCACCATATAACTCAGGTTGTTGTAATTGTGGTACTAACATTCCTTGAAACGTAGTCTGTGATACCATGGACATAAATTCATCATAACGATTAGAATACACTTCAGACACAGGATTAGTAAAGGCACAAGCACCAATACATTTGCCTCCATTATCTACAATAGGATAGATATAAGCGTGATAGGTTTCTACTGTAATCCCACTATCTGTTTCTTCTTCCCACTCCAATAGGCCTGCAAAAGGTTTTCCTGTATCTAATATCTGTTGAATCGGATGCTCTAGGGGTATGTCTAATTTCTGTACTGTCCCCGTATGACGACTATCCAACGCTCCACTAAGTAAAAGGTGTCCGTCCTTAGCTTGCACTAAGAGGGACACCCCTTGCTCACTGATAGCTTTACCAAAGCTTAATCGTTCAGAGAACTGCAATAGTAAAGCCTGTTGTGTAGGATATAAATCTGTTTCTTTGTCTAGGCTGTCTTTCCAACTAATCATGTTGGTTTCCTTTCCACAAATCACTGCCCAATGGAATGGACGGTTTTGCATTCAAAGTGTAGTTACTGAATTTACCAGCTTGTGCCATATAATAGGCTCGGCAACCAATCATAGCTGCATTATCTGTAGCCAACATAGATCCTGCTGTGAGGTACGTCAAGCCTTCTGCTTCACACATGGCTTGTAAATCTCGCTGCAATCCACTGTTAGCCGACACGCCACCAGCTAAAGCGATCTTCGTTTCTCCTAATGTATGAGCCGCTTCTTTCATTTTTTCTACCAATACGTCTGTAATGGCCTTTTGAAAGGAGGCTGCTACATCTTCATGACAGATGGATTCACCTTTTTGTTGTTTTCCATTGATATAATTAAGAACAGCCGACTTCAAGCCACTGAAACTAAAATCGAAATTTCCTTTTTCTAATAAGGGTCTTGGAAACTCTATGGCATCCGGATTTCCCACTTTCGCCAACGCATCAATATGTGGCCCTCCTGGGTAAGGATAGCCTAATACGCGAGCGATTTTATCGAAGGCTTCACCTGCCGCATCATCACGTGTTTGTCCTAATACCTGAAAGCTTTCATAATCTGTCACATGAACAATCATAGTGTGCCCCCCAGATACCACTAAGCACAAGAAGGGAGGCTCTAAATCAGGGTGTAACAAGAAATTTGCAAAGATGTGACCTTCCATATGATGAACGCCAATCAAGGGAATATCTTTTGCAAAGGATAGAGCCTTCGCCGCTGACACACCTACCAACAAAGCCCCAACTAAACCAGGCCCATAAGTGACACCGATATGGTCCATATCATCTAATGTTACATTCGCATCTGCCAAAGCTTGGTCAATGACTGGCATAATCTGTTCTATATGATGTCGAGACGCCACTTCCGGCACAACACCACCAAACTTTCTATGTATGGGTACTTGACTGGAAATTACATTAGAAACGACCGTTCTGCCATCTTGCAACACTGCTGCCGATGTTTCATCACAACTAGTTTCAATAGCTAGTGTGTAGATACTCATGCCAGTTCCTCCATTTCTTTCCTCATAATCAGCCCATCTTCTACTGGATCTGAATAAAATTGTTTACGTACTCCTACCGCTGTAAAGCCAAGTCTACGATACATCGCTTGAGCTGCAATATTGGAGACACGCACTTCTAAAAAAATATGCTTCATGCCTTGTTTACGGAGCATTTGCGTTAACTTACGAGTCATTTTAGATCCATAACCTGCACGACGATGTTCAGGATGTATGGCAATATTCGTAATCTGCCCTTCATCCAAGACTAACCAAGATCCTGCATAACCAATAATCTTGCCATCTTCTGCTTCTGCTACAAGGTACAGCTTATCTTCTACTTCTAAATCATCTAATAAGGCTTCCTTTGACCAAGGTGTTGAAAAACAGGCCCTCTCTATTTGGTAGATACCTTCAATATCACTTCGTAAGGCTTCTCGCAATGTGACCATTATCGTTCACCTGCTGCTTCACGGACTACTACCGTAGGTTCCACGTAGGTACCAGTGGCTAGGATGTCTTTGTTTTTCTCATCCCACACCACTTCCGCTTCCGATTTACGAATATAGAATGGCTCAATGGACTGCGCATCAGGAATCGTACCACTCACGAATTGTGGTAATGCCACTTGAATAACATGAGATGCCCGTGGGCGTTGCTTCGATTCATGACCGATAACAAGTCTAATAGGGTCAATACGACCTGCTTCTACACCTATGGCATATTCTTTTTCCAATCGCTTCAGACCATCCCCTACGATGACCACTGGAGTATCTCCAGATAGCTGTACTAGTTTCTCTAACAATTCAGTTACTTGATGTACTTCTATTGTATCTAAAGCAATCATGTCCGCGCCATTCCACTCATACTGACGGCCATAGACCTGTTTCTTTTGTGCATCAATGACAGTGCATACCCGATAGTTGGAATACATAAAACTTTGGGCTAACACATCGGTGGTGAGCACGCCTACTACGGGTACATTCCAAGCATAAGCCAAGGCCTTTGCCGTGCCTAAGCCAATGCGCAAGCCTGTAAAGGAACCAGGCCCAATGGTTACGGCAATACCGGTAATGTCAGATTTCTTTACTTTCCCCGTTGTCAGCACCGCTTCAATATGTGGCACCAATTGCTCAGAATGAGTAAGCCCTGCCTGTACAATGAGTTCGCTTCGTATTTCTTTGTCATTTCCTACCGCTACGCTAGCAATGGCGCTACTCGTTTCAATTCCTAAAATCATAGGTTCTCTCCTATGCATTGTAATGTTTCCTCTGAAAGTAAGTCCGTACGAACTGTAAACTGACGAGATCCATCATTACCGACAGAAATCTCAATCCACACTGTCGTATCTGGTAATTCATCGACAAACTTACTAGCCCATTCCACAACGGACTTCGTTTCCTCTGTATATTCGTAAAATCCGATGGTTTCCAGTTCTTCTACCAAGTCCATTCGATACAAATCGAAATGGTATAAGTTAGAACCATCTACTTCATAGGTGTTCATCAAGGCGAATGTAGGACTTGTCACTTCTTCTGTAACTCCAAAGCCCTTTGCAATCCCTTGGGAAAAATGCGTTTTCCCTGCTCCTAGCGTGCCATCCAGGGCAATACATATAGGACTTTCATAGTCTTTCATAAAATTCCCTAGGCTATAACCTAGAGCCAACGTTTCCTCTACGGAGTGTGTTGTATATTGTATGGTATTCATAGTATTCCTTTATCCAAATGATTATATCCCTTAGGTTCTACCGTAATCCATTGTCCATCATGGTCTACTAACACCTGTGCAGCGCCTGCTTTGACATACCCAATGATGGTGAAAGTCTCAGCCGGCAATGCCTCTGCTTTATCAGCTGGAATAGTTCCCACTAGCTGAAAATCTTCGCCCCCTGTCCACATAGAAAGATAAGGACTCATCTGATGACTTTCACAATAGGCCTGAACCTCTGGATGGATGGGCAACGCACTTTCATCAATGAAAATAGTCACCTGCGATGCGTTAGCAATCTCATTAAGCTCGCTGGATAAGCCGTCGCTGATGTCGTTCATAGACGTGGCACCT
The DNA here is from genome assembly GCF_001553345.1 of Veillonella sp. DNF00869. GTDB lineage: Bacteria > Bacillota > Negativicutes > Veillonellales > Veillonellaceae > F0422. The sequence goes on from NZ_KQ960771.1 coordinate 410,172, forward strand.
AAGTCTCTTGCTATTATACCACATTCCACATGAGGAATGGGCCGTTGATGGACAGACCTGCTCACTGGATAGTCCTCGCTGCCCTCTAACAAACTGTGAAGACCCACATAAGATAAACCCAGATAATTCGTGATGAACACTGCATCACCATCTTGAGCTCCACTGCGTAGGACAGATTGATTTGTTGGAACATCTCCAAACACTGTGGCAGAAATCACAAAAGGTCCCTCGGTCGACACCGTATCGCCGCCGATGATATTTACACTATACTCTGCACATATGTCATGCAATCCTTGATACACTTCTTCTACATAGGACGTATGTCGCCCCTTAGGCACTGCAATAGACACCACCATATGCCGTGGGGTGCCACCCATCGCTGCTATGTCGCTAATGTTTGCTGCCCCTAATCGATACCCTACATCAAAAGGGGCTGTGGTGCTTTCACTAAAGTGGATGCCTTCTACCATCATGTCCGTACTAACCAGTTGATCCACATCGCAAGGCGTATCATAAACAGCGCAGTCATCGCCGACACCAACCTTTACGTACGTAGGATTATAGATACTGTGTTGGGTTAATTTGTTGATGAGAGCAAATTCGTCAAGCGACGATACCCTACCCTCAGGTACAGTAGTACTATTTTCCATGTGACAGCGCATGTCCTCCACAGTTTCACTCTCCGAAGTAGCATCATAATCTGATATAGCATCCCTGCTGATAGTATACCCATTGTCATTATATTGTATGCTTTCTTCCTGTATGTTCCCGTTAGTACTATAAATATGCATACAACGATTCGATAACAAATGACTTTCGTCTAACAACAAATTCTGCAAGAAACGTTCTAAATATTCTGTTGTTCTATACACGCCTAGTTTCAAATTTTGATAATTGGCTCGTACCAAAGCATTTCTAAAGTACCACGCATGGTCAGCGAACATATCATTCGTCACGGTAAAGCCTAGGGTGCGGAGATATTTGATAAAAAACACAGCAGTCGTTCTCGTATTTCCTTCACCAAATACATGAATCTGCCACAATCTGGCAACAAAAGTAGCCAAATGACGAATCGTCTCTGACATATCCAAATTGGCATAGGAAAAATTTTTTTCTTGCTCTATGTCATAGAGTAAGGTCGCCCCTAGTTCAGACACGCTACCATAGGTCACCGTATCACCATCGAGAATCCATTCCTTTTTTGTGATATTGTAATCTCGTATACTACCCGCATGGGCATAGATATCTGTAAACAATTGTCTATGAATCGATAGGTACTCATTCGGCGTAAAACTGAAAGCTTTCTCTAAGAGCAACTCCGACATACGAAGTGATACTATATCCGCCTCTGCCGTTCTATCTTCTTGATTCGGATAGGATTCATAATAATTTTCCAACAATGTATGAAGAACCTGTAGGGACATCTGCCCTTCAATATTCTTCTTTGCTAAGTCTACTAAATAGGTAGACGGCGTCAACCCATCGACAGCTTGTAAACCAATAGCAGTCTTCCAGGCTTGGGCTTTTTCATATTGACTAGCTTCACCTTGACGGATATACTCCTCAAAAGGATCTTTATGCATCGTACCACCTCGTTTCATTGTGTAATAACAAACTAACGTATCTATGCCATTACGGATAATAACGATATACTATTTCAATTAAACTATAAGATCTGTATATCACTTTTCTATACACGTTGTTCTTATTGTACCATACTAGGGACTAAAGGATAACAAAAATAAAAGGAACCCCTATAAGGATTCCCTTTTACTATGTTTCCGTATATTTGTATATCCCTACCGCGTCATCTCCACTAGCTGTTTCACATAGTCATTGCTAGGATGGTTCTTTACTTCTTCGGTGGTCCCGTATTGTTGTATCTTCCCTTCGTGCATGACAAGGATATGTGTGCCAAGCTTAAACGCCTCCTGCATATCATGGGTGATAAACACAATAGTACAATCCGTTTGTCTATGAATTTGTTTCAAATCTTCTTGTAGTTGATACCTTGTAATAGAGTCCACTGCTCCAAATGGTTCATCCATGAGCAATATCTTCGGCGAGTTCGCATAGGCTCTGGCGATGCCAACCCGTTGTTGTTGACCTCCAGATAATTCCTTAGGATACTTTTCCTTACTATCTAGTGGTAAGCCCACTAATGAAAGCATGCGTTCTACAATAGCATCTACCTCTTCTTTCGGTGCACCCTCTAGTCTAGGCACATACCCAATATTTTCTGCTACCGTCATATGGGGGAACAGTCCATCCCCTTGAATAGCATAGCCAATCTTTCTCCGCAAAGAAATAATATCCTGATCAATAACACGAGTTCCAAAAATAGTAATATCTCCTTCGTCGGGTACAATCAATCCATTAATCATTTTTAAGAGTGTCGTTTTCCCTGACCCAGATGTGCCTACAATACAAAGAAAGTCACCTTCATTGATTGTTAAATTGCAATCTCTCACCACCCATTTCCCTTGATAGGACTTTCCAATATCTTTATATTCTATAATTTGATTCATCTATTTCACCACCAATCCTTTAGATTGCAAAAATTCCTTTGCCACTTGTTTCGGATCTTCCTTATCAATTTCTACCCTTTTATTCAGCTGTGCCATAGTACTTTCATCTAAGATACCGTCCAAACGATGTAATACCTTTTCTAGCTCAGGATGTTTTTGTAACGTTTCCTCACGAACAACCATGCCCGCCATATAGCTTGGGTAAAAGTTTCGATCGTCCTCTAATACTACAACCCGTGGATCAGACAGTTGACCATCTGTAGTAAACACAGTCATCGCATCAATTTTCTTATCAAACAAGGCTTGATATTTTAATCCATTGTCCATATCTACTTCTTTTTTGAAGTGATAGTTATAGGCTTTAGCTAACGCTTTATAACCATCTTCACGTTCAAAGAAATCATATTCTGCACCAAATGTTAGCTGTCTTGCATACTTCGCCAAATCAGTAAATGTTCGTATACCATATTCCTTTGCTAAGTCTGCACGAATACCAATACTATAGGTATCATTAAAGCCAAACATACCTTTCCATAGGAAGTGATACTTATCCTTGTATTCCCCAGTCAACATGGAGAACTTGTCATTTTTGTACTCTTCCTTATGTTTTAACACGATTTGCCAAGATGTCCCTGTATACTCTGGATACATATCAAAGTCGCCTCGCACCATGCCAGGATGAATATTAGATGTGCCACCACCTACACCATGGGTGTACTTAACCTTCAAGTCAGTATCATCCTCAATGAGAGTACCCACGATTTCCGCCAAAATGTATCCTTCCGATACAGGTTTTGATGCAATGTGAATGGTATCGTTTTTACTATACTGTTGCATTCCCACGACACCAAAAATAATCACTAAGATAGCTCCCAATGCATAGCCTATTTTTTTATTCACTACGGTATGCATTTTGTGCTGTTCTACTAGTTTACCAATGAAGCCTAGTATGCCATCTATAACCAAGGCTAAGACAGCAATTAAAATGCCTCCAATCCAAATCAATATTTCATTATTAGTAGTTATCCCACGGTAAATGGCAACACCTAGACCCCCTGCCCCAACAAAGGAGGCAATCCCTGCTAAGGCGATGGTCATGGTCACCATATTCATAATAGCTCCGAAGATAACAGGAAATGCTAGCGGTAACTGTATTTTCCATAAAATTTGCCTATCTGTACTACCCATAGCACGGCTAGCCTCAATAATCTTTGGATCAATAGTGGTAATCCCTACATAGGTACTACGCACGATAGGTAACAACGCATAGATGGTAAGAGCAATAATAGCCGTCGTATTTCCCACACCAGTAAAAGAAATCAAAAAGCCCAACAAAGCAATTGAGGGTATGGTGTAAGCAATATTCACTACAGATATAACAGAATTAGCCAATTTTTGCTTCCGTGCAATAAATACTCCTATAGCCAACCCCAAAATCGTGGCAATGATGACTGCTGTAAAAGTAATTCCTATATGCTCTAGCAATAAATGCATATAAAATGGCCAGTTCTTCCCTAACTCTTCTAATAAATTTTGTATCATCAAATCCTCCCTTTTTACAATATGTTTTTAGATCTTTTTTCATACTAAATTACCATGAATTTAAGGTATAAAAATGTTGGAGGCTCTTTATGAAGAGTCCCCCAACATAGTACTTAATCTTTTACGATTTTATCTTTCATTTGTTTCAATGGGCGCGTTAAATCAATATTACCATAAGTCGGCAAGGTCACTCCTTTTACCTTTACATATACCTTATGTACACCATCAAATTCCACTGCTGTATTGACGATGGATGCAATGCGAAGTGTGGCTGTTAAACCTGTAGCATCCTGTAAAAAGTCATCATTCAATACCACGGTCACAATATCATCATGTTTTGATGTTTCGACTACTTTTGTGCCTTTTGCAAAGACTGGATATTCTGCACGACCATCTTGCTCAATCATCAAATTTATGGCATCTTTTACCGTTTTACGCTCTTTATCAATCGTAAGCGGTTGTGGCATTACGCCTTTCCCATCTTGTCGCGGTACATAGACCACAATTTTTGTCATCTTATCCATCGCTTTTTTATCTTCTGATGTAGTCGATTGAACGGTTGTTTGTTTTCCTAGATCTAGTTTCAAATCTTGAGAATTACACCCCGCCAAAGCAATGACACAAACGCTCATCATAGCCACTAAGCCATAGCGTAATGATTGTTTCATGAATTAACCTCCAAAATAGATTTCCAACCCTTTTGCTAATTCATTAGCAAATTGTTGTCGTGTAGATGATTCTTTTAAATGACCTTCCTCCTTAGGATTTGAAATAAATCCTAACTCTACCAATATAGATGGCATAAAGGAGTGTCGTAATACATACAGATTTCCTGGTTGAATACCACGATCACCATTAAATCCACTATGATCAGCAATCTGACCTTGTACGGAAGAAGCTAGTTTTTTCGACTGCTCAGATCCGTCAAAATAGTAGGTAGCAATCCCACCTACATTAGGATTGGAAAAAGAATTAATATGAATACTGATAAATGCATCAGCTTGATTAGCATTTGCCACATTCACACGAGCTTGTAATTCATCAACACCACTCGCATGTGGACCATACACATCTACATCTGTAGTACGAGTCAAGATAACTTTAGCACCTTTCGCTTCCAGTATAGATTTTAAATATTCTGATATAGGCAAGGTCACTTGCTTCTCTTGTAATCCGGTTGGTCCAATAGCACCTGGATCACTACCACCATGTCCAGGGTCCAACACAATAATCTTACCCTTGATGCCACCAGATGTACGATAACTTACTGATTGTGGCACTGGTTTTTCTGGGATTGTTGGTAAGACAATTGGTTTTTTAGGTCCTTCCTTGGATTCTGTTTTTGCCGGTGAGTTTGCCTTAGGTTTCTCCACCTTAGCCACTGGTTTTGGTATTTCCTTAGGTACAACAGGTTTTACCTCTGCAGATGTAGTAGCTACCACTGGTTTAGCAGCTACAGCAGATTTAGCCTCCACTACAGGCTTTTTCCCATAGTAGTTTTCTCGTGGAGCCACCCCTTTTTTCTGAATATCCACCACCATACGGTATGGCTTATTATTTACAGTGTCTTTTTTTAATGTAAATACTTTTAAATCTTCCACATCAATAGCTTTTGGTGTTTCAATTTTTACTAGCGTATCTTGTCCTTGTTGTAAAAGTGTAGCACTTTTAGCAATACCATCATCCATCATAATTGATGTAGGTGCTCCTGCTAGAGTAGCATTTTTTAGCACTAAGGTAGTCGATGTACCACTAGCACTGATAGAAGCCGTAGCATGAACAGGACTTGATAAACTAAAGACCATTCTCACAAAAGGAATTGGTGCATCATTTCTTGTCACCCAATGAAGATCTGTCACATTCGCAGCCTTCGTGACACCAAACAGAACTGGTAACACCAATACTAACATACCCAATAGGGCAAATAACTTACGCAAATATCTCACTCCAATCTGTATTGCACTGGATAGTTTTCTTTAGACAGTATCCTTATTATACCATACTTGTGAGCTATATACATGAAAAAGTAATGAAAGTTATTCTTTTTACAATTTTATCTAAAATCCAGAACTAGTATATGCTTCTGTATTTCTAGAAAAGATTCACTACATTGAGCATTTCATACAGTATATAAAAAGAAAATAAAAAAGAAACATAGGTAGGCTTTATGTATCCATCAAAACCGACTATACTACATGCCTACTTATGTTTCTTATGTTTATATATACATGTTATGTAGAGCTTTCCACTCGATCATTCATAACCTACTTGTAGCCCTCTAATGGTAAGAACCCACAAATGTCTTATGAACTTATTATTTTAGGCGACTAAGCTGTTTGTTTTCCATTACGATTCATAATGTAGTACAATACAGCACCTACTACTAAGCCACCAAGTCCCCAAAATACTTTTTCCAAAGAAGATTGTGTTATCAACCAAACACTAACTACAATAGCTAATACTGGAATCACTGGTCCCATTGGAACACGGAACGTTCTATCCATATCTGGGCGTTTGCTTCTGAACACAAGTACTGCTAAGCATGTAGGTAAGTATTGAGCAAAACGAGATACTACGGAAATAGCTGCTAATTTTTCAAAACTACCAGTCCAAGATAATACAACTGCAAATACTACAGTGACAATAATAGCTACATAAGGAGCATCTTTTTTATTACGTTTGGATACTACTTTAGGAATCAGTCCATCATCCGCCATAGCTACCCCAGAACGTGGTGCCAAGAAGGAAGATGCTACGTTAATACCACCGATAGAAATCAGTGTACCTGCTGTAACAATTGCTTTCGCCAAAGGTCCCATGAACACAAAGGCTGCATCGGCTACAGGAGTTTTAGATGTAACAAGGGAATCACCCATGATACCAATACAAATCGCTTGAATTAAGATATATACAATAGATACCAGTGTTAATACAAGAATAATTGCTTTTGGCACATTGCGTTCAGGGTTTTCCATATCTTCCGCTGCTACCGCAATAGATTCAAAACCTGTGAAAGCGTAGAAAATAATTAAAGCTGCCGCTCCAAAGCTTGCTTGCGTCATATCTGGCACGGATTGCATTGGTTGGAAGTTAACACCTTTCACATAGAAAATACCTACTAGGATGAAGAAAATTAATGGCAACAATTTACCTATAGTTACGATATTATTGATAATTTTTGAAATCTTAACACCCATGATATTCATGATACCAAGTACCACGATAATCAATGTGGCAATCACATTTTTACCCATTTCTGTACTTGCTGGTTCCCATACCGCACCAAGAGCAGTAGCAAAACCTACTGCCATAGCAGACCAAGCAATTGTTGCAATTGCCCATTTCATAAAACCAACTTCAAAACCTACGAAGTTACCAAATGCTTCCTTTGCATAGACATATGGACCGCCGTTCTTATTGAACATACCGCCCATTTCGGCAAAACATAAGGCAATGGACATCACTAGTAGAGCATCGAATACGATAACCCATAAACTGTTGACTCCTACCAACGCAGCCGCTTTACCTGGAAGCAGGAAAATTCCTGTACCAATAATTGCATTCACCCCTAAGAGTATGATACTCATGAGGCCTAACTTGTTGTTTAACATACTACTTTCTCCTTGTACTGTTGCCTTTCAAAGCTCATAGTTGTACTACTAGAATGTATATACAGACAGTATATACATATCATCACATCATATTAGAATAATGCGTGAGCAATAAAATACCCAACAACACAGCTTGTAAATACTCCGATGATACCTGGAATAATAAAGCTATGATTAATAACAAATTTACCAATTCGTGTTGTACCAGAACGGTCAAAACCAATACATGCTAAGTCAGATGGATACGTTGGCAATACAAAGTATGCATAACATGCTGGTACAAAAGATAATACAATCAATGGATCTACGCCTACACTTAAACCCATTGGTACAACAATCGCAAGAGCTGCTGCTTGAGAGTTAACCAATTTAGAAATGATAAATAATACAAGTGCATAGGTCCATGGATGCTCTACTACCACACTCGATAGAGTTGTTTTGAATTGTGGAATATAGGCACCAAAATAGGTTTCTGCCATCCAAGCTACACCGTATACCGACACAACAGCAATCATACCAGATTTGAATACAGAACCACTTGTTACATCGCTAACTTTTACTTTACATACCAACAGAATTAAAGCTGCCATCACAAGCATAGCAATTTGAATTGTTGGAGTCATGGATAATGGTTTCCATAGACCTTTTGCATTAGGAACTAATGGCAATAATTGGTTAGGGAAACTACCGAATAAAGCAATGACCAAAATACCTAGTAAGAAAATGATGGTTGCCCAATATGCTGTGCGAGGAAGTTCTTTTACAACACTAGCTTCTTTATTTTCTTCATAGATATAGGCACGTTGTTCAGGATCTTGAATACGAGCTTGGAAGTCAGGGTCATTGGCCAATTCCTTACCACGACGCATACTCCAGATTCCAGCAACAATAACGCCTACGAAGGTAGCTGGAATCGTGATAGATAAAATCGTTACCACGCTAGCTGGGAAGTTGACTGCCCCTAACATAGCTACTACAGATACAACCGCAACGGATGCTGGAGATGCACAAATCCCCATTTGAGAAGCTATGGATGCCACAGCCATTGGTCGTTCTGGACGAATCCCCTCTTTGATAGAAATGTCATAGATGATTGGGAACATCGTATACACTACGTGTCCTGTTCCGCATAACACAGTTAAGAACCATGTTGTGATTGGCGCTAAAATAGTAATCTGTTTTGGATTGCTACGAAGAAATTTTTCTGCGTATACAAGCATGACATCTAAACCTTTGGAGGCTTGTAAGAAACCAGAACACGTTACTACTGCCATAATCGTTAGCATTACGTCAATTGGTGGTTTACCGGGTACAAGACCAATTACAAATACGTAAATAGCAAGACCAATACCAGATACAGCGGCTAAACCTAAGCCACCATGCCTTACACCAACAACTAAGCAAGCCAACAATAGAATAAATCCGAATAAAATAATCATAAAATTACAAAATCCTTTCTAATAAAAAAATCACTTGCCGTATACATTATACGGCAAGTGACGTAATAAAAACAGTGTAAAACCACTTCTATAGGATATATTTTACATGAAAGTTAGTTATTAATTACATTCATTTCCACTAATTCTTCACAAACTCGGTTTGCTAAATGACGATTATGCGTAATCAGCACCAATGTCATATTGTGCTTATCTACTTCTTCTAAAATGACAGACCATAATTGCGCTTGTGTAATCGCATCTAAACTAGCGGTAATCTCATCTGCTATCAATACTTTCGTCTGTGGTGAAAGAGCACGTAAAATAGAGATACGTTGTAATTGACCACCAGATAATTCATTAGGCCAACGAGACAACCATTCTCTTTCGATGCCCATACGATCCAATAAGGACTCTGGAATATCCCAAGCTTCATCTAAACTCTTTTTGAGTTTCCATCTAGGGTTTAAGGCTTTTTCAGGATGCTGATAAATCAATTGAATCGGATTGTATCCTTGTATCTCCCGAATGTCTTGCCCATCTAAGATGACACTGCCACTTCGTTGTAGCATATACCCTGCTAAAATTTTAGCTAATGTACTTTTACCATATCCACTAGGCCCCAACAATGCTATGCGCTTACCTTGTTCGATTTGTAAAGACACATCATTCAGCACCAGTTCATCCGCATGATACCCAAAGGTGAGACTTTTAATGTCTAACATCATATCCCTCCTTTGTCATCAAAAATTGTTCAACTTCTGCTTTAGAATAGTCCCTAAACTCATTCTGTGGTAATGCATTAAATAAAGCACGTGTATACGGATGTGTTAACAATTCTGGACTTTGAAAGTTTCTTGCCTCTGTCACATCAATTAATCGGCCATCATAAAATACAGCTACGCGATCTGCCACATGAATGGCCAAATCTAAGTCATGGGTAATGAGCATACAGCTTTTTCCTTCATTCGCCATATCACGGAACATCTGTAAGGCTTGCACAGCATCTTTCATTTCCATACCAGGAGTTGGTTCGTCCGCTACAATAAACTGAGCATGACTAATCAATGCTGTCGATACTAGCACGCGCCGTGCCATACCACCAGATAGTTCAAAGGGATACATACGACTCACACCTTCACGCAATGCTAATTTCGCAAATACGGCTTCTTGTTCCGCCATATTCCCTGTTAGTCCAACAACTTGTTTTCCCACTTTCATAGTCGGATCCAAATAGGTGATCGACTGTGGTACTAGAGCCATCTCTGAACCACGATAGAGTTCTTGTTGCTTTGAAGTTAAAGTTTCTCCCTTATAAAAAATTTTTCCTTCCACAGTAGAGTTATAAGGCAATAATCCCATAATAGCGTGCGCTAATAAGCTTTTTCCTGACCCGCTGGCACCGACCACGGCTAATATTTCTCCTGTATAGACGTTCAATGAAATGTCCTTAATCCCCTGTACATGGTGTTTTGAAAGTTTCCCTTGGTACATTTCAAACGTGACTGCAAGGTTCTCTACCCGCAATAATTCTTCTTTCATGAGAACCTCCTATCGCTGTGAATGTGCAGGGTCGAATAACTCTTTTAAAGCTTCTCCCAATCGATCAAAGAAAAATACCACAACCATTAATGTCATACCAGGGAAAAAGGCCAACCACCATAATCCTAAAGAGATATGACGAATCGATTCAGACAATATGATACCAATAGCTGGTAAGTCTAATGGTAACCCATAGCCTAAAAAGGTAATGCCAGCTTCATGCAAGATAGCATGAGGAAACAATAACACAAGACCAATGATATATTGTGGTAAAACATGTGGCACAAAATGCTCTTTGGCAATACGGAAATAGGAATGACCATAATTACGCGCTGCCAACACATATGGTTCTTTACGAAGTTGCATGACCTCTGCCCGTATCAATCGTGTTAAGCGAGCCCAATGTGTCGCCACCACACCGATGACAACACCTTTCATTCCTCCCCCTAAGGACACAGAAATCATGAGGATTAGCAAAATATGCGGAACCCCCATACATAAATCAACAAGCCACAAGATAAAGGCATCTACTTTTCCACCAAAGGTAGCAGATAAAGTTCCTAGCACCAATGCTATACAAGAACTGACAAAAGCAGCCAATAATCCTACTTGAATACTAATCGATAGACCTTTGATACAACGATATAGCATATCTCTTCCCATATGGTCAGTACCAAATATATATTGCAAGGACGGCTCTGCGTATTTATTGCCATAATTGATTGCATAACTTTCTTCTGGCATAAGTGCCCCTGCAATGGTAATCAATACAAGGACAACAGATACAAAAGATGCTAACAGTAACATTTTTTTACGTCTTGTCCAAGAATGAACAGTCGATACTTCTATTACATCGTCATTCATATCTCATGTCCCCCTTTCCTAATTTCTGGATTCACCACTGCATACAATATATTAGCAATTAAATTGCCAACAAATACAAAAATGGCACTAAAAAATGAAATACCTAATAATAAAGGAACATCGCCTCGCAGGCCTGCCAGTGTCACCGCACTACCCAAACCAGGATAGGAGAATACGACTTCTGTTAAAATGGCACCTCCGAATAATTCGGCAAAGGATGCAAAATGTAGTGTAATCGCTGGAATCATTACATTCCTCAACCCATGTCGTAACACACGTTGCCACAGCGTTTCCCCTCTAGCTTCTGCAAATAACATATAATTAGTGCCTAAACAATCGATCATCTTTTGTCTCGTATGTAGAGTGATAGCAGATACACCCGTAACCGCTAAAGTTAATGCGGGTAAGACCACATGGTATAATCGCTCTGCCCATGTGACATCTGCCCCGATTTTACCAATGGGAGTGGATAAGGCAAAGGGAAACCATTGTAATTCCACTGCAAAAATAAATAGCACCACAATGCCTAACCAAAAGGTTGGTATAGATACGCACAACAAGGAAAACCCATTGATGATTTTATCAATCCATGTTCCCTCGTATACGCCACTGACGATACCAAAGAAAAACCCTACCAATCCAGCTAGTACCCATGAAAGCATCATTAACAAAAGAGTTTCTTGGAACTTCTCAGCAATGACATTAATAACAGGTTCATTGTAAAGGAAGGAAACTCCCCAATTACCTTGTAACAAGTCTGCTGCCCAAATACAGTATCGTTCTACTGGTGGCTTATCAAATTGCCAGAAAGCAGCCATAGCCGCTTTTTGCTCCTCCGTCACAGATAATCCCGAAAAGTACGCATCAATTGGATCAATCGGAGAAATAACTAAGAGCAAAAAGCTAACTACGCTGACAGCAAATATCAAAAGTACCACACGAATAAGTTGTTGTCTAATAAAAGACCAAATTTGCTGATTCATATGTAATCCTTACTATACTATTTCCATTGCCATTGAGAAAGATTTGCTATAATACCCATGCCTTGTCCACGTTGATTAACGCCTACATTACCTAGGTCTAGACCATCACGAACTAAATATGGAACGGATACATTGGCAATCCATAAATATGGTACATCTTCTTTTATACCTGTTTTTCCATCCCATTGAGCCAACTTAAATTCTTTAATCGCTTCATCCCAGCTGTTAGCTGCCAATGCCGCATCAATATGAGCATCTACTGTTGGATTGCTATACATAGCTGGGTTATTAATTACGTTTTTACCAATTTGGGAACTATGGAAATACATGTAAAGAGACAATGGATTAAAGTCACTAGAATTCCAAATTGTAGGTACATTACGAGCAATTTTACGAGCATCAGACCATGCCATAGATTCCGCAATCATATTGATGCCCAATTTTTTTGCATCCGCTGCTAGCGCTACTGCTGTATTATAACGTTGTAAATCGTTGGAACGACCGGAAATTTTAAATTCAGCTTTTACGCCATTTTTTTCACGAATTCCATCACCATCTGTGTCTTTCCATCCAGCATCTTCAAGAATTTTTTTCGCTTCTTCTACACGATTATCTGTGATATTTAATTCTGGATTAACCCATGCTAGCTCTTTGGAATACATGTATGTTGGTTCACCAAATCCATTCAATGCATTTTTGATAATTTCTGCACGATTAATACCAATATTTAAAGCTTTACGAATGGCTGGATCAGACGTAATATTATTACCTACTTTCATACCATTTTCTTCACGTTCTGGTTGTGTTGGAAGATTCAATGTAAAAGAAGCTATAGTTTGCATCGTAAATACTTTCATATTATCTACTTTTGCATTCGCATAGTCAGAGTTCAAGAATAAAACATCCACTTGACCAGATTTAGCCGCTGCTACTGCAGCATCTTCAGCAATATTTAAAACTGTCACTTTTTTTAATTTTGGTTTTTCACCATAATAATATTCATTCGGTTCCATAATTAACTGTTGCTCTTTTTGGAATGCCACTACTTTCCATGGACCAGAACCAATTGGTTGTGAACCGTAAGTTTCTTTATTATACGCATGGGCTGGTACAATCCCCAATGTAGAAGTTATTTCAAGAAATGGAGACCAAGGTTTTTTCAATGTAAATTCTACCGTATAGTCATCTTTTGCCACGACTGATTCCATGAAAGTAAGATCTACATAGCCACCTGCCTTTTGTGCTGTTTCATAAGTAAATACAATATCTTTAGCTGTTAGTGGTTGACCATCAGAGAACTTAACATCATCACGAATTTTAAATGTATAATGCAAGCCATCTGGAGATATGGTTACATCTTTCGCTAAATCCATTTCCAGTTCTTTTTTATCATTTCTTGTATATAACGCAGAGTGGAATGGATCCGCAGCCCACATACCCCATCCACTAGTAGGGTCATAACCACCATTAATCATATATTTCCCCATGGAAATAACAATTTCTCCCTTGGCTGCACGATCAGCTCTCGCCTGATCTGTATTGCCACCGCAACCAGCAATCATTAAAAATGCCATAATCGTGGTTACAAGCATAAATAATCTTTTTAACATAACGTACGCCCTTTCAAAAATAAAATATTTATACCCTAAACTTAAAACCTATATCCTCCTTTCGAATAAAACATAATGATTAAACGGATATATAATTAATCATCTTTATAAAAAATCCATAGTGCACCTATCGTATAAAAAAGATACCCTCTTCTTATATAAATTAGGTAACCACTATTGATTACAAACATCATAAAACAACTTTAGATATATTCTAAAAGACTTTATGAATTAAAACTTTCTAATATCTTATCAGTTCTTTCACCTATATGTAGTTATCTTTAATCTTACAATACACGATCGTCATTCGTCAAATGACTTTTGGTTATACGTGAGAAATAAATATATTCTCAAATTAAAAGAAACATAAGTAGTATAAAAGACCATCTATAAATATATATACACGCATCCATATACTAACTTATGTTTCTTCTCTACTTGATTGACATATTACTACTTTTTCTTTCCAAAGAAAAAGGATACTACAGCAATCACGATAATTGCACCTAATACAGATGGGATTAAAGCCATCCCAGCTAAACTCGGACCCCAAGTACCAAAAATTGCTTGTCCCACAGAAGAACCTATTAAGCCTGCAATAATTCTAGTAATAATACCCATAGATCCAGCTTTTTTAGTAATTTTACCTGCAATAAATCCAATCAATCCACCAATAATACATGACCAAATCATACTACCCCTCCTTTATAAAATGTATATATTTATATGAAAGCACTATACTTAGTAGCTTCTGTAATAAAGATCTCAATTGTATTCTACATCAACTGTGATGATTAATCAAATTCGCTTCCCTCGAACTCTTGGACATCCCTGACATGGGCCGATCTAATACTTACTGCATCACTTAGCTCCTTGTCAGCAGCACCACAGCTTCTGTATGATACGTCTGCGGGAACATATCTACTGGTTGAACTTTCACCAATTGGTAGCCCTGTTTTGTCAGTATTTCTATATCTCGTGCCATGGAGGATGGGTTACAAGACACGTACACTATCCGTTCTGGCCCCATCCCAACAGCAGCATGTAATACATCTTCTTTGCAGCCTGCACGGATGGGATCGAATACAATCACATCTGGCTTAATGCCTTGTTTATACAACTTAGGCATTTCCACCGCTGCATCGCCTACGATAAATTCTGTATTATCGTATCCATTTCGTTCTGCATTCTTTTTCGCATCTTTGATGGCAGGCTCAACGATTTCAATTCCAATGACATGTTTTGCTTTGTGAGCCAAGAACAAAGAAATAGTTCCTGTTCCACAATACGCATCTATCACCGTTTCACGGCCTTTCAAGTCCGCAAATTCCAAAGCTGTATCATAGAGTACCGTGGTTTGTTCTGGATTCACTTGAAAGAAGGAATGCGGTGACAACTGAAAGGATAAATCTTTAATATAATCCGTAATTTGGTCTTTTCCATAAATGGTACGATTCGTAGGTCCTAAGATCACATTCGTTTGTTTCGGATTGTGATTCACTACGATGGATGTCACTTGTGGTAAAGCCTGTACAATCTGATTCACTAATTCTTGCTCCTGCGGAATACTAGCTGTACGGCTTACGAGAATAACCATCCATTCGTCTTTGCCAATCCGCCCTATAACATGACGAATCACACCTCTTTCGGTATGCTCATCATAAGGCTCGATACCTAATTCATTCATAGCCTCGTAGCAAACTTTACGAATCTCATCATTGCCTACATCTTGAATAGGGCAATGTTCATGGTTAATGATGCTATGGGATCCCTTTTGGTAAAATCCCATACGAATTTTATCTACGGTTCCACCTACAGGCATTTGCATCTTATTCCGATATCTCCATGGTTCTTCTGGCCCTATGCAAGGTAATACTAACTCTGGGTCACATTTAGCAATCCGTTCGATAACGGCTTTCACAGATTCTGTTTTTAGTCGTAATTGTTCTGTATAGGACGCATGTTGTAATTGGCAGCCCCCACAATTGCCATATACCTCACATTGCGGGTCCACTCGCTCTGCAGATGGTGTGAGCACCTCTACAATATCTCCTACAGCATAATTCTTTTTGACTATAGTAATCTTCACTTGCACCGCTTCATTCGGTAAAGCATAGGGCACAAATACTGTAAACCCTTCGTATCTGCCTACCCCTTCGCCACTACTGCCGGTGCCGCGAATCTCTATCGTATATGTATGTCCAACGCACACCGGTGCTTTCTGTTGTTTCTTCTTCTCACTCATCTATATATCCTTATACACAATGTAATCGTTTGTATCAATGTATTTCCTTTTATTATATCATTTTTTATGTCTTCTTAATACGGATTCTAACATCATCGTTAGTAAAAGCAACTCATTTTGCCCTATAACCTGATCTTCTCAAAAAAGAAAAAGCATACAGCCTCCATCATGGAAACTGTATGCCTATGTATCACACTTCTTTTTCAAAACTAGTATGTCTTATGTTCTAGTGTATTGAGCTGTTACTTTCACCAATACCAGTTTATTTCACTAAACGATTGCGAATGATCGCTGCTCCTAATACCAATACGACACATCCAACATGGAATGGTAAACTATATGGTTCAATATATGGTGCTGCCATTGGATCATGTTGAATCATGCTAGCAGAGACCCATCCTAGGATACCACCACCTGCGTATAGAATAACAGGGAATTTATCAATCAGTTTTACAAAGATAGTACTGCCCCAAACAATAATTGGCACTGTTACTAACATACCAGCTACTACTAGCCCAAAATGACCTTCTGCTGCTGCCACAACGCCTAGCACATTATCGATGCCCATCACACCATCAGCAATGATAATCGTAGCAATAGCGCCCCAGATATTATCTTTTGCCTCAATATTGTGTTCATTATCGCCATCTTTCAATAAGGAATAGCCAATCCAAAGCAACATAATCCCACCAACAATGCGTAATGCAGGAATATTATCTAAAGCTTCAATAAACAAAATGGCCATCACTAGACGCAAAACAATTGCCCCTGCTGTGCCCCAGAAAATAGCACGTTTACGCAAATGTTCCGGCAAGTTTTTAGCTGCCATACCAATAACGATAGCATTATCGCCAGCCAATAATATATCAATAATAATAATTTGTAAAATTGCTAATAACCCTTGTGTTGATGTAATATCCACCATATCCTCCTATATTTACTACTTAGAATACATTTTATTATAGCATAGGGAACCCATAAAACAAAGGATAGCCAATTCTCTGAATCAGCTATCCTCTATATTAGTAACAACTAAATTACTCTAGTTCCTACCTCTTTATTTTTGTGTAATAACACGTTTGCAATTAGATGTTCTTTCTGTTTTACAACAAATCAATGACTTCTCTAATCTAAAATATATACTTTTACTGTTCGACGACCAAATTGGATGGCCTCATTATAGCTATCCATAGCCAAATCAATGCGATGACCTATAATAGCACCACCTGTATCATCCGCTACAGCATAACCATATCCTTCCACATACACTTCTGTTCCTAATGGAATTACATTAGGATCTACCGAAACATACCCACGGCGAAGTGCGTTGCCTCTAGCTGTATGTGTACCAGATTCATAACTTGAATAGGCACTAGCTTCCATTTCTAATGTTTTTTTATAGCTTGTTGGTTTGCCTCGTTTGATAGATAATTTTGACCATGTAGCACTATCAACAGTTCCTGTCACTGGTAATCCATAATGACGCTGGAAACGAATCAAAGCTTCTTTAGTTCCATCCCCAAAGACACCATCAACAGCTCCAGGAGAAAATCCACTATCTACTAATTTAAGTTGTACTTCTTCTATGTTGCGACCACGATCACCAAACCGTGATACTTCTACACTACGGGTATTTCGAGATGCTTGTTGCCCCTCAAAGTGTTTTTGATTCTCTAGTAAAGCACGTATTGTTTCTTTACCTACTCTACCGTCTGGAGTTAACCCGTGTTCTTTCTGAAAGACGAGTACTGCGTATTCTGTATTATTCCCAAACACACCATCTGCTGTATCAAGCAAATAGCCTTGGGCTACTAACAACGCTTGTAACTCTTCTACCTCTTTTCCGCGATCACCACGTCCTGATGTTGCCAAAGCTGTCACCATGGTACATACCAACAGGAGAATCGCTAGGAGAGTTATTTTTTTCACGATGTTCACCTCATATCTAAATGCTTATACATTTTACCATTTTTTGGGACATACGTCAAAAAAACAGGGCTTTTTTAACACTTTAACACCACTTAGTACCTATTTTTATCACATTTTTCCCACATATAGTATAAATCACTCCCCATAGGAAATACCACCTACTATATATGTACACTAAAAATGTTAGTTTTCCTCAATTTCTATAGTAAATATGCATAAAAATGGAGTTGCTATACTAAATTGGTATAATAGATCATTTCAATATGATGTGATACAAAAATTTTACATATTAAAATAATCATAATAAATAATATTTTAAAATTGAAGAAGTTAGAATTATATCTTGAAAAATAATTATAACAAAAAAGCTCACTAAAATGACTAATCATCATTCAAATGAGCTTTTCACAATACATCTTTAAAATGAGATTATTTAAAATGCCGTAATGGTTGCAAGCAATCCAAAGATAATTCCCGGCAAGTTTGCTACTGCCAAAGGATAGTCCTTTTTTTCTTTTAAAAGTCCGTAACTTGCCCATATGATACAGTTAATCGTCGCTGCCAAGGGCTGCAGAAAAAATGTTTTATTCCCATCCAAGTTTCCCATGATTTGCGGAACATAAGACACATACATCATTACTGAAAGGAATGTTCCAAGCCATCCTAACATTTTTAAATTTTTTTCACTCATTCTATTATCTTCCCTCTTATAAGATCAATTAACTTAAATATTTTAGTAGTATATCACAAAATGTTAGGAAATCAATACTTAAATTTAAGTTTTTATATAATATCTATGAAGTAGTCAAACATTTGTGACACAACCCTAAACTTTCTGGTATGGAATCTCTCCCCATCAATCTTATGACTTCGCTCTATCTTTCCATTTTGCCACGGTGAAAATAAACCTAATAAAACCGTAGTAAAAGTGTCCTTTTACTACGGTTTTAATATAGAGTCAACAGGAACTATTTGCTACTATTGCCACTATTGTGGACCTTCTCCAGCAATAATACGCTCTGCCTCTACGTTAGATAAATCATAATGCATAAAGTTTTTATAGAAATCTTGTGTTTCTTTCACTAGGTTAATATCCGCAAATAATTGTGGTTGGATGATTTGACCTGCCCATAAGATTTGTAATGCTGATTCAGCACTATATCGATCCCATTTAAATGTTCCTACAGGATTACTATATACACGACCCATTTGAACCGCTTTAATGCCACTCCATTGTGGATCATTCATAATTTTTTCAATAGCTGCTTTAGAGTTCACATCACCCACTATAATAATATCTGGGTTCGCTTTGATGATTTCTTCCATGGTTAGTGTAAGCCCACGACCTTTTTGTTCGATCGCATTAATACCCCCAGCATAGTGAATCCATTCATCAATAATTGTTTTAGTACCATCTACTTTTAGTAAATTTTCACCTGTCGCAATATGCATCACTCTTGGACGTTCCGCATCAGTTAAAGCTTTCGTTTTTTCTTCTGCTAAAGCGATATTTTTATCTAAATACGCATTGTAACTCTTAGCAATCTCTACCGCATTGCCACCAAGAATATCGGCAGTCATGGATACTACATTGCGAAGTCCTTTATAATCAGTAAACTCCATATGCACTGCTGTAAAGCCACCTTGACGGACTTGTTCTGCTTGTTTTTTACTATTTACAATAATCACTTGTGGTGATACTTTTTGTAGTTCTTCTAATTGTAAATCAAAGCCAAAACGATCTGGTGCAGCAATATTTTTAATATTTGGATAAATATGTGAGAACCAAGGTAATGTTTGTACATATTGTGTAGTAGCAACTAACTTATCTGCTCCACCTAGCATCAACATAACTTGATTATTCGCTGGCCATAAGTCAGCAATCCGCTCCACATGTGTTGGTAATTGAACTTGGGTGCCACCAATATCGGTGATAGTATGTACTTCTTGCGTTGCTCCTTTTGATGCATTTTCTGTACCACAACCGGCTAACAAGCCAATGGAAATCAACAATGCAAAGAGCATAGTAATAATTCGTTTCATAACGTCTCCTAACTAGCTTCCATACACAAACTAACTACTTCAAAATCACGTGTCTATACATTTAATTTGCAGGACTTTCACCATGAATAATACGTTCTGCCTCTATGGTAGATAAATCATAATACATAAAGTTTTTATAGAAATCTTGTGTTTC
>NZ_KQ960771.1:430758-595658 GCF_001553345.1 Veillonella sp. DNF00869
AAAGTTTTTATAGAAATCTTGTGTTTCTTTTACTAAATTAATATCCCCAAATAATTGTGGTTGAATGATTTGACCTGCCCATAAGATTTGTAATGCTGATTCAGCACTGTATCGATCCCAGTTGAACGTTCCTACAGGATTGCGGTATACACGATGATTTCTAACAGCTTTTAAACTAGCCCATTGTGGGTCATTCATCATTTGGTCAATACCTTTTTGTGCTTGTGTACCACCGATGATGATAATATCTGGATCTGCTTTGATGATTTCTTCTATGGTTACTACGATTTGTGGACCTTCTGTTGTAATGGCATTCTTGCCACCTGCATAACGAATCCATTCATTAATAATCGTTTTGTCTCCATCTACTTTTAATAAATTATCTCCGCCTACGATATGCAACACAGTTGGACGTTCCGCATCGCTAAGATGTTTCGTTTTTTCTTCCGCTAATTTTACATTACCATCTAAATAGGCCAAATATTGTTTACTAATATCGATAGCCTTACCACCTAATACATCGGCTGTAATAGCCACTGTTTTTCGCAATCCTTCATAGTCTGCAAAATTCACACGTACTGCTGGAAGACCTGCTTTGCGAGCCATTTCAATTTGGTTCTTATTGCTAGCCAATACCACTTGTGGATTTAATTTTTGAATTTCCTCCATTTGTACATCTGTGCCTTTTACCGGCGCTGGAATCTCTTTAATTCTAGGATATACTTTTGCAAACCAAGGCAATCCTTGTACATTTTTTGTAGTAGATACTAGTGTATCTGCGCCCCCTAACATCAATACAACTTGGTTATTAGCATGCCATAAATCTGCTACTTGTTTGATATCTTTTGGAATCGTCACTTCCGTTCCATCAATATCTGTGACAACCCTCGTAGAAGATGTATTCCCTTGGGATGCATTTTCTGTGCCACAACCAGCCAACATACAAATGGCGGTAAATAAAGCTAATAACAATACTACAATACGCTTCATAAAACCTCCCCTTTCTGACCTAACTGTGGGATTACGCAAACTGTGCGCTGTACCGTTTCGCTGTAAAATAAACTAAGCTTGGTCCGGTAAATTCTCTCCAATACTTCCACAGTCACATCATTGACAGAATCGTAAAAATCTATTGTTCCACCACGACATAAACCAACACGGCTATTCAGTAATAAAGCCTGTTCCGGTACATGTGTAGTAAAAATAATAGCATATCCTTGTGTTCGCAATTGTTCTATCGTTTCTAGAACAATCACTTGATTACGTATATCTAATGCAGATGTTGGCTCGTCCATTAATAATAATCTCGTATCTTGCAATAAAGCACGTCCAATCGCTACTAATTGTCGTTGCCCTCCACTTAAATCGCGACACGGTTTATCTCGTAATTCTGTAATCCCTAGCATTTCTAGTATGCTATCTGTTTTTTGAAATTCTTTTTTTCCTGGTGAAGAAAACATCCCCGTTCGTAGCGTTGCTCCAAAGGATATATAATCTCGTACCGTATAGGCTATATCTGCTCCTATAATCTGTGGTACAAAAGCAATTAACTTCGCTCGCTCTTGAATAGACACACTCCCTAAATCTATACCATTGCAATATATATGCCCCGATTGTACCTGCTGAAAGCACATCAAGCAACTAAGCAATGTAGATTTTCCTACCCCATTACGCCCTAATAGAGCTAAGGTATCACCAGCTTTCACAGAGAATGATAAATCCGTAAAAATATTAGGCTCTCCCTTGCCATATGAAAAAGAGATAGAATCTACTGAAAGCTCAAAAGAATCCATTAGAAATACCTCCGTTGTTTATACAATACCCACGCAAAGAATGGCGTTCCAATGAATCCACAGAGTATTCCTAGTGGAATCTCTGCTGTTGTTAACGCTCTAGCAAACAAATCTGCTACCATCAAAAAGGAGGCACTGACCACAATTGCGGCGGGAATCAATTTTTTATGATCATGACCTACTAACATACGAGATAAATGAGGAATGACTAAGCCTACCCATCCAATGGTACCGCTTAAGCATACTGCTGCTGCAGTTAGCAATGTAGAAATTACGATTATGACAATTCGTTCTTTATGTACATTAATACCCAAACTCTGTGCCTCTTGATCGGATAACGATAAAATATTTAAACGCCACCGCAAGGCTACAATTGCTAAGGTACCAATCACAATAATCGGTAATACATAAAATAAATTATCCCACGTAACTTTTGCCAAGCTACCCAACTGCCAATACACAATATCTTGTAGTTCTGTATCTGGATCGGCAATGTATTTCAGTAGTCCAATGATGGCTGCCATAAATCCAGACACAATGATACCGCATAAGACAAGGACAATCCTCGATTGATTCTGAATTAATTTTGGTAATAACAAGGTTAAGCACACGGCTGCGATACCACCAATAAAGGCACATATTGCTACCCCATACAATGACAAATGTAATAAGATACCTAAGCAGGCTCCCACACTTGCACCATGTGAAACACCCAGTAAATCTGGAGATACCAAATCATTGCGGAAAACTCCTTGATAGGCTGTACCCGATACAGCTAACGCAATGCCTACCAAAATAGCACCTAATACCCGAGGTAATCGAATCTCCATAACTACATTATACATCGAAGCATCCCAAGTGATAGGTAATACTAAAAATTTAGATAGCAATATATTCCATACTTCTTGAACCGGAATAAAGAATCGTCCCATCACTAAAGATAGTAAGAATATCCCTGCACATACAAGGACTGCTATCACCATGGTCCGTTTGTAATGATGCATAGTCACCCTCCCATTCTCATTTATTCTTATATACTTACTATAGGGAGTTAATTCGAATATTGCAAGCACTTTTTTTACATATTGAAAATTGGCATAATTAAAAAAACGCAGTAAAAGTTTCCTTTCACTGCGACTTTTATATAGAGCCTCTACTCTCTATGAAGTATGCAATTAAATATACTGTCCTTTGATCATATCGTATTCAGATACATTTACTTGTTGTTTTCGCCCTGCAATCCGTAATACTGTATATCCCAAGATACCAGATACGATAGAGCCTACGAAGATACCAACTTTTGCCATTTCTTGTGCTTCTCCTGGAGGGAAGGCTAACAAAGATACGAACAAGCTCATGGTAAATCCGATACCACAACATAGAGCGATACCATACACATGAGTCCAATTGGTTTGAGCTGGCATTTCCACTAGTTTAGATTTTACTAGTAAGAACAATGTGCCAAATACTCCTACTTGTTTACCTAATACTAAACCTACTGCAACACCTAATACAACTGGATGGGCAAAGCTTTCTAAAGTAAATCCGTGGAAAGATACCCCTGCATTGGCAAAACCAAAGATTGGAATAATTAAGTAGGTAACCCAGTTACTTAAGGTGTGTTCCCATTCAGATAATGGAGATACATGACGACCATCACGTATGCCATGGTATGGAATAAACGCCGCTAAAATTACACCTGCTAAGGTAGCATGCAATCCTGACTTAAACACACAGAACCAAAGGCCAAATCCTAATGCTAAATACGGAATTGGTCTCGTATAGTTCATACGGTTTACGTATTGTAACATGAACACGATGATTGCTGCTACGAATAAGTAAAAGAAGTTTAACTCCGCTGTATAGAAAAAAGCAATGATAACAATAGCCATCAAGTCATCCATAACAGCCAAGGTAGTTAAAAATACTTTCATTGCAATGGGTACTCGATCACCTAAGAGTGAAACGATACCGATGGCAAAGGCAATGTCTGTAGCTGTTGGAATCCCCCAACCATGAATAAAGTCTGGATGATAACCGACAATGAAATAATAGATTAAAGCCGGCATTAAAAGGCCAAAAAATGCTGCAATACCAGGCAAAAATCGTTTTGCATTGGTATTCAATTCCCCTGCAATCATTTCCCGTTTTACTTCAAGGCCTACAAATAAAAAGAAGACCGCCATGGCCACGTCATTAATCCATAATTCAATGGACAATGGTCCTAATTTAGCATGAAGCAAAGAGTGGTACAAACTTTCTACTGGAGAGTTTGCCAATAGCACTCCTACCACAGCAGCTACAAAGAGTAGTACACCCCCTGCTGATGGTGATGTAAAAAAAGATACAATTCGATTCATACAATTACCCCTCTACTATGTAATATATATCATTAAATAACTAACATATTCTTTTGTTATTATATCACTAATTATATTCTTTATCTATCGAATTTTTTCTATATTGCGTATGTATACAAAATCCAATACTCGATTCACCGATGTCCTTACGATACTGTCGTCCCTCAAAGTCAATCATGGATACACGTTCATAAGCATGTTCTAAGGATTGTTCCAATGTATTCCCCAACCCTACAACACCTAATACACGACCACCTTGCGTTACATAGTGATCTGTTTCATATGTTGTACCAGAGTGAAATACCATTGATACAGTATCCATAGTATGAATATCTCCTGTGATTCTTTGACCTGTCAAGGTCTGCTGTGGATATCCTTCGGATGCTAAGATAACACAGGAAGCGTATTGTTTCGACCATTCCAAGGATATCCCCTCTAATTGTCCCGTAGCTGTGGCATACATGATGACTCCTAAATCACTCTGCAATAATGGCAATATCACTTGTGTTTCTGGATCTCCGAAGCGAGCATTGAACTCTACTACTTTCGGTCCTTCCTCGGTAAGCATTAGACCTGTGTACAAGCACCCTACATATGGATGACCTTCTTCTGCCATGGCTTTCACGATAGGTTTTACTATTGCGTCTACTATGGTTTGTTCCAAAGTGCCATCCAGTTCTGGCACCGGTGCATAGGCGCCCATTCCTCCTGTATTTGGACCTTCATCATGGTCTAACAATCGTTTATGATCTCTTGCTCCTATCATAGGTAAGACGTGAGTACCGTCCACAAAGGACAACAAGGATACCTCCTGTCCTCGCATATATTCCTCAATCACAACGCTTTCTTCCGAACTATTCAGCATTTCTTTCAACACTCGTTCTGCGTCTGTGAAAGTCTCACAAATAGTGACACCTTTACCGCCCCAGAGGCCATCTCTCTTTAATACAATAGGTACACCCCATTGATGAATAATGCCTTTTCCAGTTTCTACATCTTGGCAAACCTCATACTTTGCCGTAGGAATCTCATATCGACGCATTAATTCTTTTGCAAACGACTTAGACCCTTCTAATCGAGAAGCCTGCTTGGATGGTCCAAACACAGGAATCCCTACGGCTCGGATCGCATCGCTAAGTCCCTCTACTAAAGGGAGTTCTGGACCTATTACCACTAAATCAATCTGATGTTCAACCAACCAAGGCATCAATTTTTCTTGATGTTTCCAATCTATTTCTACCATAGTTGCTACGGATGCCATACCCGCATTTCCTGGTACTACATAAACATCTGTTACAGATGGGCTATGGTGCAATTTCCAAGCTAATGCGTGTTCACGACCACCATTGCCAATAATACATACTTTCATAGATACCTCTCAATATAAACTATTTTATAATAGCTTGTTTCTTAATGACAACACGAGATCCCACTATATTCAAGGCATCCTCGCAAAATAATCGCACCGCCTCTGGGTAGATGCGATGCTCTTCATGCAAGATTCGTGTTGATAAAGTATCCACCGTGTCATCTTCATAGACAGGTACCACCGCCTGCGCAATGATAGGACCCGTATCCATGCCTTCATCCACAAAATGAACGGTACATCCTGTGTATGTTACGCCTTTTAGTAAGGCTTGCTTCTGTGCCTGTAAGCCTGTAAAGGCTGGCAATAAGGAGGGATGTATGTTCAAGATGTTTCCTCTGTACGCTTGCACAAATGTAGATGGTAATATACGCATATACCCAGCTAACAAGATGCCCTCCACTTCATATTCTTGTAACAAATCTAGCATAGCTTGTGTCCAGGCTGCTTCAGTACCATAGTTGGCAGGCTCTACTATGTGTACAGGAATGTACCAAGCACGTCCTTTCTCCACAATACCCACATTGGGTCTATCACTAATGATAAGAACTATTTCACCCTCTATATACCCCGCTTCTATGGCCTTATAGATGGCTTCTCCATTAGACCCTCTGCCACTGCCAAATAGAGCCAATCGTTTACGCATGGAATGCCTCACCAAGAATCGTCACATCTCCCTGCCCTTCTGTAACAAGTCCAATGGAGTACACTACTTCTCCCTGTTCTTGTAACACTTCTACCACACGTTCTACTAATTCTGGTTTCACCACAAGTACCATGCCTATGCCCATATTGAAAGTATGATACATTTCTCTCGTTTCTACATGACCCCATTCTTGTAATAGCTTAAAAATAGGTGGTACTGGCCAGGCATCACTATGAATGGTGACAGACAACCCTTTGGGTAATATACGAGGAATATTGTCGTAGAAAGATCCTCCTGTTATATGAGCCATCCCTTTCACTAACTGTTCTTTCAGTAGTGGTAGAATGGGTTTTACATACAGTTTTGTTGGTGTCAACACTTCTTCTCCAATAGTACGACCCAACTCATCCACATAGGTGTCCAATGGCATTTGTTGTTTTTCTAAGATAATGTGGCGCACTAAGGAAAACCCATTGGAGTGTAAACCTGATGAAGGTAAACCTAGCACCATATCTCCTGCCTCGATAGAAGCTCCCGTAATGCATCGGTCCTTATCTACAATCCCTACTGCAAAGCCAGCTAAATCATAATTGCCATCACCGTAGAAACTAGACATTTCCGATGTTTCTCCACCGATTAAAGCACACCCACATTCTTCACAAGCCTCACCAATACCATCGATAATACTTTCAATATGATTATGTTCCAATTTACCGACTGCAATGTAGTCTAGGAAAAATAGAGGAGTCGCCCCCTGTGCTACCACATCGTTCACACTCATAGCCACACAATCTTGACCAATCTGGCGATGCTTATTCATGAGGACGGCAAAGCGAATTTTCGTACCCACCCCATCCGTACTCGATACAAGAATGGGTTCTTTCATGGTGTACTGTGCCAAAGAATAGAGCCCACTAAAACCACCTAGAGATCCTAGTACACCCGGTGTATAGGTGCGTTCCACACGGTGTTTAATCTTTTGAATGAGCTGGTTCCCCGCTTCTACATCCACGCCAGCATCTAAATAAGTAACAGGTGTATTATCAACAGACATAAGTACCTCCCTTGGTATACTCATCCCCTACAGGACTTGGATACTCTCCAGTAAAACAAGCCACACACAAACGCGGTACTTCTAATTGTTTCATAGACTGCATCAATCCTTCATGAGACAAATAATATAAACGATCAACGCCAATATATTGACTGATTTCTTCTATGGAATATCGATGAGCTAACAACTCTTCTGCATCAGATGTATCGATACCAAAATAGCAAGGATACCGAATAGGTTCAGAAGTTAAACACAAATAGATTTCTTTCGCTCCCGCTTGTCGTAACATGGAAACGATATGTCGACTTGTGGTGCCTCGTACAATGGAATCATCAATAAGAACAATACGCTTTCCTTGTACCACATCAGGAACAATACTAAACTTTTTACGCACCGCTTCCTCTCGACTAATTTGGTTGGGTTCTATGAAAGT
The DNA here is from genome assembly GCF_001553345.1 of Veillonella sp. DNF00869. GTDB lineage: Bacteria > Bacillota > Negativicutes > Veillonellales > Veillonellaceae > F0422. Next base: position 438,411 of record NZ_KQ960771.1, read on the forward strand.
CCGCAATACCTTCGGATTCCTCACTAACCCTTCCCTATAGGGTATACCAGATTCCTCTGCATATCCCTGAGCAGACAAAGTCCCTGAATTAGGTATGGGCATAACAATATCCGCTTCATATTGTGTTTCTTTTGCCAGCTGACGTCCCATAGCTACCCTTGCTTCTGATACACCTTGCCCATCGATAACACTGGTAGGATGTGCAAAATAAATATATTCAAACACGCAAGTATGTTGTTCCACTACCTCCTGTTGTTCTACGCCTGCACTTCCTACTTGTAATTGTTTTGTTTTTTCTTTATTTTCTAATTCCTCAACCCCACCTCGAGAAATAGTTCTACTCTGTATACCACCCTCAGTATTTTGGTAGTCCGAGACTTCGTATCTTATACTGGAGTGATACGGTACACTGCGGAAATCTGTTCCATCAATAAGAATTATTTCACCAGGCCTTACATCACGAATGAAAGTCCCCTCTATAGCGTCTATAGCGCAACTTTCAGAGGCAAGTACATACCCATGGGCCGTACGTCCTACACAAAGAGGACGATACCCATGAGGATCTCTCACACCTATCAGCATCTCATTGGCAACAATCGTCAACGAAAAGGCACCTTCTAATCGCGCACAAGATTGCTGAATAGCACCTAGGATGGTCGATGCATTGGAGCAGTTGATTAAATGGACGATGACTTCTGAATCCATTGTGGTCGTAAACACACAGCCTTGGGTTTCCAACTCACGACGTAACACTTGGGCATTCGTCAAATTCCCATTATGGGCCACTGCAAATGCACCCCACTGCGACTCCCCTACAATGGGTTGTACATCACAAGGATTCTCTATACCTGTAGTGGAATACCGCACATGCCCAATCCCTATATGACCTTTTAAGAAAGAAACATCCTGTAAGGCCTCTTTCACGAGCCCTGGTCCTTTCACCACATCTATCTGTGATTCATGAACCACAGCAATACCCGCTCCTTCTTGCCCTCGGTGCTGTAACGCCACAAGGCCTTCATATATAGTTGTCCCGATGGTAGAGGACTTGTCATAGACTCCAAAGACTCCGCATTCCTCATGCCATGTATCTAACACACCATCATATTTCATTATGCCCCCTAGAGTCATACTCTACTCATATCGTGCACACGGACAAATTATCAAATGTCAAACTATCTCTATTATAACTTGCTACACAGCTATCTTCAATACAAACTCAGGGAATCAACAAAAAACGTGGTATACTTAAGATACAAGAAGTCATGTATGGAATGCTAACAAACATACTATAGGATGTAGTGAGAATCCCACTACCATCCTATTAACCCAAAGGAGGCTATGTATGCACATTTTCCGTCTATTTGTCACTCCTCGCACAACTACTTCACAGGAATCCGAACAATTACGTAGGACCTTTGAGCAAGATTTACAGATTCCTCTCACCGACCTCAGGGTCTACGAACGATACGACATCTCTGGAATCACAGAATCAGAGTTTGAACGTGCTAAAACCCTCATTTTTTCTGAACCTCCCATAGAAACTACCTGTACTACACTAAACCTGTCCTCCCTAGGCCATCCCATTGCTATTGCGCCTATACTAGGTCAATATGACCAGCGTGCTGATGCTGCAGAGCAATGCCTCTCCATCCTCACTGGTCATGATCATAGTACTGTACGTACTGCACGAATCTATGTCTTAAGGGGCCCCCTAACTAAAACACATATAGATACAGCTCGACAATATCTTTTGCAATCTATCGATGCCTATGAAAGCTCCATGGACCTTCCTACAACGCTAGATATAGTAACACCGGTAGTTCCAGAAACTTCGCACATAAAGGAGTTCACCACCCTGACGAAAATAAAGCTAGAAGAACTCCTTCACTCTATGCAATTGGCCATGACTCTAGAAGACCTACTATGTATTCAAAGGTATTTTCAAACAGAGCATCGCAATCCAACAGTGACTGAAATTCGTGTATTAGACACCTATTGGTCAGATCATTGTCGCCACACTACATTCAATACCCAATTAACGGAGATTACCTTTGATGAGTCTGCCCTTACCAAGCCGATTAGAAAAACGTATCAAACCTATCTTGAAACAAAACAACAACTGAATCCATCAGCTGATGTAGCACCCACATTAATGGACATGGCCACAATGGCTATGCAAGAACTTCGTCATCAAGGCAAACTAAATCAATTAGATGTGTCCGACGAAATCAATGCGTGCACCATCATTGTTCCGGTACAGGTGGATGGTAAAAAAGAAGAATGGCTGTTATTGTTCAAAAACGAAACCCATAATCATCCTACTGAAATCGAACCTTTCGGTGGTGCTGCCACTTGTCTAGGTGGCTGTATTCGAGATCCTCTCAGTGGTCGTGCTTATGTATACCAAGCCATGCGTATCACTGGCTCTGGTAACCCTTTAGTCTCAAAAGAGCATACTTTGCTCGGTAAATTACCACAATCCTACATCACAACCACAGCTGCCAAAGGTTTTTCTTCCTACGGCAACCAAATTGGCGTTCCTACAGGGGAAGTACGTGAGTATTACCACGACTCCTATCGAGCTAAACGTTTAGAAGTAGGTGCTGTCATCGGTGCTGTGCCGCGATCTCATGTACATCGTGAAAACCCCATCCCCGGAGATCTCATTATCTTACTAGGCGGTAAAACTGGCCGTGATGGCTGTGGCGGTGCTACAGGCTCTTCTAAAATACATACGAAAGACTCTCTCTCTATCTGTGGTGCAGAAGTGCAAAAAGGAAATCCTGTTACAGAACGAAAAATTCAACGCCTATTCCGCAACCCAGAGGTAACACAATGTATCAAACGATGTAACGACTTTGGAGCAGGCGGTGTAGCCGTTGCTATTGGAGAACTCGCAGATAGCATTCATATATACCTAGATGCGATACCTACAAAATACACTGGGCTCACTGGAACAGAGCTAGCCATCTCAGAATCCCAAGAAAGAATGGCTTGCATTATTGATCCTAGCCAATGGAAACGAATCCATTCCTATTGTGCAGAGGAAAATTTGGAGGCTACTATTGTAGGAGAAGTGACAAATACTGGACGCCTAGTGATGGACTTTCAAGGAGAAATTATCGTCAACCTACATCGTCAGTTCTTAGCTACAAATGGAGCTACACAAAGTACTACAGCTCATATCGTATCTCCAAGAGCAAACCACTCCCCTTCGTTTATTACGAATCTATCTTCTCTCTATACAACAACCAAAGCTTCCATAGAAACACGCTTTCATCAAGCCTTGCAAGATTTGAACAGTACCTCCCAAGAAGGATTACGAGCTATGTTTGACTCTACCGTCGGTGCGAATACTGTGCTCTTTCCTTTCAGCGGAACCTATCTGAAAACTCCTGTCCAAGGGATGGTAGCAAAACTTCCTGTGTTACAGGGAACTACCACGACTGCTAGTATCATGACCCATGGTTTTGATCCATATCTATCAGAATGGAGTCCCTACCATGGCGCTCAGTATGCGATACTCCTTAGCTTAGCAAAGTTAGCCGCTATAGGAGGAGATATCTCTAAAGCTTATCTAAGTTTTCAAGAATATTTTGAAAAACTCAACACTCCTATGTCCTGGGGTAAAGTGATATCTGCTCTGTTGGGCGCCTATGAGGCGCAACGCCAATTAGGTGTAGCCGCCATTGGTGGTAAAGATTCTATGAGCGGTACATTCCAAGATCTCCATGTGCCCCCTTCTCTCATTTCTTTTGCTGTCACCACCGAGGATATCCATCGCATACTCTCTCCTCACTTTCATGAGGCACACCATCACATCCTATTTCTGTATGTACCAGAGCTCTCTGATGGTACACCTAACTGGGCCGCCTTTAAAGCACATTGTAAAACCTTGCGTTCCTTCAATATCACGCAACAAGTGTATAGTGCGTATGTCGTAGAACAGGATGGCATCGGACCCGCTACGGTGAAAGCTTGTCTAGGCAATGCCATTGGCTGTGTCTACCATAAAGACGAACTGCAAAGACTAGTTATGGCTGTATCTTCTACGCATAAAAAACGAGAACTAGACCAAACAAGCATAACTCAATCCTGTGCCAATACATCAGAGAATGATAGTCTCCTTGCTTCTCTAACTCCTGAAGATATATTGTTCTATCCCTTCCGTGGTTCCTTCCTCATAGAGGTGGATACTGTGACAGCTCAGGCATTAAGGGACTTACCTCACATGTACCATATTGGCACTACACAAGAAGACCCTTCTATTGTGATGGGGGATACCTCTATCTCATTAGATGACTTAACCAATTCCTATGAAAGCTCCTTAGCATCTATCTTTCCTATCTACGCAAAAGAAAAAAACTTCGGTGATACCAGTACCTCTGCTAACAGCAAACTACTACACACTACACAAAGCAAACCATGTAGTAAGTATACTTCTCTATCTCATCCTAAAGTGCTGATTCCTGTATTCCCTGGCACCAATTGTGAATATGAATCTGCACGGGCTTTCACAGAGCATGGTGCCAAGATAGAAACTCTTGTCATTCGCAATCGAAGCAGTCAAGAATTACAAGAATCTATTCAAGCCTTAAAACGCAGTATAAACAGTGCTCAAATTGTATGTTTCCCTGGTGGTTTTAGTAGCGGTGATGAACCAGCTGGATCAGGCAAATTTATAGCTACCCTGTTTCACAATCCATACTTGCAAGAATCTTTAGAGAATCTATTATACAAGCGTGATGGTTTAGTGCTTGGTATATGCAATGGATTTCAAGCACTAATTAAGCTTGGATTAGTCCCAACAGGCCATATCCAACCATTGGAGCAAACCAGTCCTACCTTAACGTACAATACAATAGGACGTCACATTTCTACGATAGTCCATACAAAGGTTGTATCCACAAATTCACCATGGCTCAGTGCTTGTCAAATAGGCGACATCTACACAGTCCCTATTTCTCATGGAGAAGGTCGTTTCCTTGCTACAACAGAACAAGTAGAAGAACTCTATGCTCAGGGGCAAGTTGCCACACAATATGTAGACTTTGTGGGTAATACTACCTATGATCCACGATGGAATCCTAACCAATCTATAGGTGCTGTAGAAGGATTATTAAGCCCTGATGGTAGAATATTAGGGAAAATGGCTCATATAGAACGCCTGGGCCATGGTATACATAAAAATATCAATGGTAACCTTGTAATGCCTATTTTTGCATCAGGCGTGCACTACTTTATAGATTAGCACTCTCGCTCGGTAAGCTAAGTCCAAACTAAAAAAAACTGAAAAACACAAATAGAGGAAGATGGAGTAAAAGCATCCATCTTCCTCTATCGTTATATGGCTTTACAAAAAAGAGGCTATGACAACATGTAACACATGGTATCATAGCCCTTTATATATGATATATGATGTATGAATTATAATTAACCCACTTCTGGTTCTAACAAACCATATTTGCCATCATGTCGACGATATACAACGTTCATGATTTCAGTATCTTCATTGAAGAACATAAAGAAGTCATGTTCCAATAGATTCATTTGTAAAATTGCTTCTTCCACGCTCATAGGACGTACAGTAAAGTTTTTGCGACGTACTACTTCTAATTCCTTTTCTTCTGGAATCGCTTCCACAGGTGTCACATCTACATGGAATCCAGTTTCTTTACGGAATCGTTTCGCTAACCGTGTTTTATGTTTATGGATTTGACGAACAATTTTATCCACCACTAAATCGATAGCAGCATACATATCTAAGTGACTCTCTACACCACGCAATACTACGCTTTCTACAAAACATGTCACTTCTACTTTACGCTCTTCTTTTTCTAAAGATAACACAACTTGAACCGTAACTGGTGTTTCAAAATAACGGGATAACTTTTCCAACCGTTTTTCAATATATTCACGCAAGGCAGCTGTCACTTCAAGATTTTTTCCTCTTACAGATACTTTCATAGTCGTCACCCTTTCTGTGTAACATATAGTGTTGCTATATGTATATAATTCTACATGAAAGTATGAAAACCCTTTTTTATTTTTCTATATTTTTTCTACATTTAGTGAAAGTAAAAAAACTTAGGGACCCTATTTAGGAATCCCTAAGCTTTGTTCATAAATTATGCTTTATATACGTTAGCCGCTTGAAGACCACGGTTGCCATCTACGATTTCAAATTCTACTTGTTGTCCTTCGGATAAAGACTTAAAGCCATCTTCTTGGATTGCAGAAAAATGAACGAATACATCGCTGCCATCTTCTCTTTCAATAAAGCCATAACCTTTTTCTGCACTGAACCATTTTACTTTCCCAAGCATGATAATTCCTCCTACCTTTAATACTGCAAGCGATTTAGAGTATCTAAATCTTGCTTTCATGTTATCACTATATATGTATGATGTCAATCAAAATATCACTTTATTTTCAAGTATATAACATATCGATATAATTTAACGAAACTATTAATCAATTATTTCATTCTATACTAATAATATAAACATTTAGGGTATATTTTACGCTTCATATATCCATTATATTTTTCAATTTATATTCACATTATACCTTATTTTTATAAATCTATGAATAATGTCAATTATCAAGATTGAATTTGTCTATTTTATTCATATCGTTTTATTTATTCCATATGCGCATCATTTTAATAATTATTTTATTTTATAAACAATTATGAAACAATACCATAATTATTCTTTTTGCGTAAGTTATTCACTATATTTTATACTCATACAAATAAATATCACTACTATCTAAAACGATATACTCCTTACAACATATAATGGATATATGATTACATATATCTATTTATAGCAGTACATATAGGTCTAGGGATACCAATCAATTCATTAGTAAAATTTTAAATATCATACTTAATTTCACAACAAAAAACTACCCTACATAGGAAACTCCGTATATAGGGTAGTTATATTTCTCTGATATCGTCTTATCGAATAACTTTTGATAAGAAAGACTTTGTTCGTTCATGTTTTGGAGTATCGAATACTTCTGCTGGTGTTCCTTCTTCCAAAATTTCGCCACTATCTACAAATAATACACGTGTAGCTACTTCTTTGGCAAAGCTCATTTCATGAGTAACGATGACCATAGTCATCCCCTCTTTAGCCAAATCTTTCATAACGTCTAATACTTCACTAACCATCTCTGGATCTAACGCTGATGTAGGTTCGTCAAAAAGCATGACTTTTGGTTTCATCGCTAACGCTCTAGCAATGGCTACACGCTGTTGCTGACCCCCAGATAATTGTTCTGGGTACGCCTCTGCTTTATCGGATAAACCTACTTTTCCCAATAAATCACGAGCAATGCTTTCCGCTTCAGATTTTGAAAGTCCTCTAATTTTTTGTGGTGCTAAAGTAATATTATCTAGTACAGTCATATGAGGAAATAGATTAAACCGCTGGAATACCATGCCCACTTCAGCGCGTACGTTGTCGATGTTTTCTTTCACATTTAAGTTCTTGCCATCTACAATCACGTCACCTTCTGTTGGTTCTTCTAAATAGTTCATACAGCGCAATACAGTACTTTTACCAGAGCCAGATGGTCCAATAATAACCACTACTTCACCAGCATCGATTTCTGTAGAAACGCCTTTTAAGACATGCAATTGTCCAAAGTATTTATGTACATTCTGTAATTGAATCATTTGATATTATATTTCCTTTCTAAGTACGCTACGAGTCGGGAAATGGTTAATGTCATAATCAAGTAAATCACCGCTACGGCTGTCCAAATTTCAAAGGAACCGTAGGTACGAGCGATAATTAATTGTCCTCGACGTGTCAATTCTTCAAAACCAATAACTGCTACTAGAGAAGTATCTTTCAACATAGCAATAAATTCATTGCCCAATGGTGGAATGATAGCTTTGAAAGCTTGTGGCATAATAACATAGCGCATCGTTTGGAACCAAGTTAAACCTAAAGAGCGACCTGCTTCCATTTGACCTTTATTAATAGATTGGATACCGGCACGGAAAATTTCAGATACATAAGCACCAGAGTTTATAGAACAAGCCAAGACGGCGGCTAAATAGGGCCCAATTGGTTCTGGCGCACCATTGGCATTAACGATAGCCCCCAATAATTTAGGACCACCAAAGTAAATCATAAAGATTTGTACTAATAGTGGTGTGCCACGAAATAGTTCTACATAACATTTTGCGATCAAACGAATCACTTTAAATCGTGATAAGTTCATTAGCGCCACTACTAGTCCAATAAAGAAACCAAAGCCCACACTCATGAGGGTAATTTGAATTGTAATTCCAGCCCCTCCAATTAACAGGGGTAAAGAGTCGACAATTAACTGCCAATTAAAATCCATCGTTACCTATCCATCCTTTCATTCAACACAGATAAGGAGGCACAAAGCCTCCTTATATAGTACATTATTTTCCTTCGTATGTCACGGGAATATCCTTAGGCATGTCAGTTTTAAACCATGTTTGGTATATCTTATTTAAAGTACCATCTTGCTTCATCTCTGTCAATGCTTTATTTACACTATCTACTAGGTCTTTATTCTTTTTATTCATAGCTAAACCAAAGTATTCTTTCGTATTTGGATAAGCGATAATCGTTAAGTGTTGATCACTATGTTTGGCTACGTAATACTGAGCCACTGGCAAATCAATTAAGGCCCCTTCTACACCACCATTTTGTAATTCTAATAAAGCATCGCTAGTATGGTCAAAGTTTTTTACTATAGCTCCATTGATTTTGTTTGCTAAGTCTGCCCCTGTAGTACCCATTTGTACGGCAATCGTTTTTCCTGTCAAATCATCTAAACTTTTAATAACGCTACTTTCCTTGACAACCACAGCCATACCAGATTCATAATAAGGCATACTGAAACCAACTTTTTCCATCCGTGCTTTTGTAATGGTCATCCCCGATGCTGCTAAATCAATTTCGCCATTATCTAAAGCTGGTACTAGTGCATCAAAAGGAACATTTTTAAATTCAATAGTTTTACCCGTCCGTTTCGCAATTTCTTTAGCTACATCGATGTCAAAACCTTGTAATTCTTCGGATCCTTCTTGCTTAAACTCAAACGGTACAAACGTTGCATTAGTGCCTATCTTCAAGACACTTCCTTTTTGTACTTGGTCTCCTCCTTGAGAGCCACATCCCCCTAGTAGTGCTACTACACCTAAAGCTAATAAGCCCGTACATATTAATTTTTTTACATTTGCTTTCATAATTGGTCTCCTTTACTAAATATCTTATGTATATCTTATGCACTAATTATACATCTACATGAATATTTAGTCAACATAAATTTACATATATTTTGTATTTTTATTAATTCCTGTTATATTTGTTAAATTGTATACGCAATATATAGAAACTGATATACCAAAAAAGCATAAAAAAATACACAGCAGAACAATTTCTGCTGTGTTTCATACGGCTGACCTGGTCTTTGCCCCCACACTCGCCTGCTGGAAGGTTCGCTCTTAAGCCATGCTCCCCACTACTACCCCTCTCGACATATTTTGTCGGCAGGTCTTACATCTAAGCCGCACCATGCTCACAATTTCTCATTGCTTATGTGGATCGTTTCGCCTGCGACTGGCCTCGACTTTCAACCACAGACCCGTTATGTACTCTTATTATATCTATATTTTTTACTTTTGTCACTTAGGAACTGTCATGATATTTTTCATTTTACTTATATCATTTTTATATAGTACATTTATAAAAAAGACTTGCTTTTTTTCATCAAATATACATCAGCTTTACTCCATCCCACGTTTATCACATTCTCACTTTTTATGTAAATGATGAGAACTTTTCAGTACATTTTTGTCCACTCTACAGGGTATATTCAAGAATAGAATTTTATTGTATAATGTGTGTACTTAAGTAAACGAAGAATATAAAAACGGTGGTTTTCCAAAAGAGAGTACACCGTTTCTATTTGTTAGGAAGGGTTTGCGCATGTTTATGTTATCATTAATTCAAGAATCAGGGGCTTACGAACAAGATAAAAGCACCTTAGAGTTAGTAACCTTACAGCTCTTACAAATGATTCAGATGAAAAGCCAAACTTTATATGTGCATTCAGTACAGGTTGCCAATTATGCTGTAGCCATTGCTGCTAAAATGGGGTTGCCAAAAGGTGAAATCGAATTGATTCGCCACGCAGCGTGTTTACACGATTTAGGCTTAATTTGCTTACCTACCACTACCTTGATGAAGTTTCCCTACTTCAACCGTCAGGAATTATCCAAATACAAGCAACATCCTGTATTTGGGGCTAGCATGATTGAAAACTATCCATGTTGCCAGCCTATCATCCCTTACATTAAATACCATCATGAGCGTTGGGATGGCACAGGTTTTCCTAAACACTTACGAGGCGCTAATATTCCATTAGGAGCTCGCATTATTGGTATTGCTGATTACTACGTAACAGCCATCGACCCAGCTTCAGATACAAGCCTACAACCTCGTAGCGAGATCAAACAAGAACTATTTAGACACTCTGGCACACAATTTGATCCAGATGTGGTGAAAGCATTCATAGAAATATTAGGATAATCATTAGGCTCCACTTGCTAAAGTGAGAGCCTTTATCTTTGCTTTAGGTAAGACAGCATGAATTGTCTCCGCTGCTTCTAGTAAAGTAGCCCCCGTAGTATAGATGTCATCTACTAGCAATACACTAAGGTCTTTATCAACATAAGTATCCACCATAGTAGGACGAACTAAGAAATGACCTTTCATATTTTTTCGTCGTTCTTCCTTTGTCAATGTCCACATTGGTTTAGATCCATCTAATTTCAACAACAAATCTACCCAATTCCAACCTTGTTGCATAACCCAATTTTTGAATAGCACTTCCACTTGATTATAACCCCGTTGTTTCCGTTTGCTTTCACTAATGGGAATAGGTACAACAATGGTTGGTACATACTGCATATCCAAACAAGTAACTGTAAAACGTTGTAAAAAAGGAGCGGCTCCTAGAGCTCGCTCCTTTTTTCCATTAAATTTTATATCATGTAGCATGGTTTTAATACCACCTATATAATCAGCTAGAATATATATACATTCTAAAGAAGAATGTTTCGGACCTAATATACAACGTTCATGCATAACTGCTTGCAAACATGTATCACACCACTCACCTTGAGTATATACATCTTTACCACAATGGATACAAGTAGGTGGACACAATAGGTCCCATAATCTCATTAGATCGCCCCCTCTAAGCGTTCTTTAAATAATGTATATCGATAATTTGTATCTACTCGATTCACCGCTGTATCTACGGCTGTTTCGCTACCGATGAGTAACACCTTATCCTTCGCACGTGTAATCGCTGTATAGAGTAGATTTCGCTGTAACATCACATTATAGGCAGAAATAAATGGTAGAATGATACGTTCATATTCACTGCCCTGTGCTTTATGAACCGTAATTGCATAAGCAAGTGCCATCGTCATCATATCCTCTTCGTCAAGAGTCATCGATTTATCTGGAAATTTTACATGTACCTGTTTGCCAAGTATATCTGTAATTACACCAATTTCTCCATTGTACACATCTTGATCATAATTATTTTCCATTTGAATAATCTTATCTCCAATGCGATACACTGTACCATCTACTTTTAATTCTTCTTCACCGCTTCTTCTCGGATTCAATTCTTCTTGCAAATATTTAGAAATAGCCGCACTACCTATGACGCCTTTACGCATAGGACAAACGATTTGAATATCTAGGTCAGACTCTACGTACTGTAATTCCTCTCGATAATGATTAGTAACCGCTAATAGGACACTTTCCACATCATGAGCACTTTCAAATTGAAATTCATCACAACTCGATAAATCGGGCATCTCACCATGATTAATCGCGTAGGCATTATCGATGATTCGATTCCCCTCTTGTTGACGATATATCTGCGTTAACCCTTGATAAGGTATCACAGAACTAGTCAACATATCTCGCAAAATAAAGCCCGCACCGATAGGTGGCAATTGATCCACATCTCCCACAAGGACCACATAAGCACTAGGTGGAATCGCCTGTATCAGGGCATAGTATAGCTCTAAATTAAGCATAGATGATTCATCAACAATAACTACATCTACCTCTAATGGCTCATCTTGATTCCGGGCAAAGGTATAAATAGTATTATCAAGTTCTGGCTCTAGCAAGCGATGAATAGTATAAGCCTCCATACCTGTCGCTTCCGACAAACGCTTCGTAGCTCGTCCTGTAGGCGCACAGAGGACAATACGTTTTAGGTTTCCTTGCTGAAATCCTTCTACTAAGGCTTTGATAATAGTGGTCTTTCCTGTACCTGGACCTCCAGTGATAATAGAGAATCGATGACTAAGCGCCATATGAATAGCTTGCTTTTGCTCCACCCCTAACTCCATGGAATGCTTAATTTCATAACTTTTGCAGAAATCATCACCATCCAATAAAGGTAGTACATCATTATCTAGGAAAGCTTCTGTGAAATCTACACTGTCTACTTCTGCTCGATACACAGTAGGGTGGTAGATATACAGTACATCGTCGTGATCTACCTGTACATAGCGCTTTGTTTCAATTAAGGTTTCTAAACGGTCTACAATCACATCGATATACTCATCACCTAATAGATTCGACAACTGTACCATCAATTCCTCTACGGGCATACAAGAATGCCCTGAAGATCCGATCTGCTCCATGGTAAAGCGAATCCCTGCATCGATGCGCTTTGGATTATCAAAGGGAAATCCTAATTCTGCTGCAAAATGATCTACTACAGAAAAAGGCAAGTTTATATCCACCGTCAATAGGTAATAAGGATTATCTTGCAGCATTTCTATGCTTTTAGCACCGTACACTTCGTAAAGTTGGCGACTCCAACGATTACTCATATTGTATTTAGCAAAAAAATCATTAATTTCCTGCAAGACCCCTTCACCTAACAAAACCTTATACAGTTCTTGCTTTGTTCTAAGGGATATATTGGGGACTTCTAATAATTCCATAGGATTTTCGTTTTTCAGAATCTCTAGAATAGAAATTCCAAAATAGTCCAGCAGCTTATCTAATGATTTAGGACCTAACCCTTTCACACTAAGACTTTCTAAATACCGTCTAGCACCTGCTAAGGTATCTGGCATCACACGTTGTATGCTTTGGACAGCAATCTGTTTGCCATATCTTTTATGAATTACAAACTTACCTTTAATTTCCACCTCTTCCCCTACTTTAGGAGGGGCTATATTTCCTGTACAAGTATGAGTATCTTCCTGATAATCCCGCACGATAAATATGCAGTAATCTTCTTGAGGGGACTTATAGATTACACGGTATACCGTTCCTAATACCGTTATCATAGAGATGCATTGGGCAATGCAGAAATAACAGCTTGTACCACATCTGCTACATTGCTAATATTTTCAATTTTAATGTGACTCACACGTTCATAAATTGGTTGACGCTCTTCGTATAAGCGGAAAATATATTCAATACTTTCTTTCAATAATGGACGAATTTCCATATCTAAATCGTCAAGGATTTGTTTTACATCTCGTTGAATCAATACCACATAACCAGATTCACGCATCAGTTCAGCTGTGGCATCACACAATACCGTACCACCACCTGTAGCAATGACACTGGCATTTTTTTTGCTCACCAAATCTTGAATTACATTAAGTTCTAATTGGTGGAATTCTTCTTCTCCATCATGAATAATAATATTTTGAATAGATTTTCCTGTACGCTCTTGGATTTCTGTATCCACATCAAAGAACTCTAAGCCTAATGCCTGTGCTAAGGCTTTACCAATCGTTGTTTTACCTGCTCCAGGCATACCAATTAAGAAAATATGTTGATGAACATGGTTCTTTTCATACTCTTTAGAAATACGAATTACCTCATTCATAAACTCTTTTGCATAATCCGCTAATTCAGGGTTTTCCAATGCTTGTACAGCCGATGCAAGGATTTCTTGCTCTCTTTGTACATCATGAATTTTCATCTGATGCTCTTCTTTATATTTTGCAATATCTACCACAATACTCAAACGTTCTTCAAAGAGGCGAATCATTTCTTTATTAATAGCATCAATTTTTTGGCGATTTTCTTGTAATTTCATAGATATACTCCTTAGAATTTTTTATAGATAGTACTATGTAAATGCTTTAATGCAAAGGTCTTATCATCTTCCATTTGATCGATAAGGGCTTGCAGGGAATCAAACTTTACTTCTCCTCGGATAAAAGCAAGAAATTCTACCGTAGCCACTTCTCCGTATACATCATCAGAAAAATCAAATAAATGGGTTTCAAAACGATGATATTGATTCGTAAAAGTTGGATTATCTCCCATATTACCTACTGCACCATACCATTTGCCACCAATATATACTTGGTTTACATACACACCATCAGCTGGCGCTGCCATAGTATCTGGGAAATGAAAGTTTAATGTAGGAAACCCCAAAGTGCGCCCCCGTTGATCCCCTTTTACTACTGTGCCCGTAAATCGGTAAGGTCTACCTAGCATGGTATTAGCTAATTCAATATCACCACGTAAAATACTACTACGTATGGCAGTGCTCGATATAGGGGCATCAATCCAATCATAACGTACCAATTCTTGATCATGGACTTCAATAGACGGATATAACTGACGAATTAACTGAGAATTACCTAACCCTTTATATCCAAAATTAAAGTTTGCACCTACCACTATTTTCAGTACATCGCGATGGGCACATAAATCATGAATAAAATCTTCTCCTGACTGCGCTACTAATTCTTGAGTCATAGGAAGCTCCAATATATAATCAACACCCATAGCCTTTAACATATCATATCGTTCTTCTCGTTGTAACAAACGAGGTGGAATTTGTCGCGGTTGTAATATAGTAAATGGATGAGCATCGAAGGTAACAATCACAGAAACTCCATGACATGCCTTAGCGCTGTCACAGACTTCCTTAATGATTGATTGATGACCTAAATGCAGTCCATCAAAGGTTCCCATTCCATATACAATGGGCTCCTGTATCGTATCTAACTCTGATATCGTATATAAAATATTCATATTGATCCTTATCTTTTGAAATATGAAATAGAACTTTTATTTCGTTTACTCTTTATTATAACACAACCGAAGACTATAGAAAGTGTATACATGTATTTCTCTAAAAGAAATACAATATCACCTATACAGTTTAATTTGTAATATCCTATTCAGTATAATACACGCCATATAAGATGCTTTTCTATCAAATAGTATACACAAGAAAATGGTCAGGTTCCCATAAGGTTCCTGACCATTTTTATACTTACATCATATGTATATATTTTTCTCTACTTTTAAAGTGTCATCCAATCGTCGCAAGATACTCATAAACCCATTCGCATCATAGGCTCTCACTAATGTATCTACTGGGATTTCATCTGGCGACACACAGAAAGTTCCATTCGGTTTGACTGTATGAATTGGAACTTGTTTCCCTTGCACCAAGCGTGTTCGATTAATATCATTGATATACACCGCTGGCAAGTGCGTTAACAAAGTATCTACTGGCTGTACAGCTTGTTCCACCAGTGTTTCTAGTTCTTCGATGGTCACAGACTGTTCAATGTTGCATTGTCCTACCGCGGTACGGCATAGTTGTGTCATCATACCACATAGATCCAATCGCTGACATATATCCCGTAACAAAGCACGCACATAAGTGCCCGCAGAACACCGTACACGAATAGTAAAGAATGGAAATGCATAGGCTAGTAACTCGATGTCATGGATATGAATCAAACGAGATGGCAGTTCAAATTCTACTCCTGCACGGGCTAAATCATAAGCACGTTGCCCATTGATTTTGATAGCAGAATACTTGGATGGTCGCTGTTCAATCGAACCTTGGAAGGACTGCACTGCTTGTTCTAGTTCACCCCAACTAGGAGCCTCAATACTATCTAAAGTACGTAATATATTCCCTGTGCTATCTTCTGTATCTGTTTCCACGCCAAATTTGCATTCCGCCACATAGGTTTTCCCGATGGACTCTGTGTACTCGATGGCACGAGCGGCTTTTCCGACAAAGATAGGTAGCACTCCATACGCCAATGGATCCAAGGTACCACTATGACCGATACGGCGCTCTTTCAAAATACGTCGACAAATACCGATCGCATCATGGCTCGTGATACCTGGTGGCTTGATCAAAGAAATAACACCATCCATTAATCAATCACCGCTAAGATTTGTTCTAATGCTTCGTGGATAGGACTTTCGATAGAGCAGCCAGCTGCTCGAATATGCCCACCACCGCCAAAGTTACTAGCAATTTGGTTTGCATCTCGCACTTTACTGCGAATGCTAGCACGAGTTACCGTCTCTGTTTTCGCTTTTAAAACGATAGCTACATCCACACCTTTGATATTTCGAATCATGTCCACAAATCCATCGGTATCATCCCCAATGCGCTCCATCAGCGGTAATGTCAAGCACATGGATACCACTTGTCCTTCATGGTGAAAGGACACATTATCTAAGACTTGTTTCATCACCTCGATACGCCCTGGTTCTACCATTTCTATAGCTTCAGAAATCACATGTGGTTGCGCTCCTGCTTGTAAACATAGACCTGCCATCTCCATCGTATGTGCTGTTGTATTAGAGAATTTAAAGAACCCTGTATCTGTACCCATAGCCATGTACAAAGCTTGTCCCATCGATTGAGTGATTTCCCAATTCCATATCTTACATAGGTACGCCACGGTTTCTCCAGTAGAAGAAAAATCAGGACGTAAATATAAGCCGTCTGCAAATTCTGTATTAGAAATATGATGGTCTATATTAAAAGTAGGTGCACTCACTCGTACACCTACTTCTCCAATTCGTTCAAATGTGCTAGCGTCCAAAATGAGTAGCATATCCGATGTATAACCGCTTTCTAAACTTTCAATAGGCTCAATCTTAGAGCATAGAGGAAGAAAAGAAAACTTTTCAGGAATCACATCATCTACTACCATGCGAACAGCTTTCCCTTGGGCCACCAAGGCTTCATACATAGCGAGCATGGAACCAATAGCATCTCCATCAGGACTAACATGAACAGTAAGAAGAATAGAATGGGCTGTATCAATCGATGTTTTTAGTTGATCAATACTAATTTTTGCCATTATTGTTCCTCTTGTTTAATAGAATTTAATAATCCTTCGATGTGCATGCTGTAATCTAAGGATGTATCTGCATCAAAGGCAATGCTAGGAATATGGCGCAATTGAAGCACCTTTCCTAGTTCAGAGCGGAAGTAGCCAGCGCTTCTGCGCAAAGTCTCTAAGGACTGTTGTTTCTCCGCTTCACTGCCGAATAAGCTTACATAAATCGTAGCTTCTCGCAAATCGCCAGTAACACGCACATCGGTAACAGTGACAAATCCAATGCGAGGGTCTTTCAACCCGCGCAATAAGATTTGACTTGCTTCTTGTTTAATAAACTCTTGTAATTTTCGTACACGAACTTCACTCATGGATACCTCCTATACTTCTGGGGCAATTTCTTCCATTTTGTACGCTTCGATCACGTCGCCTTCTTTCACATCACGGTAACGTTCTAAGGAGATACCACACTCAAAGCTGGTAGCTACTTCTTTCACTTCATCTTTGAAACGGCGTAAGGAATCGATATGCCCTTCATGGATAACGATACCATCACGGATTAAGCGAATTTCAGAGTTATTCGTGATTTTACCTTCTGTTACATAGGAACCCGCAACGATAGCTTTCGGCGTAGAAATTACTTGACGAACTTCTGCACGGCCTAAGATAACTTCTTTAAATTCAGGAGTTAACATACCACGCATAGCGGCTTCGATTTCATTGATGGCATCGTAGATGACACGGTATGTACGAAGGTCAACACTTTCTTTTTCTGCTTCTTTACGTACATTCGCATCTGGACGCACGTTAAAGCCGATAATAATCGCACCCGATGCAGAGGCTAACATCACATCAGATTCGTTGATGGCACCTACTGCACTGTGGATAATGTTGATGCGTACTTCTGGGTTTTTAATGCCCTCTAAGGATTGACGTAATGCTTCTACAGAACCTTGTACGTCACCTTTGATAATAATATTTAAGTCTTTCAATTCCCCTTGTTGCATTTGGTTAAACAAATCATCAAGAGTGACTTTTGTTTTCGCATTCATTTCAGTAATGCGTTGTTTTTCAATACGTTTTTCTGCAATGGAACGAGCTTCGTTGTCATCTACAGCGAATATCACTTCACCAGCCTGTGGCACATCAGATAAACCTAAAATTTCCACAGGCATAGATGGACGAGCCACTTTTACTTTTTCTCCACGTTCATTCGTCATAGCACGTACTTTACCGTAGGCTACACCGGCAAGGATCGTTTCCCCTACACGTAAGGAACCTTTTTGTACCAACACTGTACATACAGGACCACGGCCTTTATCCAATTGGGCTTCGATAACGATACCTTGTGCCTTACGGTTAGGGTTCGCCTTCAATTCTTGTACTTCTGCTACCAACAAGATAGTTTCCAATAGGTCTTCAATACCTTGACGTTGTTTAGCAGATACGGGAACCATGATGGTATCACCGCCCCATTCTTCTGGCAACAAACCATGTTCAGACAGTTGTTGTTTTACATGGTCAGGGTTCGCACCTGGTTTATCCATTTTATTGATGGCTACGATAATTGGCACCTCTGCAGATTTAGCATGGTTGATAGCCTCAATAGTTTGTGGCATAACACCATCATCAGCAGCTACCACAAGGACTGCGATATCCGTGGACTGAGCACCACGCAAACGCATCGCTGTGAAAGCTTCATGGCCTGGTGTATCAAGGAATGTAATTTTATTACCTTCATAGCGAACTTGGTAGGCACCGATATGCTGCGTAATACCACCTGCTTCAGAAGCTGTTACATTGGTAGAACGAATCACATCCAACAAAGATGTTTTACCATGGTCAACATGACCCATGATGGTAACAACTGGTGGACGAGCTTGTAAGCTTTCTGGGCTATCCTCGATTTCGATGATTTCTGTAGGATCTTGTTCAGGTTCTACTTCTACTACTTCCACGCCGAAATCTTCTGCTAATACCATAGCGGTTTCCACATCAATTTCTTGGTTGATGGTAGCCATAACACCTAACATCATCAATTTTTTGATGATTTCAGATACTTCACGGCCCATTTTTTCAGCCAATTCTTTAACAGTTAATGGCCCAGATAGTTCGATAGACGTAGCGATGGCTGCTTCAGCCTTACGACGTTCTTCTTCTTTTTGTTTGATGTGTTGCTCATTACGTTGCTTAACCTTATTTTTATTTTTTTGCAACGCAGAAGATACTAAGGATTGAGTACGTTCGCCTTTTTTACCTTTTTTATCTTTTTTATTGCGACGCTCGCTACGATTTTCATTGCGATGTTCAGATTCAAAACGACGATTTTCTTTTTGACGATCCACTTCACGGCTCGCTTGACGATCACGACCTTCGGTTTTCACAGTAAGAGCTGGATCCACTTGTGGAATCTCTAAGCGGCGTTCACGACGTGGTCCATCATTGCGACGATCATTATTACGATCATTATTACGATCGTTACTACGATTGTTGTTGCGATCATGATTGCGGTCATTATTGCGGTCGAATCTGCCACCGTTGTTAGGACGATTACCACCATTACGATTGTCTTGACGTTGATCATTGCGACCTTCTGGACGACGACCATCACGGCTTTGACCATTTCGTTGGTTAGAACGATTGTCTCCACGGTCATTTCTATCATTGCGATGATCTCGTTGACCATTATTTTTACCATCACGATTGAATGGGCGGTCACGCTTTTCACCACGGTCATTACGGTCTCCACGATCGTTACGATCATTGCGATTATTTCTATCTTGTTTAGGTCCACGTCTTTCGCCATCTTCATTGCGACGGTATTCGTGTACTTTCTTTTGCGGTGCTTGTTGAGTTGCTTTTGGCGCTTCACTTTGTGCTTGTTTAGCGCCACCAGCTAACGATTGTTTAATCATAGATACTTGTGAATCCTCCACTGTACTCATATGGCTTTTCACTTCTACATTGTGCTTTTTTAAAGCATCAATCACTACTTTATTTTCTACACCTAGGTCTTTTGCTACTTCATATACTCTTTTTTTGGACATCTACATTCCCCCTCTACTGATTCTTATCTATTTCAGCTAGCAAGGATTTAGCAAATCCAGCATCATTTACTAATATAACTGCTCGCATTTCTTTTCCCAATGCTCTACCTAGTTCCTCTTTGGTCCCTACTAAACGAAGGGGCACCTGATGAGACTCGGCTAAGTGCATATATTTTTTAGCATTATTCTGCGCACAATCTTCCGCCATAATCAACAGTGGATAGGCTTGCCGCTTCATGGACCGTTCCACTACAAAATCGCCTGATAATAAGCGACCTGCTCGCTGTGCTAATCCTAATATATTCAACACTTTTTCTTTATTCATGGGATATTTGTTCCTTTAAAGATTCATAAATTTCTTGTGAAACTTTATGTTTTAGCGAACGCTCTAATCGTTTGGCTTTATACGCCATGTCTAGGCATTCTACTTTCATTTCCATATATGCTCCCCGTCCAGGGGCTTTACCTGTGGGGTCAATAGAAATCTCTCCCGTTGGACTCAACACAACACGTGTTAACTCTTTCTTGGGAAGAAGTTCTCCACATCCCACACATACTCGCATAGGCTGAGACTTCTGTTTCATATTAGTCTTCATCTCCAAAAGCATCCAAGGAAATCATATCATCAGATTCCACATATTCACCGGCTTCAGCGGCTTGTGTTTCACTTTTAATATCAATTTTCCAGTTTGTTAATTTCGCCGCTAAACGGGCATTTTGACCTGCTTTACCGATAGCCAGTGAAAGTTGGTAATCTGGCACCACAACAGAAGATGTTTTTTCTTCATCACGAGCTACTACGCTTACCACTTTTGCTGGACTTAAGGCATTGGCAATATATACCGCTGGATCTTCATCCCATTTCACAATATCTATTTTTTCGCCATTTAGCTCATCCACGATATTTTGTACACGTTGTCCTTTAGGACCAACACACGCGCCTACTGCATCCACTTCTTCCTCGCGAGATACAACAGCAATTTTAGAACGCATACCTGGTTCACGAGCTACTGATTTTAATTCCACTGTACCTTCTGCAATTTCTGGCACTTCTAATTCAAACAAGCGTTTTAATAAACCAGGATGTGTACGGGAAATCATGATTTGAGGACCTTTAGTGGTCTTTTTCACTTCCACAATGTAGCATTTAATACGATCTCCCACAGCATAGCTTTCACTAGGAATTTGTTCAGATACAGGTAAAATCGCCTCAGTTTTTCCTAGATTAATGAATACATTTCGACCCTCAATACGTTCCACCAAACCAGTCAAAATATCGCCTTCACGGCTGGAATATTCATCATAGACAATGTTGCGTTCTGCTTCTTTCAAGCGTTGAATCAGCAATTGTTTTGCCGTATGGGCTGCACTACGACCGAAGTTTTTTGGCGTTACATCCACTTCGATAATATCGCCGATTTCCATACGTTTATCCAATTGACGAGCATCTACTAACGCAATTTCTACTTCTTCATTTTCAGGCGTGTCCACTACTGTTTTCTTAGCCAACACTTTATAATCACCTGTTTCACGATTGAAATAAATATATGCCTCTTGATTTGCTCCCACCTCTTTACGATAGGCTTGTAATAATGCCACTTCAAGAGAATCAAAAATAATCTCTGGTGCCACCCCTTTTTGTTTAGTAACTGCTAATACCGCTTGTACTAATTCTTGACTCACTGGTTTCCTCCCTTAAAAATCTAAATGTAAACGAATTTGTGCAATAGCTGCACGTTCTAGATCAATACGTTCTTCTTGCACCTGAATCGTGATGACTTCATCAGAATAGCCTTGCAAAGATCCTGTGTATTGCTTTTTACCATCAATAGGTTTAAACAATTGGATATCCACATCACGTCCATGGTAGCGAATGAAATCTTTTTCTTTTTTCAACACTCGATCCAATCCTGGAGAAGATACTTCTAACAAATAATTTTCTTTGATTGGGTCTTTTGCATCCAATACTTCGCTTAATTTTTCACTCACCATTTGGCAGTCATCTAAGTCGATGCCACCTTCTTTGTCTAAAAATACACGCAAGTACCATTCCCGCTCATGCACGTACTCCACATCTACAAGCTCTAACTCCGTAGACTCTATAATCGTTTCTACTACTTCGGACACAAATTCCTCTACGGCGTCACGTTTCATCTTATCCCCTCCCTGCATTAGTATAAGAGAAAGAGTGAGCCGCAGCTCACTCTTTTAATAGATTCTATAAAAGTTACTTCTAGTATACCACAACTAACTAAAAATAGCTACAGTAAACCATTACGTTTTAAGGCATCTTCCCATTCTTGTTCTTTGAATCCTACAAGCACTGTATCTTCTAAGACCAAAATAGGACGTTTCACCAACATACCATTCGTTGCTAATAAGGCTAACTTCTCATCCTCTGTCATAGTTGGTAATTTATCTTTAATACCTTCTCCACGATAAATTTGACCAGATGTATTAAAGAAGGCTTTAATATCTGCTTTCTTGCTTTTTGGATACCATACACCTAATTCTTCTGCTGTTGGGTTTTCTTCTTTAATATCACGATGGGTATAGTGAATACCATGATCATCTAAATATTTTTTTGCTCGTTTGCAAGTCGTACATTTTGGATATTCAATATATAACATTTCTATGTTCCCCCAATTACTATATTTCACCATTAGAAAATTTTTCTTTTAATACCTGTAATAAAACTTCTGTCATTTCGCTAGCCGCAAAGACATACTCTTTTAATTTACCTCGTTCTTCTGCCACTTTCATAGCAGAAACTTCAAAAGGATCTAACACCACAGATAAGACTGGAGTTTGTGCTTGTTCTAGATCTTCCGTCAAGTACCCCGAAATACTTTCACCTTCCGCAGGATCAAATCGCTCTACTTTTACAATAGGGCAATATTCATACATCAATTTACGCAAAGTCATCATAAAGTATGCCTTATCCTCGATAAATTGCGCTGCTTCATCTTTAGTCATACTAAAAATATCTACTTTCACACGTTCCATTTCACCATGTGTTGTCATAGGATTATTCCCCTTTCGCCGCTAAGAACGCTAAATAACAACGTTTTGCTTCGTAAATATCGGCTTTGCTCGTCACCTCCCAAGGAGAGTGCATGCTGAGCACAGCCACGCCGCAGTCGATCACATCCATACCATACAGAGCCATAATATAGGCAATCGTACCGCCACCGCCAAGATCTACACGGCCTAATTCAGCTGTTTGGTAGGAAATATTATCTTGATCCATCAAATGGCGAATACGAGCCATGTATTCTGCATTAGCATCATTGGAGCCACTTTTACCACGAGAACCGGTAAATTTATTAAATACCACGCCACGACCTAAGAAAGCAGCATTTTTCTTTTCAAAGGCACTCGCATAGAGTGGATCAAAACCAGCACTTACATCGGAAGATAACATATGGCTATTGGATAAAGTTCGTCGTACTGCTAATGGTGAGGTATGACCCATGGCTTCCAATACTTCTGCCATGAAGTTCTCAAAGAAACGAGATTGCATACCTGTTGCACCAACAGAACCAATCTCTTCTTTATCTACCAATAAAGTACAGGTAGTTCGGCTCACATTCTCAGTTTCTAACATCGCTACTAAGGATGTATAAGCACATACACGGTCATCTTGTCCATAACCGATGATCATAGAACGGTCGAAACCTAACTCTCTCGCTGCACCAGCTGGTACAATTTCAAGTTCTGCGGATAAGAAATCTTCTTCTTCAAAATCATATTGTTCTTGTAGTACTTGCAATACATAGGCTTTCACACCATCTTTTAATTCCCCTTTCACAGGACGGCTACCAATAAGAAGATCCAATTGCTCTCCTTCTACCACTTTGGCTGCCTTTTTCTCCATTTGTTCCTGTCCCAAATGTGGCAATAAGTCTGTTACGCAAAATACTGGGTCTGTTGGGTTTTCACCGATGGCAAGATTGATGACAGTACCATCGCGTTTTACCACTACCCCATGGATAGCTAGCGGCATTGTCACCCATTGGTATTTTTTGATGCCCCCATAATAATGTGTATCTAATAGTGCTAAATCACTATCCACATAGAATGGATTTTGCTTCACATCTAACCGAGGAGAATCAATATGAGCACCTAAGATATTCATCCCCTGTTCAATCGGCTCTGTACCTATGTTCACCATAGCTACCGCTTTTTTCATGTGCACATAATAGACCTTATCTCCTGCTTTCAGCGTAGCACCTTCTTTGATAACACTGTCCATATTGCGATATCCCGCTGCTTCTGCTGCCTCCACGATTTGGTCTACACATTCACGCTCTGTTTTACCATGATCTAGAAAATGGCGATACTTCGTGGTTAAAGTATCAATCTCTTGTAATTGTTCTTCTGTATATTCATGCCAAGCATTTCTACGTTCCATACTTAGCTCCTTTCTTTTCAAATTTTAATATTTATTTTTTACGCGCATATAATTCACGCAATCCTTTAGGTGCATTGGTGACCATTTTGGAAACATAATAGCGTTTTCCTAAATGCTTGCTAATAGATTTTCCTACATACCAGTGGACCCCAAAGGTGCCATGTTCCTTGCAAGATCCCATCGATAAAAAGCGGTGTTTTACTACTCCCACGATAGGGTCTAAATGCAAAGGCTCCTTACAAACAGGACATGCAGTTTTCGCCCGATTGCTTTGCCGGAATATACGAGGCATGGTCACAATGGACTCAAATATTTTATGTTCATGCCGTGAAAGCCCATAAAAACACCGTTGTTTTCCTTGTTTATCTCGCTTCTTTTGTAAGGCTTCTAAAAATGGAAATCGTTGGCATACCATGGCTGTACAAATAGCATCATGCAGTCCATTATGGGCTTGCAAATTCGGCGCTTGCACTTGCATCTCATCCATCGCTTTTTGCAATGCATATTGTTGACTACAATCGTGCATCATTTTTGCATATAAAGATTGTGCATCAAACCAAGGTACTTCTTGATGTACATGAACCTTATGGCAAAATGCATTATCCATCAGCATGTTGATATCATCGGGCCCCCAAGACACCAATATACCATCGGGGCCAACAAAACGTAAAAACTTTTCACACCCACGTCGGAAAGATACCCCTTCTTTACGCAATTTATCCATAGTAATATGGGTTAACTTCTCCACAGAATGATGCATAATAGGTAGAAATTTAGGAGTAATAAATACTTCAAATTGGTCTACAATTTGCAGACTTTCATCTAGTTTTACGGCACCTATTTGTATAATTTCACCAATGAATGGAAATCCTGAGCGCCGTATCATATTCGGTTCTAATGTATAGGGCTGGTTCCATTCCAAGTCAAATACAATATAGTGCATCCTTACTTCATACCCTTTCTCTCTAACATCGTCCGTATGCCTGCTAATACAGATTCCTCAGAAATAACAGACAAACCTTTGTAGTTGCCCTCTTTTAAAACCTGTTTCATGTTTTTATTCACATCGTAATCTTCCATAGATTCTAAGACTACAGCCTTCTCTGTAAAAGGCCCATACAAGGCTGGATTCGATGGTCCATAGAGCGCTACAATCGGTACCCCTTGGCTCACTCCTACATGCATAGGACCTGAGTCATTTGTGACCAAACAATCACATCGTTTCATGGCTGAGGCCAATTCTCCAATGCTAAATTGCCCCGTTCCCTTAATGGCAGGTTCCGTCATCGTATCTAGTACATCCTGTACCATCTCTTCATCCATAGGTCCACCAAAGAATACTATTTTATATCCTTCTTTTGCTAAGGTGTCTGCAATATGAGCAAATCGTTCCTTGGGCCAACGCTTTTCTGGTACAGCACTACCAATATTGAACCCAATGAGGCAATCCGTTTCCGTCACTCCGTGAGAGGCATAAAATGCTTGCACCTTTTCATCCCACTCAGGACTAGTAAAGATTTCTAGCCCTTCATGTTCTATCGCATATCCTAACTGCTCTAGCACATTCATATACATCTGGGCAGCATGCACCGTTTTACGGTTCAATCGCGTTACCTTCGTCATAAACGGACGGAACAAAAAGTGACTCATCCCAGTAGTTACCTTAGCTTTCAATTTCCAAGCTAAATAGGACGTCCGTTCATTAGGATGCAAGTTGATCACAACATCCACAGCCCCTTGACTGCGAATCTCTTTGGCAATTTGATTCAGCCCGCCAATGCTATTATGGACGCCCTTTTTATCCACTTCTACTAGAGCATCAATATAAGGATTATGACGATATACATCTGCCAATTTTTTATCAATCACATATGTAATATGGCTGTGAGGTGCCAACTTTCTAAGAGCATGGATAAACGGTGTGGTCAGCACCACATCGCCTAAATGCATCAAGAAGGTTACCACTATCCGCTTTCCATCTAACTCTATCATAAATTCCTCATTTCTTTCACTGTATCAAATACAGTGTCCACAGTAATCTGTGCCATACATTCCAAATCTTCCACCAATGGTCTCTCTAAGGTCGCCCGTGATGTAGGTGAAACAATAATATGAATATGATCGCCTCCATAAGGACCTGTCCGTTCTGGGCAAGTAGTCCCAAACAAAGCAATCAATGGTACTTTTAAAGCATTAGCAATATGCAAAGGCCCCGTATCGGCACTGATGTACAAAGCACTGTGACGAATGACCTCAATGAGTTCTTTCAAGTTCGTATCACCAATGAGATTTACCACATTGTTACTGCCGACGCCGTCCACAATGGCACGACCTTTGTCCACATCCTCTTTAGCACCAATGAGCACCACCGTCTCACCTGCTGCCACCAATCGTTTTCCAAGGTCTACGAAATGAGAAATAGGCCACTCTTTCACTGCCCAACGCGCCCCTGGAGCCATGACAATATAAGGATTTTCAATGAAAGCCCCTCTAGCATTTAACTTCTGTGTCACCGCAGTTTCTGCCTCTGTGAAAGTCGGCAATGGGAATGCGATGTCATCTACATCACAGCCCAAGGCACGAGCCGTATCTAAATAGCGCTCGATAACGTGATCCATTTTATGGTCACCTACTAGCGCTGTATTCACAAGCCAACTCCCCTCACGAAGTTCCCAATAAGCATAGCGTTTCTTCGCACCACTAAGACCAGCCACAATGGCACTTTTCGCAATAGATTGTAAATCTAAGGAAATATCAAAGTTTTTTTCATGTAGTAACTTCCATAATTGTTTCCAATAGGAAAGTCGCTTTAATTGTTTCTTATCTATGATGATAATTTCATCCACCCAAGGTTTGAGAGGGATAACATCCTTAAACTGTTCATGAACGGCCCATGCAATATGCGCCTTCGGATATTGTTGACGCAACGCATACAGCGTTGGTAAGGCATGAATAATATCGCCTAGAGAACTCATTTTAATGATTAAAATTCGTACATCTTCTTTCATACTCCAGCCCTTTCACTTACCACTATCTATACTTTATTAGTATACCATAAGATAGAACCAAAGATGATACACTATTTTCTATTTTTCTTTAGATCCTTTCATAATCTATTTCAATACTTCAAGGATATGCACCTCATATATTAAGCTTAAAGTATCTACCTGTAACAACTGCCGTTCAACAGATATCTTTTCTGTAAACAGGATTTAATAAAGCTTTAGTAAAATATTATTAAAAATTTAGTAATCGATTATTATATCACATATGACACAAACTTTATAATACAATACACATATATATTATCCAAATTGATTCATTTATGTATATAATGTATTTTCTGTATAAAAGGTATATAATGTCTTCATTGGGTTTACCTATTCATATCAAATATATATGGTATACCAGAAATCCCCATAATCCAAGGACTTTTCTTTTTAATATTATCTATATTTGCTATGTTAATTTACAAACCGTGTCGTGTATGATTAGACGAATGTTTTAAATGCACGTCTAAATGATGCATATACTGTATATTATGTATAAAGGCAAGAAAGGACTTACTTATGTTTTCTAAACTTTTTGATACTTTTTTAGTACACTATTTGGAACGATTCAACGATCATTGCTTTGTTGTAAAAGTTGGAGATAAAGAATATACCATCGGCGAAGGAGATCCAGAGTTTACAATTATTGTCAATAAAGATATCCCTAAAAAAGATATATTAGTATCCGCCGAATTGGCACTTGGTGAAGCTTACATGCGCAAAGATATAGAAATTGAAGGGGATTTATTCAAAGCTCTTTGCGTCGTATTAGGTCATGTTAACAAAGACTCTATTAACAAAAAAGTACTTAGTTCCCTCTTTAATATGGGGCTTAGAAAGAAAGATCAAAAACAGCAAGTTTCATCTCATTATGATTTAGGGAATGATTTCTATAGTTTATGGCTCGATGAAACTATGAGTTATTCTTGTGCCTATTTCAAAAAGGAAAATGACAGTCTTAAAGATGCACAATATCAAAAAGTACATCACATTCTTGATAAATTACACTTACAAGAAGGCATGACACTCCTTGATATTGGTTGCGGCTGGGGGTTCCTTCTCATTGAAGCGGCCCTAACATATGGAGTCAAAGGCTATGGCTGTACATTATCAGAAGAGCAATGGAAAAAAGGCCAAGAACGAATTAAACAGTTTGGTCTTGAGGGTCAAGTGGAAATTGATCTAATAGATTATCGCGATGTAGCCGCCTCTGGTCGTCAGTTCGATCGTATGGTAAGTGTAGGCATGTTAGAACATGTAGGTCGCCCTAATTTACCTATATACATGGAAGATGCCTCAGCTATGCTAAAAGAAGGAGGTTTATTTTTACTTCATTATATTAGTGATCCTGCAGAAAAGGAAACCAGTGCATGGATTCGTAAATACATCTTCCCTGGTGGATCCTTGCCTTCCCTAAGAGAAATCATTGGTCTTGCCTACGAATATGATATGAATGTTCTGGATGTGGAAAATTTACGCTTTCACTATTACAAAACATTGATGCATTGGTACAATAATTTCCAAGGAGTTCGTGACCAAGTAGAAAAAGTACGGGGCACTGAATTTGTACGCATGTGGGATTTATATCTATGTGGTTGTGCCGCTGGTTTCTATATTGGTAACATGGATTTGCATCAAATTCTGATGACAAAATGCATTAACAATGAACTACCATTAACACGCTGGTACTAAGTCATATATTGTAGCATTTAATACGATAGGGCTGTCACTGTATGTGTAGGATTTACTACATATGAGTGACAGCCCTTTATTGTGCAAAAAGAGCCATTCTATGGAAATAATCTATGCCAACCCTGACATCGATCGCATGACTAAATCAATATCCCTATTTTCAGTTCCTGAATAAACCTAATTGAACTTTCACACAGGTCACTTATTATTCGGAAGTTAGAGTAAAATATACTATTGCTTTTGCTTATAAAAACATAAAATAGAGGAAAGTTGATACTTTTGATTAACTTTCCTCTATTTTATTGAGCTCTATTATGTAATAGCCCATATTAGCTAGATATAACTGTTTTAGACAACCACAGTTTCTCTATCCCCAATCCAATAGCAACACTTAAAGCAATGGCGCAGATTTCAAATATGGACGGTGTAATATATACTAATGGGCTACCTGTGAAAGCTGGCAATGCTTTCCCTGCCCAGACTTTCACAATATCTGGAATATATCCACCGAATAGGATATGTGCATTGGTTGCCACCCACCATACTGCCATGACTACGATAGCAGTAACACGAGGCCACAATGCTGTGCGCCGTGGATATAAATATAATACCATACTACCGATAGTGGTAAGCATCATGAGCACGACACCGATGTATAGGCTTGCGATTAATCCCGCAAAGCCCTGTGCATCTAAAGAGGCTTGGATGATAGGATCCTCTAGATTGAGGTACATCACATCCCCTAAAAATAGCATCGGCAATGGCAACGCATAGGTAGAAATATTCAATACTGTATCGATAAAGTAATGACGTTCTTTACGTGCCATCCAACAATCTAATAGTTTCGCCGTACCGATCATGAGTGCCACCACAACTAACATGGTCAATACCCAAACTAGCAACAAATAGATTGGCTCTTTTGGTAAGGTAAACGGCAACACACCATTGCCAAAGAAAAAGAATAGATTCCACCAAAGCCAAGAATATGTATAATGCCCTTTCCCTAAGTGAAAGTCAAATTGTCCTGCCAGTCTTGGCACCGCTTTCAGACCCAAAGGAATACCCAAGGAGGCAATGACAAACATAATAATGCTAGATGTGTCGAACTGCCCTAAGCTAAATACTAAGCTTAGCGGAATAATCCAGAGCATGGACCAACTATAAAATTTTATATAACTTCTCATATTACACCTCTGTATTCTTTCCACCTGCTAATGCCAATACTAAGGACAAGGTCACTTGGCAATACATGATGATGGCAAACACCACATCACGACCGATAGTCGATAAGTTCCACAACCAAGATAAGTCTAAATTGTTGAACACCAAGAATGTACCACCTTGCACTAATGCCCAAGCTAATACGTATACACAAATCGGTATTCTGCGAGCCTTAGGACCAAATCCACTTTCACTAGAACACAAGTAAAAGATAGGAATGAACAGGGATAATACTCCATAGCTCACCCCTGCCACCATGGCGCTCATCCCCGTATGAATCGTATAGGCTCCTAGAGGAATTAATATAAAAAATATACTCATATACATCGTGCGTTGCACTACATCTTGTATGGTTGACATATAATTTCCTTTCTACAACAAATTATCTCTTCCTATAGTATAACAAACATCGGCCATCTTATAAATACATATGCATTTCAATTTTACAAACAAAAAAGCATCCTTACGGATGCTAATTATAATATACTAATTATAAGAACTCGATGTGAGTTAGGTTCATCACCGAAAGGTGGTGATACTACGCGTAATTATGAAAAGATCCAATTAATCATTGCTTTTCTTACCTTAGTAGTTGCCGTATTACAGTTACTAAAATAATTAGTAGTTAGTAATATAACGACCCTAGCGCTGCACACGTTAGGGTCATCATATTTTGCTTGATTCTAAGATGAACCTAACGCCAAACACACATCGGGTTCTTCTTGTTGTTACAACTATAGTATACCATATTTTAGGCTCTCGTCAAAGACGAGAGCCTTTATAAATATGTTATGCTACAACTGCTTCTACTTCGATGCAGTCATCGTTTGTTGTTTTAGGTTTTTCCAATAATGGAGTCATGCTATACATACCCACACCTAGTGTGAACAAGTTGTGAATCCATGCAGTGGAGCTAGGAGGCATTACACCTAACACGCCCAATCCTACAAGACCACCATTCACTCCTACGATGGAGTTATAGTTAATTTTAATACGATCCATTAATTTCATGGAAATACGACGTAAGTCAACAATAGCAGTCAAGTTATCACTGGACACTGTGACATTGGCAATTTTTTGTGCAATTGGTGCACCTTCATTCATACCAATCCCTACATGTGCTTCAGATAACGCCAAGGAATCGTTGATACCGTCCCCTACCATCATCACTGTGTAGCCTTCTTCTTTTGCTTTACGCACGTAATCAGCTTTGTCAGTTGGCATAACTTCTGCGTGAACTTCGTCAATACCAATTTCCGCTGCAACGCGTTCTGCATTTTTACGGCTATCGCCAGTCATCATAACGATTTTCTTCACACCTAACTCATGAAGTTCGCGGATAACAGTTTTCGCTTCTTCACGCACTGGGTCTTTAATACAAATAACCGCAGATAGGACGTTAGAAATCGCTAAGTATAGATAGGAACAACCTTCTGGAAGATTTTCAAATTTAGCTTCTTCTCCAGCTGGAATTGTTGTTTTTTCATCTTCAAAAATGAAGTGATGGCTACCGATACGCACTTTGCGGTTACCCACTTTGGATGCAATGCCATGTGCCACAACATATTCTACTTTGGAATGCATTTCTTTATGTGGTAAATGATGATCTTGCGCCGCTGTCACTACTGCTTTCGCCATGGAATGAGGGAAATGCTCTTCCAAGCAAGCTGCTAATGTCAACATATCATCTGCATCATTACCATTAAAAGGAATGATTTCTTGGAATACAGGTTCTGCTTTTGTTAAGGTACCTGTTTTATCGAAAACGATCATATCTGCTTCTGCAATGCGTTCCAAGAATTTACCACCTTTAACAGTGATACCACGGTTACTTGCTTCTTGCATAGCGGATAACACTGCCAATGGAATGGACAATTTCAATGCGCAGGAGAAATCTACCATAACGAAAGATAAGGCTTTCATCAAATTGCGAGTTAAAGCAAAAGTAGCAAAAGCACCTAAGAAACTCACCGGTACCAATTTATCTGCCATACGGTATGCTTTTTGTTCCATACCAGATTTCATTTGTTCAGATTCTTCAATCAAGTTTACGATTTGTTCGAAACGAGTGTGTTTACATGTAGTGCGTACTTCAAAGGAACATTGACCTTCTTCTACAACAGTACCTGCATACACAGAAGTACCTGCATCACGACGAACTGGTTCAGGTTCCCCAGTCATGGAGCTTTCGTTCAC
Source organism: Veillonella sp. DNF00869 (assembly GCF_001553345.1). Classification (GTDB taxonomy): domain Bacteria; phylum Bacillota; class Negativicutes; order Veillonellales; family Veillonellaceae; genus F0422. Next base: position 471,216 of record NZ_KQ960771.1, read on the forward strand.
AAGAACAACACCGTCTACAACTTGGCCGTCCAATGGCACTACTTCACCTTGACGAACTACTACGATATCGCCTACTTGTACGTCACCAATTGGTTTGCTCACTTCTACGCCATCTACTAGAACCCAAACTTTGTCTACGTTCAAAGACATGCTTTCCGCAAGGTTAAGCACGGATTTACGTAATGTCCATTCTTCCAAGATTTCGCCGATGCCTAATAAGTACATCACAGCGCCCGCTGTGGAGTAATCTTTTTGCAATAATGCGGCACCGATAGCTACGCCATCTAATACTTCTACGGTCAATTTGCGTTTCCACAATGTTTTGATAGCTGTACCGATGAACTTGATACCATCGAACCAAGACCATGCTGCTGCAATAGGTGCTGGTAACACGATTTTTTTACCGATATAAAGCAATGTTTTATCGATCATTTCTTCTTTGTAACGCTTGTTGACAAGGCGAGGTGAAAGTTCATGCAATGCTGGTGCATTGGCTAAATCCAAATCGTTAAGTCCGAATAAAGCAGCTTTCACCGCACTTTCATCACCAGTATGCTTGATGATGATGTCCCCAGAACGAGTGTAGAAGTTCGCTTTGGTAATGGCTTCACAGGCCATCAATGTATCTTCGATAAATTGAGCCTGTGCGTCATTAAACTTACGTCCCTCAATGCGTACATGAAGACGACGGGACAAGCGTTGCAACATTTTAAATTGCATCATGGATTATTTTCCTTCTGTTAATACTTCTTCATCACGAGTATCGTTGATTTCTTGTGCTTCAGCTAAAATGCTGTCTGTGGAAGCTTGTAATTTTTCAGTAGTTTTTAAGATGCTGTCTTTTGCACGAAGACCTGCTGCTACTACATTAGCGTATACTTTGCGAGCATCTTTGGAAGTTAATACTTTTACACCTACTGTGCCTAAAGCCAAACCAGCTGCGAATACATTAGCATCTCTTAAAGTTTCTTTTTTTACGTTGAACATTGTTAGTTCCTTTCTGTGAACTCTGTCACATTAATACATGATAATATAATAAAATTAATAATTATAAAGATAAGAGGGGCCCGTGTTATCGGAGTCCCTCTTACCAAACTTATGGTATCGAATCAGTTACTTTTCTACCTGTTCTTCGTGGCCACCACCGCAACCACAACCGCCACAACCAGCTCCAGAGTCTTTAGAGCCACCACAGCCGCATCCGCCGCCGTCATGTGTTGCGCTTTTATATACTCGGTATGCAACATAGAGAACAGCTAGTAAACCAATTGCATATACAATAACACTATCCATAGTATACACCATCTCTTTCTCATTTTCAAGTACTTTTTGAAAATTATTTTGCAAATACAACAAACCTCATAATATCAATGAATTTTTGAAATAAAACTTTTCTCAATCTCAATTATATTGTTTGTTTACTATCAATATTGATTAGCCCAAACCTAAAGCACGTCCTAAGTGAACTGCAATGTACGCACCCACCCAAGCTAGGATACTAGTGTAAGCAAATACGGCACCGAACCATTTCCAGGAGTCAGTTTCACGTTTTAATACAGCCATAGTCGCCAAGCATGGTAAGTATAACAAGGCAAATACCATCAAAGCTAAACCGATGGCTGGGTTGAAGTCTGGATCATTAGCCAAGAATTCTTCTAAGGATGTGGAGTCATCTTCACTTGCTTCGATCGCGTAAATAGTACCTAATGTACTTACCATTACTTCTTTCGCTGCTACTGCGGCTATTACGGCAATGTTTATACGCCAGTTAAATCCAAGTGGTTCCATTATAGGTTGAATAAAACGTCCTAATTCGGCTGCATAGGATTGTTCAATTTTTTCTTTACCTTGTTGAAGATCTAATTCTTTGATTTCATCTTCTTCTGCTTTATGGTTTGCATATAAAGCCCAAGCCACTGGATATAACTCTTCAGCTTTTAATTCTTCAAAGTATGCAGGTTCTTCTACAGCTTCTTCTTGAGTTGCTTCTTCTGCTGCTGTAGCTTCTTCCTCTTCAGCTGGCGGGTCATCTTTATGCTCTTCGTCTAAGGCAAGCATTTGACCTAAGATATCATTCGCCTCTGCTTGTTGTTCTTCTGTTACCAACATAGCATTCACTAAAATCTCATCTGCCATCTGAGCATGTGTCATTGTCACTTGTTCACGAGCTGCATCATAGTCTTGAGAGTATTCTACATCTTGTGGGAAGGATGTTAAGAACCAAATAAGGATGGATGATGCCAAGATGAATGTACCTGCTTTTTTAAGGTACATCACGGAACGTTCCCACATATGAATGCCTACAGAACGAAGTGTTGGCATATGGTATGGAGGCATTTCCATTACGAATGGTTCTGCTTCACCTTTAAATACATACGTACGAAGTACTTTTGCAGTTACAACAGCTACGACGATACCCAATGTATAGATACCTAACAAGATCGTTGGTGCATCTTCTGGTGGGAAGAATGCTGATGCTAATAATGTATATACTGGTAAACGAGCACTACAACTCATAAATGGAGATACTAAGATCGTAATCATACGGTCTCTTGGGTTGTCAAGGATACGAGCACCCATGATGGATGGCACGTTACAACCAAAGCCCAATAACATAGGGATGAAAGATTTACCATGTAAACCTACACCACGCATCACACGGTCGATAACGAATGCCGCACGAGCCATGTAACCAGTATCTTCTAAGAAGGAAATAGATACGAATAATAGAACGATGTGTGGGATAAAGCTAATAACAGCCCCTACACCACCGATGATACCATCGTTAAGCAGGGATTTTAACAAGCCGTCATCCATGTTAGCTCCGATAAAGTCTGTTAACAATTTGAATGCGTCTTCCAACCATCCTTTAGGATATTCCGCTATGTTGATAACTAAGTAGAACATAACCCACATGATGCATAAGAAGATAGGAATCCCTAACCAACGATTCGTTAAGATTTTATCGATGTTGTCGGATTTGGTATCTTTATGCTCAGGTACTACTTCTAGTACGCCGTTGAATACGTCTACTGCAAAACGGTGACGGTATTCTTGGAACACGATATCCATGTCTACAGATTTATTCAATTCTGTACGCAATGCTTCTGCTTTGCTCAACACGGCACCAGATTTGTCTAATTCTTGTACTTTTTCTAAGATATCTGTATCTTGTTCTAACAATTTGATAGCTACCCAACGATGTGGATAACGACCAGTGTCAAGTTTTGCTACTTCTGCTTCTAATTCTGCGATAGCTGGCTCTAATACTTCGCCATAGTTAACGCGAACATTAGGGATTTTGCGTTCTTTAGATACTTTCACGATGCCACGTAGCGCATCTTCTGTACCTTTATTAACACGGCCGATAGTTTCTACTACTGTGGAACCTGTTAATTCTTCTAATTTTTTATTATTGAACTTTAAACCCATTTCTTTTGCCACGTCTACCATGTTCAAAACAAGTAGCAATGGTTGTTCTAGTTCAATTAATTGTGCTGTTAAGTATAGGTTACGTTCTAGATTGGACGCATCTACTACATTGGCAATCAATTCTGGATTTTCATTGATGATAACGTTACGTGCTGCCAATTCATCGAGAGAACGTGCTGTTAAGGAGTATGTACCTGGTAAGTCGATGATTTCAATGTCATGACCATCAATTTTCGTCTCCCCAACTTTTTTCTCTACTGTAACACCTGCGTAGTTACCTACGTGTTGACGGGATCCCGTCATATTGTTAAAAATACTTGTTTTACCACAGTTAGGGTTACCCGCTAAAGCAACCTGAATCTTGGTATGTGTGTTGTCTGCCATCTTAGCAATTCTCCTTATTGGACTTCAATTTCGATCATTTGTGCTTCACTTACGCGTAGTGATAATTCGAAGTTTTTCACTTTGATTTCCACTGGGTCTGCTAATGGCGCATACTTCATAACGCGCACAGCCGTTCCTGGTACAACACCCATGTCCACCAAGCGATTCTTAATGTTGCCAAATCCATTGATAGCTACAACAGTACCAACTTCACCGGGCTTCATCTCGGATAATTTCTTAACCATAGTACACCTCCTACATACAAAACATAACAACCAAACCTATCATATATAATTATATGAGTAATACTTATATTATAGCACATTATAAAATATTATCAATAATGAATCTCGTTTTATTTTTATCGTTTTGTGAAATTATAAATCTATTTTTATCAAGTGCATTTTGTGCAAACAATCTATTTATCAAGAGTATATTAATCATGCCTTTTTATTATTCTCAATTTTTTCTTTTTAATTAATAATGATATGTAAGGTATATATTTCTCATTATCTATAACTAAAAATGATTCTATAAATACTTATAAAGAATACCTATTTGGAGCTAATACCCTTTCCTTCACAACTAAACCATCTATTCCATGGCATTACATCACTATGTGAAAGAACTTTCACAGGTCCACCTAGCTAGAAATATGATATAATAATACTATTAAGTCATTTAGAAACGGAGATACATTATGAAATCATTTCAATCCTTAGGCATCGTGCCTGAACTGATACAAGCATTACAAAAGGTGGGCGTGAAAGAACCAACGCCGATCCAAGAAAAATCGATTCCCCTCATCTTCAAAGGACAAGATGTAATCGCCAAAGCCCAAACAGGGACAGGCAAAACGCTGGCATTCTTGTTACCACTATTGCAACGCATCCACGTAGATGTGCAACAGGAGCAAGCCCTTATCATCGCCCCTACACGTGAGTTAATCCAACAAATTGCAGAGGAAGCACGTCACTTAGGCGCTATCTTAGGAGTAGACGTATTACCCCTGATTGGAGGCAGAACGATCGAAGGCCAATTGCAAAAGCTAGGTCGCCGTCCTCATGTCATCATCGGTACACCTGGCCGTTTGCTGGATCACGTCAATCGTGGTACGTTACACTTGAACTCCATCCGCCGTGTTGTGTTGGACGAAGCGGACCAAATGCTTCATATGGGATTCTTACCAGATATAGAAAAGCTTATTAGTGGCACTAACGGTAAACGTCAACTATTAATGTTCTCTGCCACCATCCCTGACAAGATTCGTAATTTGGCAAAAGCCTATATGCAAAAACCGACGTCCGTCACTATCCAAGGGGAAAATATTACCCTCGATACGATTGAACAAAAAGTATACATGATGGAAGAACAGGACAAAGTGAATCGCCTTGTGGCGATGCTAGAAGCAGATAATCCATATCTAGCTATCGTATTCTGTAACACCAAAGAGGGAGCTATCAAACTCGCCTACGATTTAGCTCGCAAAGGTGTAGAGCTTGGTGAAATTCATGGAGATATGACACAGGGCCGTCGTACGCAAGTCTTGAAAGAATTTGCTAAAGGCAATCCCCCTATTTTAGTAGCTACCGACATTGCCGCTCGTGGTATCGATATTGAAGGTGTTAGCCACGTATACAACTTTGATGTACCGCACGACATGGATTACTACATCCATCGCATCGGCCGTACTGGTCGTGCTGGCTCCACTGGTGTTGCCGTAACCTTTGCTACGCCAGCTGAAGAAATTTGGGTACGCCGCATCGAACGATCCATCCAAGCTACTTTGACAAAATACACCAAGGATGGACAAGTGAAAACAAAAGGATCTGGCTTAGCTCCTAAGAAGGAAACTGCTAGCAAGAAACCTAAAATTAAAAGTACCTATCAAGCAACAAAAGCAAAAGCTCACAAAGCTCGTGGTCATAAAGGTGCCAACACACGGGTACGCCGTGCAAAATCTAGTGGCTCTAGCAATCGTGGTCGAGGTAAACGATAAGTTTCTGGTATCGATAGGCAGCTCTTCTAAGAGGGGTGTCCGTTGCTTAACAGTATATTACAAAAAAGGCTATAGCTAAACAGCCCCAATACAAGGGAGGGTAACAAAATAGCCTACATAAAAAATAGAGGAAAGTTGAACCAAAAGTATCAACTTTCCTCTATTTTTTATATTCTAATCAGCAAAATGGCTCCCCTTTTATTGCTATCCCCACTATGCCGAGCACCTGTACTTACTTCCGATTTGCATAAATAGCAGGTTTCCCCTCTACGTCGGCACAAGTAGTTCTACAAGCTTGACCTTCGCTACATTTCCAAACTGGTTCAAGTTGTGATTCATACTGTATAAGGTATCCCTTTTTACATCGTGGGCATGTGTATTCCTTATGAGTATCATCCAATACTTTTCCATCCGACAATGGTATGGGAGGTATTATCTCTTCCCTAGGTCTTTGCGGCATCGACACTTTAGCCGTTGATGATGTGTTTCCCTCGGTAACTCTTGATTCCCTAGCTCCTGATACATTTTCCTTTGGTGATGATACATTTTCCGTGTATTTGCATGTTGGGAACCCAGAACATCCATAAAACTCTCCAAACTTTCCTTTCCGTAGGAGCAACTCCCCTGTTTTACACTTAGGACAAGATCGTCCTGTTTGTTGCGCTATGGAAGGGTTACGGTTCGGTCCCGTTCTTTTGCCACCTGTCTCCGACTTAGGCATTGCTATCTTAGCTGTATTTCCTACCCGTCGTTTTACATCCTCAATCAGTTGTACAACAAATTTTGTTTGGTCTTCTAAAAACACATCAATCCGTTCAGTTCCTTCGCTCATTTTTGCTAAGCGCTCTTCCCACTGGGCCGTCGCATCAGGGTACAGTAAGGAATCTGGCAATGCATCTACCAAGGTATAGGCAGACTCTGTAGGAATTAAAATTTTCTTTTTTCCTTCTTCTTTAAGGAAAGGGTTTTTCTTATTGTGGATTAAATCATCAATAATCGTGGCCCGTGTCGCCTCTGTGCCGATACCGGATACATCTTTTAATTGTTTTTTTAACTCTTCATCTTTTACATATTTGTGAATTTCCTTCATTGCCTGCACCAAGGTTGCTGAAGTAAAGCGGCTTGGTGGCTTTGTTTTCCGTTGGTCCACCTTGCTATCCTTCGCTGTTACAGCATCCCCTTTACGTACAGGGGGCAATGACTTTTCTTCATCCTCTTGATTTTCTTCTGATTCTTCCGTGGATTTTACCTTTTTATATAATGCTTTCCATCCCAAATCTATAACGACACGTCCCGTTGTGGTAAACAGTTCCTCTTGGTGCGTCACTTCGATACGAGTATGCTCATATACATGCTCTTGGTAAAATTGTGCTATATAGGCTTGCGCAATGAGGAAATAAATATTTTGCTCCCCTTTGGATAAGGTATGCAGTGGGCAACGTACAGTGGTCGGAATAATGGCATGATGGGCCGTAACCTTACTATCATTCCAGGCACGGCTTTTAATAGCAGGATTACTATCCTTTGCCCATGCAGCTAATTCCTTATGTCCCATGTTGACCAAATTTGACAGGATTGCTTTTCCATCTGAAAGTTGGTTCACTGGCAAATATTCACAGTCTGAACGGGGATAGGATGTATATTTCTTCTCATATAGTTTCTGTGCGATGTCCAATACTTCCTGTGGCGTATAGTTATATAGCTTACCCGCCACAATTTGTAGTGATGATAAGGAAAAAGGCAACCGTTGTCCTTCCTTTTTCTTTTTCTTTTCCACTAAAGAAACTGTACCTTCTGGGGATTGCATCAAACGGTCACGCAAGTCATTAAGAATAGTCTGATCCAGCATATGCCCATCAGGGTCCAATCCTTGCTGCGTATCTTTCGGTTTCCAAGTGGCCCAAAAGGCTCCCTTTTCATGACCATATTGTACTTGCAACACGTAATATTCTACAGGCACAAAGTTTTGTAGCTCACGTTCTCTCCGTACCACCAGTGCCAAAGTTGGTGTTTTCACACGACCAATCGGAAAGGTCACTTTGTTTCCTAAATGCTGTTGCTCTAACGTATAGGCCCGAGATAAATTCATCCCCATCAACCAATCCGCACGGGATCGCGCTAAGGCAGAATCTTTTAAAGGTTGATATTTCTTATTATCCTGCATATGCTCTAAAGCGTAACGCATAGATTTTTCATCTAACGCATTCAGTAGAATACGCTCTACTGGCTTAGTGTTACCCAAATAATCGAGCATTTCGTCTATCAACAATTGCCCTTCTCTATCTGGGTCACCTGCATTCACAATGGTCGTTGCTTTTTTGATTAAATCACTAATAACCTTAAACTGCTTAGCACTCGATGATTTAATTTTTAATTTCCAAGAGGTGGGCAAAATTGGCAAGGATTCAAATCTCCAAAATTTATATTTCTCATCATACTCACCTGGCTCTACTTGTTCTAGCATATGACCAAAGGCCCAAGTAATCACATCATCACCTTGTACGATATACCCATCATGTCGCTTAGCATTCTGTGAATCGGGCAACACTTGGCTTAACTCTCGCCCTACGCTAGGCTTTTCCGCAATAAATAAACGCATATGCTCCCTTTTCCTATCCATTACTGTTTACTACTCATGTATTACATTATTCTATAATAAATCTTCTCTACATTAACTTTCATTATACTACGAATGAGCTAAATAATTAAACAGACCTCCATTTCTTAACTTCCATTTAGAAAAATTTACTCCCCCATTACTCAGATCATATAATACTGATAATGTAGGAGCTCTCATTTTAAACCACAATACTTTCTAACCTCATACTTCTCTCGCTATCTTTCATACTCCTTTAAAATTTCCTATCAGTGCTACTTTTGCACAGAATTTTACAAACCTATGACTTATCTTATTCATAACCATATCCGCCGTTTTTCAACTTTCAGTATCATATCCTATACAGGGAGGGTTCAAATAGTATATAATTTTAAAGATATGAAAGTATATAACATACACATGTATTTATAGAGGTGAATTATGACATTTTTAGAAGAAGTAACTCGGCGCCGTACGTTCGCCATCATTTCTCACCCAGATGCGGGTAAAACAACATTGACGGAAAAGCTTTTGCTATACGGTGGTGCTATCCACTTGGCAGGGTCTGTTAAATCTAGAAAAACACAAAAATATGCCGTATCTGACTGGATGGAAATTGAAAAGCAACGTGGTATCTCTGTGACGAGTTCTGTATTGCAATTCGATTACGATGGTCATCGTGTGAACATCCTAGATACGCCTGGTCACCAAGACTTCTCTGAAGATACCTACCGCACCTTAATGGCAGCAGATAGCGCTGTCATGTTGATCGACGTAGCAAAAGGTGTGGAAGCGCAGACGAAAAAACTATTCGCCGTTTGTAAAGAACGTGGCATTCCTATTTTTACCTTCGTCAACAAGATTGACCATTTCGGACGCAATCCATTTGACTTGATGGAAGAAATTGAAAACTCTCTTGGCATTCGTGCGGTTCCTATGAACTGGCCTGTGGGCATCAACGGCGAGTATCAAGGGGTATATGACCGGGAAACGAATACTGTAGAATTATTTGAAAAAGACGAATCCCATGGTCAAAAAAAGCTAGCTTCCACCAAAGGCGATGTGCACGACCCAGCATTCCGTGAGCTATTAGGAGAAGAGGTGCATCAATCCTTAATCGATGACATTGAACTTCTCGACGTGGCTGGTGATGCTTTTGATTTAGACAAAGTAAAAGCTGGTGAATTAACACCTATGTTCTTCGGTTCTGCGATGACAAACTTTGGGGTTAAACCATTCCTTGAAAAATTCTTGGAGTTAGCTCCTATGCCAGCCCCACGTGTAGCCCGTGAGGAAACGGTAGAACCTACGTCTGAAGATTTCTCTGCCTTCGTTTTTAAGATCCAAGCCAACATGAATCCGAACCATCATGACCGCATTGTATTCATGCGCATTTGTTCTGGTAAGTTTGAAAAAGGCATGAATGTACTTCACCAACAATCTGGTAAAACCTTACGCTTATCTCAACCACAGCAATTCTTAGCCACAGAGCGCACTATCATTGATGAAGCCTATCCAGGGGACATCATTGGTGTCTTCGATGCAGGTACTATGGGTGTAGGTGATAGCTTATGTGCATCCAATCACAAAGTGACATTCAGTGACTTCCCTGTGTTCCCTCCAGAATTTTTTGCTCGTGTGACACCAAAAGATTCTATGAAACGGAAACAATTCCTAAAAGGTATGACTCAATTAGCGCAAGAAGGGGCTGTACAAATCTTTGAACCGCTCTACTCTATGGATTCTTTCGTGGTAGGTGCTGTAGGTATGCTTCAATTTGAAGTATTACAATATCGCTTGAAACACGAATACGGCGTTGATCTTGTGAACAACTCCTTACCATATGGCGTAGCCCGTTGGATCGATGGTGAAGTAGATGTAAACAGCTTAAAAGGTATGGACAATGCCATGATCGTAAAAGATAATCGTGGTCGTCTTGTCGTTCTAATCTCCAATGAATGGCAAATGGGTTGGGTTGTAGAGCGTAATCCAGATGTTACCTTCTTACATACCCCTAAAATAGAAGCATAAGTACGAATACAACTAAAATCGTATTCCTATCGATGTGGTTGTTCTTATTTGTTCAACCCCATGTATAGTAAACATAAAAACCGCCTAGGCGATACTATCTTGTATCATCTAGGCGGTTTTAATTTGATCCATATATGTGTTATATATTATGTATTCTTCCTAGTTGTATGTCATTTCAGTATCTGGAAATATTCCTAAAACAACGGTTCCAAATCTGCTAATCCTTTTAAATTCCATTCTAACAATTTATCATGAATACGCCACATAAAAGCATTTTCCCATGGATAATGAAGGCGAACCCAAAAGTTTTGAAATGGTGTGTCATTGAAGAATACAGCTTGTCGTGGCAAATTAAATAGATTCTGTCCTGGCTCTACATTCCCTGCTTGTACTGTAAAAGCCATACGATACCCACTTTCTTCTGCTATCCTATCTATATCTTTATTGGAAAACCCACCTGGATACGCAATGTAACGAACAGGATGCTTCATACGATCTTCTAACACCGCTTTTGAGCCAATCAATTCATCACGTGCTTGGTCTAGGGACATACTTCGCAAGTCTTTATGATTCACCGTATGGCTTTGGATATCGATTCCATTAGCTTGCATTTCTTTCAACTGTTCTACATTGACAAAGCGACTTTCACCAAATGCACTAGTAATCATAAACAAGGTAGCTTTCATATTGTATTCTTTTAAAATAGGGAATGCGTACTTATAGTTATCAATATAGCCATCATCAAATGTAATGAGAACTGGTTTATCAGGTAATTCCGTTCCCTTTGTCATGTAATCATATAACTCATCCATAGTAATTGTATGATATCCCTCATCATGGAGATATTGCATTTGTTTCTTAAACTCTTCTGGGGGAACCACCAAAGAATGACGTATACCTGTATCGATTCGATGATAATTTAAAACTGGTACACCTACAGCTTTGTAATCCCAAGATCGCTGATACTGTATTCCTAAATATATACCGATGACCACAATTAGCCCTAGTATACCTAAAATAATTCGTTTCACATTAACCTCACGTGTCAGTAACTTTACTTAATACATAAAAATTAAAATAGCGATGTAAATCTATCCTTATTATAGTACCACACTTCGCTAAACTTATCAGTTATTTTTCATAAGTTTGACATATAGTAATAGAATTATTCATCATATTTCCTTTTATTATTATACTTTTTTTGCATTAATTTTATGATTTTTTTTCATTATAATATTGGTATGTATACATCATGCATTATTATCTATATGCCACTATCTACTTATTTCTCTACATTCTATAGAATTTATACTGTCATTGTTTACAATTAATCTATTTTCTATTGTATTTACTATCTATGAAAAGAGCGCATACAAAGCACTATAGTGCCAAAAATCACTATGACGAACACCCCTATTTCATGCTATGATAAAGACATAAGTTTTATCTAATGTGCTTCTTATTCCAAAGGGGGTTGTACTATGAAAGGTCTTATCGACTTGAGTCTAGTCAATGGAATCTGGACATTAAAACTGTCCATGATTCAAACGGTGGCATTAGCTATTGTCACATTGTATTTAGGGGAATTTATCAAAAAACATTCTCCATTTTTACAGCGTGTGAGCATGCCTGCACCAGCCGTAGGTGGTTTACCATTTGCATTCTTATGTGCATTCTTATCTTATTATAAAATTGTAAACATTACCTTCGATGGTGCTTTGCAATCATTCTTAATGTTGGCTTTCTTTACCACTATCGGTCTTATGGCAAGTCTAAACGTACTTAAAAAAGGTGGCGTCGCTATTATCTTCTTCTGGATTGTGTGTACTATCTGGATTGTCTTCCAAAATGGCGCTGGCATCTTAATTGCGAAAGCAATGGGTATTGAGCCAATCTTTGGTATTATGGCTGGTTCCGTTTCTATGATGGGCGGTCTTGGTACAGCAGGTGCCTTCGGTCCTCACTTTGAAGAATTAACAGGTATCCCTGGCGTAGCTTCCGCTGCTATAGCAGCCGCTACCTTCGGTATGGTGGCTGGTACATTATTAGGTGCTCCTGTAGGTGACCGTATCATCAAAATGCACAATGTCCCTACTCCAGTGGATCATCCTGAATTATTAGAAGCTGACGGTATTGATATTAATGAATCCGATAGTGAAAGTAAATTATTCGACTTACATTCCTTGATGCATGTCATTGCTTTCGTAGGTATTTCTCTTGGTCTCGGTACACTTGTGAGTGCCCTTCTATCTTCCGTATTTGGTCCATTACCAGCTTACATCGGGGCAATGATCGTCGGTGCATGTATCCGAAATTATGCTGACTTCACTGGTCATATTACAATCAACAGTGCTGCACTAGATGCTGTTTCTAATGTTTCCTTAAGTATCTTCGTTACAATGGCCATCAATAGCTTGAAATTAGCACAATTAGTAGATTTAGCATTACCATTAATGGCAATCCTAGCTGCACAAATGGTGTTGATTACTATCTTCGCATACTTAATCTACTGGTTGTTCAAACGCAACTACGATTCCGTTATGTTAGGTGCTGGTGCTATTGGTTTCGGTCTAGGTGCTACACCAAATGCTTTAGTAAACATGTTGTCCTTGGCTTCTAAATACGGCCCATCTCCAAAAGCATGGTTAGTCGTATCCTTAGTAGGTGCCTTCCTCATCGACTTTACTAACGCATTCTTAATCACATTTATGGCAAAATTGATTTAATCAATGTTTCCATATACTACCCTAAACGAAAAAGGATTCTACAACCTCTGTTGTGGAATCCTTTTTTAATATTGTACTTATGTATTCCTTTGCTCCAATTCATACCAAGCATTGCCGATGAGAGCAAATTCATCTAATGTGAATGTCTCTCCACGACGTGATCCATCAATATTAGCTTTTGCCAAAATAGCTTCGATGGCTTCTTTACTCAATCCAGTGGTCTTCATTGTGTTGCTGAACGTCTTACGCCGTTGTGCAAAGCCTGCTTTCACAGCACGGAAGAAATACGCTTCACTATGGACTTTCACAGGTGGTTCACTGCGCAATGGACAACAAATCACGGCACTAGTCACCTCAGGAGCCGGTAAAAACGCCTTAGGTGGCACATCCATGACAATATATGGGTCTGTGTAATATTGCACCGCTACTGATAAAGCGCCATACATTTTTGTACCTGGCTTAGCAATCATACGCTCTGCCACTTCTTTTTGCACCATTACCACTAATCGTTCAATAGGTAATTTAGATTCCAGCAAAGACATAATAATTGGTGTCGTAATATAGTATGGTAAGTTCGCTACTACCTTGAACGGTTTATGATCCATTAATTCTGGGATATTGACTTTTAAAACATCCCCATGAATGATGCGTACATTATCGTATGCCTCTAAGGTCGTGTCTAAGACCTCTAACAAACGTCTATCTAGCTCTACAGAGGTAACGTTAGCCCCACTTTGTGCCAAACCTTGCGTTAAGGTACCAATCCCAGGACCTACCTCTAACACTGCATCGCCTACTTCTAATTCCGCAGCCTGCACAATCTTATCCACCACAGTGCGCTTAATCAAAAAGTTTTGCCCTAATTTTTTACTCATTTGAATGCCAAAACGTTTACATATATAATGCACAACCTCTGGACTTGCAATGACTGATTCTATCATGTATTCTCCTACTGTATTTCTTCTTCTGAAAGTGCCTTCAAAAAGGCTTCACGGCTAATACCGTAATGATTTAATCGATACAAAAACTGCTTCCCATTCCCATAGCCTATACCCAGCTTAGCACCTATACGAGCCCTCATAGCAGCACTGCTAGGGCCTCCACTCAAATCATGTTGTACTAAATCTTGCATCGTAAACAACTCTGAAGATTCCATAGATTCTATGTGAAGCACTTCTAAGGCCTTACGGATGGATTCAGGGCTTGCCTGCTCAATCCCAATATCATCATTGGCATAGGCTTCTTCACGTGGTACAAAGGCATGCTGAGCCAAAGGGAATCGCTTCGTCAAAAAACGACGAATCCGTTCACCTGCATAATCTGGGTCCGTCAGAATAATGATCCCTCTCTTTTCATAGGCATCCTTAATCCGACTGAGCACAGGCTTACGCAAATTAAACCCTTCCGTAGCAATACACTCCACCTCTAAGGCTTGTTGCACCCGTTGAATATCTGATTTTCCCTCAACCACCAAGACCTGTTTTAACATAAGCTCCTCCACAATATAATATTCTATTATTATACCATACATCGAAACCTATGGCATGCTCTAACAAATCATACTACACCTAACAACAAACCACACATAGCCCAAAATTGCCAAATAACGCTCCTCCGAGACGAACGCAATTAGACGTAGTAGTCTATGGCGTTCCTCACCACTAAAATTTTAAACTATAGAAGAACACGGCATACGTTACTCTACATAGATACTTGCAACACAACCATTAAGTATACCCCTGAAAAATATAGTTATAAACGGAGTGTCTTGTGACTCTTTATCTTTATAAATCTATATTCAAAAGACCGCAATATACCTCCGAAGAAACATTATGAAATACCGTTTCTGAGGGGGTGTATTGCGGTCTATCCTTTATTCATTTATCCACAAACTGTCACAAGACAGAATATCGTTGCAAGTAATAATTCATTCTATAGTGCCGTTTGTGAAGGAATGTGCCGTGCTCTTCTATCAATATAAAGTTAAAAACAAAACGCCATAGATACATAGACTAAGAAGAGAGGATATACACATCTACTGTGCGTCGTCCAAATTGCATGGCAGATCCATAGTCTTCTAACACTACATCAATACGATTCCCAACAATGTCTCCACCTGTATCGGCAGCAATGGCCTCACCATATCCAGGTATATATACTCGTGTTCCTAAAGGAATCACATTAGGATCTACAGCTACTACTCCATGACGAGCACGAATACCTGTGGCAGTAATACCATCTCCACCACCATCTGTTGGCAAGTATGCTGTAGCTTCCATGGTAATGACTTCTCTCACACGATCATAAGAACGTGAGACTTCTACTTCTCGAGTACCTACTTGAACCACTTTTGGTTGCATTGGAGTAATCGTTTTACGTTGTAATTCTTTTGTGTCTATCACATCGCCTTGCTTATAGTGAATTTCTTCTTCCACTTCATCAAGTCCTACTGTACCTTCTTGTAAAACTTTTTCTTCACCTTTTGGTAAAGTATCTACTCGTTCATATTGTACCACTACTGGCACTTCTACTGTTCGTGTTTCTATCTTCGTAGTTTGGAATCCATGATTCCACATAAAGCCTGAGACTGTAACAAAGACTACTAGTAACAGTGTGAGCATAAGCACTGCTTTTTGCTTTTTCTGTATTAATTGATTTGTCATCTATTACCTCCATGGTTGGCATTCTACCATAGATGGATATATAAAGTCAAACATACGCTCCAAAAACGCCTATTAAAGCCATTTTTTAGTATATTATTTATTTAAAAATGAATTCTCTCTTCATTTTTAGTCCACTGTATAAAGACATTTTATTTTGATTAATTCAGCTATTAATTATGCTCAAATATTCTCATTTTGATAATTACTGAATTATCTATAGTTTTAACATATAATAGACTCTTAACTGACACCCATCAGAAAGTATGTGTATAACTATATCCATAAGCATCATATAGCATACAATCTATGATTAGATTGTATATATTGTATTTTTAAAATAGCCCTGTTCTATTGATAATGCAAAATTGATATGATACGCATTTTAGTAATACCCCATTCCTAAAAATCATAATTTGTCCATAGTACATTTAAAAAAATTAGCCATAAATTTCACGAATCGTGTTATTTATAGCTAATTTCATCAATTATATCTTATTTTACTGCTATCATGGACTATTTATTCACTACATTTTCACGCATATAGACATCCTTTGAGTACCTTTCATAATCTTTTAAAACATGGTATATACTTATATCTAATATGCTGCAAAGTATTTCCAGTCCTATGCCTTTACTTAGCATGATCAGTACTGTCAAATTCTAAAATTGGCTCCCACACGCCTAATGCGGCTATACCTTCTGTTGTCTCCATATCCTTAGGATTCAGAAATGAAAGTTGGGCACATACCTTATCTTCTTTAGCAATGACCTTACGATAAGAACCATCAGCTCGCATGACATGGGCTTTTTGATTATCCGCTAAGTAAACTTCTAAAATGTGTTGTAATTCTTTCTGTAAAGCTATATCTTCTACAGGAACCATTAATTCCACTCGATCATTTAAATTCCGTGGCATCCAATCAGCACTAGAAATATAATAAGGACTCTCGCTATGATTCTTAAAATATAAAATACGATGATGTTCTAAGAATCGCCCCACAATGGATCGCACAGTAATATTGTCACTAACCCCCTCAATCCCCGGTCTAAGGGTACATATACCACGAACGATGAGATCAATCTTGACCCCTTTACAAGAAGCTTCGTATAACTTAGCAATGATTTCTTTATCTAGTAAAGAGTTCATCTTTGCAATGATATGCCCGCCCTTACCTTGTTCTACGGCACGTATTTCTCCCTCAATCAAATCCATTAAAGACGATCGCAAAGTCAATGGAGCTACAATAAGATGCTGCCACTGCTGTGATTCTGCATATCCAGAGATGGTATTAAAGAATAGGGAACTATCATCTGCATAGGACTCACGACAGGTCAATAAGCCACAGTCTGTATAATATTTAGCAGTCTTCCCATTATAATTGCCTGTAGCAAAATGCATATATCGGCGTAGTACATCGCCTTCTTTACGGACCACCATAGTAATTTTAGAATGCGTCTTAAGCCCTCTTAAGCCATAAATAACATGACAGCCAGCTTTTTCTAAACGCCGTGCCATAATAATATTATTTTCTTCATCAAAGCGAGCTTTAACTTCCATCAACACGGTAACTTGTTTGCCCAGTTCTGCTGCCTTCACCAAAGCTGCTACGATAGGAGAATCCCCACTGACACGATACAAGGTTTGCTTGATAGCCAGTACATCAGGATCTACAGCTGCTCTAGCTACAAACTCTTCCACCACGGAAAAAGAATCAAATGGATGGTGCAAGAGTCTATCTTTTTCACGGATATAATCAAAGATAGCTGAAGTCCCTCGCTCCATTACGCAAGGAAGTTCTCGCCGTGTAAACGCAGGATATCGCAAATGGTCGTAGCCAGGTAAATTGCAAAACTCGCCAAAAGAGGCTATGTCTAAGATTCCTTCTGCTATATAAACGGCCTCTTTTTTTGCCTGCAATCCTTGCAAAACAAATTCCAATAACTGTGGATCGTAATGTTCACATACTTCCACACGTACCACTTCACCACGACGACGCCGTCGAAGAGATTTTTCAATTTCCCGCAATAAATCCGTTGCTTCTTCTTCGATGTCTAAATCCGCATCACGTGTGACACGGAAGGTGGTAAAGGAATCGATATGATGACCCACAAAGAAATCTTCACAATAATAGTTGATGACATCTTCTAACATAACGAAGTGACGATGCACAGTATTCGGTACTTCAATAATTCGATTCAATACAGAGGGAATTGGCAAAATAGCCATCTTCTCTTGGTCTTTATCATGGATGGGGTGAATCTTCACCACCGAGTTTAATGTTTTATTCACCAAGAATGGAAAGGGATGGCTTGCATCCACAGCTAATGGCGTAACGACTGGAAAGATATGCGTACGAAAATATTGGTATAACCAATGTAATTCACTTTCTTTCAAATCTTTTACTTTGACAAAGTGTAACCCTTCTTTTTGTAATCGTTTTAGAATATCGTGAAAGTACATATATTGCAAGGATACTAATTTTTTTGTAGCCTCACTGATGGCTTTTAATTGTGCTTTGGCATCCATATGGGCGGCATCGTATTTAATAATGTCACTCTGCTCTTGATGACGCAGTCCAGATACGCGAATCATAAAAAATTCATCTAGATTAGAGCTGCCAATGGTTAGAAATCGTAGTTTTTCCATGAGTGGATTACTTCTGTCGATAGATTCTTGCAAGACTCGTTGGTTGAACTTCAGCCAAGACAATTCACGATTAAAATAATACTTTGGATTATCAAAGTCTTTCATAGTATCACTCCTAACGAACTTTCCAATGTATCACTAATTCACGTTTAAATTCTTTCTTACACTGCTTTTTTAATTTTTCGATAGCCATCTCCATCATAGAAATATGGCTTAATTCTTTCACCTCAACATGCATATCTATTTGTTTATCTGTAATATACGTTTGAAAGGAACGTATGGTACGTTCATGACTTTCTTCAAAAGCTTCTGCTAAGGCTAAGGGAAAGGACAATTTTTGTATCATCTCTCGATCCCCTTCTTTTAGTACGGAGAGATACGGAGACTGCTTAATAAATTTACTGTTTGCTCCATGGGAATAGGATGCAATAAAAGCACTGAGTAATTGCTCTCGATGAGATAATCCATAGAGATTACTATTAATAATCATATATGCACTATGTCTTGCATGGCTGTAATAGTTGATTTGTTTTCCTAAATCATGGAGCAAAGAAGCTACTTTCAAGATTAATTTTAAGCGCTCTCCTTCTGGCATTAGTTCTTTCCATTGTTTATAAATCTGTTTTGCCAGTTTCGCAATATATAAGGAATGGTCCACATCGTGAGGCGTGAAAGAACGCAGTACATTTAAAGTAGAGTGGGTCACAATATCATCTACAACGCCATTTTTTTGAAGACATGGTAGCCCATACTTCTCTGCTGAATAGTTGGCTCCATAATACTGAAAGAATAGCCCTTCCCGCAAGCCACAACCGCTGACAATCATAGACGATGCCCTTGTATGCTCCATCAATTCTATAATAATGGCCATACCTGCTACGATGATATCAGCCCGTTCTGCAGATAACCCAGAAATCTTTTTCCGTTCCTCCCACGGTGTTTCTTTCACCCGATGAAACAAAGCCTCCATAGCCGCTTTTTTTACCTTGTAATTGTGCAGTTTAGGGATGGGATAATTTTTCTCCCGTTGGTCCATTTTGGCAATATTTCGGGCTGTCCCTCCAATTCCAATAAGAGGTAATTTGGCATGTTTCAACCAACTTTCACGATGCAATACCTCTTGGATATAACGCACCATAGCTTCGTATTCGGCACTTGTAAACTCATGACCCGATTTAAATTGTCCTGTCATCACAAGAGCCCCCATAGGAAGGCTAACAGATTTTTTTAATTGTCGATTTTCAATTAAGCTAATTTCTATACTAGCTCCACCAAGGTCAAATACAATAAAATCATCTAATCCTATGGTATTGACAACACCTAAAAATCCTAAATATGCCTCTTCCTCTCCACTAATGGCACGTAAAGGAATCCCTGTTTCTGCATATACACGACGAATAAAGCTATTACCATTTGTGGCCAATCGCACAGCCGCTGTAGCAATACCTTGAATCTCTGTAACTCCCATAGCCTTTGCCATATGCGACAAGGCTTTCAAGGTTTTAATGGCGCGTTCCATAGCAGGTTTTGTCAACATTTGATGAGTCCACATACCCTCACTGAGGCGAATGGACTCCTTCTGTTGATATACCAAGCGATAACTGCCTGAATCTGTAATTTCTGAAATGACAAACCGTACTGAGTTTGATCCTAAATCTATTAATGCTACTCGTTTCATAGGTCTCCTATGTACACAGAAAGGCACTTTCCGTATATGCTACTGTGAAAGTGCCTTTCTCATTCTATATTACTCAATACCAAAACAACGCTTACCATTCTCTAAGGCAATAGCAGCTAGTTCTTCTACATCCATACCACGCAATTGTGCAATTTCTTGAGCCACAAATTGTGTTTTAGATGGATCATTGCGACGCCCTCTAAATGGAGGTGGCGTCAAATAGGGGGAATCTGTTTCGATGAGCAAACGGTCCAATGGAATGTGCTTCGCTACTTCTTTTAGATTCGTAGATTTAGGGAATACTACAGGTCCGGCAAAGGAAATATAATAGCCCATTTTAATAAATTCTTTTGCCATTTCTAAACTGGTAGAAAAACAATGGAAGACCCCATAATTGCCTTTCCCATGTTCTATTAGCATATCTCGAATAGCCCCGTGCGCATCACGATCATGGATAATAATCGGTAAATCCACTTCTCTCGCAATGGCTAATTGGCGTTTGAAAGACTCTGCTTGCACATCTCTATCGGAAAAATCATAGTAATAGTCTAAACCGATTTCGCCAATGGCTTTTACTTTAGGATGGGACGCCATTTGTTTAAACCATGCATAGTCTTCTTCTGTGGCATCTTTAGATTCATGTGGATGCACACCTACCGCTGCATAGACACGGTCATACTGTTCAGCCAAAGCAATGGCAGACTCTGCTGTTTGACGATCCACAGCAGGGCACATAATATACTCTACGCCTTGGTCAAAACAGTCTTGAATCATCTGTTCCCGATCATTATCAAATCGTTCATCATTGATATGCGCATGTGTATCAAACAATCGCATTATCTCACCACACTTCCTGGAGTTAAGGATTCAATATTCGTTACTTCTAATTGATCCTCTTCATTAGAAGCGGATAAAATCATACCTTCTGACATATGGCCCATGATTTTTTTCGGCGCTAAGTTTGCCAAATAAATCACTTTTTTACCAATTAAGTCTTCTGGTTTGTAGAATTGAGAGATACCACTCACTACGGTGCGTGTTTCAATACCTAAATCTAAGGTAAACAACAACAATTTTTTAGATTTTTTTACAGCTTCGCAAGTCAATACTTTCGCTACCCGTAAATCTAATTTTGCAAAATCATCATATTCGATGGCCTCTTTAATCGGTGGAATATTGCTAGTATCTACCACTTCCTCAGTGGATTCTTCTGCAGTTCCTGGAACTACTTCTACCATTTCAGGAATTTCAAAACGTGGGTAGATTGGATCTCCTTTTACTACTTTTGTACCTGTTGGAAGTGCACCAAATGTGCGCACATCATCTAGCATAGCTTGTGCAAACCCTTGTAAACCAAGTTGTTCCCAAATTTTAGGAGCCCCTGTTGGAATCACTGGATCCACTAAGACAGCGATAATACGCAAGGATTCTGCCAAATGATACATCACAGCTTCTAAGCGCTCTGCATCGCCTTCGTTAGCCCCTTTTGCGAGTACCCAAGGCATCGTTTCATCAATATATTTATTCGTACGACCAATGAAAGCCCACACAGCTTTAAAGGCTTTGTTGTACTGCATATCTTCCATCAATTGTTCGTAGTCTTTTACTGTTTGCTCAGCTAGAGCAATTAAATCCTTGTCAACATCTTCTGTTGGCGCATGTTTTGTAATAATACCACCATGATATTTTTCAATCATCGCTACGGTACGATTCAACAAGTTGCCTAGGTCATTGGACAAGTCTGCATTGATTTTCGTAATAAAGTTAGGCAAGCTGAAATTACCATCATTGCCTAAATGTACTTCATTCACCAAGAAATAGCGCAATGCATCAGAACCGTAAGTATCAATCAATGGAATTGGGTCGATTACATTACCCAAGGATTTACTCATTTTTGTACCATCGACTACAAGCCAGCCATGACCATATACTTTTTTCGGCAATGGCAAGCCAAGACTCATGAGCATAATCGGCCAAATGATCGTATGGAAACGAACAATTTCTTTCCCTACTAAATGCAAATCTGCGGGCCAGTACGTTTCAAATAAATCACTGTTTTCATCCAATGGGTTTAAAGCAGAAATATAGTTAATCAACGCATCAAACCATACGTACATAACATGTTTTTCATCAAATGGTACTGGAATGCCCCAGTTAAAGCTAGTACGAGATACTGCCAAATCTTCTAGGCCTTGTTTCACGAATTGAATCATCTCATTACGACGAGATTCTGGTTGAATAAAATCAGGATTCTCTTCTATAAATTTGAACCATTGATCAGCGTATTTATTCATGCGGAAGAAATAACTCTCTTCTTGTACTACTTCTAATGGACGACCGCAATCAGGACATGTTTTTTCTGGACCTAATTTAGATTCTGGCCAGAATGTTTCGCATGGTACGCAGTATAAACCTTCGTATGAAGATTTGTAAATATCTCCATTATCGAATGCTTTTTGGAATAAATGTTGGCAATATTTGATATGTCTTTCATCTGTAGTTCTAATAAAATCATCATGAGAAATATTCAATTTTTCCCACAAATGTTTAAATCCATCAACAATTTGCGTCGTGTACTCTAAAGGAGTAATGCCCATCGATTCCGCCATACGTTGGATTTTTTGACCATGCTCATCAGAGCCTGTCAAAAATCGCACATCATACCCCGCTCTACGTTTAAAACGAGCAATTGTATCAGCAATGGACGTACAGTATGTATGCCCAATATGTAATTTCGCACTTGGATAATAAATTGGTGTCGTAATATAATACGGCTTCTTAGTCATCTGTTCTCTCCTTACTATACCATTCAATTTCATTATATATATCGCGCCGTGAAAGGCCACGCTCTTTTGCAATTTGACGGGCCGCCTCTTTTTTTTGCACCCCTTCTTCAATTAAGGCTAAGGCTGCCTCTAGTGGTGAAAGCACTACTTCCTCCACCTTTATTTCATCTGTCACAGTCTCCTTGCCACCCACCAAAAGGACAAATTCCCCTTTTTCTACGATTTGACTGAAATCATTTCGTAAGGCTAGCAAGGTAGTTCGTGTAAAAGTTTCAAACTTTTTCGTCAGTTCACGACCTACTGTGATAGGGCGATTCCCCAGTCCTTCATATAAGTTTTGGATAGTTTCTTCTATACGATGAGGAGCTTCATAGAAAATCAGCGTTCCTTCGTAGGTAGCAATCCGTGATAACACCTCTTTTACATTCTGCTTTCGTTTCGGCAGAAACCCTATGAAGTGAAATTCCTTCGTATTTTGCCCCGATGCGATAAGCGCCGTTAAACCCGCATTCGCACCTGGTAAAGGAACAATGGGTATCCCCACATCGATAGCCTCTTTCACCAAATCTTCACCGGGATCAGAAATAGCAGGCATCCCCGCATCACTGACTAAACCGATGGATTGACCATCCAATAAACGCTGGATGAGGTCATCCCCCTTCTCCGCTTTATTGTGTTCATGATAGGAAACCATAGGCTTAGCAATATTAAAATGTTGTAATAATACTCCTGTATGACGCGTATCTTCCGCTGCTACCACATCTACTTCTTGTAATGTACGCACAGCCCGATAGGTCATATCTTCTAAGTTCCCAATGGGTGTGGGAATTAAAAATAATGTCCCTTTATGACTACTCATAATATGCTTGTACCTCATCTGAATAGGAACCATCTACTTCGCAAATATATAAAGGTGGTTCCACCATCATACCTAGTTTTCCACCATATTTTAATTCTAGTAATACTAACTTGCTCACTTTATCTTGATTACCATGAATAAAGCGCATTCGTTTTACCCTAAATTGAGTCTGTTCTACAGCACTCAATAAGGATTCTAATCGTGGGGTTGTATAAATCATCCACAGTGTGCCGCCAAATTTTAAATATCGTTGGGCTTGTAGCAATCTATCTTTCATAGAATATTGTTGTTCATGTAAGGCTAATGCTACACTTTCTTCTTGTGATAGAAGTCCACTATTCGATTCAAAATAGGGCGGATTCATGTAGATACCATCAAACTGACCATAATACAGTTTGCCAGCATCGGTCATGTAATCTAGGTCCACCATAGATACAGCATCTGCAATATCATTATGAATCACACTTTTCTGAGCTAACTCAATCACAGAGGAATTACAATCTACACCGACCACATGACGAGCTCCACGATGGTACAATACATGAGGAATCACTCCTGTGCCTGTACCTAATTCTAAATAGTGCTTATTGGATTTTGCCTCTCCAAAATGAGCGAGCAAAATAGCATCAATGGAAAACTTAAATTCTCCTTCATCCTGAAACAACTGAAACCCACTCAGAAGCAATTCTGTGACTGTAATATTACTCTTCATCCGGTAATGCCACTTCCGACCAATGTAAGTCGATAGTTCGTCCCGCTTCTAATTGTACTTTTACTGTCTTTTTCATAGTATTGATTTTTAAGACTTTTCCTAACCCTTCATCGGTGACTACTTCTTTGCCGATACCAGGTGGCTCTGCTACAGGAGCTGGTTGTTTTGCTTTTTGCGAATACAAGTCTCCTCCTTTTAGGTAGGAGTCATTTTCATAGTTCAAACAACACATCAAGCGACCACAAATGCCAGAAATTTTTGTTGGATTTAAGCTCAAATTTTGATCTTTCGCCATACGAATAGATACAGACGCAAAATCGCCTAAGAAATTAGCACAACATAATGGACGTCCACAAGCACCAATTCCATTTAATACTTTTGCTTCATCGCGCACACCAACCTGTCGCAATTCAATGCGCGTACGGAATACATTGGCCAAATCTTTTACTAATTCTCGGAAGTCAATTCGACCTTCTGCAGTAAAGAAAAATACAATTTTATTCATATCAAATGTGTATTCCACATTGATTAATTTCATAGGCAATCCACGATAAGCGATTTTTTCTAGTCCAATCTCAAAAGCTTTTTCTTCTCGCTCTCTATTTTTCTCCACTTGTTTAAAATCTTTTGGCGTGGCTTTACGCGTCACTTCTTTCAGCGGTTGCACCACGCTATCTTTCGATACTTTCCGTGGCCCAATTACGACTTCCCCAAATTCCAAACCACGAGAGGTTTCTACTATGACACCATCTCCTGTCGTAAGGGTTACAAACCCTGGGCTAAAGTAGTAGATTTTGCCAGCTTTTTTAAAGCGTACTCCTACTATAGTAACCACTATATATCCTCCTTCACAGCCTCCCTTAAGGCTAATATAACTCCATCTATAACAAGGCCTAAGCGCACATTAAGGCGCAACGCCTGTTCTGCTTCTAATGTAATAGGCACAATTCGTTGCAAAGATTTTGATGACCATCGTGGTAAAATCATTTGCATTCGGAATTGATATTCACTTAATATCATCTTTTCACTCTCTGTACCATACCGCAAGGCTAACATATCTCTTGCTAACACACGTAACCAGCTCAATATATCGAGTACCACTTCTTTTGAAAGTCCCTCAAAGGATAGAGCTAAGGTAGTAAAGAAATGACTTCTTTCTACTACGCATTCTAGTACTTCCATAGCCTTTTCTAAACTTTCAATACCACCAGCCTGCGCCCACTGACGAGCTAATGTTGGATTTCCACGAGCACTTCGCACAGCACGTCGAATATCTCCTGTATACCCTTCTTTAGTTAAGGATTGCACCAATTCCTCTTCTGGCACTGGTTGCATACCAATGAGCATACATCTTGACACGATGGTGGGTAGTACATTGTCAATATTGGTAGTGATAATGATAAAATGCATATTCCGTGGTGGTTCTTCAATCGTTTTTAGCATCGCATTCGCTAAGACAGTATTGGCTGTCTGAAAACCTTCTACGATAACCACCCGCGGTGTATCACTAGATACATTGATATACTTCTCTAATAAGGTATACCATTGTTCCACACTGAGCTGTGTTTTCATAGGGCGAATCCAAAAGGCTTGACCTTGATCAATATAGATTGGCAATCCTTTATCTTTGACTGCGCTCTCACTTTCACCAGACTCAATGCGTTGTTGCTCTATAGTGGATAAAAAAGTTCGTCCTTCATCAGGAGAAAAAATCTGACGTCCCACTAATAGGGACCCAATGGCGATGGCCATGGATGTCGACTCTAAACCTGTTTCTCCGTAGAGCAGTAAGCTATGGGGCAAAGCAGAATCTCGGATTAATGTAGTAATTTGTTCTTTCACTTGGTGTTGACCAAGTACAGTTTCAAAAAATGACATACATCCTCCTTTACCTCATAAGACTACCCTTTATTATAGCATGTTATGGCAATAAATACACGAATAAAAGAAGAAACACCTCATGGTTTCAGCAAAATATTTGCACTCCATGTGGTGTTTCTATCATATCCTTTTTTGAACGTGTGTCGTACCATAACAGACTATCCATGATTATACTATTCACACTAGTGAATAGGTACGACACATTTTATTAGCTAGGGACTAGCCTTTACATATATATTGTTTTGCAATACTATACACTTCCTCATGAATGTCATCAATAGTGCGTAACTGATTGCTTTCATTCTCGCAGTGCACACGGTGCCAATCATAGGTATTCACCAACATATCATAAGCATCATGAACCGCCGTCAAATGAGAGGCATCCTTTTCATGTATATCACCCGTATTGCCACCTGTTTTGCCTGTGCGTTCTGCTAACAGGAATTTTGACAAAGACAAAGGCATATCCAATAAGATAACCGCATCTGGTCTTGGCAACCCATATAAATCGTACTCTAATTGGTCAAGCCATTGTAAAAACGTATTTCGTTCTTTTTTATCAGTGTACTTTATCATTTGATGCACCATATTCGATGTAGTATACCGATCGGCAATAATGATGCCACCTTCTTCGTAAAAGCGTTGCCAATCTTGACGATACGATGCAAATCGGTCTATGGCATAGAGCGTACTAGCCACATAGGCATTCACTGAGTTCGCCTCTTTTCCAAAGTCTCCTCGCAAGTACATTTTAATTGGTTCTGCTGCTGGACTATCGTAATTAGGAAAACTTACAGACCGTACTGGGTATCCTTCTGCTTTTAGTCGTTCCAATAATTTTGCCGTCTGCGTGGCCTTACCACTGCCGTCGCCGCCTTCAATAATAATTAATTGTCCCATATGAATCTCCTTATTTACAAACAATGATTGTATCTAGATTGCGGTTCTTGGCACCATTCGGTACATACCCATCACATTGTTTCTGTTTCATATATGCCAATACTTCTTCCGTTATAGTCTCACCTACACCTAGGCAAGGAATTCCCGGTGGATAATACGTTATAGTTTCCCCACTAATTCGCCCTAGGGCTTCTGGTAAAGGGATTTCTTCCATCTCTGTATAAAATGCTTGCCGCGGTGAAAGTGCCACGATTGGTGTAGGCAATGTTTCTACTGTACTTGCATAAGAATCAATAGAGTTAGTAATACTTTCAATCCTGTGTCTATATAGATCCGAAATATCTTGCACTGCATCTATGACCTGTTGTATAGATGTATCCGTATCACCTATGGTAATCAATAACAAGACATGGTAAGCTTTCATGAGTTCCACTTCAATATGACGTGCTCGCAACTCTCGTTCTAACTCTTGTGCTGTCAGTCCAAGATCCTTTGCATCGATAATAATCTTAGTTTCATCTAAACTGAAAGCACCTTCTATGTCCTCAACACTAGGACAAGCAATACCAGGAATCTCATTTAGAGCCCTTCGCAAAGTACGAGCTAAGTGCAATGTATCTTTCATAAGAGACTGTCTCTCTGTAACCCATTGATGGCGCGCCATATCCAAAGATGCTAAGAAAATATAATTCGGACTAGTGCTCATCAAGATTTGTTGTAATCGTTGAATACGGTCTACATCAATACGAGACCCCTGTCCATGGAGCATCGAGGTCTGTGTTAAAGACCCTAATAACTTATGTGTACTTTGAGCGACTAAGTCTGCTCCACTCGTTAAAGCTGGCACTGGCATTCCTAAAGATGGCACAAGATGTGGTCCATGAGCCTCATCCACTAACACTAGCATATGTCTTTCATGAGCTACCTCTGCAATTCGTTTTGCATCTATGCCCACGCCATAATAATTAGGATGCACTAGCAATATAGCCTTTGCCTCTGGGTGTGCATCCATCGTAGCGATGGCCTCCTCCGCTGTGACCCCTACTGGTATACCCCAGCGCGGATGAAAGCGCCCTTTCATATAGATAGGTTTAGCTCCACTTAATACTAAGCTATTATGAACAGAACAGTGAGCTTCTCTAGGAATGATGATGGATTCTCCTTCTTTCACTGCACTCATTATCATCATTTGAATCGCACCAGATGTTCCATTAATAGAAAACCATGTATGATCGGCTCCAAAGGCCTGTGCTGCCAGTTGTTGTGCTTCTAGCAGTTCACGCTCTGGCTCATGATAATCATCGATGGCATACATTACACCTAAATCATAGGGTAAGGCCTTTCCCATCCACTCTGTGAGTAATGCAGGAGCTCCCTTACCAATCTTGTGCCCAGGCGTATGAAAAGGCACCATATGTTGTTTTTTATATTGTTCTAAAGACTCCACAAAAGGAAGTCGATTTTGATTTAATCTTTGTTTCATATATTTAACTATTGATTCTTTTACAATATTATTAAATTTATAGATCTACATACTCTATTTAGTATTCTACCTTACTCTGTACATCGATTCAAGGTATTCTATCACCATCTAATTGTAGATTTCCACCATATTACATAAGGATATTATACACTGCATGATTATAAAGTTTATATGTAATATACTATCTTCTAGCTTTTTAAGAAACAAAAAACTGTTACAATTTGTAATTTCTTACAAACTGTAACAGTTTTTGATTATTTACTATATTCCGCAACGTATTGGGAACCTGCTTGCACATAGTGTTCCATTGTATTTGCCACTTGGTGTAAATCTTGACTAGTCAAAGCATTGATGTCTTGACCGCCCGTTGCACTATTGATAATTTGTGAAATTTCGTAACCACTATATCCTAGCACAGACAAGCGGTTGGATAAACTTTTAATTAAGCTCATTGCTAACCTCCATTTGTGTAGTAATTATTTGAATTCATTTCCAAAATTGGATCCTTCCGTGGTCGGGTTTAACCACCATAGCTAATAGTCCGTCATAAGAATGTTTACAATAAGCATCCATTTGTATACATATCTTAACTAGCATCAGACTATATTGCTATGTTAATTAATATTATAACGATTTTTTTCGATATTGTCAAGCTTATTCTATAGAATAAAATATATTAAAAAAATCGACCCCCAAAAGGGGCCGATTTTCCATACTAACTTGTAATCAAAAGCGTTTACGCTAATTAAAACCGATAGTATTGAACATACAATTATTTTCTACTTTTAGATGCTAATGTAGCCAACATTGCTTCTTCAGTACGACGTCGTACTGCGTCCACTAATGGTTTAACTTCTAAAAATTCAGCATCAGTCAAACGAAATGTACGTCCTTTACGTTCAAATAAGGATTTTTTGCGACCTGCACCAGCCCGCTTGCCGCCCCAATTATTACCTTTCATGATAATGCCTCCCTCACAATAAGTAAAAATAAAGACGATTCACATTAAATACTAATTATACTGCTCTAGATTTAGTATATACTTTTATTTTCATAATTTCAAGATGAAAAAACATATATAGTGAATTTATTTGATTGAATTCCTTCATCAATTCAAAAGTCATGCAAGGATTAATCAAAATCACTTTCATATACACAGTATATGCAAAAGAAAAGCCAAAATAGAGCAAATGCTCTATTTTGGTTGTTTCTGATTTTTTTAACGAGGCCGTCCTTTTTTAGGATTATATAGATTCATTCCTTTATCGATACCTACTTCTACACAACCAAGAACAGCTTTCATCATAGCCTTAACGCCCTTCTTTACTGTATCCTGTTGTTCTTCTGGAAATCGTGATAATACATGATCTACCACGGTCCACTCCGGCAAAGGTCGACCAATGCCAAAACGAAAATGTGGAAAACCGTCCGTTCCTAAATGACTAATCATAGACTTGATCCCATTGTGTCCACCTGCACTTCCATTTGGTCGAATTCTAATCTTCCCAACTGGTAAGTCCATATCATCATATATAACATAAACATCCTCAGGTGTAAGCTTATAATATCGCATTAAAGGACCTACAGACTCACCACTAAGGTTCATAAATGTTTGCGGTTTTACCAACAATACTTTTTCGCCCGCTATCGTGCATGAACAGAGTTCCGCTTTATAATCTTCTCTCCATGGTGTATGACTCACGCCATCAGCAATAGCATCCACTACCATGAATCCGATATTATGACGAGTTCCCTCATAGTCCCTACCTGGATTTCCAAGTCCAACTATTAACTTCATCTTATTTATCAAACAAAGAGCTTACAGACTCTTCTCGGAAAATACGTAAAATCGCATCTCCCAATAAAGGAGCTACGGACAGTACTGTAATATTAGGTAATCGACGTTCTTCTGGAATATCAATTGTATTTGTTACAATTAACTCTTTAATGTTGGAGTTAGCAATACGTTCGCAAGCTGGATCTGTTAATACTGCATGTGTCACACAAGCGGTTACAGATTTAGCGCCAAATTCTTGTAATGCTTTCGCCCCTTCTACAAGCGATCCTGCTGTATCTACAATATCGTCAATAATGATACAGTTTTTACCTTGTACATCACCAATTAAGTTCATTACTTTCGCAACACCTGGTTGTGGACGTTTTTTCTCGATAATTGCAATTGGTGCACCAATACGGTCCGCTAAATCGCGGGCACGCGTTACACCACCAAGGTCTGGAGATACAACGATGACATCTTCCATTTTCTTTTCATTAATATAGTTTGCAATAATGGAAGCCCCCATTAAATGGTCTACTGGCACATCAAAGAACCCTTGAATTTGACCTGCATGAAGATCTACAGTTACAAGGCGAGTAACACCAGCAGTTTGTAATAAGTCTGCCATTAATTTTGCTGTAATTGGTTCTCTACCACGAGTTTTTCTATCTTGGCGAGCATATCCATAATATGGTACAACGGCTGTGATATGACGAGCTGATGCACGTTTCAAAGCATCTGCCATGATGAACAACTCAACTACATTATCATTCACTGGATAGCTAGTTGGTTGTACGATAAATACGTCTTTACCACGTACACTTTCATCAATCATGACTTGTACTTCACCATTATTGAAGCGACCTACAAAGGCTTCTCCTATTGGAAGGTCCAAATAATCACAAATTTCTTTGGCTAATGCTGGATTTGCATTACCTGTAAAAATTTTGAGTCGTTTACCATCTTCTAATGTCATGTCATTACTCCTCTAAAACAATTGACTTACAATTTGATGCACAAAGGCTCTATGTATATTGTACTTCATTTTCTCAATTTTGTGTAAACTATTTTATCATTTTTTTTACACATTGTTATTTCTTGAAAGTATCATCTGTTACCCAGTTCTCTTTGACCACTTGGCGAGCCCGTCCGAATGCTAATCCACGGTTTGGCACATTCTTCGTTATAGTGGAACCTGCAGCCACATAACTTTCACTACCAATCGTTACAGGCGCTACTAAATTAGAGTTACAGCCCACAAATACGCCATCCTCAATGATAGTTCGATGTTTCTTTTTACCATCATAGTTCACCGTGATAGTTCCGCAACCAATATTAACTTTAGATCCTACATCACTATCACCGATGTAAGATAAGTGAGGAAGTTTGGTACCTACCCCTACCACGCTATTTTTAACTTCTACAAAGTTACCAATTTTCACTTTATCAGACAATACTGTATCTGGACGCAAATGAACAAATGGACCAATCACCGTATCGTTCTTGATTTCGCAATCATGTGCATAGGAATCATGGATATGGTTATTATCTCCTACTGTTACGTTGGACAAGCGTGTATTTGGCCCCAATATATTATTTGTTCCTACCACCGTATTGCCTTCTAGCGTTGTATTCGGATAAATAATGGTATCTGGTCCAACCACCACTTCTGGAGCAATGTATGTACTATGAGGGTCCACTAGAGTCACGCCAGCTTCCATGAGCGCTAAGTTGGTGCGATTGCGCAAAATTAACTCTGCTTGTGCCAACTGCAAACGGCTGTTTACCCCTAAGGACTCATCACTATCCATAGTCATATATGCACTTACCGTTTTGCCAGCTCGTACAAGGATGCTCACCACGTCTGTAATGTATAGCTCACCTTGTGCATTGTCATCTGACAATTGTTCTAAACAAGGCCATAATTCTTTAGAATCAAAAATGTACATACCTGTATTCACTTCATGCACTTTTAATTCATCTAGTTTGCCATCTTTTTCTTCTACGATGCGTTCAACAGACTTGGCATCATTGCGAATGATACGTCCATAGCCATATGGGTTATCCATATACGCCGTTAATACTGTAGCTGCTGCCCCTGTTTCTGTATGATGTGCCAACAATTGTTCCAATGTTTGTTGCGTTACCAATGGTGTATCGCCACACAACAACAAGATGAGACCTTCATGGTTACCCAATACAGATTCTGCTTGTTGTACCGCATGACCTGTACCTTTTTGCTCTAATTGTGTGACGTATTCCGCACGGTCACCTAAATAGGCTTTCACATCATCGCCACCAAAACCAACGATAACCACATTGCGCTTCGCCCCTACAGATTGAGACGCTTCTAAGACACGTTCCACCATAGCTTTACCAGCTACTTTGTGCAATACCTTTGGAAGTTTAGATTTCATGCGCGTCCCTTTACCGGCCGCTAAAATCAAACCAACTAATTCACTCATATGCATCCACCTTTATTGTTATTGAATAATAATCATATATAAATTAGCATACCATATTGTGGGAGATTTTTCGACTGTTAATTATAGTATGTATCGCCTAACATGTGATTATGATACACACTAGGATATTATACATTGGCATCTCCCTAAACGGTTATCTACCCTTGTTATCTTACGATGGAGTGGTCTAATAACCATTCTAATACATTTCTCTGTTGAATCCCATTATAGCTTGCATTCTTATTAATCACATCGAAGGTTAATAGGAACTTAGGATAATGATCTTGTATTTGTTCTAACGGTTTAAGTTCTCGTTCTAACGTATGAGGATCTAGTACACTTTGACTTACTTGGTAATATTCTATGATACCATGTTTTTGGGCAATAAAATCTATCTCACCTTTTTGTAGATGACCTACATAGACCTTGTACCCTCTACGTATGAGCTCTAAAAATACGATATTTTCTAATATATGTCCTGTATCCTCACCACGATTGGGTAACAAGAATTGTTTTAACGCTACATCCGCTACGTAATATTTTGCATTCAGTTGTAATACTTCTTTTCCTCGTACATCATATCTATTGACTTGATACATTAACAACGCATCTTTTAGCCCACTCAGATAACGTTCAATAGTTCTACCATCCACTTTACGCCCTGCACTGATTAGGGAGTTCTTAATCTTGGTAGGATTGATAAGACTTCCAATATTAGCGAACAAATATCTAGCCACACTTTCCAATAATTGAGGGTCTCCAATTTTACTGCGAGTAATAATGTCTTTCAACACAATGGTGTTAAATATGCCCTGTAAATAATCTAGTATCATCGGCAGATTATCCCCTAACGTTAAAGTGCCCGGGAAGGAACTATATTGAATATATTTTTGATACAATTCCTCTAATAATTGGTGCTCATCGTTTCCATGAGCCTCACAAAATTCTTTGAATGAAAGTGGCAACATATCTAGCTGTACATAGCGTCCCGATAATAATGTGGCCATTTCAGAAGACATAAAATACGCATTAGATCCAGTGATGTATACCTTCACCTTATCTTTGATGTACAAACTGTCCACCACTTTTTCAAAATTAGGTACGTGTTGTATTTCATCAAGAAATATATACATCTCTTGATTCGGTATAAGCCGTTCTAAAATATATTCGTACAATGTACGATACTCTTGTAAATGTTCATACTCTAAATCTTCAAAGTTAATACTTATAATCCGCTCTGGCTGAACATCTTGAGCCAACAGCTCTTCCTTATACAATTGAAAGAGCGTTGACTTACCACAACGACGGATACCAGATACAACAATAATCGCATCCGTGTACCGATGATTACGCAGAAAGTCTAAATACTGTTTACGTTCAATTAACTTCATATGTTCCCTCCTTTGTATTATGGATTTTATTGCAAATTTCGTTTAACTTTTATATTTTATGGATTCGACAATATATTCTTGCAGTCATTTTATATATTCCATAACATATTTTTACAGGATTTTATCATTTTATGTAATAGAATGTAGTTTTTTATTTATTTCACTATTTTTATGGATCTAATAACATTTTTACATAAATTAACCTTATTTTATGTAATGTAATGCAATATCTCATTACATTTTATCATTTTTATGGTTTCTATGACAAATTCATTTAAATAAATTCTATCTTTTTCATTGAATATTGTTTTATACGAAAAAGGAAAGCCTACTTTTAGGCTTTCCTTCGTAACTTTCACTAGCGCATCCTACTAGTATCTATTCTTTTATTAGCATTGAAATATTTGTTTATACTTTATCAGCAGCCGCATAGATTTTTTGTACCCCTCTATTAGATAAGTAGCAAGAGAACATACAAAGGACTACACCCACTAGCAATGTGTAGAAACCCATGTCCCAGCCCCAATGGTCTACAACGAAACCAAAGAGTGTTGTTCCTAAGGAACTACCCACAAGGTAACTCATAAAACCACGCAAGCCCACGGCAGATCCTAAGGCAAAGGTTGGAATGACTTCCATTGCCTGTACTGGAATCATAGATTGTGGAATGTAAATCAAGCAGCCTGTAATACAAGCAAATACAGTGGCCCACAAAATACTATCAGAGTTCATATACCCAATGACACAAGCAAAGATAACCACCAAGCAATAGATTGGTAATTGCATAATGCGACCTTTGAAGTATTTGTCTACTAGGTAGCCTGCCAAGATAGTAGATGGAATAGCAGCCCATTCAAACAACATGTACGCTACACTCATCTCTGTTTTCGTAAAACCTTTTACTTTCAGTAGGTATAAAGGAATCCAGGTAATCATGCCAAAGCGTACCATGTATACGAATACGTCGATTAATACCAAATACCAAGAGTTTGGATTTTTAAATACAAAGTTGTAAAACACCTGGAATGCATTCATATTCTCTGGTTTGTCCGCTGCCATTTTAGCAGATTTTTGTCCTGCTGCTTCCTCTTGGAATACTTCCTCCACAGTTGGCAATCCTTCTTCGGTTGGGCGCTTACGAACAAAATACAAGACTAATAAGACACAAATAGCGGCCAAGATAGCTGGTACTGCAAATGTACCGATTCGCCAATGCTCTGTTCCTAAATAGCCAATCGCTACACCCACGATAGGTGCTACAATGCCACCGCCTAAATTGTGGGACATATTCCAAATCGTACTAGCACGCCCCCGCTGAGATCTAGGGAACCAATAGCCTACCGTAATAATTGAAGGTCCAACACCCATCCCTTGGAATAAACCTAATAAAATAACGAGTCCGATAAATAAGGAATAATGTGTGGTGAATCCCATCAATACATTTAAAATGACGCATAAAGTCAAACCGATAGCCATAAAATACTTCGGATTTGCTTTATCTGCCAACACAGACATAAACCCTTTGCTAAGTCCATATGTAATCAATAAGCAGCTAGATAATAAACCTAATTGCGTTTTACTTAAATCTAGCTCACCAGATAAATAAGGCAACGCTAAATTAAAATTACTACGCACTAAGTAATAGGCTGCATATCCAATCCATACACCAATCAAAGAATTCATTTGCAAGCGTAAAAAACGACTTTTTACCTCTTGACTAACAACTTCCATACTAACGCCTCCTTTACATTGTATATCATGGCATAGTATATACCTTTTTCAATTGATAGGCTAGTAGTTTATTTCTAAAAGAGCCTCACCTTTTCTTACGAAAACCTATATACCTTTCTGTTAGGAACACAAAACGCCATACAATTCTAACTACACGTAGTCAGAAGCATATGGCGCTATGTACATCATTTATGGTAACGCATAAACGTATCTATTTAATTTTACAACGCAAACCGATAGGTTCTCGTTGCATAGGCCCGAACTGGTCGTCCGTTTCTAGTGGCTGGTACGAAAGTCCACTGATATGCTACTTGCATAACGGCTCTTTCAAATTCAGGTTGTCCGCTACCGCCGATAATATCTACGGAGCTAACCGATCCATCTTTTTCTACCACTAATTGAACAAGTACAGTGCCTGTTTTACCTTGGCGGAGCATTTTAGGAGGGTACGGTGCTTCTACATCATTGACCAGAGATAAACTACCAGCATCGACAATCACTCCATCATCGTTGCCGCCTCCCCCGTTACCATCTCCAGCGCCTTGGCCGTCGCCATCTCCGTTACTATCACCATTTCCATTGCTAGGTCCCGTACCTTCTCCACTGCCTCCAGGATTTTCTGGAAGTGCTGATGGCGGTGCTACAATCGCTACATTTTTAGGGGCTTCCACTTTCACTTGTTCTAAAATTGCTTCTGCGTCAGCTAGATTCGTAATCGGTGGTGGAATTTCACGTTTTTCAGTATGGGGTGCTGTAATCGCTGGTCCTGCACTCGGTTGCCCTGCACTACCTTTGTCCTCATGAACCAACTGCACCTCTACAATTTCATCCGATTCTGGTGTCGGTGTTTGGATATGACCCAATACGCCTAGAAGTACTACAAGACCTATATTTGTCAGTCCGGATATCACTGCGGGTATACGCCATCGTCTATCCATAGTACCTCCTTATTTACTATCTGTCGCAATGGATACTTTAACAATACCCATTTGTTTCAATGTGTCTAAGACAGTAACAAATGCGCCATATTCAGCTTTCGCATCACCACGCAAGATAACGACCATGTCATCGCCCTTCGCTTTTTCAGCTTGCAAGTAACGAATCATTTGATCAAGCGTCACCGGTTGCGCTTCCACATAAATTTGTCCATTGCTAGTTACGGTAATTGGAATTTTACGTTGCAAGTCCACTTTCGATGCCACTGCTTGTGGTAATTGAATTGGCACAGATTTTTGTACGACCATCGTCAACATACTCATCATGAAGAATACCAATAGAAAGAAGATGATATCAATCATTGGAATAATCATGAGTTTCGGTTTAGACGTAGTCCGTAAGGATCTAAGCCGCATGGTTGTCACCTGCCAATTCCGCCATATACATAGCACTTGCATCTTCGATTTGGCTAATCAAAATATCTTGTTGTTGCACTAAGTATGTATGTAAAATTAAAGCAATAATTGCCACGATCAAGCCTGTGGCTGTAGCAATCAAGGCTTCCCCTACACCGCCAGTAATGGCAAATGGTTGTCCTTCAGAAATAGATAATACGCTGAAAGAACCAATCATGCCTGTTACTGTACCCAACAAACCCAACAAAGGAGCCATTGTTACGATAGATTCGATGTAGTTTAAATATTGACGTAATTTTGCAGATTCACTAATGGCTGCTGCTTCCAACAATTTTTCTTGTTGCTCTTTGTTGTTGCCACCACGAGCTGCTTCTGCAATGACATGGGTAGCCATACCTTTGCTTGTTTCTTTTAAAGCTTGTAAGCCCTTCCAGTTGCTTTGTTGTACTAGTGGGATAATCTTTTCACGCAATGCATTTACATCATCTAACATAGAGCGATAGAAACGCAAGCGCTCAACGAAAATAATCACCGCAATAAAAGAACAGAGTAACAATGGATACATTACATATCCACCCTTAATAAATAATTCAAATAATTCCATGTGATACCTCCTTATACATAAATACTTATTTCACTGTTTCCGTAAAAATAATATGAATAGAATCTTCTGTCGGACCTTCTACGATGCGACTATGTACACCATATAGATTTTGAATAAACTCTGGTGTCAACAACTCTTTTGGCGTCCCTGTGCCAACCACTCGTCCTTTTTCCAAGGCTACTAAACGATGACAGAATTGGGATGCCAAGTTTAAATCATGAACAGCCATCAATACAGTTACCCCAGCATCACGAACGATTTCCAACATTTCCAATTGGTACTTGATATCCAAATGATTCGTTGGTTCATCCAAAATCAAACATGGGCTTTCTTGTGTTAAGGCTCTGGCCAAAATCACACGCTGTTGCTCTCCCCCTGAAAGGCTCAAGAAATTCCGTGTTTCCATATGGTCCATCCCCACCTGTGCTAAGGCTTGTCTAGCTATAGTATAGTCCTCTGGATATACCTCCAAAAATTTCGTACGCCCATACGAATTAATATATATGTATTGCTTTCAATACATAATAACATGCTGTTTATAATTATACTTCATAGAATCTTCATTTTACAATATATTTTTCAAATATAACTAAATTTCATATTTAAGTCACTCTATATTATCTTAACTTATTATTTTTGTGATAGTATCAGTTTTCTATGATACGTATTATTTTCCTATAGAACATGTATGTAATCTGTGGTACTATGATAACTGAATACACTAAAGGAGGTATCTATGCAACAAACCAATAAAAAAGGTCTCATCACCGCTTTAAGTTGCTATTTTATTTGGGGACTTTTACCCATCTACTGGGGTCTTCTCCACCATATATCAGCCTATAGCGTACTGGCACACCGCATTATATGGTCTGCCCTCTTTATGTCCTTTGTGGCTATCGGACTGAATTACAAACAATTTAAGAAAGATTGCCTGCATTTAAGACAGAATATATCTCAATTGGGTCTACTATTTCTAGCTTCTATCTTCGTATCTAGTAATTGGGGCTTATACATCTGGGCTATCTCCAATAACCGCGTTATGGATACTAGCTTTGGCTATTACATCAATCCGTTACTAAATGTAGTATTAGGGGTATTGGTATTTAAAGAAAAGCTAACATTTCCGCAGTGGTGTAGTGTAGGCTTAGCTACCATCGGCATCATCTTCATTTCTCTACAAATGGGAAGCACCCCTGATTTAGCACTTGCCATTGCCTTAACCTTTGGTCTTTACGGCCTAGTGAAGAAAAAACTATTGATTCATCCTTTTACAAGCATCGCTTTTGAAGCTTGGCTTGTAGCCCCTTTAGCACTAGCATACACGACGTATATCGACGCTAGTTCTTGGACAGCATTTCAAAATGATTCTTATACAGCTGCACTATTCGTAATCTCTGGTCTAACCACCTCGGCACCACTCGTTTTATTTACCTATGGAGCGCGATTATTACCCTTAAACCTGTTAGGATTTCTGCAATACCTATCGCCCACCATCGCTTTACTTATTGCCATCTTCTATTTCGGTGAAAGCTTCGATACCAATAAAATGATTGCCTTTTCTTTCATTTGGGTAGCCCTTGGAATCTATACAGCATCCAATTACACTAAATAAATACAAAACAGCCTGTGCATCATTTGCGCAGGCTATTTTTATAGCATGACCTCCGTATATTGTCTCAATTCATCTTCCATATCTAGTTCTACTGCATATTTAGACAGTTTTAATAAATTTATATCGTTACTAAAAAAATATGAACGTATTACTTCTCTGAAAACTTGTGCATCAACTCGCTTTTTATCACGAATTATGTCAAGTACCGTTCTTTCCTTATCATATGTTATGATAAGATGCCCAAAAGGGCTCAATTGTTCTACTTTCCCAACACTAAACTGATCCTTATTTACATATTTAAAGTTAATATTGTCTTTTACCTTCGATACTCGACTAACATTATCTCCAACCATAACAGTCATAACAAAATTATTAGGTATTTTGGTCGTCAACCCATGTAAATAAGCAGCTGTCTCATGTGAAAAAGCCCCTTTTCTTATACGATGTGAGAAATATAAATACTCGTCAATATTCTCATGAGGAAATGCATATAATCCTGTCGCTACTTTTTCCAATGTATTATCTAGCACTAATGCTTTTATCGTATCTTTATGAAACCCTAACTCTAAAACTTCTTTTGTTGTAATCACTCCACAATTATCTTCTATTGTTTTCAATAATCTTTCTTTTTTCCCCATATATCCACCACCTTTTTATTCTTAAATTTTATATCTTATAAGAACAATAGTCAAATCATTAATTATTTATATTCTTATTTGCAACAGATTTTATCACTAAAAATCACATTCTAAACTTCTTATACAATCATTCTCTTTCTTGCAAAACTTTTATAATTCTGTATCCCTAGCAACTGAAAATTATTTTTATTTACTGTATACTAAACACATAAAAGGAATTAACTCCCCTGAGAGTACGCTCCCTATACTTTATTACGCTAGACCTATGGTATCTATATTTGTAGCAATGTCTGTATTCTTTCAGCAACTTTCAGTCAAAAAGTATCTGCAAATGATGATACCATAATAATGATTATACTAATAGTAAACACAGAAAGGACTCGCACATGGACACAATGAAACAAGCTCTTGGGCTTACAGGCAATGACAGAATGGAAGTTATGATCGATATTAAAGACCGCTTTCTCGGTGGCACCTTAGATTTAGAAACAGCTCGTACGTTATTGAAAGAAAAAATCGGCACTTGTACACCTGATGAATTTGCTTATGGCGAGCAACAATTAAAAGGGTCTTACACAGACGAAGAAATCACCCATCGTATGGATGACTTATTAGAATTATTCGATGGCATTTTAATCCGTGCGAACAATGAATATCCTGAACACCATCCATTAACAGTGTACCTCAATGAAATCAATGCCATGGAACAACAGTTGACGGAAATGGAAGCTTTGTTACAAGCACCTCACTTCATTCTGAATCCTTGGCTTGGCGTATACGATGCCCTCACCACTTGGCGCACCCATTTAGCCCGCAAACAAAATCAATTATATCCAGTCTTAGAGCGTTACGGTTTCGATCGTCCGACAAAAATCATGTGGACCTTCGACGATGCTGTTCGTGATGCTATCTCTGAAAGTAAACAACTACTAGAATCCGGGAAGGAATCTGAATTTTTAGCTAAACAAGCAGACGTCATCGATATTATCCGTGACCTCAATAACAAAGAAAAAGAAGTACTAATCCCAACAGCATGGAAGTTATTACAAGACAGTGACTTCATCACTATGAGCCAAGGCGATCATGAAATTGGATTTGCTTTCATCGCCCCTCCTCCATTTTATAAAGGCCGTCCTGATGCAGAACCTAAGAACCTTGGAGAGGCATCTGCAAATGTGGGACATGTAACAACACAACATAATCACGCTGATGTGGAAAATCATGAAAACACCCAATTAGGTGGTACTGGTAACCCTACCGCTCTTTTACAAGAGTTAGCACAATTAGTGGGCAAGTATGGCATTAACGGAAGCCCTGAACAAACGCATGACCTAGCTGTGGGGGCCTTAACGATTGAACAAATTAAATTAATCTTTAAATTCTTACCTGTAGATATTACCTTTGTCGATGAAAACGACTTGGTTCGTTTCTATAATGATACAAAGCACCGTATCTTCCCTCGCAGTTCTAATATCATCGGTCGCATCGTACAAAACTGCCATCCAAAGAAAAGTCTACCTTTAGTACAAGAAATTATCGATTCTTTCAAAGCTGGCAGACAAGATTACGCTGAAATGTGGATTAACAAGCCGGACCTATTCATCCACATCGAATACATCGCAGTGCGCAATGAACAAGGCCAGTTCAAAGGCATTTTAGAAATGGTTCAAGATTGTACGCATATTCGTAGCTTAAGCGGTTCTCGGAAAGAACTAATTTGGGAAGGTGCTAATTCTGCGTACCATGCCGTAGACCACATCGATTACAAGCATGTACGCCAAGAAGATAATACAACTAACTCAACTGAACAAGGCACGGTGCCAGAAAACACATCACAATCTACGGTCTATGAAAATGATCTAGGTTTAACAGGCGATACTAAACTATTCCCTCTATTTGATATAATCCCTGGTCTAAAAGATCATATGATTCATATCAATCCAAACTTTAAAATGCTAAATTCTCCACTCGCTAAATTAATGAAACATAAAGCTACTTTATCCATGGTAGCAGAACGCGGTGAGATGACATTAGATGCATTAATCCAAGCTATTTTAGCTTTCAAGTATAAGAACCAATAGGATATTGAGGACTGTAACAACCTATACATTTTTACATGTTGCTACAGCCCCACTTATTAAAAATATAAAAGTAGAGGAAAGTTGATGCTGTTTGTTCAACTTTCCTCTATTTTATTGGTAGGCTATTTTGTTACAGCCCATTGTATTCTTATGTCTATTCTTTTCATATACCACTGTGCAGTTCGCCGAATGAACCATGTATTATATACATGTTAAAAAGACAGACACAGTTTTACTGCAAAACTATGTCTGTCTTTTTTATTACTCAATCTCTTTATTTTTAATTTTTTCCAAGAATATTTCGATTCGTTTTACCGCTTCTTTAATATTCTGCAAAGAGTTAGAATAAGCTACACGTACAAAGCCTTCACCACAATCGCCAAAGGCATTACCAGGAACAATGGCAATACGTTGATCATAGAGTAGTTTTTCACAAAACTCTTCCGATGTCATGCCTGTGCTCTTAATAGACGGGAATACATAGAATGCCCCTTCTGGCTCGAATGTATGAAGTCCCATACGATTGAAAGCGCTCACCAACAAGCGACGACGCATATCGTATTCTTCACGCATGTATTGGATATCTTTATCCCCATTTTTTAACGCTTCGATAGCTGCATATTGAGACATAGACGGAGCACTCATAATACCATATTGATGCATCTTCGTCATTTGTGCAATAATCGGTGCTGGACCTGTGGCAAATCCAAGGCGCCAACCAGTCATCGCATAGGCTTTGGAAAATCCATTAATTAAGATTGTCCGCTCTTGCATACCTGGTATAGATGCAATAGATACATGTGGTTCATCACCATAGGTAAGTTCACTGTATAACTCATCGGACAAAATAAATAAGTCATGCTTGATAACCACTTCTGCAATAGCTTCCAAATGCTCACGGCGTAATACCGCTCCTGTTGGATTATTAGGGAATGGTAATACTAACAGCTTTGTCTTCTCTGTTACAGCCGCTTCAATCGCCTCTGGAGTCAAACGAAACTCATCTTCTTCTTTCGTAATAATCTGCACTGGCTTTGCATTACACAATTCTGCTAATGGCGTATAGCACACAAAGCTCGGCACAGGAATCAATACTTCATCCCCTGGGTTGAGTAAGGTACGACAGGTTAAGTCAATGGCCTCTGAGCCACCTACGGTTACAATCACTTCCGTAGTTGGATCATAAGACACATGATACTTTCGTTCTAACCAGTTAGAAATCTCTTCTCGTAATTCCATAAAACCACGATTAGGAGAATACCAAGTTTTTCCCTTTTCTAATGTATTAATACCTTCTTCACGAATATGGTAGGGCGTAGCGAAATCTGGTTCACCAATACTAAGGGAAATGACATTATCTAATTCATTAGCAATTTCAAAAAAACGTCGAATCCCCGATGGTTTAACTGCTTTAATTTCAGCATTTAAATAGTTGTCATAATTAATCATCGAATACATTTCTCCGATCTTCACGAACTCCACCCGTGTGGAACACAATATTATTATCTTTATAACGCGTTAAGATAAAGTTTGTTGTGGTGGAAAGCACTGAATCTAATGTAGATAAACGGCGAGATACAAACAAAGCAATATCACGCATGCTGGCCCCTTCCACGATAACCGTCAAATCATAGCTACCAGACATAAGGTATACACCTTGTACTTCTGGAAATTCCATAATTCGTTCTGCCACTTTATCAAAACCTTGATCTGGAGCAGGAGTCACACCTAATTGGATAAGCGCAGTAGATTTATTTTGGTCTACTTGTTCCCAATCAATGACTGCTTGGTACCGTTTAATAATACCAGACTCCTCGAAGGCTTGAATACGACTCGCCACATGCGCTTCTTCACTATTGAGCATAATGGCGAGGTCGGCGGCCGACATGGAGGCGTCCTCATCTAATAAACGTAATAAACGATGATCCAATGTGTCTAATTGTACTGTCATAAGGGAGACTCCTTTCTTATGATTCACATCTATGTTTTATAAACCATAGCATTGTACATATATTCTCAATGCTTATCTTTTTATTATAGTCAGTTTCTCTGAAAGTCGCAATACGTTATGTTACACCTACACAATTTAATTA
Organism: Veillonella sp. DNF00869; assembly: GCF_001553345.1. GTDB lineage: Bacteria > Bacillota > Negativicutes > Veillonellales > Veillonellaceae > F0422. The sequence goes on from NZ_KQ960771.1 coordinate 515,737, forward strand.
CAAGATAGTCTACTCGAAGCAAGTCTATACTGATGATCGAACTAGAGATACAACATATCCCCTCATATTAATATTTCTTTTATACCAGTTTCTAACTTCATGGATAATTACACTCTAAAAAAATTTTATATCTTTTCTTTCCTTATCTCCTGAAGTGTACGAAATTGATTCATATAATATGCTCATATCCCCATTCTTGCGTACTCGTTTCTCCTGTTTACCTATTTGTACATTGTTAACTTAGTTAAGTCCTATAGAAAATATTTATATAACCTTTACAAGATTCGCAATTAGGTATATTCTATAGAACGTATTACAAAAGGAGGAGTTATCCATGAATGCCCAATCGATACAAAATCAAGAAGAAACTCTATTTAATTCCGGGTTCATCAGTATTACTGTCATTAATTTTATTGTCTTTTTAGTGTACTACTGCTTTGTAGTTATCACTGCAAGCTATGCTACGAAAGAACTTCATTCCACCGTTGCGGAAGCAGGATTCGCTACTGGTATCTATATTATTGGTACCTTATTCGCTCGCCTTATCATGGGACAACGCTTAGAACTTATCGGCCGTAAAGAGGTACTTCGGTACGGAGCCATATTTTATTTTCTCACTACCCTGGCGTATCTCATTGCCAAAGATATTCTAATCTTGGATACAGTCCGTTTCCTAAACGGTTTTGCTTACGGTACTGTATCCACTGCAGCCAATGCGGTAGTCACTGCTTACATTCCAAAATCGAAAGATGGAGAAGGTATCAATTATTATGGTCTTAGCACTAGTTTAGCAGCGGCTATTGGCCCTTTCATTGGCATGATTTTATTACCTGCCGTTGGTTTTACTTGGATTATTTATTTAGCCGTCCTATTATCCATTGGTGTTGCCATCGCTTGTTTACGATTCCCTGTACAAAATTTAGTGCTATCCTCTACGGAAGCAGCCTCCATGACATCTTGGTCTATGAAGAATTTCATTGAACCACGTGTATCCTTCATCGCCTTTCTTGGATTCCTAATGGGCTTAGCCTATTCTAGCGTACTCGGGTTCCTTTCTATCTTTACCCATGAAATCGGTCTCATTACAGCAGGAGCCTTCTTCTTTGTGGTTTATGCCCTTGTGATTACCGTGACCCGTCCTATTGCAGGTCGTATCTTCGATGAACGTGGCGAAAATGCTGTCATGTATCCTAGCTATATATGTTTAACAATTGGTCTTTTACTCATCGCTTATAGCTTCAATGCAGCGTTACTACTTATCGCCGGAGCCTTTGTAGGCTTAGGTTATGGTACCTTTATGTCTAACGGACAAGCTATTTGCTTGAAAGCTGTAGAACCTGCCAAAATTGGGGTGGCTCTTTCCACCTATTTTATTGGTCTAGATCTTGGATTAGGCGTCGGACCTTATACATTAGGAATCTTACATGGCCTACTATCCTACAGCGGAATCTATATTGTATCTGCCATCATTCCAGTCATTGTCTTAGTACTCTATGCCTTCTATTATCGTCCTGTGAAAGAACAATCTATCTACGAAGAAGAGATGCCACAACATCAATAAGTATATACACATAAAAATTGCCATATACCCTATGCTATAACTTACATATGCATATCGGTATATGGCAATTTTATATTATTCTTTTTTTACAAATATACGAATTTTATTCGTCCTATCGATCAAATTAGTATCATTACACCAAAATTTAAGAGTATCATAGCCAATATATGTTTCTATATAAACTGTCCTCTCATTACTATAGATTATAGTACCTAACTCATCATAACAGTTTACGATAACCTCTAAATTACAATTAAATTTTCCATTCATGATTTCAAGTAAAATATAAAAAAATTGTGTGCTTCCTTTATTTACTTGTTGTATTCCATAGGACTGTACATCGATTTGAAAAAACTGAAATGTTTTTTCATTAATTTCAATAGCATTATATAATCGATCAACATCATTAACTGTATTCATAGTCCCTCCCTAAGCCCACTCATTATATGCTACTTACATTATAGTCCATTTAGACATAAAAAAATAGACCAACCGAAGTTGGTCTAAATGGTGCCGAGGACCGGAATCGAACCGGTACGGTTATCTCTAACCGACGGATTTTAAGTCCGTTGCGTCTGCCTGTTCCGCCACCCCGGCATGGGTGGAATGTTGTGGAGGCGGCACCCAGAATCGAACTGGGGAATAAAGGTTTTGCAGACCTCTGCCTTACCGCTTGGCTATGCCGCCAAAAAAGTGGAGCGGAAAACGAGATTCGAACTCGCGACCCCCGCCTTGGCAAGGCGGTGCTCTACCGCTGAGCTATTTCCGCAAATGGTGCCTCAGGGCAGAATCGAACTGCCGACACACGGATTTTCAGTCCGTTGCTCTACCGACTGAGCTACCGAGGCAAGTAGTGGCGACCCCGATCGGATTTGAACCGACGATCTTCGCCGTGACAGGGCGACATGTTAACCGCTACACCACGGGGCCATTTGACTACTTTGTTAGTATACCCTATTTCATATTTCTCGTCAATACTTTTTTATATTTTTTTATAAACATTTTTTATTTCTCTGAAATCAGTTGTACAAGCCATTTCATGCATTATGGGAGTACCTACAGATATGGATTAGTCGCTAATTCATATCTCAATGTAGTACTCGAACCATGTCCAGGATATATCACATAAGACGGGTCTAAAGTCATAATTTTTTGCAACGTCTTTTCCATAGCCTTTGAATCACCATTATAGGTATTCACTTTTCCTATAGTTCCCTTAAATAATGTATCTCCTGTAAACAAAATATGTTTATATCCAACAAATACACTACCTGCACTATGTCCAGGCACTTCCCATACGTTCAGAGAAAAGGATCCTATCTGTAAAGGTCCCTCTTCCAACGCAATGTATGGCGACGTAAACCGTTCTTTATACCCCGATGGCATGCGCCGTTTGACTAACAACAGTTCTTCATCCTTAGGATGCATGTATACAGGGATATGATACGCCTCTACTAGGGTATCCACAGCGCATATATGGTCTGCATGACCATGGGTCAACACAATACCTACCGGCACCATGTCCTGTAATTCTTTCATAATACGTTGACCGTGAAAGCCTGGATCAATAATAAGGGCGTATCCATTTTCTTTCAGAATATAACAATTTGTTTTATACAAGCCTTGAGGCGTTCTTACGATGTCCATCGAATCGTCTATATCCTTTTTCTTTCTTTGTAAAATATCCGCGCCAAAATCCTGGGTGTAATAGTACCAATAAGGTAAACAACTCTAACCGTCCTAATAACATATCAATAATACAAACTATCTTTGCAATAGGTGCCAATATGGTAAAACTTTCCGTAGGTCCTAATGAGCCAAATGCAAGGCCTACATTTCCTAGACTACCTGCAACTAATGGCAGCACATCTGCCAAGGGTAACCCTGTGGAAGAGATAATCACCGAGGAAATGCCAAAGATGAGCATATAAAGAAAAAAGAACTGTTGCGTAATTTGTAACCATTTATTAGGTAATACATAACCGTTGAGTCGTACCAATTGTACCATATCGGGATGAATAGCTTTTCGTAGATAGAGAATGCTACTTTTTGCCAAGATAATTATTCGTATGATTTTAAGTCCCCCTGCAGTTGAACCACTACAACCACCAAAGAACATTCCCATAAATAATACCATTTGCCCTAAGCTAGGCCATAAGTTATAATCTGCAATGGCAAATCCAGTCCCAGTCTGCATAGAAACAAGTGTAAAAATAGCATTTCGTAAATGTTCAATATTAGCATCTCCAGCTTCCCATACTAATGCAAATAATACTAAACTTGATCCAATTGCTAGAGTAATGAGATAAATTCTGTATTCAAAATCTCGCCAAATCTCTTTAATACCTCGTTGCCAGACAGATTGATAGACTGCAAAATTTCCACCCGCCAATATCATAAATACTACTAATATGATGCAGACCAAATAGGAATCAGCATATCTAAATGTACTGCCAGTAATTGGTGACAATCCACCTGTAGCTACCGTAGCAAAGGTAAAATTAAGTGCTTCAAATAAACCGATGCCACTTAGCCATAATAGAAAAGTACAAGTAAATGTAAATCCCAAATAAATTCTCAGCAAGTTCCCGGCCATAGATTGGATTCTTGGTAATACAACCCCAGGTCTTGGTACAGAAGCCTCTGCTTCAACTAATGGAGCTACTCCAGTCCCTAAATTACGCAAGAATGCTAACACTAAGACAATCATCCCCATACCACCAATCCAATTGGTAAGCCCCCTCCACAAAATAAAGGCTCTTGGTAAAGCACTTACATCATCAATCATGCTTGCCCCGGTAGTCGTTATACCTGACACAGACTCAAATAAAGCATCTACAAATTGCTCAAGTACTCCACTAAAATAAAAAGGCAACGCCGAAAATATAGAGGCCAGAATCCAAGTTGCACTCACTACTAGAAATCCATCTCGTACACTATACACATTCGTATTTGTTCCATAATGATATAATAGAAACCCTACTCCTCCTGCTATACATGATGTGATAAGAAACGAGTAGTAAAAAACCCCTTCATCTAATATACCAAAGAAAAAGGGAACCATAATGAAGGAAGCTAAAATGAGCATCACTTGTCCAACGACTCGCATAATATTTTGAATGCGCATGATTCCTTCTCCTTTCAAAATTTTATATCATTTATTAATATATGCTAATAAAGTATTAATATTTTCTGGCAATGTAAAGATAACTATATGATCTCCTTCCAGGAGCACTGTATCCCCTTTAGGAACAATGGTTTGATGCTCTCTAACAATAGCTCCCACTAATGATTTTCCTGGCAACTTTAGGTCTTTTAAATGTTTATTTATCAGTGATGTTTTTTCTGTAACTTCTATTTCCACAGCTTCAGCTTTAGACCCTTCGAAGGTAAAAATATTAATAAGATTTTCATCTTCTCGAATTAACCGTAAAATTTGCCCCGATGTTAATAATCTCGGTGAAAATGCTACGTCAATACCCACCTGCTCCATCAAAGTAATATATTCTAATCGCCCTACACGAACAAATGCTTTAGGCACCCCCATATGTTTCGCTAATAATGCCACTAATAAGTTCAATTTATCATCATCTGTTAAGCAAATGATAACATCATTATCGCTAATTTCCTCTGCTTCTAATAGGTCGATATCTGTGCCATCGCCATGAATGACAATAGACCGATCTACCATAGCGGCCAATTGTTCACAACGATCTAAATCTTTCTCGATAATCTTTACATCATACCCATCATTCTCTAGTAATACTGTTAGATTACGACCAATAAGACCAGCTCCAATAATAACCACCCTTTGCGTTGGTCTTGTTGTTTCATGCAACCAAGATTCTACCTCATCGATACTGTCAGTAGCACCTAGAAAAAATACATTATCCATATACTCTAGAGTACTGTCACCATGAGGAATAATCATTTCCCCACCACGGAGAATCCCTACTACGAGAACATTCGGTGGCAACGTTAAAGAGCGTAAAGGAATTCCCATAATATCATGATTATTACGAATTTTAAATTCTACTAACCGCACGGCTCCGCTAGCAAATTCTTCAACATCTAATGCAGCTGGCGTTTTTAGAATTTTATAAATTTCTTGAGCCGTTACCATTTCTGGATTTATAAAAAGGTCTATTCCTAATCTCTCACGAATGAGTGCATTGGTATCATTTTCGTACTCTGTTTCCCGAACTCGAGCAATCGTCTTAGGAATACCTGCCGCTTTACCAAGCATACAAGCCAGCATATTAACTTCATCCGAATCCGTTACAGCAATAAGCATACCAATATCTTCGATTCCTATTTCTTGCAATAAGGCGATGCTACTACCATTCCCTTGCACTAAATTTACATCTAAATTATTTTCTAAATTTTTTATGCGATCTCCGTTTTTTTCAATGACATATACATCATGTTGGTCTTGCGCTAATCGCTGAGCCAAGGAGTACCCTACTTTACCAGCACCTACTACCACAATTTTCATGACCTATCCCCCTATTTGATTTCCTCTATAGTAGCCGATTGTTCATCCGCCTCTAGTAAAGTGGCTTGCCCTTTCTCTGTTAATAGGGTCCATCCATCTTCTTGCACAATGAATCCTGCTTTCATCAGATGTCCTAAGGCACGTTTAAAAGCGGCCTTGCTGATGTTGAATTTATCTTTAATGATAGGTGTCGACGTACTATCACCATAAGGCATACGTCCATGACGACTACCTAAATAGGTCATAATTTTTGCACCATCCGTAGCCAATGCCTCTTCTTTGACCGGGCGCATAGAAATATTGATACGTCCATCATCACGCTTAAAGGTAATACGGCCTTCAATAAGTTCCCCTACTTTTAAAGATCGTGTCATTTCACTACGATGCATGAACGCAATCCATCGTTCAGGGGTAATTAAGAATGCCCCTTCGCTGGTCATGTTATAAATGGCACCTTTCACCATGCTCCCTATTTTAGCATCTGTAGCAGGTTTTGAAGCACGCCGCATCGCATCATCCACATCCATGGATACAGCTAAACGACCTGACTTATCACTATAGAGACGAACCCAAACTTTTTCACCATTTTGAGGGCGACCACGCATTTCTGCATGGGGCATAAAAATCCCCCGTTCTGTTCCTACTTCTACGAAACAGCCAAAGTTTGTCGTATTGATAACCTCAACATAACCAATTTGACCTTCCTTCATAGCTGGTAAACGCATACTCGCTGTCAAGCGGCCTTTGGGATCTTTGTATAGAAACACTGTCACTTCATCGCCAATCGCAACGGAACTAGTTTGTTGGTCTTTATGCAACAAAATATCGTCATTCGTATTGCCTGTTTGACCATCTAAAAAAGACCCTTGATCACTTTGACGCAATACCTTTAGCGTAGCAATAGTATTTTCTGATAAAGTACTAGCCATATTAGACTCCTTCAAAGGATTCTCTTGGTGCATCCTTCCACAATTCTTCTAAGCCATAGAAATGGCGGTATTCACCTGTAAATACGTGGGCAATGACATCACCAAAATCAAGTAAAATCCAATCTCCTTCACGATATCCTTCGCGATGTAATACGGTCATACCTTGCTCTGCACCGGCATCTTCAATGGCATCAGCTACACTTTGTGCATGTTTCACATTGTTTGCTGTAATCACTAAGAAATAATCTCCTAACATGGTAAGACCTTCCATATCCATAATGGAAATGTCTTCTCCCTTTTTATCATATCCAGCTTGTGCTAAGATTTTTACTGTTCCTAAAATATCTTGTTTCTGTTTCATTCTAACTCCTTATCTTGTTGTGGGACTCCCTGGTTCTGATTTTTCTGTATCCATAGACTTATCTTCTTTCGTAGCTTTAGTCTGTTTTTCAGCATCTTTTAAAGAATCATCAGCACTATCTTTTCCAATACCTTTTGGAGTATCTCCAATCACTGGAATCACTTCAGCATCACTTGGAATATCTCCCACAGTAATTCCTACCAATTGTTGTAATTCTATAGGCTCTACATTCCAATAGTCTACATGATCAATTGTTTCTGGTGACCCTGGTAAAATATACCACCGCACTTTATCTTTAGGAAAGTCAATCACTTTTGTGATAAACCGAACACCATCCCATGTACTAATATTAGTACTAATATGACTCCATTGTCGCCACACTCGAAAAGCGGTTCCCAAGCTAACGTGATTTCGTTCTCTCTCCCACATAGTCTTTAATAATCGTTCTTGATGCATAGTCCTTGCTAATGTATCACCTTCTTGATTGACGTATCTCATATATCCAAAGGCGGTATCATTAGTCATATCTTGGTACCCTTGATGAATGTTGATATCCACTTCACCAGAAGCTGCATCTCGATGTACCATAGATTGCTCCACATATAGGCTTGGAGTTCCAAAAATGTTCATCATAGACTGGAAACTCTCTTGATCTACCACTGCATAATAGGGGATAACTATATGAAACATATCTTCCACTACGGCTTTCGTTAATTCTATTCCACCTTGTGCATACATATCATTAATTCGTTGCGGTGTATCACTGTGACGGTTAATTATTTTACTATTACTCGGTATACCAATAATCTGCAAAGTTTTTGCATCCATATTGAAAGCTATCACATACAAAGCATCTGCTTGCTGTGGTTGACTTTTATCAACGCCAACAAGCAACATATAGGATGTTTTAATGGAGCTCATATCCATAGGTATTGTATTAGTCACAACCGGCAATGGATGCGACTCTTGACTAGTAGTACTCGGTTGAGATACAGCACTCACTGCACTACGTATTCCCCATACTAGAAGGCCTACAAAAACTACTAATAAAATTAGGGCCCCTATAATGCGTCCCCATCGCAGTCCATGTCGGCGCGGCTTTCGTCGTATATTTCGCTCCATTTATGTATCCGACCTTTCTAACAATACACTATTTCTACCTCGAATCGTATCTACATGTATACTTAACCCTTGATCAAGCAAATGACGTATCGTTCCATCATAGGCGCGAATCACAGCAGCGTTCAAATCTTTAAATGCTAACGCACGTAGTTCTTCCACACCAGGAAAATCACGATTTGGTTCAATATAATCAGCTAAAAAAATAATCTTATCTAATAAGCTCATATGGGTACTCCCTAATGTATGAACTCGAATAGCCTCGCAAATCGATTCATCTTGAATCTGCAACTCTAACTTAGCATAGGCTGCCGCTGCAGGTCCATGTAGTAATGCCCCGTTGTTAAGCATTTCTGAATCCACCGCTATCTGTGCATCCATCACCATTGCTTGCATTTCTTGTAAAGGTCTTTCTTTCATAGCATCATGCAATACAGCTGCCACTTCTGCTTTCTCTATAGAAACACCATAATGATTGGCTAATCGTCTTGCCATATCTAGCACACCTAATGTATGAGCAAATCGTTTTGGTGAAAGCCGGACTTTCACAACATTTTGTAAATTTTCTATTGTTGTTATATCTTTCACAAGCCTATACCTTTCTAGGGTTATCCATAAAACAAGCATCAACCTAACAACAAATACCCTTATGTATTATATATTTTATGTTCCTTAATGTATTGATACACCAATTTAGGTAACATGTATCGTGTAGATAATCCATACCGCAGTCGGCGACGCAATTCCGTAGCAGATAACTTCATTTCTGGCACCTCTAATATGTGAATACGACCGCCTCGTTGAGCAAGCCATTCGATACTTTCACCAATATCAGCAGTGGCACCAGGGCGGATAGCCCCAATAAACTCACACATATCTAAGAGCTGTTCAATATATTTCCAGGTTGGTAAATTCTGAATCGTATCCGTGCCGGCAATAAAGAAAAATTCCGTATCTGATCCATACAAATCATGAAAATATCGCAATGTATCAATGGTATAAGATTTCCCATCCCGCCGCATCTCTACATCAGAAACTACAAAATTAGGATTATCCAATACTGCTACACGTACCATTTCTAAGCGATATTTCGCCTCAATCACATCCGATTCCTTATGAGGAGGTTCCTTAGCAGGCACAAAAATTACCCGATTCAAATCAAATGCTTCTGATGCCATTTCTGCAATCATAAGATGGCCCAAATGAATCGGATTAAAAGTGCCACCCAAAACACCAACTCTCTTTTTCTTATCTACCATGTAACCACGCCCCTATACACACTAGAGATACAATACCTAGTATGACTATTACGATTCCGTAGGACTTCCATTCATAAGCTCCTTTGGGAGACTTCATATAATGAAAGTAAGCTTTTACATCTGCTAATTTCATCGTACCTGTCCATGGCCAAAGACAAAATATTTATAGCTTGTCAACGCATCTAGTCCCATAGGTCCTCGAGCATGGAGTTTTTGTGTACTAATGCCAATCTCAGCCCCTAAGCCAAATTCAAAACCATCTGTAAATCGTGTAGATGCATTCACATAAACTGTGGAAGCATCCACTAAGTTCATAAATCGCTCTGCCTCGGTTGGGTCTTCTGTAATAATCATTTCAGAATGTTTTGTACCAAATGTATTGATATGAGTAATAGCATCATCAATGGAAGATACCACTTTGAAATTCACAATATAGTCATTATATTCTGTAGCCCAATTATCCTCTGTGCCAGGTTTCACCTGAGAAGACAAGCTTTGAATTTGTGTATCCCCATAGATGGCAACACCTTTTTCTTCTAACATAGATACAATCTTAGGCCCTAAATCTTGCAGTCTTGCTTCATGTAACAAAATTGTTTCCATCGCATTACATACAGATGGTCGTGACAATTTTGCATTTTCCAATACCTGTAATGTCATCGTTTCATCAGCAGATACATCCACATAGCCATGAACAACACCACTCCCTGTTTCTATAACAGGAATTTTACTGTTATTCACGACAAATTGAATCAATCCTGCTCCACCACGTGGAATCATCACATCAATCCATTTGCGTTGTGCTAACAATTCACCTACAGCTTCTCTCTCAAGAATAGACACTAATTGAACTAGCTCTTTCGGAGCTCCACACTGCTCTAAAGAACCTTGCATAATATGTACCATCGCCTCACTCGTATGGTATGCCTCTTTTCCTCCGCGAAGAATGATCGCATTGCCTGTCTTAATGGCTAAGGCAGCTGCATCCACTGTCACATTAGGGCGAGCTTCATAAATCATGCCAATAACTCCGATAGGGATTTGCCGTTTTTCAATACGCAAGCCATTGTCTAAGGTTCTACTTTCTAACACAGTACCAATGGGGTCATGCAAATGAGCCACTTGACGAACACCTTCACAAATACCTTCGATGCGCTCCTTCGTCAAACGAAGGCGATCCATCATCACAGATGGAACTCCATTCTCTTTAGCTTGGGAACAATCGATAGTATTCGCTTCTAAAATCATTGGTATAGCATTTTCCAAATCATAAGCAATCTGTTCCAAGATACGATTCTTATCTTCTGTACTTAGCACTTGTCCTACCATAGAAGCTGACCGTGCTGCTTTGCCTAAATTTTCAAAATATGCAGTATATGGATTCATAATTTACTCCTGTCGTAAGACAACTAAGTTATCTCGATGCACCACTACATGATAGGTATCACGAACACCTAGTATAGTAGGAATATCCTGTGATTTACGTCCTTTAATCTTTAACAAGTCAGATAGATTAAAGTTCACAATACCGCGGGCAATTTCTTCTCCACCGTGAACAATAGATATGGTATCCCCTTCTTCAAATTGTCCTTCACCAGATAGAATACCTACCGGTAAAACACTAGATCCATTGGTGAGTAATGCATCACGGCATCCTTTATCTACATGAATGGTACCTTGTAAACGTGTGCCAAATGCCATCCAGCGCTTTTTAATTTGCGGTACATCTCGATGAGGCCAAAAATGCGTGCCTCGTTCTTCTCCATTCATAATAGCTTTAATACTATCTGGATGGTCACCAGAGGCGATAATCATATGAACTCCAGAGTTCGTTGCAATATGAGCAGCTTGAATCTTCGTATACATACCACCAGTGCCCAAAGAAGACCCTGCACCACCAGAAATTTCATAAATGTACGGAGTAAGAGCCTCTACTTCATGGATTAATGTAGCATTTGGGTCTGTAGACGGATTCGCTGTATATAGGCCTTCAATATCCGATAAAATAATCAATGCATCTGCATCAATAATGCTAGCAATATTAGCAGATAATGTATCATTATCACCAATTTTAAACTCATCGATAGCCACTACATCATTTTCATTGATAATAGGAATAACTCCTAATCCAATGAGGGCCGTCAATGTATTCCGTAAATTAAGATAATGACTACGTTTCACCGTATCTTCACGGGTTACAAGAATTTGTCCTACCGTATGTCCATATTCAGCGAATAGTTTTTCATACATATGTAACAAGATTCCTTGTCCCACAGAGGCTGCGGCTTGTTTTAAAGCAATGTCATCGGGTCTTGATGTAAATCTCAATGAGGGAAGACCAGCAGCAGTAGCCCCAGAAGAAACTAAAATCATTTCTTTTCCTGCATTAGCTAAATTGCAAATTTGTCGGACCAACACTTCAATTTTATCAATGTTGATGCGTCCATTTGCATGGGTTAGTGAACTTGTTCCTACTTTCACAATCACTCGTTTCGCCTGTCGTAACTCTTCTCTCATCGCTTCACCTCATATGGATTGATTATCTTGGCAACTCAATTTTTGGATCTTTTGCTTTTTTATACAACACACCGTTATGTCCGATGATTTGTACTAACTCTGCTCCTAACATATCCGCTAAGTGAGGCAAAATTTCTCTTGGATCTTCCAAGCAGTTATTTAACACTTTTACTTTAATTAACTCACGTTTTGTAATGGCAGCTCGTGCACTGTCGATAACAGGATTTTCCAATCCTCCTTTACCAATCATCACAACCGCCGGCATAGTACTTGCTAAGGCACGTAAATATCGCTTTTGTTTACCTGTCATTCTATCTCCTAATCATGGAATGTAAATCGTTGATCACCGATGACTACTTCATCGCCATCTTGGATACCACGTTTTTTCAATTCCGCATCTAAATCCATGTAACGCCAAATCTTTTGGAATCTTCGCAATGCTTGTTCATCATCAAGATTTGTCATAGCCACCAATTTCTCAATACGAGAACCACTGATAATATAGGATGCATCATCGCCACGAGTAATGACGAAGTCAGTATCAGGTTTTGCTTCATAGTATACAGTGTCATCCACCACTTCTGGCTCTGGCACGTAATTTTCAACATAATACCATGCGCGTTCAACTAATGATGGCAACCCTTCTCCAGTCAATGCATTCACCGCAAATACTTCATAGTCTTGATCAGCAAAGTATTTTGTCACTCTTGGCAATGTTTCTTCGTCTTGTAACAAGTCTGTTTTATTCAATACGATTAATTGTTTTTTCTTGCTCAATTTTTCGCTATATTTAGCTAACTCTTCATTGATTTTATGAAAGTCTTCAATAGGGTCACGACCTTCTAATCCAGATACATCCAATACATGGAGCAAAATATTACTACGTTCTACGTGACGCAAGAAGGAATGTCCTAAGCCAATGCCTTCACTAGCCCCTTCAATCAAACCTGGAATATCTGCCATAACGAAACTTTTACCTGGTGCTACAGAGACTACCCCTAATACTGGAGTTAATGTAGTAAAATGGTACGCAGCCACTTCTGGTTTTGCAGAAGACACTTTGCGGATGATAGAGGATTTACCCACGCTTGGATAACCTAGTAATCCCACGTCAGCCAGCACTTTAAGCTCTAAGTTTAACCAACGCTCTTCCCCAGGCTCTCCTTTTTCAGCAAACGTTGGTACACGGTTAGCACTATTTTGAAAGCGTGCATTACCACGACCACCGCGACCACCTTTGGCTACCATGTAAGTTTGTCCATCTTCGACTAAATCAGCCATTAATTTACCAGACTCTTCATCTGTTACCGTTGTTCCTAATGGAACAGAAACAATTAAATTTTCAGCACCACGACCATGCTTATTAGCACTTTGTCCAGCACCACCGGTATCGCCTTTAAATTGACGTTTATATCTAAAATCAACAAGTGTATTGATATTTCTATCAGCTTCTAAAATGATGTCGGCACCTTTACCGCCATCGCCACCATTCGGTCCCCCTTGTGGCACATATTTTTCTCGACGGAAACTACTCATACCGTTACCGCCATCTCCCGCTTTTACTAATATACGGGCACGATCTATAAACATATTTTTTTCCTCTAGCCCTATAGATAGAGCGGCCGAAGCCGCTATATCATAGAGTTTTTACAATTTCAACAGCCCGTTCCAACTGTACATCCTCTTCAGGATTTGCTTTGGACGGCTCCACAATTTCATCTGGTATAATACCAATACCATCGATGACCCTATCATTAGGTGTATGATAGCGAGCAATAGTAATTTTTAAACCTTCTTCATCAAGACCTTGTACTACACTTTGCACAGTACCTTTACCATAGCTTTTTGTACCCACAATAATGCCAGATTTCGTATCTTGCACCGCACCAGCAATAATTTCTGAAGCGCTTGCAGAGTTACCATTAATCAAAACCACTAATGGCATTAGACTATGGTCACCTCTAGACATATAGGCGCTATTTCGGCCTTTTCTAGTTTGTACCGTTACAATCGGCCCTTTAGGTATCAAATATTGCCCTATACCATGGGCAGTAGTGATTAAACCACCTGGATTATCACGCAAGTCTAATACTAAGCGTTTCATCCCCTTAGCTTGAAGATCCTCATAGATTTTAGTAAACTCATCTACTGTTTTTTCAGCAAACTGCGTTAACCGAATATAACCGACACTATCGTCTAGCATCTTACCTCTTACAGTAGGCATGACAATAGTTTTTCGTTCAATGGAAATCTCTTGCTCTTCTCCGCTACGAAGGATGCGAAGCACTACAAATGTACCTGCTTCACCACGTATATGATTAGCTACTTCTTCTTTTTCTATATCAGATATAGGTGTCCCATCAATCGCAAGAATTTGGTCTCCTTTTTGAAGTCCTGCTGCTTCTGCTGGTTGCCCTTCCATAGTAGCACCTACTTTGAGAACTTTACCATCGGAAAAATCCAATAATAAACCAATACCGCTATAGGTAGAAGATGTATGCATCTCAAGTGCTTTCATATCTTCTTTATCCAAATAAACAGTATGTTTATCATGGGTACCTTTAGCTAATCCCTTTAACATATTCACAAAAAGTTCTTCTTTAGATGGTGAGTCCATAGCCCATTGTGTAGTGATGTAATAGGTGTAACCAAATTTAGCAAGGCCTAAGGGGGATCCAGAAATATACCAAAAGAAACCAGTAAGCATAATAAGGAATACAATTAATAACTTTATCAGCTTACCTATTAACTTATAGATTCTATCTTTAAAACTTAGCTGCTCTATTTTAGGAGCAACCTCTTTTGACATCTCCATAGTAGTATAAGCTTCATCGTGTTTTTCAGAGATAAACAAATACTCTTTTATTCGTATCCAATTAGATTTTTTTTTCTTATCTTCCATAGTCTCCTCTATAAGTATCCCATCGGATCTGTTGGTTCCCCATTAATACGTACTTCAAAATGAAGATGTGGACCTGTAGAACCTCCGGTATTACCAGAATAGGAAACAACTTGACCTTTTGATACCGTTTGACCTGGACTTACTGCTACCTCACTATTATGAGCATACAAAGTAGACATACCATTTCCATGGTCAATGATGACTGTATATCCATAACCGCTGACCCATCCAGCTTCTACGACAACGCCACCATCCGCTGCATGCACTGGTGTACCTTCATCCACACCAAAGTCAGTGCCCGCATGTAAACGACGTGTGCCATAAATTGGGTGAATACGCCAACCAAAGTCAGACGTAATAGGCGCCACGACAGGAGCTGCTAATTGACCAGATCCTTGTACCCATGTAGCACCACCGCCACCACCGCCTTGGCTAGCAGCCGCTGCTGCCGCTGCCGCACGTTCCGCAGCCCGCTGTTGCAACATGGCTGTAATACTTGCGGAGGACGCCATCAACTCATTATACGCACGTTCTGCTGTATCTCGGTCATTCATAGCCCGTTCTAAGACAGCTTGACGTTCTGCTTTTTTCTGATTGATCAAGTTTTGCTTTTCTTGCGCTACTTTTTCTAGTTCTAATACTTTAGCTCGATCTTCTTCTAATTTAGCTTTTTTGCTAGCAATATCTTCTCGCTCTGTTTTGATAGTGTTGATCAAATCCATATCGGATTGTAGAATGCGTTTCAACATTTCCATACGGTTTGCAAAATCGCTAAAATCTTTAGAACCCACTACTACATCTAAATAGCTTAAACGACCATTGATATAGATATCTCGTACTCGTTTATAGAATACTTTTTCTCGTGATTGTAAACGTTCCTGTGCTGCTTTTAATTCTGCCTCTGTTTTCGTAATATCTTGATCTAAACGAATACGATCTGCTTGCACTTGTTTTAAGTCTGCAGTGGCTGTATCTAATTCAATCTGTATAGCATGTAACTGTTCATATACGGTACCAATCGTTTTTTCTGCTTCCGACTTTTTATTGGCCTCATTTGTCAATTGTTGTTGAATATTTGACAACTGATTCGTTAAGTCTTCATCTTGTGCTTGATACCAGTACGGTGTAGCCATCATGATAGAACCGCATAGTAAACTAGCTACTAGTGTTACTGTTTTTTTCTTCATCATTCCTACACTTTCATATATTGTTTTAACGAAATGGTACTACCAATAGCACCCACAATCACACCTATCCCAACTAATCCTGCAGATAGTTGATAGATAAACGGCATCATTGGTACCAATGGCATAAAAGCAAAGTTTGCAATCACTTCCACTGTGATATAGCGATAGAATTGCCAGGTAGCAATGCCTGCAATCGCACCACCAATAGCACCTAAGAACATACCTTCTAATACAAAAGGCCAGCGGATAAACCAGTTTGTGGCACCTACATATTTCATAATTCCAATTTCTTTACGACGGGCAAATACAGTCAAACGAATCGTATTGGAAATGATAAATAAGGTAGCCCCTGCTAGGAAGCCGATGAGCACAATACCACCGATACGAATAATCTTTGTGACTTCAAAAATTTGTTCAATCACGTCTTGTCCATAGTGAGCACTTTCTACTTCTGGATATTTAGAGACAATTTCCGCTGTAGATTTCACTTGGTCTGGTGTATTGAATGTTAACACATAAGACGTTGGCAATGGATTATGTCCATCTAGGGAATCGACTAATTGCTGTTGCTCCCCTAAGCGCTCTTTAAAGCGTTTCATAGCTTCATCTTTTGTGACAAACTCAATGTCCTTTAGCTCTGGCAAGGCTTTTAACTTTTTACCTAATTCCATCACTTGTGGTGTTGTTAAGTTATCCTTCAAGTAGATACTAATTTGTACTTGGCTCTCTAAATGGGATGCCAAATTGTTAAGGTTTACCACTCCACAGGCAAATACACCCAAGATAAACAAGGATAATGTGACAGTGGAAATAGATGCCAAAGACATCAATCCATTACGGCGCATGGATTGAACGGCTTCTTTTATATAATACTTAAATGTTCTAATTTTCATGGAATGCGGCCCCTCTCATTTGATCACTTACTACACGACCACCTTCTAAGGCGATCACTCGTTTGTTTAGATAAGACACCATATCCATATCATGTGTTACCATCACTACGGTTGTACCAGAGTTATTGATGGCTTTAAAAAGATCAGAAATATCGCGGCTTGTTTGAGGGTCCAAGTTACCTGTTGGTTCATCTGCAATCAACACCAATGGTTTATTTACAATGGCTCTAGCGATAGCTACCCTTTGTTGCTCCCCACCACTAAGATCTTGTGGCAAATCATTAGCTTTATCGCTGAGTCCGACCAACTCTAATACATTTAAAACTTTCTCTTTGATTACTTTCGGTTTTTCCTCGATAACTTCTAGTGCGAACGCAATATTTTCAAACACTGTTTTTGATGGTAATAATCGGAAATCTTGGAATACAATACCTAACTTTCTACGCAAGTACGGTACTTTACTAGATTTGATACGTGTTACATCAACATCATTCACAATAACCGTTCCAGAATCTGGTGTGACTTCATGTGAAAGTAACTTAATAAATGTTGATTTACCTGCTCCAGAATGCCCACAGACTAATACGAATTCTCCTTTTTCAATATGAATCGATACATCCTCTAAAGCAATAGAACCATTGTCGTATACTTTATGGACATTTCTAAATTCTATCATTCTATCATTCCCTTCCTATTTTCGTGCTATACCTCGTTTGGTAGCTGCTACAATATCAGCTGCTGTTAATCCATATTTTGCCATCAATTCTTTTGGTGTACCAGATTCACCAAAGGTATCTTTCACACCGACAAATTCCATTGGCACTGGGTACTCTTTTACCACTACTTCGGCTACCGCACTACCTAAACCACCAATCACATTATGTTCTTCAGCGGTAATTAATAATCCTGTTTCTTTTGCAGCCTTCACAATTGCTTCTCCATCAATTGGTTTAATAGATGCCATGTTGATAACACGCACAGAAATACCTTCTGCTTCTAATGTAGCTGCTGCTTCTACTGCAGGTCCTACTAAAGCACCACAGGCAATAATCGTAGCATCCTTACCGTCACGTAATTGTTGAGATTTACCCGGTACAAATGTGTATCCTTCTGATGTCACATCTTCTACACCAGCACGGCCTAAACGTACATACACAGGACCATGATACTCTGCTGCCCAAGCAATCACAGCTTCTGTTTCTGCTGCATCTGCTGGTACCACAACTGTCATATTAGGTAATGTACGCATACAAGAAATATCTTCCAAACTTTGGTGTGTCGCACCGTCTTCACCGACAGTAATCCCTGCATGAGTAGCACATACTTTTACATTTAATTTTGGATAGCATACGGCGTTCCGCACTTGTTCAAAGGCACGACCGGTAGCAAACATAGCAAAGGAAGATACAAATGGCACTTTTCCTGCTGCTGCTAAGCCAGCACCTACAGAAATTAAGTTTTGCTCTGCAATCCCTACATTAAAGAATCGTTCAGGATATGCTTTTTTAAATTCATCAGTTTTTGTAGATTTTGATAAATCTGCATCTAATACAACAACATCTTTATGAGTAGCCCCCACTTTTACTAAGGCTGTACCATATGCTTCACGAGTCGCTTTTCCCATGATTACACCTCCAACAATTCCGCTACAAATTTGTCACATTCTTCTTGTGATGGCGCTTTACCATGCCAGCCTACTTGGCCTTCCATAGCTTGTACACCTTTCCCTTTAATAGTATTCATAATCACTATAGTCGGCTTATCAGTAGTTGCTTTTGCTTCTGTAACTGCTTCGTGTAAAGCATCAATGTCATGACCATCCACCACGATCACATGCCAACCGAAAGCTTTGAATTTTTCATCAATTGGTAATGGACTCATAACTTTTGTGATATCGCCGTCAATTTGTAATCCATTAAAATCTACAAAAGCTGTTAAGTTAGACAATTTATAATGTGCTGCAAACATCGCTGCTTCCCATACTTGTCCTTCTTCTAATTCGCCATCACCTAGTACGGAATACACACGGTAGGAGGCTCCATCAATCTTACCTGCCAATGCCATACCACATGCTGCAGAAATACCTTGTCCCAAGGAACCAGTAGACATATCTACACCTGGAATGTATTTCATATCTGGATGACCTTGCAAGATATGGTCGATTTTACGCAAGTTTAATAATTCTTCTGTTGGGAAGAACCCTTTTTCTGCTAATGTAGCATATAGAGCTGGTGCAGCATGTCCTTTGGATAAGACAAAACGATCGCGATTTGGATCTTTCGGCTCATTTGGATTTACATTCATTTCTTGAAAGTACAACAAACTCATTACATCAGCAATAGATAAGGATCCACCTGGATGACCAGATTTTGCTGCTGTAACAGCTTTCACGATGTTTACACGAATCGCTTTTGCTTTTTCTTGTATCAATTGTTTTTGTTCAAGTGTTAACATACTATACCCTCCCGTGTTATACACAATTCTAAGGTAAATTATTTATCATGCAGCATGCCAATGGCAATGCGGGCATTCTCTAAGGCATTTCTTCGTAGTTCATGGATGTTTTCTAACACAGTTTTGGTGAAAGTCTTTCGTTCCAACACTTCTACTGTACGTGCCACAATAGGTTCTACTGTTAATGTATGTAAATCACCTACTGGCACTTCCCCAATCATATGAAGAAAGTTTAAAATTTTAGGATCATAAGAGATCCCTAAGCAAGGTGTTTCCATTAACGCACTAAATACTAATGCATGGAGCCGTACACCTATCATGACATCCACACAACTACTCAATGACAGTAGCTCTGTTGTGCTATAGGCATCAGCCAAAACCGTCGATCTAACTGTCATCCGTTTGGCAATGGCTTCTGCCTCCATCGTATCTTCCCTATGTTGCATAGGAATAAACACGATATGAGTCTCTGTTTCTCGATGAATCTGATCTAGAGCCTCTGCTAATGTAGTTTGATACTCTGTGCAATCTTTCCAAGCACGTACGGAAACGCCCACAATTGGTTGGTCTAGAGGCACCCCATACGATGCCAATATATCACGACCTGCTGTGGCCTCCACTGGGTGCATCCCTAACACAGCATCAGCAGTTACTGTAATTGGTACATGATGTATACCTAGTGAAAGCAGCTCTTCTTTTGAGGCATGATCTCGTACAGTAATCATAGACACTTGATTCAAGACACGCCCCACCGTACTACGGGCTAAGGATTTACGCAAAGGTCCAATACCTTGTGCATAAATCATCACTCGTTTTCCCAATGTATTCGCTAACGCAATAATGCTTAAGTAATAATACAAACTGCGAGCACTTGTTACATCTTGCAACAAACTACCACCGCCACTGATGAGCATATCACAAGAATATACAGCTTGGTATATCTTCCACATATCAAAACGACCAATGGCTTTCACCTTATGAGTGCTCATAGTTTCACTGGGATTTCCAGAAATCACCGTAATCTCGGCCTTCGGTTCTAATTCCAGCAATGCTTGCAAAATAGAACTCAATAGGGCTTCATCTCCGGCATTACCAAATCCATAATAACCGGAAATGAGTATCTTACACATGACTTTCACCTCGTACTTGGAACCAACGAATGCCATAGCCGATGAAACGTACCGCTATAATCGCTACTAAACCTATGACGATACCTAATAATAATCCATCATAACCACGAGCAATGGACATGTACACTGGTGTACGTAAATGACAGAATGTTTCCACCATAGAAGCAATACCTATGACTGCCGCTATGGATAAAGCAAAATGCATGACCATTGGAATACGGCGTCCCACAGCATAGGCTGCCAGCATAAACGCTGGATGACCGATTAAAAACTCTTTTTCACGAGGGCGAGCATACATCGTGTTTTCTAAAAATCTACGTAAAGCTAGTTCCCAAGACGGTACTGGTACGCCAGCTGTATGACCACTACGCCCTACAAAGACATAGGCCACTACCGCTAAAGCCCCAACGATTAATAAACTATAGACTTTAATATCAATTTGAACAAATTCTGTAATAAAAGATTTCACATCACTTACAGAAGATATAGTTCGTCCTTTCCAAATCGGAAAGCGTTGCAAATATGCTATGGCAGTCAATAGTACTGGTGCCACAAAGGTTAATTTTACGCCTCGGAATAATGCAAATTCCATGAAGAACTGCGTACTACCTAACATGGCAGCAATACTAATTCCCCCAATAGCTGCAATCAAGGCTGCCACGACTAGATATACCACAGATTCTAAGGTACTTCTCCAAGGAGATATACCCGTGTGGTTCCGTTTTGACCAACAATCAAAGATCATCGTCATTGCCAATACTGGAGCAGAAATAGCGGCTACTAATGCCCAAGCCGACATAATTTTTGTCCCTGTAGTCAATATATAGATACCAACAGAAACGATACTGCCCAGTGCGAATAAACCTAGTAAATATGATTTACGTATATGTACGAACTGACCTAATGTAAGTGTTGCCAAGCTTATGACACCTGTCATCGTTAATAATCGCAACAGGGTATTCGGGAAGTACACTGGATATACAGAGGCTTCTCCAGTAGTAAAACCACGAGCTTGTAGTTTGTCTGTCACTTGTTTCGCCACAAACAATGTAGTTTCTAAAGCAGTTTTATTATCTACACCTTGTTCATAAATTGGAAATAAGTTATACCGTATATTTCGTTCAATATCGCTAATATAGAACCATTGAATTAACTCAGCTGGGGTTAATTTACGTACTTCTTCCTTAGATACTGTGTACAATCTTCCTACTTTATAATGATTGGCATTGGCCATCTCCAAGAACCCTGCTTGTGGAAAATATTGCAATTGATTCACCGCTTCAATTCCTACTAGCGGAATTTGGCGTTTCTCTAATTGCTCCAGTGTGCGATCCACATGTAATGGATATCCTAACGCTTCTTTTCCAACAAAAATCATGCCTGTTACACCAGATATACCATCAATACGTTGGAATACATGATCTACGTCTTCTACTGTGGCACCTTTATAATTTGTTGGTCGAACAATCACATGAAAGCCAAGTTTAGCTACTTCTTCAGCTTGTAATCTAGAAATACCTAAATTCATATCTTTTAAAGAATCACTTGGTAAAGCTAATCCTAACATAGGGCCTAGCTCTGTTTGCAATATATGTACTTTATTTTGACCTAAACGGCGTAATAAATCATCCTGTACTTCTTGAAAGTAAGCTTCTTTACCTGGAATCATTCCGATATAGGTAGTACCTGGTTGCACTCCTGTGATTTGTAATTGTTGTAAATCATTAGATGTATACATACGAATATGACCAGCATCGGTTTCCTTTTGTAAGGTTCTATCATAAATAGCTAATGCTGTAATCCCAGACTCCTTGGCAGATGCAATTGCCTCCCCTAAAGATCTTTTTTCATAGGCATTAGCACGAAGTAAACCATCATAATCTATAATATTTTCAATTTGTTCTTGCTGAGCCTCAATGTAATGACGCTCTTTTACTAATAGTAATCCACTTACAATACCAGCAACAAGAAAAGCTAATAAAATCCATGTATAGAAAGATATGTTTTTTAACTTCATAGTTCCTCCTACTGTGTTACTGGATGAACAAATACGTGAATCTCTTCACGCCCCGTTTCTACACGATCCAAATGAACAGGAATTGGGAAGTTTTCAAAATTATAAAGAGGTATCGCTTTCACAGCTCCGCTAGACAAGCGATTCAAACTAGCACCACCAATGGATAACTTTTCAGTAGAAAATTGTAGTGTATTACCTTCAATCTCCAAATGACCTTGTATAGTTACCTTACCTGATAAAAAGCCACCTACATCAATCTGACCACTCATAACAACACCTCGATCAGATATATCGACTGTTTCAATCGTCAAACCTTTTGTACCTTTTTCAGATAACTGCTGTTCAATATATTGTTTCAAATCATCTTGATGTATGATTCCCTCAATATGACCTTGCCCAAAACTAGTGAAGTGCAATCGTTCCTCTAAAAACAGCTCTACTGGCTCCACTTTAATTTGTCGTAAATCAAAAGCTAGTCGTTGGACTTTCAATTTACCTAGCATAACACCATCCAAATAGCCGCGAAATGAATCAATGTCTCCTAAGGTTAACTTAATTCCTGGCGATGATTCAATGCGCATAGATTGCGCTTCTGGATGTAAAGCCCCTTGCAATCTAGATTCCACCTGACTACTTACGAAAGATGGTAATACTAAGGAAGAAAGCCCTAGGATAATACCGACTACTACTAAGATAAACACTATTGTTTTTAAAAAGAAATTTCTCACGGTCACTCCATTATATTGATAAATTCGCTTCTTTCTTCAAGAAACCTTCCATAAATTGATCTAGGTTACCATCCATAACTGCCTGTACATTACCAGTTTCCACACTGGTACGATGATCTTTTACCATATTATAAGGATGGAACACATACGAACGAATTTGACTTCCCCATTCAATAGCTTGATACGTACCGCCTAATTGTTCTTTTAATTCAGCTTGTTTTTCTAACTCTAATTCAAATAATTTAGCTCGCAATAATTTTAAACATTGCTCTCTATTTTGAATTTGTGAGCGTTCACTTTGACACTGTACGACAATCCCTGTCGGAGTATGTGTCATACGTACTGCAGAGTCTGTTTTGTTGATGTGCTGTCCACCTGCACCGCTAGCACGGTATGTATCTACCTGTACATCTTTCATATCCAAATTAATTTCTACAGTCTCATCAATTTCAGGCATCACATCGACAGCACAGAATGATGTGTGGCGACGTGCGGCAGAATCAAAAGGAGAAATACGAACTAAACGATGGACCCCTTTTTCAGATTTCATATACCCAAAAGCGTTTTCCCCTTTGATGAGGAATGTGGCACTTTTAATGCCCGCTTCATCACCTACTTGTTCATCCATAAGAGAAATACTATACCCTTGTTTTTCTGCCCAACGCAAGTACATACGAATCAACATGGAGCACCAATCTTGTGCCTCCGTACCACCGGCACCAGCATGGAATGTAAGGATGGCATTGTTCTTATCGTATTCACCACTTAATAAAAGCAATACTTCACGATGTTCTACTTCATGGGTCAACTGTTCTACCATAGTAGTCAATTCACCTTCCATAGATGTATCTTCCTCATCGATGGCCATTTCTAACATGAGCTTTGCTTCTTCAATGTCTGTAACAAGTTTTTTATATCCTTCTACGGCATCTTTTAATTGCGTAGCTTCTTGGGAAATATCACGAGCCGAATCTGGATCATTCCAAAAATCAGGATCACTCATTTTTATATCTAATGTTAATATGCGTTCTTCTTTTTGAGCGATGTTAAAGTGAATCCCTCATTCCAAAAATACGCTCCTCTAAATTGTCAATAGGACCTTTTAAGTCTTCTAACAATTTATTCACCTCTTTCTTTCATTCTATAAAACAAATGGCCGCACAGGAGATGTGTCACCTCGCTGCGTGGCCATGAAAGTCTAGTCTACGTTTTGTGGTTCCAACACGTCTTCATGGTGGGTCTTAGCATCAGCTAGATGATCAACCGGTTCTTCTTCTGCTATTGTATCCACATTAATTTGGATACGGTATAAATACATAATTGTTTCATCCGTAATAGCTTGTTTCATATTTTCGAACATGTCATAAGCCTCAAATTTATATTCTACTAATGGATTTTTTTGTCCATAAGCGCGTAGGCCAATCCCTTCTTTTAACATATCCATAGCATCCAAATGTTCCATCCATTTGCTATCCACAACTTTTAGCATGATTGCTTTCTCAAGCTCACGCATATTTGCTTCTCCAAATAAGGATTCACGTTTTTCATATTCTTTGTGGGCAATGTCAATTAAGTGGTCCTGTAATTCTGCACGACCATACTCTTCCATTTGTTCCACTGTCAACATACCTGGTTCCAAGAAATAGATCTCTAAATGCTTTAATAAACCTTCATAGTTCCATTCTTCTGGATATAATTTTTCATCTGCATATTGATTCATAGCGTTGATAATTAAGTTATCTACCATATGTAAAATCGTTTCACGCAAGGATTGGTTATTTAAGATCAAACGACGTTGTCCGTATAATACTTCCCGTTGTTGATTCATAACATCATCATATTCCAAGATATACTTACGAATATTAAAGTTATGATTTTCTACTTTTTTCTGTGCTCGTTCGATGGATTTAGTAATCAAAGAATGCTCAATTGGCTCATCTTCTTCCATACCTAATTTATCCATCATACCAGCAATATTATCTGCGCCAAAAATACGCATTAAATCATCTTCCAAAGATAAGAAGAATTGAGAGGAACCATTGTCCCCTTGACGGCCAGAACGACCGCGCAACTGATTGTCGATACGACGACTTTCATGTCGCTCAGTGCCCAAAATATGTAAGCCACCTAGTTCAGCTACTCCTTCTCCTAAGGAAATATCTGTACCACGACCCGCCATATTGGTAGCAATTGTTACCATACCATACTGACCTGCATTAGCAACAATTTCCGCTTCTTTTTCATGATGTTTCGCATTCAATACATTATGTGGTACGCCAGCTTTCGTCAACATATCACTAAGCATTTCAGATTGCGTAATGGAAGTAGTACCCACCAAGATTGGTTGACCTGTTTTATGACGTTCCACTACATCACGAACTACAGCACGATATTTAGCCTCTTTTGTTTTAAAGATTAAATCAGGCATATCAATACGCGCCAACACTTTATTCGGCGGAATTTCGTAAACTTCCAAACCGTAAATGTTATTAAATTCTTGTTCTTCTGTTTTCGCTGTACCAGTCATACCAGACAATTTTTCATACATACGGAAATAGTTCTGGAAAGTAATAGAGGCTAAGGTTTGACTTTCACGTTCTACACGTAAGCCTTCTTTTGCCTCAATGGCTTGGTGTAAGCCATCGGAATAGCGACGACCGAACATCAAACGACCAGTAAATTCATCAACAATAACAACCTCGCCATCTTTCACGACATAATCTTTATCTCGCTCCATCATAGCATAGGCACGAAGAGAAGCACTTAACAAGTGATTCAATTCTAAGTTAGAGGAATCATATAAGTTTTCGATGTGTAACATTTTTTCAACTTTTGCAATCCCTTCATCTGTAGGGGCAATCGTTTTTTGTTTTTCATCAATAGTGTAATCTTCATCTTTCACCAAGTGTGGCACTATTTTAGCTAATTCATAATAGCGTTCTGTAGAGCGTTCCCCTGGACCAGAAATAATGAGTGGCGTACGAGCTTCATCAATTAAGATAGAATCCACTTCATCGACAATAGCATAGTTCAATGGGCGTTGTACCATTTGATCTGCATGGATAACCATGTTGTCACGTAAATAGTCAAAGCCAAACTCATTGTTTGTACCATACGTTATATCTGCTCCATAGGATTGTTTCCGTTGATCGTAATCTAAACCAGCTACGATTAAGCCAGTAGATAAACCTAGGAAGTTATATAAACGTCCCATCCACTCGCTGTCACGCTTAGCCAAATAATCATTAACGGTTACCACGTGAACACCTTTACCAGATAGAGCGTTTAAATATACTGGTAAGGTAGCTACCAAAGTTTTACCTTCACCTGTACGCATTTCTGCAATATTACCACGATGTAATACAATACCACCAATCATTTGCACATCGAAATGACGCATGCCCAATACCCGTTTAGATGCTTCACGAACTACAGCAAATGCTTCTGGCAAAATATCATCTAATGTTTCACCTTTAGCCAATCTTTCTTTGAATTCTTCTGTTTTAGCTCGCAAAGAAGTATCGCTCAAGGATAACAAAGACGGTTCCAGTCCATTAATTTCTTCAACAATGGACCGAATCCGTTTAATTTCTTTTGCATTTTTATTGCCCAATAGCTTTTGTATAAAACCTAACAAATATCTCAACTCCTTAAATATGGAAAGTATTTCAATTAAATACTATGTATCTAGATTATTATAGCCTACTAGCACTTAATAGTCAAAAAGAACTGCGCTTTTTAAGACATCTTCATGGAACACTCACAAAACAAATACTAGGAAGTCTCCCGCAACGAAGACTTCCTAGCATTCTATACTTATTATGACTAATGCAGCAAAGTTTTACATGTACTTTGCATCCTTTGTTTCATATTCCAATACCGATAGGATCGTTGTAGCTCCCGTAGTTGTTCTGTCAAGGCTACTCCTTCTAATAAAGAACGAACTAAATCAGCAGACTTCATATATAACTCATCGATCTTTACAGCCTGCACATAATTAATACTTCCTTCATTGCGAATAATTACATCCACCAAACTGACATACTCTTCTACAATTCCATCATTAAACTTAGCACTCTCCAATTGATTATGATTGATGGCCATATTCATACAGGTACAAAGCATGCACATATACTCCACCGCACCTGCTAACTTTTTCGGTGTTAAAGCCGTTTGCAGTTGTTCTTTGGCTACTGTCAACGACGTACTAAAAAGGATCTTATAAAAACCTGTTTTGTCTAATGTATAATCGTATTCATTCATAGGTATCCCCCTTACTGGTGTTTCTATTAATTCTATACGTTCTTATAGACCATCTTTCATATTCGCCCGGCCTAGGGCTCCTCCTTTCTCTTACTATTTCATTTCGCAAAAATATGGGCGTTCTTTACAAAGTATAACAAAAGTTGATATTTTGCTATTGATTATCATCCTGATTTGTATTTATAATATATATTTTTTCACTATTCGTCAATTATTTCCCACTATAAAAGTCATATAAAATACTCATAATGCTTTATATATCAGCACTTTTAATCATATATAGTAACATTATGTACTGACGCTATATATTTACATTAAAAACTACTGTCCAATATACAGCTAGAAATATCTCCAACTTTCTAGTAATATATATCAAAAATAAAAAAGCAGATACTGTTTACACAGTATCTGCTAATCCTTGGTGCCGGAGGTGGGACTTGAACCCACACGGTGTTACCCGCTTGATTTTGAGTCAAGTGCGTCTGCCATTCCGCCACTCCGGCTCGTCAATGATATTAGTATACACAGGAGCAGAAAAATTGTCAATCTTTTTCTACCCCTCTATTATACTTAAAACGCAAATTATTCTTGCATTTATATTTCTTATAGTATCCCTCAAGATTTACCTTGTCCATAAGTCTCACAAGAATCTACAAAAGCTCTAGCCGCTGCCTCACTACCTGAAAAATTTATATGCAAATAAGAGGCTAAAATATTTTTATAGGAGTATCCCCCTTGATAGGCCTTAGGCTTACGCCCTCCTACTAACTCAAAGGCCCAAGGAAATGGACTTTGTGTAGGTGTCATAGTAGAAAAATGAAACTCATGTCCCTGTAAAGTATCTTTCACAGACCCTAAAATACTTGGCTCCAACATAGTAGCACTTACATAACCTACACGTTGTAAGCTTTGCTGCATTTCACAGGTAGCTGGTACAATCCCCACCATAGGATACGTATTTCCTTCGAAATCAGTCACTGCTTCTGTCATATACATGAGACCGCCGCATTCCGCATAGATTGGCATACCTTTTTCACTGGCCTTACGTATACTATCTTTCATAGATTCATTATTCCCTAATTGAGATAAAAACATCTCTGGAAAACCACCACCAAAAAAGATCCCATCTACATCTGGCAAGGATTCATCTTGTAAAGGACTAAAATAATGCAACTCCGCCCCTTCTGCTTCTAACGCTGCTAGGCTAGCTGGATAGTAGAAGGAGAATGCTTCATCCAAGGCGATGCCAATGCGCGCGCGTTTTTCTATAGCCTCTACTACCTCCTCAGTTTCCACAGACAAGTCCGCCGCACTTTGAGCTAACTCTACTAAGGCTTCTAAATTCACCATGACTTTCACAGCTTCACGAATGGTAGCAATAGCCTCTGTAGGATCAACTTCTGTCACTGGTGTCAATCCTAAATGACGTTCTGGTGATTGCATGCGCTCATCACGACGAATGGCACCTAGTACAGGAACCCCTAATTTCTTCATCGCCGTCCGTATCATATGTTCATGATTATCCGATCCTAATCGGTTTAAGATAACCCCACCAAATTGTACCTCTGGGTCATAATCACGAAAGCCTTTAGCAATGGCTGCCGCACTTTCTCCCATAGCCTTACAATCGATAACTAACACCACCGGAGCTTTTAAATCTTTGGCAACTTGCGCCGTGGAACTAACGCCTTCACGTCCCCCATCATAAAGACCCATTACACCTTCTATAATAGAAATATCAGCAGTCTCCGCTTGCCCCACAAAAAAGGGAATCAACTTATGTGGTGGCACAAGCCAGGTATCTAAATTATAGCATTCTCGTTGACTAGCAATTTTATGAAAGCCCGGATCAATATAATCCGGGCCTACTTTAAATGCCTGTACCGCTTTGCCCTGCTCTGTCAAAGCCGCCAATAGCCCTGCTACAATGGTTGTTTTTCCAACACCAGAGTTGGTGCCTGCTATAACAATTCTTGGTCGTTGTACAGTGTTCATAAAATACCTCTTAGCGATCTTTACGTTTCGCCAAAATTGTAGATAAATAGTTTAATTTTGTATCAGATGGCAAAGCATCTACATTACGATAGACTTCTTCCTCTGGTAATCCAACACGAGAAATCATCACAGCCTCTTCTGCCATATCATGTTTGCGAAGTGTTTCTTGCACTTCAGAGAAGTTTCGATACACTTTCATAATGACTGCATCATCAGCTACGGCAAGTACAGCATCAATTTTTTCTTTTGGTGCTGTAGCTGGAATAATCGCTAATACTTCTTCTTTTTCTACAATTGGGTACCCCAAGTGGGATCCGATTGCACAAAATGCAGTAACACCTGGAATAGTTTCAATATCAAAACCAGCAGATTCTACTAAGCGATATACATACATATATGTACTGTAGAACATTGGATCTCCCAATGTTAAGAATACAACTTTTTTACCTTCTTCTAGTAATCCAGTAATGATTCTACGTGCTTCTTCCCAACCTTTAGATTGTTCAGTATCATCCAATACCATTGGGAATACAACAGGTACGATTTCTGTATGTTCTTGAATATATGGTTCTGCAATATGTAAGGCTACAGAGCCATCTTTTTTTTCTGTTTTCGGTGTAATAATGACATCTGCTTCTCCAACAATGCGAGCAGCTTTTACAGTCATCAACTCAGAGTCCCCAGGACCTACACCAATACCATATAATTTACCTTTCATCAGGACACCTCTTTTATATATCAACATTGAACTAGTAAGAATCACTAATTCCAAACTACTATAATTAATTAGTATATCATGACTTGCTATGAATGTACACGACACCACCAAGTATTTCTCTTATTAAGTCGCATAACCACCGACATACATGATTTATAGTTTTATAATCGTCTTTGGTATAAACCTTGCATAGCATCTGCTAAGTGTTCTACATAGATGTCTTGAATTTCGGCATATTCACCAAGACCTTTTTCGTATTGTACCACTTCATAGCCTGCTTTTGTTAATTCAGAAAGTAAACTATCTTCTTCCTCTCCGAATAAATCATTCAATGCATGGTCACCACAAACTAATAATAGAGGATGTAAATGTACTTTCTTAGGTTCGTGACCTTCTCGTTCCCATCGTTCTAAAATATCTTCAGGTGTTGGGAAATTTTCCAATGTAGCAATGGATGTATTACGTAAACCGTCATGTTGTAATTTCAATTGTAGCACTGCATAGGATGCATTCCCTACATTAAATCCACCATGACCTACTAAGAGTAAATCTTCTGTTTCAGGAACCTGTAAGGCCTTAATAAAGCGATCAATCAAAATTTGGTAATCGTCTGGCACTTCCTCCTCTTGTCCCATAAAATACAAAAGTGGTCTGCCAAATACAATTTCTTGTACAGAGCCTTGTCCTTTGAACGCCATAATATTTTTTCGAAGCTTATCAAACTCTGCACCACCTACTAAATGTGTAGGCTGCACAATGATGCGCTCATAGCCTTCTGCCACAATCGATTCCATCGCCTCAATTTCATTTTGGAATATAATATTTCTATCTTTCAAACGCTTAATGACAATACGTGATGTAAAGGCTAACCGTACTTCATGACTCGGATTTGCTTTACGAATGGCATCTACGACTGGGAAAATTTGATTTTCTCTTGCGCTGTCTACAGTAGAGCCAAAAGATGTAACTAATATAATCTCTTTCATATCTATACCTCATACTTAAATTAAGAACATACCTATCCTATAGTGTATAAGAAAAACAGAGTTCTGTAAAATAAATATAAGTCATTATAAAAGAGCTATACCCAGTTGTCTTCATAACAACTAAGTATAGCTCGTTTCTTATTTTACTTTACAGTAATCGCAATATCATCATTTTCTACTACTACATGAATTGTTTTACCTTCTCCTACTTTACCTTCTAAGATAGCATCAGAAATTGGATCTTCTACTAACCGTTGGATAGCTCGTTTCAAAGGTCTTGCCCCCATAGCAAAGTCAGTTCCTTCTGCCACGATTTTATTCATAGCTTCATCAGATACTTCTAGTTCCATACCTTGTTCATGTAATCGTGTTGTCACAGATTGCAATAAAATACGCACAATACTTTGCAATTGTTCTGTTTCTAGAGCATGGAAAACAATCATTTCATCAATACGATTTAAAAACTCTGGGCGGAAATGAGATTTTACAGCTTGGAGTACATCTTTTTTCATAGACTCTTTATCTTTTCCACTTTCTTCTTCTCCTTTAGCCGCTAAGAATCCCATAGCTGCCGTATCTTCTTTGAGATATTGCGCTCCTAAGTTACTTGTCATAATAATCACTGTATTTCTGAAATCGACTGTACGACCTTGATTATCTGTCAAACGTCCATCATCCAAGACTTGTAATAAGATATTAAAGAAGTCTGGATGCGCTTTTTCCACTTCATCAAAGAGAACCACACTATATGGGCGACGACGAACAGCCTCAGTTAATTGACCTCCTTCATCATATCCTACATAGCCTGGAGGCGCTCCCACTAAACGGCTCACCGCATGTTTTTCCATATACTCCGACATGTCGATACGAATCATAGCATTTTCATCGCCAAATAAATTGGATGCTAAGGATCTAGCTAATTCTGTTTTACCAACCCCAGTAGGGCCTAAGAATAGGAAGGAACCAATTGGACGTTTTGGATCTTTTAATCCAGCTCTTGCACGGCGTACCGCTTTCGATACAGCTACGACAGCTTCGTCTTGACCGATGACACGTTGATGCAATTCTTCTTCCAAGCGCAATAAGCGTTCCGATTCTTCTTCTGCCACTCGTGATACAGGGATACCACTCCATTCAGAAACAACAGCGGCTATTTCAGACTCTGTCACTACTAGCTTGGATTCGCTGTCTTTTTTGCTATCTTCTTGTTTTGATGCAATGTCAGATTCTAATTCTTTTTCTTTATCACGAAGTGTAGCTGCTCGCTCAAAGTCTTGGGCTGTAACAGCTGCCTCTTTTTCTTTTTGTACTTGCACTAACTCATCTTCTAATGCTTTCACATCTGGAGTTGCCGTAAATACAGCCATACGCACTTTCGATGCTGCTTCATCCATGACATCGATCGCTTTATCTGGCAAGAATCGATCTGCAATATAACGACTTGATAAATGTACAGCTGCTGCCAAGGCTTCATCTGTAATTTGCACCTTATGAAATGCTTCGTAGCGATCACGTAAGCCCTTCAAAATAGATAACGCATCTTCTTCACTTGGTTCCCCCACTTGTACCGGTTGGAAACGACGTTCTAAGGCAGCATCTTTTTCAATATGTTTTTTATATTCATCTAATGTAGTAGCTCCAATCACTTGGAAATTGCCACGTGCTAAGGCTGGCTTCAAGATATTCGCTGCATCCATGGCTCCTTCTGTAGCACCTGCTCCAATCAAAGTATGAATTTCGTCAATAAATACAATCATGTCATCATGATCCTGCACTTCATCCATCACTTTTTTCAAACGTTCTTCAAATTCTCCGCGATATTTAGCTCCTGCTAACATGGAACTCAAGCTCACAGAAATAATGCGCTTATCTCGTAATACATCCGGCACATCACCACTGACAATGCGTTGTGCTAACCCCTCTGCAATGGCTGTTTTACCTACCCCAGGTTCTCCGATAAGAACTGGATTATTTTTCGTGCGGCGGCTTAAAATCTGAATCACCCGTTGAATTTCTGTATCACGACCAATGACAGGATCAATTTTACCTTGTTTTGCACTTTCATTAAGATCTATAGCATAGTCAGAAATTTCGCCTAAATCACTAGCTGTACCTTGTGTTGGATTAGAACTTGGTTCTTCTCCACCTACAATAGCATTTACTTTTTCTACTACATCTTCTGGACGAATTCCTTTTGCTGCCAATAATTGCATGGCTACCCCACCACCATCGTACAATAGACCTAATAAAATGTGCTCTGTACCGATGTAGTTATGTCCACGACCATTGGCGGCTTGTTGCGCTAAATCCAATACATGTTTCGTACGCGGTGTCATTTGTAATTGACCTCCTCTATGCGTACCTTTACCAACTGCACGAATCACTTCTTGTTCCAATGCCTTTCCTTCTACTCCTAAGGCTAGCAACGCACGCGCAGACACTGATTTTTCTTCTTCCACAAGACCTAACAACAAATGCTCTGTTCCTACATAATTATGTTTATATTCAACTGCTTTTTCTTGGGCAATTGCTAACGCACGTTTTGCCCCTTCTGTATATCTTTCTATCATTTTCTTCCTCCTTTTGAACCTCGTAATAAGGTATCTCGTATTACTTGTGCCCTTTGACTATCACGTTCCTGCGAGCCCATCGACTCTTTCCCCACTAATTTGGCCAGGAAATTTGGTCTTGTAATAACTAGCATTTCGTGAAAGTTCATGGTCACATCTATTAATTTCATATCTATGCCTAACTGCACATCACTCAATAAAGCCAAGGCTTCTTCTCCTGAAATACGGCGTGCATGGGTCAAAATACCATAGGACCTCCACACCTTATCTTCTATGCCTTCTTTATCTGTAGTCCATAATTCAGACCGTGCTTTTTCTTCCTCTTTCACAACACCTTGTACAATCTGTGAAAGTTGGTCAATCGTTGCCTGTTCACTGATTCCCATCGTTTGCTGATTAGAGATTTGATATACATGGCCTAATCCCTCAGA
This sequence comes from Veillonella sp. DNF00869, assembly GCF_001553345.1. Lineage (GTDB taxonomy): Bacteria > Bacillota > Negativicutes > Veillonellales > Veillonellaceae > F0422. Next base: position 550,252 of record NZ_KQ960771.1, read on the forward strand.
TCCTTCACCATAGAGACCTCGTACAGAATAGCCCATGCGGATAATACTACGAATAATACGCTGTAATTTGCCCGTCATTGATAACGCTGGAACATGAACCATCACAGATGCTCTCATCCCCGTTCCTACATTGGTAGGACAGGCAGTTAAGTATCCAAAGTCTTTTGAAAACGCATAATCGTATTTACTTTCTATCACATCATCAATAGCTACCGCTCGTTCATAGGCTTTTTCTAATTGTAATCCTAATTCCATGGACTGAATCCGCAAATGATCTTCTTCATTCACCATAATGGCAATACGAGAGTCTTCAGAAATGATGGCACTTCGTTCTTGACTCTGGGTCGCCAAATTAGGAGAAATTAAGTGTTTTTCTACTAGTACATCTCGTTCCATAGGGCTTAATGATGCCAAGTTAATTTTTGAAAAACTTTTACCATAGGCCATTTGTAAAGGGTTAATCATAGACCGCATATACCCATCAACCTTAGTTAAATCATTGAGATCTCCCCGATTTGTAAAGGATACTCCTTTAAAGTTTCTTGCTAGTCGAATGCGACTAGATAAAACAATGCGATGATCTAAGCCGGTTTCTTTCATCCAAGGCGACAACGCCTCATCTAAAATAGTGTGTAACATAGACCCTCCTTAATTTGATTCTTTAGACTGTTCTAACGACTTAATTTCATCACGAATTTGTGCAGCTCTTTCAAATTGCTCTTCCTTTACCGCCTGAATTAGCTCATTTCGTAATTGCTTAATAGTTTGCTCTACTTTCAAATCTGCCGCTCCTCGTTGAGGAATGCGACCTTCATAAGAAATAGATCCTTGAATACGCTTAATTAAGGGAACTAAGTGTGCTCGAAACGCTTCGTAGCATCTATCACAACCTAATCGACCTTGATGATTAAACGCCGATATAGTCATGCCACATTGTGGGCAAGTAATCTGTTTGCTATTCCCCAATGCACTTTGAGGATACATAACATTGGCAAAAAATTGATTATTAAAAAAGCTATCATCAAACATAGAGGAAAACATGTTTCCACCTCCCTGCTCTTTTTGATTCGCACATTGTTGGCAATAATGATGCTCCTCTTTTGCTCCATTCACAATAGATGTCATATGAATGTTTGCATTTTCTTTACCACAAGAATCACATTTCATAGTCTACACCTCCTCATTTATGATGTTCATAATGGCTTGATAAAAACGCTCCGCTGCTTCTTTTCTACGTTCCACTGGTACATCTTGTAAAATTCTAACAAATGCTTCATGCAACATCGCTGCTTCACGTTTTGTAATACGCGCTTCTTTCATATGTTGAAATAATACTTGGTCAATGCGACCAATTGTAATGGCAGGTTCATCTTCATTACGTTGTGGAGATTGTTCTAAAGGAATCAAGACTTGTTTTCTCACTGGTTCCATAACTCTAGTAATTGTGATAGATCCACCTAGTCCACGTCTAGACTGAACAAGGAACCCTCGATCATTAGAAAAACGTGTACTCAACACATAACTAATTTGTGATGGTGCACAATCCAAAGCCTCCGCTAGTTCGTTTCTCCTAAGCGTAATACCTTCCTGCTCCTCTAACAATTTCGTCAATATAAATTGTTCAATTTTATCTGCTAAAATACTCATAGTATATCCTCATTTCTTTAATTCATGATGTACCATCATCACAACTAGACTTTTTTAAAGAATTAAGTTCCTTCTTATGATGAATGAGACACCCACTTTTTTGACTTTTTGTTCTTTTCTATGGTTAAAGTATATCTGACTTTTTGACCTTTGTCAAATACTTTTTTGACTTTTTGACTTTTTTTGTTTAAAAAAATTGTAGGACCCTATTCATATACGAATAACGCCCCACATCGATGGCACAATAAAAATAAGTAGCCCCTCTATTAGAAAGGCTACCTATTGTGTATTCCAGCAAACAACATCACTCTTACAAATATCATTATTTTGTTTAGTTATATGTGTTATATGTGTTGTGTGTTAGGTTTTGTATTATGTGTGTTTGTTATGTTTGTGTGTGTTTTATGTGTAATAGGTTTGATATGAAGTTCTCACTTCACTGTAAGAGCGAGTGTAGCAATTATTGACGGCTACCTAATTTGGAGTCCAAGAATAATTGTGCAGAACGGCTATCTTGTGCAAATGTGAATTGATCTACTAGGTCAGTTGCATTCGCTTCTTCTTCTACTTGTTCTTCTACGAACCAGTTCAAGAAAGATACTGTAGCATAATCTTTTTCTTCTAATGCTAATGCATACAAATTGTGGATTTTGCCAGTAATCATTTGTTCATGAGCTAATACAGCTTTTGCTACTTCTAAAGGATTAGTCAATGTAGATGCTGTGTTTTTTACATCACCTAGTGTTACTTTTTCGTTGTTGCTTTGTAAGTAATCAATGAATTTGAAAGCGTGAGTTACTTCTTCTTGGTATTGTGCACGTAACCATGCGGAGAAACCTTTGAAGTTAGCATCAGCCATAGCTAAGGAAAGAGCTAAATATGTGGATGCTGCATTAAATTCGAAAATTACTTGTTCGTTAAGAGCTTGTGCTACTTTTTGATTCATATTTTTATACCTCATATACTATTTATAAATTGACAATACACTGATGTGTTCCCACATCGTGTTTTCATTATAACAGATAAATCGAAATAAATCAATCTTCTTTTTCTATTTTTTTCGATTTTTTATCATTTATCCTGTATTTTGATAATAGTTGTGAGTTACACAGACTGAAATGCTCAATCATTCATGCATAGCTGACTAAAAGAGAGTATACTATTCATGCAAGAACTTTCATTTTATTATATATAGCATTATACACATTGGAGGTGAAATGTATGATGAAGCTAATCAGTCGTGCTTTTACTAGAGCTAAACAAAACTTAAGCTCTCATAAAGTAAAAGTCTATATCGTCTCTGGTTTTTTAGGTGCTGGGAAAACAACCTTTATTCAGCAACTAATACAAGAATTACCAGATCCAACAAGAGTTTTAATCTTAGAAAACGATTTTGGTCAAGTCAATTTAGATGGAGCTATCCTCCGGGAAAAAGGCTATACTGTTCGCGAGCTCACATCTGGATGCATTTGTTGTAGCTTAGCCGGCGATTTTCGTAGAGCTTTAGTAGATATTTTAGACACCCAAGATGTGGATTATATTATTATTGAACCATCAGGAGTCAGTCAACTATCTGATATTCTAGCTATTTGCAAAGATTCATCTATTGCAAAACGCATTGAGCTCACCGGTTGTGTGTCCATTGTGGATGCTATGCGGGCGCCTATGTATTATAAAAACTTTGGTGTCTTCTTTAAAGATCAAATTGCTTACTCTAGCCAAGTCTTTATTAGCCACCAAGAAGATGAAGATTTGCTACAAAACACCTTAGAAATTATTCGTCTCTTAAACCCAGCAGCTCCTATATATATATTGCCTTGGAATGAGATTACCCTTTCAAAATATATTTCAATGTATCCACGAGAACAAGCCGTGTCTGCCTTATCTCCTAACAAGAACATTGAAAACCATAAAGGTCATCATACAGCCCGGAATCATCCTGAGATTCCCCATCATGATCACATCGCTCATCATGCACAAGCCAAAGATGCTTTCTTGACATGTACCGTGGAGTGTACCTTACCCCGCACCATCGATGAGTGGCAACATCATTTGAAAGCTCTCATTGAAACGAATACAACCGGCCATATATTACGCTTAAAAGGTTGCATCCCTCTTTCTACAGGTGGACAAGCTTTGGTACAATACAATGGAACTGGTTTAGAGATTACTCCTACCACGTTACATGATTCATATTTAACCATCATTGGTCCATCTTTGAACAATGATGCGTTACAGTCTTTTATTAACGGAACAATATAGAACTTATGCAAACTATTCCCACCTATGTAGTGATGGGCTTTCTCGGTTCAGGAAAGACAAGTGCCATCACAGCTGGTATCGAAAGTCATAAAATTTCAAATGTTCTTCTCTTTCAATTTGAGCAGGGCTTACAAAGTCCTGCTCTTTCCAACGAAAGAGTACATACTTTCTCCATCGACGATGATCCCAAGAACACTATCTCCACTTGTCAACAAATATTACAAGACCATCAGTATCGTGAACTTTGGATCGAATGGAATGGAATGGGGTCCCTAGAACAGTTTGAAACACTTTTTCTCCGCTCTCCCTTAGGAGATATGCTAACTATTAAACATGTCTATTATGTAACCCATCCAGAATGGGTGGAGTCACAATTACCGTATTTAGGGGAAATTCCTCTTTCACAAATTCGCTATAGCGATACGGTCATACTGGGCAATACTACGCAAGAAAAGGCTAAAGAGTATACTGAATTAGCTCCTAATAGCACTTGGATTGCCTGCCAAGATATGAAGCAATGGCCTATTACAAAACCAATACAAACGTCTAAACCTCAATGGAAACAATATGCGATCATCCCTATCCTATTGGCCTTGGGATATATGTTTTATGCACAGCCTAATTGGGTAACTATGACCACGGCCATCTTATTACAGATGATACCATTCTTGCTCTTAGGGACTGGTATTTCCGTCATCGTAGAACAATATGCCTCTCCCTATCGTATCGAAAAATATTTACATCGGTCTCCTATATTTGCCTATATACTAGCTATTATCATGGCTTGTACTATGCCACTCTGTGATTGCGCGGTAATCCCTATCTTACGCAGCCTAACACGGCAAGGTATGGAACCGAAAGTTAGTCTATTCTTTACGATGATTAGTCCTTTGCTAAATCCCATTGTACTACTCTCCACGTATTATGCGTTCCCAAAAGAACCTACGATACTCTGGGGACGACCTGTACTAGGAATTTTGCTAGCTTTTATTGTAAGCCAATATTGTGGCTCTCGTATCTACGGTCGTACTGATGCATTCCCTCCATGGAAACAATTAACTCTAGTAAAATCACTGTCAAAAGACATAGGATTTTTCGGAAGATTACAAGAAGAAACCTTACGCCTATTGCCCTTTATCATAATTGGGTCTATACTAAGTAGTGGGTTACAATTATTTTTACCTAAACAATGGTTGCAAGATATATCCTTATCTGGCTCCATTTTAGTCATCTTCGGCATGATGGCACTCGCCTTTTGCGTATCCATCTGCTCTACTGCAGATGCCATTATCGCCCGGTCTTTTATGAACGTCATTCCTTTACCAGGAATCTTGGCATTCTTACTGTTTGGACCTTTATTAGACATTAAAAACTACGTCTTATTACGAAATCTGTTCCCTAATTCCTTTGTGAAAGTATATAGTATTTCCATTATTCTAGGAACAACGATTATATGTATACTATTTTCGATCATAGGAGGTTATGCACTATGAAATACATTCCTACAATTAACATCCACGCAGCGGTAGAAGTCGTAGCCTCTGCTAGCTGCAGCCTGTCCTTGTTATATTTATTAACAACAGGCTCCATCTATCGCTTAATTGCCCCTAATTCCTATATCATCGCTTTACTATGGGCCTTGACATTATTACTATTATGGAGCACGATTAAAGCGAGCAAAAACATATTCCGTAAATCCTATGGCTCTTCTTATCGAAATGCTATCCTATACGGATTATGTACTTTACTATTAAGTCCATCCATCTTCCATGCCCAAGCCTTTGCATTACCAGCAGAAGAACCGGTAGATCAAGTTATTTCCATTACCAAAGAACCAGTTCCAACGAACGATTATAAAAACATTGGTGATGGTATCGATGATACGCATCGACACATTACATTAACATCTAGAAATTATTACGATACCATTTTAAAAGTATCTAATCACATTGAAAAGTATAAAGGATATACCGTATCTGCTACAGGCTATATTTCTTATCATGACAAAGCATTACAAGGTAACGATTTTGTATTAGCTCGTGATCTAATGATTTGTTGCGTAGCAGATATGTCACCATTCGGATTACCTACTGAGTACTCCTCTACTACGCCATTATTAGAGCATACTTGGTATACAATGGAAGGAACTATCGGCACTCGTAACTTCCACGGCGTAGAACAGCCTTACATCGTAAACAGCAAAATTACACAAGCCGATGCTATCGATGGATATATTTTCCCTAACTAATAAGTAATAGATGATTAAGATATGAGAAAACCACGTATGTCAGTATTATCACTGATATGCGTGGTTTTTATTAATATACTATTCATATCTGCTACTACCTATGTTAGAATAAATAATAAATATATTTCTATAGATGTAAATCGAAAGGAGTCTTCTAATGAAACGAATGACTATCGCTTTAATTTCTTCTTGCTTTGCTCTGTTCTTATTTTGCTTTATGCAAATACCTGTAAATGCGACCGATATTTGGGTAAGCTACGATCGATACGAAAACCTAGATACTTATATTATGGATGACACAATTTCTTATGGCAAATCCCAAAATGGTCCTTGGATATCTGTATCTGTAAAGCGTATACAAAATGGTAGAGTAAAAGAAGTACTAACATGGAACTTCATCAAGTATAAAACAGATATGTGGCGATATTACACCAATACAATGAGAGGTAATAGTTCCGTTGTTGACCCTAATAACAAGATTTTCCTATATACAATAAATAGCATTGGTTGGCCTTATTATATTGATGGATATTACATCTATTAATTCCATATTAAATATACCAACTCTAATATAGTATTATTTTCTACACCAATATACACACTTTATATTCGCAACTTCTATACAATCTATATGCATCTTCTAGATATAGATGTATAAGCAACTGATATGTGGAGGTACTATACCAACACAATGAGAACACATTATACTTCAATTGTAATCCCACATCATAAAATATTTGAATATATGACGCACGGAATAGGTTTGGCCTATACTATTCGAGATAATTTATGGTTCTATTAATTATCCCCCCAATAATTTTTACACACGACAAAAAATTACCTATAGCTTAAATATTCTAATTAGCTAAGACCACATTTATTAATTATAATAAACGTGGTCTTAGTTTTTCTATATTCGTGTTTAATATCAACTTAACATTCTATAAATAAATTTCCCATCTCCTTTAGCCCCACAGAATTGCCTATCCTTTGCTATCAATTTTCCACGTGAAAATACTAAATGTACTTCTCCATTTACTGTTAATCCCTCATATGTATTATAATCACAAACACTATACTGGTTTTTGACACTAATTACGCCTGTTTTACTTGGGTCAATAACAACAATATCGGCATCAGATTGCGGAGCTAAAGAGCCTTTTTGCGGATACATTCCAAATATTTTAGCAGCATTTGTACTAGTAATACTAACATAATCATTTAACGAAATACGATTTTTTAATACCCCTTCTGAAAACAAAATAATCATACGTTCCTCTACACCTGGTATCCCACCCGGGGCTAATGTAAAGTTATTTGCAGCTTTTCTTTTATCCCGTTCAAACATAAAAGGACAATGATCGGTTCCAATGGTCTGTATACTACCTTTAGTAATAGCTTTCCATAAATAATTTTGATCTTCTTTTGTCCTTAATGGTGGGGCCATCAAATATTTAGTCCCTTCAATAGGTCCTTCTTTATAATATTTAGACTCATCTAAAAGTAAATATTGTGGACAAGTTTCACTATAAACATTTTTTTGTCCTATCATTCTTGCCAGTTCAATTCGTTTTACTGATTCTCTTGCAGATGTATGGACAATATACACCGGTGCATCCCCCTCCATTTTAGCAATAGATAACAATGTATCCACGGTTTCAGCTTCAGTCATATTAGGCCTAGATTTAGCATGGTAAATGGGTTCTAGTTGTTTATTTTTTATACATTCAGACTGATAATACCTTGTCATAGCATCATTTTCACAATGTATAGTCAAAATTCCTTTTGAAATTTTCATTTGTCTCAAAAGTAACGCAAAGTCTACTTCTGTCATAGCATAGCCATAAGTTGAATACGCTTTGAACGATGGAATGCCTTCATTAGTAATGATATCATTTAATTCATTTAATATATTAGAATTAACTTCTTGAATAACTCCATGAAATCCATAATCTATAACTGACTTCTTGGCTAATTCATGATAAATATCAATTGAATAATGCAAGTTACACCCTTTAGGTCCAAAAGCAATATGATCCAAAATAGTTGTCGTCCCACCAACTGCAGCTGCTACAGTTCCTGTATAAAAATCGTCAACAGAGCGATAGTCAGGACTTTGTTGCAACTCCATGTGAGTATGAGGATCTATACCGCCTGGCATAACATAACAACCAGAAACATCATAAATTTTATCAGCATCAGAGTCCTTAAAATCTCCAATCGCCAAAATCTTTTCTTCTTCAATAAGAATATCACCACGGGATATTTGGGTATCCGTCACAATTATTCCACCCTTTAATAAAGTTCTCATAAGAAACTCCTATAAATAGGCAATTAAACATTTAACTTATTATTAATAATATCTACTTTTGTTTATTATCCAATTTAAGCATTAACCAATAAATAAATCCTGTGATTATTACGCCATATACATATGAATTATCAAATATAAAATGCAATGATGGCACTTCTCTACTTACAAAAATAATAGCAGTAAAAATTATAAATAATATACAAGCTTTTATATTCCAGCCATTATTATAATAATATTTACCTTCAGTAGTCTTAAAAGCATCTACCATATCAATCTCTTTATTCAGTTCAAATAAATATGAAACAATATATATGCCTGTTAATGGTCCTAATAACGCTCCCAATAGTTGTGTAACATCGAAAATTAAGTGGTAAGCGCTAGATAAAGAGTCCCATGGACGAGCTAGTAAAGCCAATGATGCTGTTATTATCGATACTGCTTTATAAGATAATCTTCCACGAACATAAGTTGCTACAATGTTAATCGGCGGAATAAGGTTACCTGCCACATTAGTTGTTAATACAGCAAAAATAATAAATAAGGAAAATAGTATTCTGATAAATGCGTTTTCAAAATTACCTACAATAATTGCTGGCTCCCAAATTTCCTTATTGAAAGCTAGATATGCTCCTGCTGTACCACAAATCCCTACAAAAGAAATATATCCAGTCATTAACGGAGCACTTATTAATTGTCCTACTATTTGATTCCGCTGTTTAAAGCAGTTTCTTGTAAAGTCTGGCATTGATAAAGCAATACCTCCATCAAAAGCAATCATAGCAGATAAAGCAGGCCAAAATAACTCCCAAAAACCTACCCCTTCTTTTGAGTCAAGTACTTTTGCAGATAATAATGTATCTAAACTCCAATTCGCTGTACTAAATCCCCATATAATTACAACAAAACTAAGAAGAATTAAGACGGGAGCGGAAAAACCTTCAAGATATTTTACAGCTTTATTGCCTGATGCTGCAATATATACATTGATAATCCAAAAAATAATAAATGAAATAAAATATCCGATAAACTCTAATTCTAAAAATGAGGGAAATAGTGTTGAAATAATTATAAAAGTTGCTTGTCCTCCAATCCAAGCTTGGACACCAAACCAAAAGACACCTAATATTCCTCTTACTATTGATGGAAATATTAAACCTTTTGGTCCAAAGATAATTTTTCCCAACAATGGATATGTCATCCCATACCTTGTACCATAGTGCCCAATAATGATTGCAACTCCCATGACAATAGTATGACCCAATATGATTGTAAATAATGCTTCATACCAATTCATGCCTGCAACTAATAATCCACTCGCCACCTGATAAACCGCAATAGAGACAATTAGACCAACCCACAAGTTTGCGATATCTTTAGTCGACCAGTCTCTATCTTCAGATGATATTGGGGCTGTTGCTTTACTATACGCATTTGGTCCTTCGTTAATTATGTCTACACCTTTAGGAGTTAGATCATAAATATCTCCTACTCTTTTTTGAAACAGTTCTTTCATAAGAACTCCCCCTTTCTAATTAACTTAATAATATATCTATCAACTTTCTAAATCAATCTTTTTAACATAAAAACAGTGATTGTTAAGTTACTTATTTGTAATATATTGTTTATGTACCTTTGCATTTCTCATTTTAAATATATTCATATTGTTAAATTCAAGTTTTAAATTAGTAAAATTAATATTTTATAACACCTATCCTTTTTACTCATATCAGGTATGTTTTATAGGACTAATTTCAGATATTTTTCACTATAATATCGTCCCTAAAAATAGGCTTACATTTTAATACTGCATTACTATCTATAAATGCTATCACAAAAGCCATACCCCTCTGGTTTCCCAGATAGGGTATGGCTTTTACTATATTCGTATGAAGTTATTGCACTAGGTTACTCACTTTATCAAAAAGCTGTTCTGCTTCTTTGATACGCTGTTCGCTACCCATGACTACGATATGGTTATCTTGTAGTACTTTTTCAATGACATCTGCTAATCCACGTAAGTCTTCTACTGTTGTTTCCAAGACTTGTTGACGGAAAGCCGTCATATTTGCTTCATTGGTGTTCCCAAAGTATAAACTCATAGCGCGAGCTCCTTGTAGGAATGGTGTATTAGATACATCCAGTCCACTCATAGTACCAATGATATATTTACGCATTTCTCGTGGAGATAAATCTAATTCACGTAAATACGTCGGCAATCCATCGTACACTTGTAATGTATTTTCCAAGTTTGGATCACGGTAGGAACAGAATACCATATTACCATTATTATGGAAGTTAGCAAAGGCTCCATACGCTCCACCTTGTACACGAATCAAGTTCCACAGATAATCGTAGCGTAACATAGTTTCTAGGACGCTCATGGTACCTGTATGTGTACCACCATGATCACGGAAGTTACCACCTTTTGCCACATATTGCACCTTACCAGATGTAGCTAAGCCTTCATTCACATAGGATTGAGTCATCTCTAGCTGTGCTTCCCAACTATCATCACTTAAAACAGTAGTGATATCGTCTAGATGTGCTAAGAAAGTTTCTAGTTCTTCAATAGTACCTACAAAAGATACTTCCAAGTTATCTTTACGGAATAAACGTTGTTGTACTTTCATCAATTGTTCTGTCACACCAGCTAGTAATGTTTCATTGTCTAAGACTTCGACTAAACGGCGGAAATAGCCTAATGTATCTTGGTCTCTAAATTTACCAATTTTCGATACTTTCGCCATAAGCAAGTTAGTAACAATCGTATTACCACGGCGGAATGCTTCTGTATCCCAGATGGCCTTTCCTTCTTTTAATAATTCTACAAGACGTTCTTGACTATCAAACTTTGTACGTCCTATAATCTCTCCAAGTAGAGATGTTAAATGACCAATGTTGGATGCTAACGCCTTACTACGAACAACCGCTAATGGTACAAATGCATCACGTTCATTATGGATAGACACTGGCAATACATCCATGGTATAGCCGCCTAAATGTAGATTTATTTCTTTTGCTATCTCTGCATAGGTAAAACGTTCTGTATCTAGTCGGCCTAATACATCTGACAATAGCTCTGCATAGAATAATTCATCTTCTCGCAAGGATTCCATATTAAAGTACAAGCTAACATAGTTAATGCCACGAGCTGGTACATCAATGTGATGCACACGAATACCTTTATGGTCAATTTCACGACGTGGTGTTACTTCTACTACAGGAGAAATATCAGACAATTCTAATAAAGGAATGGTTGCCAGTGCTTCTTCAGAATCTACGGCTTGTTGCATTTCTTTTAATTTCGCTGTTTGATCAATAATATGGGCAATTTCTTCTTCACTCATATTTAATTTAATAGCCGCTAGTTTAGCAGTCTCTTCTTGTTCTTTTTTCTCTTGCAAACCTTTTTCTGGATACAGAGAAACTAAGCCTTTATGCGTGTTATCTAAGATATAGGTACGCAATAATTTTTCATAGAAATCAGTAGATAATCCTTCACGAAGTACTTTCAATACTGGTTCATATCGTAACAACTCAATAGGATCTTCGTCATATAGCCAATTATCCATCACTCGTAAGCCGTAAGCAAGTCCAATTGGACGCCCTCCAAAATCGGCTTCACGCAAAATGAACTCAATACGATTTAAGGATGCCTCTAACAATTCCTTATCTAAACCTGCATCTACTAATTGGCGTAATGTATTTTCCACCACTTCCTGCAACTGTGCTTGTTTTTCGATTTCAGAACCTGTGACACTAATTTCAAACAATGGCTGACGAATCCCATCCATGTAAGCGCCACTTACATCACTACCAATATTTGCTTTTACTAAAGCTTCTTTCAACGGCGCTGAGCCAGATGTAAATAAGGCATGATTCAACACTTCAAAAGCTAAGCTTTGAGTAAATGACATTTCTGGGAATACATAGGTTAAGGAATGAATAGCTTTGCCCTTATCACTTTCATCATTGCCAATACCATATGGGAAAGATGCCACCACTGGTTCAGATAAAGGAGCTTGCATGGCAATGCTAGAATCTACGTCAATAGCCTGGAAGTTTGACAAATATTCCCCATCGATAAATGCTAAGGTTTCTTCAATATTCATATCTCCATATAAATAAATATAGCTATTGGACGGATGGTAATAAGAATCGTAGAAGGCTTTAAAGTTTTCATAGGTCAAATCTGTAATATTGTCAGGATATCCACCAGAATCATGCCCATAGGTAGTATCAGGATATAACAATTTCATCTTATGATGATCTAATTGAGAGTCAGGTGAGGAATACACCCCTTTCATCTCGTTATAGACAACGCCTTTATAGGTCAATGGATCTTCTGGAGATTCCAATTCATAATGCCATCCCTCTTGCATAACGATCATCGGATCCTTAGCTACACGAGGATAGAATACGGCATCCAAATAGACATCCATCAAATTATGAAAGTCTGCATCATTCTTACTTGCCACTGGATACACTGTTTTATCAGAGTATGTCATAGCATTTAAGAATGTGTTCAAAGAGCCTTTTACTAGTTCAACAAAGGGCTCTTTTAAAGGAAATTTGCGAGAACCACATAGCACAGAATGTTCCAAAATATGAGCTACCCCTGTGCTATCATGAGGGGGTGTACGGAATGCTACATGAAATACTTTATTTGTATCTTCCGTATCTATGTATAACAAACGAGCACCAGATTGCTCATGCTTAAGCATGTAGGCTGTGCCATTCACCTCTTGAACAGGTTCAATTCGCTCTACACGAAAGCCTGCATAGACTGTATCTAACTTCATAATACCTCTTTTCTATCTACTAAACATGCAACGGCCATCCCTAGTAAACTAGTTCTGACCGTTGTTATATATGTGTATAACATTTTGTCATAATGCTCACTAATTATATCATGTTCTCACTGAGAATCATAATACAAACAAATGGATAAGACCGGCAAAAATCCAAATGACAGTTCCCCATTTATACGCTTTTCTACCAATCCCAAAAGCAATGCCATGACTCATATTATATCGTGTCACTCCATAAGGAATCAGAATATACAATAACCAAGCAAGAATCATATAGGAAAATTCTAAGCCATACCGTACATGCGCTGCCAACAAACCTACGATAAAAATAGTATCCCAAATCCAACGATCATATACATTCTTAGGTACTTGTTGCCCTTCTAAAATAGGGCGCAAATGAGATACCGAAACAATTTCTAACACTTGTACTAGGGCCATACCTAATGCAATAGCACAAATAGTCTGTACAATGGTGACTCCATCAATTCCTAGTAATGTAATATTCCCAGTCACACCATACACAGCAAGCACCAACATACCTAATAATTGTAAAGCTTTTGTAACTTCTTCTTTTTGCTGTTCCTTCACCGTCGATTGTTCATAAAACATACGTTGAAAGGGTGTAGAAATTCGATTCAATACTAAAGCTACAAAAATTGCCATCATAGAAACCATGTTATACCTCCCCTAAAAATACAGTTAATAATCGATTTAACTCAATTTGGTCATAGGTACCCATCAACTCACGTGCGGAATGCATGGCCAACAGTGGTAAACCTACATCCATAGTTCGCATCACTAATTGCGCTGAAGAAATAGAGCCTACTGTAGATCCGCCTGGAATATCCGATCGATTCACATAAATTTGATGCTTAATACCATGGGTCTCACATAAATCGGTCACAATCGCTTGTGCCACCGCATCTCCCGCATAGGATTGAGAGCTAGCTATTTTTAAAACTACGCCACCATTCAAAGTTGGGTAATTTGTAATATCATTTTTCTCGCCATAATTAGGATGATATCCATGAGCCACATCAGAAGAAATCATGAACCCTTTTGCAATATCCGCTTCACAGGCTTCCTCTGAAAGCCCCAAGGCACGGTACACACGGCGTACTACATTGGGTAATAACAAGGAGGCTCCTCCTTGTTTTGTACGACTTCCCACCTCTTCGTGGTCAAATAGGAATGCCATACGAATCCCTGTAGCCTGTTGTTTTTTGGCACTTACAATTCCTTGTAAGCAAGCATAACAGGATGTAAGATTATCTAATCGTGGCGCACTGATATATTCCGCATCAAAGCCAACAGTTTCCACTGTATCCGTATTATACACGGTCAACTCATAGGATAAAATATCTGCTGGTTCACAGCCAATTTCTTCGGCTAATAAGGCTTTTAATAAAGTTTTGTCGTCTTCGTACTCCGTGCCAAGGCCACGCATTAAAATGAGTGGTAACATCTCTTTTTGCTTGTTAAACACAGCCTTTTCATTAACTTGTCGATTCATATGAATCGCTAAGCTAGGGATAGTAGCCACCGGCTTTGCTATATCTACGTAATGTGTCTCTAGGTCTAACCCTTTTCCTTTTGTCACTACCACACCAGCCAGAGAAAGAGGTCGATCGAACCAAGTATATTGAATTAATCCACCATAACTTTCTACATTCAGCTTACCATACCCTTTGTCCGTAATCATGGCATTAGGCTTCACCCGAAATCCTGGAAAATCGGTATGAGCAGAGGCAATCCGTAATGTCTCTCTTGGATGTTCTCCAATATGGACTGCCACTAAAGTAGTACCATATACATCAATGACATAATCCCCTGCCACCAAATTCCATTCTTCATCCATCGATAAAGGTGTAAAGCCTTGTTCCTCTATGCGACGATAAGACTCCTCCACCGTATGATACGGTGAGGTAGAGCTTTCAATATAATCAAAAAAGTCAGCATACATAGTTGCGACTTTATTCTGTTCACACATAGTTCCTCCTATGAAAAATACCATAGGTACAACGTACACTATGGTATTGTCCACGCTTACTCTGGTAAGCCTACTGATTCTAAATTTGTTGTTGTTATGGTTTCAATCTCACCGGCATCACACAACTCTGCTACTTTAGGATCAATTGGTAGTCGGCCTAGTAACAATAAATTGTATTTTTTCAATACTTCATCAATGTGACTTTCACCAAAGATTTTATAATCTTTTCCATTATCTGGGCAATGGAAATAAGCAAAGTTTTCCACTACACCAATAATAGGTACTTGCATCATATCCGCCATTTTTACAGCTTTTTCCACAATCATAGATACTAAATCTTGAGGGGATGTAACCACGATAATACCGTCCAATGGTAAGGATTGGAATACCGTCATGGCTACGTCTCCTGTTCCTGGAGGCATATCCACGAACAAGTAATCTACATCGCCCCATACTGTATCGGAGAAGAATTGTTTTACCACATTACCTACCACAGGACCTCTCCAAAGGACTGGATCCGATTCATCATCTAATAGCAAATTCACAGACATCACTTTCACGCCATTTTTAGACACGATAGGATACATCAATTTACCATCATCGCTACGCACTTTGTCTTTCAAACCAAATACTTTTGGAATGGATGGACCTGTAATATCTCCATCAAGAATCCCTACAGATTTGCCTTTACGAGATTGACTCACTGCCATCAAGCTTGTGACCAAAGATTTACCAACACCGCCCTTACCGGATACAATGCCGATGACCTTTTTCACATGACTTCTATCATTTGTTTTTACTGTCAAATCTACTGGTTGTTGCGTACCGCATCCGCTAGAAGATGCGCAACCGCCGCAACCACCGTTATCTCCACATGCCATTATAAACCTTCTTTCTATATGTCTGAAAGTCCTTAGAACTTTCTTTACCAATATAAGTACTGCCATTCACACCTATGAATGTATGGTATATCCTATATATCTATAGGTATATTCCTATTATATCATAGGATATAAAAATTTTGTAACACTCTCATATAAGATAAGCGCAACATAGTCATAAGTAACCAAAACAATTACCTTATATATGTTGCGCTCGTAATTCATCTTTATAAAATACATGTGCAGTGGAAATATTTAGTCCCCACAATACTCACGTGTCAATTCTCCAATAATTTGCATGCCTTTGCGGATGTCTTCAAGAGATGGCACAGTATAGCTTAAACGGAAGTGTTGTCCATAGGGAACGCCATCAGCAGCAAAAGCTCCACTTTTCACAATGCCTACTTTTCGCGCAATGGCCTCTTCAAAGAAAGCGTCACAGTCCACGTGGTCTGGCAAAGTCATCCATATAAACATTCCTCCCGTAGGTTCTGTTAAATGTACTTTAGAACTACCGTATTGACGAAATGTATCTAACATAACATGGCATTTTTCTTGATACACCTTACATACCTTTTGGATTTGCTCATCATAATCGATATGTTCTAGCAAATGGCTTACTACACGTTGTGTGACTAATGGCATTTGACCATCACAATTATTCTTCATCACTTGGATAGCTTGGATTACTTCGCTTGGACCATACAAAAAACCAACTCGCAATCCTGCAGAAATCGTTTTAGAATAGGACCCTGCATATAGCACACGATTATCCGTATCCATTTCTTTGAAAGTAGGCACTCGCTCACCGCCAAAGCGAATTTCTCCATACGGATCATCTTCGTAAATGAACAAATCATAAGCTTTTGCAATTTCATAAATCGCTTTTCTTCGTTCTAAAGGCATAGTAATACCTGTAGGGTTTTGAAAGTTAGGAATCAGATAGATATATTTACCTTTTCCAGATTTTGCCGCTTCTTCCAAAGCTTCTGGAATCATACCATCCCCATCGGTAGGAATGCCTACCGCTTTGGCTCCCACACTACGTACCGCATTAATCGCACTGGTGAACGTATAGGCATCCATGTACACTTCATCGCCAGCATCACACACTGTGCGAGGTACTAACCCTAAATCTTGGCCTGCCCCGATGGACAATAACAACTGTTGGTTTTGGGTAGGCATATGATGCACATGTACCAAACGATGCAATGTTTGCTCTGCTAACTTCGCATCTCCTTGCATAGGACCATATTGTAAAATCTCTAATGGATTCGTATGTACAATGTAGTCAAAGGCAGCTTGAATTTCCGCTACTGGCACCACTTCACCAGCTGGATTTCCTATCCCAAAACTAATAAATCCAGGAATCCCTGCGCCCCGTTCAAACACATCTCGAATGAAATTAGGTCCTTTGCTAATAGACCGTTCTGGCAATACAAATGCCATAAGAATCACTCCTTTTATATTTCTTATTTATTTCAATACTATGGCTATACAATCATAAAACATCAAATATATAATAAAAAAACTATGTATAGGATACGCGTATATAACTGATAGTTACACCATATCCCTCTCAGATATGATAAACAGGAGCAACAGAGTTGCTCCTGTTTTTGCATGTTATATACTATAGCCTACATCATAATTTACACCATAACTTGGCATATATCTGACATACTGAGACAATATAAATCGTATCATCTAGTTTGCTACATGCGCTTGTTCTTCAATAGTTAACAAGCAATCGCCACTTTCAATACGGCTACCTTCACGAACATGGATGACACCTACCACACCAGATACTGGCGCTGTAATAGTAGTCTCCATCTTCATCGCTTCTGTCACTACAAGGGCATCACCTTTTTTCACAGCTTGACCCACTTGTGCCACAATTTTCACCACAGAACCGGATAAAGTAGCACCTACCTCACCAGGTTTGGTTGGATCCACTTTATGACGCACCACGCCTGTTGTTTTAATATGTTTGTCATGAATTTTAATCGTTCTAGGTTGACCATTTAATTCAAACAACACATGACGAGTACCATCTTCATCAGCTTCACTCATTTGAATGTATTTGATTACCAATGTTTTACCTTGTTCGATAGTCACTTCTACGCTTTCACCACGTTTCATGCCAAAGAAGAAAGTTGGTGTATCCAATACACTTACATCAGAATAGTCATGTTTGAACGTGCTATAATCAGCAAATACCTTAGAATATAAGCAGTGAGCAATCACATCTTCATCGGTAGTACCTGCCCCTTTCTCTGCTAGTTCTTTACGAACCGCTTCAAAGTCAACTGATGGCAACATAGCACCAGGGCGACCATCCAATGGTTTCTCACCTTTTAAGACAATTTGTTGTAACCGTTCAGGGAATCCCAAATATGGAGTACCAATGTAGCCTTTGAAGAATTCCACCACAGATTGTGGGAAGTCCAATGTATCCCCTTTGTCGTAGATATCTTGTTCTGTCAAATTATTTTGAACCATGAACAAAGTCATATCGCCAACAATTTTAGAAGATGGCGTTACTTTGATGATATCACCAAATAGCATGCTCACTTCATGATACACACGTTTAATGTCTTCCCAACGCTCTCCAAGACCCACACTTTTCGCTTGTTGTTGTAAGTTTGAATACTGTCCGCCAGGCATTTCATGTTGGTATACCGTTGTATTTGGATACGAAGATGTATGATCTACTCCTTTGTAGTATGGACGAATAGAACCAAAGTAGTTGGATGCTTCTTCCATATAGGCTACATTCATAGTTGGTTGACGATCATGTCCAGTCAAACCATAGTACATGGAGCTCATGCTAGGTTGACTTGTACCATTGGCAAAAGCAGAATATGCTAAGTCGATAATATCTACTCCTGCATCTACTGCACGACCATAGGAGTATATGGCATTGCCAGAACCTTCATGGGTATGTAAATGAATTGGTAAGTCTACTGCATCTTTTAATGCACTTACTAAATTATACGCTGCTTGAGGTTTTAATAAACCAGCCATATCTTTGATAGCTAAAATATTAGCCCCTGCTGCTGCCAGTTCTTTACCCATATTGACATAATATGCCAAATTATATTTATCACGGCGAGGATCTAAAATATCTCCTGTGTAGCATAAAGCCACTTCTGCTACTTTACCTTGATTACGAACTTCATCGATAGCAACTTTCATATTATCTAAGCTATTTAAGCTGTCGAAAATACGGAATACATCGATACCATTTTTGCCAGCTAATCGGATAAATTCACGCACCACATTGTCCGCATAGCTTGTGTATCCTACGGCATTAGAGCCACGAAGTAACATTTGTAACAAGATGTTTGGCACTTGTTCACGGAACATGCGCAACCGTTCCCATGGATCTTCATGCAAGAAACGATACGCCACATCAAACGTTGCACCACCCCAACATTCTAAGGAGAACAAATTAGGCAATCCCTTCGCAACACGACCAGCCACACGAGCCATATCAGCTGTACGCAAACGAGTCGCAAATAAAGATTGATGCGCATCACGCCATGTGGTATCTGTAAACAATACTTTTGGTTGTTCTTGAACCCATTTAGAGAATTTTTCTGGTCCTAATTCATCCAATTTTTGTTTTGTACCTGCTGCTGGTGCACCTGGTACATTAGACGGCATAATGAGAGGTTCAAATGTTGGTACTTCTTCTTTATGTCCATTGTAACCATTGACAGTTACATCAGCGATGTAGCGAAGCAGTTTTGTACCTCTATCTTTAGCGTGTCTTAATTTAAATAATTCTGGGTGCTCATCAATAAAATGAACATTGTAATCCCCAGATTGGAACACTTCATGTTCTAATACATTCACCAAGAAGTGCACATTCGTTTTTACACCACGAATACGGAACTCCCGCAAGCAACGCAACATTTTACGGATAGCTTCTTCTGTGGACAACGCCCAAGATGTAGCTTTTACTAGCAAGGAATCATAGTATGGTGTAATGACAGCGCCTGTGAAAGCATTACCGCCGTCCAAACGAATACCGAAACCACCAGAACTACGGTACGTAATTAATTTACCAGTGTCTGGCATAAAGTTGTTATTTGGATCTTCTGTAGTAATACGACATTGGATAGCTACCCCTTCACAACGGATATTTTCTTGTGCAGGAATTGCCACTGCTTCACTGTGTAAATCGTGACCTTCGGCAATGCGAATTTGCGTATGTACAATATCGATACCTGTGATCATTTCTGTCACTGTATGTTCTACTTGGATACGAGGGTTGACTTCAATGAAATAGAAGTTTCCATCTGCGGTTACCAAGAATTCTACCGTACCAGCGCTGACATAGTTCACATGTTTCATGATTTTCACAGCGGCTGCACAAATACGGTCACGCAAATCACGGGATAAGGCAAAGGCTGGCGCCACTTCTACTACTTTTTGATGTCGACGTTGGATAGAACAATCCCGTTCATGTAAATGTACGATATTGCCATGTTCATCACCGATAATTTGGACTTCGATATGTTTTGGCTCTACAATTAATTTTTCTACGTACACATCATCATCGCCAAAAGCCATTTTTGCTTCAGATTTTGCACGATCATAAGCATCGCGAAGTTCTTCATATTTTCTTACTTCACGCATACCACGACCACCACCGCCATTCACGGCTTTGATCATCAATGGATAGCCATATTTCTCAGCAAATGCTTCTAATTCTGCAAAGTCTTTCAATGGACCATCACTGCCAGGAATCATCGGTATATCTGCTTTTTTGGCTTGAATACGAGCATTTACTTTGTCACCGAACATCACTAAATGTTCTACTTTAGGTCCGATGAACGTAATCCCTTCTTCTTCACAACGTTGTGCAAAATGTGCATTTTCAGATAAGAAGCCATACCCTGGATGGATCGCATCTACGTCATGTTCCTTCGCAATACGAATAATATCTTCAATATCTAAGTATGCATCTACAGGTTTTTTACCTTCCCCTACTAAATAAGATTCATCTGCTTGATTGCGATGTAATGAAAGTGCATCTTCGTTAGAATAAATAGCTACCGTACGGATTCCCATTTCGTTACACGCACGAAGTACACGAATAGCGATTTCACCACGGTTTGCTACTAATAGCGAGCGTATTTGTTTCATCATAATCCCTCCTCAACTTTGCATATTCCAGTATTACTACCATTAGGAATAGACATTTGTATACCTCATTATACTCCTAAACGTTGAAATTAGCTAGATATAAACAGTGGTTATTGGTAAAGTTCCTAAAAGAATTATATGAACATAAAAAAAGCCGATATACGACTTTTATCTATACGACAGAGTATGTATATATTTTTTGTAATCATTGACCATATTATCACTTTCTATGATATGATAAATTATATAATCTACATTTGGATACATATATAATTTACTCAACTACAAGGACATCTATGCAACCTATTTTATATTTCACACTTTCATTAGATCATGCTCCATGCTCCATGAATCAAGCTATCCGAGAGCAAAAAGTATCACAAGCTATGCGTCGCCGTCTTCGTCGTGAAGGCTCGTTCCTTGTGAATGACAAAACCGCCACTTGGGATACCTTACTACATCCAGGTGATTCCGTAAAAGTTCACCTCACTAAAACATCACACATCGACCCTACCCCTATGGACTTAGACATTGTCTTTGAGGACGACCATCTGCTGGTCATCAATAAACCTGCAGGCATGCTTATGCATCCTACTTCCTCTGAAAGATACCATACACTTGCTAACGGCGTATTGGCATACTTTGAAAACCAAGGTATGAACGCTAGCTTTCACCCCATCCATCGACTAGATAAGGACACCTCTGGTCTCGTTATTATTGCTAAGAATGCCTTGGTTCAACATGCTTTCACCAAGCAGCATTCATGCATCCAAAAAGTATACGATGCTATAACCGATGGTATTATTCCTGTCAGTAAGTTATCCATTCATTTCCCTATTGCTCGCTTAGAGGGTAGCATTATTGAACGTTGTGCTCATCCACTAGGGCAACCTGCCCATACAGATATAACTGTAGTTCGACAACATCCACATCATACTCATGTGCGCTGTTATCTGCACACAGGACGAACTCACCAGATTAGAGTCCACCTTAATGCTTTAGGATACCCACTCGCAGGCGATGATTTATACGGAGGCTCCTTAACGTGGCAAACCAAACAATGCCTCCATGCCACAGAACTACATTTTATCCATCCTATGACACAAGAGTGGATCACATTGCAAGCACCATTACCAGAGTATTTTAATAAAATTCCATAACAAAAAAACTGACACACCCTAAGAGCATGCCAGCTTTTCTCAAATCAAGTTAAATTTTATTGTTGCAACCTAATACATTTTTAATTTTATGTTGCACCATAGCTTGGATAGCCTCACGGCCAGGTCCCAAGTATTTACGAGGGTCAAATTCAGCAGGATTGTTTGCTAATACTTCACGAATGCTTGCAGTCATCGCTAAGCGCAAGTCTGTGTCGATATTAATTTTGCACACTGCCATTGTGGCTGCTTTGCGAAGCATATCTTCAGGCACCCCTTGTGCACCTGGAATAGCGCCACCAAAAGAGTTACATTTTTCTACGAATGCTTGTGGTACAGAAGATGCCCCATGCAATACGATTGGGAAGTTCGGTAATAATTCGCCTACTCGTTGTAAACGACCAAAATCTAAGTATGGAGTGCCTTTAAATTTATAAGCACCATGGCTTGTACCGATAGCAATCGCCAAGGAATCAACGCCAGTTAAACGAACGAATTCAGCGGCTTCCTCTGGATCGGTAAACAACGCATCTTTCTCGCTAACGTTTACGTCATCTTCCACACCTGCTAAACGACCTAACTCACCTTCTACTACAACGCCATGTTTATGAGCATATTCCACTACACGAGCTGTCAATTCTACATTTTTTTCAAAAGGATGTTTAGAGCCATCAATCATAACAGAAGTAAATCCGCTATCGATGCAGTCTTTACAAATTTCAAAATCATCACCATGATCCAAATGCAAAGCAATAGGAAGGTCTGTATCAATTAAAGCGGCTTCCACCAGTTTTGTTAAGTACACAGGTTTTGCATATTTACGTGCTCCTGCAGAAACTTGCAAAATCAATGGTGCTTGCTCCACTTTCGCCGCATCCACAATACCTTGGATAATTTCCATGTCGTTTACATTGAACGCACCAATTGCATAGCCGCCAGCATAGGCTTTTTCAAACATCTCTTTTGTAGATACTAATGGCATAATGGGCCTCCTTGTAGTATATAATTAAATACATTATTAATGACTATATATAGTTATTATACCGTATCTATTAGAGCGATTCAAGAAAAATCTATGTTCTCAAATGTAGTCAATCTTATTGAGAGAGTACTGATTCTATGGTACAATTAAAAGTAAGTCTTTCATAGATTCAATCGAATCTTTCAGTATAGGAGATATCATGGTTAATCGATTTTTACAAGGTACACTCATCTTGACGATTGCGGGGTTTGTGGTAAAAGCTATTGGTAGCTTGAACTGGATTTTTTTATCCCGTGTTCTCAGTGGTGAAGGTATCGGTATCTACCAAATGGCATTTCCAGCGTACTTATTGGCTCTGCAGCTATCCAGCGCAGGAATCCCTATTGCCATTTCCATTATGACCGCGGAAAAATTAGCAAAATATGATGTATTAGGAGCCCAGAAGGTTTTTTCCATTTCTTTTAAAATGCTATTTGTCCTCGGCCTATTGTTCAGTATTGCCGTCTACGGTTCTGCCCAATGGCTTATTGACATTAATTTCATTACAGACCCAAGAGCCTACTATTCTTTAATTGCTCTATCACCAGCAGTCTTCTTCGTCACCCTCATTTCTTGCTATCGAGGCTACTTACAAGGATGGCAAATGATGACTCCTACGGCGATCAGCCAAATCGTAGAACAATTACTGCGTGTGGTGGTCATGCTTGGAGCTGCATACATTTTACTCCCTTATGGATTAGATGTAGCTGCCGGTGGGGCTAGCCTAGGCGCTGGTATAGGAGCGGTCGGTGCCTTAGTGGTACTCATGTACTATTACTATCGCCTACCAAAACAATTAGACGAACCGATGATAACTACAGAACCACCTGAAAGTTCCAAGTCTATCATTCGTCGTTTAATCAACTTGTCTATTCCTATTGCTTTAGCTAGCATGATGCTGCCTATTGTAGCCATGTTAGATGTAGCGATTATCCCACGGCGATTGATCGATATCGGGTATCCGCTCCATGAAGCTACGGAGCTATATGGGTATTTATCAGGCATGGCAGTGCCTCTTATCAACTTGGCAACCATCATTACGGCGGCCATTGCCACAAGCATTGTGCCAGCTGTTTCCAATGCTGTATCCATTAAAGATATAAAACAAGTCTACTATCGCACGGCAGGTTCTATGCGGTTAACCTTCGTAGCAACGATTCCTTTCACGGTGATGCTATACGTTTTGGCAGAACCAGTGGTATCCACTATTTATAACGCACCACGTGCAGCCGAAGCAACGCAAATCTTAGCGTGGGCCATCTTCTTTTTAGGTCTTCACCAAGTGACGACAGGTATCTTGCAAGGTTTGGGAAAACCACGTATTCCTGTCATCAACATGGGAATCGCAGCCATTGTAAAAGTCATCTTAAACTGGGAGTTAACAGCTATCCCTGCCTTAGGTATTGGCGGCGCTGCTTACGCTACTGTAGCCGATATTGGTTTTGCTGCTCTATTGAATCTCATCTGGATTCATCGTCACACAGGATACTTTATCGACCTTATCTTGTTAGGAAAAAATATTATCTCCGCCTCTATCATGGGCGTAGCCATGTACTATTTTTATCCACTCTTACAAGGAAATATCCCTACCTTCTTTAACATTATGATCACCGCTATTATAGGTGCACTCATCTATGTAGCTATCATGATTGTACTGAAAGGCTTAAATAAAAACGATGGAGCTCGATTACCTGTGGTGGGACGATTCTTTAGATAATACCATATAATTGTATATATACAAAATTTAATGGGGATAGCATTATAAGCTATCCCCATTTACAATAAATGACCTTATAATTTATATAAATTATTAGCTAAAACTATCTTATCTAAAAGTTAGTGCTATGCATTCACTTTTTCAACTTCTCTATAATATCACCAATAAAACCTAACACAAGTCCTATTGCAGGTAATACGCAAGCTATAAATAAAGATTGAAAAAAAACTTCTTTGACTCCATATAAATGTCCATGTGAAAATAAACCAATCCCCATATTTACAAAACTTAGTCCAAAAACAATTATAAATACATACGCAAAAAGATTGACCGCCGCGCAAAGTCTTCTTTTCATACTTCCTTCTTCATATTTATCGTACTTAATTAACATAATTACCTTTCTCCTTACTAGTGTATTATATAGTTAATTAACCTCATTAATTATAAAAAGAACAGCCCAAAAGGACTGTTCTTCTATACACAACCTATTATATAGGTCATTATCTATTTATTTTACGCGTTTTTAGCAATTTCTACTAATTTCGCGAATGCAGCTGCATCATGTACTGCCAAGTCAGCCAACATTTTACGGTTGATTTCCACACCAGCTTTTGTTAAACCAGCGATGAAACGGCTGTAGGATAAACCATTCATACGGCTTGCTGCATTGATACGAGCGATCCATAATTTACGGAACTCACGTTTTTTAGCACGACGATCACGACGAGCATAGTATAATGCTTTCATTACGGATTCGTTTGCTTTTTTGAATAAGCGAGAACGTGTACCGCGGTAACCTTTAGCTAATTTTAAGATTTTTTTATGACGTGCATGCGCTGTTACGCCTGTTTTTACTCTTGCCATTATTGTATTCCTCCAATATCGTTATATGTTACTAAAATATTTGCATCTTATGCGTATGGTAAGCATTTCACTACGCGTTTGTAGTCAGATTTGCTAACCAATGTAGCTTTACGAAGATTACGTTTACGTGCTGGAGATTTTTTCTCTAAGATATGGCTTTTGAAAGCTTTTGCACGTTTGAATTCACCACTACCTGTTACTTGGAAACGTTTAGCCGCTGCGCGACGAGTTTTAATCTTTGGCATTATTCTTCCTCCTAATTACCTTTTTTAGCTAAAATCATTGTCATGTTTCGGCCTTCTAGTTTCGCTTCTTTTTCAACAACCGCTTGGTCAGTTAATTCACCAGCAAAACGAGTCAGCACATTAAGCCCCAATTCTGGGTGGCTCAATTCACGACCGCGGAACATGATCGTTACCTTAACTTTATTACCATCACCTAAGAATTTAGCTGCATTTTTAAGTTTTACATAAAAATCATGATCTTCGATGTGAGGACGAAGCTTAACTTCTTTCAATGTGAAAGTTTTTTGCTTCTTCTTTGCTTCTTTTTCGCGTTTTTGTTGCTCATAACGGTATTTACCATAGTTCATAATGCGACAAACTGGTGGTTTACCATTAGGGGCTACTTCTACTAGATCTAAATGTTGTTCTTCTGCCATAGCTAAAGCATCACGAACAGACATAATACCTAACTGATCATTATCTGCACTTACGACACGAACTTCGCGAGCACGGATTTCTTCATTAATACGCGGTGTATCTTTGCTAATACTAGTCACCTCCAAAGGGATAAAAAAATCGGATGGCACAAGGCCACCCGAGCATAGTTTATAACTATCTGTACCCAACATTTCATGACATCAGGTGAGAAACGGATGGTTTCTACTTGTTAATACCTAATTAGTATACGCTATTAATTCTTATTTGTCAAGAATTCTCCCTTTAAATTTATATATTATCTGCAACTTTCCAACAATATACTTTGTAAAATTACCATCATATTATAAAAGAAATTTACCTTCATACAAACTGATAAAAAGGCCCTCCCGAAGGAGAGCCTTTCCATATTACGTTCGCTATTGATTAGCCTTGTAATTCGTCTTCAAAACCTTTTTGTAAACGAACATAGGATTGACGGCGTTCTTTAGCTAATTGTTTGTTGATTTCTAACAATTCTTTGCTCATTGCAGGAACTGCTTTACCCAAAGATGTGTAACGAACTTCTTTTCCTAAGAAGGAATCGAATAATTCGTAATCAGGTTCTTTGGAATCAAGGCTGAATGGATTTTTGCCTTGTGCTTTTAATGCTGGGTTATAACGGTATAGATCCCAGTAACCGGATGCAACAGCTTGTTTAGTTTCAGCTTGTGCATTACCCATACCACCTTTAATACCATGGTTGATACATGGAGCGTAAGCGATGATTAGGGATGGACCTGGATATGCTTCAGCTTCTGCTAATGCTTTCATCAATTGGTTCATGTCAGCACCCATACCAACTTGAGCCACATAGATGTTACCATATGTCATAGCAATCATGCCAAGGTCTTTTTTGTTTGTACGTTTACCTTGTGCAGCGAATTGAGCAACCGCACCTACGCGAGTAGATTTAGATGCTTGACCGCCAGTGTTGGAGTATACTTCTGTATCGAATACGAATACGTTAACGTCTTCGCCGGAAGCCAATACATGGTCAAGGCCACCGAAACCGATATCGTATGCCCAACCGTCACCACCGAAGATCCATTGGGAACGTTTTACAAGGTATTGTTTTTTAGCTAATACTTCTTTTACAGCTTCTGTTTGTTCTACTTTGGAAAGAGCATCGATCACAGCTTTAGCGCGGTCACGAGTACCTTCGCCTTGAAGACGTTTTTCTAACCATAAGTCAAGAACTTGCTTAGTTGCTTCATCAGCAGTTTCAGCGATGGAAGCTACAGTTTCAGCTAATTGTGTACGGATTTTTTCAGTACCGATGAACATACCGTAACCAAACTCAGCATTATCCTCGAATAAGGAGTTAGCCCATGCAGGACCTTGGCCTTGTTGGTTTTTAGTGTATGGAGATGCCGGCATAGATGCACCCCAAATGGAGGAACAACCTGTTGCATTAGCAATCATCATACGGTCACCGAACAATTGAGTAATCAATTTAGCATATGGAGTTTCACCAC
This sequence comes from Veillonella sp. DNF00869, assembly GCF_001553345.1. GTDB lineage: Bacteria > Bacillota > Negativicutes > Veillonellales > Veillonellaceae > F0422. Next base: position 578,497 of record NZ_KQ960771.1, read on the forward strand.
AACCTGCGCAAGCACCGGAGAACTCAAGCAATGGAGTTTTGAATTGGGAACCTTTTACAGTTTCTTGTTTCATTGGGTGAGATTTAGTTGGTAATGCTACACCATAATCCCAAGCTGGAGCAAATTCTAATTCGCCATCGATAGGGCGCATTTCGATTGCTTTTCCTTTAGGGGCTGGACAAATGTTTACACAGTTACCGCAACCTAAGCAGTCTAATGGAGATACTGCAATACGGAATTGCAATTCACCTTTAGTCATCATTTCTGGAATTGTTTCAAAGTTTTCAGGACCTGCTGCTGCTTCTTCTGCTGTCGCTAATACAGGACGGATAGTCGCATGTGGACATACGAAGGAACATTGGTTACATTGGATACAGTTTTCTTTGATCCAGTGAGGAACGAATAAAGCGGCACCACGTTTTTCAAATGCTGCAGTACCAGAAGGTAATGTACCATCTTCATAGCCTGTGAAAGCGGATACTGGTAAATCATAACCAGCTTGTGCATTAACAGGTTTTGCAATGTTAGCCACATAGCTTGGGCAAGTTGTGCAAGAAGATTTTTCGAAAGTATCTTCAGAATCTTTTGCATCTTTCCATGCTGCTGGAACTTCCACTTTTACAAGAGCCCCAACGCCTTCATCAACAGCTTTGTTGTTCATTGCAACAACGTCGGCACCTTTTTTACCATATGTTTTTTCAATGGAGTCTTTTAAGTACTCAACTGCTTTGTCGATAGGAATGATTGTATCTTCAGTTAATTTGAAGAACGCAGCTTGTGTAACCATGTTGATACGGCCACCCAAACCAATTTCAGCTGCAATTTTCGCTGCATTGATGATGTAGAAGTTCAATTCTTTTTCAGCAATTGTACGGCGAAGTTTTGCTGGTAATTTTTCTGCTAACTCTTCTGGAGACCAAGTACAGTTCAATAAGAATGTACCGCCTTTTTTAATACCACGAAGAAGATCATATTCATGAACATAAGATTGACGATGACAAGCGATAAATTCTGGTTCAGTTACCAAGTATGGTTTGTTGATTGGATTTTTACCAAAACGTAAGTGAGACATTGTCACACCACCAGATTTTTTGGAGTCATAGTCGAAGTATGCTTGTGCATACATATCTGTATGGTCACCGATGATTTTGATAGCAGATTTATTAGCACCTACAGTTCCATCAGAACCGAATCCCCAGAATTTACATCCAGTTAAACCTTCAGTTTTTACGGATACGCCTTCAGCACGGTTTAAGGACAAGTTAGTTACATCGTCATTGATACCCAATGTGAAGAAACGTTTGCCAGCTTCTGCTAACATGTTATCGAATACTGCTACAAGGTCAGCTGGGATTACGTCTTTAGAAGAAAGACCATAACGACCGCCGAATACTTTAGCATTAATATTGTGTTGAACAAGTGCTGCTTGAACGTCTAAGAATAAAGGTTCAGCTAACGCACCTGGTTCTTTTGTACGGTCTAATACTGCGACGCGTTCTACAGTTTTTGGAAGAGCCGCTACAAAACGATCTGTCGCGAATGGACGGAATAAGTGAACTTGTACGAAACCAACTTTACGGCCTTGTGCACGTAAGTAATCTACAGTTTCAGTAGCTACTTGTGCAGAGGAGCCCATTGTTACGATTACGTCAGTTGCATCTTCATCACCATAGTAGTTGAACAATTGGTAGTTACGACCAGTGATTTTGTTGATTTCATGCATGTAATGTTCTACTACATTTGGAACTTCTAAGTAGAATGGGTTAGAAGCTTCACGATGTTGGAAGTAGATATCAGGGTTTTCAGCAGTACCACGAGTTACAGGAGCATCTGGGTTCAACGCACGTTGACGGAATGCTTCTAACGCTTCTTGGTCCACTAAAGGTTTTAATTCATCATATTCTAATACTTCGATTTTTTGGATTTCGTGAGAAGTACGGAAACCGTCGAAGAAGTTGATGAAAGGAACGCGTGTTTTTAACGCTGTTAAATGCGCAACTGGAGCAAGATCCATAACTTCTTGTACAGAGGATTCTGCTAACATAGCACAACCAGCAGCACGAGCTGCCATAACGTCTTGATGGTCACCAAAGATAGACAATGCTTGCGCTGCGATAGCACGAGCTGCTACGTGGAATACACCTGGAAGTAACTCACCAGACACTTTGTACAAGTTAGGCAACATTAATAATAGACCTTGAGAAGATGTGAACGTAGTTGTCAATGCGCCCGCTTGTAAAGAACCGTGAACTGCTGCTGCAGCGCCGGCTTCGGATTGCATTTCAACAACCTGTACAGTATGACCAAACAAGTTTTTACGACCTTGTCCTGCCCATTCATCCACATGTTCTGGCATTGGAGAAGATGGTGTGATTGGGTAAATAGCTGCCACTTCAGAGAAACCATACGCTACGTGTGCTGCAGCTTGGTTGCCGTCCATAGTTTTCATTTTACGCATGTTAAAATAGCCTCCTTAAAGCAAATAAAAATTAACACTTGTAGTTACATACAAAATAGGGGGATGTATATAGACTCTTGTCCGTGCACTCGCAGGATGAGTCCTCCCCTCTTGAGTATCAAAATGTTTTTTGAAATATGAATCATTTATTTCTAAAAAGATTGCATATGTTGCAAAAATGTAATAATATATAAGTTATATAGTACCTCTTTGCAAATTTGTGAAGTAGTAACTCTACTTCTTGAACAAATTGATATAGCCTTATGGTTTCATTATACATTGAGAACGAGAACTTCGCAATACCATATACACTATATCCATTGCTAATTATGCGATTATCAATTTACATTTACACATGCTTTATTGCTCAAATAGCATACTAAAAAAGAGGGCTTTTGTTATTACCATATTTAAGAGGTGCATTATGGACTTTCATCACTTAAAATACTTCGTAGAAGTAGCGGATCAAAAAAGTTTCAGCAAGGTCGCAAGAAATCTTCACATTTCACAATCTGCTATTAGTCGTACTATAAAAGCATTAGAAGACGAGCTAGGTGTTGTGTTATTCATTCGTAATGCAAAATCTGTTGAAATGACTGATGGCGGCACCATCTTTTTAACGCATGCGAAACGTGTTGTATTCATGTTTGAACATTTAAAAATCGATTTCGAAAACGAATTCCGCTTAGAACAAGGTTCTGTATTAATTGGTTTACCACCAGTTACAGACGCTCCAATCTTTGCACAATTATTAGGTGAGTTTAAACAAACCTATCCTCAAATCGAATTAGAGTTATATGAACATGGTTCTAAAAAAATAGAAATTTCTGTCCAAGAAGGTCTTATCGATGTTGGGATTATCTGTACAAAACCAAATTCAAAAGAATTTGACTCATTCTATTTAACGAGTGATCCTTTAAGCGTTATTTTACCAAAAGATAATCCATTAGCCTTAGAAGAATCTATTTCTCTTGATCAATTAGCAGATCAATCTTTTGTGTTACATAAAGATGATTTTAACCTTCATGATGAAATTGTAAAATCTTGTAAGTCTGTTGGCTTCCAACCACATATTGTATTTGAAACTAGCCAACGCGATTTGATGTTACAAACCGTAGCCGCTCACTTAGCAATCGCTTTATTACCTAGTCGTCTATGCCCTACGGAAGATGAAAATACAAAAGTAGGATCTAGCGTTGTGGTACGTCCTTTAGTAAATCCTGAAATTATGCATACTTTACACGTTATTTGGAAAAAAGGACATTACCTATCTCATGCTTCCCGCTTATGGTTAGACTTTGTGATGGCGCGCTTGCCATTGATTCCTGGCGACACCCATGATGAAACAGCTGAGTAATCTGCTTCTGAAAGTAGGCCCTCTCCTAAAGAGGCCAGTGTTCTGGATTATCCTCTACGTGCTAAGCACAACCTATTGGATGGTGTCACAACAACTAGAAATCAACGCTCTGAAAGAACGAGTTGACACAGAGCATACCATGGAACACAGTGATACCTTTCATTATCGCTTGACCAACCTAGAAAACATCAGTAACTCTCACGGAGATCGACTAAAAGAACTAGAACGTGACAACTGGCAGCTCAAACGTTTCGCCAACCAACACCAGTTCCGCATCATGCAACTAGAGTGGGAACATCCTAACATCGAGGCCCCAGAACCAAGCAAATCAACACCGGTGAAAACACCATTCAAAGCAAACCCAACCAACGTCCCAGACGTTAAAAAATAAACAAAGGACTGTACCAAGTGCATCAACACTAAGTACAGTCCTTTTTATATTCCATTTACTACTGCATACTCCCTTGCGACACCTACCTCAGCACTGACTGTATAAAAAGAGGGGGATATATGGGAGTAAAAAATAATTTGCGGCAGCACACTCCATTGCGACGCCTACCTCAGCACTTACTACATTTGAAAAAGAGGGATATGTGAGACATAAAAACAATTTACTGTAGCATACTCCTTTGCGATGCCTACCTCAGCACTTACTACATTTGAAAAGGAGGGATATGTGAGACATAAAAACAATTTGCGACAGCATCCTCCCATGTGACGCCTACCTTAGCACTGACTGTATAAAAAAGGGGGATATATGTCTGTAAAAAACAATTTGCGGCAGCATGTTTTTTACAGACATATATCCCCCTCCCACCCAAAATACATCAGTGCTTAGTGTATAAGGAGCATCCATTCGAGGAACGTACACAGCACATAGGCTATGATAAACTTTACTTTTTGTTTCCGATCCCGGTCTTCATCAGCCACTTTCAATCGATGTGCCAAGAATCGTTTATCTCGTATTTGCATCAACATTTCCACGATGTGTTCTTGTCGTTTCATAACATTTTTATCATTCTCTAAAGCCTGCTTCTGCATAGCAATACGTCGTTGTAATCGTCGCATCTGGATCTTAATATTATTGCTCACAAATACAGATTGCCATTTTTTCCTCGTTTCAAAATACATGTAAATATAACGAGGAATATTCATGACCACAAAACTGAATAGCAAAATGCTCAAGGAAATAAAGAAATACGTAGAGAAAGAAAAGTCCTGTAGCTCTTCATGTGGTAAATAATGGTTCAAGATAATAAAGCTCACCCAAACCCCTATGGGCATTAACAAAGCTGCCGCCATGTCAATGGATCGAACCCAGTTCGTTTTTACCGGCATTTCAGGAGCTAAATAGGTTTCTAACTTCTGATGGAATGCATAATACTCCACTTGCAGCACAGATTGTCCCGATCTGATGGCTGTTAATAGCACCGGCCCTACGCTATCTTTTGGTCGCTGTGGCCAAGGAATAAACTCTCGTACAGGGCTATCCGGTGACAAGTCAAATCGAATAATACCTTTCTTTTCTAAACGCATAGATGATGTATCATCACCGATGCTGAAAGGATTAAAAAACATCCCTAATACATGCAAACTCCAATTTCCCAAAATATGAGTAATGATATTTAAAAATAAACCACCCATATCTACATTGGCTACATCTAATTTAAGCTGAATGGTAGATGTATAATCATCAAACCAAATATCATCAATATCAAATTCTACATTGATGACATTCCCCAATTTCGTGATGACATTCATGAATACCTTATTGTTTGGTTCAAATTCAAAAATAATGGAATGAAAGAACCAATGATTACGCACCACAGATCGCATCTTACGGTTCACCGCTTCTTCCTCAATGGATAGCATACGATGATCGTACAGCGTATTTCCATCTTCTAGTTGCTCTGGTAAACGTGGGGCTTCTATATGTGTTTGTGTAGTTACAGTATTGGCTAATTTCAACAGCTTTGTAACTAATTGTCCCATATATATCTCCTATCTAGTAGGTTATCTGAATCTAAGTGATACACTTTCATAGTTATCACAATTATATCATAGTCCCCTTACAAATGAAAGAAAAGCCCCACCTATACTAAATGCGTTCCATGCTCAATCGATGGTATTCGTAGAATCGACCTTGTAAAGCTAATAAGCGTTCATAAGTTCCACTTTCCACAATGCGTCCATCTTCTAAGAATACAATACGATCCATTTCATGAAGTTGTTCGATATGGTGTGTAATGTATAATACAGTTTTTCCTTGGAACAAAGTACTCAACTGATCTTGTACCAAGTGCCTTGTGACTTGATCTAATCCTTCTAGTGGCTCATCCAAAAGCAAAATCTCTGCATCACGTAAATACAAGCGTGCCATACCAAGGCGTTGTCGTTGTCCACCACTGAGACCCATGCCCCCTTGACCGACCATGGTGCGCAAACCTTTTGGTAATGTCCGTACCCAGTCCGCCAATTGCACCGCTTCTAAGGCTTGCCAAATGTCTTCATCTGTAGCACTCGGCTTAGCCAATCGGATGTTATCGCCAATTGTAGCATGGAATATATAGATATCTTGGGTAGCATATGCCATATACGATTGCAATTCTTCCTCTGAAAGTGCCCTTGTATCAACTCCATCAATAAAGATAGTACCACTGTATGCATACCATCCTTGTAACAGTGCAAACAATGTGCTTTTACCGGACCCACTAGGACCTACAATAGCTACTTTCTCACCTTTTTGAATGGACAATTCTAATTCCTCGTAAATAGGCAGTACATCATAAGCAAAGGATAGAGCTTGCATACGAATCATCGGAGATACTGTTTTATCCACGTCTATGGAACTCTGATGGTTCATGCTTTCTAATGATGTTTTCTCCTGTCCTGATCGATCGTCTAGCTGTTCCAATCGCTCCATAGCTAAAGCGCTTTCATAGCCATGCAAGGATGCTTCTGTCATAGGTTGTAAGGTTTCAAAGTAGGACTGCAATCCAATAGCGATAACCGCCACCCATAGCGGTCCGTAGGTAATGCCATCAATTACCCATAGGCCAACAATAATCCCTACTAATAAGGCAGATTGTGCTAACCCTAAGAGGATAGTCTGATTCCAACGAATGCCACGATTCCATAGACTCTGCCAACCATCAAAATCACGAAAAGATGCTTTCATAGACTGTACAAATCGTTTTTCTTGATGACTCATAATAATATCTACCACACCATGAATAGATTCGATGAGTTCCTCTTTCATACGCCCTCTTGTATGTAATCGCATAGGTGGTACTTGCCGTAGCACATAGGTAATGATCATTGGCAGCACTACGCCTACAAGAATACTGTACAATGCAATCACCATAGCTACTATCGGATGCAATTGGTATCCTATGATACAGCCTAGCACTGTAACAACGAGGAATGACAAACTAGGTACTAAGGTACGCAAATAAAAGAACTGTAATGTCTCAATATCTGCCATAATCCGTCCTAGGAGGTCCCCCATTTTCATAGATTGAAAGATACGTGGCACCAATGGTTCTAGTCTTTTAAAGAAGGCAATGCGCAATTCGTATAACCCTTGGAAAGCCATAGAATGCGACACATAACGTTCCCCATACCGACAAATGGCACGGCTAATCCCAAAGAATCGTACTCCTACAATGGCCAAGCTCAACACCACTAATAGGGGATGCTCTGAGGCTTTCGTTATGAGCCATGTGGACGTAGTAAGTAAACCAATATTCATGAGCACTGTAGCCATAGCAAAAACTACACTACCCACTAGCAAGGCTTTATGCCCAGATAGTAACTTCCAGAGTGACCATAAGCCTCGGCGGATATTCTGTTGCGTATTTCCCATGGTATTATGCTCTTTAACATTCGATGCATGTGTATTATGTAACGCTTCTATTTCAACTTGTTGCACTATATCGTACGATGTATCGCCACTGCTATAGTCTGCTCCTAATGCTGGATTAGGGGATTCAGACTTTAGTGTCTCCTCCACTACCTTCCGCATCACAGGATTACTATAGGTATTCACTAGGGATGTAAAATATCCATTTTGTACGATTAAGTCTCTATAACTACCAGCTTCTACTAATCGCCCTTCTTGCATCACAAATAAAATGTCCACATACTTCATAGTTTGCACACGATGCCCCACATACAAGACGATTTTATCTTGCCCATACTGATGCAATACCTGCATGATTAGATGCTCAGTTTCCACATCTAAATGAGCTGTTACTTCGTCAAGAATAAGGATTTGTGCTGGTCGTAACAAGGTTCGTCCTAAAGCTAATCGTTGGCGTTGTCCACCGGACAATCCATAGCCACCTTCTCCAATCAATGTATCTAATCCCTTTGGTAAAGTAGCTACAAAGTCAGCTAGCTGTACTTGTTCTAGAACCTGCCATAAGGTTTCATCAGTCGCCGGTAATCCAAATTGTAAGTTCTCCCGTAAGGTACCACTCATAATATATGGGGTTTGACTAAGATACGCAATCTGCTCATGGTACCATTGACTGTCTAAGGTTTGTAAATCATAACCATCTACGGTCACTTGGCCCTTAGAAGGCGTTAATAATTGCATGAGCACATTAGATATAGTAGTTTTACCCGCTCCACTTTCACCAACTAGCATATAAGAACGGCCACGTTCCAATACACCTGTAAAAGTGGCTAAGCCTACATGATCTTCTTCATATTCGTATGCCACATCCCGAAACTCAATAGTTTGAATCGGATCCTTAAGTGTTTTCTGACCTGTATGAATTACTTCTACACCTGATGTTACATACTCCTCCACTGCTGTAAGGCTCACTTTACCTGATAAACCCGTATGAAATGCAGATCCCAACTGTCGTAGGGGAGCATAGAAATCTGATGCTAGTAGCAAAATAAAGAAAGCTGGTAAAAACTCTACTTCCCCATATACTAAGGATACCCCTAAGTAGACAGCAATCATGGCTGTACTTATTGTACCGATTAATTCTAACACTAAGGCAGACAAAAAGGCGATACGCAATACCTTTAATGTAGCATCGCGAAACTCTCCAGATAAACGACCTATCACATGAATCTGTTCTTTGGCACGACCAAATACTTTCAGTGTTGTTAAACCTTGTAATACGTCAAGGAAATGTCCTCCTAAGAATTGCATTCGTTCCCATTGCTGCTTATTTAGTTTATCTGCTTCCTTACCAATGAGAATCATAAAAAAAGGAATCAAAGGGTAGGTTAGCAATAAAATCCAACCAATCCAAGAGATAGAATTAATAATAGCAATAGACAATATAAGTGGAATCAATACAGCATATAATGCTTGTGGAATATATTGACTCATATAAGCATCTACATGATCTAACCCATCAGTCAATATATGTGTGATAGAACCAGCACTCTCGGATTGACGTACCCCTTGAGATAACATATGGTGTAGCACACGATTGCGTAGGTCCTCATGAACTGCACTTGCAATATGATCTCGCAACCACTGCTCTCCATGGGTACAAACCATACGTAGAAAAATCATTAACATTAATCCTAGTATATAATCAAAAGATATATCTCCACCTTGTACTACTAGCCTATCAATAATACAAGCAAAAGCATATGCTTGCCCTAACGTTGCTACCGTGCCAAGCAAGGTAAACAATAGTAATCCTCCATAGGAACGAGGATGCAATTTCACTAATTGCCAAGCAAAGGGATGAATCATCGGACCTCCTTTCCAGAATACGTGTTAGTCGATTCTTATCATATGCAAGAAAAGGGACGTGTAATCACGCCCCTTTTAAAATCACTATAGATTAATAGTGTAAGTCATCTTGTGTAACACGATGACGGAAATAGTAGTATGCCCATGCTTGGTACGCCAATACGATTGGTACGAAGATGCACGCTACGATTGTCATCAATGTTAATGTATACGTAGAGGATGCAGCATTCATGATTGTTAAGCTGTACGCTGGATCAATGCTAGATACCATGATACGAGGGAACAATCCTGCAAAGTACGCAAGGGTTACAAATAGAATTGTCAATGCACTGAACACGAAACCTTTACCTGTTTGGCGAGCACGTGTAAAGCCCCAAGATACTAAGAAGCTAAGAATAGCTAATGCAAATGCTACGGTAGCTAATGTGCTGTTGAATAGGTCTGTGTATACATAGGTAGCTCCTACCAATACCAACGCACCTACTGCTGTAATCACACCTTCTACTAATGCAGCTGCACGAGCGCGTTCAGAGATGTCCCCTGTTGTTTTCACGGATGCATATAAAGCACCATGGTACAAGAATACGCACACGAAGGCAACGCCACAAAGAATCGTGTATACGCTCAATAAATCTAAGAACCCACCTACAAAGTTCATATCTTTATCGATAGGTGTACCTTGGATCAAGTTACCTACTGTAACACCCCAAAGAAGTGCTGGGATAGCAGATCCAAAGAAAATGCACCAGTCGAAAGCAGCACGCCATGTTGGGCTTTTATCTTTACTGCGGAAGTCAAAAGATACCCCACGAGCGATTAACGCTGCTAACATCAAGAACAATGCCAAGTAGAAACCACTGAATAAGGTAGCATATACTTGTGGGAAGGATGCAAACATAGCACCACCAGCGGTGAGCATCCATACTTGGTTACCGTCCCATACAGGACCGATAGTATTGATTAATTGGCGGCGTTCACGGTCTGTTTTACCCAAGAATGGGAGCCACATGCCTACACCATAGTCAAGACCTTCTAAAATAAAGAATCCCGTAAATAAAACACCTACTAAGATGAACCAAATTAATTCTAAGTTATTTGTAATTATTTCCATAATGTAGCCTCCTCTTGTTCAACCACATCATGAGCTGGGTTACCCGCTGGCCCCGCTTGAATATGTTTGACTGCCAAGTAGATTGCGGCAATTGCCATGACTACGTATACAGCTGTAAAACCGATAATTGTTGTCCAGATTTCTGGGGCTGTTACCACTTTAGATGCACCATCCGCCGTTTTTTGTAAGCCATATACAAGCCAAGGTTGACGACCCGCTTCTGCTACATACCAGCCTGTGGAGTTCGCAATGAATGGAAGGGCTAACATATGATAAATCGCTTTTAAGGCTGCTTTGTTATTAAGCAATTTGCCTTTCATATGCAAGTAGTAACCTACGATAGATGTAACAAGCATCAAGATACCTGCTAAAATCATCACACGGAAAGACCAGAACATAGATGTTACATGTGGCACATAATCGCCTGCACCGTGTTTTAGTTCTGCTTCTTTTTGAAGGTCATTGATACCTTTTACTTCGCCTTTGAAAGAATCATGAACTACAAAGGATAGCGCCCCTGGTACACCAATTTCAAAATTGTTCTTTTTGCCATCTTGGTCAATGCCAGCAACGATAGCAAATGGAGCTGGATCATGTGTTTCCCACAATGCTTCAAAAGCAGCTACTTTCATTGGTTGTAATTTGGCTACTGTTTGGCCTTGGAAGTGACCTGCGCCACTAACTAATAAACCACCAATTACTGCTGCACCTAAACCAAACTTAATAGATTTAGAGTAAAAATCTACGTGATTATTCTTCAATAAATGCCATGCACTAACAGAAGCAATGATAACACCTGCTGTTAAGATACCATCTGTAAAGATGTGCAAATATTGACCTGGTAAATACCCATTTTGTAGGATAGCCGCAAAGGAATCCATTTCTGCACGGCCATTACGAAGTGCATATCCAACTGGATGTTGCATAAATGAGTTCGCTACTAAAATCCAGAATGCGGATAAGTTACTTCCGATAGCTACCAACACTGCTACAAATGCATGTGCTTTAGGGGATAATTTATCCCAACCAAAAATCCAAGCCCCCATAAAAGTGGACTCTAAGAAAAAGGCTGTTAAGGCTTCTAACGCCAAAGGAGCTCCGAAGATATCTCCCATGAAGCGAGAGTATTCCGCCCAGTTCATTCCAAAATGGAACTCTTGAACGATACCTGTTACAACACCCATTGCAAAGTTAATTAAGAATAATTTTCCCCAAAACTTTGCCATTTTTTTGTACACTTCGTTTTTCGTACGCACATAAGTAATTTCTAGTATTGCTACTAATACTGTCATACCTAGCGTAAACGGAACGAAGAGCCAATGATAGATCGTTGTCAATGCAAATTGAAAACGAGCTAACAAGACTGCATCCATCATGTTAATTCCTCCTCACTTGAATACAATTTATACCACATGGTGCAATGATATTTGAATCGAACGCTCACGTTTTGCTAACGTTTCGAAATCAACATTTTTTAACTCTTGTATTAGTACAGCTTGAATTTTACCAACTGCCTCTTGTACGGCGCATTGACCATGGCAGCCACGAGAGCAACTTTCAGAGTCATATAAACAATGTTGTAAATATGTGTCTCCTTCTACCGCTGTTACCACATCATACAAACTAATATCTTTAGGCTTTTTGGCCAATGTAAATCCACCATCTACGCCTCGGTAAGAGTGCAATAATTTTGCATTCACTAAATATCTCATAATTTTTAGTAGAAATCGTTCAGGAATCTTGCTAGTACGCGCTAACTCTGAGCCTACCTTACGAGTACCAAAAGGTAATGTAGACATATATAAAAGAATACGAAATGCATAGTCTGTCGCTTGATTAAATTTCAATGAGTCCTCCTCTTTTGTTATCTATCCTTCATAAAACTCTATCCGTCATCAAAAGTACACTACTTAGGTATACTTTAAGCTTGCAAAAAAATGCTCGAGTGCAAAAGCGTTCGAGCATCTCTTGTTTCTATTATAAGAAATTATTGAGAATGTTGCAACCTATTTCTTCACAACTTCTTCATTTTTTATATATGTGCTAATGTATCAATAATCACATAAGCTAGTGCAGATACACCTGCAGATAATGGTATCGTAATAAACCAAGCAAATACCATAGACCTTGCAGTGCTCCAGTTAACCGCTCTTACACGCATGGCTGTACCTACCCCCATAATAGATCCACTCACAACATGTGTAGTAGATACTGGTAAATGCAATAATGTAGCTGTAAAAATAGTAATAGCAGAGTTCAAATCAGCTGCAAATCCATTAATACTTTCTAATTTAAAAATTTTACTACCTACAGTAGCAATAATTTTCCAACCACCTGCTGCTGTACCTAATGCCATTGCTGTAGCACAGGCAATTTTAACCCAAATAGGTACATCTAAGGTTTGTAAATGTCCACTAGCTACTAAGGTTAACGTAATTATGCCCATCGCTTTTTGTGCATCATTAGATCCATGCGAAAACGACATTAAGGCCGCAGATACTAATTGCATATTCCGAAATCGATCATTTAAGATAATTGGCGAAAATCGTCCAAATAGGATTAGCAGTATTTTCATAACAATATAGCCCAATACTAGCGCTAGAATAGGAGATGCTACCAAAGAAATAAAAATCTTACCAATCCCACCAGCTTGCAGAGCTTCAGGGCCTACAGAAATCAACACAGCACCAATGATACCACCAATTAAGGCATGGGAAGAAGAGCTTGGAATCCCATACCACCAAGTTAAGAGGTTCCAGAAAATAGCACCTACAAGAGCTGCAACAATAATTTCTCCGTTAATCATCTCTGGGGCTGTAACAATATCTCCACCAATCGTTTTAGCAACGCCCGTACTCACCATAGCTCCCAAAAAGTTTAACGTGGCTGCCATCATAACAGCCGTCTTTGGCGCTATGGCTCGAGTAGATACTGATGTGGCAATTGCATTAGCAGTATCATGGAATCCATTTATATAGTCAAAGGCCAATGCGAGCAAAACGACGGCCCATATCACCCAACCATCAAGCATACTTTAATACTACCCGGCGGAATGTTCCTACCAAAGTCTCAGATCCATCAATAACGTCTTCCATGGAGCTAAGAATTTCCTTCCACTTAATGATTTCAATAGGGTCACTGCACTCTGTAAAAAGTTTCGCCATTTCCACATGATAAATATCATCTGCCTCTGCTTCTAAACGCAACACCTCTAACGCACGACCTTCTACTTTCAGATAGTTCTTTTTTAAACTCCCCATATAAGAAATAGATTTTTTAATGTGTTTGCAACATTTAGCTACGATTTCTGCCATACGGATTGCTCCTGCAGTTGGTTCGCTTTGCACTTGATACATTACCATTTTATCCATGATTTCTTTAATATTATCAATCGTGTTATCTAATTGATCAATCAAAAGTTGAATGTCTTCACGATCCATTGGCGTAATAAATGTTTTACGCAAACGGTCCATAGTAGCCGCTACCAATTCATCTGCCTCATGTTCCTTTTGTTCAATTTCACGAAGAGCTTCTCGCTTCTCCACTTCTCCTTCAAACACATCTTGCATCAATTGTGCTGCCTCATGACATAACTCAGCATGGTCATTGAGCATACTGAAAAACTTTTCTTCTTTTCCTTTTAAATTGAAAGCCATTACTTCCTCCAATAACTTACTATGTAATTTAGATAATTCCATTATAGCACGTTACCATTCACTTGTGCATACAAATTACAAAAGCCTATATACATTTTTTACTTTTAATACATAATGCTATTCATTTAGATATCTCTATTATTATAATTGCCTATTTTTTAGAAGATTTCTATCTGTTGCCGCTTTGCTTTACTATCTTTACATCACATCTATGGGCGCAACAAAAATAGCTATCTTAGCACTACTATAATACATAGTTACTAAAGATAGCTATCGCAATCCACTATTTAATTAATTCTCGCTTTAAATGTTTAACTTCCGGTAAAATCAATTCTTTCATGGCTAGTGTAACAGCCCCTACTGATCCTGGAATAGCAAATAAAATCGTATGATCTTTTACCCCGCCAATAGCACGAGATGCCAACGCTTTCGTTCCAATATCATCACGGTAGCTTAAAAAACGAAATAACTCGCCAAACCCTGGAATTTCTTTATCCAATAAGGGTTGCACTGCTTCGATGGATACATCACGTTTGGCAATACCAGTGCCTCCAGTGCTAATAATAATATCTGCACCACTGACATTGCTCTCATAAGTCCAAGCTCGTACAGCATTATTTGTGGAAGTATCAAAAACTAGAACTTCTTCATCATAATTGCCAGTGAAAGCCTGATGAATGGCTCCTTGAATCTCATCAATTGTATCTGTCACAATTTGACGAGATACCACCTCAAATCCAGCCTCGCGAGCTAATTCTTCAACTCGGGCCCCACCTTTATCTGTCTCTTTTGTTCTTGTATCAGACACTGTAATCACCGCTACTGTTAGGGGGCGGTCTGTAAATTCCATCATTGCCATATGTATGGTCCTTTCTTTGTAGTACATGCTATTTAATATAAAATCATCAGCCAGTCTATTACTCTTAATAGGCTGGAACCAACATACTAGAAAACGTTTCTCAGATAGCTTCTAATACAGTATAGTAACTAATTATGTGCCATCTTTCAAAGTTTTAATACTCCAACTAGTACCTATATGTATAGTAGCATATCTCCTATCGTAACTCCATAAGAAATGTTAAAGACCAAAAAATTCTTTTACTTCTTTTAACTGACCTTTTGTACAGGACACATATAGTTCGTCTCCACACTGTAATACTGTTGTGGCCACTGGTACAATCGGTTGTCCTCCTCGATCAATGCTGACAATCATAGATCCTCTTGGCATATCAATATCTTTCAGCATCGTTTCTACATAGGGGCAAACGACTGATAGACGAGTTTGGAAAAATGTTTGCTCTTCTTCTGCTCCTACAATGCCTTGGCTCATACGAAGTAATAAATTATCATAAATTGGTAATTCTTTCATAAATTCAGCCGTTAAATAAGCAATAATGGCTACAGTACCTACTTGGTAAATACTGTGAAAGCTATTTGTCATTTCTAGTACCAATAATATAGCTAACAATGGAGTTCGCATAGAGGCTGCTAACATACCTGCCATACCACAAATGATAAAACTACTTCCAAAGGCATTCGGTAGCATGTGTAATTCTACTAATATACTATGCATCAATGCCCCCACTGCTGATCCAATTACAACCATCGGTAGAAATATACCACCTTGTGCACCATTACCATAACAAATAGAAGTTAACACAATTTTACCTATCACAATGTATAGCAATACTTGTAATGTCTGTTGATGAGCAACCATCATGGTCACTACATCATTACCACCACCTAGCAGCATTTGTGAATCTATGCCCAATAGAGTTACCCCAAGAAATGTTAAAGAAATTTTCCACCCTCTAGATATGGGTAGTCTATCGTATATTCCCTTCACTCCTACAATCATACGATTGAAAATAACTCCAAAGCATCCCACAGCAACTCCTAATATGAAAAGTGTTGTGAAATACTCAATAGGAATACTTTCCATAACAGAAAATCCCAATGACGGTGTTAATCCAAATACTAAAGATGTAATTAAGTTAGATGATATGGTAGCAGAAAATGTAGGAATCACAAGCTTAGGATAAAAACTTTTATGCACTTCTTCAAATACAAAGATAGCTCCTGATACTGGTGCACTAAAAGCCGCTGTCAAACCTGCTGCCGCCCCTGCAGATGTTAAAATTCGCTCCTCACGTAACGAGCTACCAAACCAATTCGACAAGAGTTTTCCTGTAGCTCCACCCAATTGCACAGAAGGCCCTTCGCGCCCAACAGAAAATCCTACGATACCTGTAAAAGCACCACCAAAAAATTTAGATACCAACGTAGGAAAAGGATTCATATTAAAAATCCCCTTCATTTCTCCTTCAATTTGAGGTATTCCTGAACCTCCAGACAAGGGTGCCCACTTGAGTAATAAGTGACAACCCCAGCCAAGAACCATCATAATCATCGCCCAAATCACGATTTGTTCCATCGTTGCCGTCGCCATAAATTCGTGGCGATATTCATTGCCCCAGTGAATGATATATCTGAAAGCGGAACCAATTATGCCGGCTGCAATTCCTATGACTATACCTTTTACAATTAATAGGAGAAATTCCTCACGATCAAAGGTATTAAAAAATTCTATTTTAGGTTTTTTGAAAATATTATTACGTGTAGTATGTATCATATTATCACCTTAGTTACCTTAATAATAGATATAGTATACAAGGTTACGATTGATTTGTCATTATGTAAAATTATCTTCATTATTTCACATATGTTGTTCTATATTGGCTGGAAAGGGCTCTCCTTGTACATCATCATTTGCAACTTCCTATGTGTTCCTAGCTGTGGGTTTTATTCGCCCTTCAGGCTTTAAAATCTTACGCCAGGAACTAAGCGATGCT
>NZ_KQ960771.1:595758-596523 GCF_001553345.1 Veillonella sp. DNF00869
AAGCGATGCTCTATGATTTATGCGTCGCTTATTCTTTTTTTATCTTTTTATATTATCCTCTTCCTGCTTTGTTCCTGACTGTGGGTTTTATTCGCCCTTCGGGCTTTAAAACCTTACGCCTGGAACTAAGCGATGCTCTATGATTTATGCGTCGCTTCTTTTTTTATCTTTTTATATTTTCCTTTTCCTGCTTTGTTCCTGGCTGTGGGTTTTATTCGCCCTTTGGGCTTTAAAACCTTACGCCAGGAACTAAGCGATGCTCTATGATTTATGCGTCGCTTCTTTTTTTATCTTTTTATATTTTCCTTTTCCTGCTTTGTTCCTGGCTATGGATTTTGTGCGCCCCTCTATGGCTTCAAAATCTTACGCCAGGAACTAAGCGATGCTCTATGATTTATGCGTCGCTTTGCTCCTTTAAATCATGAGCCCTGCTTATCCCAGGCCTTATTAGGTATACCATAGTTGCTACTTGATCAATCTGGCTGGAAACGGCCAGACCAAAATAATATATTGAATGAGAAAATAAAAAGAGCACCCTTTTGGGTGCTCTTTCTTTATTAATCAGCGACTTTCTATGTGTTCCTGACTGTGGGTTTTATACGCCCTTCGGGCTTTAAAACCTTACGTCAGGAACTAAGCGATGCTCTACAATTTATGCGTCGCTCCGCTCCTTTAAATTATGAGCCCTGCTTATCCCAGGGCAACCTGCTCGTATGTAAACTCACTAAGTAATAAAAAAAGAGCACCCTTTTGGGTGCTCTTTCT
>NZ_KQ960772.1 GCF_001553345.1 Veillonella sp. DNF00869
AGGTTGATACCATGGTATCAACCTTCCTCTATGTTTTATATCTAATATAATGCGTTGTAGCGGGAGCCTTTACTGTCCCTTTCAAGAAATATTACAGAATCATATAATATATCGTCGAAACAGAAAAAGGGCCCCGAAGGACCCTTTTCGTAGGAGTTTATTCGTTTTCATGACCTTTGTGCCACCAAGTAATACCTTTTTGAGTTGGTAAAATAGCGCGGTCGAAGATTGGATCTTCAATACCTTTAGATTTTTGATTCATGTAATCTTTGAGTGCAATGGTTACTAATTTGCCTAAACGCAAGATAGAGGTAATATTGCAAAGCACTAAGAATGCCATAAACAAGTCAGCTAAGTTCCAAACAAGATTTAATTCAGCAATACAACCAACATAGACCATGATGATAACAAGAGCACGGAATAGGTTAATAGCGAATTTGTTATTTTTTGTCATGTGCGCAATATTCACTTCGCCGTAGAAATAGTTGCCGATAATGGAACTGTAGGCAAACATGAATACAAATAATGCGATGACTGCAGGAGCCCAAGAGCCTAATTGGTGTCCAATACTGTGTTGAACAAGGGCAATACCTGTTAGATCTGTGTGCACATATTCGCCAGATACAAGAACGATGAATGCAGAGGCAGTACATACAAACATGGTATCAACGAATACCCCAAGGGACATGATTAAACCTTGTTTTACAGGGTGGTTTACATCAGCAGAAGCAGATGCATTTGGTACAGAACCTTCGCCGGCCTCGTTGGAGAACAAGCCGCGTTTGATACCTTGCATTACAGCAGCACCGATGAAGCCGCCTGTCGCAGAATCAATAGTAAAAGCCTGTGTAAAGATAGCGGAAATCACAGTTGGTAATACAGAAATATTAGAGATGACAATGTATAAGGCAATTAAGAAATATAAACCAGCCATAAAAGGCACTAAAAATTCAGCTGTTTGAGCGATACGTTTTGCACCACCGAAAATAACAAGAGCAGATAAAGCTGCTACGATAAGACCTGTTGTAGAGGCGTCGATATTCCATGGTTGCACAGCGATAGCAATGGTATTTGCTTGTACAGAGTTGTAGATTAAGCCGTATGTAACGCTGATTAAGATGGCAAATAAAATAGATAAGAACGGACTGTTCAAACCATGGCGAATGTAATAGGATGGACCGCCACGGAAGGAGCCATCAGGTAAGCGCTCTTTGTAGATTTGTCCCAATGTGTTTTCGATGAAGCTAGTAGCTGCGCCAAGTAGCGCGATAAACCACATCCAGAATACAGCCCCTGGACCACCTAAGGCAATAGCGATAGCGATACCAGCGATGTTACCAACACCCACGTGAGAGGCCACGCTAATACAGAATGCTTGGAATGGAGAAATGTGATGGTCACCTTTACTTTTTTCTCCTGCACCAGATTTTAAAATACGGAACATTTCTGGTAGTTGTCGTAATTGTACGAATCGTGTGGTTGCTGTAAACCAAACACCGGCAATGATGAGGAGAGCGATGATGATGTTATTCCAGAGGAATCCGTTTACATCGCCCAAGAGTTGAATGATTTGTTCTTGCATAAGGACATCCTTTCTTTTATATGGACATAGCATATTTTCTATAGTATATCATAGGAAGATAGGGAAATGATAGAAAGTTATAGGAATAGGAGAAAAATTGTAAAAAAATATCTATTCATACGGAGGAAAAGGTGTTACAATGAATCGATAAAAGAATGAAGTCGCTTAACTACATCCGAACCCATTCCGTACGGACTAGTTAGGCTAGCGGTTTTGATGACACGGATACTTGAAATGAACTCAAGTGATGTTTGGAAAGGGGATTGATACATGAAAACCACCGCTAAAAAAATGTCTGTATTCCAACTGACATCCATTGTGGCAGCCAATATGTTGGGTGCTGGAATTATTATGCTACCGTCTCAATTAGCACAGGTAGGCACCATTTCTATCCTATCTTGGATAATCACTGTACTAGGCTCCTTAACCTTAGCCTATATTTTTGCCCAATGTGGCTTATTTACGAAAAAGTCTGGTGGTCTAGGAGGCTATGTAGAATATGCCTTTGGTAGGACGGGTCATTTTATGGCGAACTACTCCTATGCAGTATCCTTGGTCATTGCCAATGTAGCTATCGCCATATCCATTGTAGGGTATGGAGCTGTATTGTTTGATGTGCCGCTTTCACCATTAGAAGTAAGTTTAGCAACAATAGGATTGCTCATGGTGGCAGCTCTAGTCAATGTGCGTGGTAACAAGAGCACAGGACGGATTAGCAATATTACGATTTGGGGCACCATGTTGCCGGTCTTATTTATTGGCGTGTTTGGTTGGTTTTGGTTCGATCCAGAGATGTTTGTGTCTGTTTGGAATCCGCAAGAACTACCCGTATTTGATGCGGTCAGTCAGTCCATTTCCCTTACATTGTGGGGGTTTTTAGGCTTTGAATCGGCAGCAGCAAACGCAGATGCTGTGGAAAATCCTAAGAAAAATGTACCGATTGCGACATTTTTTGGCACTTTAGCCGTAGCTGTGGTATATATTGTATCGACAAATATTATGGCAGGGATCATTCCTAACATTGAGTTAGTGAACTCCACTGCTCCATTTGGCCTTGTTTTTGCCTATATGTTTGATGGTACAGCAGGTAAAATCGTAATGGCGCTTATGGCAGTATCCTGCTTTGGGGCCATTATGGGGTGGCAATTTACTTTGAGCCGTGTTTTTAAAAGCTGTGCAGAAGCAGGTTTCTTTCCTAAAGTATTTGCCCGGGTTAATCGCGTAGATTCTCCTGTACGGGGTATTTTTATTTTGTTGGCATTACAAGCTATTTTGGCTTTGATGACCACTGATGAAAGTTTAAATGAACAATTTGCACAACTTGTTAACCTAGCAGTTGTGACAAATGTATTTCCATATATTCTTTGTTGCGTGGCGGTGAACAAGATGCTATCTGTTGAAGGGGCTAGCGTCGGATTACGTCGTCTAATCTATGTGATGAGCGCCGTAGCTATTGCCTATGATAGTTATGCTATTTATGCATGTGGAGCAATTCCTGTACAAGGTGGGGCTTCCGTCATTTTATTTGGCTATGTAGCATACCAGGCAGCATTCCATTGGCGGCCTCGTCTAGTGAAAGCTATTGGTAAAAGCTCTGCTTATTAATAGCAACATACATAGTTTAAAAATGAAGATTTCATGAACTTTGATTTTCTTCATTTTTTCTTCATGAAGATTATTTACAATTGCACATATGATTAATTGTTACAGTATTAAATCTAAAACATTTAATACTGTAATTTTTAATTTAGGAATTATAAACAATTTTATTGATTATTTTATCGTGAAAAAGTAAAGGAAAAGAACATGTTAAAAACAACAGAAAAACAACAAACATTAAAAGCGGCAGTGTTGAGCGCTGTTATGGTTATGAGTGCTATTGGAATGAATGTAGCTGATGCTGCAGTGAATACGCCAGGTACAGGTGATGATAAAGGCATTGCGTATGGTGTTGGTGCCAATGCAAAAGGAATTCAGGCAATTGCTCTTGGTGTAAATGCCCAAAGTACAACTAATAATACAATTGCTATCGGTGAAAATGCCTATGCAGGGGACAAAGAGGGAGATGGTTCTGGTCAATCTGCCATCGCTATTGGTCGTGAAGCAAAAGCGTTAAAAAACCGAGGCGTAGCTATTGGTGATAGCTCTTCTGCAGACTGGTATGGTACAGCATTAGGTTCTCGCTCTGTAGCTGCGGCGAATAGCGTAGCTATCGGCGGTGGTAGCAATGGTTCTCACGCAGAAGCAAGTTTGAAAAACTCTGTAGCTTTAGGTACTTTTGCTAAAACAAAAGAAGGTGTTAACACAACGGAAGCTTCTGTTGAATCCAATGGAACAACATTAAAATTAACTGATTTTGCAGGTACTGTTACTAATGATGCTGGCAATAAAGTAAGTTATGTAGTTTCTGTTGGTGATGAAGGTAAAGAACGTCAAATTCAAAACGTAGCAGCAGGTCAAGTGACAGCTACATCTACAGATGCTGTTAATGGTAGCCAATTACATTCTGTAGCAGCAGCAGTGGCAAATATGGCTGGTTCTGTAAAAGACATCATTGGTGGTGATGCAACAGTAGATGAAACTGGTAAAATTACTGCTACTGATATTGGTGGAACAGGAAAAGCTACTCTTCATGAAGCTATTGAATCTGTAAAAAATACAGCCGATTCCTTGAAAACAGTATTAGGTGGCGAAACTGAAGTAGATAAAGATGGAGCTGTTACTGTTAAAGATCTTGGTGGTACAGGTAAAACAAATGTTAATGATGCCTTAAAAGCTGTAAAAACAGAAGTAAAAGCAGGTACCAATGTGACTGTTGCAGAATCAAAAGGTGCTAATGGTCAACCTGTATACACAGTAGCAGTAAAAGATGATCTTACATTAAATAGTGTAACAATAGGTACTACCAAAGTAGATGGAAGTGGAATCGCTGTTGACGGTAAGCAATTTGTCACAAAAGATGGAATCAATGCAAATAATACAAAGGTTACTAATGTAGCTAATGGAGACGTATCTGCAAATTCTAAAGATGCTATCAATGGTAGCCAATTGCATTCTGTAGCAACTACAGTGGCAAATGTAGCTGATTCTGTAAAAAATACAGCAGACTCTTTAAAAGCAGTATTAGGTAAAGATGCTGTTGTTGTTGGTGAAAATGGCTCTGTTACTGTAAAAGATCTTGGTGGTACAGGTAAAACAAATATTAATGATGCTTTAAAAGCTGTGAAAACAGAAGTAGGAAACATTGAATCTACTATTAATAAAAATTTAGAAGATATCAATACTAATATTACAAATGTCAATAACAAAGTTGATAACATTAACCAAAACATGGGTTCCATGGAAAGTCGCTTGAATTCTCGTATGAACAAAGCAGTAGCTGGTTCTGCAGCGTTAGCAGCATTACATCCATTAGAGTTTGATGGTAATGATACATGGAGTATTGCAGCAGGTTATGGTAATTACCGCAACGGTAATGCATTAGCTTTAGGCGCATTCTATCGTCCAAATGAAGACACTATGGTTAGCCTTGGTGGTACTGTAGGAAATGGTGAAAAATTAGTTAATGTAGGCGTAAGCTTAAAAGTTGGTCAACGTGGACATATCCCTATGACTAAAGTGGCAATGGCAAAAGAAATTGATACATTAAAAGCTCAATTAGAAGCACAAGATCAAAAAATTGCTATGCTTATGAATGCTATGGCTGCAAAATAATTACATATAGTTAAATACTAAAAAAGAAAGTTGATATAATTTTATCGACTTTCTTTTTTTGCGAAAATTAATGTTGTATTTTAATGTTTAATGGACCATAGAAAACCCTATATTAAAGGGTTTTACGGCTTTGCGAAATGAATATTTTAAAACTTGATTTTAAATATCTAGTTATGCTATATTTGAAAAGCAATATACATAATAAAAGTATATGCTAGGTTTGTTGTGATCATGCATTATGCATTTCACATAATACTAATTATAGGTAAAGGACTGACACTTGTGTCAGTCCTTTCCTATTAGCATTATGTAACTCTAAAATTCAAAAATCTAAAAGCTAGTATGTATTGAATTTAACATTCTTTGATAGTTAATTCAGCTGTACAATGTGGACAGCGTGTTGCATCGTCAGCAATAGCTTCACGGCAATAGTCACATTTACGGATTTCCACCGGTGCTTCTGCAGGTGTAAATCGTTTGATTTGGCTGATGATAGCGAAAATACAAAAAGCAATGATAAGGAATTCAAAGACTGTATTTAAGAACATACCATAAGCCAAGACAGGGATACCAGCCGCTTTAGCTTCTGCTAAAGTCGCTGGAGCAGTACCAGTAGTTAAAGGGATGAATAGATTAGAAAAGTCCACTCCGCCTAATAATAATCCGATAGGAGGCATAACCACATCGTTTACTAAAGAAGTAACAATTTTACCGAAAGCGGCGCCAATGATAACGCCGACTGCTAAGTCTACTACATTGCCGCGCATGGCAAAGTCTTTAAAATCTTTCAAAAAGCTCATACTAATCTCCATTTCAAAATTCATACAATAAAAAGTATACCATACATTATAATAGAAATATATCGAAAAAGCTAGATGTAATCATGTACATGAAATAGTTGGATACACGACCTTGTATAGATTGTAAAAAAGCTGTCATACCGTTAGACGTTTAGGTCTAGGGATGACAGCTTTTGTATTAACGATGATGATCAACTTCTTGAATGTTTGCATAGTTCCGATATAATTCATTGGGTAATTTAGTAGTAATAATAGACGCCTTATCAATGGTGGCAAAAGTAACAGATGAAATGCGATCAAATTTAGATGGATCTGCTAAGACAAAGGCATTGTGACATTTATGTAATGCTTTTTCTTTCACAGCAGCATCGAGAGGATCTTCTGTGGTAAAGCCAGATTTATAACTTATACCATGAGCACCAAAGAAGCCTTGTGTAAAGTTATAGGAATCTAATTGATTAAGAGCTACACTACCGACAATAGATGATGAAATAGGATTTACAGTGCCACCTAATAAGATGACTTTCATATGCCGCGATGCTAAATGGGTAGCATGATGAATGCCATTAGTCACAAAGGTAGCATTGGTGTGCGGTACATAATGTAACACCATTTCAGTGGTACTACCAGCATCAATGAAGATAAAACCAGAGGAACTGATTAATTCAGAGGCAGCTAAGGCAATAGATTCTTTTGCATCGCGATACATAACGGATTTCGGGATTATATCTATATCCGTTGTGGTATGGTCAATGGTGAGGCTGGCAGCGCCACCGTGGACCTTTTGCAATAAACCTTTACTGTGGAGATAGGCTAAATCTCTGCGTATTGTAGGCGCTGAAGAAGATAAGGCTGTCACCAATTCGTGTACAGTGACCACCCGGTTTTGTTTCAAGCGTCGTAGAATCGCAGAATAACGTTCTTCAGGAAGCATAGTAAAATCACCTCCAATTTATGATTAACCTAATACTGCTTAGGAAAACGTACCTATTATTTTTCCTATATTCATGGTAATATAAATGGCAAATAAATTATAGTAGCCAATGATGGATTTCATCAAAATGTATAAAAGCAAAGGCTATATTTTGCGATAAATTAATAATCCGCTCTGTGCGGACAGGAATTGTATAATACAGATGAGGAGATATATATGAAAATAACAAAAATGCACGGTTTAGGAAATGATTTTATCGTTTTTTTTGATGATGGTACAGTACAATTTGATGTGACGGACATGGCACAACGTCTATGTGATCGTCATACGGGTATCGGAGCAGATGGTCTGGTCATTGTTATGCCTTCTAAGGTGGCAGATGTGCGTATGCGCATTATCAATTCTGATGGCAGTGAAGCTGAAATGTGTGGCAATGGCATTCGCTGTTTTGCGAAGTATGCCTACGACCGCAAGATCATTGATACAGAAGTGTTTACTGTAGAAACGTTGGCTGGTATTATGACGCCAACGATTATTGCTGAAAACGGTGTGGCTAAATTGGTGAAAGTCAACATGGGTAAACCTACATTTTCTGCGAAAGACATTCCTATGGACATAGAATCAGATAAAGTCATAGACTATACTATTGATGTAGACGGCACATCCTATGTGGTGAGTTCTGTACTGTTAGGGGTACCGCATACAGAAGTATTTGTAGAGGATGTAACAGCAGTTCCATTGACAGTATTAGGGCCGAAGATTGAAAAGCATCCACTTTTTCCAAAAGGAACAAATGTGAACTTTATACAAGTGGTGGACGAGAAAACTGTGAAAGTCCGTACTTGGGAGCGCGGTGCAGGGGCTACATTGGCTTGCGGTACAGGTTCTTGCTCTAGCGCTGTTATGGCTCATGAAAAAGGGTTAACTAGTCGATCTGTAGATGTGGAGTTATACCTAGGTGTTTTACATGTAGATTATGACGAAGATGGCACAGTATATATGACAGGACCTGCTACAGAAGTGTTTAGCTTGGAGTTGGAGGATGTCACTTGCTAGATGGGGACTAGCAATACAATGCGCTTCCAACACAAAAGAGGAAAGTTGATCAAGTGGAGTCAACTTTCCTCTTTTTGTATGAGTTATTATGAATTAGTTTTTAGCTGAACTTTCTTTCCAAACTTTTTCATAAATGCTGTCTGTGTCGTAGCATCTAATTTGTCTACGGTTAGAATTAAGCCGTCTACATTCGGTGTTGGTGTTACAGCTAGGATAGTGCCATGGGGCTCCAATTGACGATACAAGTAAGCGGCATCGGTTTGTAAATTGTCAAAGTCACCTAAGTTATAAGTACCAGTAGTAATGATGTGATTATCTAAGAAGTGTTTGTCTTTAATATAGGCGGTTTCTGCAGTGATAGCTTTCACATCGCTAGAAGATGTAAAGGAAATGACTAATTTACCATCACGCCAGAACATAGCGCCACGATGGTGGAAATCGTAATTCTCGCCAAATGTTTTCTTGATCAGAGCGCGTGCCGTTTCTTCCATTTGTTGTTGCTGAATTGTGCGCTGAATAGCAGTAGCTTCTTTAGAGAAAAGTAAACGATATGTAATTTCTGCAGCTTCACCACGAGTGATATATTTTTCTGGATTGAATAAGCCTTTTGTGCTGTAATTGATGAATCCCCATAAAGCTAGTTCACGTACTGATGATTGAGCCCAAGGAGCGATAAATTTCTGATCACTAAAGTGGATGGTATCGAGAGCTGTTGGGTCTTCAGTACGATATCCTTGGTAGTGTAAAAACTTATCAGCAACCACGGCAAATTCTTGGCGAGACATATATTGTTCTGGACGATACGTATTGTCACCATAACCGCTGATAATATTAGCTCTTGCTACACTTTCAATAGCTAGAGAAGACCAACGGTCGGAAGTGATGTCTGAAAATGAACTAGCTAACATAATAGATGGAGTATCTCCAATCATATTGCTAAATAAAGAGGCAGCTTCCTCACGAGATAGTGGGTCATTGGGTTTGAATGTGCCATTACGATATCCACTCATTAAACCTTCTTTTGTCATTTTAGTAATTGATTCATAAGCCCAAAAGTTACTAGGTACATCAGTAAATCGATATTTTTGTACTCGATCAAAGGTAGAAATCGTATTTGGTTGAGAATATGTAAATGTGTTAGGTGTGGTTACCATAGTGCTTGTAGATAGTGAGTTGCTAGTTTGTGCTTGTAATAATACTACAGGCAATACAGTTAGCAATAGTGCAGAATAAATGCGTTTCATGGTGTGCCTCCGAATTAGGAAACTAAAAATGTTTTACTATATGTATCATACCATATTTGAAAGATTCACTCCATGCGAAAAGAGTGATATTTATCAATGAATTTACTATAGAAAAAATTGAATTATAGAGCGATGGTTATCTCTTTCATGAGTTTTGGTTATAGCACTAGTTTTAAGTAGGAATTAGAGACTGAAAAGACATGTGTGTTTTAATAGAAGATTTGATATGTATTAAAATACATAAAAATTATATAATCCTTGATGCTATAAGGATTGATGAGACTAGGGAAAACGTGTGATTTTTGCTACAAATGAGCTGGTTGATAATGACTAGCAAAATGGTATAAAAATGGCTTCTTGCTAATATTGCAAGTCTTTTGTAATTACAGAAAAATTACTATATAATAAAATCATCGGAAAACTATTTAGAACCTACTGTTCTAATAGTACATAGATGGAAAACGATTGTTGCATTTCGCCAATCAAGTGATAGTAGTTTACTTTAAAGTTGAGGATGTGAAAAAATGAAAATTCATTTATTTCAACAATGTTTGATTGATATGTTCTACCCTCATGTAGGCATGGCAGGTGTAAAGGTTCTTGAAAACCTTGGCTGCGAATTAACAGTTCCTAAAAAGCAAGTGTGCTGTGGTCAGATGTTTGTTAACTCTGGTTACAACGAAGCTGCAAAAGGAGCTATTAAAAATACAATTGAACAATTTGAAAATGCTGACTATGTAGTGAGCATGTCTGGCTCTTGTGCGTTCGCGATTCGCGACGAATATCATCATATTTTGAAAGATGAACCAGAATGGTTAGCACGAGCTGAAAGATTGAGCTCTAAAATTTATGAGTTTACACAATTCATCGTAGACGTATTAGGGGTAACTGATGTGGGTGCTCGCTTTAACGACAAAGTGACATACCATAAATCTTGCCACGTAACACGTTTGATGGGAATCAAAGAACAACCTATGAAACTATTAGCAGGCATTCAAGGTTTAGAATACTTACCATTGCATCGTGCAGAACGTTGCTGTGGATTTGGTGGTACTTTCACAGTAAAAAATCCTGAAATTTCCGCTGTTATGACACGAGAAAAAGCATTAAATATTGCTGATTCTGGTGCTAACATTGTAGCAGGTTCCGACATGGCTTGCTTGATGAATATTGAAGGTATGTTAGATCGACTTTACAAAGAAGGCGAAATTGATCGCCATATCCGCGTAATGCATATTGCGGAATTATTGAATAGTCGATAGGAGGAGTCACCATGAGTAATATTGTGTACGATAAACGCCCGTTTAAGACACGCGTTAATGATGTGCTTGCTAATGACTTCAAAGTAAAAGCCATTCAAACAGCACAGGATGTATTCTATGAAAAACGTAAAGCTGTAGTAGATCAAGTAGCAGAATGGGAAGACTTCCGTAATGAATCTGCTGATTTGCGTGACCATGTATTGGCTAATTTGGATTACTATTTAAACCAATTTGCGGAAAATGCTGAAAAAGCTGGTGCTCATGTGCACTTTGCAGCTGATGATAAAGAAGCAACAGCAATTTGTTTGGAAGTACTTCGTGCCAAAGAAGCAAAAATGGTTGTTAAATCCAAAACCATGGTATCTGAAGAAATCGGATTAAACCATGAATTAATTGAAGCAGGCATCGAAGTAAATGAAACTGACTTGGCAGAATTTATTTTGCAAACAGCAGATTTCGATCCTCCATCTCATATCGTAGTACCTGCATTGCACTTTGAACGTAACCGTATTCGTGATACATTTGCGAAAAAATTAGGTTATGAAGGTACTGAAAATCCAGAAGAAATGACTCGTTTCGTACGTCGCTATATTCGCGATCGTTTCTTGCGTGCAGACGTAGGTTTCACTGGTTGTAACTTCGGTGTAGCTGAAACTGGTACTATTACTATCGTATCTAACGAAGGTAATGGTCGTATGGCAAGCTCCATGCCTAAAACGCAAATTGCATTGATGGGTATGGAACGTTTGGTGCCTGACTTCGCATCTTTGGATGTGATGATGGAAATGTTGATTCGTTCCTCTGTAGGCGCTAAAATTTCCAACTACTTCTCCATGATCACAGGTCCTGCTCGTGAAGGGGAAGCAGACGGTCCAGAAGAATTACACATCATCATCATTGATAACCGTCGTTCTGGTATTTTAGGTGGTGATTTTGAAGAAATGTTACGTTGTATCCGTTGTGGTGCATGTATGAACATTTGCCCTGTATATCGTCATATTACAGGTCATGGTTATGGCTCTATCTATCCAGGTCCAATGGGTGCTGTATTAACTCCACTATTGGTTGGTTATGAAGAAGCTGGCGATCTTCCTTACGCGTCCACATTGTGCGGCGAATGTTGGGAGCATTGCCCAGTTAAGATTCCATTGCATGAATTGTTATTGAAACATCGTCAAGTGATTGCTGATAAATTACAAATGCGTCCAGCTATCGAACGCAGTATCTTCCACACAGTGGCAGGTGTATTTGCGAACTCCTTCCTGTTCGATATGGGTACCAAAATGGGTGCTATCGGCATGAAATTAATGAGTAACAATGGCCATATGGCAGATTGGACAAAAGTATTACCAGTAGTTGGTGGCTGGGTGAAAGCAAAAGATATGGGCTTGCTCAAAATGAGTAAATTCCGTGATGAATATGCAAAACACGTAGCACAAAAGGGAAAGGAGAAATAAAATGGATCAAGCAAAAAAACAAGCCTTTTTAGGTCGCCTATCTCGTGCGTTAGGCCGTGACTCAATTCCTACATCTGTAACTCCTTTTGATTTTTCAAAAGGACCTCAAGAGACAATGTATTCTGACCTTAGCCATGAGCAAGTAGTACAGATGTTTAAAACAGAAGCAGAACGCTTAGGTACTAAACTTATCGAAGTGGATGCTTCTCAAGTAGGTCAGGCATTAGTGGACGAAATTGTGGCTCGTGGGGGCGGTAGTGTTGTGTACCCTAAATCTGCAGAAGTAGAAACATATGGTTTAGAAGCTGCATTCCAACAATTAGGGGAAGACCAAGCTACATTCTATCAATGGGATGCTACGAAAGGTCGTGAAGCGAACATCAATGTGGCGAAGGATTCTAATATTGGTATTACATTCCCAATCTTGGGGATTGCAGAAACAGCAACAGTAATCCAACCAAGTACAGAAGAATCTGGTCGTTCCTTGGGCTTATTGCCTTTAACGCATATTTCTGTATTGCGTGAAGATACAATTCATCCACGTATGACACAAACGATGGCAGAATTAGCGAAAATCTATCGTAATGATCCAGCTAAGTTCCCTACAAATGTGGTTCATATTTCTGGTCCATCTAACACAGCGGATATCGAGTTAGTTCGTGTCGTTGGTGTACATGGTCCGATTAATGTAACTTTCATCTTAGTTAAATAAGAGCTATAGTTCATAAACAATTAGGATATAGGGTAGTTGATAGGTATATCAACTACCCTATATTTTTTGGTTCGAGAGGTTTTTTGTTACCTGTTGGTGACAGCAAGTGTTTCTATACTAAATATGGAGTTATCCGTGTCATAACAGATATCATATTTGACAAAAGACCTTTTTTTTGTATACTTAAAGATAATATATTTACAAGTTTAGTTTGATAGCTATCATAGAATGTAATTGTATGTGGGTTATCTATTATATACTGTGCGTTAGTTATTGCAACATAGTTATAGGAAAGGAATAATGTATGTTATTAGCAGAAGAAAAAGTTGCCACAGCCACAGCGGTAGGCACTGAAAAGGTAGCAGAGCATGTAGAGGAAAGTATTTCCTTTGTTAATCATGTGCAATCCTTATTACTGGAATATTTACCTAGTATTATTTTAGCCATCATCGTGTTGATTATAGGCCGCTATTTAGCTTTATTTGTAAGACGGTTGTCAGTACAATTGATGAGTCGCACTGGTTATGATCAAACCGTGCGCAGCTTTGCGTCTCAAATTATTTACTACACTATTTTGTCCGTAGTCGTGCTGTCAGCTTTGTCCTTAGTGGGATTTCCGACGAATAACTTCTTGGCAGCTTTTGGTGCCTTCGGTATCGCCATTGGTTTAGCGTTGCAAAATAACATGTCCAACTTAGCTTCGGGATTAATTATTTTGGCGTTCAAACCCTTTAAAGCAGGGGATTGGATTTCTGTGAATGGTGTGGAAGGCTCTGTGAAATCTATCCATTTAATTAACACCGCCATTGCGACGAAAGAAAATCGAATTGTCTTCATCCCGAACTCGGCTATTACATCCAATAACTTGATGAACAGCAACTATGAACTAACACGCTATATTACGTTTGTCTTTGGTATTAACTATAATGCGGATCATCATCGGGCCATTGAGATTATCAAAGAAATTCTTGCGAGCACAGGCAAGGTTCATAATATGGATACCTTAGAAATCGGTATCAAAGAATTTGGCGATAGTTCTGTGAACATTGTTGCCTATCCTTTAATTAACGCCAGTGATTTCAGAGAAGTCTATTATGGTGTTATGTCCGATGTGAAAGATCGTTTTGATGCAGAAGGCATCGATATTCCGTATCCTCAACGTGTGGTACATATGGCTAACTAATAGCCTAAGAGAATCCTATTCCGTACCCGCAAGATATAGGTGGGTACGGAATATCCAAGGGCAATGCGATTCCATGCCTATCATGTATAGTGCATATGGTAAATAATACACTAAGACGATGGCATACTTGTTTACGTCGATTCGTACTCAATGAAGAGGAGGCAATCCTATGAATGAAAATATATATGAGTCTATGAAAGCTGCTGTAGCAGAATTGGCTACGACAGCAAAACTGCAAGAAGGTAAACTACTGGTAGTAGGATGTTCCACTAGCGAAGTGAGAGGTGGTCATATTGGTAAGGATTCCTCTCTCTCTGTGGCATCAGATTTGTTTACAGCGTTGTCTGAAGTACAAGATGAATATGGCTTTGACATAGCAATTCAATGTTGTGAACATCTCAATCGGGCCTTGGTAATGGAACATCATGCCGCAGAGGCTAGAGGCTATGAAGAAGTAAATGCTGTGCCTACGCAACATGCAGGAGGCTCCATGGCAACTACAGCCTATGCAACTTGGTCGGATCCTGTGGTGGTAGAGCATGTAAAGGCTGATGCAGGCATCGACATTGGAGATACTTTTATTGGTATGCATCTAAAACATGTGGCAGTGCCTGTGCGATTAAGCGTAAAAGAAATTGGAGCAGCTCATGTAACAGCAGCTCGTGTGCGGCCTAAATTTGTAGGGGGAGATCGAGCGCAGTATAATGAAGCGTTAAAGTAAGAACTGTGAGGTAATTATGGAATTTTATACCTATGCTTATGTGGTGCAACGAGGAGAGTTTACATCTCTGTTGCAATACATTATGACATCTATTTTATTAGTAGCATTGCTAGTAGTAGGTGTAAAAGTTATGTATAATCGTTTTGATACTAAGTTCCGTGACTTGGGCATTATCATTGTATTGGGGCTTGTATTTTTATTAGGATTGCAAGTTAATGATTATACTCGTGATGCTAATAGTGCAGAAGAATCGAGCTATATGGTACAATTCTTAAATAATTTAAGTGAACGTGCCGATGTACCTAAGGATAAGATTCGCGTTAATACATTGCGCGTGCAAGATCGTATGATAGTCAATATCGAGGAAGCCTATTTTGAGGTGACTTTTACTATGAATAAAGATGGCTATTCTTTGCGACCTGTGGAGATGATCAACAGTAATCCTAAGGTGGTAGATGTGAAGAAGGATGGGCAATAATATGTTAACAGGATATACATTAGTATTTATTAAGCTAGCCCTTGGTATTTTAGCTCTCATTTTACAAATGAACTTGATGGGTAAGGGAAACTTGGCGCCGAACTCGGCTTTAGATCAGGTACAAAACTATGTACTAGGTGGTATTATTGGTGCTGTTATCTACAGTGAAAGCATCGGCATCTTACAATTCTTCCTGGTATTGATTGCTTGGACGATTGTAGTTATGGGCTTACGTTTTCTTAGCGCTCATGTGCGATGGATTAAGACACTTATTGATGGACGACCTAGCATTGTCATTGATCGGGGAAAGATTCGTGTTGGAGAATGTTTGAAACGTGGTCTTCGTGGCAGTGATTTGCAGTTGAAACTTCGGAGCGCAGGGGTTACCCTTGTGAGTGATGTACGCCGTGCTGTGCTAGAGCAAAATGGTCAATTAACGCTGGTCATGAATGGTGACGATATCATTCGCTACCCTGTTATTGTAGATGGCGTAGTAGATCCAGATATTCTAGACCTAGCCGATAAAGACATGGCTTGGTTGGAAGAAGAAGTGCGAGATCAAGGATATTCCATTAGGGATATCTATGTAGGAGAATACTTCAAAGGAGATTTAATCCTGCACCCCTATGAAGGGCATCGAGTATAGTCCCATTGTATGTTAGAATAGAAGGGTGTATACTTGGAGCAGAAAGATATAAGAAGTTAGAGCATTCTTTCATAAACTCAAAAAAGGACGGTGGCAGCCGTCCTTTTTTCTTTCTATTTTCTACTCTTGTAATACTTCAGAATTGCATATGTCAAAAAATAACAATCAATCCTTGTAGAATAGGGACAAGAAAACTAGTACATATAAAGGGATACTTAAGAGATAATTATCAAATTAATTCTGTTATAATAATAGCATCTAATGTATAGCACAATTTATGATGGATTAGGTATATACCCTTGAATAGGGATAGAAAAACATGTATAATGATAGGGTAATAGCATTGGAATATGACAGTTCTATGGGGCTTGTGCAAGGAGAGCCTGTGAACCATGTCAGGCCTTGATTGGAGCAGCATTAAGCGGTCACTCTCTTGTGCCACGAGGAAACCTATAGGGCTGTCAGATTCGAGTGCTATGGTAAAGCAGCTAGCTTAGCTGCTTTTTTTCATATCTTAAGGGAAAGGAGGGGCTATGAGTTATTTAGCGTTATATAGACGATGGAGACCGAAACAGTTTACAGATGTTGTGGGTCAACATCATGTGTCGGATACATTACAACGAGCTATTCGTGAAGATAAAGTGGCCCATGCCTATTTATTTGCTGGTCCTAGAGGTACGGGCAAAACGAGTATGGCAAAAATATTTGCGCGCGCTATTAACTGTGAACAGGGACCTACAGATACACCTTGTGGTCAGTGTGAATCGTGCCAGCAAATGTTACAAGGACAAGCCTTGGATGTGATCGAAATTGATGCGGCTTCCAATCGAGGTATTGATGAAGTGCGTGCCTTGCGGGAACAGGTGAACTTTTTGCCTGTAGTAGGTCATAAAAAAGTATTTATCATTGATGAAGCACACATGCTCACCAATGAAGCATGGAATGCCTTGTTGAAAACTATCGAGGAACCGCCAAGTCATGTGATGTTCATTTTTGCCACAACAGAATCGGAGAAATTACCGGTTACTATTTTATCTCGTTGTCAGCGTTATACATTCCGCCGTATCACAGCAAAAGATATTACAGCCCATTTATTGCATGTGGCGAAGGAAAGCAATATCTCTCTTGACCCTGCGGCGGCACAAGTGATTGCAGTCCATGCAGATGGTGGGTTACGGGATGCCTTGAGTATTCTGGATCAATGTTCCGGTATGACCTCAGATATGATTACAGCTCCTTTAGTAGAATCTATGATTGGTTTAGTGAGCAAATCCTGGGTGCTAACTATGGTAGATATATTGAAATCCGGTAATGGAGCGGCTTTACTGCAAGCTGTAGATGAAGCGCTACAAATGGGTCGTGATGCTCGCCAAATTGTAACGGCCTTAGTAGAACATCTGCGAGCTATGATTGTGGCGAAAGTATTACCTGAGGCAGAAGAGTTATTGGCTTATGATACGCATAAAGAGCGATTATTGGCGCAGGCCAATGCGTTATCTATGGAGGAGATAGGACGCTATATCAATGTATTACAAACGGTGCAAAATAATGCAAAGCAAGTGGATAACCCTAGGGTCATTGTAGAAATGGGATTGCTTTCACTATTACAATTGGGAGGAGGCACTTACCAAACCTTGGAAGGTCGCATGACGACGATGGAACAGTTTGTGAATCGTCAAGAAGATACATTGCTCCAAAAGTTGAATGAGTGGGCGGAACAACGACCTGTAGTTGCCAGCTCTGTAGTAGAACCTGCACCACCTGTGGCGGATACGGATGTATATGATGGTGTCTTGGAGGATATTCCTCATCCAGTAGAGGATGAGGTGTTGTTGCCACCTGTCTCACCAGTGAGAGCTAGAACTGTAAAAGCAACATCCCCGTTACCACCGCCTCGTGTAGCTAAAGTGGCCGATTCTGTTGGTAAAAGCTCCTTGCCACCACCATTACCGAAGAAAGCATCTCCATCGGTAAAGCCTAAAACGGCGATATTTGACACGGCGCAAGAGCTAACTGTAGGACAGGGGATGGTCAGTCCTCATGAATATAGCACGATTTTAGCAAACGTGATAAAATGGTTGAGAGGCAAGAACTATGGATTGCTAAATACGATCTATCAGCAAGGAACCTTGGTGTACTTAGATCAAGAGCAAGCTATCTTGGTGTTTCCTACACCAATTGCAGGGCCTATTCTGGTGCAACCGCAACATGTAGAATGTGGGAAGAAAGCGTTTCAACAAGTGATAGGACGGCCGATTGTGGTGAAAGCCATCGATAAGAAGGACCCTAAACTGCAGGTATACTTAGAGGCAGCAAAATCCTTTGGAGGGGCTTCACAACAAAGCGGACAGTGGCAGGTACAACCAATGGTAACGACTCCTGTGGGGAAAGGTACTAAAGAAGCTGAAGGGATAGGACGACCAATTGTTGCGGCGCAAGAAACGACACCGGTGACAGCTGATGAGGAGATGCCAACTGTATCTGTAGAAACGTCGAGGCCTGATAGTGGAAAACCTACTTATGTAGGGACAAACACCACTTCAAAGGTAGGCGCCGGTAGCGACCCTACCAATGTAGATGGCATTATTGATGATTTTCTCACAGTCTATGAGAATCCAGAGGAAGTATTAAACCCCTACTATCAAGAAATGGGGAAAGGCATGCTTTCAGAAGAAGACATAGACGAGATACGAACATTGCCGAAATGGTCTTCAGCCGAGGCCAGTGATGAAGAAAAACAAGAAACTCTACTCTATGATGCTTTACAACACATGGAGGCTAGCGGGTATGATATTTATGTGAAAGAAGTAGACGATTTGTCTAAGTAATGAAGGAGGTTCACTATGTTTGGTGGCGGTAATATGCAAGGTATGTTGAAAAAAGTTCAAAAAATGCAAAAGGATATGGAAAAAGCACAAGAAGAAATTAAAAACACCGTGGTAGAAGCATCTATCGGTGGTGGTGCCGTATCTGTAACAATGAATGGAGAACAAGAAGTATTGTCCATTAAAATTGCTCCTGCTGCAGTAGATCCAGAAGATGTGGAAGCATTAGAAGATTTAATCTTAGCAGCTGTCAATGAAGCGAACCGTAAAGCAAAAGAAGTGGCAGAGAAAAAATTAGGGGCTGTCACAGGAAACTTGAAACTTCCTGGAATGCCAGGTATGTTCTAATATGACAAATCCTTTAGAACGATTAGTAGAAGAGTTGCGTCGCCTACCAGGGGTGGGGGCTAAATCGGCTAGACGATTAGCATACCATCTCATTGAGGCAGATGCAGAAGATGTACAACGCTTGGTAGAAACCATCCTTGCAGCGAAAGAAGCCACACATAGATGTTCCCAATGCTTTAATTTATCTGCTCAAGATCCTTGTGAATTTTGTGCGAGCTCTAAAAGGGACAGATCGATGATTTGTGTGGTGGAAACATCCCGTGATGTCATCGCCATCGAACGTAGTGGTGACTATAAAGGGTTATACCATGTGTTGGAAGGGGCTTTGTCCCCTATTGATGGGGTAGGCGTAGAAGACATCCGCTTGAAAGAGCTCATGTTGCGCCTTCAAGATAATACAGTGCAAGAGGTTATCATCGCCACAGATCCTGATGTAGAAGGGGAAGCAACGGCTCTATATATTGCTCGATTATTGCAACCTACGGGGATTAAGGTCACTCGTATTGCCCGTGGTATTCCCGTGGGTGGGGATATTGAATACGCTGATGAGGTGACCTTGAGCGGTGCTGTATTACATCGTCAAGAAATGAGGTAATGATGGATTACATATTACAAGCTGTAGTAGCTGTTGTTGTAGCTTGGATGATTATTAAGGTAGCATGGTTTACTATCAAACGGGTAGCAACCAATGTCTTTTTAGGTATGATTACCTATGCAGTGATTACAGAAGTATTCCATATTCCCTTGGATATGAATATTATGTTGTGGGCACTAACAGCCGTGTTAGGTCCTATACCAGTGCTAGGGTTAGCGTACTTTCATTGGTAAAATAAGGAGCAACTATGCAATCAAATACTGTGGTACTTAATGACATTCAACAACAAGTTGTACAGGAATTAGATAGAAATATTGTATTGCTAGCTTCTGCAGGAACGGGAAAAACAAATACATTGTCCTATCGGGTGGCACATATCTTGGAAACGGGACGTGCCACTGGGGATCAAATTTTGTGTTTAACATTTACGAATAAAGCGTGTCGTGAAATGAAAGAACGCATGATTGCGATTGTAGGGCAAGAGGCACAAGCTGTGAAAGTATCTACATTTCACAGCTTTTGTTATACCATTTTGCAAGAAGAAGCAAAATTACAAGAAGATTTGTTTAAAGAATTTCTCATCTTTGACGAAGAAGATGTAGAGGAATTATTGAGTGAATGTTTGCCAAATATTGTGAAAGCCTATAGTGAAGAGCATGGTTTTATGGCATTTAAAATACATGCCAAAACGATTCGTGAGGTTATCAGCGAAGTGAAAGAGCATCAATCGAAGTATCAATATTATTCTGCTAATATACAAGAGGATTACGCACGGACAATCAAGCGTATGCAACGGGAACAGTCCGTTTGGTATAGCATCATGTCAGAAGATACTGCCGAATTTTTAGAAGAAAAAGGGCTACAAGTATTGATGGAATACGAATGGCGATTACGTTCGTTGAATGGGCTAGATTTTGCAGATTTAATTACGAGGGTACACCAAATCTTTCAGCGCCCTGAGGTAGCTAATCGTTGGCGTCAGCGCTATTCCTATATTGCAGTAGATGAAATGCAAGACACTAGCGAGTTAGAATATGAAGTGATGAACACCATGTGGAAGGGTAACCATATCTTGCTCTGTGGGGATTACTTTCAAACTATTTATGAATGGCGTGGTTCTAATCCGATTACATTAATCGATCGGTATCGCAGAGAGTATAACCCCATAGAATTAGTGTTTGATACAAACTATCGGTCTAATCAGATGCTGTTTAAGGGAGCTTTTTCCATGTTGAAAGATATGTTCCCTCAACGGGTGCGAGAGTTGTATCAAAAAGAACCGAAAGCGATAGCCATACAGCAAGGTGAGCCTATTTCGATATATGCTGCTGCAGATGCTCAGGATGAGGCTAGGTATATATTTCAATCTATTCAACAGCTGAGAATTGGCGAAGAGATGCCTCCTGTAGGAATTTTGGTGCGCACCAATAAACAGGCTATACAATTGAGTGAGTATTTTAAACGATGTAATCGATCCTTGCCAGAAGAGAAACAATTGAAGTTTATTTTGGCAGATGAATTAAAATTTTTCCGACGTTTGGAAATCAAGGATGTATTGGCATTTTTTAAATGCTTAGTGAACCCTTGGGATTTGATGAGTACAAAACGGATCATTCGAACCTTTGTCAAAGGAGTTGGTGATAAGCGCATAGAGGAATTAGAAAGCACAGCAGTGAGAAAAACTGGGTTGCGGATCACCGATTTTATGAGCACAAATATCTTTACACGAGAGCCTTATGAGCAATTAGAAAAAGGGCTAGTGACTAAAGATATCATTGTATTTGATGTGGAAACGACAGGTGTAAATATCATGGAAGATCGCATTGTGCAGATGGCAGCTATCCGCATCGATGAAGAAGGCAATACCATTGATACCTTCGAACGATTTATCAATCCCGGCGTGCCTGTAGGGGATTCAGAATTAGTCCATGGCTTTAGTGATGCGCACTTACAAAAGGTTGGTGGTGATGCACGAACTGTACTGGAAGCATTCAGACAGTTTGCTGATGGGTCCATGATTGTCGGTCATAATGTGCAGTACGATATGAGCATATTAGAGCAAGAGTGTAGCCGACATGGTGTAGCTATGCCAAGGGTACAAGCCATCTATGATACCTTAGATATATACCGTAGGTTCTATCCGAATTTGCCGAACCATAAACTAGAATTTTTAAGTGGATACTTTCCCATTGATCATCAGTCCACTCATAATGCCATGGACGATATTATAGCGACGGGTAAATTATTGGTGTATGCAATGAAAGAAAATATCCTTCCTACGAAAGCACAGCGTATGGCATTTATAAATAAATATAGAGATACATTTGCCAATATTGCTGCCTCTATGGATACTTTACGAAGTAAGTGGACTACGAGTAAACCTACAGAAATTCTTACCTATATTATGAAAGATATGGGCCTAGTGGAGCATTATCAGAAAAAAGTAAAAGAAGATCCCACTGGGGAACGTAGATTAACTAGTATTCGCGAACTATACCGCATCATGAAAGAGTTAGAAGCGGAACATTCACATTATGTAGGACGTGATGGTGTGAAAGAGATATTGGAAATCTCGGCCCTTCACTCGGGAGAGGGCATGTTTCGACGGAAAGGAGATAGCCGTATTCCCATCATTACGGTCCATCAAGCCAAAGGCAGTGAATTTGAGTATGTCTTTATTGCTAGCGCACATGATGGAGGACTTCCCTTCTACTTTGCCGTTAAAGATGGTAAATTAGAAGAAGAAAAACGTATTTTCTATGTGGCGTTAACCCGTGCTAAGAAACACTTGACCATTACCTATGCAAAGGTTAATGCAAATGGGTATTGGCAACAACCAAGTCGATTCTTATCGTCCATTCCAGAAGAATTTATAAAGCGGTTGGGCTCATCATAAAGATATGGGAATTTGTAGGGAATAACTACCCCAATGTTTTCAATCTATGCTATAATAAAGTGTAAATAGTGTACGTTAGGCGCCTATTTACGAAGGTAATACTAATAATGGAAGAACTTTTAGAGCGATGACTTAATGTAGTCATTACGATAGAAAGTTCTATGATGTAATGGAGGCAATTCATATGGGAACCAATGTAGCAACAAGTATGGTAATTGGCACACAATGGGGCGATGAAGGTAAAGGTAAAATCGTTGATTATTTATCTGAACGCGCTGATGTGGTAGTACGTAGCCAAGGTGGTAATAATGCAGGTCATACAGTAGTCGTAGATGGTAAATCTTTCGCATTGCGTTTATTGCCTAGCGGTATTCTTTACGATGATAAAATGAATATCATTGGTACTGGTGTCGTTGTGGACCCTAAGGTATTGTTGGAAGAAATTGTAAACCTTGAAAAAGAAGGTAAAAGTGCAAAATCCTTATATATTTCTGACCGTGCTCACGTGATTTTACCGTATCATAATCGTTTAGATGAAGCGGAAGAATCTGTGAAAGGCGATGCTAAAATCGGTACTACAAAAAATGGTATCGGTCCATGCTATGCAGATAAAGTCAATCGTATTGGCATTCGCATTTGCGATTTAATGGATCCAGTTGTATTTGAGAAGAAACTTAACTTCAACGTAGAATTGAAAAATAAAATGTTAACAGCCGTATATGGTTTTGAGCCAGTTAACTTTGAAGAAATTTTAAAAGATTACTTAGGCTATGCAGAACAATTACGTCCATTTGTAAAAGATACAAACTTTGCCGTGATTGATGCTATCAAATCTGGTAAAAAAGTATTGTTTGAAGGGGCCCAAGCAACGATGCTTGACCTTGATCATGGTACATATCCATTCGTAACTAGCTCTCATCCAGTAGCAGGCGGTGCGTCTGTGGGCGCTGGTGTAGGTCCTAACTACTTAAAAAATATCTTTGGCGTAGTAAAAGCATACTCTACTCGTGTTGGTGAAGGGCCATTCCCTTCTGAACTATTAGATGAAACTGGTGAATACCTTCGTAAAACAGGCCATGAGTTCGGTACTGTTACAGGTCGTTCCCGTCGTTGTGGTTGGTTGGACTTGTCCGTAGTATCCTATGGCGCAGCATTGAACAGCTTAGATTACTTGGCGATTACTCGTTTAGATATCCTAGATGGTTTAGATGAAGTTAAAATCTGCGTAGGTTATACTCGCAATGGTGAGCCTGTACAAGGATTCCCTGCTAGCTTAGATGTATTAGCAGAATGTGAACCAGTATACGAAACATTCCCAGGTTGGAAAACAGATATTTCCGGTATCCGCAAGTATGAAGAATTACCAGAAGCAGCACGTCGTTATGTCGAACGCATTGCAGAAGTAACTGGCGTACAAGTAGGTATTGTATCTGTAGGTCCTGGTCGTGATCAAACGATTGACTTAGTGAATGTATTTGCTTAATCGCAATGAACCATGTAGAGACCCGTTTTGGGTCTCTATTTTATTTATGGCAGATTGATGTGTATTTGAAAGTAAGGAGCCCCGCGATGAAACGATTGTCCATAGCACTCTCTCAGGATGTGACAGAACTGTTGAAAGAGTACATAACATATCCTACGGTGGATGTGGAGACGGCAGACTTTACGGAGGTGTCTGCCATTGTGGTCAGTGATACGTATGTTAAAGATGTGGTTCACCATCCACAGGTGCAAGCCTTTTCCATTCCTCTCTTTGTAATCACAAAAGATGGAGATGCTCTTATTAAAGCTGGTGATGATTTGCCGAACATGAAAATATATACAGCACATAGACTCGATGAATCCATACTAGCAGAGGATGTTGAGACGGCAGCCATACGCTATGAATATGGGGTGTTGCCACCATTTTTTAGGGCCTTATCTAAGTATTCTACCAATGGCAATCTTCAATTTGATTGTCCCGGACATCAAGGGGGTGACTTCTTTAAAAGACATCCCGCAGGGCATGCTTTTTATGATTTCTATGGCCCTAATATATTTACCAGTGATTTATGCAATGCAGATGTGAAATTAGGAGACTTACTCATTCATGAAGGACCTGCTTGTGATGCA
Source organism: Veillonella sp. DNF00869 (assembly GCF_001553345.1). Lineage (GTDB taxonomy): Bacteria > Bacillota > Negativicutes > Veillonellales > Veillonellaceae > F0422. The sequence goes on from NZ_KQ960772.1 coordinate 24,566, forward strand.
CAACAGCATGCAGCGGATGTATTCAATGCGGATAAAACCTATTTTGTATTGAATGGTACCTCTTCCGCCAATAAAATGGTTCTCAATGCCTTGTTGGCACCAGGAGATGTGGTGCTCTATGATAGAAATAACCATAAGTCTATTTCTCATGGTGCTTTAGTGCAAGCGGGGGCGATACCAGTGTACTTGGAAACGGCACGAAATCCATTTGGATCCATCGGTGGGATTCTAGATCATTGCTTTGAAGAAAGCTATATCCGTCAGTTAGTGGCGCAAAGAGATCCAGAGAAAGCAAAGGAAGAACGGCCTATTCGGTTGGCAGTGATTCAGCTAGGTACCTATGATGGTACTATTTATAATGCACGACAAGTGGTAGATCGGATTGGACATCTTTGTGATTATATTTTGTTTGATTCTGCTTGGGTAGGATACGAACAATTTATTCCTATGATGAAAGATTGCAGTCCTTTATTATTAGAATTAGGACCAAATGATCCGGGTATTCTCGTGACGCAATCAGTACATAAGCAACAAGCGGGCTTTTCTCAAGCCTCTCAGGTGCATAAAAAAGACAGACACATCAAAGGACAAGCGCGGTATGTAAACCATAAACGGATGAACAATGCCTTTATGATGCATGCCTCTACATCGCCCTTTTATCCCTTGTTTGCATCCTTAGATGTGAATGCTAAAATGCATGAAGGATTAGGTGGTCAATTTCTGTGGAAAGAGTGTGTGAAAGTGGCCATCGAGGCTCGTAAATCAGTGCTAACACGATGTCAGTACATACGACCACTAGTGCCACCTATGGTGCATGGTCAACGTTGGGAAGACGGTAATACGGAACGCATGGCAGAGGACCTATCCTACTTCCGTTTTGAACCGAATGGAAAATGGCACTCCTTCCAAGGCTATGGAGAGAACCAATACTTCATTGACCCTTGTAAGTTTCAACTGATTACACCTGGTATTGATGTAGAAACAGGAGACTATGAATCTTTTGGTATACCGGCTACGATTTTGGCGCATTACTTGCGAGATCGCCATATCATCCCAGAGAAATGCGATTTAAATACCATATTATTCTTAATGACACCAGCGGAAACAAAGAAAAAGATGGATCAATTAGTATCTCATTTAGTGGAGTTTGAAAGGCTCATCGATAGAGATGCTCCGTTGGAAGAAGTATTGCCCTATGTGTATCATCAACACTGGAAGGCCTATGATGGATGTACAATTCGTCAACTTTGCCAAGAAATGCATGATTTTTATAAAGATCGTAATGTGAGTGATTTACAACGGAAATTATTTTTACAAGAGTGTTTTCCTGATTATGTAAAATCACCGCAAGAAGCGAACTTTGATTTTGTTCGAGGCCATGGCGAGTTAGTGCCTGTGTCTGAGGTAGTGGGGCGTATGGCGTTAGAAGGAGCCTTGCCATATCCACCAGGAGTGCTCTGTGTACAGCCAGGTGAGCGCTGGTCAGAGACGGCACGAGATTATTTCTTAGCCTTAGAAGAAGGGATTAATCGATTGCCTGGCTTTGCCCCAGAAATTCAAGGGGTGTACTTGCAAGAGCAAGAGGATGGCACTAAAAAAGCCTTTGCCTATGTTTTACAAAAGTCCTATGAATCGCGATAGTATAGAGGATTCTATATATAAATTTGTACTCACAATGAATAGAAATGGTGTATCGTACTTGTATGATACACCGTTTTTATATATACTTGTATATGAATGCATAAAACTATTTCATAGCGTGTAGACCGTACAGAATGCCTATAGGCTATAAAGTAGTTATAGATACAAATATTCTTACATAGGTATAGGAAACTTGAGCGAAAAGCTCGCTAGATTAAATAGGAGTGTATATGTTAATACAAGATAAACATGCAGTAGAGCAACGGTTGTTAATTCAATCGGCCATACTCATGTCATTTGTGGCTATAGGGGGCACTATGATGGGGGTCTTTAGCGGATCTAGTGCCATCTTGTTAGATGGGGTCGTGTCCTTTATTGCTGTGATTATTAAAGTGATGATGATCATCACATCCCGATTAGTATCAAATGAAACAAGCAAACGCTTTCAGTTTGGCTATTGGCAGTTTGAACCCTTAGTGTTGATTGCAGAAGGTAGTTTTACCTTGTTGATCGTAAGCTATGCCTTTTTATCAGGACTGACGGATTTATTGGGTGGCGGTCGTGCTGTTCATGTGGGACCTGCTATCATCTATGCTACAATTTTTACCATTGCTGATACGTGCTATTATTTCTATGTGCACCAAATCAATAAAAAATTACAATCTAATTTGGTAAAATTCGATAATATTAGCTGGTCCATCGATGCTATGTTAGAAGCTGGGATTTTAGTTAGCTTTTTAGTGGCTTTTGGGCTAGAACATTTTGGCTATGCAGAATGGGCGGTCTACGTGGATCCTATTGTGCTCATTATTTTATCGTTACAAATGATGCCGTCTGCTTTAAAAATTATCATTCCATCGGTGAAACAAATTATGGGTGTAGCGCCTTTGAAATTACATAATCGAATCCAATTTATTATGGATTCTTTCATGGAAAAGTATAAATTTAAAGATTATGTCACTAGTGTACAAGCCTATGGGAATGTAAAAATGATTGAAATTGATATTTTAATTCCTAAGAATTTCCCAAAACAAACCATTGTAGAATTAGATGAAATTCGCAATGAAATTGACCTTGCCATTGGTGGTGACCCTGCAGAGAAATGGGTGACGATCACATTTACAGCTACGAAAAAGTGGATGGCAAAAGATTATTTATTAGATGAAGAAGATGAAGATTGAGATTAATAACTATCTTCCGATGAGGAGACAACAGTGGATTATGTATTGACCATCATGGAGACATATGGGTATGCAGCCATGTTTATTTGCATGGTGCTAGAAAATGCGAACATTCCGATTCCTAGTGAAATTATTTTAGGGTTCGCAGGGTATTTAGTATTTCAAGGCGTATTTGATTTGAATACAGCTATTATTGTAGGTGTTGTAGCGGGTATTGTGGGTTCTGTATTATCCTATTGGCTAGGGGAATATGGTGGCAGACCTGTATTGATGAAATATGGGAAATATATCTTATTTAGTGAAGATAAATTTGGTGCTGCAGAAAAATTGTTCAATCGCTATGGTGGTGCCGCTGTGTTTATTGGCCGTTTATTACCGGGGGTGCGTACATTTATTTCCTTCCCTGCAGGAGTGGCTAAATATCCGATGACCCCCTTTGTGATTTGGACTACTTTGGGCACAATCCCTTGGACTATCTTGCTAGTTTGGCTAGGTATGAAATTAGGAGAACATTGGAAAGACTTGATTGAGTATAATCATGAACTATTAATTGCTATGATTGTAGTGTTTATAGTGGTAGCTGTAGTATATGGTTTGAAATATTGGAAACGTCGTAAACAATAGGGAGATGCTTATGAAATTACATCGTGTAACCTATGTAGTATTTCTCTTTTTCTTAGGAGTTTATGTACTAGGGAACCATCTATTACCAGTGTCGGATCCAGTAGAGTCGAATTACGCTTTAACCGCAAAAGAGATGGTCCTTTCCGGAGATTGGTTGTCCCCACAAATTTATGGGCACTATTGGTTTGATAAACCAATTATGATTTATTGGCTATTAAGTTTGTCCTATTCTGTATTCGGTATGACAGACTTTGCAGCACGTTTTCCGTCAGGTCTTTTTGGGGCTTTATCAGTGGCTATGGTTTACCAAGGGGTGCGCACCCTAACAGGGCAACGATTAGGCGCTTTGTTATCAGCATTCATATTAGGCACATCTCTCATCGTATGGACCATTGCCCATGGTATCATCACAGATATGGTGTTGTTATTTGCCACGGTAGGTACCTTTTATTACGCCTATCGTGGACTACTAGTTAAGAATCCATGGTATATGGCAGTAGCCTATGGCTTTGCGGGGATTGCAGTATTGACGAAAGGCCCTGTAGGGCTGGTATTACCGGGATTGTTGTTCCTGATTTATGCAGGGGTTAAACGATCTTGGTCTATGGTGAAAGCATTATTTCCATGGCAAGGTATCCTCATATTCTTAGCTATAGTCTTGCCTTGGTATGGATATATGTACCATACTCATGGTATGGAATTTATCAATGGGTTTTTAGGACTTCATAATATAACGAGAGCAACCCAATCTGAACATCCCGAGGTAAATCATTGGTGGTATTATCTACCTATTTTCCTAGGGGGCTCTCTCCCTTGGACGGGGGCTATTCTATATGGCATGTATCGGGGTTGGAAAACACGAACTGATGCCTATCTATATACCATGATTATGGGCTGGGGAACGATTTTGTTCTATACAATGATGGCCACGAAATATCCAACCTATGCTTTTATTTCCGCCATTCCTTTTAGTCTATTAGGGGCTTATGGGGTGATTTCTTTGAAAGATGCTAGTCACCGTGCTTGGTGGTGGGTATTAGGACCGACTTTAGTGTTATGGTGGGTTCTTGGGATTGGAACATTCTTTGCACCGTGGGGCTTTTGGTGGATTCTTCGAGCTGTTGTCGTAGTCCTTACCTTATTCCTAGGGGGGTGTTATTGGTACCGGAAACGATTGATGATGCCTTTCACAGTGGGGATGGGTACCTTGATAGTACTAGGTATTGTGCTTATGGAAGGGTTGGTACCATTCTTGGGTTTGCGTTCTTCTGTGACCTATCATGAACAGATACGCAGCTTTCATGGACCTGTGTATTATTATGGGGAATATGCGGCGTCAGTGCCGTATTATTTAGATGTGACACCAGTGCGAGTAGAGCCTAGTCCAGAACGATTGGCGAAGTATAATGTACAGCGCAGTGCGAAGTGGAACGGTAAGAATGTGATGCCTCAAATTGAGGAAGAAGAATTATTTAAACGCTTGCAATCTGGGGAACAGATGCTCATAATTACCAATAAAAATTATGGTAAAGAATTAGAGGAATCTTCAGTAGGTCAATATTTAGAACGTGATGAAAGTAGTCCTAAGGTAGTACTATTGCATTCCAAATAGTGAGGTATCTATGTCAGTAGAACGATTGATGCGACAATTAAAAGGATTTTCTAGTCCTCATGTGTATAATCCTTGGAATGACTTTGATGGACGCTACGATACGAATCAACGAGCGAGTTCTATTCGTAGAAAGCAGTTGCAGGCTTATTTGGAGCAGCGATTAGAGCGTGCTAAAATTCTCATCATAGCAGAAGCGGTGGGCTATCAAGGAGGGCGATTTACAGGGATTGCCATGACCTGTGAAAGAATGCTCTTAGGGCATCACCCTACGGTAACCCCCTCTATGGTATTTACTGGATTGGAGCCGAAACGAACTAGTAATCCAAAGAACGAGTATATTATCAAACCGACACAAAAAGAAAAGGGCTTTAATGAGCCTACTGATTCTGTGGTGTGGAATGCCATGTTAGAAGCTAATATAGATCCTTATGAAGTGGTGTTATGGAATATTTTTCCATTTCATCCCTTTAAAGGAACAGATGGCTTGACGAACCGGACACCTATAAAGCAAGAATTAGACTTAGGGTGGACCTATACGAAACAACTGTTAGATCTATTTCCACAGGCTCAGATTATTGGAGTGGGTCAAAAAGCGAGTCTTACCTTGGCGGAGTATGGCGTAGAAGTACAAGCTACCTTGCGCCATCCAGCTAATGGAGGGGCGGGGCTCTATAAAGAACAATTTAGGGAATTTTGTAAAACCTTATAGAGTGAAAAGCCGTGGCGCTTCTAAAAAGACGAAAAGCCGCAGCGCTTCTGAAAAGTAGAAAAGCCGCAGCGCTTCTAAAAACAGACCTACGCTAATGTTTTTAGTAAGCACTACGGCTTTTCTTGCGGTGGATTAAAAAATAGAGGAAGGTTGATATGGCTCAACTTTCCTCTATTTTATTTGGAGCTTATTTTGTTGTGCTCCTTTTATGGGAATTCAAGAGAAGCTTTGTTATAAGGTCTTTTGTATTGGTAGTCTTTGCAATACTTGGATAACTCTTTGTAATTCTTCTTCTGTGTGTGAAGCGGTTACGGTTAAGCGCAATCGTCCGGTGTTGACAGGGACTGTGGGAGGGCGAATGCCACTGAGGATAATGCCTTCTTTTTTACATTGGAGACTGGCTTCTAATGTATCTTCGTTAGAGCCGATGATGATAGGAAATATCGGTGTATCATCGCTGCTAGGGATTCCTAGTGATTGCAAAGCTTGGTTCATATATTTTGTATTGCTTCGCAGGCTTTGATATACACTAGGCTCCTCAGCTAATACTTCTAAGGCACCGATGCTTGCCCCAATGTCAGCAGGGGACAAAGCGGTGGCAAAGATAAAGGGACGACTGTGGTTAATGATATAGTCTATGATGGTTTGGCTACCGCAGACGTATCCACCTATGGACCCTAAGGCTTTACTCATAGTGCCAGTGGTGATGATACGTGGGCTTTCACAGTGAAAGTGATGTGCTGTACCACGGCCCTCACCAATGACGCCAGTAGCATGAGCATCATCCACAATCAGTAGGGCATCGTAGCGTTCTGCAAGTTCCAATAGTTCAGGCAAAGGAGCTATATCCCCATCCATGCTGAATACTCCATCAGTGATGATAAAACGCATACCATAGGGCTTAGATTGGCTTAATAAGGATTCTAGACCTGCCACATCCTTGTGAGGGTAGACTTGTACTTTAGCGCCGCTGAGACGACAGCCGTCAATGAGGCTAGCGTGATTCAATTCATCACTAAAGATAATATCCCCTTTATGCACTAGGGCAGAGATTGTCCCTAGATTTGCCATAAACCCAGCTGTGAAAGTGAGTGCCTTTTCACAGTCTTTCCACTGTGCGAGACGGTGCTCTAGTTCTTGAAATAAAGGGAAAGAACCAGAGGTAAGTCGAGCGCCACCAGAACCAGTGCCATATTGTTGGATGGCCTGTAAGGCTCGATCTTTCACGTGGGGATGATGGGTTAAGCCTAGGTAATTATTTGATGCCATCATTAGATAGGTGGAACCTTCATACATAACATGAGTAGCATCGATAGGAGTATAGGTGCGAGGAGAACGAAATTGTGATTCCTCTTGGCGCTTGACTAAGGCTTCGGAGTATCGATTAAACATGGTGAATCCCTTTCGTTGTGACCCACGTAGGAGTGGATGTAAAATACTGTATTACTTCTTCTATCGGTGCATCGTCAGTGATAAAGAAGGCACGACCACCAATAGGACTACCATAGACTTTCATAGGGCTTAACCGATGGTAGGTAGTGCCATAGGACACATAGCCCGTCGTATACTCTGGATCATCGGACCAACATAGTTCACCTAGTACGTAAGGCGATGCGAGGACCTTGCTTGCTAAGATGAGAGCCTCCCTAGAATGGATGGAAGAACAACCATAATATTGCAAATGGTGGTGTATGTCTGCATCTGATTCGGCATCCATACGGGACACGCGTACTGTTTGGGGGTATACCTCACCAGTAGTAGCATTGACGAGCCAAGCACCACTTATAGTTTCTGTGTTTTGGCTGAGTTTGGTAAAAGCCTTTTGAATCGCCTGTTCATGGATCTGTGTTTGTTGTAATAGTTGGGTAGCTACCCGATGAGAGTCCTCGATTGTTTCTGATTCTGTAGTAGCCACCATGAGAGCAGGGACTTTCACGATGGAGTCATCAGGAATCTCATCAATTTGTAAATTGATAAAATCTGGACGACCTTTGCTGTGTTGTAATGCTCGTTGTAAAAATTCTTCTGAAATGCGTGATAAGGATTCTAAAGAGACGAGACGTTCCGCTCCAGAAATATGAGAACCTCCTTGTTCATGAGGGCCGCCCTTAGCAGCGCGCATACGAATGCTGTAAACCATAAGTGACTAACCTTGATGTACTTTCAACGTAGTAGCCAAGCGTGGTAGACGTCGCAAGATACTATAGAAGATAGGGCTTACAATGACTGTGAAAATCATGCCAGGTACTGCCATCACAAGCATAGGAATGACCATTTTGCCAAAGGATAAACCAATGGTGATACGGGCGATAGCAGACGCAATAGGACCAGAGATAAGAATAGACCACATGCGATTTTTGCCAATCCATAAAATGAGTCCTACGATGAGGCGGAATTGCATGGCAATGGCAACGTTTAATAAGTTTTGTGTGCCTAATACAAGACCAATCAAACTAGAAAGACAGCCGCAGATGATGTACTTGCGGAATCCGAAGGCAGCGCAAATTGCTACCGCTAAAGGAGCAGATAGTTGGAACTCTACACCGGGAATTAAGTTGGGAATTTTGATGCCTCCTAGAATTGTCATCATCGCCGTTAAGATAGCGATCTCTGCAATTGTGTGAATACTTACATTTTTCATTTTGTGACCTCCTATTGTAAACTTTCAAAAACCTTACTTAGTTTACATTATAAAACGCAATTGCATATAGTGCAATATTCAATTGCAAATTTTATGGATTAGGGAGAGGCGCCTTAGTTGCTTAGGGTGGATTTTCTATAGTATAATAAAGGTAATTATTTTGATCGGCTTATGAACCTTATGGGTTCCCAAATGTTTCACAGTAGAAGTATGTATAGAGGGTATATGCTTTGCTGTGTAGAAGAATGTGACATAGATAGTGAGAAAGGTTTCTCACAGTGTTTTGCTGTATGAATACGAACAGAAATAGATACTTATTTGTGCTTACATGCCGATACATGCTTAACCATCTGAGGGTGGGATTATATAGTCTTGGACTATGGTAGTATGTATAGACAGTACGACTATAGTCCTGTAGGAGGAAATTTTGAATATACAAGAAGAAAGAACAAATATAGCTGCACCGGTAGGTGAAGCTACGCAACAACGACCACGTTCTACAACACGTACACGCCGCACGACGGGTCAAAATCGTCGTACCACTGTGAAAGCTGAGGGGGAACGTACCAGTCGTCCGCGTCCACAAGGCGATAATGGCGAGCGCCGTCAATCTAATCGTGGTCCGCGTAAACCACAACGTGCCAATACAACTGTGGAAAAACATGAACAAATAAATCGTTCCCATGCGCGAAAAGATAAATTGCAAATCATTCCATTAGGTGGCCTAGGTGAGATCGGTAAAAACATGACCATTTTCCAATATGGCGATGATATTGTCGTGTTAGATGCGGGATTAGCATTCCCAGAAAATGACATGTTAGGGGTAGATATTGTAATCCCTGATATGAGTTATTTAATCGAGCATAAAGATAAAGTACGTGCCGTGGTGATTACTCATGGTCATGAAGACCACATTGGATCCTTGGCGTATTTATTAAAAGAAGTGAACGTACCTGTGTATGCTACGAACTTAGTATGTGGCTTGATTGAAGGTAAATTAAAAGAACATCATGTAAAAGCTAAAAAATTACAAGTTGTAAAAGCTGGTGATGAATTTAAAATTGGCTGCTTCAAAGTGGGCTTTATCCAAACAAATCACTCTATTCCAGATGCATGTGCCATCTTTTTAGAAACTCCAGTAGGTACTGTGGTACATACGGGGGACTTCAAAGTGGATCAAACTCCTGTAGATGGGAAATTGATGGACGTTCACAAATTTGCAGAACTTGGTAACAAAGGCGTATTGGCGCTTATGTCCGACTCCACTAATGTGGAAAAGCCAGGGTTTACTCCATCTGAAAGTTCTGTAGGACCAGCGATTATGCGTGCTGTCGCAGAAGCTACGGGTCGTGTTATTTTAGCTACTTTTGCATCTAATGTGTCCCGATTGCAACAAGCTATTGATGCAGCGGTAGCCACAAAACGTAAAGTAGTGGTATTAGGTCGTTCCATGGTAAATGTTACAGAAATCGCTCAAGAGCGTGGTTATTTAACAGTGCCAGAAGGAACTATCATCGGTGATGATGAAATGAATCGCTATCGTGCTGATGAAATTATGATCTTAACAACGGGGTCTCAAGGGGAACCAATGGCAGGTCTATCTCGTATGTCTACAAACAATCACCGTACCGTAGAGATTACACCAAATGATACTGTTATCATCTCCGCTACACCAATTCCAGGTAATGAAGCGGCCGTAGGACGTACCATCGATAACTTATTGCGCCAAGGTGCTCATGTAGTATACGGCAAGGATCGTGGTATTCACGTATCTGGTCATGGTAGCCAAGAAGATTTAAAAACTATGTTGAATTTGGTGAGACCTAAATTCTTTATTCCAGTTCATGGTGAATACCGCATGTTGAAAAAACATGGTGAACTGGCTGTGTCCATGGGGATTGTAAAACCTAGTAATGTCTTGGTAGGTGATAATGGACAAATTTTTGAGTTTACTACTCGTACAGGTCGTTTAGCAGGTCGTGTGCCAGCTGGTAAAGTCTTTGTGGATGGATTAGGTGTAGGCGATGTAGGTAACATCGTTATCCGTGATCGTCAGCAATTAGCGCAAGAAGGTATGGTTGTGGTTGTTATGGCAATGGACCGTGCTTCTGGTACGATTGTAGCGGGACCAGATATGTTATCTCGTGGCTTTGTGTATGTTCGTGATGCAGAAGAATTATTAAGTGAAGCACAACGTCGTGTAGATGCAGCAGTAGAGAAATGTGAAATGGATCATATCAAAGATTGGACAACGATCAAAACTGTGGTGCGTGACACATTAGGAAAATTCTTCTATGAAAAAACACGTCGTCGCCCAATGATTCTACCAATCATTCAAGACGTATAGAGAATATGATATAATAGGCATATGACGATAGTCATATGTCTATTTATTGTATTGGCATAGAACTATGTTGAACCTTTGAGGAGAGACATAGTATGGGGTTAGTATATGAATCAAACAAGTACAAAGTCCGTCGTAGAGTCTGGTATCTTAACGGCATTGATGATTGTCTTTGCCATGATAGGTCTCAGTGTACCTATGCTTGGATTTTTTGGATCTATTTTTGTGCCTATGACGATTGCCATTGTAGGTGTACGTCATGGCTTTCGTTGGAGCCTATTATCTGTTGTATCAGCGATGATAGCCATTGCCTTTTTATTAGGACCTTTGACGGCCATAGTAGAAGGGGGAGTCTTTGGTGTGATTGGTATTTTAATCGGTTATGGATTAAGCAAGCACTGGTCGATTTCTAAATTGTTGATGATTCCTGCTGTGGTATTAATGCTAGCAGTAGTAGTTCAGTTTTGGGCATCTGCTTTGGTGATGCAGGTAAGTCCTACAGAGATGTGGTCATCTTTGGAAGAACAAATTACAGTATCCATGCAAGATATGTATGTGCAACAGGGGCTTTCAGAGGAACAAGTGACAACGGCGATGACCGCCTTACAAGATCAAATTGAAATCATGAAAAAAGTATTGATTGCAGGTTTATTTTGCTCTGGTGTGGCTATTTCTTATATTATTAATCGTCTTACGTATATTGTGCTCAGTCGTATCGGTACTTACCATATTCCTGAAATGCCTACTATTAAAGGTTGGCGTGTACCAGATTGGGCATTACATATTTTTTTAGTGGGGGTCATTTCTTATTTTGTGAAACAATATATTCCGCTCCTTGAATATGTAGGCTATAATTTGATGTACTTAGGTGGTATAATGCTATTTATACGAGGCATATCTTGTGCTTGGCGTATTAGTAAAAGTTATCATCCACCGAAGTTTGTACCGTGGATTGTACTAGGTTTATTTATTATGATGTCACAGTCCGCCGCTATATTAGGAGCTCTAGATGTATTCTTGCACCTAGAGGAACGATGGGGCAGACGAAGTGAGTGAAATTAGAGGAGGTAGTATGGATATACAAACTGAATACAGTTCTATTGAAATTACTGCTGCCGTTCTCATTCTTATCTTATTAGGTATTATTTTCTATTTGAATTGGCAACTAGCCATGTTGGCTTGTATAGTGGTAATCGCTGCGTATTTGTACGTGGGACGTACCATTCGAAGAGGACGACATTTTAGAAAAGCTCAATTTGACTGTATGGCGAAAGGAATTACGCAGGCCTCTACCTTTGCGCTACAAAACTTGCCAGTAGGTATTGTTATCATCGATGAACATAATGTTATCTGCTGGAGTAATAGCGTATTTAGAGATTGGTTGCCCAGTGATTCTGATAAAACAATGAAATTAAGTGGATTTATTCCTACCTTGCGGATTGATAAATATTGGGGCAAGTCTGGGTTCTTTCACGAGGAAATTGATGGTAAGTATTATCGCGTACTTTACAAAACCTTGGTAGCACCAAAGTCTAACTATTCTGATGTAAAGAGTGATGAATTAGAGTCTTATATGGCATTTTACTTTGATGATATTACAGATATTGAAGCAGAAAAACATAAGGCTATTTCTATGCTTCCAGCTCTTGGTTTCATTGCTATGGATAATATCGAAGATTTGCGTTCTGGCTTGAGCGATATTGAATATACACAATTGTGGTCCGATATGAACCGATTGATTGTGATGGAAATCGATCAACATGATGGTTTTATTCGGAATGCTACAGAAGATACGTATACCTTTAGTATTAGTAAGGCTGCCATGTTGCACATGATGGAATCGAAGTTTAGTTTATTAGATAAAATTCGCGCTTTAACTACATCGAAACATATCCCTCCAACCATCAGTATGGGTATTGCTTTGACAGAGGATACTGTGAAAGTACAAGGAGAAAAGGCAAAAGCTGCCTTGGAGATTGCTTTAGGACGTGGTGGCGACCAAGTTTGCGTATACCATGGTGAAGAAGTCAAGTTTTTTGGTGGAAAATCATCAGGAAATGAAAAGAATACTCGTGTCCGTGCTAGGGTCGTATCTCATGCATTACATGAAATTATGTTGGATTCTGATCGTGTGCTTGTGATGGGTCATGATCGGGAAGATTATGATAGTATTGGTGCTTCTGTAGGCGTAGCAGCGATGGCAAGAGCTCTTAAGAAACCAGTGAATATTGCCTTGAGTTCGCATCCTACAGCAGTTCGTAAATTAGTAGAAGTATTGGTAGAACATCCAGATTTTCAAGGTCTAATTATTGATGAAGAAGAAGCAGCTCAGTTTGTAACAGATAATACAGTTGTGATTGTGACAGATGTGCATCGTTCTGAGATGGTGGCAGCTCCATCAGCTTTGAAAAAGGCAAATCGTCGTGTTGTCATCGACCATCATAGAAGGGGTTCAGACTTTATTGAGTCTCCATTATTGACCTATTTGGAACCATCTACATCATCTACTAGTGAACTGGTAACAGAGTTAATTCAATATTTCCCAGAACATGTAGAGATTAAGCATATTGAAGCTAGTGGTTTATATGCGGGTATTGTAGTAGATACAAAAAACTTTGTGGTCCAAACAGGGGCGCGCACCTTTGAAGCAGCCTCTTTCTTGCGCCGATCAGGTGCAGATGTATCTTTAGTACGACATTTATTTATGGATAGCTTTGAAGGTATGCGTATACGTTCTGCTATGCTAGCGTCTGCAGAAGAAATAGAAAATATGGCTTTTACAGAGGCACCGCAAGATGCGAAGAATGCAACAGTGATAGCAGCTCAAACAGGTGATAAATTAATTACGCTAGAGGGTATTGAAGCTAGTTTTGTATTTTATGTATTGCCAGATGGTGGCATTGGAGTCAGTGCTAGGTCACAAGGCAAGTTAAATGTACAGTTAATTATGGAATCTGTCGGTGGCGGAGGTCATCGTACCGTGGCGGGCGCTCAGATTTACAATATGTCTATGAAGGAGGCGCGTCAATGGGTGACTGAAGTAGCCGTATCCCATATGACAGAATTACAAAGAGAAACGAAGGAGGACTTAACATGAAAGTAATTTTATTAGAAGATGTTAAAAAAGTTGGTAAACGTGGCGAAATCATAGAAGTTTCTGAAGCTTATGGTCGCAATGTGCTTATTAAAAAAGGTGTTGGCCTTGAAGGAACTCCTCAGAATTTGAACAACGCGAAACAAAAATTGGGGGCTCAAGCTCATAAAAAACAAGTGGACTCTGATGAAGCTACTGTATTGGCTAGCCAATTGTCGAAAGTATCTATTACAATCCCTGTAAAAATGGGAGATGGTGGCCGTGTATTCGGTTCTGTAACAGGTAAAGATATTTCTGATGCATTGCAAGCGCAAGTAAAAGTTGATGTAGATAAAAAGAAAATTGACTTAAAAGAGCCAATCAAAACATTGGGTACTCATGAAGTGTTAATTCGAGTGCATCCAGAAATTACAGCTAAGATTACTGTAGAAGTAGTTGCGGGTTAATAGAAAGAGGGGCTAGGCCCCTCTTTTTTGCATAAAATATGTAATTGTATATAGGGAGGGTATGTATGTCAGGACGGATCCCACCGCATAGTATAGAAGCAGAACGAGCCGTACTAGGAGCTATTTTGCTCAATAAAGATGCCTTTGATGCAGTTAGCTCTATTGTAAAAGCAGAAGATTTTTACAGTGATAATCATCGAGTAATTTATGAAGCGATTGCTAGTATTGTAGGAAAAAATCAGCGAGCAGACTATGTTTTATTATCTGAAGAATTAAAAAAATCCCAAAAATTAGAGGCTGTAGGAGGTATTTTATACCTTACAAATCTTACAACAGATATTGTAGATGTATACAATGTAGAAGATCATGCAAAAATTGTGAGAGATAAAGCCCATTTGCGTAAACTTATTCATGTAGCGAATGCAGTGGAATCTATGGCCTATCGTGAAGAAGAAGAGACAGAAGATATCGTCAATCGAGCAGAACAAATGGTATTAGATGTAAGCGGCACCACCAAAGGAGAATCCTCGTTTAGTTCTATGCGAGATGTGGTGTATGAAACGATTGATCGTATCAATGAATTACAACGGCATAAAGGGATATTGACTGGCGTATCTACGGGATTTAAAGACTTAGATAACCTAACTAGTGGATTGCAAAAATCAGATTTAATTTTAGTAGCAGCCCGCCCTTCTATGGGTAAAACAGCATTTACATTGAACATTGCTCAAAATGTAGCTATGAAATCGAAGAAAAATGTAGCCTTTTTCTCTCTAGAAATGTCTAAGACACAGCTTGTAGCCCGTGTGTTGGCAGCAGTGGCAGGTATTAACTCTGGACGAATCCGGAATGGTCAATTGAGTCAAGAAGACTGGGGAAAAGCGATTAGTGCCTTGAATGATTTAGCAGAAGCTCCCTTATATATTGATGATACTTCAGGTTTGACGCCACAGTTAATGAAGAAAAAATTGCGCCGTTTAATTCAAGAGCATGGTGAATTAGGACTTGTGGTGGTGGACTATATTCAGCTCATGGAAAATGGCGGTAAAAAAATAGCGGATAATCGCCAACAAGAAGTATCTGCCATTTCTCGACAATTAAAAATTATGGCACGAGAATTTAATGTGCCATTGATTGCCTTGTCGCAGTTAAGTCGTGGTGTGGAAAGCCGGGCAGATAAAACGCCGATGTTAAGTGATTTGCGTGAATCTGGCTCTCTAGAACAAGATGCGGATATCGTTGCTTTCTTGAATCGTGAAAATTATCAAGATACAGAAGATACTAGTGATGGTGTAGAAACACAAGTTATCATCCGTAAGCATCGTAATGGTGAGTTAGGGATTGTAAAACTATGGTTTGAAGGGGCATATACACGGTTTAGAGATCTGGCGTATCGTGAAGATGACCCTGGTATATAGAAGCAGGAGGGAGAGCTAATGAAAGAGACTTGGAAACGTATGCTGTGTGCAGCAGTGTTGACTATGGGTATTACATCTACAGGAATACTTACAGTAGAAGCTCATGGATTGTGGGAGGCTCTTGGTAAAAGTGTATTAGGAGGCATTTCTGTGCATCAACATTTGAGTGACCTAGACAATACAGAAAAAGGTCAACAAGAAATGTTGGAAAAAACAAAAGACCGTACAGGCGTTTATGATAATTACGCCTATCAAATGCGGGCGAAGCGTATTGTGGATGAGCTTTCTAAATCCCCTCATGTAAAACGTAGTTATGTGGTGTATGTGAATCCAGATGAAGATTTCAATGCATTTATGACTTTTGGTCGAGTTATGTCTATTAACAAAGGCACTATGGATTTACTAGATGATGATGCTTTAGCGGCAGTAATTGGTCACGAGTTAAGCCACGGTGAGCATAAAGATTTAGTAAATGGAGCCAAGAAAAGTAGTATTTTATCTACCGTGATTGGAGCGGCTACCTTTAACTCAGGTGATTTAGGGCAAATTGCGGCGGGACTTACTGGAAAATATTTAGATAGTCAAGTATTCACTATGTCTCAAGAAAAAAATGCTGATGAATTAGGCTTTAGCATCTTAGCGGATTCTTCCTATAATGTTGGTGGTGCGGCCCTTGCTATGGAAGTGATCAAAAATAAATATGGTGATACCTACCGTGAAGGGTTTGGTAAAATTTTAAATCCCAACGACCATCCAAAAACATCGCAACGAGTATTGGATAATTTACAACGCTTGTATGTATATTCTGGCAATCATGTAAAAGTAGAACAACAAACAGTTTTTATCAATGGTAAGCCTGTTTATGAAGGAACAGCAAAAGGTAATTATACGGCGCCAATGCGAGCTTACTTAGTGGCTGGTAAACTGGCTAGATTGTATCATGATAATGCCATTGGAGGTGCTCGTGTAGATGGATCTACTGTAGCGATTGGAATGACTAATATTGTGACTATGCCAACCTATGACGCAGCGTTTAACATTGCCAAACAAATGAATGCAGCTATCAGTGATGAGTCTGGTATTGTAGCAGATAAAAAAGTAGATAAGAAAGATAAAAAGGACAAAAAAGATAAAAAGGACAAAGAAGATAAAAAAGATAAAAAAGATAAAAAAGAACAAAAGTAATAAGGATAGATAAAACTAATCGTTATAGTAGACTATACAATAGGTCATTATTATCGATAGATATCGATAGAGAAAAACGATAAATATAGATGTTCTTTTATGGAATTCGATATAGATATGAATATATATGAACTTATGAGGAAGAACATAAGTGAAGCATAACTAAAAGTAATGATTACTTTAACCTTATAAAATAGCTGTTTTTAGGTTATTTTTTAAAGGAATTAATTAAATTATCCCTTAACTATGCATATATGATAAGAGTAAAACGCCTACAACAAGGGGATTTCTATTCCATGTGGTGTACATGTGTGCTATAATTTACGTATCAAGAGTAGTGACAATCTGTTGAGGAGTACTACAAGATGTCACAATTTATTTTATGGTTAGGGAAAGAGGTTTTAAAGATGGGAAATTTTGTTTACATCCAAGAAGAAAAACTTAACGCATTCTGTCAAGACGCATTTGAAGGATTTGGCTTCAGCCCTGAAGAAGCTGGCATCATTAAAGACGTATTGATGATGTCTGACATGTACGGTATCCAATCCCACGGTATGCAACGTGTAGTTCGTTACCACAAAGGTATTGAAAAAGGTCTTATCGATATTAAAGCAAAACCAGAAGTAGTATTCGAAACTCCAGTGTCCGCAGTTGTTGAAGGCCATGATGCAATGGGTCAATTAGTTGGTCATTTCGCTATGGAATTAGCAATTAAAAAAGCTAAAGAATCTGGTATTGGTATCGTATCCGCTCGTAACTCTAACCACTATGGTATCGCTGGTTACTATGCTGATCTTGCTTTAAAAGAAGGCTTAATTGGTTTCTCTTGCACTAACTCTGAAGCAATCATGGTTCCTACATTTGCTCGTAAAGCAATGCTTGGTTCCAACCCAATCGCTTTCGCAATGCCAGCTGAACCATACAACTTCTTCTTCGACGCTTCTACAACAGTAGTAACTCGTGGTAAATTAGAAATGTACAATAAATTAGGCAAAGAATTGCCTAACGGTTGGGCATTAAATAAAGACGGTAAAGCATCTCAAAATGCTGCAGAAGTATTGGGCAACATCTCCGACCACGTTGGTGGCGGTATCATGCCTTTAGGTGGCAACACTGAACAATTAGGTTCCCACAAAGGTTATGGTTACGGTATGCTTTGCGAAATCTTCGCATCTATCTTCTCTCAAGGTGGTACATCCAATAAATGTATGACTGGTGGCCGTTCCAATATTTGTCATGGTTTCATGGCTATTAACCCAGCAATCTTTGGTAACCCAGAAGAAGTTAAAAAACACTTCTCCACATTCTTACAAGAACTTCGTGAAGCTCCTAAAGCTGAAGGTGCTGAACGCATCTATACTCATGGTGAAAAAGAAGCAGAAGCTATCGAAGTTTGCCGTAAAGAAGGTGTGCCAGTTATCGACAAAACTGTGGCAGAATTGTTCGACGTATGTAACTTGTTGAAATTGGATCCTAAAAAATACTTCGGCGACTATGAACCACCTAAAGCAGTTGCTTCCAACTACTAATTTGCAGTTCAATAGCTGACAATTACAAATCTTTATCGATGCAGAATCAGTAGTTTTGTATCCCTAAGGAATACTTCTTAGAGACTGGTAACAGTCAACATCTTTGAACATATGAGAGAGGGAATCTGTGGATTTCCTCTCTTTTTGTTTATATCACACTGTGCGTATGCTAGAATTGAATTACAGTGATTCACACTATAGAAAGGGATTGTTAATATGGATATATTTTTAGCAGTCTTGCCGATCCTATGGCTTATCGTAGCATTGGCAGTATTAAAAATGCCTGCATGGAAAGCATGTTTGGCAGCAGCAATTGGTACATATATTTTAGCTGTATTCTACTATGGAGAAAATGCATATATTATGTACACAGGAGCTATGGAAGGTGTAGCTCTTGCAGTTTGGCCAATTCTTTTGGTTATTACAGCAGCAATTTTTACATATCAATTAGTAGTTCATACAAAAGCTATGGAAACTATTAAAGTTATGTTATCTTCCGTAACTAGTGATATGCGTATCTTAGCCGTATTGTTAGCATGGGGCTTTGGTGCTTTCATGGAAGGTATGGCAGGTTTCGGTACAGCCGTTGCGATTCCAGCAGCGATGATGGTAGCAGTAGGATTTGATCCATTGAAATCCATCTTGGCTTGTTTAGTAGCAAACTCCGTACCAACTACATTTGGCTCTATTGCGATTCCAACAACAACATTGGCATCTTTGACTGGTCTACAACCAGCTGAATTGGGTACATTCATTGCAGTGCAATTATTCTTCTTAAACGTAATTACTCCATTCTTCATCGTAGGCATCATTGCGGGCGGTGTGAAAGCAATTAAAGGTGTATTTGTACAAACTTTATTAGCTGGTTTAGCATTGGCGATTCCTGAATTATTGATTAGCATGTATGCAGGTGGTCCTGAGTTAGCCGTTATGGGTTCTTCTATTGTAATCATGGGTGTCATCATTGCTATCGCAAAATTAATGCCTGTTAATGATCCAGAATACAAAGTTGAAACTGGCGCTGCACGTACAGTATCTGCTAAAGAAGGTTTAATTGCAGCATCTCCATTCATTTTGATTTTCATCTTGTTAATTGGTACATCTAAATTGGTGCCAGCTGTATATAATGCTTTGATGGTATTTAAAACATCTGTACCTATCCATGCTGGTGTAAATGCAAAACCTTACACATTCGTTTGGATTGCGACTCCTGGTATCATGATTTTCATTTCCGCTTTAATTGGTGGTTTTATCCAAAAAGCAGGTCTTGGAACTCAAAAACAAGTATTAACTAATACTTTCAAAACTTTGAAATTAACGTATGTAACAATCATTTCTGTAGTAGTAACTGCAAAATTGATGACATACTCTGGTATGACTGGCATGATTGCGAATGCATTAGTAGCTGCTACCGGTAGTATGTACCCTGCATTTGCTCCTGTAATTGGTGCATTGGGTGCCTTCTTGACAGGTTCTGGTACAAATGCGAACGTATTGTTCGGACCATTGCAAACAGCAGCGGCTCATCAATTGACACCTGGTCATGATACATTAGCATTGTGGTTGGCAGCAACTAACTCTGGTTCCGCTGGTGTTGGTAAAATGTTCTCCCCACAAAGTATTGCGATTGCCATCGGTGCCGTAGGTCCTGCTCTTAACACATTCATCGAAGAACACAAAATCGATGCACAAAAAGCTGACCAATTACGTCATTCCATCGATGCAAGTTCTATCATGGTTCATGTAGCTAAATACTTCTTGTTATACTTAGTTATTTCTGGTATTTTTGCTTACTTCGGTCAAGAATTCTTCCCACAATTGGAAGGTATCTTAACAATGGTTAAGCACTAATTACTATCTAGCATACTAAAACAGATAAAGAGACAACATTTCGGTGTTGTCTCTTTTTGTATTTATAGCGTTTATATAATTTAAAATAGTTTTTACGATGATATATCAATATTGGGGCTCTTTGTCAAATGTGGGAATATATGTATGTAATAGGGGATACAACTTCATCTAATATTCATTGTAACTTCATGGTCGGCTCATTCTTTTTTCATAATTGGTTCATATTCATAGGATATGATATAAACAAGTTAGAAATAACGAATATTCCTTAATTAAAAACCAAGACACGATGCATCGGGCACGTGAAGGAGGAGATTATGAAAAAAATGTTTCGTTTAGGAGCTGCTGTGATGGCTCTAGGTGCAGGCCTTATGATGGCAAGTGGTGTAGCAAATGCTGCGAACACAAGTATGATGAAAAATATGCCAGCAGATCAAATGGCTAAAATTAATTCTTGGAATGGTGTAGGTAGCGTGGTGCCTAGCGTATTACCATTGAGTGATGTAGATTATAAAGGGGTAGTTACAAAATTTAAATCCTTATATCCGGATGCACAAATTGTAGGTATTTCTTATGATGGAAAACATAACCCAACTTACGAAGTAGATGGTATCGTGGATGGTTTAAAAATTGAAATGCATATCCGTGAAAATGGAGATATTTTAAATACAGAAGTAAAACCTTTGAAACAAGGTAAACATATGAAACAACAGGGTTCCATGATGTATGGTCAAGCTATGAACGGCAACCATAGTATGTCTAAAGCTTTTGATGTAAATGATATCATTATGCCAGAAGTGGCAGAAACAAAAGCTCAGGAAAAAGTGGGCGGCACATTTGAAGCAATGGATTGGTCTGTAGAAAAAGAGCATGGACGTCTAGTCTATGAATTAGATATGATCGATGGCAGTGGTAAAGAAGCTGAAGTCAAAGTAGATGCAATGACTGGCGAAATTATCAATGTAAAAGCAAAAACTAGCAAGTACTAATTCTAGTGAAATTCTCCTTATAATTCCCTTACTTTAAATACAAATAATACACAAATATACTCCCTTACTATATAACTACAACCCTTTGAGAATACATATGCCACTAGCTCTATTGTAGAGCTAGTGGTATTGTATTTTTATAAGAAAGCAGATCTATTCATTGTGTAATAACTTGCTTAATTTGCGAATTCATATAATATTCATGCAATTTTCATGTAATATTCATTCAAAATTCATTATACATTCATATGTAGGCGGTATCATACCAATATAGAGATGCATAGATATATGCAAGAAGTATTAGCTTATTATGTTTGCGAGAGAGGTAATTATGAATTTAAAAACATGTGTAAAAGCAACAGTATTAACAATTGGATTAGCAGGAATAGTAACAGCTGGTATAGTTAATGCAGAAGATATCACAAATCCTACGACGGAAAATCCTATGGCTACGGAAGCTACCATAAATGATACAAACACGAATCAGAATAGTATTTTACCAGGTGATAGCCATACGACTTCTAGTGTTAAAAGTGAAAAACGTATTGATTACAAAGGAGCTACAAGTGCGTTCTTAACAGCCTATCCTAATGCTAATATTACAGCGGTATCCTATACTATGAAGTATATGCCTATGTATGAAGTAGAAGGGTTTGTGGATGGACAGAAGATATCTGTGAATATAACGGAGTCTGGGGAAATTATCAAACAAAAAGTGAAGACAATACAAGATGGCGATTCCTTAGAGCACATGGCTAAAGAGGGGTGGAAGCAACTTAAGAGTTTTGCGCAAGGAAAGGGGTTTTTAACGGCAGAAGAACGATTGATGAGTAAATCCTTTGATGTTAATAACGTTATCACTCCTGACCAGGCGAAAAGTGCGGTAGAAAAGGCTCTGGGAAGTGAGTTTAAGGTAGCTAGTTGGGAGCTAGAAAAAGATAAAGACTTGCTTGTGTATGATTTAGATATGGTAGATAGTACAGGTAAGAAGGTTGAAGTTACAGTAAATGCTACGAATGGCGAGATTATTCGTACAGACATGAAGAAACATAAACACTAATTAAAATAGAGGAAAGCTGATTAAGTATCAACTTTCCTCTATTTTTAATACGTTAAAGGTGTGTTTTTTTGATAAGGAAAAAGCGAGGGGTTTCTTTATTTAGAAAAAAGAAACGCCACTAGTGTTCCACACGTAACTGCGCTCCTTAGGAGGAATAGCATTTTAAAATGATCGTTTGCCTAGACTAGGGTGTTTACATGGTTTTAATGTATATCGGTCGATGATTCGGCACGCTTCGTCTAGGGTTAGGTCTTCTTTTGCAGGCCCTTGTTCGAATATGCATCTAGGGTCGCTAGAACCAACCTCTCCTGCTGGTAGGTATAGGTATTCTTCGTTATGAGGGTCGCCAAAGATGTAGCCTGCTTGTAAGTGTTCTTTGTGGATACGGCTCATGGTATCTCCTTCATCATAAAATTAGCAGCATCTGCTGAGACTAAGTGTAATTGTGTATGCCCCCAATGAGAGGGTACTTTTTGGAAGGATGTTTTGTCGTGTAAATGACCAAATACACAGTGATCTACATGGTACTGTTCTAATAGGTCCGTAAATCCATTGGCATGATTTTCTAAGGTGGGTGGATAGTGCAGTAACAGTATGCGTGTTATCTGAGAAGGGTCATCACCACTTTTAGTAATAGCAGTTTCCATAGCATCTAGAGCTGCTTTAGTACGTATTAATTCCCGTTCATAGATATGGCGGTCATCTTCTTCTTTAAAGAAAGGATCTTGTGGATAGATATAGCCTTTCGTGCCACCGAAAGCGATGCCATTGTGATACAAACCTCTACCTTGCAAGAAGGTGATACGCCCTTCCATAAGAGTATTCATTTTTTGCAGGCTTGTCCACCAATAATCGTGATTGCCACGAATCATAAACTTTTTCCCAGGCAGGGTTGCAATGGTATCTAGATCTACCTTTGCATCACTAAGGCGCATAGCCCAAGACATATCACCTACTAGAAAGACTAGATCATCAGGCTCTATATGTTCTCGCCAGTGTGCTTGGATACGTTCCCAGTGGTTATCCCAGTGTGGACCGAAGATGGTCATAGGTTTTGTTGGTGGTTGCCCAGATAGGTGTAAATCGCCAATGGCAAAAACTTTCATTAAACCTCCAAAGAATTGTGTAAATATGACTGTATATGACGGATGACCTCTAAGGCGCGTGTTTCATGACACACTTGTGGAATTCCATAACCGATGAAAAGTGGTGATGTTATATAGCGTGGCACAATTTTTAGATAGTGATAACCGTCATTTATATCGTAGAAAAATAGATTATAAGATTTTACATATTTAGAAAATCCTTCTAATACATAGCGTAAGGTACGTTGTAAATACTTGGCTAATATGGATGTATCTAATTGGGGATCAAACCGCATATTAAATTCAAAGAATCCATGGATAGGATGATTGGATAAGGTTATACGAAGACCATCCTCTTCATAGATGATCCATCCCTTAAAATGTTCTCTGTGAATATCTTCACGGTAATCATAGTCCTCTAGGCCAATGATTTGGCTGTGAGGGTGATAAATAGAGCCTCCAGACATGGGGCCGTAATTTTTAAAGAATAAGACGGAGGTAAAACGAGGGTCGGATTTTACCTCTTCCCATTTCATTCTCCCAAACTCTAAAATATGGACCGCATCTAACAAGGGCAATTTAGAATATTCTGTATGCACATGGGGTGGAGTTTCGATGATAACTGTAGGCCATGTGTGTTTTAATACAGGGTATTTATTCATGAGCCAAATGATGGACCCAGATGTATCTAGTATATCGGTTAATTGCGAGGGTTCGCAAAATGGGCAGTGCCCGTCGCGATTGTACATGCTGTTGGGCTTTGTTTGTCCCAGAGCAATATCAAAAATTAATGGTTCTTTCATAGTTCACCTCACTATTACTATAGTATCATAGGGGGCGAGGTTTATGAAAGTGTGAAACATGATATAATAAAAAAAGAATAGGAGGAACTAATGAGACCTACAACATTATGTTTTCCAAAACGGGAGAATTTATTTTTATTAGGACGTAAAAAACGCGGCTTTGGAGCCGGCTATTATAATGGATTTGGTGGTAAAATTGAGGATGGTGAAAGTTTCCGTGCTTGCGCCGTGCGAGAAGTCTTCGAAGAAGTATCCTTACTGGTGAAAGAAGAGGACCTACAGGCAGTGGCGCTATTGGACTTTCAGTTTCCTTACTCACCGGAGTTGAGCCATATTAGTTATGTATATATGGTAGAACAATTTCAAGGCATTCCTTTGGAATCAGAAGAGATGGAGCCTCATTGGTTTACGTTGGAGAACACTCCCTTTGACCATATGTGGGCTGGTGATGAAGAGTGGATTCCACGGGTTTGGCGTGGCGAGAAGTTGAAAGGTATCATTACTTTCAAAGAAGATAATAGTACGATAGAATCCATGCAATTTATAACTGTAGAAAAGGTGCTAGAAAGCGACGATGTAGACCGTATGACGGCTTGGATATATGAGGGCATGAAGTGAAACAAGTAGAACAGCAAAGCCAAGTGGCATGGACGAGACATTTATTAGATTGGTATGATGTGCATAAGCGTGATTTGCCTTGGCGTGAAAGTAAAGACCCCTATCGGATTTGGGTGTCGGAAGTGATGTCTCAACAAACTCGAATTGAGGCCATGCGTCCTTATTTTGAAAACTGGGTAATACAATTTCCAACACTTGAAAGTTTAGCTAGTGCCGAAGAAGATACGGTGGTTCGGGCATGGCAAGGTTTGGGGTATTATTCTAGGGCTCGTAATTTGCATCAAGGTGTGAAAGAAGTGGTAGAAACCTATGGGGGACAAGTACCGAGATCGCGGAAGGAAATGGAATCTTTAAAAGGCGTAGGCTCCTATACAGCTGGGGCAGTGCTCTCCATTGCGTATAACCTTCGTGAACCTGCTGTCGATGGGAATGTACTTCGTGTCTATGCTCGCCTATACAATATCCATGAAGATATTTTAGGGGTCGTAGGGAAAAAAGTGATTACTTCCTTGGTAGAGGATACTATGCCCTACGATCGACCAGGCGACTTCAACGAAGCCCTTATGGACTTTGGGGCATCTATTTGCATTCCTAAAACACCTCGTTGTGAGGCCTGTCCGTTAGTACAGGATTGTGCAGCAAAAGCAGTAGGAACAGAGCAACAGTTACCTATACGGATTAAGAAAACAAAGGTACAATCTGTCCAATTATACGTAGGGATTATTTCTACAGTAGATGGGTACTACCTATTGCATCGAAGACCCAAAGAAGGATTGCTGCAGAATATGTGGGAGTTTCCCAGCGTAGAAGGTGGCACAGCAGAGAGTCGCAAAGTAGAATTAATTGAGGGGTTACAATCCATTGGGGTTACCGTCACTATGGAACGACCTATGGCAAAGGAAGTAACCCATATTTTTAGCCATCGCAAATGGACGATGAAAGGCTACCGAGGAGAAGCTACAGAGGTGGCAATAGATTCGTCGAATACAATTATGCTAGAAGGTGATGAAGCGGTGCAACAAGCTGTAGCAGAAGGTCAGATTATTCCTCTGAAGGAGGATTGGATTCTCTGTCGTAAAGAGGCCTTTCACGTCTTACCTTGGGCAGGGCCTCATGGCAAGTTCATTGATCTTTGTTAATCTATACCGAGGAGTGATATAGATGAGAATATATATATTGATGGGAATCTTAGTACTTGGAATGGCTCTTTTTGGAACTATGACAGGATACTGGGTAACCTTATTTAGAAATAGTTCGAAACGAAAGGGCCTAATCTATGGTGGTGTACTGGGGTTAGCCCTTGCAGTAGGAACGATTGTCCTACAACGCCTTATGTACAGCATCCATGGTGGTATGATGATGGATCTAGTACGCCCGGTCCTAATCGGACTGAATGGATTAGTCGTAGCACTGTTCAGCACCTTTGCAGTATTGACGATCTTCGGTGTATTCTACGGACTTATGCGTTTAGGGGCTCGCTCTGACAGCGGAGATAGCCATATCGACGAATCACGGAGGAATTTCTTTAAACGTACTGCTGTGGTGGTACCTGCTGTAGTAGGTGTCACAGGATCAGTAGCGGCCTTTCAAGGGAATGGTGAACTGCAACTACGCAAGATACAGTTGGCTTTGAAAGATAGACCAGAGGTGTTGAAAGGATATAAAATTGGGCAACTTAGCGATGTTCATATAGGCCCTTTCATCGGCATGGACAAACTGAAAGAAATGGTAGATGCCATTGCTAGTGAACACCCGAATCGACTGGTTATCACTGGAGATTTAATCGATGATTTGGGGTATCTTGATGAAGTGGCAGATTATCTAGATAGCCGTGTACAAGATTTTCCTGATGGCATTGATTATATTTTAGGGAATCACGAATACCGCGTCGATGTAGAGCGTGTGTGGAAGCGGTTCCACCAAACGAAGATGCACATGTATCGTAACAGTCATCAACAGATATTAGGTGGACCTCGCCCTGTGTATTTAGTGGGCATGGATTACCACTTTAAAGACGATGTGCAAGAGGAAAATGTGCGCTTGTTGGACAAAGCCATGAAAGGTATGCCCGACAATGCATATCCTATCTTGTTGGCGCACCATCCGAACTATATCCCTGAAGCATTCCGTAGACATATCCCATTAACCTTATCTGGACATACCCATGGAGGACAGATTAATCTATGGGGCGTGAACCTAGTGCCGGTGTATAAGCCGTATTGGAAAGGACTCTACGAAGAACAAGGATTATTTGCCTATGTAAGCCGAGGGTCGGGACATTGGTTCCCTGTGCGGTTGAACTGTGCTAGAGAAGTGACCGTGTTTACTGTTTTATAAAGATCTGGATATCTTATTTATGTTGTAAAATTGATTAGTTAATATTTTGCAATACGTAAAATTTTGTTATACTATAGATGTTACCTCCCCAATACTGGTGACAGGAAGGGGGTGCACCGATGGATTTGTTAATCAACGTAACAGTCTCTGTTGTGGCAGGGGTAATTAGTTATTATCTTTGCAAATGGCTAGACAAGAGATTTAAAGGTAACTAGCCTCATATAGAGGTCGCTCTCTATAAAAAGCAGAACCCCCACAGCTGGAACTGTGGGGGTTCGTTGTCCCGATGGACTTAATCAACGTTTATATCCATAGTATATCACACCTATAGAAGCTTGTCATCTATATGATAGGAATTTAGGTGCAATAAAAAAGTTGAAAATAATATATTTACATCCAAATAAACAATACCCATTATCATAAATATAAATGATAATAAAGGTAATAGCTAATTCTTTCGATCTTTGAAAGATATAATTAAAAATTTATATTGAGAAATAGTATCAGTTGTGATATAGTATAGCTAAGTAAGACTCATGGAATTTTTAATTTAGGGATAGTACGGGACATCCCACATGTTTAGTAAGGGAGGAAAGACCATGAAAGAATTTAAATTATGGCGGTTGTTCATTGTGTTTGCCGTTTGTATTATGGCTATTGCAGGCTGTGGAAAGCAAGCGGATACGGTACAAGATAGTAAGCCATTACAAGTGGTAACTACTACAACAATGATTACAGATTTAGTACAAAAAATTGGTGGTGACCATGTAACAGTACAAGGATTGATGGGGGCTGGGGTAGACCCACATTTATACCAAGCTAGTGCAGGTGATGTATCTACTTTACAAAAAGGCGATATAATCTTCTTGAATGGTATCCATTTAGAAGGTAAAATGGGCCAAGTATTCCAAGAATTAAAAAAATCCAACAAAACAGTAGTGGAAGTGTCTAAAGATATGGATCCATCCACATTGTTAGCTTTTGAAGAAGAAGGTCCAGATGCAAAAGACCCTCATATTTGGTTCGATGTACAAAACTGGAAATTAGCAGCCAAAGTAGTAAAAGACACATTAGTAGCAAAAGATCCAAAACATGAAAAAGACTATGTGGCTAATTACGAAGCATACATGAAAGAATTAGATGCAGCCGATCAATATATTAAGGATAGAACGAAAGAAATTCCTGAACAATCTCGTGTATTAGTCACTGCTCATGATGCATTCCATTACTTTGCTCGTGCTTATGGCTTTGAAGTAAAAGGCTTGCAAGGTGTGAGCACAGCTACAGAAGCGGGCACAAAAGATATGAACGACTTAGTACAATTTATTGTAGACCACAAAATCAAAGCTATCTTCGTAGAATCTTCTGTTCCTCATAAAACAATCGAAGCTGTACAAGAAGCATGTAAAGCTAAAGGTTGGGACGTAGCTATCGGCGGTGAATTATACTCCGACTCCTTAGGTTCTCCTAACACAGAAGGCGGCACTTACATTGGCATGGTCAAAGCCAACATCGATACCATTGTAGGCGCTCTTAAATGATGAGTGACAGCAAGTGTATTTTGAAAGTGAATCATCTTTCAGTAGCCTATGATGATACGGTGGTGCTGAAAGATGTATTCTTTCAGATTGAACAAGGAACGATGACGGCCATAGTTGGTCCTAATGGTGCCGGCAAATCAACCTTGGTGAAAGCCATGTTAGGACTTGTGCCATTAGTAGAAGGAACGATTGAGTTAACATTAGATGCTAAAACAGTTTCTGCTTATGGAGGCGTGAAAACGAATAGTATTTATAACCATATTGCCTACGTACCACAAACCTCAGCAGTAGATTGGGATTATCCCATTACGGTGTTTGAGGTGGTATTGATGGGCACCTACCGTAGACTAGGTTGGTTTACACGCCCAGGGAAACGTGAACGAGATGAGGCGACAAAAGCCTTGCAAACGGTAGGCATGTTAGACTATGCACAGCGGTCTATCTCACAATTGTCAGGAGGACAGCAACAGCGTGTATTTCTAGCTCGTGCCTTGGTGGAAAATCAAGATGTGTATATACTAGATGAGCCTTTCAAGGGTATCGATAAGACGACAGAGGCGGTACTCGTAAAGATTATGAAAGACATGCAAGCAGCAGGAAAAACATTGCTAATCGTACATCATAATTTGCAAACTTTGGAAGCTTATTTTGATCAAGTTCTCTGCGTGAATCGTAGATTGGTGGGCATGGGGCCGGTTCGAGATATAGTGGGATCCCCTATCCTAGATGAGACATATTCATACTAGGAGGCACCATGGAATTATTACAACAATATACATTTCAAATCGTAGCACTGGGGACGGTGATGTTAGGCTTGGTATGTGGCGTCATAGGAACCTTTGCAGTATTGCGTCAAGAAAGCTTACTAGGTGATGGCGTAGCCCATTCCACACTACCTGGGGTAGTGGCAGGATTTCTTCTAACAGGTGTGAAAGACACCACAGTGCTATTACTAGGTGCGATTTGCACGGCCTGTTTGTCAGAATGGATTATGTATAAAACATCCCAAAAAGGAGTTCGTTTTGATGCAGCCTTAGCTACGATTTTAGCAACCTTCTTTGGATTTGGTACAGTGTTATTAACGCGAGTACAGTCTATGGAAAATGCTGGACAGGCAGGTCTGAATACGTTTATCTTTGGACAAGCTGTAACCATGATGCAAAGTGACATTTGGGTGATGGCCATTTGTGGAACCTGCATTGTAGGTGGGGTTATTGTACTTTGGAAAGAATTGAGTCTTACCGTATTTGACCCTATTGAGGCGCAGTTGATGGGTATCCCTGTGTCAAAGGTACGATTTTTTTATCGAGCGGCGCTCGTAGTGACTATTGTGATAGGCATACGGACGGTAGGTGTTATTTTAATTAGCTCCTTGCTGATTGGTCCAGCCATGATTGGTCGCCAGTGGACTCATTCCTTGCGGACCTTGGTAATTATTGCTGCCATTAGTGGTAGTGTAGTCGCCTTTATGGGAACTTTTGTGAGCGCCTTATGGGGCAATCTTCCTACGGGCCCTATTATCATCATTGTCATGACTGGTATGATTTTATTAAGTTTAGTATTGGCTAATGGTAAACGCCTCATGAGGAGGTGTTTTGGATGAGTCATATCTTAGAAATTTGGGGTATCGCCACAGTGACAGGTATCAGCTGTAGCCTTATAGGTACATTCTTGGTGTTGCGTCGTTTATCTATGATGGTGGATGCCATTACGCATACTGTTTTTTTAGGCATTGTATTAGCCTTTTTGGTGACAAAAGATTTGAACTCGCCTTGGCTTATCATTGGTGCTACCGCTATGGGGGTAGGGACGGTGTATGCCGTAGAGTGGATGCAACGGCGTCGTTATATTAGACCAGATGCAGCTATCGGTATTGTGTTTCCCTTCTTATTTGCCTTAGCCATTGTGTTAGTTACCTTATTTGGTAAACACATACATCTCGATGTAGATACGGCGATTTTAGGCGATTTAGCCTTTGCCACATTTCAACGCTTCACCGTAGATGCCTATGACTTAGGACCTATGTTGTTATGGATTGCCATTCTGGTATGCCTTATCAATGCGGTATGTATTGCGCTGTTTAAGAAAGAATTAATCCTTACCACCTTTGATCCTGTGTGTGCTAAGATATATCAAGCGATGCCTATGGCAGTGTCCTATGGACTGATGACGTTAACCTCTTTAACTACAGTGGCATCCTTCCAAACAGTAGGAGCTATCTTGGTAACGGGTTGTATGATTGGGCCACCAGCGACAGCATTTATGCTAGCTCGTTCTGTGAAAGCAATGATTTTGATCAGTGCGTGTATATCTACTATAGCGGCAACCATTGGAGTGGCATTAGCCTTCCTGTGGGATGTATCCATTGGTGGTATGATTGCCACAGTCATCGGATGTATCTATGGACTGGTGTGGATCTATAAATATGGTAGAAACAATGGATAATAGTATCATTGTATTTCTTTAGCAAAATAAAAGAGGCTGCAACCATAGGGTTGCAGCCTCTTTTGTGATATGTGTAGTGTTTTATTTATTCATGTTTTCGATTGCTTCTGCTTCTGCTTTGTTGAATTTAGAAGCAATAACGATGCGAATTAAGCAAAGTGCAACGAAGATGTATGCTGCAAAGCCTAGCCATTCAGCTGTATCACCATAGGATTTTGCTTCAGTGAAAGCCAATTGAAGTGGAGCTTCGCTACCACCTGTACTTACGGAGAAGGCGATGATACCAGCGATGATAACGCCGATGATACTTTCACCAACGATCAAGCCAGAAGCGAACAATACGCCACGGCGGTTAGATTGTTCTACGTCAGCATCTGCATAAGCACCAGCACGTTCTTTCGCACGTTTTGTAATATAACGATTTACGAAGTAACCGATGATGGCACCCATTACAAGAGGCATTTCCAAAGTTGGAGGTAAGTAGATACCCATACCAATTGCAAGTGGTGGTAATGTTAAGGATTTTGTTGTAGATTTTAAAATTAAGTTTACAACGATAGCTACGATACCTACTACGATGCCGTAGAAAATGTATGTCCAATCCATATTAGCATTGAAGATACCTTCTGCGATTTGACGCATCAAAGTAGCTTGTGGAGCAGATAATGCTTGAGCAGGATCCATTCCTTCACGAGGCATAGCGCCTGTAAAACCATATGCATGGTATAACAAGTCAAGTACTGGAGCAATCGCTACGGCACCAGCTAAGGAACCAATTAATAGAGCTACCTGTTGTTTCCAAGGTGTAGCACCCACTAATTGACCAGTTTTCAAGTCTTGTAAGTTATCGTTGGAAATGGCTGCAATGGAGATAACCACGGATGTCATGAAGATCGCCAAGGCAGTGGAGAATTTTACGCCTTCTGGAGTAGATAATAAGTCATTGGCAGAACCGATGGCAAATACTACTAGAGAAGATACGATGATACCGATGATACCGATACCAGAGATTGGACTTGCAGAAGTACCAATCAAACCAGCCATGTAACCACAAGCAGCAGCTACGAAGAAGCCGATTAACAATGCCACTACGATACCTGCAATTACTAATGTCCAAGCAAGACCTGCAGACATTGGAAGAGCAGACACGAAAGAGTAGAAGCAAATGATTAAGCCAATAATAATTAATGCAAATACAACGCCAATAGTAGATGGTTTCATATCTGTATCCATACGGTGTGTGTCACGATATTCAGCGCTTGCCGTCATGGACTTAATAGATAATTTAATACCTTCAATAATTGGTTTGATCAATGTTAGCAATGTCCAAATCGCTGCCACACCGATAGTACCAGCACCGATAAAGCGGACTTTTGTTTTCCAAACTGTGCTAGAGAATTTGATAGCTTCCAAATTATCTGGGTTTGGTAGATGATTTGTTAAGTATGGTACGAAACCACCCCAAGCAATAATCATACCGATTAAGATAGCGATACCACTAGCAATACCAATTAGGAAGCCTGCGCCTAATAAAGCAGAGGAGAAACCGAAAGGAATTTGTGTAGCACCAGCACCTACAGGGAACCAGAATGATTTAGATTCGCCTAAGACACGTAAACCTTGTGTAACAAAACTGATGATACCAGCCAATGCGCCACCAGATACGATTTCTTTCATACCACCAGATTGTTTTACTGTTTCACCAGGAACACTGGAGCCTACTTTCAAGATTTCAGCAGCGGCACGACCTTCTGGATATGGTAAGTCGCTGTTCATAACCATAGCGCGGCGTAATGGAATGGTAAATAATACCCCAAGACAGCCACCGCAGGCGGATAATAACAATGTTTGCAATAAGTCAAAGTTTTGCCAATAACCAATCATCAATAGACCTGGCAATACGAAAATGACTGCAGATAAGGTACCAGCAGCAGATGCTTGCGTTTGTACCATGTTGTTTTCAAGAACATTGGAATCCTTGAAGAAGCGTAAGATTGCCATAGATATTACGGCAGCCGGAATGGAGGATGAGAACGTCAAACCTACTTTTAGCCCTAAGTATACGTTAGATGCAGTAAAGATTAATGTAATAATCGCACCTAGTAACATACCTCTGACTGTTAATTCCGGTAAGCTAATATCATGACTCATAAAATCATGCTTCATAGTTATACCTCCTTAAAATACACTACTATCTCATCCATTGTATCAGTATTCTCATAGACTTTCAATAAAAAATATAGTAAATATTGTATACATACGTCTTTTTGAGAGAATATAGTTAAAATATTCATATAAGGTTCATCTAGTTAGTGTATATATAAAGAAATAATTATTCCTATATCATAAGGAGACAGACTATGAAAAGAAAGATATTTGGCGCTCTATTCATGGCCGCTTGTTTACCGATGGCGTTACAGGCAGCAGATGTTACGGTGGTGAAAGAAACACCGATTGCTGTAGGTGAACGTATCTCTACGACAGCATCGCCAGAAACCAATCGCATCATCCGTGAGGAAACGATGAAAGCTAGACAAGATAAAAAACAAATCGTAGCACCAGCGGCAAAAGCGTTTACAGATCGTTTACAAGTAACAGTCAAACCAGAGACAGTGAAAGAGAATCATATGGATTTGACATACCCACGAGTGCAATCTGTCAGCCCTCACGTGACAAAAGCGATGAATAAGACGATTACAGAGTATGTAGAAAAACTTCGTAAGCAAGTCCACAAGATGAATGAAAAAGCAGTAGATGGAGAAAAACAAAATCTGTATATGAGTTATGATGTCAAAGCAGATGGGAATGGTATTTTTTCTGTCACTATCACATCCTATACAATAGAAGACAATGCGTCTCATGGGGTAAACGTGGAAAAGGGATTTACTTTTAATACCACCACAGGCCGTACGCTGTCCTTAAATGACTTTGGTGGGCTTCCACAAGAGAAGATTACAGCAGGAATACAACAATTACCGAAAGATGGTAAAAAAGCTATCTATGCAGATGCCACAGTAGGCAAGCCAAATAGTTTCTTTGCCCGTGAAAATCATGAGATTGTGTTGATTTACGACCAAGGGACTATTGCCCCTATGTCTAGTGGTAGCATTTATGTGCCAGTAGGAAACTTAGGGAAATAAGTTAAAAATCATAAGCCCACTCTGCAACTGTTAAGTAGTCATGCCTAGTGGTATCAAATATAGAAAGTATATGTACAGCTAGAGATTGTAAAAAATAAGTAGGAAATGAAATAGAGGAAAGTTGATAGGTTTTGTTCAACTTTCCTCTATTTTTATTTAGTGATTCTGTTGTTTCTTCGGAGCGTCAAGTCTCTTATAATAGGCTTTATCGATATCTGCATAGGAGATAATCCCTTGTTGTGCCATTAAGGTTAATACTGTCCGTTGTCGTTGTTTTGTAGCATCTATGTTGCTTACTGGGTTAAAGTAGGACGGCGCTTGTGGAATGCCTGCCAGCACAGCAGCTTGACTTAAGTTAAGGTCCTTTGGTTCTGTCTTAAAGTATCCTTCAGAGGCTGCTTTAATACCATAGTAATCGGTACCATAATAAATGGTGTTCAAATACATGGTGATGATTTCATCTTTGCTGTAATAATGCTCCATCAAATAGGCAAGAAATACTTCTTCCACCTTACGAGACATGATACGCTTGGAGGATAAGAATAAATTTTTTACTAATTGTTGGGTAATGGTACTACCACCTTCTACGGTTTGCCCGGCTATGGTATTTGTATACAAGGCGCGACCAATGCTAAAGAAGTCTACCGCTCCATGCTCATAAAAACGTTTATCTTCCGTAGCCACTAAAGCTTGTTTTACTATAGGGCTAATGTCTTCGCTGCGAACGCGATGCTCTAGTGGCACCCGTTTATCCATGGCCTCCTCTACAGCTTCTTTAAAATGAAAGAGACGTTTGATGCGGTCGATTCTGGAAAGTTGATCTTCCCCTTGTTCAATGGTTTGTTCTTTTATCGTATAAGCTACATGTTGCGTAGTCGTTTTAGCGTCCTCTGGGGTATACCCAGCGAACCAATATAAACCACCAGCAGCAATGGCAAGTACAAGAATGAGTTTAAAAAGTGTTTTCATGGGTTCATCATATCACATCTAGGGGGTATCAACAATAGGATGGATAGAATCTTATAGTAAAATGGTTTGTGCTTGTTATATACATATAAGATATTTGTAATGTAACAGAGTAGTGATGACGTTGAGATTGTTAGAGTTATAGTATTTTTATTAAAAAACAATAGACATTATGATTTAGCCCTTAGCAATTATGAAATGATAGGTTATAGGGAATGGCTATGGAATATCAATATATAGATTAAAAATGTATATAAAAGAATTTTTATAAAAAATACTTGCATTATTATGCAAGTAGTTGTATAATACGTTCATAAGATAGAAACAGGTACTGCATAGCAGTCATTTACACAAAGAAAGAGGTTTATTATGAGCAACATTAACAAAGTAGTATTAGCTTACTCCGGCGGTTTAGACACATCTGTTATTATTCCTTGGTTAAAAGAAAACTATGGCGCAGAAGTCATTGCAGTATGCGTAAACTTAGGCCAACCAGAAGATTATGACGCAGTAGAGAAAAAAGCCATCAAATCTGGCGCTACAAAAGCATACATTATTGATGCGCAAGAAGAATTTGTATCTGACTACATTTGGCCAGTGGTCAAAGCAGGTGCTGTATACGAAGGCAAATACCTATTAGGTACTTCTTTTGCAAGACCATTGATTGCTAAAAAATTAGTAGAAATTGCCGCACAGGAAGGTGCTGATGCCATTGCTCATGGTGCGACAGGTAAAGGGAATGACCAAGTTCGTTTTGAATTGACTATTAAAGCACTTTCACCAAATACAAAAATCATTGCACCATGGCGTGAATGGGAATTGAAATCTCGGGAAGATTGCATGGAATATGCAGCGAAACACGATATTCCAGTAGTGGCTACTAAAAAACACCCATACTCCATGGACCAAAACGTATGGCATTTATCCCATGAAGGTGGCGATTTAGAAGATCCTAAGAATGCACCTAAAAATGATGTATATTTAGTTAGCAAATCTCCAGAAGAAGCTCCAGATGTACCAACTATGGTGACCATCGACTTCAAAGAAGGTGTTCCAGTGGCAGTGAATGGTCAAGCCATGTCTCCACTTACCATCTTACAAACTTTAAATGAAATCGGCGCAGCTAATGGTATCGGCATCGTGGATATTGTAGAAAATCGGTTAGTAGGCATGAAATCTCGTGGTGTCTATGAAAATCCTGGTGGAGCTATCATCATGTATGCCCATAGAGAATTAGAATATCTTTGCCTAGACAGAGCCACATACCATTATAAAGAGTTGGTGGCAAACAAATACGGAGAACTTGTGTATGATGGCATGTGGTTTGCTCCATTGATGAGCGCTTTACAAGCTTTCGTGGATAGCACACAACAAACAGTAACCGGTCAAGTTACATTGAAATTGTACAAAGGTAATATTATCAGCGCAGGATCTACATCTCCATATTCCTTGTATAACCAAGAATTTGTAACATTTGAAGAAGATGATGTATATAACCAAGCTGATGCAGAAGGGTTCATCAATTTATTCGGATTGCCTTTGACAATTAATGCATTAATGAAAGAGAAAGCAGGTTTAAAATAATGGCGAAACTTTGGGGCGGACGGTTTACCAAAGGGACGGATAAGGCAGTAGAGGACTTCACGTCCTCTATTTCCTTTGATTCCCGCATGTATAAAGAAGATGTGGCAGGCAGTATTGCCCATGCCACAATGCTAGCAGCGCAACACATCATTTCTCAGGAAGATAAAAATGCCATCGTAGCAGGCTTACAGGCTATTGAAAAGCAGATCGATGCAGGAGATTTCGAGTTTTCTGTGGCCTTAGAAGACATCCATATGAATATAGAAAAACGCTTAACCGATACCATCGGTGAAGCGGGAGGACGCCTGCATACAGGGCGTAGCCGTAATGACCAAGTAGCAGTGGATTTGCATATGTATATTCGTAAAGCTGTGGTACACATGGGTGAGGAACTTGTGAATTTGCAACAAGCTTTCTTAGAAGTGGCAGAGAAGTATAAAGAGGTGATTATCCCTGGATATACCCATTTACAACGGGCGCAACCGGTGTTATTTAGTCACCACATGATGGCGTACTTCTCCATGATCAGTCGTGACTTTGATAATTTACTGTTAATCTTTAAACATGCTAATGTGATGCCATTAGGGGCAGGGGCTTTGGCAGGTACGACCTATCCTATCGATCAAAATATGACGAAGGAATTGTTGCATTTCGATGCCATCTATGAAAATAGTATGGATGCTGTCAGCGACCGTGACTATGTATTAGAGTTCCTCAGCTTTGGGGCAAAAGTGATGATGCATTTAAGTCGGTTAAGCGAAGAATTAATCCTATGGTCTAGCACAGAGTTTGGGTTCATCGAATTAGACGATGCCCATTGCACTGGTTCCAGCATTATGCCACAAAAGAAAAATCCAGACGTATGTGAACTCGTACGTGGTAAAACAGGTCGTATCTACGGTCATTTGATGGGACTTCTTACAACCATGAAAGGCCTGCCAATGACGTACAACAAGGATATGCAAGAAGATAAAGAAGGCGTTTTCGATACGATCGATACCTTGCATTTTGCTATCTCTATTACAGCTGACATGTTACGCCATATGAAAGTTAATGGAGACCATACAAAAGCAGTGTTGGACGATGATTTCTCCAATGCTACGGATATGGCGGACTACTTGGCGAAAAAAGGGGTACCGTTCCGTGAAGCTCATGCCATTGTAGGGGCAGCGGTACAACATTGCATTGAAAAAGGTTGTGTGTTGTTAGATTTGTCAGTGGAAGATTTCAAAGCTATTTCACACCACTTTGAAGCAGATATCTTGGATGCCATTACCATCGAAGCTTGCGTAGCAGGTCGCAGTAACTACAGTGGTACAGCGCCAGAGTGCGTAGCACGTCAAATCCGTATCGGCAAAGAAGTGCTTTCAGAAGAAATGGCACAAATTCAGGCGTGGAAAGAAAAAATCCATTTGCAATAATATCCTTAATCCTTGTCTGCTTCATTTTCTTTTAGAAGATCTTTTTGTGAATTTTTTTCAGAGAGTTTTTGATCGATATACTTATTAATATTTTCATAAAATTCTTTGGTCGTTTCACTATCCAATTTTGTCGAATTATGAATTTGATTCACTTGATTGACTTTTAAATGAACAGATTGAATACCGTAAGAGGCTTGTTTTTGGCGGAGCGTTTCTAATTGTTCTTCTGAAAGCGGATTGCCAACAATCGTCAAGACCAATTCATTTTTGTTTGACTTGTAGACTTGACTAATGACCGTATGATTGGTGAACTCTTTTCCTACAAACTGCTTGATTCCTTCTTTTCGTGCCTGATCTATCGTTAGCGTGACTGCTGAATAGGTGGCAGGAAGAATTAATAATACAATCAAGGATATCAACCCAATTCTCATTTTAATATTTAGTTCTTTAAATGAGCGTAAGGGCGATTTTCTCATCAAAATTCTTGTTCCAACAATATTGGTTAGCATGATAAAGACACAGTTAATTAAGAAAAGATAGAGAGCGCCATATATAAATTGTACATTTCCATTAGCTAAACCATAGCCTGCAGTACAGATAGGTGGCATCAGAGCTGTTGCAATGGCTACTCCTGGCACGATATTGTTCGCTTCTTTTTTTCTTGAACCAATGACACCTGCTATCCCACCTGCAATAGCAATGAGAACATCCCAAATGGTTGGAGAGGTTCGAGCAATCAACTCGCTACTTGCATAAGATATGGGAGAAATCCAGAAATACAGAGCTGAGACAAGCAAACTGACCACTACTTGAGTCAATAAAACATTTAGAGATTGTTTGATCAAACGGGTATCAAAAATAGCTAAGCCGAATCCCAGTCCAACAATCGGTGTCATAAGAGGGGAAATCAGCATGGCTCCAATAATAACAGCTGTTGAATTCATATTTAAACCTATAGAGGCAATAAAAATCGCGCACATCAAAATTACTGTATCGCTTAATCGAACATGAAGATCATCATATAATTTATCACGGTATTCACGTGCTGAATAGTTTCCTGTCATTGGTTACTCCTTTTATTTCATATAATCTTGTTTCCGCATGGGTGGTGGTAGAGCCTTCTGTCTAATCTTCTGTGTTTTAATTCTTACCGGTTATTCTATTGAAAGTTATCCATTACGTATCGCTCAGCCTAGCCTTAACATTATACCAAAATTTTATAGTATTTCTTTAAAGAAATTTATTAATTTAACAGATAGAAAAAGTAAGAAATTTTGCTTCATTTTCCAACAAAGATTTGCCACTGTCACCTAAAATATTGGGAAAGTAAATATCGAAAATATATGATAAAATGTAAGCGAATTCAAACAAAACGGTAATTTAGTGAATGCTGATTGCCGTTTTTCCATATGTTTAAGGAGGTAACAATATGCTTAAGGCAAAAATTTTTTATATATTTTTATTTTTGATCGTTGTCGAAACTATAGGCTTGTTGTTGTTGAAAAGAGGTCTAGAAATGGGCTATTTTGGCACAGAAGCTATTATCCTCGCAGTTTTTTCATTTGCTTTTTACAACCTATGTTCATTCGGTTGGGTCTACTTTACAATAAAAAACAATAAAAAATAAATAGAACAAATTGGAGGCTAACAACTCCGATTTTTTTGTATGCAGACCCCGAATTTTCGTTTTTTCATGCAAAAATAGCGCATTTTCGGTGCTGAGATGATGATTCTGGAGCTTTTTCAGATACTTTTGTGATGTATCTATCACTTGAAACGCCTACAGCACCAAGGACTTTGGGCACTTTTTAGATACTTTCCTAAAGGAGTACATTTTTCCGAAAAAGTACAATTTTTCGGAAAGTTGTATGTTGTACCAAAATTGTCTCTACCACAACATATAGAAAAATAAGTGAAATGGATAGGGAATATCCCTTTTTATTTTGCTTTAAATCAGATTTTTGGATGGAATAGTAGATGATAAGACAAAATATCTTTGAACATACAAAAAGACAAACGCCAAAAATGACGTCTGTCTACGTTCTGAGGTAGCCTTTAGGCTCCCTTTTTTCTTAGAAAATACCGATGTGTAATTGCATGCCAAGACTAGTCAGGATGATAGCAATCCAGCAAAGGGCTCCAAGAAGAATGGATTTTCCACTGGATTTGATCATAGCAATGAGGTTGGTTTTGAGACCAATAGCACTCATAGCCATGATGATGAGGAATTTGGAGAGTTGTTTGAGAGGTGAAAAGAAGCTATTGCTGACACCGAAAGATGTGAGAAGAGTAGTTAGCAGAGAAGCTAGGATAAAGTAGAGAATGAAAACGGGGAAGATTTTTTTAAGCTTTACTCCTTGGGTGTTTCCTTGTTGACGGCTTTGCCAATAGGAGAGGAAGAGAGTAATAGGGATAATAGCTAGAGTACGGGTCAGTTTGACAATAGTGGCAGACTCGAGAGTATTGCTTTGGTAAAGACTATCCCAAGCGCTAGCTGCGGCTGTTACAGAGGACGTATCGTTGACTGCAGTACCCGCAAAGAGAGCAAAACCTTCGTTGGAAAGATGGAGCCAAGAACCTAGAGTTGGAAAGATAAGAGCTGCCAAGACATTGAAGAAAAAGATAACAGAAATGGATTGGGCCACTTCTTTTTCCTTGGCGTGAATAACAGGAGCAGTCGCTGCAATGGCAGAACCGCCACAGATAGAAGAGCCTACACCAACCAGGATAGCTAGCTTTCTATCAAGGTTAAAAAATCGTTGGAAAAAGAAAGCTATAATCAGAGCAATTGAAATAGTTGAGAGGATGACAGGAAGGGAAGAATTTCCAACCTCGAAAACTTGAGAGATATTGAGTCCAAATCCCAGTAAGATAACAGCGTACTGAAGCAATTTTTTTGAGCTATAAGTCAAGCCGGCATCCAGTTGTTTATAGGAAGTGAGAAAGGGATGGAGAATCATTCCGATAAAAATGGCGAAAACAGGTGCTCCCACAACGGGCAGAAAGTCTCCTAAAACCCAAGAGATGATAGAAATGATCAGACAGGCTAACAGTCCTGCCCAATTTTTTGATAGAAATGACATAAAAACCTCCGAAAATAACTACTCCTTATTATAATCTTAATTTATCAGAAAAGTAAAATCGAAAATAGAAAGTAGGAATAAGGTAGTAAATTAACGGAATTTTGCGGTCAGAGAGCTTTTTGTAATATAATAGATAGATCAATTCATCATAAAAAAATGACCAATTTTTGACCTAAATTTATGGGTTAAATTTTTTTTGGCAAATAATATGGATTATACGGACAAAATCTATTGATTTTAAATAATAAATACCTATAAAAAAACTAAATAATACATAATAAGAGTTTATGATATAATCAATATATATTTTTGTTACTAAATACTATGAGGTACTAACAATGAAATTAATCTCTTGGAATGTGAATGGCTTGCGTGCAGCCATGACTAAAGGATTTATGGATGCATTCGATGCATTAGATGCAGATATGTTCTGCTTACAAGAAACAAAATTACAACCAGAGCAAATCGAAATGGTCTTGCCGAACCATGAACAATATTGGAATAGTGCAGTGAAAAAAGGCTATAGCGGTACGGCTATTTTCACAAAAGAAAAGCCAATTTCCGTAGTGAATGGCATTGGCATTGAGGAACATGACCAAGAAGGGCGTGTGATCACGGCGGAATATGAAAAGTTCTACTTAGTTACGTGCTATACACCGAATAGCCAACGTGAATTGGCTCGCTTGGAGTACCGCATGGAATGGGAAGTGGCATTCCGTGAGTATTTACTAGCATTAGATGCGAAAAAGCCGGTAATCCTGTGTGGTGACCTTAACGTAGCCCATCAAGAAATCGACTTAAAAAATCCTAAAGCTAACCGTAAAAATGCTGGTTTCAGTGATGAAGAACGTGAAAAAATGACAGAACTACTAGCGGCTGGATTTACAGATACATTCCGCTATTTATATCCTGATGCAGTAGATGCTTACAGCTGGTGGTCTTACATGGGCAAAGCTCGTGAACGAAACGTAGGATGGAGAATTGACTACTTCCTAGTATCCAACAGCATTGCTGATAAAATCCAAGAGGCAAAGATTCATGCGGATATTTTTGGATCTGACCATTGCCCGGTAGAACTAGTTATCGATTTATAATGTGTGGGGCGAGCGTATAGGATGTCAGTATTACATTTTGAACATATCTCTTTAGCGATTCATGGTCGTCCGATTTTACAAGATATTTCTTTTGAGGTTCAACAAGGTGAAAGTATTACCATTGTAGGTCCTTCTGGGAGCGGTAAGAGTACGATATTAAAATTGGCAAGTTCCTTGGTATCTCCTACGGAAGGTACGATTTTCTTTCATGGTAGGCCTATCGAAAGCTATGCACCGACAGAGTATCGCCAACGAGTGGCATACTGTTTCCAGCAACCCTATTTATTTGGACAAACAGTGCGAGGTAATCTAGCCTTTCCTTTTACCATGCGAGGTCGTTCTGTTGACGAAGCAAGAATCAAAGACCTATTCGATTTGTTTCATGTAGATCTACAGTTGTTAGAGAAGTCGAATACGGAGTTATCAGGTGGTGAAATGCAGCGAATTTGCTTGATTCGTAGTGTACTGTTTGCCCCTGAAGTGTTGCTATTAGATGAGGTGACGTCTGCTTTGGACACAGAAAATACGGAGTGGGTAGAACAAGGTCTTATGCAGTTGCATAAAGAAGGCTTAACCTTGTTACAGGTGACCCATAATCTAGACCAAAGTGTTCGTATGGGGCAACGTCGTATCACTGTGAAAGATGGACATATTGCAGATTGTGAGGGGCTACATGGGGAGTTTTAATGCCTTATCGAATGAATCCTTACTGATGGCAACAGGACTCATCGTCATGACTGTTATCGTGTCCTATCAACAACGGATGCGATTGGAACTAGAAATATTGCACAGCGCCTTACGAGCGGTCGTACAACTTGTAGTCGTAGGCTATCTATTGAATTTCATTTTTGGTGCGGACCATCCTTTGTTTACTAGCGGAGTATTGTTGGTGATGTTGATCAGTGCTGCTATCAATGGAGGTAAACGGGGACCGGGCATCAAACATGCCTCCTGGATTGCAGGTGTCAGCATTGGTATTGGTGCTGTTTTTACGTTAACAGTATTATTGAGTGCTAAGGTCTTGTCCTTTGCACCGTATCAAATGATTCCTGTAGGAGGCATGGTTATGTCGGGGTCCATGGTGGCAGTAG
Source organism: Veillonella sp. DNF00869 (assembly GCF_001553345.1). GTDB lineage: Bacteria > Bacillota > Negativicutes > Veillonellales > Veillonellaceae > F0422. The sequence goes on from NZ_KQ960772.1 coordinate 68,098, forward strand.
GATTGTGTTTCCGCCAAATTATAACGAGCTTTAAGCGACGCCAACAAGAGATTCAGATTAAGTTAGCCTTGGGAGCTACGCCTATGCAGTCCTGTAAAGCCATCTTGCGAGAAGCTCTGATATTTAGCTTAGAACCGACCATCGATAGTGCGAAAACATTGGGCATTGTGGCCTTGCCAGGGATGATGACAGGTTTAATTTTGGCAGGCATGAGTCCTATGGAGGCCATCAAATACCAGATTATCGTCATTTTCATGACTTTTTCAACCGTATCCATTGCCATTGCCATAGCAGGATACTTGAGTTGTCGACAATTTTTTAATACCAAAGAACAGCTGATTCTATCTGATTCGTGATAGAATCAGCTCTTTTGTGTATATGGCCTGTAAAAACATCATAAAAATAATCTAGTCATGAAAAATGGTAATCATAAGAATGTTTTATTTACAATACAAAACGAGTATAATTTACAGTAGATACTTCTATTTTCTTATGTATATTGGGCGATATACATGAGGAATTATGAACAACATATACGGTCTTTCATGAATAATTTTAATTATTACATATTATTATGAAATATACTTATTTAGAATAAGTATATGAATATGAATGAAGGGCTACTACGTATAATGCATGGTATATGTCGCGCATTTCTATATGAATAGTGCGTTACTTATAAGATATATATAGAAGGGAGGCCATGTAAGTATTTACATTAACGTCATATGTTAATGTTAGGTTGTGTAGTGAAATATGATGAAGGAGTAAATCAATGACTAAGAAAAAGAATTTCATAGCTTATTTGTCTTCAGTTTTCTTACTAATTGTCAGTCTTGTATTGACTGCATGCGGTGGTCCAAGCGATGGTAAAAAGGACGCCGCACAAAGTGGAAAAAATATTGAGATTACTGATGTAACAGGACAAACAGTAACACTTAAGAAACCTGCTGAACGTGTTGTTGTACAATGGAGTGCATCCGGTGGGGCTTTCTTAACTATGGCTGCATTAGAAGGGAAAGATGTGGCAAAGACTATTGTTGGGATTGATCCAATGTTATCAAAGTTCCGTACAGATATGTGGAATCAGTTTAAAAAAGATGTACCTGAATTAGAAAAAATACCTGTAATTGGTACTGTAAATGATAAAACATTTGATACAGAAAAAGTTATTTCTTTAAATCCAGATGTTATCTTTATTCCTCTTAATATGAAAGATCAATATGAATCTGACTATAAACCTAAACTTGATGCAGCAGGCATCACTACGATTTATATTGATTATCATGCTGAGAAATTAGAAAATCATCAAAAATCCATAGAAGCTATTGGTAAAGCCTTAGGAAAAGAAGAACGTGCTGAAGAAATTAAATCATTCTATACAGACCGATTAACCAAGGTGCTTGATCGTGTAAAAAATATCAATAAAACGAAACCAACTGTTTACATTGAAGCTGGAAATGAAGGCCCTGAAACATTTGGTGTATCATACAGCGAAAAAGTAGCTTGGGGCGCCTTAGCTACAAGAGTAGGTGGTGATTTAATTACTAAGGATGTAGTTAAATCTGCAGAACCAGTAAACCCTGAATTCGTGTTAGATAGAAACCCTGATATTATCATGATTACGGGATCTTACTGGCCAAAGAAAGCAAGTTCTATGCGTTTAGGTTTTGATACTGACGAAGCTCGTTCACAAGAGCTTTTAAAAGCTTTCACAACAGAACGTAAAGGATGGGATACGTTAAAAGCTGTAACGAATAAAAAAGTGTTCTCTGCTCACCATGGTTTACCACGTGAAGTGTATGATGTAGCTGTATTCGAATATTTAGCTAAAATATTCTATCCTGAAGAGTTCTCTGATGTAAACCCAGAAAATACACTTAAAGAGTTCTATGATAAATTCCTTCCATTCACTTATGGTGGTATTTGGTTCATGCAATTAAAATAAGAGAGGTCTTCCATAGTGACAGAAATCAAAAATCAGTACGACTACAAAAAGCAGACTTATTATAAGTCACTATACATTCTTATTGGATTAGTGATTTGTTTAGTTAGTTTTTTGACCGACATAGTAGTAGGCCCTGCAAATCTTACTCTTCATGATGTATGGCTTGCATTAATACAATCTCCCGATATTTCCAAGAATGCCTATGTTATCATATGGTCATTACGACTTCCAATGGCAATTATGGCATTATTAGTAGGTGCTGCACTAGGAATTGCTGGCGCAGGTATGCAGACTATTTTAGATAACTCATTATCTAGCCCCTATACATTAGGGATTTCTGCGGGTGCTGGTTTCGGGGCCTCTCTGATGGTAGTTGTAGGCGTGAGTGCACTAGAATTTTTAGGTGTGTTTATGGTTCCATTCGGAGCCTTTGTATTTGCGGCGCTCACAAGTTTTATTATCTATTCCATTAATAAAATAAAGAACTTTTCCTCTGAAACCATGATACTAGCGGGGATTGGAATGATGTTCTTATTTCAAGCCTTACAATCTCTAATGCAATATATGGCATCACCTGAAGCTTTACAAAATATTGTATTTTGGACAATGGGTAGCTTATCAAAAGCAAATTGGATTAATATTACTATTGTTTTAGTTGTATTAGTCATTATGCTACCGCTTATGATGAAAGAAGCATGGCATTTGACTGCCTTAAAATTAGGTGATGAAAAAGCTGCTGGACTAGGTGTAAATGTTGAAAAACTACGAGTAAAAGTGTTTGCTTTTATATCTATTATTACTGCAGTTGCAGTTTCCTTTGTTGGTACGATTGGATTTATCGGTATCGTAGGTCCACATATTGCACGTATGTTAGTCGGTGAAGATCAACGATTTTTCCTACCTTTATCGGCAGTATGCGGTATGGCTATCTTATCGCTTGCATCCATTGTAAGTAAAATGCTAGTACCTGGAGCTATGTTTCCAATCGGCATAGTAACTGCTATTATAGGTGTTCCTTTCTTCTTCTCATTGGTATTATCGAAAAAAAGGAGATTTTAAATGATTGAAGTTCAAAATTTAACATTTGGATATTCTTCTAAAGATGAATCTCAAATTTTGCGAGGCGTTGACTTTTCAGCTAAAACTGGAAAATTAACAGCTCTTATCGGTACTAATGGAGCAGGTAAATCCACATTATTAAAAGCAATAGTGGGACTTCTGAAATATAATGGAAATATTCTTATTAATGGAAATCCTACAACTCATTATTCGAATAAAGAATTCACTAATATGGTGAGCTATTTATCTCAAGATAATGATTGCAAGGTGAACTTAACTGTTTTTGAAGTAGTTATGTTGGGTCGCATGGGATCTATGTCTTTTAAGGTAAAAGATAGCGATATTGCGGCTACCAATGAAATTTTAGATCGACTGAATTTACAGAAGTTTGCTTCTAGAAATATAACAGAACTAAGTGGAGGGCAACGCCAACTTGTATTTATGGCACAAGCTTTAGTTAAAGAGCCACAAATTCTTATCCTAGATGAACCTACAAGTGCCCTTGACTTACACAAACAGTTCGATTTATTGACATTACTAAAAAATCTAACGGAAGAACATGGTTTTACTACATTAGTTACTTTGCATCATCTTGACCTAGCAGCAGCATTTGCTGATGAAATTATTGTTTTAAAAGAAGGTCGGGTGTATGCACAAGGCGCGCCTATAGACATTTTTACTGAGTCAATGATGGAAGATGTATACCAAGTTAAAACGAAGATTTACGTGGATAATAAAGGTTTTCCTCATGTAATACCTTTAGAAGCAATAAATTCATAATACAGAATAACCGCTTTTTCTAGTGTATGTAAAATGATATTGCATAATTTATAGTAATTTAATAGGAAATATGCTACTATAAGGGTAGATACTTACTATTATTATAAGTAAAACGAGGTGGTATTATGGCAAATTACAACCCTTATGAAAATATGCTGCAAACATTAGACTTAGCAGCGGACACATTGGGTATTACACGCAATGACTATGAAGTGTTGCGTCACCCTGAACGTGAAATGAACGTGGCTATTCCAGTACAAATGGATGATGGACATGTGGAAGTATTTACTGGCTACCGCTGCCAACATAGCTCCGTTCTTGGCGCATCTAAAGGTGGTCTTCGCTTTCATCCAGATGCAGATGAAAATGAAGTGCGCGCTTTAGGTGCGTGGATGACCATCAAAAATGCGATTGCTCATTTACCATATGGTGGTGGCAAAGGCGGCATCAAGGTAGATCCGAAAAAACTAAGTGCAAGAGAGTTGGAACGTTTAACACGTGGTTTCGTTCGTAAAATTGCTCCTATCATTGGAGTAGAACGAGATGTGCCAGCTCCTGATGTGAACACAAATCCGCAAATCATGTCTTGGATTGTCGATGAGTACAGTGCGTTAACTGGTCAATGGACACCAGGGATCGTAACAGGTAAACCATTAGCCATCGGTGGTTCTTTAGGTCGTAATGAAGCAACAGGTCGTGGCTGTATGTTTACATTACTTTCCTACTTGGAAAAACAAGGTAAATCTATTAAAGATTTGACGATTGCTGTACAAGGTTTTGGTAATGTAGGATCTGTTGGTGCTTTATTGATGCATCGTGAAGGTGCTAAAATCGTTGCCATCGGTGATGTACATGGATCTCTGTACAATGCAAACGGCATCGATGTAGAAAAAGCTTACGAATATGCAAATTCTCATGGCCGTTCTTTAGAAGGCTACGAAGAGCCAGGTATGACACGAATCCCTAATCCAGATTTATTGTTATTGGACGTAGACGTGCTATACTTAGCGGCCTTAGAAAACCAAGTGAACGAAGCCAATATGAAAGATGTAAAAGCGAAATTAATCTTGGAAGGTGCTAACGGACCATTAACGAAAGATGCAGACTTATACTTCTTTGAAAAAGGTATTCCTGTATTGCCAGATGTATTAGCGAATGGTGGTGGCGTGGTGGTATCCTATTATGAATGGGTACAAAATAAAGCTGGCTTCTACTGGTCTGAGGAAGAAGTAAACGAAAAATTAGCGAAGAATATGAAGAAAAGCTTTGAAGAAGTATGGGCTATGCAAGAAGAATTTAAAGTATACCCAAGGCTGGCTGCGTACATGGTGGCATTGCGTCGTTTAGTAGAAGCATTAAAAATTAAAGGATATAACGGTTAATATATCTGCCCTATCTGCTCATCTTAGATGATGTAATACTTACTAGAGAGCTAGATGTTGTTATCATAACTAGATAGTCAGATGGAAACATAGATTGTAACGGTATATGAGAAAAGGAACTATACAAGATCGAATGATCTTTGCATAGTTCCTTTTTTGTGCTTTGTATAGGTTTTACTAAAGAAGAAAGGTCCTCCGTCTATTTTACAATAGACGGGGACCTATTTAGGTATATATAAGAGTTTTATTTAATATGTTTACTACCACGTTCTGTCATCGGTGTGCCATTTTGGCAAAGTGGGCATGCATCAGCTTCAAATGTTGGTACTGTTAAGTTCAACAAGGCTTGTACTTTTTCTTTTGGCACACCAAAGTCTGCTTTACCACCGCTGCGGTTTACAAGAAGGCCTACGCCAACGATTTCACCGCCAGCTTCGTTTACAACATCTACTACTTCACGAACGGATCCGCCTGTGGTTACGATGTCTTCTACGATAAGAACACGTTGTCCTTTTTCAATGCGGAAACCACGACGCAATGTCATTTTACCTTTTTCTCGTTCTGTAAAGATAGCACGAGTGCCTAAGGCTTTACCTACTTCGTGAGCCAATAAGATGCCACCAGTCATAGGTCCGATCACAAGCTCTACATTTTGATTTTCAAAACGACGAGCTAACTCTTGGCATAATTGTTCTGTATATTTTGGATGAGATAAGACGTTAAATTTTTCTACATACATAGGGCTGTGAAGGCCAGATGTTAGCAAGAAATGTCCTTCTAAAATAGCTTGTGTGTCGATCAATAATTGTTTTACATTCTCTTCTGTCATCATTTTTAAACTGTCTCCATTTCCTCAACAATTAAACGAACTGCTTCTTGTGGATTTTCTGCTTGTGTAATTGGTCGTCCTACCACAATGCGAGAGGCCCCATCTTGTAAAGCGCTACTAGGGGTAGCAATACGTTTTTGGTCGTTAGTAGCGGCAAACGATGGACGGATACCTGGTGTGACGATTAAGAAATCTTCTCCGCAGGCTTCACGAATTAGTTTCGCTTCTAATGGGGAAGCCACAACGCCATCTACACCAGCCTCTTTAGCTAGTTTAGCTAGTTTTACTACATGGTCTGAAATTGGTAAAGAACCACCAATAGCGGACCAGTTTTCATCATCAAAGCTGGTTAGCGCTGTAATCGCCAATAGTTTAGGACGCTCAATGCCTAGTTCAGCAGCTTGTTCTTTGGCGGCGTTCATAGCCGCTTCCATCATCACTTTGCCACCTTGACTGTGGATAGTGATTAATTTTGCTCCCAAACGAGTTAATGATTTAATACCATGGGCTACCGTATTTGGAATATCATGTAACTTCAAGTCAAGAAATACGGATTTATTGTGGTCCCGTAAAAATGCTACAGTTTGTTCACCTGCTGCATAAAATAATTCCATACCAACTTTATAATAGCTGACGGAATCGCCTAAGGATGTTACGATGGATTTCATCTCCTCTAGTGAGGACACATCTAAGGCTACAATTAAACGATCATCTGCCATAGGAACCTCCTTGTTTCACAAATCGTACTATTATTTCATAGTTTATAGTGAAAGTCAAGAACTTTATATATTCGTTGAAATTTAAATGACTATAATTTATAATGAAACTACAATTGGATACGTATTTGATAGGAGATGAAACTATGAAATTAGTTGTGACAGTGGTAGGGCAAGACAGAGTAGGTATTATTGCGGGAGTGACTCGTGTGTTAGCGGACAATGAAGTAAATGTAGTATCCATTAACCAAACTATTTTGGATGGTATCTTTAATATGATCATGATGTGTGAGGTCAGTGACTCCGCTGATTTAAGTGGTATCCAAAAAGCGTTAGCAGCAGAAGGAGAACGATTAGGGGTTCAAATTTTAGCGCAAAATGCAGCCATCTTTTTAAGCATGCATCGTGTGGGATAAGCGAGGGTACCTATGTTAAGTATTGAAAATATTTTAGAAACGAATCGGATGATTCAAGATAATAAGTTAGATGTGCGGACCATCACGATGGGGATTAGCCTATTAGGATGTATCTCGGAAGATGGGGAGCGTATGTGCACTCGTATTTACGACCATATTACGAAGGAAGCAGAATATTTAGTGAAAACAGGGGAAGATTTAGAGCGTGAACTAGGAGTACCTATCATTAATAAACGTATTTCTGTGACACCAATTTCTTTAATTGGTGGTGCCTCCAACTTACCCAACTATGTGTCCATCGCTCGTGCCTTAGATCAAGCAGCAAAAGCAGTAGGTGTAAATTTCATTGGCGGGTTCTCTGCCTTAGTATCGAAAGGGTATACAGAGGGAGATCGCAAGCTCATAGCTTCCATTCCTGAAGCGTTAGCGACAACAGATATCGTGTGTAGCTCCGTAGGTATCGGTTCTACAAAGGCAGGCATCAATATGGATGCAGTGGCTGACATGGGGCACATTGTGAAAGAAACAGCCCGTCTCACAGCCGATAGAGATGCTTTGGGTTGTGCGAAGCTAGTGATTTTCTGCAATCCTGTAGAAGATAATCCGTTCATGGCAGGGGCTTTCCATGGGGTCACAGAAGGTCAGACAACAATTAGTGTTGGCGTCAGTGGTCCCGGAGTAGTAAAACATGCTTTGGAATCTGTAAAAGGTGAACCATTTGATGTAGTAGCGGAAACGATTAAACGGACAGCTTTCAAAATTACTCGTGTGGGACAATTAGTAGCACAAGAGGCATCACGTAGATTGAATAAACAATTTGGTATTATCGATATTTCTTTAGCACCCACACCTGCCGTAGGGGACTCTGTAGCACATGTGCTAGAAGAAATGGGGTTAGAAGCGTGCGGTACCCATGGTACTACGGCAGCTTTGGCCTTGTTGAACGATGCTGTGAAAAAAGGTGGCCTTATGGCATCTTCTCACGTAGGTGGATTAAGTGGTGCTTTCATTCCTGTCAGTGAAGATAAGGGCATGATTGATGCGGTTACATTAGGCAGTTTGTCCTTAGATAAATTAGAAGCTATGACTTGTGTTTGCTCTGTGGGACTAGATATGATTGCTGTCCCTGGGGATACGTCGGCAGCCACTATCTCAGCTATCATTGCAGACGAGGCAGCTATCGGTATGATTAATAATAAAACGACCGCTGTACGACTCATTCCTGTACCAAATAAGACGGTAGGGGATATTGTAGAGTTTGGTGGACTCTTGGGATATGCACCGATTATAAAAGTGCATCCATTTAGTTCGGAAGAGTTCATTCGCCGTGGTGGTCGTATTCCGGCGCCGGTACGTAGTTTGACTAACTAATACCTGTATACTAAGTATGAAAGTGAGGTTATCTCATGAAACAAATTGTTGTGATGGAACCATTAGGAGTATCCGAAACATTGTTACAATCCCTAGCGGAGCCTTTCAAGGCAGAAGGCTATGAACTAGTCGTATACGGCACAAAGGAAACCAATCAAATAAAATTATTGGACCGTGTTCGTCAGGCGTCTATCATTATCTTGGCGAATCAACCTTTGTCAGGTGAGATCATTCGCCAATGTCCAAACTTAGAATTCATATCTGTGGCTTTCACAGGAGTAGACCATATTGATTTGGCGGCATGTCGTGAAAAAGGTATCGTCGTGAGCAATGCGGCAGGCTATTCCACACAAGCCGTTACAGAATTGGTGTTTGGATTAGCTATTTCCGTACTTCGTCATGTATTGCCTTGCGATGGTCGCACACGGACAGGTGGTACAAAAGATGGATTACCTGGATTTGAGCTACACGGTAAAACTTTTGGCGTCGTAGGAACGGGTGCGATTGGTAGTGCTGTGGCTCGCATTGCGAAAGCTTTTGGCTGTAAGGTTATCGCCTATAACCGTTCAGAAAAACCTGAGTTAGTGGCAGAAGGGATTACTTTTACAGACCTAGACACAGTGGTACAAGAAGCAGATATTCTATCCTTACATGTACCATTAACAGAAGAGACACGCCATGTAATTGATGCAACACGCATTGATATGATGAAAGATACAGCCGTGTTAATCAATACGGCGCGTGGACCTGTGGTGGATAACGAAGCTTTGGCGAAAGCCTTGCATGCCCGTAAATTACGTGGCGCAGGCATCGATGTATTTGAAGTAGAACCGCCAATCCCGACAGATCATCCATTATGCGATGCACCTCGTACAGTATTAACGCCGCATATTGCCTTTGCTAGCCAAGAGGCCTTTGTCACACGAGCGCATATTGTGATGGATAATATTGTGGCATTTTTGAAAGGGGAGCCTGTGAATCGGGTGTGTTAAATAGAGGTATATAAACTATTTAGCTTTGTTGTTTCAATAAGAGTTATTGAATAGGTAGTTTAAAAGTTAGTGTCTAACTAAAATGAAAGAGACTATAATAATAGTTGAATGCTATTGTTATAGTCTCTTTTTATCATTAAAATAAATTCGAAAAATTGTTCGAAAAAAGTTTATTTAAATACGTATTTGTGTGTTATAATATAAATAAAAAAGTAGTATTAAAAACTTAAATCAATATATAATGGATGAAAGTTAAAGATTGATTGGAGGAAAATTTAGAGTGAATATAATAAGTTTGTTTGCAGGTGCTGGAGGATTAGATTTAGGGTTTGAAAAAGCTGGATTTAATGTAGTGGCAGCTAATGAATATGATAAAACAATTTGGGAAACCTATGAGAACAATCATGAGGCTGAACTCATAAAGGGGGATATTTGCAATATTTCTTCAGATATGTTTCCAGAATGTGATGGAATTATAGGCGGTCCACCATGTCAATCTTGGAGTGAGGCTGGGTCTTTAAAAGGCATTGATGATCCAAGAGGGCAGCTGTTTTATCAATATATACGTATTTTACAAGATAAGAGACCTAAATTTTTTCTTGCAGAAAATGTGAAAGGTATGATGGCAAAACGTCATAGTACCGCAGTAGAAAATATAATTTCTCAATTCGAAGAAGCTGGATATGATGTCTTTATTTGTTTGTTGAATGCCAGTGATTACAGTGTACCTCAAGACAGAAAACGAGTGTTTTATGTAGGCTTTAGAAAGGATTTAAATGTTAAGTTTGAGCCACCTACTCCACATGAAACTAAAAAAACATTCAAGGATGCAATTTTTGATTTAAAAGATTCGGCAATTCCAGCTTTAGAAAAAAACAAAACTAATGGTGATAACTGTAAAGTTTTAAATCATGAATATTTTACTGGAGCATATTCATCTATGTTTATGAGTAGAAATCGAGTTAGACAATGGGATGAACCAGCATTTACAGTTCAAGCGTCAGGGAGACAATGTCAATTACATCCTCAAGCACCGGTAATGCCTAAAGTAGAAAAAAATAAAAATATATTCGAGCCAGGAAAAGAAGAGCTTTACAGAAGATTAACGATTAGAGAGTGTGCTAGGGTTCAAGGATTTCCAGATGATTTTAAATTTTATTATACAAATCTTAATGATGCATACAAAATGATCGGTAATGCGGTACCAGTAAATCTAGCCTATGAGATGGCTAAGTCAATTTTAGTAGCATTAAATGGAGAAAATAAAGAAAAGAATTAACGTATAGGTAGAATAGTGTAATTATGGGAGGGCAAACATGAGCGTTAAAAGTAACAATCAAGGGAGAGCATATGAATTTGCATGTTTGAATACGTTACATGAAGAAATATCTAAGTATAGAGTTTCAAAGATTGAGAAAAATTCAACCTATGAAGCTGCAAAGAGGGCATGGAATACATTAGAGGAGTCTGAAAAAAATATATATAGAATTAGTGCATTAGCAGGAACCAATACAATTTTAGAACTTGAACCATTAATCTTGGATGATGGAGATGGGGAATTAGAGTTGAAACTGCAATCTGATGATAACGGTCAGGATGGAGATGTAAGGGATGTTCTAATTATTCGTAAAGATATTGAATGGGAAATTGGCATTAGTGTTAAACATAATCATTTTGCAGTTAAACACAGCAGGCTGTCAAAAGGGTTGGATTTTGGTAAAAAATGGTATGGAATAGAATGTTCTGATAAGTATTGGACTGATATTAAACCTATTTTTAATTATTTGGATGTAGAAAAATCTAAACAAACCTTATGGAAGGATTTACCGAATAAAGAAGATGATGTGTATATGCCTTTGTTATTAGCATTTAAAGAAGAACTAGATAGGCAGAACGAATTTGCAAATATTGCAAAAATGTTAGTAGAGTATCTTCTTGGAGAGTTTGACTTTTATAAGGTTATTAGTATAGATAGTAAAAGAACAACTCAGGTTCAGAGTTATAATTTAAGAGGCACTTTAAATCAAGAAGGCAAAAAACGTAAAAGAAGTATAAAATTACCTGTCGCATCATTACCTACACGGATTGTGAGTTTAGAATTTAAACCTGATAGTAAAAACACTTTAGAGTTATATTTAGATAGAGGGTGGCAATTTACATTTAGAATTCATAATGCATCGAGTAAGGTTGAGTCTAGCTTGAAATTTGATGTGCAAATCATTGGTGTGCCGACATCGATAGTTTCAATAGATTGTAAGTGGAAATAGGGCATAGATAATATTATTGGTGTATAGCAAATAATATGACAATAAAGAAAATAAAAGCGCAAGGAGTCAGCTAGTGTTTATAAAATTTTAGAGAAATAAAGGAGAGAAAATGAATAAGCTTATCTTTAAAAAGATAAAAAATGAAAATATTTTTGCGAAAGACTATGATAATTTTATAAAAAACAACGAAATAGAATTTTCCGATAGTGAAATTGCTGTTGTTTACGGTCCTAATGGAACTGGTAAAACTAGTTTGGTAAAAGCTTTGGCAAATGGTGAAAAAACTGCTATTCAATATTCATATAATGGCAAAGAGTATAATGACGACTCACAATTTATTATAATTAATGATCAAAATAATAGAAATATTATAAAAGGTGAGACTTCAGATTTTTTACTAGGTGATGATATTAAAAGAGAGCATGAATTATATGAGTATATTACTAATGAGTATGAAACCATTTGTACACAGAGTAATAAAATTCTAAAAGATAAATTTAAAATTACTTCAGGCAGTAGTAAATTAATAACGTATTTTTCGGAAAAGGATAATTTCCAAAAGAATATACAGGACTTAGCTAATAATAAATCTAAAGGTAAGAAAACAAAGATAGATGATTATATTGTTGGCTGGAGCAAATATAAACCATATGTGATTTCAGAATATGATGAAGCTAAATTAGAGTATTTTATGAATGATTTATCTACTTCGAAATCATTGATTCTTGAGATTGAAAGTATAGATACAACATTGGTAACCCAAAATACTCGAATTCGTGAGGTAGAAAAGAATACAGAAGCAATTAGGATACTATCACATTTTTGTGATACGGAAGAGTGTATAGTTTGTGATTCAATAAATATAGGTAGAGAAAATCTATTAGCTAAAAAAACAAAAAATAAAAATAACATTTTAGAGACACTAGAACCTAAAATAAAAGATATTTTGGAAAAATTATCCTCTAGTAGTACAGTTGAAGATCCTTTTAATATAAAAAATGTTTTGATAGCAGCTATTGAAACGGGCGAATTAGAGGGAATTTGTAACCTAAAAGATGATATTCAAGACTATAGGGATATATTCGTAAAGAAAGTGATAAATGAACTGCTAGAAATATTGAATCATTCAGATATTAGGGATAAAAATGAAGAGTATAAAAAATTGATAAATGAAAAGCCAGAAATTAATGATGAAGATTTCTTGTATATTGAAGAAATTATTAATAATAGCATGTTTAAAAAGATTCGAATTGGTAGAGATGATAAGAAGAATATTCAGATTTTTATAGAGGATAAAGAGTTTTTAGGAATAGATAGGGAAGAACTGCCTTTAAGCTCAGGTGAACAAAACTTTTTGTCACTGACGTTAGAGTTTTTAAAAGCGAAGAATTCTGATAAACCTATTGTAATTTTAGATGATCCTATCTCTAGTTTTGACTCTATTTATAAAAATAAAATTGTATATGCAATTATTAAAATTTTAGATAAAAAGAAAAGGGTTATCTTAACCCATAATGTCGACTTATTGAGATTGCTAGATGGACAACTAAAAAAATGCTTTAATCTTTTTCTATTTAATAATACTGAAAATGAGGAAAATGGTTTTATACCATTGAAACCTGATGAACGGGATATGCTCATAAGTTTAGATACATTGTTAAAAGCATTTAGAACTAAAATTTATAAATATGTAAAAAATAAAGAGTTATTTTTAATTTCTTTAATTCCGTTTATGCGTGGATATGCAACGATTATTAATAATGAAGATGTTAAAGAGAATCTGACGCAAGTTATGCATGGATTTAAAGATGAACTTGTAGATATTGGATCATGTTATCAAATATTATTTGGAAAGCATGATGGTATTCATAAACAATATGAAGTATCGGTTGATTCAATTTTGAATCAATCGATTGAGGAATGTGAAATAGTAGATAATGAAAAATACCCATTATTAAATCGTACATTAAGACACTCTTTTATATATTTATATTTGAGGTTATTGATAGAAAAAGTTTTGGTTTCGAAATATAAGATAAATACAGAGGGACGAAATGGAGCTAAGCAATTAGGGCAAATAATTTCTAAAGCATTTCCTGACAGCTCTGATAAGGATGCCATGAAGAAAAGAGTTTTCCTTACCACTAAGAAAACATTGCTTAATGAATTTAATCATTTTGAAGGAAATTTAAGTATTTTTCAACCGGCAATTGATATTACAAATCAGATATTAGAAGAAGAAGCTAAAAAAATAATAAATTTTCTGAAAAATTTGTAAGGATATTGAACTCTTAATGAAAGGTTGAGTTAAAGTAAATTATTATAAGATGGTTCATATTCTCAGGATATAGATATAATATAGTGATTGCAATTTCCTTTCAATCGTCCTATAATACTTTGTATTACGTTTTAACAAACAATGGTACGCCCTAAGTGGACTCATAGAAAGGATGATTGGATGAGACCTGTACATACATTACCAAGCTATAGCTTTGGGGGACACGAAATTTTTGACACCATAGGAGAGTATACGAAACAGTTAGGCAAGAAAACTGTCATTATCGGTGGAGATACATCGTTATCTGTGGCATTACCTTTCTTGCAACCAGCCCTAGAAACAGCTGGGGTTGAAGTACTAGAGGTGGTACATTTTGGCGGTGAATGCGCCTATGCAGTAACGAATGAATTAGCGAAAAAGGAATCTTTGCAGACGGCGGATTTCCTTATCGGTGTGGGCGGCGGTAAGGCCCTAGATACCACAAAATTGACGAGTATCGCATTAGGGGATATTCCTGTCATCACAGTACCTACCATTGCCGCCACTTGTGCGGCTACATCCGAGGCGATTGCCATTTATACTTTGGACCATACCTTTGATAGCGTAGCCTTCCTAAAACGTCCTGCAGTGCATACATTCATTGATGCAGACATTTTGGTGAAAGCCCCAAGTCAATATTTCTGGGCAGGTATGGGTGATACCATAGCGAAGCATTATGAAACGCATATGGCTACACGTGGTCGTGATTTGTCCTATAATGTACAAGTAGGCTTATCCTTGTCTAAGATGTGTGCGGAACCAATTTTCGCTCATGGTCGTGAAGCCCTTACGGCTAATGAAAAGGGAGAACGTAACCGCCTTTTTGATGAATTGGTGATGGCCGTTGTACTGACCACAGGTATTGTATCTGGTTGCATGCCAGGAGATTTCAATAGTACCATTGCTCATGCTGTGTGCTATGGCTGCGCCGAAGATCCTCATACGGAAGAACACCACCTTCACGGCGAAATGGTTGCCTATGGCTTATTGGTGTTGTTTGCAGCAGACAAGCAAGATGACGAGTTAAGTCGCTGGTTGCCAGTGTATCGTCAAATTGGGTGGCCTACGAAACTTTCAGATATGGGATTAACAAAAGAACATATCCCAATGATCGTGAAAAAAGCAGCCTCCGTTCGTGACGTGGTCATCAGCCCTTATGTAGTGACAGAAGAATTATTGACTGAAGCGATTTTGAAAGTAGAAGCCCATAACTAATCATCAACAGGTATCTCTAGTGGAAAGAGGTACCTGTTTGTGCTATGATGGGGGTATGTTTAGGATATACATTGGAATGGTATGGCGTATGTTAGAAACCTGAGTCAGATTTTGGTGCCTATGAAATACTGGTGGTAGATATACAGGTGATGCCTGTTAGTAGAAAGGTTTAAATTCCATGGGATTGATATCTAATGTAGGTAAATTGAAAAGCAGTCTAACAAGCAAATCTAATGAAATTACAATTCAAAGTAGACAGTTTGTACACATTTAGGATACTCAGTGCAAAAAAACGAGAAGAAAGGAGCAGTAAATGACGATGGAACGCATAACATGGAATGAAATAGATTTTGTAAAGGTAGGAAATGCTACAGATGCTGTAGGTAAAACGGGTTTGACCGTATTGCGCTTTCCTCAGGGTGCCCAAGGGGGACTGCATATCAGTGGTGGAGGTCCTGCGGCTCGTGAAAGTGGAGTCCTCGATCCGACGACAGCGCCAACTCCAGTGAATGCCTTGGTCCTAGGCGGAGGATCCGCCTTTGGGCTATGTGCCAGCGATGGGGTGATGCAATCTTTAGAAGCACGGAATATTGGATTTCCCACAGCTTATGGGGTGGTTCCAATTGTTTGCCAAAGTGATATTTACGATTTATCCTATGGCAATCCAAAATCACGCCCTACGGTAGAGATGGCCCGTGATGCTTGTGAAAGGACTTTCACAAGCACAGAACCTATGTCTGGCAATGTGGGGGCTGGTACAGGAGCTACCGTAGGTAAGGTATGTGGCATGGAACGGGCTATGAAGGGTGGCATTGGTTATGCGGCGGCGAAACTAGGGAACCTCGTAGTGGGCGCCGTCGTGGTGGTGAATGCCTTCGGCAATGTGTATGATCGTCATGGACATGCCTTAAGGGGCGTCATGGACGAAGGGCGCCAGAACATATTGGATGCTTGTCAGTTGATGTTTGACCAATATGAGGGACGTAGTGAAAGTAAACCTCTATTAGGTAAATTTGTGAAATCTAAGATGAGGAACGAAACTTTACAGGATGGTAACTCCCCGTGTGAAGCGGGCCTAGGTATGGAAAAAGGAAATACTACCATCGGTGCTATCGTGACGAATGCAGCCTTTCATAAAGGTGAACTAACCAAGATTGCCATGATGGCTACCAATGGCTATGCGCGGTCTATTCGACCGGTGGGGACCCTGTCCGATGGAGATACAATTTACGCCTTTTCTGTGAATGCAGAGTCTGAAAATCTGTGTGGGATAACTAAGCCTATAGTAGGCGATGTGAACGTGGTAGGCACTTTGGCTACGGAGTTAATGTGCGAAGCCATCGAAGATGCTATGCAATCTAGCAAGATAGATAATTCCGAGTTTTTAGCAAATATAATTGATTTACACGAAGTGAAAATTTAAGGTATATAAAAAATGCTTGCATTTTATATGAAAGTGCTATATAATAACTCTTGTATTATTCCTCGATAGCTCAGCAGGTAGAGCAATCGGCTGTTAACCGATCGGTCGTAGGTTCGAGTCCTACTCGAGGAGCCATACAAGGCCCGTTGGTCAAGCGGTTAAGACACCGCCCTTTCACGGCGGTATCGGGGGTTCGATTCCCCCACGGGTCACCATATGGACGATTAGCTCAGCTGGGAGAGCGCCTGCCTTACAAGCAGGATGTCGGCAGTTCGATCCTGTCATCGTCCACCATAGTAAGAACCATCCATTCGGATGGTTCTTTTTTTATGTCGTCATTTGTGTCGTCACTTATGATGCTATGTAGCCTGTGGCGTTCTTAACTTAATGGCAAAAGGGATGAGCACAGTATACTCCTCTCAAACGGCATTTCATGATGTTTGTTCGGGGCACACCGTGCTCTTCTTGTGCTTGTATGATTTAGGTAAAAAGGAACGCCATAAGGCTACTACTCGTAACGGCGTTCCTCAGTGGGAGGTTGTTTTGGACTAAGTTGTGATTTTCTGCGTGTAGGATATTGGTATGAATGCGATAAGGTGTAACTATATTATGGTACTGTTTCTATGAGAGTATTACAAGGTTATGTATGGTCATAAGTTGGGGAGTTGGTGTATACTTTAGGTAATATAATTAGAGAAAAAATCTAGGAGGGATAGCTATGAGCGGATTTGTGTAGCCAGATAAAGAGGCAGAAAAAGCATTTCGGAAGATGGTGAAGGATAGTATTCTATTGATGCTAGCATCGTTATAATAAAAAGCTGTAACACAATATACCATTGCGTTACAGCTTTTACATTTGCTTAATCAAATATATTACATATTACAAAGAACATATGTTACACTATTAATGAAGAGTAAAACGTGGTTTAGGTTCATCTCCGAAAGGGGGTGATGCTATGTCAGTATTTGAAATACTTTCCCTAGGGATTAATTTCTTAATGCTCATAGTAGCGATTATCACCTTATATGTAATGCTACGACGTAAGTAGTGTTCCTATAAAAGAAACCGTGCCTAATGTAAAGAGAAGTATCTCATCACGTTAGGCACAAAAGTCAAATTTTGATGAGCCTAACGCGCCACACGTTTTGCTCTTCTTTGTATATAGGATAGCATATTTTGTAAAAAAGGTAAATGCAATCGTCTATAAGTGCTATCATAAGAATGTATAAAAATGATGGCATGAAAATGTAATAGATCTGTTACGTAGAGACGTTTTATAAGGTTAAATATGATAAAATATAGGTAGAATAGCAGAGGAAAAGGTAGTATAAAGTGGGAAACCGTGAAAAAGTTTTTTGTTATATTTTGACCAAAGTATGGATAGACCCAATAGGAGTCAAAAGGTACGTATTGGAAGATGGCTTAGACACCAATAACGAAGATGAAATGGAAACTGTATGAAAGACAAACGAACGTTAACATATACAATTGAAAATACGATAGCACCGACGTTAGGGGAATGGCTAGATATTCATCAATTTCCTCGGAAAACGATGAAAGAACTCTTCGGGGCCAAGGCTGTTCGATTAGATGGACAGATTTGTACAGCTAAATCTGAACTTTCAAAGGGGATGGTATTAGAAATTATCCCCTTAAAAGAACGCATCGACCACGACCCAATAGAAATGCCCTTAACGATAGCCTATGAAGATGAAGATATTCTTATTGTAGATAAACCATCGGGAATCACGATGAATTCAAAAGGACAAGTCTCCTTAGCAAATGGGGTAGCTCACTATTTTAAAGTACATAACATCTGCGGAAAGGTACGGTTTTTAAATCGTTTAGATCGAGATACGTCTGGATTGGTGGTAGTAGCCAAGCATGGATTAGCACAACACTTTTACCAACAGCAGATGGATGATAATCGTTTGGAAAAGTGGTACCGAGCGACGTTGAAAGGGCGATTGGCACAACAGCATGAGGTACTAGAATTACCTATCCGCAAAAGTGCAGATGGCATCCATCAAGAGGTACACCCAGAGGGTGTGATGACAAAAACGGAATATGAAGTGCTACACTATGATGCGGCACAAGATACAACAGACCTGCGCATTCGCTTGTGGACGGGCAAGACTCACCAAATTCGAGTGACCATGGCACATATAGGACATCCTTTGGTACATGACCCGTTGTATGCTGATGAGGGAGTGTTGGAACCCAGACAGAGTGCATGGGGGATAGATGAGGCACAATGTTACAAAGGCTTACAACAAGAGGTAACAAATACATCGAAAGGACAGATAGAAGACATAGGCAAGACGTTTGCCCTTAGGGCCTATCGTTTAGTGTGCTATCAGATGCGAACAGGTGAGCAAATCGTAATAGAAGTACAATAGCCGTATATTGTTATAGCTGTAGTTACTAACCTAATTCTTACCAATGATATAAAAAACACAAAAAACACGAAAACTAAAATCGTGCGCGAAATCGCGGTTTTTGTGTGTGAAAATTTTAGAATCGTGCTTTTTTGTTCCATATTTAGTTTCTATGTGTGATATAAAAAGCTATCGCTATTATGTTGTAGGGATGACCATAGCACTCTCCACTATTTATGGCAGGTAATGCACACCCAGTTGTTTTCTGTAGTAGTAGATAAATTGATAAATCCAGCCTCTGAGGCTGCATCGATAAGTGTTTGTTCTTCTCCCTCTTGAATGCCACTCATAATGAATACGCCCTTAGGTTCTAGACAACGGTAGGCATCGTCTAATAAACGTAACAAGATAGGGGTAATAATGTTAGCCACGATGAGAGAGGCTGTTTCCGCCACGCCTTCTAATAAATTATTTGTTCGTACAGTCACAACGGATTCCAATTGATTCATTGCCACATGGTTACGAGCGTTGGCTGTGGCTGTTTCATCTAGGTCAAAGGCTGTCACAGACTGAGCGCCAAGGGCTCCTGCGGATAAGGCGATAATGCCAGACCCTGTGCCCACGTCGAAAACCGTACTTTTAGGGGTTAAATGCTGAGACATCGTTTGGATCGCCAATCGTGTAGTAGGATGGTCGCCAGTACCAAAGGCAATGCCTGGTTCGATGCGGATCACACGTTCATCATCGCGAGGACTATACTCCGCCCAATCGGGAATAATCGTCAAATGTTCCGTCATTGAAATCGGAGGATATTGTGTTTTCCAATCATCCCAACCAGACTCATCAGCCATAGTAATAGATAGATTGAGGGGGCCGAAATCCATGGTGAAAGTACTTTGTAACTGCTGAATCTCACTGTTGATGAGAGCTTCTAAGTCATCGACAGCATATAGGCCGGGATCGATATAAGCTTTCACAGTCACATCAGAGGAATCGTAGAGCTCCTCTCGGTCTGGTTTGATAATACCAAATCCATCATCTGTGAGTTGATCAAATTCATAGGGATCTTCCGTATAGCCCCCTTCTGCACCTAGTGCGAGCAATGTATCTGTTATAAGTTCAGACGCTTCATGTGTCGTGGTCAGTGTGATTTCTAGCCATGCCATAGTGGTACCTCGTAAATATAATATACATATAGTGTAATATAATATACACATAATGTAATCGTAATCATAAGCGGTTATATTATCATGTATACTAACGTATCTGTAGTTCGAAGTCGTGTTCACCGTTACTAATGACGACGTTAGTTATCACTAGTATACTATCATATCTGTCATACTTAGCGAAACCGCTTCTTGTAGGAAATTCTAAATATAGTACTATCCAATACAAAGGGAGTACTTTCATTTGCAAACATAGCGATGTTTTCCATTGAAGAAAAATTCATTTGCAAAAAGCACGAAAATTTCCATTGAAAGTTTGTCTTATTACTAAGGTGGAAAAGTATTGCATTTTAAATTAAATGTAGATAGACTCAAGTCATGCTAAAGTGTACAAATTCATACAGTAGTGACATAAAAAAAGGATAGCCGAGTCAATCTCAGCTATCCTTTTTGCGTTACATATTATTTTTTCTTAAGTCGGTACGCAATGTACAGAGCACCAATCCACACTGGGATGATGTAGATGGATGTGCGCATAGAATCCATTGTTAACATAACGCCTACTGCCATAGCGATGAAGGCAAAGCAGAAGTAATTTGTAAATGGATACAAGATGGATTTGAATTTCAATTCATCAAGGCGACCTTCGCGAGCAAAGCGTTTGCGGAATTTAAGGTGCGTCACTGGAATGATGAACCATGCAATGATGAGACCAGCTACGATGATAGCCAATAATTGTAGGAACACATCACTAGCACTTGGGAAGATGTATGTTAAGAATACAACGATCAAGGCTAAGGCTGCACAGAACAAGGTAGCGATCAATGGCACTCCTGTAGCTGTTAAATTCTTGAAGATTTTAGGTGCATCACCAGATAATGCCATGCTGTGCAAAATACGAGAATTACTGTATAGCAAGCTATTGTACACAGATAATGCGGCTACTACAACAACGAAGTTCAAGATATGTGCGGCTGCGGGAATGCCAATGTTCGTAAAGATTTGGACAAATGGACTCGCATGAGTACCTAATTCGTTCCATGGAGATAGTGCCATGATGATAGTCATCGTACCTACATAGAAAATCAGGATACGAGCTAACAACTCGTTAATCGCTTTTGGTAACGTTTTTTCAGGATTTTCAGCTTCCCCAGCAGTGATACCAATGAGTTCCACCCCACCAAAGGAGAACATCACCACAGCGATAGAGGCGATGAAACCATACGCACCATTTGGAAACAATCCGCCGTGAACCCAAAGATTAGAGAAGTTTTGCGGAAATGTACCCATATCTCCGAAGAAGATGAGGAAGATGCCGAAACCAATCATAGCAATGATGGCAACCACTTTAATGAGTGATGCAAAAAATTCCACTTCTCCATAGGCACGTACATTGATGAGATTAATCGCCGTCACTAATGTAATACAAGCTAGTGTAGTCATCCAATGGGGAATACCAGGTAACCAGAAATCTAAGTATACTGAAATAGCAGCAAGTTCCGCCATACTGGCAAGCATGTACACAATCCAGTAATTCCAACCAGATAAATAGCCAGCAAAGGAAGACCAATATTTACTTGCAAAATAAGTAAAAGAGCCAGACACAGGTTCACGAACTGACATTTCTCCTAGCATACGCATTAAAAAGAAAATAAAGATACCAGTTAATAAATAGGAGAAAATAACACCTGGTCCTACTAATTGGATTGTTGGGGCAGATCCGTAGAAGAGGCCGGTCCCCACAGAGGCGCCTAAGGCGATCATTTGCATGTGTCGACTTTTCAGTCCACGATGCAATGACGTCTTTGATTCATTATCTTTCATACTATATAACTCCCTTCCCATGTATGTTCTGAAATGATATATCTAATAGAATACCATAAACTATAGAATTAACCTAGTAAAATTTTAGTTTAGTAGAGAAGTAACGGATATATAGGTAACTATAAGTGATACTAGTTTTTTTATACATGACTCTATACTATGCGTAATTTGCATATATAAAATCCAGTATATTCAAAGGAGTTTATAAAAGTATGTAGAATTACTTAAACAATAGACTGTTTTCGGCTGTAAAGGAGGACGATGTTCATGAAAGAATATACTAGTGATTTGATCAGAAACGTGGCGGTGGTCTCCCATGACGGGGCGGGTAAAACAGCATTAGTAGAGGCATTATTATTGTCTTGTGGTGCTGTAGACTTTGTTGGTAAAGGTCAAGATAATAAACATATTATGGACTTTGAGCCAGAAGAAATCAAACGGAATGTCACTATCCAATTAGGCATGGCGCCTTGTGAATGGAAAGGTCATAAAATTAACTTCATCGATACTCCAGGTTATTCTGAGTTTCATGGGGAAGTGCGGTCTGCTTTGCGCGCAGCAGACGGTATGCTGATGGTATTATCTGCTGGTACAGGCGTAGAAATCGATACCATTCGTGCTTGGGAGTATGGCGTAGAATTGCAAATGCCTCGTATGGCTTTCATCAATAAAATGGACGTTGAAAAAGCAGACTTCTTTGGGACTTTGGAAAAAATGCGGGAATTATTTGGTAAAGCGATTATGCCATTGCAAATTCCAATCGGTGAAGGGCCTACTTTCAAAGGTGTCGTAGACGTAGCAAAACGAACTGCCTATGTCTATGAAAACGGTAATATGACAGAAGTGGAAGTGCCAGCTGAGCTATCCGATAAAGTAGAAGAAATTCGTGAAATGACTGTGGAAGCGGCTGCAGAGGGTAATGATACATTATTAGAAAAATATTTAGATGGACAAGAATTGACCTTAGAAGAAATTCGTCAAGGTTTGCGGGAAGGTATGTTGACGGGCCGTGTATGCCCTGTCATGTGTGGTACTGCTTTGAGCCGTATAGGTATGGACCAAGTCTTAGATCGTATGATTCGTTATATGCCAGATGCAACGAAAAAAGTGATGACTGCTATCGGTGTGGATTCCCAAGAGGAACATATCGTGGTGGCAGATAAACCATTTACTGGCTTCGTATTTAAAACAATTCTTGACCCATTTGCGGGAAAACAAAGTTTTATCCGCGTGTTCTCTGGGGAATTGAAAGTAGGAGATAAACTCTATAATGTGACCCGTGATGTAGAAGAAAAATGGGGCAAAATGATGACCTTAATTGGTAAACAACAAGTGCCAGTGGAAGTAGCGAAAGCCGGCGATATCGTGGTGATTCCTAAATTAGCAGAAACGAAAACAGGGGATACCTTTGGTACAGCTGAATTTAAAGTGAAATATGCACCAATCCGTTTCCCACAACCTTTATACCGCATAGCTATGGTACCTGAGAAAAAAGGGGAAGAGGAAAAATTAGCGAACGCTCTGGGACGTATTTCTGAAGAAGATCCAACTTGTGAAGTGGTGAAAGATGTGGAAGGTCGTCAAATGCAAGTGCGTTGTATGGGCGATGTTCATTTAGAACATATTTTACAAAAAATGGAACGCAAATATGGAGTACGTGCTAAATTAGAAACACCGTATATTCCATATCGTGAAACCATTCGTGGCACAGTGGAAGTAGAAGGTAAACATAAAAAACAAAGTGGTGGTCATGGTCAATATGGCCATGTGAAGCTTGGTATTGCGCCATTATATGAAGGTGAGTTCGAGTTTATCGACAAAATCTTTGGCGGTGCTGTGCCACGTCAATACATTCCAGCTGTAGAAAAAGGTGTTCGTGAAACGTTGGAAAAAGGTCTTTTGGCAGGATATCCGATGATCGGTATCCAAGTGACATTATTAGACGGTTCCTATCATACAGTGGACTCCTCGGAGTTGGCATTCAAAATGGCAGCAGCTCAAGCTTTGAAAAAAGGTGTGCCTGATGCGAAACCAATTTTGTTAGAACCAGTCTACAATGTGAATGTCATCGGACCAGAAGAATTTATGGGCGATATCATGGGTGATTTGAATAGCCGCCGTGGTCGCGTACTCGGTATGGACCAAGGTGTGCGTGAAGGAATCACTGTGGTGAAAGCCCAAGTTCCATTGGTGGAAATGCTAGATTATGTAACAGTATTGCGCTCCATGACGCAAGGACAAGGTGTGTTTAATATGGAGTTCAATGGATACGAAGAAGTGCCACATAAACAAGCAGAAACAATCATTGCGGGATTTGCGGGTCACGAAGAGTCGTAACTTGTGATGCTATGTAGCCTGTGGCGTTCTTAACTTAATGCAAAAGGGAAGAGCACGGTATACCCCTCACAAACGGTATTTCATAATGTATCGTCTCTTGTTAGGTTATGCAGCCTATGGCGTTCTTAACTGAATAGGGCAAAGGGAAGAGCACGACACATTCCTCCGCAAACTGATACAGTGGTTAGGTTTGCTCCGGAACATGCCGTGCTCTTCTTGCGTATGTGTAATTTAGTTAGTAAAGGGACGCCACAAGGCTACTACTCGTAACGGCGTTTCTCAATAATTCAACTCATTGATCTAGTAAAATAGACAATGAAAAAGCCTAACGTATAAGGTCTATCATACCTTAACACGTTAGGCAATTTCTGCTTCTATAGTTCTTGAGATGAGCCTAACGCTAGCTGCACGTTGGTGGCTCTTCCTTTGTTGTTTTTAGTATAGCATAGTTTGTGAGAGAATAAAAGTAGAGTTTCTTGTGTGGCATAATTTAGGGAATAATGGAATGCTGTAGGGTGGCTTTGTATTACTAGGATTCTCAGAATTTGTGTTTGACCTTATATGGTGTTGCTAGTATAGTAGATAGAGATAGATACGATTCATAGGGCGCTGTGGGGTGCCTTTTATATACGGAGATAAAGGAGTAAGTCATGATATATCAAAATATTGCTATAGATTATACACAGTTTCGATATCCTAAAGCGGTAGAGAGGGCTCTTGAGTTTTTGAAAGCGAATGATTTTACGAGGTTTGCAGGTGGTCGCTACCCGATTGAGGGTGACTTGATGTATGCCAATGTGGATATTGTGAACACAAGGGTCTATGAGGAGACGAAGATTGAAGGGCACAAGGATTACATGGATGTGCAATTTCTAGTGGCTGGGAAAGAAGAAATGGAAATTCTCATTCGTCAAACTTTTCCGGACGTGGTTGAGGCGTATGATGACAAGGATTGTTACTTTTACGATCCTACAGAAAGTGGCACGGTAAAAATTGATGTACGCCCAGGGGATTATTGTATTTTTTATCCTGGAGAATTGCATCGCACCTTGATTGCACCGAATGAGGTACAAGAAATTCGCAAGGTCGTGGTAAAGATTCATAAAAGTCTATTAGCCGAGTAAGATTAGGCGTTAATAGGGTGTAGCAATGATGATAATTAGATATTCCGTAGATCGGTAATAATTTGTAAGGGTAGTAAAAGGAGGGACTATGAACGCATATGTCATGAAAGGCATGTTGCTTATTGCATTAGGCGCCGTTCTATGGGGCTTTTCTGGAATGTGCTCACAATTTGTGCAACAACAGCGGATGATGTCGGCAGAATGGGTAGTAGCTATGCGCCTTGTCATTGCTGGTGTGATTACGGTAGTAGCGGCCTTTTACCAAGGAAGAGCTTCTATTTTTAAGGTTTTTTCTGACTGGAAAGATACATTGCGGTTGGTTATATTTGGGGTCCTTGGTATGTGGATGTGCCAATACACCTATTTTAAAGCGATTGCCTATGCAGGGGCAGGGATTGCGACGGTCTTACAATATGTAGGTCCTGCATTGATTATTTTATACATATCTATTACACGCTTAACGTTACCAAGGGTGGCAGAAGTAGTCAGTGTAGTACTAGCTACGGTGGGGACCGCGATTATTGCTTTACAAGGTGTGTGGGATATATCAGCGTTAGATGATACACTTCTGACCTGGGGGATGTTATCTGCTGTAGCAGTTGGTATTTATACGCTACAACCAGTGCCACTATTGAAAAAGTATGGTACGGCACCCATCGTGGGCTTTGGCATGCTTATCGGAGGGGCCTTTGCGTGGATAGCTACACAACCGAGTTCCGAAGGAATTGTATGGGACTTGTGGGCTCACGGAGGTTTCTGGAGTATCATTATTTTCGGTACCGTAGTATCCTTTAACGCCTATTTAGAAGGCGTACGCCGTGTAGGTGCGATTACGGGATCCATACTTTCCTCCATCGAGCCCATTTCGGCAGCAGTATTGGCGTGGTTGCTGTTGGGTAATCAGTTTTCCCAATGGGATGTGATCGGTATGACGTTAATCATCATTACAATTTTTATTTTGGCTTGGGATAAGCGTCGAGCTACAAATAAAAGTTGACCGAATCTATAATTCGTGGTAGAACTAATAAATACAGAATGAAGGGTACAGATACTTGTAAAAGTAGCTGTACCTTATTAGTAAGTGGGGGCATCTTAAAGCCTGTATAGGGTAGATAGATACGTTTCTCGAGGTTACGTGTAGGAGGAATAGATGGCACGAACGGTTGGTATTATTGGATTAGGATTGCTAGGGGCCTCTCTAGCAAAAGCATTACGAGCCTATACGACATATGATGTCATCGGTTACGCGCGGCGTCAGGAAATTTGCGACCTCGCCTTGGCTGATGGTTGTGTGTCACAGGCTTTCACAGCGGTGGAACCAGTTATCACCAGCGCAGACATCGTCGTGTTTGCCTTGCCGCCACAAACGAATAGCGAGCTCTTTGTGAAAGTAGCCTCACTGCTCCGACCAGGGCAGGTGGTGACCGATGTGTCCAGTGCGAAAGATGACTTTGCTCATGCCGTGTATGCTCACATCCCTGAGGGCGTTCACTTCGTGTCGGTGCATCCTATGGCAGGGTCTGAAAAAGGGGGCTATGGAGAAGCCCATAAAGACCTCTTTCAGAAAATGGGGTGGATTGTCCTAGAAGATGAAATGCAGCCAGCCTACGATGCCGCAGTGGCACAGGAGCTAGCCGATATGGGACGTGCCGTGGGGTCTCGCATCGAATACGTGGATATGAAACGCCACGATGGGTGCTTGGCCATGGTGAGTCACATGCCTCATATGTTGGCGTCCGTCATGATTACCGCCGTTGGCAATGATGAACTGGGAGATAAACGGATGAGCTTGTCGGCGGGAGGCTTACGAGACAGCACCCGTACCGCCAGTGGTCTGCCAAGTATGTGGCAAGAAATTATCTACGGAAATCGTATGAATGTGTTGAAAGCTATTGAACAAGTAGAACAAGAATTAGCGACTGTAAAACAGTTGCTCCATGCTGATGACAATGGAGATAGTTTAGGGCAGTACTTAGAACGAGCGAAAGAGATACGAGATCGCTTGCCGAGTTTGACCATAGATAAGAAGTAATTTTGGATGAACTAGGACAGTATTTGTTTCACGGTAAAGCAATTCGTGACGGCTTACTAGGTTTGACCATAGATGCGAAAAATTATGCTTGAAAGTACAACGATATTATTTATGCCTTTGCTTAGGAGTGAACTAGTATAAGGCATGTATTACAATACGAGGGAAAGCTTTCAACATAGGAGATAGGCAGAGCCTGTGATATAATAGGAATAGATGATTGAAAGAAATCGGCATAGCATATGCATGTGCATGTGAGAGCTTTCAAAAATATGTTACAAACAGGAAACATGATAGAGATAGATATAAAAGGCAAACATAGAAAGGAGCGATAGTATGACAGACGCAGCGCAAAACATTGTGGATCAAGTGCTAGAAGAAGTACAAAATACGCCAGGTGTAGGAGTAGACAATCCCTCGGAAGTGGCGAATCAAGCGTTGCAAGACACATTGGTAGCGAGTGTAATCCCTGAGGAGTATTGGCCTGAGATTGTATCTTGGGTATCCGAAACGGGTTTAGATACAGTCTATTTAGACAGTCGTGACCGTATAGGTGCATGGTGGGCGTCTAAAGAAGTGCGCTCCATGGGGTATACCTTGAATTTTACGAAATGTGGCAAGGTACCTAGTGAATGGTTCCCTGTGGGTGAACATTGGAAAGAAGCGGAAGTGGAGGCGCGCTATCGCCTGGTAGCGAGCTGGGAATCTTTAGTGGAGAACGGTGCCTTAGAGAAGGTTGAAGTAGAATGAAAGTAACAAAAAACATATCGTTATCTGTAGGGGCACTCAGTGTCCCTATCTTTATAGAATTATTTTTACTCATGTTATTGGGCAATGTGGACCAATTCATGCTCAGCCAGTATGCAGAAACGGCGGTGGCTGCTGTAGCCAATGCGAACCAGATTATCAACATTATCTTGTTTTTGCTCATTGTCATGAGTACAGCTACCACTATTTTAATTGCACAATATTTGGGAGCTAAGCGTCCCGATAAAATTGATGAAGTATATACGATTAGCGTTGCCTTTCATACGGTGTTCAGTGTCATCGCTGGGGCTGTGGTCATTATCTTTCATCAAACTCTCTGTGAATGGCTTGGGGTACCGTCGGAGATTATGGAAGAAACCGCACTCTATTTAAATATCACCGCTGCCAGCATTCCTATTACGGGTATCTACATGACCTATGTAGCAATGTTTCGGGGACACTCCATGCCTCGTATCACCATGTGGATTGCCCTTGTCATGAACGTGGTCCATATTATTCTGAACTACGTACTCATCTACGGTTGGGGGTCCATCCCAAGCATGGGTGTCTTAGGTACATCCGTATCAAGTGTGATTAGCAAAGCATTGGGACTAGGTCTTATCATCTGGTGCCATCAATCGCTGTTGACAGCCCGTCTGAAAGTAGATTATTTGCGCCCATTCCGGTGGGCTACATTACGACAATTGCTGTTTATCTCCGTACCATCAGGTGGGGAAACTTTGTCGTACCAACTGTCCCAGACAGTCATCATGAAAATGGTGAACCTTATGGGGCTTGTGGTAATCACTACAAAAGTGTATGTGTACATCATCGCTACCTTCTGTTATATGTATACGGTGGCCTTGGCCAATGCGGCACAAATTGTGGTGGGATTCCTAATGGGAGCTAAACGAGAAGAAGAAGTATCCCGCCGTGTGTGGCTCACAACGGCAGCAGGTGTTTCCATTGGCGTCGGATTGAGCACATTCTTTTACTTCGCTTGTGAACCTGTGATGCGCCTTGTGACGGATAATCAGGAGATTATCGATTTGGCGAAAGCGGTCTTGTTTGTTGAAATCTTCTTGGAAATTGGACGTGGCGCCAACATTGTGCTGGTTCAATGCTTGCAAGCAGCAGGAGACATTCGGATTCCGATGTTCGTCGGAGTCTTTGGCATGTGGGCCTTTGCGGTGACCTTGTCCTACTACTTCGGCATCGTTCTTGGCTGGGGACTCGTAGGCGTGTGGATCGCCATGGCTATCGATGAGATTATACGAGCGATTATATTTGTGTGGCGGTGGCAGTCAAACAAATGGAGAGGTCGTTCGCTCATATCGGTTTAAATTCCTGTGGTTGTTAAAGCCAGCATATGTCACATAAAAACTGCCCTACGCGAAAGTTTTTGACAGAACACATGGGGGCTCCTTTGCGTTTATCGAGGAGGAATTTAAAGCGCTCTGAGCGGGGGCGACCTAGGGGAGGGAAGAGTGTGGTTTTCTTGACGGGTAGCTTATATGTGATATACTGTAAGTAATGTATTACGTGTATTACAAAAGGAGTGACATCTATGGCGACTACTATTTCTTTGCGGTTATCTGAAGATGAAAGCCAAATGATTCAAGCGTATGTTGCTGCTAATAATTTGAATGTATCTTCCTTTATTCGTAATTTGGTGCTAGACACGATTGAGGACGAATTACAAATTAATGAGGAACGTATTTTAGCGGCAAGACGAGCACTTCGTGAGGAACCAGTATATGATCATGAAGAAGTGTGGAAGGAACTTGGTATTTGATGTTTAGGGTTAAATTTTCGGAGCATGCAAAAAAGCAAATAAAGAAGTTAGATCCCTCTATAGCAAGGATGATTAAACATTGGATAATAAAATATTTAGTAGGATCTTTAGATCCAAGAGTTCATGGAAAAATGCTAACAGGAAATCTTTCCGGGGTATGGAGATATAGAGTAGGTGATTATCGACTATTTGCTGAAATTAATGATAAAGAAGTTACTATTTTTATAGTAGAAGTAGCACATAGACGTGAGGTATATAAAAATAAGTAACATCTTTTCCTCACCAATTTTCCCCCGGTCTGTTTCAATTTTTATATCTTCATATCAAGCGCAATCCCTTGAGCCAACATATGTCTCCTAAAAACTTTCGCGAAGGGCAGTTTTTAGGAGACATATGTTGGCTCTTAAATGCACAAGGCGGAAAATATAAAAATTGAAACTGACCGAAAAATACTTTATAATGGAATCAACTTGGCATAGTCTAGGGCTATGCTTTTTTGTATTCTTATGATGGGTTTCACATAGGAGGACGTATGAGTTTATATGAAAGTACATTGGCACGGATTGTGCCACGGAATAAAGAGATTGAACGAGCAATTGGGGAACAGTGGAGTAAGGGGACTCCATACGGTTCATATGGTAAGTTAGCGACGATGGTAGAGCATTATGCGGCAGCTACGAATCAAGTAAATCCAGCAGCTCCTAAGCCTTGTATGATTATCGCCTCTGGTGACCATGGTGTGGCAAAAATCGGTGTCAGTGCCTACCCGCAAGAGGTAACGGTGCACATGACTATGAACTACTTGATTCCAAAAGGGGCCGCAGCCAATGCGCTAGCGAATTATTGTGGTGCTCAAATTGAAGTCATCGACGTAGGGGTAGCGGCAGATATGTCCGCTGTGCCAGGCTTACACCATCACAAGGTGATGCCGAATGGTACGAACAACATGTTAGAAGAACCAGCTATGCCTATGGATAAAGCTATTGAGGCCGTTGAGGTGGGCATTGCTTTCGTAGAAGAGAAGGTGAAAGAAGGATTCAATACTTTCCTAGTGGGTGAAATGGGCATTGGTAACACTACGTCCAGTGCAGTCATTACAGCGAAGTTCTCCGGACTTTCAGCGAACGAAGCAACGGGACGAGGTACGAATATTTCGGACGAACGGTTGAAAGTGAAACAAAAAGTCGTCTACGATGCACTAGTAAAATATGCAGATATTCCACCTACAGATGGATTGGGTGTTTTATCTGCCGTAGGGGGCTTGGAGTTTGCTTGCCTAGTAGGTGTTATCCTAGGAGCGGCGGCAAACCATGCGTTGGTGGTCATCGATGGATTCAACACCACAGCCTGCGCCCTCATTGCGCATGCTATGAACCCGCACACCATGGATTACGTGATGGCATCTCATTTGTCCGCTGAAAAAGCTCATAAAGATGCGCTGAAAACATTGGGCTTAGAGGCCTATGTGGACCTTGGATTCTGCTTGGGTGAGGCCACAGGCGGATCCATGCAAATGCAAATGTTGAACTTAGCCGTGGACATGTTCCGCGAAGTTGCAGGAGGTGAGCACCATGCGTAATTTTGTCATCGAACCATTGCACAAACCGTCCATGGAGGAATGCCGTTTGCGCATCGACAACCTAACAAAACCATTGTATTCCTTGGCACGTCTAGAGGGGATTACAGAGCGTATGGCAGGGATTCTGAAAGAGGAAAAACCTAATAATCTTCGTCATGCTGTTGTTATCGTAGGAGCTGATATCGCTGTAGATGGACCACAAAACCAAACACATGGCGTGGAAAGCTTGAAAGCTATGGAACGGTTAGCCTCTGGACATTCTGCTACCCACGGAGCAGCGAAGAAAATTGGCGCTCCTGTGTTCTTAGTGGATGCAGGCTTAGAATTAGATACAAGTCACATCGAAGGTGTGCGTCAACATAAATTAGCCAAAGGATCTAAATTTTTCCGCATGCATGCGGCGTTGACACCTAACATCGTAGAACAAGGTTTAGAAGTAGGCTTTGCCTTGGCAGATGAATTGAGCCACAAGGGGTACCAAACGATAGCTATCGGTACTGTCGGTGAAAGAAGCTTACTTTCAGCGTTGGCTGTTACAGCAGGAATCACAGGATATCCGATGGCAGAGTTGTTGACAGAAAATAATTGCACCTTGAGCATTCAAGAAAAAGCAAAACAGTTGACCGCCAGTTTGGCAGAACACGATTTGCCGAGCCAAGACGGCGTGCATGTATTAGCCACCGTAGGCTCTCCAGACGTGGTGGTCTTAACAGGACTCATCTTGGGGGCGGCTAGCCATCGTATGGCAGTGGTCTTCGACACGGCGGAAACAGGAGCAGCCGTACTAGCTGCAAAATGTATCAACGAAGCAGTCATGGACTACGTGTTCCCATCTGTTCATACAGGGGAACCAGTGCAAGCAGCACAAATGAAATACTTGGGAATCAAGCCGCATCTGTTCTATGGCTTTGAAATGGATGAAGCCTTAGGATCTACTATGGGGTTGTCTGTTCTTGATGCGGGTATGCACATGTTAAATGATATGAAAACATTCGGTGAAGCTAGTGTAAACGTGGCTGTCGATGGACCGGGATCTAAGCGTCAGGATGGACGGTAATAGTTACTAATTATGTGGTATAATATAGAAAAGGAGGAAGTAGTATGAAAACACTTGATGAGATTCGTAACTTAATTGCTCCGGTTCTAGAGCTATATCACGTGAAATCAGCCTATCTTTTTGGCTCTTATGCTCGTGGTGAGGCTACAGAAACTAGTGATGTAGATTTGTTTGTAGTTTTTGATAATGATAGTATTAGTTTGTTTGAAGTGGGCGGTCTTTTAGAAACTTTAAAAGAAGTGTTGCAAATGGATGTAGATTTGCTTACTGATGGAAATAAATTGACTAAACGATTTCAAGAAAATTTATATAGAGATATGATTCATATATATGGTGATATCTATGGAGAACAAAGATATATTAGTTGATGTATTGGATTTAATAGATAGGTTAGATGCGTCTGTTAAGCTATATAAAATTCAAGTAATTGCAGAGACATTAGGAAAGGTTTCTCAAGATTTTAAGGATAGCCATACTGAAATTCCTTGGAAAAATATTAAAGGCATGCGAAATCAGTTGTCTCATAATTATGGGCAAAATAACTATAGACTTATTTGGAGCACGTATAAAGAAAAGTTACCAGAATTGAGAGAACAATTGGTGGCCATATTGGACGACGAATATGGTTTTGAAAATGAGATGTTTTAAAAAAATAGTAAAGATTGTAGCAAGCTATATCCCTGATAGTGTGCTACAATCTTTTTTGTATCTTTTCTATCAAGGTTGTCTAATATATTGAAAATATAACAATATTATATGTTGATAGGATGAAGTTATCATATGCTGTTTAAGAAAAAATATTTGTTAAAAATATGTTGACAACTATCCAAATTTTTTGGTATTATAAATGAGCAGTCGCAAGAAAGAAAACCAGGATTGCATACATGCGGAAATAGCTCAGCGGTAGAGCACCGC